>NZ_SMOK01000029.1 GCF_004353925.1 Pseudomonas sp. H9 | reverse complement strand
TATCCGCTTCCTGTTCGTCAGGCCAGCATTTTGCCTCGGGCTTCCTTCAGATTCGCAGTCACCCGCGACACCCTTGCCTCTGGCTAACACTTCCCCTTGCCGGGTGTGTAGAGGACTTTCACCTCCAAGTCACCAGCGAGGCCACCACAGCCAAGCTGGTTGCGCTAACGCGCAACGCGCCATGCCTGGCGCACAAACAAAAAGCCCGACACAAGGCCGGGCTTCGGTAGGAGCGGGCTTGCCCCGCGATTGCATTCTGTCAGTTACATCGATTCGCGGGGCAAGTCGGGTCGCCGCACCGCCGCTCCCACAGTGTTGGAGGTTAGCTGCCGGCTACGGTCATGCGTTCGATCAGTACCGAGCCGGTGTGGATGTTGCTGCGGGTTTCCAGATCATTACCGATCGCCACAATTTGCTGGAACATGTCTTTCATATTGCCGGCGATGGTCACTTCCTGAACGGCAAACTGAATCTCGCCATTCTCTACCCAGTAACCTGCTGCGCCTCGAGAATAGTCACCGGTCACCATGTTCAAGCCATGCCCCATCAGCTCGGTGACCAGCAGTCCGCGCCCCATGCGCCGGATCAAAGCGGCCTGGTCTTCAACGCCGTGGGTCACGAACAGGTTGTGCACACCACCAGCGTTGGCGGTGCTCGGCAGGCCGAGTTTACGTCCGGAATAGGTACCCAGCACGTAGGAGACCAGCTCACCTTTCTCGACAAACGGTTTGGCGTAGGTCGCCAGGCCATCGCCGTCAAACGCCGAACTGCCCAAGGCGCGCATCAGGTGTGGCCGCTCATCCAGGGTCAACCAGCTGGGAAACAGGCGCTGACCCATGGCGCCATCGAGGAACGATGACTTGCGGTACAGGTTGCCGCCAGAAATCGCCGACAAGAAACTGCCGAACAGGCCACCCGCCAGTTCGGCAGAGAACAGCACCGGCACTTCGCAGGTCGGCACCGGGCGCGCACCCAAGCGGCTGGCGGCCCGCTGCGCTGCGCGCTGGCCAATGCTGCGCGGGTCAGCCAGTAGTTCACCCTGGCGATTGACGTCATACCAGTAGTCACGCTGCATCTGCCCATCGGCTTCGGCAATCATCACGCAGCTCAGGCTATGGCGGGTCGAGGCATAGCCGCCGATAAAGCCATTGCTGTTGCCATACACACGGCACCCCTGGTGGGTGTTGAGCGTGGTGCCGTCGGCATTTTTGATCCGGGCATCGGTCTCAAAGGCCGCCGCTTCGCAGGCCAACGCTTTCTCGATCGCCTGCTCCGGGGTGATGTCCCAATTGTGGTAGAGGTCGAAGTCCGGCAGATCACGGGCCATCAAGGCTGGATCGGCCAGGCCGGCGCAATCGTCCTCGGAGGTGTGCTTGGCAATCGCCAATGCCGCCGCGACCGTTTCGCGAATCGCCTCGCTGCCGCTGGCCGAGGTGCTGGCCGAGCCTTTGCGCTGGCCGACATACAGGGTGATGCCAAAGCCCTGGTCACGGTTGAACTCAACGGTTTCCACTTCGCGCTGACGCACCGAAGTCGACAACCCCTGCTCCAGTGATACCGCCACTTCACAGGCGCTGGCCCCCTGGCGCTTGGCTTCGGCAATGATCTGCTCAACTTGCTCCTGCAATGCTGGCAGGGCCTGTGGACCTACGCTCTGGACTGAACTCATGGTTTTCTCCACTCAAATTCTGCGTTCGGCACGGGTCAATCTACGACCGGGCCGGACAAGCGGCCCCCGACTGGTTATCATGGCGGCGATTCTCAGCGGACTGCCCCCATGGTTGATTCTTACGACACCGCCTTTGACGGCGAAAAAAGCAAAACCCAGATCAAGCGCGAAATGCAGGCGTTGGTCGATATGGGCGAGCGCCTTACCACGCTCAAGCCCGATACTCTGGCCAAACTGCCTCTGACCGACGAACTGCGCGCGGCCCTGGAAGAGCACAAGCGGCACACGGCGAACGAAGCAAAACGTCGTCATCGCTCGTTCATCGGCAAGCTGATGCGCGACCAGGACATCGACGCCATCAATGCGCTGCTTGAACAACTCGATGCCTCCTCTCGCCAATACAACGAGCGTTTCCACAGCCTCGAACGCTGGCGCGACCGGTTGATTGACGGCACCGACGAAGTCCTGGAGAAGTTCGTCCAGGAATATCCGGAAGCCGACCGCCAGCAGTTGCGCTCGCTGATCCGCCAGGCCCAGCATGAGTTGAAAACCAACAAGCCGCCTAGCGCCAGCCGCAAGATCTTCAAATACATCCGCACCCTGGACGAGGTTCAACGCGGCCTGCGTTGAGCCCCGCGACCGGGCAGGCACCCTGCCCGCCCGGTTTCAACCTCATGCGCCCGTGCCACCCACGGTAATCGCATCGATCTTCAGTGTCGGCTGGCCCACGCCTACCGGTACCGATTGCCCATCTTTGCCACAGGTCCCGACCCCACTGTCCAGCGATAGGTCGTTACCGACCATCGACACCCGGCTCATGGCTTCCGGACCGTTGCCGATCAGGGTTGCGCCTTTGACCGGCGCGGTAATCTTGCCGTCTTCGATCAGGTAGGCTTCGCTGGTGGAGAAAACAAACTTGCCGCTGGTGATATCCACCTGACCACCACCCAGGTTGGCGCAGTAGATCCCACGCTTGACCGATTTGATGATTTCTTCAGGGTCGCTTTCGCCAGCACGCATGTAGGTATTGGTCATGCGCGGCATTGGCAGGTGAGCATAGGACTCACGACGACCGTTACCGGTGACCGCCATGCCCATCAGGCGGGCATTGAGTTTGTCCTGCATGTAGCCTTTGAGAATGCCGTTCTCGATCAAAGTGGTGCATTCGGTTGGCGTGCCCTCATCGTCCACGCTCAACGAACCACGACGGCCTTCCAGAGTGCCATCATCGACG
Source organism: Pseudomonas sp. H9 (assembly GCF_004353925.1). Classification (GTDB taxonomy): domain Bacteria; phylum Pseudomonadota; class Gammaproteobacteria; order Pseudomonadales; family Pseudomonadaceae; genus Aquipseudomonas. Next base: position 83,134 of record NZ_SMOK01000029.1, on the reverse strand, counting down.
ATGGTGCATAAGCTCGACGCCACCTTCTCGCCCATGTGGCCACTGTAGGCCGAGCTGCCCTTACGGTTGAAGTCACCTTCCAGGCCGTGGCCCACCGCCTCATGCAGCAAAACGCCAGACCAGCCGGAACCCAACACGACAGGCAGAGTGCCTGCAGGTGCCGGAATCGCCTCCAAGTTGACCAGCGCCTGACGCAGGGCTTCACGGGCAAAGCCCATGACCCGCTCATCGGTGAAATAGCGGTAGTCGGTACGACCACCACCACCATGCCCACCACGCTCACGCCGACCATTCTGTTCAACGATCACACTGACGTTGAAACGCACCAATGGGCGCACGTCCGCTGCCAAGCTGCCATCGGCGGCGGCGATCAGGATGCGCTCCCAAACCCCGGCCATGCTCACGGTGACTTGCTGAATCCGCGGATCCAGCGCGCGTGTGGCGGCGTCAACACGCTTGAGCAGCTCGACCTTCTCGGCGCGGCTAATCACTTCCAGCGGGTTGTCGGTGCCATACAGCTGGACGATGTCCTGGCTCTTGAAGGCCTGCACGCTGCCATTCTGCCCGGCGCGGGAAATCGAGCGCGCAGCACGGGCCGCAGAAGTCAGGGCTTCGAGGTTGATGGCGTTGCTGTAGGCGAAACCGGTTTTTTCACCGGATTGGGCACGTACACCCACGCCTTGGTCGAGGTTGAAGCTACCTTCTTTGACGATGCCGTCTTCCAGCGCCCAGGATTCGGAAATCTGCCCTTGGAAATAAAGGTCGGCGGCATCGATACCCGGCCCGGCCAACTCTCCCAGCACTGACTGCAGGCTATCGAGGGTCAATCCCCCCGGTACCAGCAGGTGCTCGCTGACAGTGGATAACATCTCGCTCATAGTCACTCCGAGGTGTGCGCAGGCCGCAAGGCGTCCTGCGAGAAAAAGCGCCGGTGCAAGGCCACCGGCATCCGCGTCCGAATGGACGCCTGTTCGCTGCTGTCGCGTTCGGCCAGCAGCACGGCCTCGCCGCTGGCCTGTTCGGCGACAATGCGCCCCCAGGGGTCGACGATGGCCGCATGTCCATAGGTTTCCCGTGGCCCCGGGTGAGTACCGCCCTGGGCAGCGGCCAGGACGTAACACTGGGTTTCAATAGCCCGGGCACGGATCAGCACTTCCCAATGCGCAGCGCCCGTCACCGCAGTGAACGCTGCCGGTGCACTGATCAGCTCGGCACCGGCCGCGCGCAAGGCGCTGTACAACTCGGGAAAGCGCAAGTCATAGCAAACGCTCAAGCCCAGACGGCCGATTGGTGTGTCTGCCACCACCACCTGGCTGCCGTGGGCATAATCGTCAGACTCCCGGTAACGGCCACGGTTGTCGGCGACATCAACATCGAACAAGTGCAGCTTGTCGTAGCGTGCAACTGTCTCGCCCTGCTCGTCGATCAGCAGCGAGCAGGCATGGGACTTGGCCTCAGGCTGCCCTTCCGGCGGCAACGGTACAGTGCCGGCCACTACCCATAACTTGAGGTCGCGGGCCGTCTGTTTCAACCAGGGCAGGATCGGCCCCTCGCCCAGCGCTTCGGCACGGCCAATGGCCGCACTGTCACGACGCCCCATGGCGGCAAAGTTCTCCGGCAACACCGCCAAGCGTGCGCCGCCCTCTGCCGCCTGCTCAAGCAAGCGCCGCGCCTGCTCCAGGTTGGCGAGGATGTCGCTCTGGCTGACCATCTGAATGACTGCTGCCTTCATGCACGCTCCTGACATTACTTGTCGAACGGTTTTACAAAGCTGATTTTAGGCTCTTTTACCGGCCCTTCGACGCGGTAATGCACGCTGGCGTAACGCGCCACCCGATCACCGAGCAAACGATCGACCAGAAACAGCGCACCACCAACGGCTGGCGCGCCGACAATCAAGGCCGCCAACGGCAGGTTATTGGTCACCGGCAAGGTCACCTGAAGATTGGCATCAATGCGGTCACGCACCATGTCCAGCGTGCCATCGAGGTCGAAATTGCTTGAAGGTCCCGTCACCGTGATCGGTTCGCGGGTAACGTAGACCCCTTCGCTGGCAACCAGCAGACCTTTGACCCGGTCATAGCTCAAACCCTTGTCGAACAGGTCGGAGAAATCCAGGCGCAAACGTCGGCCGATGGAGTTGAAGTTGAGCAGGCCGAACACCCGCAGGGCCTGGGCACCGCCTTCGACTTCGACAAACCGACCTTGGCGCAAGGCCGCATCGAGGCTGCCGGACAGTCGCGCTAGGCTCACCCAGGCGGGTGAGCCTGGCCAACGCGCATCGACATCCAGGCGGAAATCGCGACTGGTGACCGTCGGGGCGAAGTTCCACGCTTTGAGTACGTCAGCCAGGTTCTTGCCTTCGAGCCGTCCTTTGTACCAACTGCTACTGGCGCCCGGAGCACCCTCCCAGGCGCCGCTACCATCGATCTGCAACCCCTTGAGGTTAAGGTCGAGGTCATTGAGGGTGATGCCCTTGGCAGTGGAACGCACTTTGACGGCTGCGCTACCGAGCAGATCATCGCCACGAAACAGCTTGTCGATACTCAGGTCGATCGAGGGGATCTTGCGCGGATCAATCGCCGCCATCGGGTCAGGGGCATTGGGGACGGCGACTTCCGCCGGATCCTGGGGCGGCAGGTGGATGGTCTGCAGGTTCACCACCAGTGGCGCCCCCTTGGCATCAGGCATGCGCGCATTGCCGATGACTTCCTTGCTGTCCAGGCGCAATGCCCAATTGTTCGGGTTACGCACCAGCCGCACCACCGCCTGGTTCAGATCAAGGCCAGCGCCCTTGAGCTGGCCGATGCTCAGGTCGACGCCACGCAACAACTGGCGGGCACTGCCACCAGGGTCATTGCCGGCCAGGCTGTCCATTTGTTGCTGCCAGGGCGCCAGGTCGAGCACCGGCAGGCTGCCACGGACCTGCACACCTTGAGCACTGGGTAACTGCGCGCTGCCACCGCCAAACACCAGTTCACCACGCCCTTGGTCGAGTTTCTCCATTGGGGCGGCGTAGAGGGCATTGGCCACATTGGCATAGGTGAAGTTGAATCGCCGCTCAGGCCCTTGCAGGGTCATGCCGAACTGGCTGTCGCGGGTTTCGTCAGCGGTCTTGCCAAACGGCGCAGGCAGGTTGATGGCCAGGCCTTTGAGACTGGAGTCAACCTTAAGTTGATTGTCACGGCTACCCAAGTTGAGCTGCAGTTGATACGGAAGCTCGCCTGCCAACGGCAAGGCCTGCTTGATCTTCAACCATTGGGTCAATGTTGTAAGGGCCACCTGGCCCTTGGCCTGAACCCGTGTTTGCAACTCACCGGGCTTGCCCTCGGCAAAAATCTGCGCGGTGATTGGTTTGTCGAATACCCGTGCGCTGATGTTCTGGCCACTGAGCCCCTTGGCGTAGTCAAAACGGAATGCTCCCTTGAGCTGTTTGAGCTCAAGCTCCGGGGCGGCAATTTTCAGGCGTGCATCGTTGGTATCAAAATCCACCAGCACTTGCGGGTGCTGCCCCTTGGCTAACGGAACGTCCAGTTTGAGCTTACCCTTGAGCCCGCCCTGACCCTCCCAGCCTGCGAACATCGCAGCGGTACCAATCGGCGCTTCCTGAAGGATTTTCAAGCCATCGCCCAAGCCACCGTCAAAGGTGCCATCCAGATACATATGGCTGTGCTCGCCCGTGGCGACATGCGGAATGTTGACCCGGACATCACTGACCTTGGTGTCGAGCATCTGCCCACGCGTGGCATTAACGCGCACTCCGTCGTCATCGATGAACACTTCACCGTCAACCTGTTGCACCTGCGGCCAGCCAGGCTGGAAGTCGAGCGCGGCATCATGCACCTTGAAGAACAAGCTGATACTGCGTGCCTGCTCGGCGGCACCATGGTTGAGCGAGCCCTGGTACTGAAAATAGCCTTCATCGACCGCGCCTTTGAGAATGGCGGTACGCAGCCATTCATCCAGTGCTGGGCTCAACACTTCGGGCAGGTACTTGGCGGTATAACGGCCATCGCCGTCAACCAGACCAACACGCAGGTCCATATAGTCTTCGCGGGCCTCATCAAACAGCAGGCGAATGAGGAAGTCGCCGGCGATCTTGCCCTCTTCGCCCAGCACTTTCAGGTAGGGCGCGATGAGGGTGAAGCCTTCTTGATCAAGGCGCCAGGTCAGCCGAGCGTTAGCTTTCTGGTAGTTCCAGGGTTTGGCGAAGATCGGGTACAAATGCAGCATGAATGCATCGGTATCCAAGCGCAGTTCGCCATGCCCAAGGTCGCCGCTGATGCTGCCGCTGACGTTCCCTGCCGCTGGAGCACCGTGGTAGGCGTTAAAGCCCACACGCTCAAGATTGGCGGCAAAACTCAGGCGCTGATCACCCGTTGCCTTCGGGCGAATGTCCAACTGAACATTGCGCAACAGGCCTTTGACATTCAGGCCCTCGACCACCGCCATCACCTTCTCTGGCAGCGGCGCCAGTGACTCGATCAGTGGGGTCAGCGGGGTCAGGTCGAGGCGATCAGCCTGAACCTTCCAGGTTTCTTCGCTGGTTTCGCTGGCCACGCGTTGATTAAGCTGCAGGTGTGATTCCCAACGGGTTTTGCCCAGGCTCATGGCCAACGAGTCGAGCTGTACATCAAAACCCTCGGCCTGACGGCGGAACCAGGCATTCAGAGCAAGGTTTTCGACAGCGGCCGGTTCACGGCTAGCGTAGGCTCCTCTTAACTGCGGCGCATTCAGGCGCACCACCGCGCTCTGCACCTGCCCTTTGCCCCAATTCAACCAGAACTCACCGCCGGCTTTCAGCTCCTTGGCCTGCCATTGCCCCAGCAGGCGTGGCGGCAACCAGCGTGCCCAGTCACTTTGCGGCAGGCTGAGATAGGCCTCAACTTCACCGTCGCGCCAATGTGCCGGACGGATACGGCTGCGCAGGCTCAAGGCCAGAGGCTGGCCGTCAGGCAAGGTCAGGCGTGCATCCAGACGCTGGCGAACACTACCGGTCTGCAAGCCGAGGTTCACGTAGGTAAGGGTCAAGGGCTCGCGCTGGTAGGGTTCAAGGGTGACCTGGCTGTCGAGCACGGTGATCTTTGACACCGCTTGCAGGCGTTGCAACAGTTGCTGCGGATCCAACGGCTGGTCATCGGTTTTCGGCAGCCCGTCCAGGCGCCAGGCACCGGTTTCATCTTCATGCAGGCTCAACTGCAGGCCACCCACTTCTAGGTTGGCCAGGCGCAACTGACGCTCGGTCAGGCTGGCCCACAGATCCGGCACCACCTTGACCCCGTCCAGGCGCAACGCCGTGACACCCTCGCCGACCTGGATGTCGTTGATCACCAGTACCGGTGCCAGGCCGCTCCAGCGCCCCTCAAGGCTGCCAATGTGCACGGGTATGCCCAAGGCTTGCTCGGCTTTGTCTTCAGCTTCGGCACGGTACTCGGCCACCAGCGGCACCAGCTCCCGGCCAAGGCTGACATACAGCGCAACCAATACCGCCAGCAAGGCACAAAAGCCCAGCCCCCAACGGGTCATCGCGCCTAGAACGCGGATCAGACGCTCCATGGCAATGGCCCTCCGGATCGTGCCTTAACTATGGCCGCAACCGGGCGCTTTGCCAGCCCGTGCAGCAGCCGGGTGCGCTCAGCTGTCAGAGCAGCACCACGTCATATTGTTCCTGGGAGTACATCGACTCAACCTGAAAACGAATGGTACGGCCGATGAACGCTTCAAGTTCGGCCACATTGCCCGACTCTTCATCCAGCAGTCGGTCGACCACTTTTTGGTTGGCCAGCACTCTATAGCCTTCGGCCTGGTAGGCACGGGCTTCACGGAGAATCTCGCGGAAAATTTCGTAACAGACTGTCTCTGGGGTTTTCAGCTTGCCGCGCCCCTGGCAGCAATGGCAGGGCTCACATAGCACTTGCTCAAGGCTTTCACGGGTACGCTTACGCGTCATCTGCACCAGCCCCAGCTCGGTAATGCCGATGATGTTGGTTTTGGCATGATCGCGCTCAAGCTGCTTTTCCAGCGTGCGCAACACCTGGCGCTGATGCTCTTCATCTTCCATGTCGATGAAGTCGATGATGATGATCCCGCCGATATTGCGCAGGCGTAGCTGCCGGGCAATGGCGGTGGCTGCTTCCAGGTTGGTCTTGAAGATGGTTTCTTCAAGGTTGCGATGGCCAACAAAGGCGCCGGTGTTGACGTCGATAGTGGTCATCGCCTCTGCCGGGTCGACTACCAGGTAGCCCCCGGACTTGAGCGGCACCTTACGGTCCAGCGCACGCTGGATCTCGTCTTCAACGCCGTAGAGATCAAAGATCGGGCGCTCGCCCGGATAGTGCTCAAGGCGATCAGCGATTTCGGGCATCAATTCGCCGACAAACTGCGTGGTTTTCTGGAAGGTTTCCCGAGAATCGATGCGAATCTTCTCGATTTTCGGGTTAACCAGATCACGCAGGGTACGCAGAGCAAGCCCCAGGTCTTCATAGATCTCGGTGGGTGCGCCGACAGTCTTGATTTGCGCACCGATCTGGTCCCAGAGCCTGCGCAGGTAGCGGATGTCCATGAGGATTTCATCGGCACCTGCACCCTCGGCCGCCGTGCGCAGAATGAAACCACCGGCATCCTGAATGTTTTCCTGGGCGACACAGTCGGCAACCACCTGTTTCAGGCGCTCACGCTCAGCTTCGTCTTCGATCTTCAAGGAAATGCCGACATGGCTGGTGCGTGGCATGTACACCAGATAACGCGAAGGGATCGACAACTGAGTGGTCAGCCGTGCGCCTTTGGAGCCAATAGGATCCTTGGTGACCTGCACCACCAGGCTTTGGCCCTCATGAACCAGAGCGCCGATGCTCTCTACTGACGAGCCTTCGCGCTGGGAAATCTCCGAAGCATGGATGAAAGCGGCACGATCCAAGCCGATGTCGACGAAAGCCGCCTGCATGCCTGGCAACACACGAACCACTTTGCCTTTGTAAATGTTGCCGACAATGCCACGCCGCTGGGTGCGTTCTACATGCACTTCCTGAAGAACACCGTTCTCCACCACCGCCACGCGTGATTCCATCGGTGTGATATTGATCAGAATCTCTTCACTCATGGCAGGCTCTCGTCAAAGGACTTCAGTAATGATGGATCGCTCGTGGGCGACTGGCTAGCAGCGTTCGTTCCTCGCTCAGCGGGCCGACGACAATTGCCAGCAGGGAATGGCAAACTGCGCCAGCAACTCGGCTGTTTCACTCAACGGCAAGCCCACCACCGCCGAATAGCTGCCTTCGATTCGTTGCACGAACACCGCACCCAGGCCCTGGATCGCATAAGCCCCGGCTTTGTCCTGTGGTTCGCCGCTAGCCCAGTACGCTTGTGCTTGTGCGTTCGAAATCGGGCCAAAGCGCACGTCGCTGGCGACACACACGCTCAAACAACGCTGGTGATCAGCAACGGCAACGGCTGTTAATACTTGATGATCGCGACCCGACAATGCAGCCAGCATGGCCAAGGCGTCTTCTCGATCGACGGGTTTGCCAAGGATCCGCCCATCGAGCACCACGGCGGTGTCCGCGCCCAGCACCGCTACAGGAGTGCTCGCATCGAGGGGTTGCAGTGTAGTCAGGCCAGCGCTTGCCTTTGCCCGCGCCAGGCGCTCGACGTAAGTCGGCGCGGCCTCGCCAGGCAGCGGGGTTTCATCGACCGAAGCGCTGAGGGGAGTGAAGGGAATGCCAATCTGGGTCAGCAATTCGCGACGGCGGGGTGAACCAGAGGCCAGGTACAACGGGGTCATCGTGACTTCTCCCTGTCAACGTCGGGAAGCGGGCTCAGTTAATGCTAAGGCGTACACGCAGCCCGCGTAGGGCGTAGCTGATCCAGGGCCAGAGCAAGGCACTGATGACCGCCGACCAGATAAGCGCCAGGGTTGGCAGGCGGTTGCCGGTCAGCGCGCTCAGCCACAATTGCACCAGCTGGGCCAAACCGAAAATCACCAGAATCACCAGGCTTTGCTGCCACATCGGGAACATCCGCAGGCGTTGTTGCAAGGTCAGCACCAAGAAGGTGATCAGGGTCAGAACCAAGGCGTTCTGCCCCAGTAACGTGCCGTACAGCACGTCCTCGGCCAGGCCGAGGACAAAGGCCGTCGTCATACCAACCTTGTGCGGCAGGGCCAAGGTCCAGAAAGCCAGCAACAGTGCCAGCCACATTGGTCGGAACACTTCCATGAACTGCGGCAACGGCGAAACGCTCAGCAGCAGGCCCAACAGGAAGGTCAGCCAGACTACCCAGCCGTTTCGGCTGCGAGTACTCACCATCAGTGTCTCTCCCGGGGAGGGGGCGGGGTAGCGCCGCTAGCGGCAGCCGGTGCCGCCGCTGGCGTGTGCGCCGGCGCTGCAGGTGCAGCTGCCGGTGGCGTGGCAGGCACTTGCCCGGTGCTGGCTGGCGTCGCTGCAGCGGCTCCAGGCGCCGGAGCAGCAGGGGCCGTCGATCCAGGTACCGCAGCCTCGGCACCGCTCGGCAGGCCCTGCCGATCAGCGGCCTCCTGCGCCATGGCGGCATCAGTGGCACGCTGCTCGGGGGTACGGCTGTCAGTGAATACCAGCAACAGGTAGCGACTGCGGTTCAGCGCTGCAGTCGGCACTGCCCGAACGATAGCGAACGGCTGGCCGGAGTCGTGGATCACTTCTTTTACCGTGGCTACCGGATAACCCGCCGGGAAACGCTGCCCCAGGCCGGAACTGACCAACAGATCGCCTTCCTTGATATCTGCCGTGTCGGCGACATGGCGCAGTTCCAGCCGCTCAGGGTTACCAGTACCACTGGCAATCGCCCGCAGGCCGTTGCGGTTCACCTGCACCGGAATGCTGTGGGTGGTATCGGTCAGCAGCAACACCCGTGCGGTGTAAGGCATCAGCTCAACCACCTGGCCCATCAGACCGCGGGCATCGAGCACCGGCTGGCCCAGCACCACACCATCACGCTCACCCTTATTGATGAGAATGCGATGGGTGAATGGGTTGGGGTCGACACCGATCAGCTCGGCGACCTCGACTTTCTCGTTAACCAGCGCCGACGAATTGAGCAGCTCGCGCAGGCGCACGTTCTGCTCAGTCAGGGCGGCCAGCTTCTGCACACGCCCTTGCATGAGCAAGGCTTCGGTCTTGAGTTTCTCGTTCTCGGCGATCAGTTCGGTGCGGCTGCCAAACTGGCTGGCGATACCCTGCCACAGGCTCTGCGGCAAGTCGGTGATGTGATAGGACTCCATCAACACCAGCCCCATCTGGCTGCGCACCGGCTTGAGCAGGGTAAAACGCGCATCGACCACCATCAGGGTGATCGCCAGTACAACCAGCACGAGCACGCGCACGCCCAGAGAAGGGCCCTTGGCGAAAAGCGGTTTAATAAGCCGCTCCTCGTAGACGACGATTCAAGAGGTCATTCATACGAACGCACCGGCCTGCTTGTTGGATTGACGGAAGATAACGCCCACACGGACGTAAGCCCAGCACATACAGGTAGCACTGTGAGCACTACCTGTAAACCGGGCGGCATGTGTACTGCGGCCAGCTTATTCGCTGGAGAGCAGGTCCATGGTGTGTTTGTCCATCATTTCCAGGGCACGGCCACCGCCGCGGGCAACACAGGTCAGCGGGTCTTCGGCAACGATGACCGGCAGGCCGGTTTCCTGCGCCAGCAGCTTGTCGAGGTCACGCAGCAAGGCGCCACCACCGGTCAGTACCAGGCCACGCTCGGCGATGTCGGAAGCCAGCTCCGGAGGCGATTGCTCCAGGGCGCTTTTGACGGCCTGAACGATAGTCGCCAGCGATTCCTGCAGCGCTTCGAGCACTTCGTTGGAATTGAGCGTGAAGGCACGTGGTACGCCCTCGGCCAGGTTACGGCCGCGAACATCAACTTCACGAACTTCACCACCTGGGTAGGCAGTACCGATTTCCTGCTTGATGCGCTCGGCAGTGGATTCGCCGATCAGGCTGCCGTAGTTACGGCGCACATAGGTCACGATCGCTTCGTCGAAGCGGTCACCGCCAACACGTACGGATTCGGCGTAAACCACACCGTTCAGGGAGATCAATGCGATTTCGGTGGTACCACCACCAATATCGACGACCATCGAACCACGGGCTTCCTCGACCGGCAGGCCGGCACCGATAGCGGCAGCCATCGGCTCTTCGATCAGGAACACTTCGCGGGCACCGGCGCCCAGCGCCGATTCACGGATGGCACGACGTTCAACCTGGGTCGACTTGCACGGTACACAGATCAGCACGCGCGGGCTTGGCTGCAGGAAGCTGTTCTCGTGAACCTTGTTGATGAAGTACTGCAGCATTTTTTCGCAGACGCTGAAGTCAGCGATCACGCCGTCTTTCATCGGACGAATGGCAGCAATGTTGCCGGGCGTACGGCCCAGCATGCGCTTGGCTTCGGTACCGACCGCGACGACACTCTTCTGGTTGCCGTGAGTACGAATGGCCACAACCGAGGGCTCATTCAGGACGATACCGCGCTCACGCACGTAAATAAGGGTGTTGGCAGTGCCCAGGTCGATGGATAGATCGCTGGAAAACATGCCACGCAGTTTCTTGAACATGGGAAAGTGACCCTAGGCAACGCGTGGGTAAAAAAGTGCGGCAAACTCTAACAACGGCGGGGATTTTGGGCAAGGCGCCAATATGTTAAATTGGCAGTTTTTCCGAGCAAGCCAGCACACGATCGCGGCCTTATGACCGTAAATCTGCCAGCATGTTCCTCATCGCGGACCAATTCCGTTTTGTTCCCCCAGGAGATCCCCATGGCGCTTGAACGCTGCGACGTGGAAAAGATCGCTCACCTGGCCCGCCTGGGCCTGAATGAAGCCGATCTGCCACGCACTACCGATGCCCTGAACAGTATTCTGGGACTGGTCGACCAGATGCAAGCCGTCGACACCACTGGCATCGAGCCGTTGGCCCACCCGCTGGAAGCCAGTCAGCGCTTGCGTGCCGACATTGTTACAGAAAGCAACCATCGCGACAGCTACCAGGCCATTGCTCCGGCGACGGAAGGTGGTCTGTACCTGGTTCCGAAAGTCATCGAGTAAGGGAATAGAGCACGCCATGCATCAATTGACCCTGGCCGAGATCGCCCGCGGACTCGCCGACAAGTCGTTTTCCTCCGAAGAGCTGACCCGCGCCCTGCTGGCACGGATCAACCAGCTCGACCCGCAACTGAACAGCTTCATCAGCGTCACCGAAGAGCTGGCCATCGGCCAGGCCCGCGCCGCCGACGCCCGTCGCGCCGCCGGTGAAAGCGGTGCCCTGCTCGGCGCACCAATCGCCCACAAAGACCTGTTCTGCACCCAGGGCGTACGCACCAGCTGCGGCTCGAAGATGCTCGACAACTTCAAGGCTCCTTACGACGCCACCGTCGTCAGCAAGCTGGCCGAAGCGGGCGCTGTGACGCTGGGCAAGACCAACATGGACGAATTCGCCATGGGCTCGGCCAACGAGTCGAGCTACTACGGCGCGGTGAAAAACCCGTGGAACCTTGAACACGTACCGGGCGGTTCCTCCGGTGGTTCGGCGGCTGCGGTTGCCGCACGCCTGTTGCCAGGTGCCACCGGCACCGACACTGGCGGCTCGATCCGCCAGCCGGCAGCGCTGACCAACCTCACCGGCCTGAAACCGACGTACGGTCGTGTTTCGCGCTGGGGCATGATTGCCTACGCCTCCAGCCTCGACCAGGGCGGCCCGATGGCCCGTACCGCCGAAGACTGTGCGCTGATGCTGCAAGCCATGGCCGGTTTCGATGCCAAAGACTCCACCAGCATCGACGAGCCGGTCCCAGACTACAGCGCCAGCCTGAATGGCTCGCTCGAAGGCCTGCGCATCGGCCTGCCGAAGGAGTACTTCGGTGCAGGCCTTGACCCACGCATTGCCGACCTGGTTCAGGCCAGCGTCAAAGAGCTGGAAAAGCTCGGTGCCGTGGTCAAGGAAATCAGCTTGCCGAACATGCAACACGCGATTCCGGCTTACTACGTCATCGCACCGGCTGAAGCTTCTTCCAACCTGTCGCGGTTCGACGGTGTGCGCTTCGGCTACCGCTGCGAGAACCCCGCAGACCTGACCGACCTGTACAAGCGCTCGCGTGGCGAAGGCTTTGGTGCCGAAGTACAACGTCGCATCATGGTCGGCGCCTACGCCCTGTCGGCCGGTTACTACGACGCCTACTACCTGCAGGCGCAGAAAATCCGCCGCCTGATCAAGAACGACTTCATGGCTGCCTTCAACGACGTCGACGTGATTCTCGGCCCAACCACGCCAAACCTGGCCTGGAAGATCGGCGCCAAGAACAACGACCCAGTCGCCGCGTACCTGGAAGACGTCTACACCATCACCGCCAACCTCGCCGGCCTGCCGGGCCTGTCGATGCCGGCCGGTTTTGTCGACGGTCTGCCGGTTGGCGTGCAGTTGCTCGCCCCGTACTTCCAGGAAGGCCGCCTGCTCAACGTCGCGCACCGCTATCAGCAAGTGACTGATTGGCACACTCGCGCACCTAACGGCTTCTGAGGGACCATCACATGCAATGGGAAGTTGTCATCGGGCTGGAGATTCACACCCAGCTCGCCACCCAGTCGAAGATTTTCTCCGGCAGCGCCACCACGTTCGGCTCCGAGCCGAACACTCAGGCCAGCCTGATCGACCTGGGTATGCCCGGCGTACTGCCGGTGCTCAACCAGGAAGCGGTGCGCATGGCGTGCATGTTCGGCTTGGCGATTGACGCCGAGATCGGCCATCACAACGTGTTCGCGCGCAAGAACTACTTCTACCCTGACCTGCCCAAGGGCTACCAGATCAGCCAGATGGAACTGCCAATCGTCGGCAAAGGCCACCTGGACATCGCTCTGGAAGACGGTACGGTCAAACGCATCGGCATTACCCGTGCACACCTGGAAGAAGACGCCGGCAAGAGCCTGCACGAAGACTTCAGCGGCTCCACCGGTATCGACCTGAACCGTGCCGGCACGCCGCTGCTGGAAATCGTTTCCGAGCCAGAAATGCGCAGCGCCAAAGAAGCCGTGGCTTACGTCAAAGCCATCCATGCGCTGGTACGTTACCTGGGCATCTGCGACGGCAACATGGCCGAAGGCTCTCTGCGTTGCGACTGCAACGTTTCGATCCGACCAAAGGGCCAGGTCGAATTCGGCACCCGCTGCGAAATCAAGAACGTCAACTCGTTCCGCTTCATCGAGCGCGCGATCAACAGCGAAATTCAGCGCCAGATCGAGCTGATCGAAGACGGCGGCAAGGTCATTCAGGAAACCCGCCTGTACGACCCGAACAAAGACGAAACCCGCTCCATGCGCAGCAAGGAAGAAGCCAACGACTACCGTTACTTCCCCGACCCGGACTTGCTGCCGGTGGTAATCGAAGGTGCTTACCTCGACAGCCTGCGCGCCAACCTGCCTGAGCTGCCGCCACAGAAACGCGAACGCTTCCAGAGCCAGTTCGGCCTGTCGGCCTACGATGCCAACGTACTGGCTTCGAGCCGTGAACAAGCCGACTACTTCGAACAAGTGGTGGGTGTTTGTGGTGACGCCAAACTGGCCGCCAACTGGGTTATGGTCGAGCTGGGCAGCCTGCTCAACAAGCTGGGCCTGGAAATCGACCAGTCGCCAGTCAGCGCGGCCTACCTGGGCGGCATGCTCAAGCGCATCCTCGACAACACCATCAGCGGCAAAATCGCCAAAGTGGTGTTCGAGAAGATGGCAGCGGGCGAAGGCGATGCCGATCAGATCATCGAGGCCGAAGGCCTGAAGCAGGTGACTGACACCGGCGCGATCGAGAAGGTACTGGACGAAATGCTGGCGGCCAACGCCGAGCAGGTCGAGCAGTACCGCGCTGCCGACGAAGCCAAGCGCGGCAAGATGTTTGGCTTCTTCGTCGGCCAGGCCATGAAAGCCTCCAAGGGCAAGGCCAACCCGCAGCAAGTGAACCAATTGCTCAAGAGCAAGCTCGAAGGGTAATTCGCGTCGCCTGCTTTTCGCGGGGCAAGCCCGCTCCCACAGTAACTTGCTGTAGGAGCGGGCTTGCCCCGCGAAAGCCCCTTAGGAGCTCTCGCACACATGTGGCGTCCCTTCAGCGCACTCGCGCTTTTTTCCCTGCTGGCCGGCTGTGCCAGCCACGATGTAGATCCACGCGGCTACGACCAATCCGGCACCGCTTCCTATTACGGCTCCCGCCATCACGGTAAACGCACCGCCAGCGGCGAACCCTTCAATCAAAATGCCCTGACAGCAGCCCATCGCAGCCTGCCCTTCGGTACCCAGGTCAAAGTCACCAACCTGAAGAATGACCGCAGCGTGATCGTGCGTATCAACGACCGCGGCCCGCACACCCGTGGCCGACTGATCGATCTATCGCGTGCTGCGGCAGAAAAACTCGGCATGATCCGTAGCGGAACTGCTCGCGTCCGGGTACAAAGTCTCAGCGACTGAACCTGTTACGGAGAACAACCATTTTCGACCTGGCCGCCCTACCCACCTTCAGCCTGCTGCAGATGGCTTTTGGCTTGCTGCTGCTGATCGCCGGTGCCGAGCTACTGGTTCGTGCGGCGTTACGCATGGCCGCCAGCCTGCAGGTCCGCCCGCTGATTATCGGCTTGAGCCTGGTTGCCTTCGGCAGCAGCGCACCGCAGCTCACCGTCAGCCTGCAAGCCGCCTATACCGGCGCTCCAGACGTCGCGGTGGGCAGCGTGATCGGCAGCAACATCTTCAACATTCTGGTCACTCTCGGCTTGGCGGCATTGATCATTCCCTTGCGCGTCTCGCGCCAGCTGGTGCGCCTGGATATTCCCCTGATGATTGGTGCCAGCCTGGTGGTGTACCTGCTGGCACTCAACGAACTGCTGGGGCGCCTTGAAGGTGCACTGCTACTGCTCGGCCTGCTGGCTTATCTGGCGGTGCTCTGGCACCAGTCGCGTCACTATGCCCGCACGTTTCCAGCCCCCGGCCCGCGACCACAACAAGGCGGCGGTTTCTGGGTCACAAGCTTATTGATGATGCTGACCGGCCTGGGCTTGCTGAGCGTGGCTGGCCACCTGCTGCTGGAAGCCGCCGTTGAGGTGGCAGGCGACCTGGGCCTTTCGGAGCGTGTAATTGGCCTGACCGTGGTCGCCGTCTGTACATCCCTGCCCGAGCTGGCCACTTCACTGATCGCTGCTTTGCGCGGTGAACGCGAAATTGCCGTGGGCAACGTTATCGGTAGCAACCTGTTCAACCTGCTGGCAGTGTTGGGCCTGACCGCTCTGATAGCCCCAGAGCCGCTGTCGATCTCACCCAACGCCCTGGATTTTGACCTGCCGGTAATGCTCGGTGTCGCCGCCTTGAGCCTGCCGGTGTTCTACTCCGGCTACCGGGTAACCCGCGCCGAAGGTCTGGTGTTTCTCGGCTTGTACCTGGCTTATGGTCTGCACGTGGTGGCCTTCACCACCGGCATGCCACTGGCCACGCGCCTGGAAAAACTGATGCTGTTCTATGCACTGCCAGTGCTCGGAGCGTTGCTGCTGTATACGACCCTTCGCGCCTGGCGCCGCCAACACTAAGGAAAACAAGATGGGCGATACCACTAAAACCGGCGAACAGGTCCGCCGTCAGGTCATGGGCGATGCATTTGTCGATCGTGCCCTGGGCAATGCCACCGAGTTCACTCAGCCGCTGCAGGACTTCGTCAACGAACACGCCTGGGGCGGTGTCTGGAACCGTGAAGGCTTGCCGTTGAAAACCCGCAGCCTGATCACCCTGGCCGCACTCACCGCGCTAAAGTGCCCACAAGAGCTTAAGGGGCACGTGCGTGGCGCTTTGAACAATGGCTGCACGGTTGAAGAGATTCGCGAGGCGCTGCTGCATTGCGCAGTGTACGCCGGTGTACCGGCAGCGATTGATGCCTTCCGCGCCGCTCAAGAGGTGATCGACAGCTACCAGCAGAGCTGATCGATCACCCCACATGGCCGTCAGTTAGCAGTCACGGCGGCCTTGTCACCTTTCTTTTTCAGCCAGAACGCCACGCCCAGTACAGCCAGCCAAACCGGGATCAACAGCACCGAAATACGGATGCCCGGCGTCAGGTACATGATGACCAGGATCAGCGCGAGGAAGGCCAGGCACACGTAATTGGTGATCGGGTAGCCCCAGCTTTTGTAGAACGTGGTTTCGCCAGCGGCCTGTTTGGCACGGCGGAACTTCAGGTGGGTGATGCTGATGATCCCCCAGTTGATCACCAGCGACGACACCACCAGCGCCATCAACAAGCCAAAGGCTTCGGCTGGCATCAGGTAATTGATCAGCACGCACAGGCCGGTGGCCAGTGCCGAAATCCCCAGCGCAGCCAATGGCACACCACGCTCATTGACCTTGAGCAAGCGCTTGGGCGCATCACCCTGGGTAGCCAGGCCGAACAGCATGCGGCTATTACAGTACACACAGCTGTTGTACACCGACAGCGCCGCCGTCAGCACCACCAGGTTGAGAACGGTCGCCACCAGATTGCTGTCCAGGGCATGGAAAATCATCACGAACGGGCTGCCGCCCTGTACCACCTTCTGCCACGGGTACAACGACAACAGCACCGCCAGGGCGCCGATGTAGAAAATCAGAATGCGGTAGATGACCTGATTGGTTGCGCGCGGAATGCTGTGCTTGGGATTGTCAGCTTCAGCCGCCGTGATCCCCACCAACTCCAGGCCACCAAAGGAGAACATGATCACTGCCAGCGCCATCATCAAACCGCTGACACCATTGGGAAAGAAACCACCGTACTGCCACAGGTTGGCAACACTGGCATCAGGGCCGCCATTGCCGCTGATCAGCAAGTAACCACCGAAAGCAATCATGCTGACGATGGCAACCACTTTGATCAGGGCAAACCAGAACTCCATCTCGCCAAACACCTTCACCTGAGTGAGGTTGATCAGGTTGATGATGACGAAAAAGATCGCCGCCGTTGCCCAGGTCGGGAAGCCAGGCCACCAGTACTGGATGTAGATCCCCACCGCCGTCAGCTCGGCCATGCCGACCAGCACATACAGCACCCAGTAGTTCCAGCCGGACATGAACCCGGCGAACTCGCTCCAGTAACGGTGGGCAAAGTGACTGAAGGTACCGGAAACCGGCTCTTCGACCACCATCTCACCCAGTTGGCGCATGATGAAGAAGGCAATCAGGCCGGCAATGGCGTAACCCAACAACACCGATGGGCCAGCCAGCTGGATAGTCTGGGCAATTCCCAGGAACAGACCGGTGCCGATCGCGCCACCCAGCGCAATCAACTGGATATGGCGATTCTTCAGCCCGCGGTGTAACCGCTCTGGGGTGATCTCGTCTTGCATGAAGTGTCCTCGAGGCTAAGAGGCAGTGTTGGAATTATTTTTGACAGGATCTAGATCCAACCGCCCCACTGCAAGAAAAAGATGCCGATATTGGTGGTAATAGCGGCCATCAGGGTGGTTATGACGATAATTGCCGCCGCCAACTGATGATTACCATTGGTGGACCTGGCCATCACATAACTTGCCGCTGCCGTGGGGCTACCGAAGTAGAGGAACAAAATACCCAACTCGGCGCCTCGAAAACCCCAGAGAAAGGCACCCAGTGTGGCAAGCAGCGGCAGCCAGACCATTTTCAGCATGCTGACACTGAGGGCGATCCCGCCACTTTGGCGCAGCGAAGCCAGCGACAAGGTGCCACCAATGCAGATCAGTGCTAACGGCAGGGTCATCTGCGCCAGGTAATCGCCCGACGTCAGCAACCAGTTCGGCAACACTACTTGAGCGTAGGCCATCACCGCCGCCACCAGCACACTGATGATCAGCGGATTGCGCAGAATGCTTTTGCAGATACTCCACGGGTCAGACTTGGCGCTTGGGCTGTACACCGCCAGCACCACCACCGACAACGAGTTGTACAGCAGGATCACCAGGCCGGCGAGGACTGCGCCCAGCGAAATGCCGTGATCGCCGTACATACTCCCCGCCAGCGCCAGGCCAATCACTCCGTTGTTACCGCGAAACGCGCCTTGGGTGTAGATACCGCGGTCTTCGCGCGGGCAGCGCCAGATCGCCAGCCCCCAGGCCAGGCCGAAACCGATCAGGGTCGCAATGGCAAAGTACAGCAACAGCCCCGGTTGAACGGCTGCACTCAGATCAGCGTGATAGATCCCCAGGAACAGCAACGCCGGCATGCAGACGTTGAATACCAGTGCCGAGGCGGTGTGGATAAAGCCATCATTGATCGCATTGATGCGTTTGAGCAGCACACCCATGAACAACATGGCAAAGACCGGCGCCGTGATGTTCAGCGTCTGAAGAAATAGGGCGAGCATGCAGAACGATCCCGGTGGCTGTCGTTAGGAGGCTAATGATACGCCAACAACAACCATCGCGGGGCATGTAGGAGCGGGCTTGCCCCGCGATGCGGTGTGCCTGATAAACCGCTATCGCGGGGCAAGCCCGCTCCTACAGGAAGCTAAACCGGGGGTCAGCGGCGAACCGGACGCTTCTGCAATTTGCGCTGCAAGGTGCGCCGGTGCATGCCCAATGCCCGGGCCGTTGCAGAGATGTTGCCTTCATGCTCGGTCAGCACACGCTGGATGTGCTCCCACTGCAAGCGGTCAACCGACATAGGGTTTTCCGGTACCAGGCTGTCCAGGTCCGCATGCTCGGACAATAGCGCCGCCAATACGTCATCAGCGTCGGCTGGTTTGCACAAATAGTTGCAGGCGCCACGCTTGATGGCTTCAACCGCCGTGGCAATGCTGGAGTAACCAGTGAGGATCACCACACGCATTTCCGGGTCGAGTTCAAGCAGCTTGGGCAGCAGTACCAGGCCCGAGTCGCCATCCATTTTCAGGTCCAGGGTGGCGTAGTCGGGCACGTCCTGCTGCGCCAGCACCAGCCCCTCTTCGGCAGAGCCCGCGGTGCTCACACGAAAACCCCGGCGGCTCATGGCCCGGGCCATAACGCGGGTAAAGGTGGCGTCGTCATCTACCAACAACAGGTGCGGCAGCTCTTCGCCTTCAACCTGAATTTCATCACTCATCACACATCTCCTCGCGTGTCACGCGGCAGGCGCAGCTCGGTCAGCGTACCGCCCTCCTCATGACTATAGAGTTTTACCGAGCCACCAGCACGCGTCACGCTGGCCTTGCTCAAGAACAGGCCCAGGCCGAAGCCTTTGCCCTTGGTGGTAAAGAAAGGTTTGCCAATCGCTTCGGCGATGGCCGGGGGCACACCCGGGCCATGATCACGGATGCTGATCACCATATCTTGCGCATCCCAGTCCAGACGCACTTCCAGATCGTCCGGGCAGGCATCGGCTGCATTGTTCAACAGGTTCAACAACGCCTGGGTCAGGTCAGGTGGGGGCGCCAGCCGCGGCACACTGCCCTGGCCCAAGCGCTGAAAGCGGTAGCTGGCTTCAGGGCGCATCAGGTGCCAACGGTTCAGGGCTTCGTCGAGCCAGGCCGTGACCTCCTGATTTTCCACTGCCATGCGCCGATTGGCTTCCGCAGCCCGCACCAGATTCTGCAAGGTTTCCTTGCACAGCTTGACCTGGTCCTGCAGTACCGCCAGGTCTTCCTGAAGCATCGGGTCGTTGTGGTCCTGGCGCATTTCCTTGATCAGCACGCTCATGGTCGCAAGCGGTGTGCCCAGCTCATGGGCGGCACCGGCAGCCTGGGTGGCGACCGCCAGCAGTTGCTCATCGCGCAGGCCTTCTTCACGACGCTCGGCACGCAGCTGTTCCTGACGGCGCAGCTCCTCGGCCATTTTTGCCGCAAAGAAAGTGATCACCGCCGCCGCCAGGGCGATGCTCAGCCACATGCCATAGACCTGCATCTTCTCCCGCGCCATGGGGAAGGTCTCAAGCGGGTAGAACTGCACCAGCAACAGGCTGTAGGCCGCCAGGGCAATGCCCGACAGTACCAGCGAATACACCCAGGGCAAGGTCACCGCTGCAATGGCCAACGGGACCAGGTAGTAAGACACAAAGGGGTTGGTCGAACCGCCTGAGTAGTACAGCAAGGCACTGTGGATCAACAGGTCACAGGCCAGCTGCAGGGCGTACTCCAACTCCGTGACCGGCAACGACAGGCGCAAACGCAAGGCGGTGAACGCACACAGCAAACTGGACAGGCCCAGGGTGATGACCAGTGACAGCCAGGGTAACGGCAGCAGATCCGTCCAGTAGGCGACGCCCACCGAACCTGCCTGGGCGGCCAATACCAGAATGCGGATGAAGGTCAGGCGCCAGAGGTTCTGACGTGATGCTGATAACAGTTGTACGGGGGCGAGCATGAGCTCTCCTGATGAGCGCTCCAGGGCGAATCGTGGCGAGTATACCGAAGCTGTGTCGCGGTCTGCTGACCTGCGGCAAAGCGCCACACTTTTTTACACAACCATGATGGCCTTTTTGAACCTCACTACACTCTTGCGAGTCTCATGGGCCTGCGTGGAATGGATTTCAGTGTGTCCACGCCTCATTTTCAAGGAGTCATCCATGCTTAATGCTCGTCGCAGCGCCGCACTCGTAATGGCCACCAGCCTGCTCGCCAGCCTCCCAGCGCTGGCCGAAGCGCCACGTTACAACCAGATTTCGCTGCGTGCTGAAGTCAGTAAGGAAGTGCCGCGCGACCTGATGGTCGTGACCCTGTACAGCGAAGCGCAGAACACCGACCCGGGCAAGCTGGCCAAGGAAATCACCGAGACCATGAACAAAGCGGTGCAACAGGCCCGCGAAGTCAAGGAAGTGAAAATCAGCCAGGGGAGCCGCAACAGCTACCCGATTTACGACAACAAGGGCCAGAAGATCACCGGCTGGCGTGAACGCGCTGAACTGCGCCTGGAGAGCGCCGACTTCCCGGCCTTGTCCAAACTTACCGGCGACCTGCTGCAACAGCTGAAGATGGGCGGCATGGACTTCTCCATTGCCCCGGCCACGCGCAAAACCAGTGAAGACGAGCTGCTCAAAGATGCCGTCAATGCCTTCAAGACCCGCGCTCAGCTGGCCACCGAGGCCTTGGGCGGCAAAAGCTACAAAGTGGTCAACCTCAACCTCAACAGCAGCGGCTACCCTCATCCTTACGCCCGTAGTGCACCGATGATGATGAAAGCCAGCATGGATGCCGAAGGCGCGGCCCCCAGCCCGGACATCGAAGCGGGTACCAGCCAGGTCAGCCTCAGTGCCGACGGTACCATCGAAGTACAGATGCCCTGAGTAACGTTACTTTTTGTACTGTTTCGCGGCAGTTGCGGCTGCCGCGAACTCAGTTACACCCTGCAACTGAATGCACCATTCTGGTGCTAGCCGTGACCATCTCCGCGCACAACGTCCTCGAAACATACTGAAATATCCCCTCGCAAACGATCAACTCCGCAACAAGTTATACGAATGCGACATTCCTGTACGTTCGTCCCACTGTTTATCACGACCTATCCTTTTGAGTGTTGCAATGGGTATGGGGCCTGCATAAGTATCCGCAGGTCGGCTCACAAGGCCACCTCAAACCAAAAATGACAACAATGAGGCCACCATGCTCAAAAACGCGGTCATTCCGTTCCTGGTCGGCGCAGGCTTACTTGCCGGCGCTCCTTCTGCCCTCGCGGCGACTAACCTGGTGTTCTGCTCTGAAGGCAGCCCCGCTGGCTTCGATCCAGGCCAGTACACCACCGGAACCGACTTCGATGCCTCAGCCGAGACTGTTTTCAACCGCCTGAGCCAATTCGAGCGCGGCGGTACCGCTGTTGTCCCGGGCCTGGCAACCAGCTGGGATGTTTCCGATGACGGCCTGACCTACACCTTCCATCTGCGCGAAGGGGTCAAGTTCCACACCACCGACTTTTTCAAGCCGACTCGCGAATTCAACGCCGACGACGTGCTGTTCACTTTCAATCGAATGCTCGACAAGGACATGCCGTTCCGTAAGGCCTACCCCACCGAGTTCCCGTACTTCACCGACATGGGCATGGACAAGAACATTGCCAAGGTAGAGAAGCTTGACGATCACACGGTCAAGTTCACCCTCAATGGCGTCGATGCCGCATTCATCCAGAACCTGGCGATGAGCTTCGCCTCGATTCAGTCAGCCGAATATGCCGATCAGTTGCTCAAAGAAGGCAAGCCGGCCGACATCAACCAGAAACCGATTGGCACCGGTCCATTCGTATTCAGCAAGTACCAGAAAGACGCGCAGATTCGCTTCAAAGGCAACAAAGACTACTGGCAGCCTGATGACGTGAAGATCGACAACCTGATCTTCGCCATTACCACCGACGCGTCGGTGCGTATGCAGAAGCTGAAGAAGAACGAGTGCCAGGTCACCCTGTTCCCGCGCCCTGCCGACATCGAGCCACTCAAGGCCGACCCGAACCTGAAGATGCCTGACCAGGCTGGCTTCAACCTGGGTTACATCGCTTACAACGTGATGGACAAGATCAAGGGCAGCAACGAACCCAACCCGATGGCCCAGCTCAAGGTTCGCCAGGCCCTGGACATGGCGGTGAACAAGCCGGAAATCATCAAATCGGTGTATCAGGGCGCTGGTCAACTGGCAGTCAACGCCATGCCGCCAACCCAATGGTCGTACGACACCACCATCAAAGACGCGCCGTTCGACCCGGAGAAAGCCAAGCAACTGCTCAAGGAAGCCGGGGTCAAGGAAGGTACCGAAATCACCCTGTGGGCCATGCCGGTACAACGCCCATACAACCCCAACGCCAAACTGATGGCCGAAATGCTGCAGTCGGACTGGAAGAAGATCGGTATCAACGCCAAGATCGTCAGCTACGAGTGGGGTGAGTACATCAAGCGCTCCAAAGGCGGCGAAAACGGCGCCATGCTGATTGGCTGGAGCGGTGACAACGGTGACCCAGACAACTGGCTCGGTACCCTGTTCGGCTGCGATGCGGTTGAAGGCAACAACTTCTCCAAGTGGTGTGACCCTGAATACGACAAGCTGATCAAGCAGGCCAAGGCCACCTCCGATCAGGCCAAGCGTACCGAGTTGTACAAGCAAGCCCAGCATCGTCTCAAAGATCAGGTCCCGATGACCCCGATCGCCCACTCGACGGTGTACCAGCCCATGCGCAATACCGTGCAGGACTTCAAGATCAGTCCGTTCGGTTTGAACTCCTTCTATGGGGTAAGCGTGTCCAAATAGCAGCCGCCCAATCCTCCCTGCGATGCCGTGTTTGGCATCCGGGGTGGCTTGGTGTCGGCCGGGCAGATCGAGCGCAAATGTTACGACACGGAAAAGTCGCAGCCGCTCTCGGAAACTTCCTACACACCATTGCGTAATTGCTACCTACCATCGAACCCACGTCGCACCTAACGTCGTGAGTACCGTGATAAGTGCAATGCGCTTGGCTGTGCGCTTAGGACCGCTAAATCACAACAAAGGACAAGGGACCGCCATGCGCAATACCCCATTTTTTGCAACGCTGCTAGGCCTCGGCCTGCTCACCCAGGCCCCGCTGAGCCTGGCCAAGAACCTGGTGTTCTGCTCTGAAGGCAGCCCCGGAGGTTTCGACACTGCGCAGTACACCAGTGCCACCGATAACGACGCTGCAGAGCCGATCTACAACCGTCTTGTGGAGTTCGAACGCGGCGCGACCGCTGTCAAGCCGGCACTGGCCACCCGCTGGGAAGTATCACCCGACGGTTTGACCTACACCTTCCACCTGCGCGAAGGCGTGAAGTTTCATAGCAACAAAACCTTTACCCCCAGCCGCGACTTCAATGCCGACGACGTGCTGTTCACCTTCAACCGCATGCTTGATCGCCAGCACCCATTCCGTAAGGCCTACCCCACCGAATTTCCATACTTCGTCGGCATGAGCCTGGACAAGAACATCGCACGGATTGAGAAAACCGCACCCATGACGGTGGTGTTTACGCTCAACAGCATTGATGCCGCGTTCGTGCAGAACCTGGCGATGAGCTTCGCCTCGATCCTCTCTGCCGAGTACGCCCATCACTTGATGCTCTCCGGGCGTCCCAGCGACATCAACCAGCAACCGATTGGCACCGGCCCGTTTGTGTTCCAGCGTTACCAGAAGGACTCGCAGATTCGTTATCGCGGCAACAAGGA
Organism: Pseudomonas sp. H9; assembly: GCF_004353925.1. Taxonomy (GTDB): domain Bacteria; phylum Pseudomonadota; class Gammaproteobacteria; order Pseudomonadales; family Pseudomonadaceae; genus Aquipseudomonas. The sequence continues at coordinate 59,012 of NZ_SMOK01000029.1, read as the reverse complement.
CTATTGGGACCCAAATCAGGTCAAGCTTGAGCAACTGATCTTCTCGATCAACACCGACCCTTCCGTACGCATTCAAAAGCTGCGCAAGAATGAATGTCAGGTCACCGTGAACCCTCGCCCTGCCGATATTGATGCGCTGAAAAGCGATGAAAAACTGCAGGTCATCGAAAAGCCCGGCTTCAACCTCGGCTACATCGCCTACAACGTACAGCACAAACCGTTCGACCAGTTGCAGGTGCGCCAGGCCATGGACATGGCAGTGAACAAGGCCGCCATCGTGCAAGCGGTGTATCAGCATGCCGGGCAACTGGCCGTTGGCAGCATGCCACCGACGCAATGGTCTTATGACGACAGCATCAAGGACGCCGAGTACAACCCGGACAAGGCCCGCGAACTGCTCAAGGCTGCCGGGGTCAAGGAAGGCACTGAAATCACCCTGTGGGCCATGCCCGTGCAACGCCCCTACAACCCCAACGCCAAGCTGATGGCCGAGATGCTTCAGGCCGACTGGGGCAAGGTCGGCTTCAAGGTCAAAATCGTCAGTTACGAGTGGGGTGAATACCTCAAGCGCACCAAGGACGGCGAACACGATATCTCGCTGATCGGCTGGACCGGCGACAACGGTGACCCGGACAACTGGCTGGGCACGCTGTACAGCTGCGACGCCATCGGCAGCAACAACTACTCCATGTGGTGCGACCCGCAGTACGACGCGCTGGTCAAAAAAGCCAAGACCATCACCGACCGTGAACAGCGCAGCGTGATTTATCAACAGGCCCAGCAGTTGCTCAAGCAGCAAGTGCCAATTACTCCGATCGCTCACTCGACGGTCAACCAACCGCTCAGTGCCAAGGTCGAGGACTTCAAGGTAAGCCCCTTCGGGCGCAACGTCTTTTCCGGCGTAAGCGTCGATTAACCCCTGCAACGGTCAAGGGAGTGCGATCCACTCCCGCGACCCCGTGCAGCCTGAATAAGCGCGTTTGTCACCGAACAAACGTTTGCACCCCGTGTTCCACCGCAAAAATCGCCCAGCTCACAAGGCCAGGCGACAACTAAAAAAAAGAAAAGAAAGGGAGCTTTACCTTGAAACGAACCACATCTGCAGTATTGGCATTGTCCCTCAGCGGCCTGTCGGCCGTAGCCCACGGCGAAACCGTAAGCCAGGACTATGTGCCGCTCAGCGTCAAATCCACCAGCGCGCAAAGCGCCGCCACGGGCTTTTTCGAAGGGCAAAGCCTCTCCGGATCGACCCGTAACTGGTACGCCCGTGAACGCGCGACCCGTGCCCCCCTGTGGAAGTACTACAAAAGTGATGGCAGCCGCCACGACACCCACAGCCGGGACAACTGGGTTCAGGGCACGATCCTCAACTACAGCTCGGGTTTCACCGAAGGCACGATCGGCTTCGCCACCGAAGTCGCCGCCTACAACGCCATCGCCCTCGAGCAAGGGCGTGCTGCAGTGGCCGGGCCGAACAACCGTACCCTGACCCACAGCGACGGCGATGTCATTGGCCAGTGGAGCAAAATGGGCCTGGCCAACGTCAAGGCGCGCGTGTCCAACACCACCTTGACCGCCGGCCGCCACTCGGTGGACACGCCGGTGATTGCCTACATCGGCAACCGTGCCCTGCCCTCGAGCTTCCAGGGCGTGAGCATTCACAGCGAAGAGTTCGATAACCTGTCGTTCGACGCCGGCACTTTCGACCGCGTCTCACCTCGTACCGAACAGAGCCTGAGCAAATTCCGCTCCGAGTACGGCGCCAATGGCGCAGAAACCGACCGCATCAGCATGGCCGGTATCAACTACCAGCCGCTCCAGAGCCTGCGCACCAGCCTGTATGTGTCCAAGGTCGAAGACTTCTGGAACCAGTACTACTTCGGCGCCAACCATGAACTGGGCGACAGTTCGGTACTGAGCCTGACCACTGGCCTGAACTACTACAAAACCAAAGATGAAGGTCGCAGCGAACTCGGTGACATCGACAACGACACCTACAGTCTGTCGCTGGGCCTGACCCATCAGGCGCACAACCTGACCTTCTCCTACCAGCAAGTGAACGGTAACGAGTACTTCGACTACCTGCATGAAACCAACGCCATTTTCCTGGCCAACTCCCTGCTCTCGGACTTCAACGGCCCGAACGAGAAGTCCATGCAGATCGCTTACGTGCTGAACATGGCTCAGTACGGTGTACCCGGCCTGAAGTTCAACCTGTACAACGCGCGCGGCTGGGGCATCGACGGTACGCATTACACCGGTACCGGTTACGACGTGAAAAACCTCGATGGCGAAAACCACTATGAGTGGGGTATCGGTACCAGCTATGCGGTACAGAGCGGTGCACTCAAAGACACCACCGTGCGTGCAACCTACACCGCTCACCGCGCCAGCAAGAACCAAGGCGACGGCAGCCTGGACGAGCTGCGCATCGTGACCACCATTCCATTCAACATTCTCTAAGGCGCAGGCCGCCATGCCGGTTCACTGAACCGGCTGTGGCGGCTACGCTGGCTTAATTGATAGCAGGGAGGTTTCATGAAATTGCTACCGTTACAGGCTGCCCTGGCAGCCGTCCTGTTGAGTGCTGCGGCGGGCCTGTCGGCCAAGCCGCTGGTGGTTTGTACCGAAGCCAGCCCGGAAGGCTTCGACATTGTGCAGTACACCACCGCAGTCACCGCTGACGCCTCGGCCGAAACCGTGTTCAACCGCCTGGTCGATTTCAAACCCGGCACCACCGAAATCCAGCCGGCCCTGGCCGAGCGCTGGGAGATCAGCGACGACGGCCTGACTTACACCTTTCATTTGCGCCAAGGGGTGAAGTTTCATACCACCGATTACTTCACACCCACCCGGGCGATGAATGCCGACGACGTACTCTGGAGCTTCCGCCGCCAACTGGACCCGAACCATCCGTGGCACAACAAGACCAGCATCGGTTTCCCTTACTTCGAGAGCATGGGTTTCAAAGACCTGCTCAAAAGCGTTGAGAAGACCGATGACCACACCGTGGTCTTTACGCTCACCCGCCCTGAAGCGCCATTCTTGCCAGACCTGGCCATGGCCTTCACCTCGATCTACTCCGCCGAATATGGTGACCAGTTGCTCAAGGCCGGTAAAACCGCCGACCTCAACAGCAAGCCGATTGGCACCGGCCCGTTCATTTTCCAGCGCTACGTCAAGGATGCTCAGGTTCGCTATAAGCCCAACCCTGACTACTTCCGCGGCAAGCCACCGGCCGATGCGCTGATTTTCGCCATTTCCAGCGACAACAATGTGCGCCTGCAAAAGCTCAAGGCCAACGAATGCCAGGTGGCGCTCTACCCCAAGCCCGACGACATCTCCAACATCAAGACCGACCCTAAACTGAAAGTCGCCGAGATGGAGGCGCTGACCACCGGTTACATCTCCCTCAATACCGAGCACAAGTACCTGAGCGACGTGCGGGTGCGCAAAGCCATCAACATCGCCTTCGACCGCCAGACCCACGTCGACCAGCTGTTCGGCAAGGGCAACGCCCTGGTTGGCGTCAACCCTTATCCGCCGACGCTGATGGGCTACAACACCGCCAACCAGAACCCACCACGCGATCTGGACAAAGCCCGCGCGCTGCTCAAAGAGGCTGGTGTACCGGAGGGCACGGTGCTCACCCTGTTCACACGCAACGGTGGCGGGCCGACCAATCCCAACCCGCAACTGAGCGCGCAAATGCTCCAGGCCGACCTGGCGAAAATCGGCCTGAAGGTCGACATTCGCGTGATGGAGTGGGCCGAGATGCTGCGCCGTGCCAAAAAGGGCGAACCTGACATGGTTTCCACCGGCTGGGCCGGCGACAACGGCGACCCGGACAACTTCCTCACCCCGTTGCTCAGCTGCGATGCGGTGAAAAGTGGTGAGAACTATGCCCGCTGGTGCAATCAGACATTCCAGGCCTTGATCGACAAAGCCCGCACCATCACCGATACAAATGAGCGCGCAGCGCTCTATGTAAAGGCACTGGCGGTGTACGATGAAGATCAACCGTGGATCAGCATGGCGCATCCGAAGATGTTCACAGCCATGCGCGCAAACGTGGAGGGGTATCACATCAACCCTCTCACCAATAACAACTTCGCCACCACCCAGGTGAAGTAGAACAAGAACGACCGCCAGCGCTCTACCCGGGTGCTGGCGGGCATGCCTGACCGGCTGATGAGGTACACCAGAAGATGCTTAGTTTTATTGCCCGGCGCCTGGGACTATTGATCCCGACCTTTTTCGGCATCACCTTGCTGACGTTCGCGCTCATACGGCTGATACCCGGTGACCCGGTAGAAGTCATGATGGGGGAACGCCGGGTTGACCCGGAAATGCACGCCCAGGCCATGGAGCGCCTCGGCTTGAACAAGCCACTGCCAGAACAGTACCTGGACTATGTCAGCAAACTTGCGCAAGGGGATCTTGGCGAGTCGCTGCGCACCCGCGAAAGCGTGTGGAACGAATTTCTCACCCTGTTTCCGGCGACCCTGGAGCTGGCCATCGCGGCTTTGTTCTTCGCCGGGATAATCGGCCTGCTGGCCGGGGTAATCGCCGCCCTCAAGCGCGGTTCACTGTTCGACCACGGTGTCATGGGGATATCCCTGGCGGGTTACTCGATGCCGATTTTCTGGTGGGGCCTGATTCTGATCATGTTCTTCTCGGTCAGCCTCGGCTGGACCCCGGTTTCCGGGCGCATCGACCTGCTCTACGACATCGAGCCGAAAACCGGCTTCATGCTCATCGACACCCTGCTCAGCGATGAAGAAGGCGCGTTCAAGGACGCCCTGATGCACTTGATTCTGCCGGCCATCGTGCTGGGCACTATTCCGCTGGCGGTGATCGCCCGGATGACCCGCTCCTCGATGCTCGAAGTGCTGCGCGAAGACTACATCCGTACCGCTCGGGCCAAAGGCCTGTCGCCAGCACGGGTGGTGTTCGTGCATGGCCTGCGTAACGCTCTGATCCCGGTACTGACCGTGTTCGGCCTGCAGGTCGGCACCCTGCTGGCCGGCGCAGTGCTGACCGAAACCATCTTTTCCTGGCCGGGCATCGGCAAATGGCTGATTGAAGCCATCGGCGCCCGTGACTACCCCGTGGTGCAGAACGGCATTCTGCTGATTGCCTGCCTGGTGATCCTGGTCAACTTCGTCGTAGACATCCTCTACGGCCTGGCCAACCCACGCATCCGTCATCAGCGCTGAGGGCCCCGTCATGACAACTCCACTTGCCAAATCGGTCACCACCCAAGCTACTGCGGTTGACCAGAGCCTGCTCTACCCCTCGCCTTACAAAGAATTCTGGCAGGCGTTTTCGCGCAACAAAGGCGCCGTCGCCGGGCTGATGTTCATGAGCGTGATTGTGTTTTGCGCACTGTTCGCGCCCTGGGTCGCCCCGCACAACCCCAGCGAGCAGTATCGCGACTTCCTGCTGACACCACCGGTATGGTTGGAAGGCGGTAACTGGCAGTTCATTCTCGGTACGGATGAACTGGGCCGCGACCTGCTCTCGCGGTTGATCCAGGGTTCACGTCTGTCGCTGATGATCGGCCTCTCGTCGGTGGTGATCTCGCTGATTCCGGGGATTTTCCTCGGCCTGCTGGCCGGGTTCTTTCCACGCATCCTCGGCCCGTCGATCATGCGCCTGATGGACGTGATGCTGGCCTTGCCATCGCTGCTGCTGGCCGTAGCCATCGTCGCCATCCTTGGCCCTGGCCTGCTCAACACCGTGATCGCCATTGCCATCGTGTCGCTGCCCTCTTACGTGCGTCTGACCCGCGCTGCAGTCATGGGTGAACTGAACCGTGACTACGTCACCGCTGCACGCCTGGCCGGTGCCGGACTGCCACGGCTGATGTTCGTCACCGTGCTGCCCAACTGCATGGCGCCGCTGATCGTTCAGGCCACCTTGAGTTTCTCCTCGGCAATTCTCGATGCCGCCGCCCTCGGCTTCCTCGGCCTGGGCGTTCAGCCGCCTACCCCTGAGTGGGGCACCATGCTGGCTTCGGCCCGCGACTACATCGAACGCGCCTGGTGGGTGGTAAGCCTGCCCGGCCTGACAATTTTGCTCAGCGTGCTGGCAATCAACCTGATGGGTGACGGACTGCGCGACGCGCTGGACCCGAAACTCAAGAATGCCGCCTGAGGAGATCGCCATGTCACTTCTAGAAATCAAGAATCTGAATGTGCGCTTTGGCGATGCCAATGCGGTGCCCGTGGTGGACGGCCTCGACCTGACGGTAAACGAAGGTGAGGTGCTGGCCATTGTGGGCGAGTCTGGCTCGGGCAAGTCGGTGACCATGATGGCCCTGATGGGCCTGATCGACGCCCCCGGACGGATCACTGCCGACGCGCTGACCTTCGACGGCACCAACATGCTCAAACTCAGCGGCCGGCAACGGCGCAAGGTGGTCGGCAAGGATATGGCGATGGTCTTCCAGGACCCGATGACCGCGCTCAACCCAAGCTACACCGTGGGCTTCCAAATCGAAGAGGTGCTGCGCCAGCACCTGGGCCTACGCGGTAAAGCGGCGCGCCAACGCGCCCTGGAACTGCTGAAAAAAGTCGAGATCCCTGCCGCCGAAAGCCGCCTGGACGCCTACCCTCACCAACTGTCGGGCGGTATGAGCCAGCGCGTGGCCATCGCCATGGCCATTGCCGGCGAACCCAAGCTGTTGATCGCCGACGAGCCGACCACCGCGCTGGACGTGACCATTCAGGCGCAAATCATGGAGCTGCTGCTCAATCTGCAGAAAGAGCAGAACATGGCGCTGATCCTGATTACCCACGACCTGGCCGTGGTCGCCGAAACCGCTAAGCGCGTGTGTGTGATGTATGCCGGGCAAGCGGTGGAAGTGGGCCAGGTACCCGAGTTGTTCGATGTGCCTGCGCACCCGTACAGCGAAGCCCTGCTGGCGGCGATTCCCGAGCACAGCGAAGGCGCCGAGCGCCTGGCGACCCTGCCCGGTATCGTTCCCGGCCGCTACGACCGCCCTGAAGGCTGCCTGCTGTCGCCACGCTGCCCCTACGTGCAAGACAGCTGCCGGCGCCAGCGCCCGACCCTTGATCCCCAGGCACATAGCCAGGTCCGTTGTTTCTACCCGCTGAACCAGGAGGTGGCGTAATGACCGTCGTCCTTACCGCCCGTGAACTGACCCGTCACTACGAAGTTTCGCGTGGCCTGTTCAAAGGCCACGCCCTGGTCCGCGCGCTCAATGGGGTGTCGTTTGAATTGGAAGCCGGCAAAACCCTGGCGGTGGTCGGTGAGTCCGGTTGTGGCAAATCTACCCTGGCACGGGCGCTGACCCTGATCGAAGAGCCCTCCTCCGGTTCACTGAAAATCGCCGGACAGGAAGTGGCCGGGGCTAACAAGGCTGAACGCAAGCAACTGCGCAAAGACGTGCAGATGGTGTTCCAGAGCCCTTACGCCTCGCTCAACCCGCGGCAGAAAATCGGTGACCAGTTGGCCGAGCCACTGCTGATCAACACCAACCTGTCCAAAGCTGAACGGCGCGAAAAGGTTCAGGCCATGATGCAACAGGTTGGCCTGCGCCCGGAGCACTATCAGCGCTACCCGCACATGTTTTCCGGGGGCCAGCGCCAACGCATCGCCCTGGCGCGGGCGATGATGCTGCAGCCCAAAGTGCTGGTTGCCGACGAACCGACTTCGGCGCTCGATGTGTCGATCCAGGCCCAGGTGCTGAACCTGTTCATGGACCTGCAGAAAGAGTTCAACACCGCTTACGTGTTCATTTCCCACAACCTGGCGGTGGTGCGTCATGTCGCCGATCAAGTGTTGGTGATGTACCTGGGGCGCCCGGCGGAAATGGGACCCAAGGAGGATATCTACAACAAGCCGCTGCACCCCTACACCCAGGCGCTGCTATCGGCCACCCCGACCATTCATCCGGATCCGCTCAAGCCGAAGATCAAGATCGCCGGCGAGCTGCCTAACCCGTTGAACCCGCCGCCGGGTTGCGCGTTCCACAAGCGCTGCCCGTATGCCACCGAACGTTGCGCGTCTGAAGAGCCTGCGTTCCGCCAGGTGGGAACGCGGCAGGTGGCGTGCCATTACGCGGAGCAGTTCTTGTAAATCGATCGCGGGGCAAGCCCGCTTCCACAGGTGTGGTGAACATCCCTGTGGGAGCGGGCTTGACCCGCGATTAAGCCCTCCCTCACTATCTCCCAATGACCCCACCCCCACTCCCCGACGGCCCGGAACAAACCCCGGAAACTGCCGCCACCGTCATGCGTTATCACCTGTGTTGGAAGCATCGCGACCTCGACGGGGTGATGGCCTTGTACCACCCCGATATCCAGTACAACGATTTCTTTCAGAACCGCGTGATGCACTTCGCCGAACTGCGCGAATACGTACGCGCCAGCATGCCGCGCGAAGCCGACGAAGACATCGTCCACAGCGACCGTATCCGCGTCGATGGCTGTACTGCATTCATCCAGTACCAAGTGACCCTGCGCGGCGGCGATGGGCTGGTGGCCTTCCAGTCCAGTGAAGCGATCACCGTACGCGACGGGCTGATCTGGCGGGTCAATGAGTACGCCTCGCTGGTCCGCGAAGCCAAAGCCGACGCCAGTCAAAGCGACGTGCGCCCGACCATGAGCCGCTTGGGGCTTTCGCCTCGGCAATTGAGTTCCATGGCCCAGGACCTGGAACAGTATTTCCAGCGCCAGCAACCCTATCTCGATCCGGAACTGGACCTGCAACGGGTCGCCCGCGAGAGCGGTTACAGCCGCAACCAGATCTCCTACCTGCTCAACCAGGTACTCGGCCAGAGCTTCTACCGATACGTCAATCAGGCGCGTCTGCATCACCTGCTCAACGGCCTGGCACAAGCGCCAGCCAACGCCAAAACCGATGACCTGGCGTTTGCCGCCGGTTTCAATTCGTTGTCGGCCTTCTACAAGTGTTTTCGCCAACACACCGGGCTCTCGCCCAAAGCCTGGGTGAAACAGAATTCTCTGCGTGCACGCAGCTAAGACAAGCGCCCCCGCCTGCTTCTAGGATCAGCCACAGACCGTAACGGATGTGGAGCCGAACAACATGCAGGCATGGCGCAAAATCAGCCTTTGGATGGACCAGCTCGATGAGTCGCTGAGCACGCGTGCAGCGTTGCAGCACGACCTGGACGTAGATGTCTGCATCATCGGCGCGGGTTACACCGGACTGTGGACCGCCTACTACCTCAAGCAGCATGCGCCACAGTTGAACATCGCTATCGTTGAAGCCAACTTCGCCGGCTTCGGAGCCTCCGGGCGCAACGGTGGCTGGCTGATGGGCAACCTGCTGGGTGAAGACCGCCTGCTTGCCGCCAGCTCCCCGGCACAACGCCGCGCCTCCTACGACCTGTTGCATGGCATTCCAGATGAAGTGCAGCGCGTGCTTGAACGCGAAGCCATTGACTGCGACTACCGCAAAGGAGGCGTGCTGTATTGCGCAGCACGCTACCCCGAGCAGCAAGCGACCCTTCGCGCTTACCTCAACAAGCTCTACAAGCAAGGGCTCAACGAAGCCGACTACTGCTGGCTCAGCCCTGAACAGCTAGCCACCCAGCTAAGGGTGCGTAAAGCCTATGGAGCGATCTTCAACCCCAATGTGGCCACCATCCAACCGGCCAAGCTGGTACGTAGCCTGGCACGCACGGTGGAAAGCATGGGCGTGCGCCTGTACGAAAACAGCCCGGTGATCGACTGGCGCGCAGGAGAAGTGCGTACCGCGCAAGCACGGGTCAAGTGTCAGTGGCTGGTGCCAGCCGTTGAAGGCTACTCGGTCAACCTGCCGCCGCTGGGCCGTTACCAAATGCCGGTGCAAAGCCTGATCGTGGCCACCGAACCGCTGCCGGAACAGGTCTGGGAAAAAATTGGCCTCAACCGCGGCCAGGCGTTCAGCGAAAACAGCCGCCAGGTGACCTACGGCCAGCGCAGCGCCGACAACCGTCTGGTGTTCGGTGCCCGTGGCGGCTACCGCTTTGCCGGGCGCCTGCGCGAGAACTTCGACCTCACCAGTAGCGAAATCGAATTGCGCCGCTACCTGTTCGGCGAGTTGTTCCCGCAACTCAAGGACGTCGCCATCACCCACGCCTGGGGCGGCAACCTGGGTATGGCCCGGCGCTTCCAGCCGCACATGCTGTGTGACCGCAAACAAGGCATCGCCTTGGCCGGTGGCTACGGTGGTGAAGGTGTCGGTGCGGCCAACCTGGGCGGGCGCACAGTTGCCGACCTGATTCTGGAGCGGCGCAGTGAGCTGACTGAACAACCCTGGGTCCACCCCGACAGCACACTGGCGCGGCTCAAAGGCTGGGAACCGGAGCCATGCCGCTGGTTGGGCTACAACGCCATCATCAAGAGTTTCGTCCATGAGGACCAGACCCTCGCCAACCCCGACAGCGCGCCGTGGCGCCGCCGTCTGGCCATTGGTGTTGCGGACTTCATGGAAGGTTTCATGCGCTGACTTTTCGATCCCCCTGCACAGGATTCACCGCTATGAGCATTACCCAGTTCAAGAACACCGACAGCGTCGCTTTACAAGAATCGAACCCGGTCGCCGTGCCCCTCGGTGAACCCGTCTCGATTGCCTCGGTCACCGCAGTCGAACGCACCGATGGCGTCGAAACCGGAATCTGGGAATGCACCCCTGGGCGTTGGCGCCGCCAGATTGTGCAGCAGGAGTTCTGTCACTTCATCAAGGGCCGCTGCACCTTCACCCCGGATGGTGGTGAGCCGCTGACCATCGAAGCCGGCGACGCCATCATGCTGCCCGCCAACAGCACCGGAATCTGGGACATCCAGGAAACCGTGCGCAAAACCTACGTATTGATTTTCTGATCGTTTGATCGCCTGCCTCCTTCGATAAAAACAGACAAAGCAAGGAATCCAGACATGCGCCCATTGCTCATCGCCCCATTGTTGTTGGCTACGTCCATGGCCCAGGCAGCTGACTCGGTGAAGATTTACAACTGGTCCAGCTACATCGCCCCCGACACCCTGAAAAACTTCCAGCAAGCCAGCGGTATCGTGCCGACCTACGACGTCTTCGACAGCAATGAAACCCTCGACGGCAAGCTGATGACGGGCAACTCCGGCTATGACGTGGTGTTCCCTTCCAACCACTTCATGGCCCGGCAGATCCAGGGCAAAGCGCTGAAGAAACTCGACAAGAGCCAACTGCCCAACTGGCAGAACCTCAATCCGGTGCTTCTTAAGGCGCTGGAGGTCAACGACCCGGGCAACCAGTACGGCTTCCCTTACCTGTGGGGCAGTACCGGCATCGGCTACAACATCGATAAGGTCAAAGCGGTGCTGGGTGACAACGCACCAGTGGATTCCTGGGACCTGATCTTCAAACCCGAATACATCAGCAAGCTGAAAAGCTGTGGCGTCGCGGTGCTGGATAACGGCCCGGAACTGCTGCCCATCGCCCTGCACTACCTGGGCCTGCCGCACCACAGCCAGGATCCGAAAGACTACGACAAAGCCAAAGCGCTGCTGATGAAAGTGCGCCCCTACATCAGCTACTTCCACTCCTCCAAATACACCGGCGACCTGGCCAATGGCGATGTCTGCGTAGTGGTGGGTTTCTCCGGCGATGTGCTGCAGGCGAAAAACCGTGCAGAGGAAGCGAAGAACGGCGTCAAAGTCGGTTATTCGATCCCGAAAGAAGGCGCGCCAATGTGGTTTGACATGGTCGCCATGCCGGCCGATGCCCCGGATGAAAAAGCCGGCTACGCCTACATGAACTACCTGCTGCAACCAGAGGTGATGGCCAACATCAGCGATTACGTGCAATACGCCAACGGCAACCACAAAGCGGACACACTGGTAGACCCGGCCCTGAAGGCCAACACCATGATCTACCCGAGCGATGCAATGCTCGGCAAGCTGTACGCACTGGAGGCAATGCCGGCCAAAATCGACCGCATTCGTACGCGGATGTGGACCAGCATCAAAGCGGGGAACTGAGAATACCGCTCCCACAGACTAGAAAGCCTTAAGCTGTGGGAGCAGGTTTACCGAGGACCAAGGCCTGCATCCCGACCATTGTTCGAAACACAGGCCTATCAATCATTGGTCGTCTAGCAACTCCTCGCCAATATCGAGGATTTCCAAGCTCAGGTCCAACTCCTGCCCGCCGCTGGTGCAGACCGAGGCAAACCAGCCGTCGCCAACCACCCTGCAGCCGCCAGCCTGGAGCACATCATTGTCACGTGTAGTGATTCGCGCTTCGACTTTCTGCCCGACCTCCACAATCGAGGTCATGCTTGCAAACTTACCGTCCTGAAGAGTTATCACCTTCCACAGATTGTCATCTTCGGGAGCTACCTCGTAGAGCCCTGGGTATCCGTTGTAACTGCGGTCCAGATGGCGCTTCTTGGAGTTGAAATCCCGACCGGTCCGACGGCTCCAAGACTGAATATCGTAGTAAGGGCGACCGCGGGACTCGTCAAACAGACAGCGAAACCAGAAGCGATGCGGTTCGCGAACCACTTCCGATGTCACAATCATCCAATCATCGGCAAGCCGCCCGACCTGGCCATCTTTTAGCACCAACGTCGCACAATCAAGGTAGCCCTCGTACCCCGGTGTGGTACACGCAATGTAGGCAATAAAAGATCGATCGTAGCTATGTTGAATCGTCGCCATTTTTCACTCCCTGGATTTTTTCATGCTGTGCCGAGCACTCGTCGGAGTGGTTGGCAAGGCTGTATTCAACAGGGCTGACGAGGTAAAACGCAGAGGGAAAATTAGCGCCAAGCTTTTAGCCAAAAAAAAAAGCAGGCCGCGTACCGGCCTGCTTTTTCTCACAGCTTAAAGCTTAAAGCTTAAAGCTTAAAGCTTAAAGCTTAAAGCTTAAAGCTTAAATCAATGATGCTCGCGAGTAGCGCGGAATTTCACATCCGGCCAACGCTCTTCCATCAGCGACAGGTTGACCCGGGTCGGGGCCAGGTAGGTCAGGTGACCACCACCGTCGACGGCCAGGTTTTCCATGGCCTTGTTCTGGAATTCCTCAAGCTTCTTCTTGTCGTCACAGCTGATCCAGCGTGCGGACCAAACAGTAATCGGCTCGTAAGCGCACTCGACCTTGTACTCTTCCTTCAGGCGGCTGGCGACCACATCGAACTGCAGCACACCCACGGCTCCCAGGATGATGTCGTTGCTGCGCTCCGGGAAGAACACCTGGGTGGCACCTTCTTCGGCCAGCTGCTGCAAGCCCTGACGCAATTGCTTGGACTTGAGCGGGTCTTTCAGGCGCACGCGGCGGAACAGTTCCGGGGCAAAGTGCGGGATACCGGTGAAGCCCAGGGCTTCGCCTTCGGTGAAGGTGTCCCCGATCTGGATGGTGCCATGGTTGTGCAAACCAATGATGTCACCGGCCCAGGCCTCATCCAGTTGCTCACGCTCGGATGAGAAGAAGGTCAGCGCGTCGCCGATACGCAGGTCTTTGCCGGTGCGCACATGGCGCATTTTCATGCCCTTTTCATAACGCCCGGAACAGATGCGCATGAACGCGATACGGTCGCGGTGTTTAGGGTCCATGTTTGCCTGGATCTTGAACACGAAGCCACTGAACTTCTCTTCGGTCGGCTCGACGCTGCGCTCGTTGGCAACCCGTGCCAATGGGCGTGGCGCCCAATCGACAACGGCATCGAGCACATGGTCGACACCAAAGTTGCCAAGGGCGGTACCGAAGAACACTGGCGTCAGCTCGCCGCGCATGAACTCGTCCTGGTCGAACTCATGGCAGGCGCCCTGCACCAGCTCCAGTTGTTCGAGGAAGCGCTCGTATTCGTCACCCAGGTGGGCGCGGGCTTCGTCGGAGTCGAGCTTCTCGATGATCTTCACCTCGGTACGCTCGTGGCCGTGGCCCGGGGTGTAGACAATGATGTAATCGCCCGCAAGGTGGTACACACCTTTGAAATCACGGTAGCAACCAATCGGCCAGGTGATTGGCGCGGCCTTGATCTTCAGTACCGCCTCGATCTCGTCGAGCAGTTCGATCGGGTCGCGGATATCACGGTCGAGTTTGTTGATGAAGCTGACAATCGGCGTGTCACGCAGGCGGCACACGTCCATCAGGGCGATGGTCCGTGGCTCAACGCCTTTACCGCCGTCGAGCACCATCAGCGCCGAGTCCACCGCAGTCAGGGTGCGGTAGGTGTCTTCCGAGAAGTCTTCGTGACCGGGGGTGTCGAGCAGGTTGATCATGTGCTCGCGGTACGGGAACTGCATGACCGAGGTGGTAATCGAGATACCACGCTGCTTCTCCATCTCCATCCAGTCGGAGGTGGCATGGCGGTCGGACTTACGCGACTTCACGGTACCGGCAACGGCGATTGCCTTGCCCATCAGCAAGAGCTTTTCGGTGATGGTGGTTTTACCGGCGTCGGGGTGGGAAATAATGGCGAAAGTGCGGCGCTTCGCGACTTCGGCGGCCTGGTTGGTCATGGGAAATCGCCTGACTGGGGATTGAAAAAAGGGGCGATATCATACCTGAAGTCGGACGGGGACCAAAATCTGATCTCCCCGTCGGTCGCACGCAATGCCAAGCACGTTATTTATGTGCCGCCGAACCGTCAGCGAAACCCTCAAGGGTTACAGGTCCGCGACCGGGCATATGCGCAACTAGCTCAAGTGTCCCCCCCATGGCTTCCACATAGGTGCGCAGGGTCGAAATCAACATGTCGCTGCGCCTTTCAACCTTGGAAACATTCGCCTGACGAATCTCCAGGCGTTCGGCCATACCTTCTTGGGTAAGCGCCAACTGTTTACGCAGCGCCTGCAGTGTCATTTCTTCACGAATCAACTCGTGCCCGCGCTGCTCTATTCGTGCCCGTCGTTCAGGTGAAAGACGGTCAATGACTTCATCTAGTGTTTTTGACATGTTCCTGACCTCCTGACAAATACCTATCAAAACGCTCATCGGCATGCCGGATCAGCTTTCGGTAAAACCGTTGCTGGCTTACTCCAGACTTGTCGCCCGCAACAAGAACAACTGCACATCGCTTCGGATCAAACGCAAAAGCCACTCGCCAGACACCCTTTAGAACGTCAAACCTCAGTTCCTTCATGTTGTGATGCCGAGATCCTTTTAGCGTATCCACGCGCGGGCGACCAAGTGCCGGCCCAAGCCTCTCCAGCATCTTCAGGTGGCTGAGCAGTTCGTCCCGGATTTCTTCATTCAAGCCTTCGAAATCCGAAAGAAACTCATCACTGAACCTGATTGACCTTCGCAAGAAAATACCCTCAGGGGACTATTCCCTCAATCGACTGTCATAAAAATCCTCCGCAATGCTGAACTTCATGACGAATGGCCAGATAGCAGGCAACTCAATGACCACAGGGAGGAAACGCCCGGTTTTTTTGCGCGAATTTTCATACAACCCAGGGATTAACACTGGCCAAATGCCGCTTCAGATGGGAACCTTTACGGCTGTGGAGGCGTCCACTCCCCTGATTTGCAACCGGTCATGACCGTTCGTCAGGGTTGGTTTCACTAGCACTACGAGCCTGACGAGGCTTCGCTCATGGCGTGTTGATCCGGTCCGGAAAACGCGCTGCTTATCGCGATCACGCTGCCTGTCACCTGGAATGGTGACCGCCACGGGAGTGTGTTCGCCGACAAAAAAAGGAGTCCGCCTGTGGCTAAACGCTATGGCAAGGGGCTGATGGGATGTGCCTTTGCGCTCGTCATCCTGGCCCTGCTGATCCACTGGATCGGCATTGATACGATCGTGCATTACCGCGCTGATCTGTGGTTCTACCTGCAAGCGCACCTGATGCTGGTGCTGCTGTCGATGGTGGCGGCGTTAGCCGTGGGCATACCCGCTGGGATTGCCTTGAGTCGACCACACAGGGTCGACCGCGCCGAACGCTTCATGCAGTTTTTCAATATTGGCAACACCATCCCTCCCCTGGCCGTTCTGGCCATTGCCCTGAGTTTCCTGGGCATCGGTGCAGGTCCGGCGATCTTCGCTTTGTTCCTCGCCTCACTTCTGCCAATCGTGCGCAACACCTACGAAGGCCTGAAAAACGTTCCCGCCTCGCTTAAAGAAGCTGCCACCGGCATCGGCATGACACCTCGTCAAAGTCTGTGGCGAGTGGAGTTGCCCAATGCCGTGCCGATTATCGTCGGCGGTGTGCGAGTGGCGTTGGCGATCAACGTCGGCACCGCGCCACTGTCGTTCCTGATCGGCGCCAACAGTCTGGGCAGCCTGATTTTTCCCGGCATTGCCCTGAACAATCAGCCGCAACTGCTGCTCGGCGCTGCTTGCACCGCTCTGCTCGCCCTGTTGCTTGACGCCCTGGTGGCGCAAGGCAGTCGGCGTTGGCTTGAACGCGGCCTGGCCCACTAAGCGAAGGAACTCCAATGAAAAGAATCGCCTTGTTACTGGGCGCGGCCCTGCTGTTCTCGGGATTTGCCCAAGCCGCGACAAAGCCTGTGATTCGCCTCGGCGCGCGGGTGTTCACCGAGCAGAGCGTACTGGCCGAAATCACCGCCCATTACCTCAATCAGAATGGTTTCGACGTACGCATCACCGGCGGATTGGGCAGCAACCTGGCCCGCAGCGCCCATGAAACCGGACAGCTGGATCTGGTCTGGGAATACACCGGTGTATCGCTGGTGTCCTATAACCATATCGATGAGCGCATGCCCAGCGCGGCAGCCACCTATGCCAAGGTCAAAGCGCTGGACGCGAAAAAAGGCTTGGTCTGGCTGACACCTTCGAAGTTCAGCAACACCTACGCCCTGGCCTTGCCGCGCAAGATTGCTGAGCAGTACCCGCAGGTAAACACCATCAGCCAACTGAACCAGGTGCTGCGGGAAGAAAAGGACCGCGACCACGTGCTGGCCCTGGACACCGAGTTCGCCAACCGTCCCGATGGCCTGGTCGGTCTCACCGACACCTACGACTTGCAACTGACCCGCCGCAACATCCGTCAGATGGATGCAGGCCTGGTGTACACCGCCTTGCGCAACGGCCAGGTATTCAGTGGCTTGGTGTACACCACCGATGGCCGCCTGAGCGCCTTCAATCTGAAACTGCTCGAAGACGACAAACATTACTTCCCCGACTACACCGCCGCGCCCGTCGTACGCAAAGAAATTCTCGACGCTCACCCGCAGCTGGCCACCCTGCTCAAGCCACTGGCCGAGCAACTGGATGACCAAACGATGCGTGAGCTCAACGCCAAAGTCGACGTCGAGCACCAGAGCCCCGGCAAGGTCGCCACCGAGTACCTGCGCCAGCATCCACCCGCACAGGAGCAGCCATGACCATGCTCGATACCTTCGCTCACCTGGACTGGGCCCAGGTCCTGCACCTGACCTGGCAACACATCACGCTGGTCGGTATTGCCGTCAGCCTTGCCATCTTGTTCGGTGTGCCGCTGGGCATCCTGATGACCCGCTTTCCCGCCCTCGCCGGCCCGCTGCAAGCCTGCGCTACGGTTCTACTGACCATTCCGTCCATCGCCCTGTTTGGCTTGTTGCTGCCGTTCTATTCGAAGTTTGGCCAGGGGCTGGGACCATTACCGGCAATCACGGCGGTATTCCTCTATTCACTGCTGCCGATCCTGCGCAACACCTACCTGGCGCTGACCAATGTCGAGCCCGGTATCCGTGAAGCCGCGCGCGGCATCGGTATGACCTTCGGCCAACGCCTGCGCATGGTCGAGCTGCCCATCGCCGTGCCGGTGATCCTCGCCGGTGTGCGTACCGCCGTGGTGATGAACATTGGCGTCATGACCATCGCCGCCACCATTGGTGCCGGTGGCCTCGGCGTCCTGATCCTGACCTCCATCAGCCGTAGCGACATGTCGATGCTGCTAGTTGGCGCTGTACTGGTGAGCCTGTTGGCCATCTTTGCTGACCTGCTGCTGCAAACCCTGCAACGTGCCCTGACTCCAGAAGGACTGCGCAAATGATCGAACTTCAAAACCTGAGCAAGACCTTCCACGCCAACGGCAAAGACGTCAAAGCTGTCGATGCCGTGAGCCTGACCGTCAATGAAGGCGAGATTTGCGTATTCCTCGGCCCGTCCGGTTGCGGCAAGAGCACCACCTTGAAAATGATCAACCGCCTGATTACACCCACCTCAGGAAAGGTGCTGATCAACGGCGAAGACACCAGCGGCCTTGATGAAGTGACCCTGCGCCGGCGTATTGGTTATGTCATTCAGCAGATCGGCCTGTTCCCCAACATGACCATCGAAGAAAACATTACCGTGGTCCCGCGCCTGCTCGGCTGGGACAAACAAAAATGCCACGAGCGCGCCCGCGAGTTGATGAGCATGATCAAGCTTGAGCCCAAGCAATATTTGCAGCGCTACCCGCGTGAGCTATCGGGCGGCCAGCAACAGCGAATCGGCGTGATTCGCGCCCTGGCTGCCGAAGCTCCGTTGCTGTTGATGGACGAGCCATTCGGCGCAGTCGACCCGATCAACCGCGAGATGATCCAGAACGAATTCTTCGAGATGCAGCGTGCGTTGAACAAGACGGTGATCATGGTCAGCCATGACATCGACGAGGCGATCAAACTGGGCGACAAGATCGCCATTTTCCGCGCCGGCAAGCTGATCCAGATCGACCATCCCGACACGCTCCTGGCGCATCCGGCCGATGATTTTGTCAGCAACTTTGTCGGCCAGGACAGCACCCTCAAGCGCCTGCTGCTGGTACGTGCTGAAGACGCCGCCGACAACGCCCCGTCAGTGAGCCCGCAAACGCCGGTCAATGACGCACTGGAGCTGATGGACGAACACGACCGGCGCTACGTGGTGGTGACCGATGCGCAGAATAAAGCCACAGGCTACGTGCGCCGGCGCGACCTGCACCGCCAGCAAGGCAGCTGTGGTGACTTCCTGCGCCCCTTCAACGCCACCGCTGCCCACGATGAACACCTGCGGATCTTGCTGTCGCGCATGTATGAGTTCAATCGCTCGTGGTTGCCGGTGCTCGATGCCGAGCAGGTGTTTCTGGGAGAAGTAACACAGGAATCGATTGCCGCTTACCTGAGCTCAGGGCGCTCGCGCGGCGGCAAGACCAGTATCGTCTCCCCCGCTGAAGCCGTGGCCTGACACCACACCTGTAGGAGCGGGCTTGCCCCGCGATTGCGATATGACTGACAAATCGCAATCGCGGGGCAAGCCCGCTCCCACTCACAGCACCGGTTAGGGTTAGAAGCCTACGCTGGCCTGCACATAGAAGGTGCGCGGCTCACCCAGGTAGATCCCCGCGTTGTTATCGCTGGAACGGGTGTAGTACTGCTTGTCGAAGATGTTCTTCACCCCGGCAGCCAGTTTCAGGTTCGATAGTTGCGGGCCAAAGTCATAACCACCACGCGCCGCCCAAGTGACATAACCTGGGATGTCGCCGTACTGGCCATCAGCACTCGGCTCAGTGATGTAGTTGCCGTTGAAACTGCCGTCTTTGTTCATCCCGGTACCCGGCGCGCGCTGCTTCGATTGAGCAAAAGCATCGAGGTTCCAGGTCCAGCGGTTGATCTGGTAACGCAGGCCGGCAGTGGCTACTTGCCGCGAGTAGAACGGCAGGTCACGACCTTTGAAGCCTGGGATTTCACCTTCATAGGTGGCGCGGGTATAGGTGTACCCAGCGTTGGCGCTCAAGCCCTGCAAGCGCGGATCGAGGCCCGACAGGTCGTAGCGCACCGAGGCCTCGATACCTTGGTGCTTGGTGGCGCCGAGGTTGGTCCAGCCAATGTCATTGCTGATGTATTGCAGCTCATCGTCGAAGTCGATGTAGAACGCGGTCAGCTCACCACCCCAGATACCGTTGTTGTAGCGCGTACCGACTTCATAGGTCTTGGCTTTTTCCGGCTCCAGGCCATTGGCGGTCTGGTCGCCTTTGCCCCCCTGGCCCAACTGGAAGTACTGCAGGCTGCCGAATGAGGTTTCATAGTTGGCGAACAGCTTCCACTCATCAGACAGGTGATACATCACACTCAGCGCCGGCAACGGTTCGTTGCTGGTGATGCTGCGGTTTTTCTCTTGTACGCGCTTGCCATCCGTACCGATCACCGGGCGCTCATGCCAGTCGGTATTGATGTGTTCGAAACGGATCCCCGGCGTAATGGTCCAGTTACCCACATCGATCTTGTCGTCAATGTAGTAGGCACTGGCTTCAGTGCCACCGGTACGGTCCTGATAGACATGACCGTCAGAGCCCGGCTCCGGGGTCGGAACGTTGTCGATCAGAGCCAGGCGAGTAGCCTGCTCGTGCATGGCCTCTTTGAGGTAGCGATAACCGACACTGACTTCCTGGGTAGTCGGGCCGACGAAGAAGATCCGCGACAGGCGCGGCTCGATCCCGAAGGTGTGATAGCTGCGCGGGTACGACGACAAAGTCTTCTGGTCACGGGCGGCGATGCTGCTGCCACGGAAGCTGTCGGTGTAGTAGGTCAGAACTTCGAACTGGGTGACATCGTCGATCTGGCGCAGGTACTTGAGCGACACGTCTTTGCGGCGACCACTGAAGTTGTCGTAGTCACGGTCGGACTGATAGGGATCGTCGTCGAACTGCGCTTGGGTCAAACCGCCGGGCATGTCAGCCTTGGCGTCGTAATAGTGGAAGTTCAACCACAACTCATCGCTGTCGGTCACTGCCCAATGGGTTTTGAGCAGTACGTCATCGATGTCATTGTCGTTGTTACTGCTGCGGTAACCATTGCCATTGACTCCCGAGTACAGCAACGCTGCGCCCAGGCCGTTGTCGGCGGTACCACCGAGAAATGCCGACTCGATGTGCTTCCAGCCACCATGACGGGACGTTTCCATGGTGGTCGACAACTCGCCTGTGGCCTTTTCCGGAATCGCCCGGGTAACGAAGTTGATCACCCCGCCCACGTTTTGCGGGCCATAACGGACCGAGCCTGCGCCGCGCACAACGTCAATACTGTCGAGGTTGCCAGAGGAGATCGGCGCCATGGACAACTGCGGCTGACCATAGGGGGCGAAGGCTGCCGGGATGCCGTCGATCAGTACGGTGGAACGCGGAGACAAACGGGAAGTCAGGCCGCGTACGCCTACGTTCAATGCAATGTCACTGCCGCCGGTGCCGTTTGAGTCCTGCACCTGCACACCGGGAATGCCGCGCAGAGCATCACGCACGTTCATCGTGCCTTCTTCGATCATCGCCTCGCGACGAACCACGGTACGCGCGCCCGGGTGGTTCTGCACCACGGTTTCATCAGCGTTTCCCAGCCAGTCACCCACCACTTTGACGTCGGTGGGTGCCAGTTCGAGGCTGCCAGTGGTCAAGGTGCCTGCGCTCTGAGCCGGCTTGAGCACGACGGTGCCCTGGGAAATCTCGTAAGTCAGCCCACTGCCTTGCAGCAGCGCCTGCAGTGCCTGCTCCGGAGCCAACGTGCCGGAGACGGCCGGTGCTTGCTTGCCAGCGACCAGTTCCGGGCTGAAGAACAGTTGCAGCGAGGTTTGCTGTCCCAATTGGCTCAGGGCCGAGGCCAGCGGTTGGGCCTGGATCTGGATAGAGGTAGCTGGCTCGTCAGCGTAGCTGCTGGCGATGCCACCGTTGACCGCCAGGGCCAACGCCAGAGGTAACAATCGGGTACGCAAGCGTGGGGCAAAACGCGGGGAAAACTTGTTGTTGTTCACGTCTTCGAGAAATCCAAAAGGGCCGGATAAAATGCCATCTGCATGCAAATGGAAATGCTTGGCAGTTGCAGTTGGCCAGGAAGACGAACAACTGAAAAAAAACCTGAATTTATTTTGAAATTATTTCGCTGGAGCCGTCGGCGTGGGTCTTGATGGCCACTGGCAGGATGCTCGGCAGTGCTCGCAACAACGCATCCGTGTCGTCACTGCTGAAGGTGCTGCTCAGGCGTAGAGCACCAACTTTTCCTTCGCCGATCCGCAGGGGTTGGGCGCGATAGCGCGAGACTTCCTCGACCACTTCGCTCAACGGAGCGTCGTTGAACACCAGCTTGCCGTTGCGCCAGGCGGTCAGTGCAGCAGCGTCCACGGCATAAGGCTTGGCGACCGTACCCCGGGCATCGATCTGCGCGCCGAGCCCGGCTGTGAGTAACGCCTGGCTGGCATCAGCTCCTTGTACCTTGACCGAGCCTTGTTCCACTGCCACCCGGGTGCGCGTCGGGTCCAGGCGGACGTCGAAACGGGTGCCGGTGACGGTGACCGCGCCGTGACGGGTGTTCACAACAAATGGCCGAGCGGTATCGTGGGCAACGCTGAACATGACTTCGCCAGCCGTCAGGTCGATACGCCGTTGCCCGGCACTGAAGTCGACGCTGAGCTGCGTGCGGCCATTAAGCTCCAGATGCGAGCCATCGGGCAGGTCAATCTGGCGGCGCTCGTTGAGCGCAGTGTGAAGCTGATCTTGATAGTTGAGCTGATGGTGCTGCCAACCGAACCAGCCAAGCCCCACTGCCGCCGCAGCCACACCCGCAGCCAGCGCCTGCTGAATGAAACGCCGACGCGGTAATTGACGCACCGGCTCGGCTTGGCACAGCGCCTCAAGACGCACCCGCGCAATACCATCGGCTGCGCCCCAAAGCTGGGCGAGCACATCGTATTCGTACTGATGTTGAGGGTGCTGTGTCAGCCAGGCTTCGAACTGAGTCTGTACGTCTGCGCTCAACGTGCCATCGCAAGTGCGGGCAAACCATTGGGCGGCCTGATCGCGCACCGCTTCACGGCCACACAGGCACGCATCGTTATTCATGAAAACATTCGCCTGACTCATCTCGTTGACACATCCAGGTGCTCACGCAGATGCCGGAGCGTGCGAATCATATACTTTTCGACCATGTTCTTGGTCAAGCCCATGCGTTCGGCGATTTCGGCCTGGGTCAGCCCTTCGAGCTTCTGCCAGATGAACACGCGCCGGCAATTGAGCGGCAACAGCGCCAGTGCCCGCTCGACGCTGTCGGCCAGCTCGACGGCATGCATATAAGCCTCCGGGTCGCCACTGAGGTCGGTACCGGGATCAATGATGTCTTGCTCAACGGCCTGACGACGGTCTTCGCGGCGGTAGCCATCCACGGCAATGTTGCGCGCGGTCTGGTGCAGGTACGCGCGTGGCTGCTCGACCCCGGCCTGGTCATTTTCCAGCACCCGGACAAACGCATCATGCGCCAAATCCTCGGCCTGCTGGCGATTGCGCAACTTGCGCGTCCAGGTGCCGATCAGCTCATGGTAGTGGTCAAGGAAGCCTTTGTGTCGCGACACGGTGCGGGGGTCTTCGCCAAGCGTGAGGAATGACGCGAATAGTAATGTTTCTTATTAAGACGATCAATTGAAGTTCGTGGTGAGCGACGAAGCGTAATTCAGGCAAAAAAAATCTCGATTGAACATGTTGCTGGGCACGAAAAAAAAATTGAACGGCTACGGGTTTCACCGATGACAATGGCAAGCGCTCCACAAGCACTGTTCAGCGATTTTTTTGCCACTTTCGTCGCTAATTTCGCCGATTAGCAAGCACATCAACGAACTCACCGAATCACTGAACGTTCTTCGTGCTTTTCGGTATTTTTAACGCTTTTGTCACCAAATTGAACATCTACTGTTTACCTGGGTCGGTTACAAAGTGACTGTGCACGACGGGGCGACAAACGCGTGCGAAATCGCGACGTTTTTTGTTGATCTTGAGCCCCTCAGGTCCTAAAGTTCGCGCCGAACGTCCATGCTGGAAACGATCCATCCGGCTCAAGTACTGACGACGAGACAGCAAGGTCACCCGTAGCTCGCTTTATCACGCACGGTTGACCTTTTTGCTTTCGGCGACATGCCTTGGGAAGTAGGCGAACCAAAGTGGGGATACGGAGGGCGTTCAGTTGCAGCCACTTTTTCAATCAGTTTGCCCATGGAGTCCCTAAGCATGTCGATTCAGGTCGAAGACTACTTCGCGCGCGATACCTTCCAAAAAATGAAGGCGTTCGCCGACAAGCAAGAAACCCCGTTCGTGCTCATCGACACCCAGATGATCAGCCAGGCCTATGACGACCTGCGCGCCGGTTTCGAATTCGCCAAGGTCTACTACGCAGTCAAGGCCAACCCGGCCGTCGAGATCATCGACCTGCTCAAGGAAAAAGGCTCGAGCTTTGACATCGCCTCGATCTACGAGCTGGACAAAGTGCTCGGCCGTGGCGTCGGCCCTGATCGCATCAGCTACGGCAACACCATCAAGAAGTCCAAGGACATCCGCTACTTCTACGAGAAGGGCGTGCGTCTGTATGCCACCGACTCCGAGGCCGACCTGCGCAACATCGCCAAGGCGGCACCAGGCTCCAAGGTGTACGTGCGTATTCTCACTGAAGGTTCGACCACTGCCGACTGGCCACTGTCGCGCAAGTTCGGCTGCCAGACCGACATGGCCATGGACCTGCTGATCCTTGCCCGTGACCTGGGTCTGGTGCCTTACGGCATCTCGTTCCACGTGGGTTCGCAACAACGCGACATCAGCGTCTGGGATGCGGCTATCGCTAAAGTCAAAGTGATCTTCGAACGCCTGAAAGAAGAAGACGGCATCGAACTCAAGCTGATCAACATGGGCGGCGGCTTCCCGGCCAACTACATCACCCGTACCAACAGCCTGGAAACCTACGCCGAAGAAATCATCCGTTTCCTCAAGGAAGACTTCGGTGACGATCTGCCGGAAATCATCCTTGAGCCAGGCCGTTCGCTGATCGCCAACGCCGGCATTCTGGTCAGTGAAGTGGTGCTGGTAGCGCGTAAATCGCGTACCGCAGTCGAGCGCTGGGTCTACACCGACGTGGGTAAATTCTCCGGCTTGATCGAAACCATGGACGAGTCCATCAAGTTCCCGATCTGGACCGAGAAGAAAGGCGAAATGGAAGAAGTGGTCATCGCCGGCCCTACCTGCGACAGCGCCGACATCATGTACGAGCACTACAAGTACGGCCTGCCACTGAACCTGGCTATCGGTGACCGCCTGTACTGGCTGTCGACCGGTGCCTACACCACCAGCTACAGCGCTGTAGAGTTCAACGGCTTCCCGCCGCTGAAAGCCTACTACCTGTAATGAAAAAGGGGCCGAAAGGCTCCTTTTTTTCGGCCGGCTGATTAGCCAGCCCCCCCGGTGGGAGCGGGCTTGCCCCGCGATTCGCGTTTTACCTGACACACCGCGTCGCGGGGCAAGCCCGCTCCCACTGGCGATCAAGCCTGTGCTTGCAACTGCGCCAAACGTGCGGCATATGCCTGTGCCAAACGGCGAATTTTAGGAAAGGCGAAATGGAAGAAGTGGTCATCGCCGGCCCTACCTGCGACAGCGCCGACATCATGTACGAGCACTACAAATACGGCCTGCCACTGAACCTGGCTATCGGTGACCGCCTGTGCTGGCTGTCGACCGGTGCCTACACCACCAGCTACAGCGCTGTAGAGTTCAACGGCTTCCCGCCGCTGAAAGCCTACTACCTGTAATGAAAAAGGGGCCGAAAGGCCCCTTTTTTTCGGCCGGCTGATTAGCCAGTCCCCCCCCCGGTGGGAGCGGGCTTGCCCCGCGATTCGCGTTTTACCTGACACACCGCGTCGCGGGGCAAGCCCGCTCCCACTGGCGATCAAGCCTGTGCTTGCAACTGCGCCAAACGTGCGGCATATGCCTGTGCCAAACGGCGAATTTCAGGAAAGGCGAAATGGAAGAAGTGGTCATCGCCGGCCCTACCTGCGACAGCGCCGACATCATGTACGAGCACTACAAGTACGGCCTGCCACTGAACCTGGCTATCGGTGACCGCCTGTACTGGCTGTCGACCGGTGCCTACACCACCAGCTACAGCGCTGTAGAGTTCAACGGCTTCCCGCCGCTGAAAGCCTACTACCTGTAATGAAAAAGGGGCCGAAAGGCCCCTTTTTTTCGGCTGGCTGATTAGCCAGTCCCCCCCGGTGGGAGCGGGCTTGCCCCGCGATTCGCGTTTTACCTGACACACCGCGTCGCGGGGCAAGCCCGCTCCCACTGGCGATCAAGCCTGTGCTTGCAACTGCGCCAAACGTGCGGCATATGCCTGTGCCAAACGGCGAATTTCAGGCTGCTCGGCGAGTTCCAGCGCTGGCCCGGCTACTCGCAGGAAATTCGCGTTACCGCCCTCGAGCGCTTGTTGCAACCACTTCAAGGCATCTTGCGTGCGCCCTTGCGCCGCCAGTACTCCGGCATGACTGAACTGCCCACGAAAATCCCCGCCTTCTGCCGAACGCTGATACCAGCGCTGCGCGCTGTGTACATCACGCGGGCAATGCACGCCGTCTTCCAGATAACGCCCGAGCAGGTTCATCGACTTGGCGTGGCCCAGTTCGGCCGCCTGCCGATAACAGCTCAGTGCAGTTGCGTGATCCTGGATGACACCACGGCCAGTAGCCAGCAGATTGGCGTAGTTGTATAGCCCCCAGTCCAGCCCGGTACGCGCTGCCTGCCGGTAGTGTTGCGCCGCCTGGGCCTGATCCACCTCGCCGCCCCAGCCGTGCTCCAGGCAACGGCCGAGCATGTTGCAAGCCATCGCACTGCCACGCTCGGCGGCAATAGCAAACCAGCGGCGCGCCAAGCCTGGGTCTTTCTCGATGCCGCGACCGTCGAGCAGAATCTGCCCCAGCAAGAGCTGAGCCTCAACGAGGCCCTGCCCTGCTGCGGCTAATATCGCCTGCGCAGCCTTGGCCGGGCTGTGTTCAAGCATTTCGGTGAATTGGTCGCTGTCCAGCTCTTGCCGGTTCCGAAGTGCAAAGGCCATGAATCAGACCTCGACCCAGCGACGCAACAGGTTGTGGTAAGTGCCGGTGAGCTGAATCAACGCCGGGTGTTCGGGCACGTCTGCCGTCAGTGCCTGAATGGCGTTGTCCATCTCGAACAGCAACGCGCGCTGGCTGTCTTCACGCACCAGGCTCTGGGTCCAGAAAAACGCCGCGTAGCGTGCGCCACGGGTCACCGGATTGACCTTGTGCAAGCTGGTGCCCGGATAGAGCACCAGATCGCCCGCCGCCAGCTTCACCTGCTGTATGCCGTAAGTGTCCTGGATCACCAGCTCGCCGCCGTCATAGTCCTCTGGGTTGCTCAGAAACAGCGTTGAAGACAAGTCGGTACGCACCCGTTCGTGACTACCGCGAGGCTGGCGTAAAGCGTTGTCGATGTGGAAACCGAAATTGCCCCCTTCGCGATAGCAGTTGATCAACGGCGGAAACACCTTGTGTGGCAATGCCGCCGACATGAACTGTGGGTGCTGCCACAAGCGCTCGATCAACGCTGTGCCGATTTCCTTGGCCAACGGATGGCCTTCTGGCAGTTGCAAGTTGTGCTTGGCCTTGGCCGACTGGTAACCGGCGGTGATCTTGCCATCTGCCCACTCGGTCTGCTCCAGCGCTTCACGGATACGCACGACTTCCTCAGTAGAGAACAGTCCGGATATGTGTAGCAGCATGGCGCAGGCACCTGAGAGCAAATGGGATGCCAATGGTATTGATTCCCATTGACTCACCACAAGCCTTTTCAGATAGGCGCATCGATTCAGCCTAAAAGGCGCAAGGGAAAAATTGTAAAGATTGTAAATTTCAAACAAATAGCAATCTTTCTCAATTGTTACTCATAATTCATTACATTATATTTCGCGGCCTTTGAAACCGGGGAAGGGGACCACCATGCCGCGTCACTATGTGCCAACTGCTGTCAGTTCACCACGCTTGCTCGCCTCTGCCATCGGCGTGGCACTCACCGCCACCTCGGCAGCCCACGTGGCATATGCCGCAGAAGCCGAGCCAGCCAAGAACGGCGCGATTGCCCTGGACGCTACCAGCGTTACCGGACAGGCCGATGCGGCAAATACTGACTACAAAGTGGAAAGTGCTTCGTCGCCGAAGTACACCGCGCCGCTAATCGACATTCCGCGCAGCGTGACGGTGGTCCCTCAGCAAGTCATCAAGGACACCAACGCCCTTACACTTCAGGACGCCCTGCGCACTGTGCCGGGTATCACCATGGGTGCCGGTGAAGGTGGCAACCCATCGGGCGACCGCCCGTTCATTCGTGGTTTTGACTCCCAGGGTTCGATGTACCTTGACGGCGTGCGTGACACCGGTTCGCAAACCCGAGAAATCTTTGCCGTCGAATCGGTAGAAGTGGCCAAAGGCCCTAACTCGGCCATCGGCGGTCGCGGTGCTGCAGGTGGCACCATCAACCTGGTGAGCAAGCGCGCGCACTTGGGCAACTCCACCGACGGCGCATTCACCTGGGGTTCGGACCAGACCCAGCGTTACACCTTCGATGGCAACTATCAGTTCCTCGACACTGCGGCGTTCCGCCTGAACCTGATGAGCCACGAAAGCAATGTCGCCGGTCGCGACGAAGTCAATTACGACCGTTGGGGCGTAGCGCCATCGCTGGTCTTCGGCTTGGGCACAGAAACCCGTCTGTACCTGGACTACTACCACGTAGAAAGCAACGACCTGCCAGACTCTGGTATTCCGTACAGCCTCAAGTCCGGCAGCTCGGCCAACCGTACTTCGGCCAACCCGGACAAACCGATTGATGGCGGCGACAGCGACAACTTCTACGGCCTGGTCGATCGTGACTTCTACAAGAGCCGCGCAGACATCGCCACCATCGCTCTGGAGCATGACCTGAGCGACTCGCTGACGATCAAGAACACCCTGCGCCACGGCAGCACCCTGCAGGACTACATCTACAGTCAGCCTGATGACAGTAAAGGCAACATCCTCAAGGGTGAAGTCTGGCGCCGTCCGAACAACCGCGTGGCGAATACCAGCACCACCACCAACCAGACCGACCTGTTCGGTGAGGTATACATTGGTGGTTTCAAGAACACCTTCTCCACCGGTATCGAGCTGAGCCGCGAAGTCTCTAACAAAGAAGGCTATGACGTTACCGGATTCAAGTCAGGCGATTGCTCGACGGGTGAAGGCCTGATTCCTGGTGTGTGTACCTCGTTCCCTAACCCGGACCCAAATGAAGCATGGGGCGGTAGTGTTGCTCGTAATGACCTGGGTACCGATACTTCCGGTAGCACCCGTGCCATTTATCTGACAGACACGCTGGAACTGAACCCGGCCTGGTTGCTGACCATGGGCCTGCGTTACGACCACTTTGACACCAAGGCCAAGACCAAAGCCCTGGATAAAAAGGGTGCCGTTACTCAATTCAAAACCGAAGACACCAGCGAGTTCATCACCGGTCAACTGGGCCTGACCTGGAAGCCAACCGACAACGGTAGCGTTTACATTTCCTACGCGACCTCGGCAACGCCAGCCGGTGCTTCGTTGGGTGAAGGTAGCGACGGTAATCCACTGCTGACAGCCACCACTACCAGCGAGCTGAAGCCCGAAGAAACCACTAACTATGAAATTGGTACCAAGTGGGATCTGCTGGATCAACGCCTGAACCTGACCGCAGCGGTCTTCCGTACCGAGAAAGAAAACGCTCGTGTACTGGTTGATGCCAACACCTACCAGAACGCAGGTAAAAGCCGCGTTGATGGCCTGGAACTGACCGCTACCGGCAAGCTGACCAACAACTGGCAAGTGTTCGCCGGCTACACCTACCTGGACTCCGAACTGGTAGACGGCGGCGCCCAGACCGTGAACAAGGTGCTGGTCGACGGCTACAACGACGGCAACCAGATGCCCAACACGCCAAACAACAGTCTGACCTTGTGGACCACCTACAACGTCACGCCGAAACTCACCGTCGGCGGTGGTGCCTTCTATACAGACGACGTATTTGGCAACGTGACCAACAGCGTGATGGTCGACTCGTACTGGCGCTACGACGCGATGGCCAGCTACAAGCTGACCAAAAACGTCGACCTGCAGCTGAACGTCCAGAACCTCACCAACGAGGTCTACTACGACAAGGCTTACGCTGCTCACTACGCCAACCAGGCACCTGGGCGCACTGCCCTGCTGACCACCGCAGTGCACTTCTAAGCGCGCTGACCGGCAAGCCCCGTTCACTTCTGTGAGCGGGGCTTTTGTGTATCAAGGCATAATGTGCGACGCATTCGCATTTGCGGCAAAACAAGGTGATTGATGTGGTGAAGAAATCCCTGTTTCAACTGCACTGGTTCTTCGGCATAACCGCCGGCCTGGTGCTGGCCTTGATGGGTATTACCGGGGCAATCTGGGCATTCCAGGATGAACTCCTGCGCCTGTTCAACCCCGACGTGCTCAAGGTCGAAGTACGCCAGGAAGGCGTACTGCCCATGCCCGAGCTGGTTCGTCGAATCGAAGCCGAACAAGGCGACAAAGTGGCCATGCTCTCGGTGGCCACGGAAGGTGACACTGCGGCGCGCGTGTTCTTCACCCCACCGCCCGGACAACGCCGTGGCTTGATGCGCTACGCCGACCCGTACACCGGCAAGCTGCAAGGCGATGTCAGCGGTCAGGGCTTTTTCGACCTGATGCTGCAACTGCACCGTTTTCTGGCCATGGGCGATACCGGACGGCAGATCACCGGTGCCTGTACCCTGATGCTGATTTTCTTCTGCCTCTCTGGCCTGTACCTGCGCTGGCCGCGCCAGGCCCTGAACTGGCGGACCTGGTTAACACTGGACTGGGCCAGGAAAGGCCGCGCTTTCAACTGGGACCTGCACGCCGTGTTCGGCACCTGGTGCCTGCTGTTCTATCTGCTGTTCGCCCTCACAGGCTTGTTCTGGTCCTACGAATGGTACCGGGAAGGCCTGAACAAACTGCTTGCCGACGCTCCGGCGGCAGGCGAGCAACACAAGCGTGGTGAAGGCCGCGGCCGCCCAGGCGGCGCGCCGGGCAAAGACGCCAAACCTCTGGTGGTTGACTACGATGCCGTGTGGGCCAGCTTGCAGGCCGCCGCCGGTCCGAACATGACCAACTACAATTTGCGCCTGCCCCCGGCGGGTGGTCAGCCTGCGACGCTGTTCTACAGACTGCAAGGCGCAGCACACGAACGTGCGTTCAACACCCTGACCTTTGACCCGGCCACCGGCCAGGTGAAAAAGCTCGAACGCTACGACGACAAATCCTTCAAGGCGCAACTGTTGGCCAGCGTCTATGCGTTGCATGTAGGCAGCTATTTTGGCCTGACCGGACGGATTCTGTTTGCCATCGCCAGCCTGACCATGCCGTTGTTCTTCGTCACTGGCTGGTTGCTGTACCTCGACCGCCGTCGCAAAAAACGCCAGGTGCGCGCGGCCCGCAGCAACCTGCGGCCCTCCGCTGTTGAAGGCAACGGTTGGCTGGTGGGCTTCGCCAGCCAGAGTGGCTTTGCCGAACAGTTGGCCTGGCAGACCGCCGGGCAATTGCAGGCCGCCGGCCTGCCGGTGCAGGTGCGCCCACTGGCCGAACTGACCGAAAGCGATCTGCATCAGGCTGAGCGCGCATTGTTCGTGGTCAGTACCTTCGGGGATGGTGAGGCACCCGATAGTGCACGCGGCTTCGAACGCAAAGTGCTCGGCCAGCCATGGGCGCTGAGCAATCTGAACTACGCGTTGCTGGCATTGGGCGACCGCCAGTATCCACACTTCTGTGGCTTTGCCCGCCGTCTGCAGGCCTGGCTTGGCGAGCGTGGGGCTACCAGTGCTTTCGCCACGGTGGAAGTCGACAGCGCCGACCCAGCCTCTTTGCAGCTGTGGCAGCAGCAACTGGCACAGTTGACCGGCAGCACGCCACCGGCTGCCTGGCAGGCGCCTGCCTTTGATAACTGGACACTGACTCAGCGCCAATTGATGAACCCCGGCAGCCAAAGCTCGGCGGTTTATCTGCTTGGGCTGACACCACCGCAGCCAATGCAATGGCAGGCGGGTGATCTGGTCGAGATCCTGCCGCGTAATAATCCGCAGAGCGTCGAACACTTCCTGCGTGGGCTGGGCCTTGATGGTGAATCGCGTGTCGAAGTCGAAGGTTTGCAGGAAAGCCTGCTTCAAGCGCTGGGTGGTCGTCAGTTGCCCAACAGCCGCGAACACTTGGTCGGCCTGCACGCCCAGGCGTTGGTGGATGCATTGATCCCACTGGCAGCGCGGGAGTACTCGATCGCCTCGATTGCCAGCGATGGCGTTCTGGAGTTGATCGTGCGCCAGGAACGCCACCCCGATGGCAGCCTGGGGCTGGGTTCAGGCTGGCTGACTGAATATCTGGCTGTGGATAACAGCGTCAGCCTGCGTCTGCGCAACAACAGCGGGTTCCACCTGCCGGCACCAACCACCCCGACGATCCTGATCGGTAACGGTACCGGCCTGGCCGGTTTGCGCAGCCTGCTCAAAGCTCGCATCGCCGCAGGCGAATCACGCAACTGGTTGCTGTTCGGCGAGCGTAACCAGGCCCATGACTTCCTCTGTGGTGAAGAACTGCAAGGTTGGCTGCGCACGGGCGAACTGGCGCGGTTGGACCTGGCGTTTTCGCGTGATCAGGCACACAAGGTCTACGTGCAGGATCGCTTGCGCGAACAGGCGGCTGAATTGCGTCGCTGGCTGGAAGAAGGGGCGTCGATCTACATTTGCGGCAGCCTGCAGGGCATGGCCAGCGGCGTCGATGCGGTGCTCAACGAAGTGCTCGGGACAGCTGAGGTCGAACAGTTGGTCGAGTCGGGGCGTTATCGCCGCGACGTGTATTGAATGATCGCGGGGCAAGCCCGCTCCCACAGGAATTACTTCCAACCTGTAGGAGCGGGCTTGCCCCGCGATTGTCTTTAATGCAGTTCGAAAGTGTCGGCATCCAGATTGGCCGGAAAGCGCGTGCGATACGCCGCCAGATCGGCCGAACTCAGCACCGCAGTAAACACCCCGTCCGCTTCCCCTGCACTGAGCAGGCTCTCTCCCTGGAAATCGAGCACCTGGCTGTCGCCTGAATAGGCAAAGCCCTTACCGTCGGTACCCACCCGGTTCACCGCCGCCACATAACACAGGTTTTCAATGCCCCGGGCAGGCAACAAGCGATTCCAGTGTTGGCGACGTGCTGCTGGCCAGTTGGCGGTGTACAGCAACAGGTCGGTGTCCTGCGCATCACGGCTCCACACCGGGAATCGCAGGTCGTAGCAAATCAGCGCGCGCACCCGCCAGCCCTTCACCTCGAACTGCACCTGACGTTCGCCCGGGGTGTAGTGCTTATGCTCACCGGCCATGCGGAACAGGTGGCGCTTGTCATAAAACAGGATCTCGCCATCCGGACGGGCCCAGAGCAAGCGGTTGCGATGGCTGCCGTCAGCAGCCTGGATGATCACACTGCCAGTAACAACGGCATCGAGCTTTTTCGCCTGGGCCTTCAGCCATTTATAGGTAGGGCCGTTTTCCGGCTCGGCCAGGCTTTCGGACTCCATCGAAAAGCCTGTGGTGAACATCTCCGGCAGGATGATCAGATCAGCCCCGCGGGCCTGCTCCAACAGACTTTCAAAATGCTCGTAGTTGGCCTGACGGTCGTGCCAGGCCAAGGCGGTCTGGACCAAGGCAACTTTCAAATTAGGCAGAGCACTCAGATCGCGCATAGCTTCTCCGCTGCCTGACGCAGCGTCTCCTCGCGTTTGGCAAAACACAGACGCACCAGGCGCTGTTCGGGAATGGGTTGCTGGTAAAACACCGACACCGGGATGGTCGCCACTCCGTGCTCGCGGGTGAGCCACAGGGACATATCGACGTCATTCAGGTCCGGGCGAATGGCCGAATAGTCGACCAGTTGAAAGTAGGTGCCGCTGGTACGGGTGAACTGGAAACGTGACGATTCCAACAAGTCACAGAACAGGTCGCGCTTGGCCTGATAGAAGCCCGGTAGCTCCTCAACATGCTCTGGATGCGCGGCCATGAAGTCGGCCAGTGCCCATTGCAACGGCGTCACACCACAGAAGTTGACGTACTGATGCACCTTGCGCAGCTCGGCGCTCAGGACGGGCGGTGCCACCACGTAGCCGGTTTTCCACCCAGTCACGTGATAGGTCTTACCAAATGAGCTAACGACGAAGGCCCGTTGGTACAACGCTTCAACAGCCAGCACGCTGGCGTGCTGCACCCCGTCGAACACCAGGTGTTCATACACCTCGTCGCTGATCAGATAGATATCGCGCTCGGCAATCAATAGTGCCAGCTTGTCCAGATCATCGCGGCTGATCAGCGCACCACTGGGGTTGTGTGGCGAATTCAGGATAATCATGCGCGTGCGCGGGCTCAGTGCGTCGGTGAGCTTCTGCCAGTCAATGGCAAATTGCCCGTCGGTGAGCTGCACATGCACACAGCGCCCCCCGGCCAGTTCGACTGCAGGCTCGTAGCTGTCGTAGCAGGGGTCGAAGACGATCACTTCGTCGCCGCTGCGAACCACGGCATGAATAGCGCAAAAGATCGCCTCAGTGGCGCCGGGAGTAATGGTGATTTCCGTCTCGGCATTAACACTCACACCGTAGCTACGGGCAATCTTGGTCGCGACTTGCTCACGCAGCGCGGGCAGGCCGGTCATCGGACAATACTGGTTGTGGCCGGCACTGACATGCCGACCGACCGCATCAAGCAACGCCTGAGGGCCATTGAAATCGGGGAACCCCTGGGACAGGTTCAAGGCGCCGGTTTGCACGGCGAGCTGGGACATGGTGGTAAAGATGGTCGTGCCGACGTTCGGCAACTTGCTGCTGATCATGGAGCCCTCTTTCCTGCAGAACAATCCGGCGTTCAAGAGACCGAGCATAGCGGATTGAATGGTCAGGAAAAAGGTTGTAACGGTCGCAGCCTGATCGCGGGGAAGCCCGCTCCCACAGCCTCTGGTGGGAGCGGGCTTGCCCCGCGATGCGCTTAACGCTTGTCTCTGCGCTTCTTCTCGGCTTTCTTGTGGTGCGACATCAAGCGACGCTTCTTGTTGACCTGGCGGTCGGTCAAGGTGTTCTTGTTGCCTTCGTACGGGTTGTCACTACCCTTGTACTCGATACGGATCGGCGTACCGACCAGTTTGAGCACCCGGCGGTAAGTGTTTTCCAGGTAGCGCGAGTACGACTTGGGTACCTTCTCGACCTGGTTACCGTGGATCACGATGATCGGCGGGTTGGCACCACCAAGGTGGGCATAACGCAGCTTGATCCGACGACCATTGACCATCGGCGGCTGGTGATCGCTGACAGCGTCTTCGAGGATCTGGGTCAGACGGCTGGTTGGCCAGCGGGTGACCGCCGACTTGAACGACGCCTGTACCGATTTGTACAGGTTGCCCACGCCAGTGCCGTGCAGCGCTGAGATGAAGTGAATGTCGGCGAAGTCGACGAAGAACAACCGGCGCTCAAGCTCGGTCTTCACATAGTCGCGCTCGCTCGGCTGCATGCCGTCCCACTTGTTCAGGGCGATGACAATGGCACGACCGGCTTCCAGGGCAAAACCCAGCAGGTTGAGGTCATGGTCAACCACGCCTTCGCGGGCATCCATGACGAAGATCACCACGTTGGCGTCTTTGATCGCCTGCAGGGTTTTCACCACCGAGAACTTTTCAACTTCTTCGTGGATCTTGCCGCGCTTGCGCACCCCGGCGGTGTCGATCAGGGTGTACTTCTCTTCATCCCGCTCAAACGGAATGTAGATACTGTCGCGCGTGGTGCCCGGCTCGTCGTAAACCACCACACGCTCTTCACCGAGCATGCGGTTGACCAGGGTCGACTTGCCGACGTTGGGGCGACCGATGATGGCGATCTTGATGCCATCTTTCTCGCTCGGCCCCGGAATGCGCACGGCCTCTTCGCCTTCAGCGACGTCTTCGTCGAGGGCTTCGTCTTCTTTGTCGCGCGGTACCTCGCTTAGTACCAGCTCCATCAAGGCGTTGATGCCACGGCCCTGGGAACCAGCCACGGGAATGGCGTTGCCCATGCCCATCGGGGCGAACTCGGCACGGGCGGTGTCCGGATCGATGTTGTCGATCTTGTTGGCCACCAGGAACGACTGCTTGTTACGTTTGCGCAGGTGCTCGGCAATCATCTGGTCGGCGGCGGTCATGCCGGCACGGGCATCGACCAGGAAGAGCACGTAGTCGGCTTCTTCAATGGCCATCAGCGACTGCTCGGCCATTTTCTCGTCCATGCCCACTTCATCACCGGTGATACCACCGGTGTCGATCAGGATGTAAGTACGACCCTGCCAGCGGGCTTCGCCGTACTGGCGGTCACGGGTCAGCCCAGACAGATCGCCGACGATTGCATCGCGGGTCTTGGTCAGGCGGTTGAACATGGTGGATTTACCGACGTTCGGTCGGCCCACCAGGGCGATTACGGGAACCATGCGGCTCTCCATTGCATAAATTCAGAAAATACAAAGGCCGCTGCACTGCAGCGGCCGGAGTTCGGGCGGCACCCAAAGTGCCGCAGCCCGAGGCCTGTACGGCCTCAAGCATAGCCTCAGCGAATGGTCAGCGCCTCGAGCTTGCCACTGTTGCCGTACACATAGATGGTGTCACCCACCACCAGTGGACGGGCACGCAGGCCATCGCTATCGATACGCTCACGGCCGACGAAACGGCCATCAACCTGGCTGAGCAGGTGCAGGTAGCCTTCCAGGTCACCTACCGCTACATAGCTGGAGAACACTTCCGGCGCCGACAGTTGGCGACGCGCCAGGGAGTCGTTGCTCCACAGGGCACTCGAGGAACGCTCATCGATACCTTCCACGGTACCCGAAGCCTGGCTCACGTAGACGTTACCGAAACCCTGAGCCACACCGGTGTAGCTGGAAGCATCACGCTGCCACATCACCCGGCCACTCTCCAGATCCAGGCCGGCAACCCGACCCTGGTAGCTGGCTACGTACAGGGTACCGCCAGACAACAGCAGACCGCCGTCGATGTCGACAACACGATCAAGCTCCGAACGGCCTTGCGGAATGGCAACACGCTGTTCCCAGACCGGCACACCGTTACGGGTGTCCAGTGCGATTACTTTACCGGTGGACAGGCCCGCGACCGCCAGATGGTTGGTCACGATCGGTGCACCGGTACCACGCAAAGTCAGTACCGCCGGGGTGCTTTCGTAGATCCAGCGACGGTCACCGGTGCTGGCGTCCAGGCCAATCACACGGTCATCCTGGGTTTGCACTACGACCACGTCACCGTTGCTGGCAGGCGGCGCCAGAACTTCACTGGTCACGCGCGAACGCCAGCGTTCTTCACCCGTGCTGGCATCCAACGCGATCACATCACCGCGCAAGGTGCCCAGCATGACCAGGCCGTAACCGACACCTACAGCGCCGGAGACAGGCAGTTCGAGGTCTTTTTTCCAGGCCACATCGCCATTGTTGCGGTCCATGGCCATTACCACGCCAGTGACATCGGCGGCGTAGATGCGATCGTTCTCGATCGCCGGAACCAGCATATTGAAGGTCTCGCCCTGACCGTCACCGATCGAGCGGCTCCACTGCTTCTTCAGGACCACTTCTTCGGTGAACTTGGTCAGCTCGGCCGGTGGCAATTCCTTTTTGCTGTTGCTGCTGCAACCCACGGCCAGAAGGGCCAGGGTCAGCACTGCTGCATGTTTCCAACCGATCACGTCACGCATCCCCTTTGGCCAGGTCGTCGAGCTTGAGTTGCAAACCACCGATCGCAGCGTCATCAGACAGCGCGGCCTTGGCCTTTTCATAAGCGGCATGAGCATCAGCAGCACGCCCCAACTGTACCAGCAGGTCACCTTTGAGCTCTTCGCGGCTAGCCAGGAACGCTTTGTCGGCGTCGCCGTCGAGCAGTTTCAGCGCTTCTTCAGCCTTGCCCTGGGCAGCCATGACACGGGCCAGACGCTGACGGGCGATTTCGCCCAGGGTCGCGTCGGCAGGTTTGTCCATGATCGCCTTCAGCTCAGCGGCGGCGTCATCCAGCTTGCCGGCTTCGACCGCGACTTTAGCCACGAACAGGCTGCCGTACTGGGCGTAAGCGGAACCACCAAACTCGTTCTTGAGCTTGCCGGACAGTTCAGCAACCTTGGCAGCATCCGGCTCGCCACTTGGCGTCAGGGTGGTTTCCAGCAAGGCCTGATAAAGGTTCGAGGCGCCTTGCGACTGGTTGCCCTGGTACTTCTGGAAGGCTTGCCAGCCAAACACTATCACCAGTGCCAGCAGGCCGCCGGTTACCAGTGGCTTGCCATTACGCTGCCACCAGTCCTTGAATGCCGCCAGCTGTTCATCATCGGTACTCGACACCCCAATACTCCTTTTCACCAAATCGGCTGTTGAACCGCTTCACGCCTGCGCGAGGGAAGCTTCCAGGTGCTCTGCCAGAGCATCCCAGGCAATGTTTTGTTGTTCGCCCTGGCCACGCAGGGGTTTGAAACCTACCACTTGTTGCGCCAGTTCGTCGTCCCCCAGGATCAAGGCGAACAGCGCATTGCTCTTGTCGGCCTTCTTGAACTGGCTCTTGAAGCTGCCAGCGCCGGCATTGACCTGCAGACGCAGGTTCGGCAAGCGGTCGCGCAGACGCTCGGCCAGGGCCAGGCCTGCCAGCTCCGCCTGCTCACCAAAGGCGCACAGGTAGACATCAACCGTACGATGGATCGACTCAGGTACCTGCTCCAGGGTTTCCAGCAGCAGGATCAGGCGCTCGATACCCATGGCGAAACCAACGCCCGGGGTCGGCTTGCCACCCATTTGTTCAACCAGGCCGTCGTAGCGACCACCGGCACAGACTGTGCCCTGGGAGCCGAGCTTGTCGGTGACCCACTCGAACACCGTCTTGCTGTAGTAATCGAGGCCACGCACCAGCTTGGTGTTGATCACGAACGGGATACCGGCGGCATCCAGTCGGGCTTTGAGGCCTTCGAAATGCACCCGCGACTCTTCGTCCAGGTAGTCTTCAAGCTTCGGTGCACCAACCAGTACCGCCTGGGTATTGGCATCTTTACTGTCAAGGATGCGCAACGGGTTGGTTTTCAGACGGCGCTGGCTGTCTTCGTCCAGTTGCTCCAGACGTGCCGAGAGGAACTCGACCAGTGCATCACGGTAGCGGGCACGTGCTTCGCTGGTGCCCAGGCTGTTGAGCTCGAGCTTGACGGCGTCGCGAATGCCCAGCAGGCCCCACAGACGCCAGGTGAGCACGATCAGCTCGGCATCGATGTCCGGACCGTCGAGGTTGAACACTTCGACGCCGATCTGGTTGAACTGGCGGTAACGCCCCTTCTGCGGACGCTCGTGGCGGAACATCTGACCGATGTACCATAGCTTCTGCACCTGGCCACCACCGGTGATGCCATGTTCGAGCACCGCCCGAACACAGGCTGCGGTGCCTTCCGGACGCAGGGTCAGGGAGTCACCGTTACGGTCGGCAAAGGTGTACATCTCTTTTTCGACGATGTCGGTTACTTCACCGATCGAGCGTTTGAACAGCTCGGTGAACTCGACAATCGGCGTGCGGATCTGACGGTAGCCGTAGGTGTCCAGCAGGCTGGCCACGGTGCTCTCGAAGTAGCGCCACAGCGGAGTCTGCTCGGGCAGGAGGTCGTTCATGCCACGGATGGCTTGTAGCGATTTGCTCACGGAAAATCCTTACGAATCGGGGTGTCAGCCACGGGCGATCAACGCCGCGTCGGCTTCGGCCTTTTCGGCCGCTTTCTGGCGGATGAGCCTTTCAAGGTCATCGACCAGGTTGTCATTGGTCAGCTTCTGCGCTGGCTTGCCATCGATGTAGATCAGGTTCGGCGTACCGCCCGTCAGCCCTACGTGGGCTTCCTTGGCTTCGCCAGGACCGTTGACCACGCAGCCGATCACGGCCACATCCATCGGAACCAACAAGTCTTCCAGGCGCCCTTCCAGCTCGTTCATGGTTTTCACCACATCGAAGTTCTGCCGCGAGCAGCTCGGGCAGGCGATGAAGTTGATACCACGCGAACGCAGGTGCAAGGACTTGAGGATGTCATAACCGACTTTGACTTCCTCAACCGGGTCAGCGGCCAGGGAAATGCGAATAGTATCGCCAATCCCTTCGGCAAGCAGCATACCGAGGCCGACCGCGGATTTCACTGTGCCCGAGCGCAGACCACCGGCTTCGGTGATGCCCAGGTGCAGCGGCTGGACGATCTGCTTGGCCAGCAGACGGTAGGCTTCGACAGCCATGAACACGTCAGAGGCCTTGACGCTGACCTTGAAGTCCTGGAAATCCAGGCGGTCGAGGTGTTCAACATGACGCATGGCCGACTCGACCAGCGCAGCTGGGGTCGGTTCGCCGTACTTTTTCTGCAGGTCTTTTTCCAGCGAACCGGCGTTTACACCGATGCGGATCGGGATACCGCGGTCACGTGCAGCGTCAACCACTGCCCGCACACGGTCTTCACGGCCGATGTTGCCTGGGTTGATACGCAGGCAGTCGACGCCCAGTTCGGCCACGCGCAGGGCAATGCGGTAGTCGAAGTGGATATCGGCGACCAGCGGCACGCTGACCTGCTGCTTGATTCGGCCAAAAGCTTCGGCCGCGTCCATATCCGGTACCGAGACGCGGACGATATCGACGCCGGCGTCAATCAGGCGGTTGATTTGCGCCACGGTAGCGGCGACGTCATTGGTGTCGGTGTTGGTCATACTCTGGACGGCGATAGGGGCATCGCCGCCGACAGGTACATTACCTACCCAGATTTTTCGCGATTCGCGACGTTTGATCGGTGATTCGCCGTGCATGACTTATTGTCCCAACTTCAGGCGAGCAGTCTCGCCACTGGTGAACGGCGCAACGTCAACAGGCTGGCCGTTGTAGCTGACCTGCGCACCGCGGGCAAAGCCCAGGCGTACTGCAAACGGCGGTTTGCCGGTCAGGTCCAGGCTGTCGCCCTTGCGCTTGATGGCGCTGAACAACACCTTGCCGTTGCCGTCGGTGACCGAAGTCCAGCAATCGGCGGTAAATTGCATATGCAACTGGCCACTACCGGCCGGAGCTGCGGCGGGTGCAGCGGGAGCCGGCGTTGCGGCCGGGGTCGCGGCGGCGACCACAGGAGCGACAGGCACCACTGGAGCAGGTGCAGGTGCAGGCACCGCGGCAGCCGGTGCAGGTGCAGGCACCGCGGCAGCCGGTGCGGCAGGCGCAACAGGCGCGACGGTGCTGCTGGCTGCGGGCACAGCAGGCAGGACCGCAGTGCTGTCTGGCGCCTTAGGTGCAGGTACGGTTTCGCTTGGCTCAGTGGTTTCCGGGGCCGGATCCAGGGTCAATGGCGTCGTTTGCGCTTGCTGCGCGGCGTTGACCGCCTGGTCTTCCGGCTCATCCAGCGGATGGATTTGGGTCGTGCCGTCGGCGCTTTCGACTTCGACGTGCTCCAGCGCCATGTTCACCAGGTCTCTGCTGCGCTGGCTGCTTTGGTCTTGCCACCAGAAAAAGCCCCCGCCGATCACTACCACCAGCAGCAAAAGGCTCACAACACGCAGGATATTGTGCGACAGACGCACCGGCTCTTCGATACGTCCCAGTGCATGCACATCACTACCTTGGGCGTCGGTGCCGGTGCACTGGTCGAAGGCTTGCACCAGGACAGCCTGATCCATGTCCAGCAACTTGGCATAGGCGCGGATGTAGCCGCGGGCGAAAGTATGCCCAGGCAGCTTGTCGAAAGCGCCGGTTTCAAGGTTGTTCAGGGAACTCACTGTGAGGTTCAGCTTGAGAGCCACTTCGGCTTGCGACCAGCCCCTGTTCTCTCGGGCCTGACGCAGAGTCTCACCTGGATTCTCGCGAGTCGCGTTTGCTACTTCGGGATGCGCCGCTTTCATCATTGCTCCGACAGGTATTGCTGATATTCCGGCGTACCGGGATAAAGTCGTTGTAATTGCAGGCCCAACTCGGTGGCCATGTTCCGTTCATCGAAGACGCTGGCCAGGCGACTGCCCAGCAGCAAACTGCGGGCACTGTGGTCGCTCAGCTGGCTGAAACGATCGTAGTAGTCACGGGCTGGCACATAATGCCTGTCTTCGTAAGACAACTCAGCCATTTCCAGCAACGCGCGTGGTTGCTGCTGGTTGAGTCGTAACGCTTTTACCAGATACTCCTGGGCTTGCTCGCGTTGGCCAAGCCGCAAAGCCGTCAGACCAAGGCTCTCGAACACCCGTGAACGCTCAGGATACAGCGTATCGATAGCGGCTTGGGCAAACATCTGTTGCGCCAGCGCATACTGCCCTTGAGCATAAAGGAAACTGCCGTAGTTGTTACGGAGCCGGGTGTCGTCCGGGCGGCTGGCCAGGGCTTTCTGATAATGCGTGCGAGCCAGTTCCGGCTCGTCTTCGGCCTGATACACCAAAGCCAGGGCACCGTTTGCGGCGGCGTCCTGGCTATCGAGATCAAGCGCCTTTTGTAGAGGCACTTTGGCTTGTTCGGTCAAACCTTGTTGCAAATATCCCAACCCCAACTGAACGTAGGCCTGACCGGCCTGCGCCCGTCCCTCGCGACTCGCCAGCGTGTCCGAACTCCCGCTGGACACGCAGCCTGCAAGCAGGGCGAGCGACAGGATCGACAGCGCGGCGCGCAAGGTCATGGAGTTCCTCTCTTCAGTTGCGAACGGCGCTGTCTTGCAGATCGCCATCAGCGTTCAACTGACGCACGGCGATGTAGCGCTCGCTGCGGCGGGTGCGGTCCATCACCTGCCCGACCAACTGGCCACAGGCCGCATCGATGTCTTCACCACGGGTGGTGCGCACGGTCACGTTGTAACCGGCATGATGCAGGTGGTCCTGGAAACGACGTATGGCGTTGTTGCTCGGCCGCTCGTAACCGGAATGCGGGAACGGGTTGAACGGAATCAGGTTGATCTTGCACGGTACGTTCTTGAGCAGCTCGGCCATTTCCACAGCGTGTTCGAGCTTATCGTTGACGTCCTTGAGCAAGGTGTACTCGATGGTCAGCACACGCTTTTCGCCCAGTTGCGACATGTAGTTCATGCACGCTTCAAGCAGTACCTTGAGCGGGTACTTCTTGTTGATCGGCACCAGTTCGTTACGCAGCGCGTCGTTCGGCGCGTGCAGCGACAGGGCCAGGGAGACGTCGATGTGCTTGGCCAGCTCTTCGATCATAGGTACCACACCGGAGGTGGACAGGGTCACCCGGCGTTTGGAAATGCCGTAGCCGAGGTCGTCCATCATCAGGTGCATGGCAGCGACCACGTTGTCGAAGTTCAGCAGCGGCTCGCCCATGCCCATCATCACCACGTTGGTGATGGCACGGTCGATTTTGGCGGGTACGGTGCCGAACGACTTGTTGGCAATCCACACCTGGCCGATGACTTCGGCGGCGGTGAGGTTGCTGTTGAATCCTTGCTTGCCGGTGGAGCAGAAACTGCAGTCCAGGGCGCAGCCGGCCTGAGACGAGACACACAAGGTGCCACGTTTGCCCTGGGGAATGTACACGGTCTCGACGCAGCTGCCGGACGCCACGCGCACGACCCATTTACGGGTACCGTCGCTGGAGATGTCCTCGCTGACCACTTCCGGACCGCGAACTTCGGCCACTTCCTTGAGTTTTTCACGCAAGGCTTTGCCGACGTTGGTCATGGCGTCGAAATCATCGACGCCAAAGTGGTGAATCCATTTCATTACCTGACCGGCACGGAAACGCTTCTCCCCGATTGAGTCGAAGAATTTTTCCATTTCCGGCTGGGTTAGCCCCAACAGGTTAGTTTTGCCAGTCGATGTCGTCATGGATTCACCCTCACCCGTAAGCTTTCGCTTAGCGAGTGGTTACCTCGGTAGCTGCGAAGAAGTAAGCGATTTCGCGAGCAGCAGCGGCTTCGGAGTCCGAACCGTGAACGGCGTTGGCGTCGATGGATTCAGCGAAGTCAGCGCGGATGGTGCCTGGAGCAGCTTCTTTAGGGTTGGTAGCGCCCATCAGCTCACGGTTGCGAGCGATAGCGTTTTCACCTTCCAGAACCTGAACAACAACTGGACCGGAAGTCATGAAGGCAACCAGGTCAGCGAAGAAACCGCGCTCTTTGTGCTCAGCGTAGAAGCCTTCAGCTTCGGCTTTGGACAGCTGCTTGATTTTCGAAGCAACGATTTTCAGGCCGGCGTCTTCGAAGCGGGTGGTGATCTTGCCGATCACGTTCTTGGCAACGGCGTCAGGCTTGATGATGGAGAAAGTACGTTGAACAGCCATGGTGAAACTCCAGAAACGTTGAGTGAAGCGAAAAATTAAACCCGCGAATTATACGCGGGTTCCGGGGGATTGCCTAACCTGCCGAGCGCGCTCAGTCGGCTTCTTCGATCCAGGCCGCCTGGATGGCTTCGAGAACCTTCTCGCCACCACGTTGCGGATCGTCACTAAACTCCGGCAACGCCAGCACCCACTGGTGCAGATCGACGAAATTAACGTAACGAGGATCGACTTCCGGCTTGCTTTCGGCAAGCTGAATTGCAATTTCAAGTACATCAACCCATTTCAGACTCATGTCAGCTCCAGATCAATGCGGCGCTTCGGCGGCGTGGTTGAGGGAGTACTTGGGAATCTCGACGGTCACGTCTTCGGTGCCGACCTTGGCCTGGCAGGTCAGGCGCGACGTAGGCTCCAGGCCCCAGGCACGATCAAGATAGTCCTCTTCCAGCTCGTCAGCTTCGTTGAGCGAGTTGAAGCCCTCACGAATGACGCAGTGGCATGTGGTGCAGGCACAGACGCCGCCGCAGGCGCTTTCGATTTCGATGTGGTTGTCGTGAGCCACTTCGAGAATGGACTTACCCGTCTCGGCCTCCACGACCATACCCTCCGGGCAGAACTTCTCGTGGGGCAGAAAAATCACCTGCGGCATCAGTTATTCCTCGATCTCATTCAGGTTGCGCCCGGCCAACGCGGCTTTTACCGTCGAATCAAGGCGACGGG
Source organism: Pseudomonas sp. H9 (assembly GCF_004353925.1). Classification (GTDB taxonomy): domain Bacteria; phylum Pseudomonadota; class Gammaproteobacteria; order Pseudomonadales; family Pseudomonadaceae; genus Aquipseudomonas. Next base: position 14,245 of record NZ_SMOK01000029.1, on the reverse strand, counting down.
CGGCAAAGGCATCGGTCACCTGCGACAGACGTTTGGTCTGTTGCTCGATAGCTGCGCCATCGGTGCCGTTGATCAAATCACGCAAGTCTTGCATCTGTTGTTCTATGGCCAGACGCTCTTCGGCGTCCAGCAGGCGTTCGCCATCGGCATCCAGCGCGCCTTGTACCGCTTCAAGCAAGCGCTCGGCGTCAACCTGGTGCTCACGCAACTGACGCGCAACCTTGTCGAAACCGGCGTGTTCGAAGGAGTCTTTGAGCATGCGGGCAATCTCGCCGTCGGTCAGGCCGTAAGACGGCTTGACCTGAATGCTCGACTCGACGCCCGAACCCAGTTCACGCGCAGAAACGCTGAGCAAGCCGTCGGCATCGACCTGGAAAGTCACGCGAATTTTCGCCGCACCGGCGACCATCGCCGGAATACCACGCAGTTCGAAGCGTGCCAGCGAACGGCAGTCGCTGATCAGTTCACGCTCGCCTTGCAGCACGTGAATCATCATCGCCGACTGGCCGTCTTTATAGGTGGTGAACTCCTGGGCACGGGCAACCGGGATGGTGGTGTTCCGCGGAATCACCTTTTCCATCAACCCGCCCATGGTTTCCAGCCCCAGGGACAGTGGAATCACGTCGAGCAGCAACAGCTCGCCACCGTCACGGCGGTTACCGGCCAGGGTATCGGCCTGGATCGCGGCGCCAATGGCAACGACCTGGTCAGGGTCGATGTCGGTCAGCGGTTGACGACCAAACAGCTCACCAACGGCGCTGCGCACACGTGGCACCCGGGTCGAACCACCAACCATCACCACCGCACTCACTTCCTCCAGCTCGATGCCACTGTCACGCACGGCGCGGCGGCAGGCTTTGAGGCTGCGGGCGATCATCGGTTCGATCAGGGCGTCGAAGGCGGCACGGGTCAACTCGGCTTGCCAACCGTCATAGCTAACGGTCACGGCATCGGCGCTGGTCAGGGCTTCCTTGGCCGCACAGGCGGTTTCCAGCAGACGGCGTTGAGCACTCGGATCGAGGTCGGACGACAGCCCAGCGGACTGTACGATCCAGCTGGCGATGGCGTGGTCGAAATCATCGCCACCCAGAGCAGTATCGCCACCGGTCGCCAACACTTCGAACACACCGCCGGTCAGGCGCAGGATCGAGATATCGAAAGTACCGCCACCGAGGTCGTAAATAGCCACGACACCTTCGGCGTTCTGGTCCAGGCCATAAGCCACCGCTGCGGCGGTGGGCTCGTTGAGCAGGCGCAATACGTTCAGACCGGCCAGACGCGCGGCGTCTTTGGTGGCCTGGCGCTGGGCATCGTCGAAGTAGGCCGGCACCGTGATCACGGCACCGACCAGCTCGCCGCCCAGGGTTTCTTCTGCGCGCTGGCGCAGCACCTTGAGGATATCGGCCGAGACTTCCACCGGGCTTTTCGGCCCCTGGACGGTGTCGATGAAGGGCATGTGCGACTCCCCACCGACAAAGCGATACGGCAGCTGCTCGCCCAACTGCTTCACGTCCGCCAGGCCACGCCCCATCAGGCGCTTGACCGACAGCACGGTGTTGAGCGGGTCGCTGGAGGCGGCATCACGCGCCACCTGACCAACATCGATGTGGTCAGCGTGGTAACGCACCGCGGACGGCAGGATGACCCGACCTTGAGCGTCAGGCAGGGGCTCGCTACGGCCGCTGCGCAGGGCGGCAACCAGGGAGTTGGTGGTACCAAGGTCAATCCCCACCGCCAGGCGGCGCTGGTGCGGTTGAGGGCTCTGACCGGGTTCGGCGATCTGCAGTAGGGCCATGCTTATCTGAATACCAGGGGCGCCGCCAAAGGCAGCGCCGGGTTAGTCGTCGAGGCGCTCTTCCAACTGGCGCACTTCATAGGCGAGCTTGTCGAGAAACTGCATGCGGCGCATCAGGCGCTCGGCCTGTTCGCGCTGCGCAGGCTCGTTCCAGCAGGCAGCAAAGTCCTCGTTGAGCGCTTCCTGGGCCACTTTCAAGCGGCGCTTGAAGGTCGCGACACCATCAAGGTCGGCACTGTCTTGCAAGTCTTCGAGCTCTTCGCGCAATTGCATTTGCTGCAGCAGGAACTCGGGATCGTGGACAGTGACTTCCTGCGGCACTTCGGCGCCGCTGATAGCCAGCAGGTAGCGGGCACGCCGGGGCGCGCTCTTGAGTGTCTGGTAGGCCTCGTTCAATGCAGCCGAGCGCTCCAGCGCAATGCGCTGCTCGCGTTCGGAAGCATCGGCGAAGCGATCCGGATGGACCTCACGGGCCAGCTCGCGATAACGAACGGCCAGTTTATCGAGGTCCAGACGGAAGCCAGGTTGCAAGTCAAACAGGGCGAAATGACAAGGAGTACCCACGCGCAGCCTCAGACGTTGAAGCTTTCGCCGCAGCCACACTCACCGCGTACGTTGGGGTTGTTGAACTTGAAGCCTTCGTTCAACCCTTCCTTGACGAAATCCAGCTCAGTGCCGTCGAGGTATGTCAGGCTTTTCGGGTCGATGATGACCTTTTGGCCATGACTTTCGAAAACCTGGTCTTCGTCGGCCAGCTCATCGACGAACTCCAGCACATAGGCCAGGCCCGAGCAGCCGGTGGTGCGTACGCCAAGGCGAATACCAACGCCTTTGCCACGCCCGTCAAGGGAGCGCCGCACGTGGTTGGCGGCGGCTTCTGTCATGCTGATAGCCATCGAGACTCCTTACCTGCAACAGGCGAACTTAGAGCAAACCTTTCTTCTGCTTGTAATCGCGAACGGCCGCCTTGATGGCGTCTTCGGCGAGTACCGAGCAGTGAATTTTCACTGGCGGCAATGCCAGTTCTTCGGCCAGCTGGGTGTTCTTGATGGTTTCGGCTTCATCCAGCGTCTTGCCCTTCATCCACTCGGTGGCCAGGGAGCTCGAAGCGATGGCCGAACCACAGCCGTAGGTCTTGAACTTGGCGTCTTCGATGACACCCTGCTCGTTGACCTTGATTTGCAGACGCATTACGTCGCCGCACGCCGGAGCGCCGACCATGCCGGTGCCGACATCCGGATCTTCGGCATTCATCTTGCCGACGTTACGCGGATTTTCGTAGTGGTCGATGACCTTTTCACTGTATGCCATGGTGCAATTCCTTCCTCATCAGAGAGCCGCTCTTGCCGGCGACTACTTAGTGCGCAGCCCACTCGATCTTGGAGATGTCGACGCCGTCTTTGTACATATCCCACAGCGGCGACAACTCGCGCAGCTTGGTCACGGCCTCGCAAACCTTCTGCGCGGCGTAGTCGATTTCTTCTTCGGTGGTGAAGCGACCGAAGGTAAAGCGGATCGAACTATGAGCCAGTTCATCGTTGCGGCCCAGGGCGCGCAGCACGTAAGACGGCTCAAGCGAAGCCGAAGTACAGGCCGAGCCGGAAGAAACGGCCAGGTCTTTGAGTGCCATGATCAGCGACTCACCTTCGACGTAGTTGAAGCTCAGGTTCAGGTTGTGCGGGATACGCGCAGTCATGCTGCCGTTGATGTACAGCTCTTCCAGACCTTCAACCTGTTTGTAGAAACGGTCGCTCAGGGCCTTGATGCGTACGTTCTCGCTGGCCATCAGCTCTTTGGCAATGGCGAACGCTTCGCCCATACCGACGATCTGGTGGGTCGCCAGGGTACCCGAACGCATGCCGCGCTCGTGACCGCCACCGTGCATGGTGGCTTCCAGGCGTACACGAGGCTTGCGGCTGACGTACAGCGCGCCGATACCTTTAGGGCCGTAGGTTTTGTGAGCGGAGAACGACATCAGGTCGACTTTCAGCTTTTGCAGGTCGATTTCAACCTTGCCGGTCGACTGAGCAGCGTCAACGTGGAACATGACGCCACGTGCGCGGGTCAGCTCGCCGATGGCAGCGATGTCGTTGATGGTACCGATTTCGTTGTTCACGTGCATGATCGACACCAGAATGGTGTCATCACGCAGGGCAGCTTCAACCATGGCCGGAGTGATCAGGCCATCGTCGCCTGGCTCGATGTAGGTGACTTCGAAGCCTTCACGTTCCAGCTGGCGCGTGCTGTCCAGAACAGCCTTGTGCTCGATCTTGGACGTGATCAGGTGCTTGCCCTTGGTGCTGTAGAAGTGCGCGACACCCTTGATTGCCAGGTTGTCGGATTCAGTGGCACCACTGGTCCAGACAATTTCCCGCGGGTCGGCATTGACCAGGTCAGCGACCTGGCGGCGAGCGTTCTCGACCGCTTCTTCGGCTTTCCAGCCAAAGACGTGGGAGCGCGACGCCGGGTTACCGAAGTTTCCATCGACCAGCAGGCAGTCGCTCATCTTCTGAGCAACGCGTGGGTCGACCGGTGTGGTCGCGGAGTAATCGAGGTAGATCGGCAACTTCATTGAATATCTCCTATCAGGCGGTCGCGTCGCGCGTCGAAACGGTCATTCGACGGCGGACGTCTCAATCTTGTCCAGCTGCGGTGCCCGGCCTGCGATTCGACGCAGGTCCTGACGCTGGGCGACTTCTTGTACCTCACGGCGAGTAACAAGGTCAGCCAGGCTGATGCCGCTGAGAAACTCGTGAATCTGCTGGCTCAGGTCACACCACAAGTGGTGCGTCAGGCAGGTATCGCCGGAATGGCAATCACCCAACCCCTGGCAGCGTGTTGCGTCGACCGATTCATTAACCGCGTCGATGACCTGGGCAACCTGAATGCTCTCCATGCTTCGCGATAGCTGATAGCCACCGCCAGGGCCGCGCACACTGGAAACCAGGCTGCTGCGGCGCAGCTTTGCAAATAGCTGCTCCAGATAAGATAGGGAGATGCCTTGGCGCTCGGAAATGTCGGCCAGAGACACCGGCCCATGCTGCGCGTGCAACGCCAGATCAAGCATGGCGGTCACGGCGTATCGGCCTTTTGTAGTCAGTCGCATGGCTAGTAGGTACCACGGGGTTTCAGGATGGGAGCGAGTATGCTATTCCCGAGCATTTAAGTCAACTATAAGACCTAGTGCTTTAGTCGGGTTTACCGCTGGACGGCGGCGGGATGATAGCAAACTAAGGGACGTCTGCGCACGCCCCTTCTGTCAATGCGTCGATGCGTCGCTTCGTGCCTGGTCCTTGATCTGCGCAAAGTCCTCTTCACGCAATACCGGCAGATCCTTGGCGCAGTAGTCACTGCCAAGGTTCTTCAAGGCACCGCACATACCCTCAAGGCGCCCATCGACCGCCTGCAGGTGATCCAACAACTGACCAATGGCACGCGCTACCGGGTCTGGCATATCTTCACTCACGCCATAGGCGTCGAAGCCGATTTTCTCAGCCATCGCCTTGCGCTTGGCTTCAACTTCGGTGTCGGTCTTGATGATGATACGTCCAGGAATGCCTACCGCCGTGGCACCAGCCGGCACTGCCTTGGTAACCACAGCATTGGAGCCGATCTTCGCCCCGGCACCCACGGTGAACGGCCCCAACACCTTGGCACCGGCACCCACGACCACACCATCCTCAAGGGTTGGGTGACGCTTGCCTTTGTTCCAACTGGTCCCCCCCAGGGTAACCCCTTGGTACAAGGTCACATCGTCACCGATCTCGGCAGTTTCACCGATTACAATGCCCATACCATGATCGATAAAGAAGCGCCGACCGACCCTGGCCCCCGGGTGAATTTCAATGCCGGTCATCCAGCGCCCGAAGTTCGATACCAGCCGAGCCAGCCACTTCCAGTCACGCTTCCATAGCGCATGCGCAGCCCGATGCAGCCAGATCGCATGCATGCCCGGGTAACAGGTCAGCACTTCAAAGGCATTGCGCGCCGCCGGGTCACGGTGGAAAACGCTCTGGATATCTTCACGCAGACGCTCGAACATTTACTGATCCTTGCGCTTATGCGGCTCGCCACGGGCCACTTTCTGGGTTTCCGTGAGAATGCCGCGCAAAATACTCATTTCCGAACGATTGACCGAACTGCGCCCATACAGCCGACGCAAGCGCGGCATGAGATGCTTGGGCTTTTCCGGATCCAGGAAACCGATGTCTACCAAGGTACTTTCCAGGTGCTGGTAGAACAGCTCCATTTCATCCATGGTCGCCAACTCGCTACTGCGCACCGACGTTACCTCGAACTTTTCCACTTTTGAGGGCTGCCCCTCAGCCGCCAGCCAGGCCATGCGCACTTCGTAGGCCAGTACCTGCACCGCAGCCGCAAGATTCAACGAGCTGAAGTCCGGATTCGACGGTATGTGCACATGGAAGTGGCAACGCTGCAGCTCTTCATTGGTCAGACCGGCGTACTCACGGCCAAACACCAGGGCAATTTCTTCGCCCTGCGCAGCATGTTCGATCACCTTGGTGCCACATTCACGCGGATCGACCAACGGCCAGGGAATCCGACGCTCGCGAGCACTGGTACCGAACACCAGGTTGCAACCGACCAACGCCTCTTCCAGGGTGGCCACTACTTGCACACCGGCGAGCACATCATCGGCACCCGACGCACGGGCATCGGCCTCGTGGGACGGGAAGTCCAGCGGATCGACCAGCACCAGGCGCGACAAGCCCATGTTTTTCATGGCACGCGCAGCGCCGCCGATATTGCCGGGGTGGCTGGTATTGACCAGAACAACACGAATATTTTGCAGCAAGGCGAGCGCTCACAGACACGGAATAGAAGGGGTAAATCTTACAGAACCGACCGACTTTGCGCTACGAAAGCAAATGCCACCCTTCTTCGCGCAAAGTTTTCTGCTAGAATGTTCGGCTTTCTTTAACGACCCAGGTGAAACGTCCATGCAGCCTATGCTGAATATCGCGCTGCGCGCCGCCCGCAGCGCCAGTGAATTGATTTTCCGCTCCATCGAGCGCCTGGATAGCATCAAGGTTGATGAAAAGGACGCCAAGGATTACGTCTCGGAAGTCGATCGCGCTGCAGAGCAAAGCATCATCAATGCCCTGCGCAAGGCCTACCCGAACCACACCATCCGCGGTGAAGAAACCGGCCTGCACGCAGGTACCGGCGAAGAAGGCAAGGACTACGAGTGGATCATCGACCCACTGGATGGCACCACCAACTTCCTGCGTGGCGTCCCGCACTTCGCTGTCAGCATTGCCTGCAAATACCGTGGCCGCCTTGAGCACGCCGTGGTTCTGGACCCTGTCCGCCAGGAAGAATTCACCGCCAGCCGCGGCCGTGGCGCCCAACTGAACGGTCGCCGCCTGCGCGTCAGCCCACGCACCAGCCTGGAAGGCGCCCTGCTGGGTACCGGCTTCCCGTTCCGCGACAACCAGATGGCTGACCTGGACAACTACCTGGGCATGTTCCGCGCCTTGGTTGGCCAAACCGCCGGCATTCGCCGCGCCGGTGCTGCCAGCCTGGACCTGGCCTACGTTGCCGCCGGTCGCTTTGACGCCTTCTGGGAGTCGGGCCTTTCGGAGTGGGACATGGCTGCGGGCACGCTGCTGATCCAGGAAGCAGGTGGCCTGGTGAGCGACTTCACCGGCGGCCACGACTTCCTTGAGAAGGGCCACATCGTTGCCGGTAACACCAAGTGCTTCAAAGCTGTACTGACTGCTATCCAGCCGCACCTGCCTGCTACGATCAAACGCTAAGCCTCGATCGAGCACAAAAAAAGCACCCCTCGGGGTGCTTTTTTTATGGCTTTGGAAGACTGCAACCTGTGGGAGCGGGCTTGCCCCGCGATTCGATGCGCCTGACAGATCGCAATCGCGGGGCAAGCCCGCTCCCACCGAGGAGAATTACCGTTATTGACCTGGCTGCGCTTCGCTCAGGATCAGCTTGCCTTCTTTATCCAGCGGGATCTGAGCGCCCGGGTCGCGATCCATACGGATTTGCCCGACCTTGTCGCCAATCGAATACTTGACGTCATAACCAACCACCTTCTCGCTCAGGTCATTGACCGTATTGCAGCGGGTTTGCGTCGTGGTGTAGGTATCACGCTCCTGCATGCCTTCCTGCACCTTGTTACCGGCATAGCCACCACCGACCGCACCAGCGACCGTGGCAATTTTCTTGCCGGTACCACCACCAATCTGATTACCCAGCAGGCCACCCGCCAGAGCACCAACCACGGTACCGGCAATCTGATGTTGGTCCTTCACCGGCGCCTGACGCGTAACGGTTACGTCCTTGCACACTTCGCGCGGGGTTTTGACGGTCTGTTTGACCGGCTGAACCGCCAGTACCTCAGCGTATTCCGGCCCACTCTTGACCAGGTTGTAGGTAGCTACAGCACCTCCGGCGGTCACACCGACAGCCCCCAGAACCGCACCCACCAGCATTGACTTGTTCACGTGAACCTCCTGATCGTACCTGCAGGACATTGCCTGCCTTCTCCCTGCCTTGGAGCACAAAAAAAGGCGCGAGTTCAATACTCGCGCCTTCTTGTACGACCAACTGCGTGGGAAAAGTCCTTATGGACGATCATCCACCCCTTCAGCCTTGGCTGGAGGAATCAGGTCTTCACTGCTCAGGTTCAGCCAGATCAGCACCACGTTGGCGATGTAGATCGACGAGTAGGTACCCGCCATTACACCGATGAACAGTGCCAGCGAGAAGCCCCACAGGTTGTCACCACCAAAGAACAGCAGCGCAGCAATGGCAAGCAAGGTCGACACCGAGGTGGCAACGGTACGCAGCAGGGTCTGGGTGGTCGAGATGTTGATGTTCTCGATCAGCGAGGCCTTGCGCAGTACGCGGAAGTTCTCACGCACACGGTCGAATACCACGATGGTGTCGTTGAGCGAGTAGCCGATGATCGCCAGCACCGCCGCCAGAACTGTCAGGTCGAAGGTGATCTGGAAGAACGACAGGATACCCATGGTCACAACCACGTCGTGCACCAGCGACAGGATCGCACCCAAGGCGAATTTCCACTGAAAGCGGAACGCCAGGTAGATCATGATGCCGCCCAATGCCAGCAGCATGCCCAGGCCGCCCTGGTCACGCAGCTCTTCACCCACTTGCGGCCCGACGAACTCGACGCGCTTGACCACCGCCGGGTTGTCGCCGCTGACTTTCTTCAGCGCCTCGGCAACACGGTTACCCAGCAGCGGGTCATCGCCAGGCATACGCACCAGCAGGTCAGTGGTGGCGCCGAAGCTCTGCACCACTGCGTCCTGGAAGCCGGCCTTGACCAGTTCTTCGCGAACCTCACCCAAATTGGCCGGGCGCTCGTAAGTCAGCTCGATGAGCGTACCGCCGGTGAAGTCCAGGCCGAAGTTCAGCCCTTTGTAGAACCAGCTGAACAGCGCCAGTACGGTAAGAAGCAGGGTGACGCCGAACGCAACGTTGCGCACACCCATGAAGTTAATGGTACGTAACATGGCAGCCCCTTAAACCCACAGCTTCTTGATATCACGCCCACCGCAGGTCAGGTTGACCATTGCACGGGTAACCATTACGGCCGTGAACATCGAGGTGAAAATCCCGAGGGACATGGTTACGGCGAAGCCCTTGACCGGGCCAGTACCCATGGCAAAGAGAATGCCGCCGACCAGCAAGGTGGTCAGGTTGGCATCGACAATCGCGGTATAAGCACGGTTGAAGCCTTCGTGGATGGCGCGCTGCACCGACATGCCATTGGCCAACTCTTCGCGAATCCGCGAGAAGATCAGCACGTTGGCGTCGACCGCCATACCCATGGTCAGCACGATACCGGCAATACCCGGCAGGGTCAGGGTTGCCCCCAGCAGCGACATCAACGCCAGCAGCATGACCATGTTACCGGCCAGGGCGATGGTGGCGATCAGACCGAAGAAGCGGTAGATGGCCATGATGAACAGCGATACGAACAGCATGCCCCACAGGGATGCATCGATACCCTTGGTAATGTTGTCAGCACCCAGGCTCGGGCCGATGGTGCGCTCTTCAGCGAAGTACATCGGTGCAGCCAGACCACCAGCACGCAACAACAGGGCCAGCTCAGAAGACTCACCCTGACCGTTGAGGCCAGTGATACGGAACTGACTGCCCAGCGGCGACTGAATGGTCGCCAGGCTGATGATTTTCTTCTCTTCGGTGAAGGTCTGAACGGCGACGTCTTTCTCTACGCCATCAACCATCTGCTTTACGTAGCGGGTGGTTGGACGCTGCTCGATGAAGATCACCGCCATGCTACGACCGACGTTGCTGCGCGTTGCACGGCTCATCAGTTCGCCGCCATGGCCATCCAGACGGATGTTCACTTGCGGGCGACCTTGCTCGTCGAAGCTGGCTTGAGCGTCGGTTACCTGGTCACCGGTGATGATCAGGCCGCGCTCGACCGCCGCCGAACGACCGCCTTCACGGAACTCAAAGGTTTCGGTGGTGGCTTTCGAGGCACCCGGCTCAGCACCCAGACGGAACTCCAGGTTGGCGGTTTTACCGAGAATACGCTTGGCTTCGGCAGTGTCCTGCACGCCTGGCAGCTCGACCACGATGCGGTTGGCACCCTGACGCTGTACCAGCGGCTCGGCAACGCCCAGCTCGTTGACCCGGTTACGAACCGTGGTCAGGTTCTGCTTGATCGAGTATTCGCGAATTTCCGCGACCTTGGCCGGGGTAATCGCCAGACGCAGCACCGACAGGCCATTGCGCTCGGTAGTGGTCAGCTCGAAATCATTGAAATTCTTGCGGATCAGGCTACGCGCCTGTTCGCGGGCTGCATCATCGGCGAAGCCCAGCTGAATATCGCCATCTTGTTGCGGCAGGCTGCGGTAGCGCACACGCTCTTTACGCAGCAGGCTTTTGACTTCACCTTCGTAGACCTTCAGACGGGCCGCCATGGCCTTGTCCATGTCTACTTCAAGCAGGAAGTGCACACCACCCGACAGGTCCAGGCCCAGCTTCATCGGGCTTGCACCCAGATTACGCAGCCATTGCGGAGTAGTCGGGGCCAGGTTCAGCGCTACGACATAGTCATCGCCCAGTGCCTTGCGCACAACATCCTTGGCTGGAAGTTGATCTTCCTGGTTGGTCAGGCGCAGCAGTGCACCCTTGCCCTTCTCGCCCAGGCTCGCGGCCTTGACCTTGATACCGGCATCGGCCAGCGCTTTGCTTGCACGATCGAGGTCCGCCTGAGTGACCTGCAGCGCCGTGCTGGCACCACTGACCTGAACGGCCGGGTCATCAGGGTAGAGGTTGGGAGCGGAATAAATAAAACCGATCGCCAGTACCACCACGATCAGTGCGTATTTCCACAGAGGGTATTTGTTCAGCATCACGCCGCCCGTTCAAGACGCGGGGCGCCTTGCGCGCCCCGTCGATTGGTAAAAAACTGAAACTTAGATCGCTTTGAGCGTACCTTTTGGCAGGGTCGCGGCAACGGCGCCCTTCTGGAACTTCAGTTCGACATTGTCGGAAACTTCCAGCACTACGAAGTCGTCGGCAACTTTGACGATCTTGCCAGCGATACCGCCGTTGGTGACAACTTCATCACCTTTTTGCAGGTTGCTCAGCAGATTCTTCTGCTCTTTGGCGCGTTTGGCCTGTGGGCGCCAGATCATCAGATAGAAGATGACCAGGAAGCCAACCAGGAAAATCCACTCAAAACCGGTTCCGGCTGGGCCGGCGGCAGGGGCAGCGGCGTCCGCGTAAGCGGCTGGGATCAGAAAGCTCATTTAGCACTCCAGTTGCAATCAGTACTTGTTAGGGATCGACAGAACATCAGTCCAAGGGCGGCACAGGAAGCCCGCGCTTGGCGTAAAAGGCATCGACAAAGGCGGCCAATGTACCTTGTTGAATAGCCTCGCGTAAACCAGCCATCAAACGCTGGTAATGACGCAAGTTATGGATCGTATTCAACATACTGCCCAACATTTCGCCGCACTTATCCAGGTGATGCAGATAAGCACGGGAGAAGTTCTGGCAGGTGTAGCAGTCACAGGTTGGATCCAGTGGCGAATCATCATGGCGATGGAACGCGTTACGGATTTTGAGCACGCCGGTATCAACGAACAGATGACCGTTGCGCGCATTGCGCGTGGGCATCACGCAGTCAAACATGTCGACGCCGCGGCGCACACCCTCAACGAGATCTTCCGGCTTGCCTACCCCCATAAGGTAACGAGGTTTGTCAGCAGGCATCTGGGTGGGCAGGTAATCCAGCACTTTGATCATTTCGTGCTTGGGCTCGCCCACCGACAGACCGCCAATGGCCAGGCCGTCGAAACCAATCTTGTCCAGGCCCTCCAGCGAGCGCATGCGCAAATTCTGGTGCATGCCACCCTGCACAATCCCGAACAGAGCCGCAGTGTTGTCGCCATGGGCGTTCTTCGAACGCTGAGCCCAGCGCAGCGACAGCTCCATGGAGATACGGGCGACGTCTTCATCGGCCGGGTACGGGGTGCATTCGTCGAAGATCATGACCACGTCGGAACCCAGGTCACGCTGCACCTGCATCGACTCTTCCGGCCCCATGAACACTTTCGAGCCATCTACCGGCGAGGCGAAGGTCACGCCCTCTTCCTTGATCTTGCGCATGGCGCCCAGGCTGAACACCTGGAAACCACCGGAGTCGGTGAGGATCGGCCCCTGCCACTTCATGAAGTCGTGCAGGTCGCCGTGCGCCTTGATCACCTCGGTGCCTGGGCGCAGCCACAGGTGAAAGGTGTTACCGAGGATCATGTGCGCGCCGATGGCCTCGATGTCCCGTGGCAACATGCCCTTGACCGTGCCATAGGTGCCCACTGGCATGAATGCCGGGGTTTCGACCACGCCACGGGGGAATGTCAGGCGGCCGCGACGGGCCTTGCCGTCGGTGGCCAGCAATTCGAAGGACATACGACAGGTGCGACTCATGCTTGATCCTCGGGGCCGCGCGGCGCCGGATTGCGGGTGATGAACATGGCATCACCGTAACTGAAGAAGCGGTACCCGTTCTCGACCGCTGCCGCGTAGGCAGCCATGGTCTCGGGGTAACCGGCGAAGGCCGAAACCAGCATCAGCAGCGTGGATTCTGGCAAATGAAAGTTGGTGACCAGGGCATCGACCACATGGAACGGACGGCCCGGATAGATAAAGATGTCGGTGTCACCACTGAACGCCTTGAGCACACCATCACGGGCAGCGCTTTCCAGCGAACGCACACTGGTGGTACCCACGGCGATCACTCGCCCGCCACGCGCACGACAGGCGGCAACGGCATCGACCACATCCTGGCCGACTTCCAGCCACTCTTTATGCATGTGGTGGTCTTCGATGCGCTCGACCCGCACCGGCTGGAAGGTACCAGCGCCAACATGCAGGGTGACAAAGGCGGTTTCTACGCCCTTGGCGGCAATCTTGGCCAACAGCTCTTCATCGAAATGCAGCCCGGCGGTGGGTGCGGCAACCGCACCGGCGCGCTCGGCATAAACCGTTTGATAGCGCTCACGGTCAGCGCCTTCATCCGGACGGTCGATATAAGGTGGCAGCGGCATATGCCCGACACGGTCGAGCAGCGGCAGCACTTCTTCGGCAAAGCGCAGCTCGAACAGCGCATCGTGACGCGCGACCATTTCGGCCTCGCCACCACCCTCGATCAGAATCTGCGTACCCGGCTTGGGTGACTTGCTCGAACGCACATGGGCCAGCACGCGGTGGCTGTCCAGTACACGCTCAACCAGAATTTCCAGCTTGCCGCCGCTGGCCTTCTGGCCAAACAGACGCGCAGGAATGACCCGGGTATTGTTGAACACCATCAGATCGCCCGGGCGCAGGTGCTCGAGCAGATCGGTGAACTGGCGATGAGCCAGCGCCCCGCTCGGCCCGTCCAGGGTCAACAGTCGGCTGCTGTGGCGCTGCGCCAGAGGATGGCGAGCAATCAGGGAATCAGGGAGCTCAAAGGCAAAATCAGCGACGCGCATGATGGTGTTCGGTTCGACAGGGCCGCAAAGTTTAGCCGAAAAGACAAAAATTCACCATGAAACGTGATTGACCAACGGTAGGCACCTCTCTATACTTCGCCGCCACAAGCCCTGATGGCGGAATTGGTAGACGCGGCGGATTCAAAATCCGTTTTCGAAAGGAGTGGGAGTTCGAGTCTCCCTCGGGGCACCAAACGCTGAAAAAAGCCGACTGCAAAGTCGGCTTTTTTTATGGGCGTGTCCCGTCCTGAATAAGGTTTACACCTCCCATCCCGAATTTCCGGAGAGTCAGATGGAGCAAGGTGTAAAGCGCACACAGCGAGATTACTCGCTGTCTTTTAAATTGGCCGTCGTTGATCAGATCGAAAAAGGCGAACTGACCTACAAACAGGCCCAGGTGCGGTATGGCATCCAGGGTCGGTCGACGGTTCTGGTA
>NZ_SMOK01000028.1 GCF_004353925.1 Pseudomonas sp. H9 | reverse complement strand
CGAATTCTACAGCGTTTCAATTCGCTGTCAACCACCTTTTTCACCGCTGCCGATCTTTCGATCGAAGCCCTTCCGGTACTACCTGGAACATCTAACTCATTGAATCTCAAGGAGTTTTCCGTTCCGACTGCGCCGGAAGTGGGGCGAATTATAGAGAGATCTGAGGGGGCGTCAAGCACTTATTTCAATTTTGTTTCGCCGGGGGCTTCGCAGCTATAAGCCACAAGCTAAAAGCGGCAAGAAAGAGCAGGCGCAGCGCCCACCCCTCTTGCCGCTTGAAACTTAAAGCTTGCCGCTAAAGCCCTTACAAGCTCGGGAAAGCGAACTGCGAGGCTTCATGGCTTGCGCGTTGCGGCCAACGTTGAGTGATTGCCTTGCGGCGAGTGTAGAAGCGCACACCGTCCGGGCCATAAGCATGCAGGTCACCGAACAGCGAACGTTTCCAGCCACCAAAGCTGTGGTAAGCCACCGGCACCGGCAGCGGTACGTTGACGCCGACCATGCCCACTTCGATCTCGTCACAGAACAGACGTGCTGCTTCACCATCACGGGTAAAGATGCAGGTGCCATTGCCATACTCGTGATCGTTGATCAGTTGCATCGCCTGCTCCAGGCTATCAACACGAACAACACACAGCACAGGCCCGAAGATCTCTTCTTTATAGATGCGCATCTCTGGGGTGACGCGGTCGAACAGGGTGCCACCGACAAAGTAACCATCTTCATTGCCAGCAACACGGTAGCCACGACCATCAACCACCAGTTGAGCACCGGCAGCAACACCGTCATCGATATAGCCAACTACCTTGTCACGCGCTGCTGCAGTAACCAGCGGGCCCATGTCCAGGCCACAGGAAGTACCGGCACCGATCTTCAGTGCTTTGATTTGCGGTTCCAGCTTGGCAATCAGCGCGTCGGCAACCTGGTCACCAACACAGACCGCTACGGAAATCGCCATGCAGCGCTCGCCGCACGAACCATAAGCAGCCCCCATCAGGGCGCTCACTGCGTTATCCAGGTCAGCATCCGGCATCAACACGGCGTGGTTTTTCGCGCCGCCCAGTGCCTGGACACGCTTGCCACGCTTAGTGCCTTCGGCATAGATGTATTCAGCGATCGGCGTCGAGCCAACAAAGCTCAGCGCTTTAACCTCTGGTGCTTCGATCAGCGCGTCTACAGCTTCCTTGTCGCCATGCACCACGTTCAGCACGCCGTTAGGCAGGCCGGCTTCGTGCAGCAGCTGGGCAATCAGCAGGGTCGAGCTTGGATCACGCTCGGAAGGCTTGAGGATGAAGCAGTTGCCACAGGCAATGGCCAGCGGGTACATCCACAGCGGCACCATAGCCGGGAAGTTGAACGGAGTGATACCGGCAACCACGCCCAGCGGCTGGAAGTCAGACCAAGCGTCGATGTTCGGGCCAACGTTGCGGCTGTACTCACCCTTGAGCACTTCAGGGGCTGCGCAGGCGAATTCGACGTTCTCGATGCCGCGCTTGAGTTCACCGGCAGCGTCTTCCAGGGTCTTGCCGTGCTCTTCGCTGATCAATTGGGAAATCCGCGCTTCGTTCTGCTCCAGCAGTTGCTTGAAGCGGAACATCACTTGAGCACGTTTGGCCGGCGGCGTGTTACGCCAGGCCGGGAACGCGGCCTTGGCGGAGTCGATGGCCTGCTGAACGGTTTGTTTGCTGGCCAAAGCAACTTTATGAATAGCCTGGCCAGTAGACGGGTTGAAGACATCAGCGGTGCGCTCGTTAGCAGCGACCAGCTCGCCATTGATCAAATGTTGAACAGTGCTCATGCAAAACTCCAGAAAGGGGCTTTATCTGGGCGCGAGCGTACTCGCGCCCTCTTCTTATATAAGGTGTCTCGATCAGGCGACCGAGTTGATCGCTTCACCAACGGCGTCGAACAGACGATCAAGCTCTTGCGGCTGGCTGTTAAAGGTCGGGCCAAACTGCAGGGTGTCGCCACCGAAGCGCACGTAGAAACCGGCTTGCCACAGTTTCATGGCAATCTCGTATGGACGCACGATGGCATCGCCGTCACGCGCTGCGATCTGAATCGCGCCAGCCAGGCCGTAGTTACGGATGTCGATGATGTTCTTCGCACCCTTGACGCCGTGCAGCACGTTTTCGAAGTGCGGCGCCAGTTCAGCAGCAGCCTGCACCAGGTTTTCTTTCTCCAGCAAGTCCAGCGCCGCGATGCCTGCCGCACAAGCAACCGGGTGGGCCGAGTAGGTGTAGCCATGTGGGAATTCCACAGCGTACTCCGGCGTCGGTTGATTCATGAAGGTTTGGTAGATCTCGCTGCTGGCGATCACCGCACCCATCGGAATCGCGCCATTGGTGACTTGCTTGGCGATGCACATAAGATCTGGCGTTACACCGAACGCTTCGGCACCGGTCATGGCGCCCATGCGGCCGAAGCCAGTGATCACTTCGTCAAAGATCAGCAGGATGTTGTGCTGGTCACAGATCTCACGCAGACGCTTCAGGTAACCCTTTGGCGGAGGCAGTACACCAGCGGAACCAGCCAACGGCTCAACGATCAGAGCGGCGATGTTCGAAGCGTCGTGCAGCTCAATCAATTTGAGCATTTCATCGGCCAAGGCAATACCACCCTCTTCCGGCATGCCTTTGGTGAAAGCGTTGCTGGCCAGCAAGGTGTGCGGAATATGGTCGACATCCAGCAGTTGGCCGAACAGTTTACGGTTGCCGTTGACACCGCCCAGGCTAGTACCGGCGATGTTCACGCCGTGGTAACCACGAGCACGACCGATCAGCTTGGTCTTGGTGGCCTGGCCTTTCAGGCGCCAGTAGGCACGCACCATCTTCACAGCAGTATCAGCGCACTCGGAACCAGAGTTGGTATAGAAGACGTGATTGAGGTTGCCCGGCGTCAGCTCAGTGATTTTCTCGGCCAGCTGGAACGACAGCGGGTGGCCAAACTGGAAAGCTGGCGAGTAATCAAGCACACCCAACTGGCGCGCTACGGCTTCCTGGATTTGCTTGCGGGTGTGACCGGCGCCGCAGGTCCACAGGCCCGACAGCGAGTCGTAGACCTTGCGGCCCTTATCGTCAGTCAGGTAGCTACCTTCTGCGGCAACGATCAGCCGTGGATCGCGCTGAAAATTGCGGTTAGCGGTATAGGGCATCCAGTGGGCATCCAGCTTGAGCTGGCTGGCCAAACCGACAGGAGCGTTTTCAGGCAGATTCATCGGGCAAGTCCTCGCAAGGCAATTGAGCAGCGACAAGTGTTGTTGCGACTAAGTTGTCATGACGATAAAGTCTGGAAAACCCAACTTTTCTAATCTTCAGATAGACGCACACTAAACTATGAGCCGACGCCCCGATCCTCTCGCTCAAGTCAGCGATTTCGACATCCGTCTACTGAAGATCTACCGCAGCGTGGTGGAGTGCGGCGGCTTCTCTGCAGCAGAGAACGTTCTGGGTATTGGCCGCTCGGCCATCAGCCAGCAAATGAGCGATCTGGAGCAACGCCTGGGGTTGCGCTTGTGCCAGCGCGGGCGGGCCGGGTTCTCGCTGACCGAGGAAGGCCGCGAGGTTTATCAGTCAGCGCTGCAGTTGCTCAGCGCCTTGGAAAGCTTTCGAACCGAGGTCAACGGCCTGCATCAACACCTGCGTGGCGAGCTGAACATCGGCTTGACCGACAACCTGGTGACCTTGCCTCACATGCGCATTACCCACGCTCTGGCCCAGCTCAAAGACCGCGGCCCGGATGTGCGTATCCAGATCCGCATGATCGCCCCCAGCCAGGTCGAACAAGGTGTGCTCGACGGCAGCTTGCACGTTGGTGTCGTGCCACAAACCAGCCCGCTGTCGGGCCTTGAGTATCAACCGCTGTACAGTGAACGTTCATTGCTTTATTGCGCCGTTGGCCATCCGCTGTTTTATGCCGATGACCGTCAATTGGACGACGATCGCCTTAATACCCAAGACGCCATCGCCCCGACCTTCCGCCTGCCGGCCGATGTCCAGGCGCACTATCAGGCACTGAACTGCACCGCTAGCGCCTCAGACCGCGAAGGCATGGCCTTTCTGATTCTCACCGGGCGTTATATCGGTTACCTGCCCGACCATTACGCCAGTTTCTGGGTGCAGCAAGGCCGACTGCGCGCGCTCAAACCTGCGCAGCGCTTCTATGACTTGAGCCTGTGTTGGGTAACCCGCAAAGGCCGACGCCCACATCTGGTGCTGGAAAGTTTCCTCGAGAGCCTGGCGGCTACTCGCTGAAGGCTATTGCTGGTAGGTTAGCCACTCTGAAGTGATACCCATTGCCTTGTCTGGAACCGCCCATGTCCTTTGAAGTCCCTGCGCATCGCGTCACCGCCCCGGGCAAGCCCGCCGGCCGAATTCGTCAGAAGAATGAGCAAGCCATCATTCAGGCGGCCGAAGACGAGTTCGCTCGGCATGGTTTCAAGGGCACCAGCATGAACACCATCGCCCTCAAGGCCGGGCTGCCCAAGGCAAACTTGCATTATTACTTCACCAATAAGCTCAGCCTGTATGTCGCGGTGCTGAGTAACATCATTCAGTTGTGGGACAGCACCTTCAACGCCCTAAGCGTGGATGACGACCCGGCTCAGGCGCTGAGCACCTACATCCGTAACAAAATGGAGTTCTCCCGACGCAATCCGCAAGCGTCGCGCATCTTCGCCATGGAAATCATCAGTGGCGGCAAGTGCCTGAGCGACTATTTCAGCCAGGACTACCGCGAGTGGTTCAAGGGACGTGCCGCGGTGTTTCAGACTTGGATCGATGCCGGCAAGATGGACCCGGTCGACCCGGTGCACTTGATCTTTCTGCTCTGGGGTAGCACCCAACACTACGCCGATTTTGCCACCCAGATCTGCCAGGTCACTGGCCGCAGCCGCCTGACCAAGCAAGACATGGAAGATGCCAGCAACAACCTTATCCACATCATTCTTAAAGGCTGCGGCCTGAAACTTCCTGACTGAACCTGCGTTTATGCCTTTTACACTGCTCGACACCTGTGAGTTTCGCGAAGAGATTCGCAAGAGCCGCTTCATTACCTTGGCCGCGCCGATCACCAGTGCCGCCGAAGCCATGGCCTTCATTGAACAACACAGTGACCTGGCCGCCACCCACAATTGCTGGGCCTGGAAGCTGGGTGCGCAGTATCGCAGCAGTGACGACGGAGAGCCGGGTGGCACCGCCGGACGCCCGATCCTGGCGGCTATCGAAGCACAAGACTGCGACCAGGTTGTGGTTCTGGTGATCCGTTGGTACGGCGGCATTCAATTGGGCACCGGTGGCCTTGCCCGTGCTTACGGCGGCGGCGCCAACAAATGCCTGCAGCAGGCGGAAAAGCGCTTGCTGGTCAGTCGCAGTGAAGTCAGCTGCAGTTGCAGCTTCAGTGAGCTGGCATTGCTCAAACTACGAGTCGCTGAAGTGGATGGCCTGGTGCTGGAAGAACACTTCACCGCCAACGGCGTCGACTTCCTGCTTGCTGTGGGCGAGCAACAGATCGAGCCGCTGCAACGCCAACTGGCAGACCTGAGCCGAGGCCGAATTGTGCTGGAGCGACGTTGAGCAATTGCCCACATTCACTGTGGGCCCGGCTGTGGATAAGCTCTGAGCATTCGTCTGCACGCCTTTAACGACGTGCCTCTCAGGCAAACGATCATATTTTGATCAAGATTTGATGACAGCGGCTCAACCGTCTGAAAATCAGTAAGTTATCCCCAGTTATGCCCCGCCGGAGGAAGCCTCGCGATGCTTATACCCGGCACAAGTGCTTGCTCACAGATACTGTGGAGCAAACTGTGGATAAGCCGTGCAGCCCTTTGCCAATCGCCTGTTCGGCCACGGTTTGACTAGACTGGTTAATCTTTGATCAACGACCAATCCATTGAAAGGAGCTCATCCATGCCTTCGAACAAAACCGCACTGATTATTGGTGCCTCACGTGGTCTCGGACTCGGCCTGGTGCAGCGCCTGCAGGAAGACGGCTGGACTATCGTTGCCACTGTCCGCGACCCTGCCAAGGCATCGGCACTGGCAACTATTCCTGGTGTTCAGGTGCAAACACTGGAAATGAACAGCACTGAGCAACTCGACGTACTGCAAGCACAACTGACCGGGCAGCGTTTTGACCTTCTGTTCGTCAATGCCGGAGTTATGGGCCCAGGTGACCAGAATGCTGAGCGTGCCCAGTTGGCTGATGTCGGAGACCTGTTCATGACCAATGCGGTGTCCCCCATCCGTGTTGCCCAACGGTTTTCCCCACAGTTGAACAAGCACGGCGTACTGGCATTCATGAGCTCTATTCTAGGCAGCATCGCTATCCCTGACGGCAGCGAGATGTGCTTGTACAAAGCCAGCAAAGCGGCACTCAACTCGATGATCAACAGTTTCGTCACCCTGCAGCAACCGGAGCAGACTGTGCTGGCGATGCACCCGGGCTGGGTCAAAACCGACATGGGCGGCGAAAATGCCGAGATCGACATACTCACCAGTACCCAAGGCATGCTCGAACAAATAAAGGCCCACACAGGCAAAGGCGGCCTGCACTTCATTAACTACAAGGGCGACAGCCTGATCTGGTGAAACAACACACGGTGGGTGTAGACTCGGCACCTCGCCCACCGTGGCGGACCTGGATCAGCAGACAGGGCAACACTGAGCTGGCTAACCTGAACCCACTTTCAGAGGAGCCGGCACCATGCCTGCGACCCGTATCTGGTTGAAAAACCCGCTTGCCATCTTCACCGCCAACAGTCTCGATGCCCGTGGCGGCCTGGTTCTTGAAGACGGCCGTATCACCCAAGTCCTCGCCCTCGGCGAAAACCCGTCCACACCCTGTGAGCAAGTCTTCGATGCCCGCGAGCACGTGGTGCTTCCCGGACTTATCAACACCCACCACCATTTCTACCAGACCCTGACCCGCGCCTGGGCGCCTGTGGTCAACCAGCCGCTGTTCCCGTGGCTCAAAACCCTCTACCCGGTCTGGGCACGCCTGACCCCGGCCAAACTAGAACTGGCGAGCCGCGTTGCTCTGGCCGAGCTGCTGTTGTCAGGTTGCACCACGGCAGCTGACCACCACTACCTGTTCCCGGACGGCCTGGAAAACGCGATCGATGTGCAAGTCGAGGCTGTGCGCAACCTTGGAATGCGCGCCATGCTCACTCGCGGCTCCATGAGCCTGGGCGAAGCGGACGGCGGCTTGCCACCGCAACAAACCGTGCAACAGGGTGAAGTGATCCTGGCCGACAGCCAGCGACTTATCCACAGCTACCACGAGCGCGGCGAAGGCGCTCAAATCCAGATTGCCCTGGCACCATGCTCGCCCTTCTCGGTTACTCCCGAGATCATGCGCGCCAGCGCAACCTTGGCTGAAGAACTGGATGTACGCTTGCATACCCACCTGGCCGAAACCCTCGATGAAGAAGATTTCTGCCTGCAACGCTTCGGCCTGCGCACCGTGGACTACCTCGACAGCGTCGGCTGGCTCGGCCCACGTACCTGGCTGGCCCATGGCATTCACTTCAACCCGGATGAAATTGCTCGCCTGGGTGCGGCAGGCACCGGCATCTGCCACTGCCCAAGCTCCAATATGCGCCTGGCTTCAGGGATCTGCCCAACCGTCGATCTGACCAATGCCGGTGCTCCGGTCGGGCTGGGTGTGGACGGCTCGGCTTCCAACGATGCTTCAAACATGATCCTCGAAGCACGCCAGGCGCTGTACCTGCAGCGCCTGCGTTATGGGGCCGAAGTGATCACTCCGGAACGCGCCCTGGGCTGGGCGACCCGTGGCTCGGCGCAATTGCTTGGGCGGACGGACATCGGAGAATTGGCGGTGGGCAAGCAAGCTGACCTGGCGTTGTTCAAGCTCGATGAACTGCGCTTCTCCGGCAGCCACGATCCGCTTTCGGCCCTGTTGCTGTGCGGCGCTGACCGTGCCGACCGGGTCATGGTCGCCGGTCAGTGGCGAGTGATCGATGGCCAGATCGAAGGCCTGGATGTTCAGGGGCTGATCGCGGACCATCGCCAGGCAGCCGCACAATTGATTGCCGGCTAAAGCTTCAACATACAACGTGGCGAACAACACGACATGAGCCTGTACTTCAATCGTGTTGCTTCGCCAACATTAAAGATGGTTAGTCTGCAGACACCAACTTACTCGCATCAAAATCAAATGATGGCACATAACCTGTAGCGAGCATGTGCGGACACTCTGACGATACAAAGTCATTGCTTAGCAGGTCTTGCGTACTGTTGTAACCGTGCATTGAGATGCCTGTAAGGCTTAACAGCGTATGTGGCAGGGATGCTGTGCTGATGCGCTGTTTCTCCCGTGTCTTGAGCTTTTCCAGTTTCACTGACTGATGCGCTGAAATATTTCCGGATGCCCAAACAAACGCCGATACCGCGAGATCATATTCGTTCCCCATCCCATGGCCTAATAATCCACGGCTGTCATCCAAGAGGTTCTCGCCATGATCGGATGAGTAAAACAAGATGGACGGCCGCTCGCTCGACTTCAATCGCTCAATAAGGGTGCTCAGCAGCCAGTCGGTGTATAAAACCGCATTATCATACTCAGCGGTAATCTTGTCTTTTGCGCTATCCGTTGCAGGCTGGAACTTATTGAATTCTTCAGGGTAGCGGCGCGAGTAATCAAAGTGGCTGCCTTTGATATGGATGAAAATCGCCTGTTTCTCCGCGCCGTCTTTCTTGAGTATTTTTTCGTATTCAGGAATTAACGCGCCGTCATAGCTGCGCTCAAAAAATTGGCGATGCTGCGCCTCGGCAGCGATCTGCGGAATGATCCCACCAAAGCTATCGACTTCTTGCGATGACAACCAATAGGTCGCGTATCCGGCTGCCCGGTAGATACCCACCAATGATTTTGTCGACGCTATAGCGTCCCAGTCCTTTATGTGCTGAAGGCTCAACATCGCGGGTACCGCCACCGATGTGTAAGGGGCCGTCGTGCACATGTTGTTGAACTTGAAAATTCCCGTATGCCTGGCAAGGTTCGGCGTGGTCTCCTTGTCGTAACCGTAGAGCGACCAATTATGTGGCCGTGATGACTCGCCGATCACAAACACCACGGTTTCGATGTTCGACGCATCCGATATGCTGGTTATTTCCACTTCGGATTCCAGGCGCTGCTTCACATGCTTTTTCGATTCTGTATACAACTCGGCAGTCAGACCAATCTGTGACAAATAGCCCATCGGCGTGCTTTGGTCTTTTGCCACCAGATCGAGAACCGCCCCCTTGTTCAGTGAGTTGACCTTCACGGTTTTATAAAAATACGCGCCATACCCTAGCAGCAAGCCGCCGACCGCCAGGCTAAAAATAATTTTGCTCTTGAACAGCTGGCGCTTATACAGCCCTAGCAGCCCTGCCCCGTAGCAGAGGGTAAACGCGGCCAACACGATACTGATGGACTGCCAGTAGGTGGAGAGAAAATCGCTCGCTTCCTTATAGTTGGTCAAACCAATAAAAAAGTACGCTGCCGTCAACCTTGCGCCAAAATTAATAACCAGAAAAAGATCAATGCAGGCCAGCACGTAGAACGGCAACAGAATCAAATGAACCTTGAACTGGTTTGCAGAAACAAAGCGAATTGCCAGCAGCCATAGTAGTGATATAGCAATCGTGTAAAAAACCAACAAATCAATTTTCGAATACTGATAGCTCACTACCAAGCGGATGAGCAAGGGCGACAACAGGAACGACCACAATATTAAAGTCGGCCACTCGGCTTTCAACGCCTTCAAAGGGCTATCGCGAAACGTTAGTAAGTTGTTCATTTATAGTTTTTCTCAATGGTCCCCGCCTGCCTCCCAAGCGTAGCTTCGATCAGCGCGTACTGCCACGAGGCATACATCAATGAACAAGACGTTACAGACTGGCACCACCCGGTCAGCTTTCTCCGCCGGCAGCAGCCAACCTCTGTAGAATGCTGCCAACCGCACCTGATGAGAAACCGACTTTATGTACGACTGGCTTAACGCGCTGCCCAAGGCAGAATTGCACCTGCACCTGGAAGGATCGCTGGAGCCCGAGTTGCTGTTCGCCCTGGCTGAACGCAACAAAATTGCCCTGCCCTGGAACGACGTCGAAGCGCTGCGCTCGGCTTATGCGTTCAACAACCTGCAAGAATTTCTCGACCTTTATTACCAAGGCGCCGACGTGCTGCGTACCGAGCAGGACTTCTACGACCTGACTTGGGCCTACCTGTTGCGTTGCAAGGCGCAGAACGTCATCCATACCGAGCCGTTCTTCGACCCGCAAACCCATACCGACCGAGGTATTCCGTTCCAGGTGGTGCTCGAGGGCATCAGCCGTGCGCTCAAAGATGGCCAGCAACAACTGGGCATCAGCAGCGGCCTGATCTTGAGTTTCCTGCGTCACCTGAGTGAGGAAGAAGCACACAAAACCCTCGACCAGGCCCTGCCGTTTCGCGATGCCTTTATTGCCGTGGGCCTGGACAGTTCGGAAATGGGTCACCCACCCAGCAAATTCCAGCGTGTGTTCGACCGCGCCCGTAACGAAGGCTTCCTGACCGTTGCCCATGCCGGTGAAGAAGGCCCTCCCGAGTACATCTGGGAGGCCATCGACCTGCTGAAAATTCAGCGCATCGACCATGGCGTACGGGCTATTGAAGACGAACGCCTGATGCAACGGATCATCGACGAGCAGATCCCACTGACCGTTTGCCCGTTGTCCAACACCAAGCTGTGCGTGTTTGACCATATGAGCCAGCACAACATTCTCGACATGCTCGAGCGTGGCGTGAAAGTCACCGTTAACTCGGATGATCCTGCTTATTTCGGTGGATATGTGACGGAAAACTTCCACGCCCTGCACACCCACCTGGGCATGACTGAAGATCAAGCACGGCGCTTGGCGCAAAACAGCCTGGATGCGCGATTGGTCAAACCCTGACCATCCTGTAGCCATTGCATGGCAAGCCTGCTTCCAAAGGGCAGGCTTGGCCGTTGCGGCTAACCCACGGACTTCAGCGCCATCGGATGGGCTATCCGGTTGATCTGGTGCAAACCTGCTGCGTTGATGTGCAGCCTGCGAGAGGTCTCGCTTTCGCGGATCCAGCCAGACTGCATGAACAGTTTCAGTAAACTGCTGCCCAAAGCGCCACCCAGGTGCGGACGATGGTCGCTCCATTCGCTACAGCAACGGCAACTGGTGAAACTCTTGCCTTGATTGCGAGCCAGCGACTCAATGAAGATGCCATAGCGAGCCAGCTGTGCCCGCCCTTCGAGAGTCGCCTCGATCTGTTGGTCGGTGCCTTCCAGCCACCCGGCTTCAAACAGGCGCTGATATAGATCTGCCGCCAGCTCCCCGCCCAGATGATCGCCACACAATCTCGCACGGCGCATCGACAGTGGAATACCGTCACTCGCTCCAGGTGCCAGCACCTCTCGCGTTGTGACCTGCACACTGGCCAACGCCTCTACAGCGGCGCCAACCTCAGGGCCAGCCAGCCGGAAATAGCGCTTTCGCCCACGAGGCTCAAGCTTGAGCAACCCACTGGCCGACAGCCTGGCTAAGTGAGCACATGCAGAAGAGGGAGTCAGGCCGGCCATGTCTGCCAGCTCATCAGAGGGCCGCGCGACACCGTCGATCAGGGCCCAAAGCATTGCACTGCGTTTCGGGTCGGCCAGCAAGCTGGCAATCTGGCTGATACTTGTTACAGGTTTCATATCTCAACTCCCTGCGAGATCACGTCTGAAATCGTTTGGTTAACCATGCCAGCAGCAGCTACTGCGAGGTCTCCGATGCCAGAGTGGCTCACTGGAAGTTGTGGTGATTGCGCACCAGCAGTCAGCCAGATCTACAGGCCTGAAAAATAAGCCAGAGCGCTACACTTGCCGGCCTTCAACATGGAAACTTATCTCACTGCAAGCAACTGCGGGGCCCATTATAAGCCGCCTCAAAGGCACTGTTTCCTCGCCCATATTCGTTTAACAGAGCAAAATAACGCTGCTCTGCCAAACCACAGGCACATGCTGCTCGTTAAGCTCGCATGTCAATTTTCGATAAACATGTTGAAGAACCGCTCTCTATGCCTTCCCGTTTAAACTTTCAAATAAAAAACAATAAAAAAACAAGAGACTAAACCTACAGTTCACTTATTCAAAAGCTACAAAAAAATAGGCAAATTCTGTAATACCAAAAAGCATGTCAGTGGCCTTGGCGCGGCAACGCTTCGAACAGTACCTGGCAGCGCTCCCTGAGCACATTGCGCAGCAACTGTACCGGTTTGCCTAGTTGTGCTCGGTGTGTGCACATCAGGTTCAACGGCGCAGGTTCGCCCTCTAGTTCTCCCAACAACACCTTCAAGCGCCCTGCCTGCACATCGAACGCTACATCCAGCCAGGACTTGTAGGCGATCCCGTGGCCTGCAAGCGCCCAACGCCGCACCACATCCGCATCGTCACAGAATCGGTCGCCGGTGACCGCGACCCCTACCTGCGCTGCCCCCCGACCAAATCGCCAATGATCGTGAACGCGACTGCCCAATTGGTAGAGCAAGCAATTGTGCTGCGCCAGGTGCGCGACGGTTTCCGGTTCGCCATGACGGGCCAGGTAAGCAGGAGAAGCACACAGCACACGGCGGTTTTCCAGGCACAGCGGAAGCGCAACCAGGCTTGAGTCTTCCGGCGAACCGTAACGCAGGGCGATGTCGGCGGGCTGGCGAAACAGATCGGCATTGCGATCACCCAATAACAAGCGTACCGACAGCTTCGGGTGCTCGCGTTGCAACTCATCAAGCCAAGGCAATAGAACATTGCGGCCAAAGTCTGAAGGCGCCGACAACTGCAAAATGCCACTGACCTCATCTTGCCCACGCGCCAAGGCTCGCTGCCCCTCTTCCAGGCTGGCCAGCGCACGGCGGGCGTGCAGCAGAAAGCCTTCACCTTCGGCGGTGAGGCGCAGGTTACGGGTCGAACGGGCAAGCAAGCGTGTACCTAGCTGCTGCTCCAGACGCTTGAGTGCCGCGCTGGCAACGGCTGGTGAAAGGTCAAGCAGGCGCGCCGCAGCCGACAAGCTTCCCAGTTCTGCCGTACGAACGAACAGTTGCAAGTCATCGAACCGCACCGCGCACCTCAGGATTATCAAAAAAATATTGAAAGTATCTGTCGTTTCAGCGGCTTTTAACAGCAAGTGAAAGCACCAATGATGACGCCCAACGCATGCCCCTTGAGGACACCAGTAATGAAAGCCATCGCCTACTACCACTCGCTGCCCATTTCCGACCCCGCCGCCCTGCAAGACATTGAGCTGCCAGCCCCCGAGCCGGGGCCGCGAGACCTTCTCGTTGAAGTACGGGCAATTTCGGTCAATCCGGTCGACACCAAGGTTCGCCGGAACGTGCAGCCACAAGATGCTGAAGCCAAGGTGCTGGGCTGGGACGTGGCGGGCGTGGTCACCGCCGTAGGTAGCGACGTCAGCTTGTTTCAGCCAGGTGACAAGGTGTATTACGCCGGTTCCATTGCCCGAGCCGGGGGCAACAGCGAGCTGCATGTAGTAGACGAGCGCATCGTCGGCCACATGCCGAAAACGCTGAGCTTTGCAGAAGCCGCCGCCCTGCCCCTGACTGCCATCACCGCCTGGGAACTGCTGTTCGAGCGCCTGCAGGTGGCACAAGGGCAAGACGACGCCGGCCAGCGCCTGCTGATCGTCGGCGCCGCTGGTGGCGTGGGTTCGATCCTGACGCAGTTGGCCAGCCAACTGACGGGGCTGACCGTGATCGGCACCGCTTCACGCCCGCACACTCAAGCCTGGGTGCGTGAGTTGGGTGCTGACCTGGTGGTAGATCACAGCCAGCCGCTTGCCGAGGCGCTCAAGGCCCAAGGCATCGACTACGTCACCCATGTCGCCAGCCTGACCCAGACCGATCAGCATCTGCCACAACTGGTCGAGGCCCTGGCTCCACAAGGCAAACTGGCCCTGATCGATGACCCCAAGCAACTGGACGTCGGCCTGCTCAAGCGCAAGAGCCTGTCATTGCACTGGGAGTTCATGTACACCCGCTCTCTGTTCGAGACTGCCGACATGATCGAGCAGCACAACTTGCTCAATCGAGTCGCCGAGCTGATCGATGCCGGCACGCTCAAGACCACGCTGGGTGAACACTACGGCACCATCAATGCCGCCAATCTGCGCCGCGCGCACGCCCTGCTGGAGAGCGGTGCGGCCAAGGGCAAAATCGTCCTCGAAGGCTTCTGAGGCATGACGCCCACCCCGGCTACGGGGTGGGCACGACCGTCAGTCCGACAACTGATCCAGGTCATTTCCCTGCGATGGGGCAGCGCTACAATTCTTCAGCCAACGCTAACCGCAGGTATGCCACGATGATCATTCAAGTCAGTGCATCAAGCCAGAAACCCGGGTGCCCCTGGCAGGTTCGACTGGACCAACAGGTGGTTAACTTTCGCAGCGAGGCCGAAGCCCGGGCATTCGTCAACACGTTGCAGGCCCGCCTACAAGCGCCTCATCCACTCAAACGGGTCGGCTGAACTGCAGGCGACGGGTCAGCATTGCCATCGCCACTGCCGTCAGGCCGCACACGCTGATAACCAGCGCCATCGGCACTGCACTGCCATCGTGCAACACGCCTACCAATGCTGCGGCACCAGCAGCGACACTGAACTGCACACAACCGAGCAACGCCGAAGCACTCCCGGCCCGTGCGCCTTGCCCATTCATGGCGCACGCCGATGCATTGGGGATGATGCAGCCCAGGCTGGCAATACAGATGAACAACGGAATCAGCAGAGGCCAGAGCTTGGCCGGCTGCAAGGCGCTGATTGCCAGTAGTGTCAAACCGGCCACCAGGTACACCCACACCGCTCGCGCCAGCAGAAAAGACGGTCCGCGCTTAGCCAGCAACCGGGCATTGACCTGGGCGACCAGAATGAAACCCGCCGCGTTGCTGCCGAACAACCAGCCGTAGTGCTCGGGCGGTACCCCGTAGAGTTTGATAAAGACAAAGGGAGAACCGGCGATGTAAGAAAACATCCCGGCAATGGCGATGCCACCGGTCATGGCATGGCCCATGAACACCCGATCCTTGAGCAGGCGTCCATATTGACGCAAGGCTCCAGAGAGTGGCTGGCGTGGCTGACTGGCCGGCAGGCTCTCCGGCAAGCCGATAGCTACCGCCAAGGTGCACGCGGCACTGAACAGCGTCAGCGCGACAAAAATCGATTGCCAGCCATAAACGTTGACCAACACCCCGCCGAGCATCGGCGCCAGAATCGGCGCCAGGCCCATCACCAACACCAATTGCGAAAAGACCTTGGCCGAGGCGATGGCATCGCACTTGTCACTGACGATAGCCCGCGACAGCACCATCCCGGCACAGCCACCCAGCGCTTGAACAAAGCGGGCCGCAATCAAGGTGTCAAGGTTGGGGGCGAAGGCACACGCCAGCGACGCCAGGGTAAACAGGCAGACACCGAACAGCAGTGGAATCCTGCGGCCAAAACGGTCGGCCACCGGCCCGTAGGCGAGCTGGCCAACGGACAAGCCCAGAAAGTACGCGGCCAGGGTGGTCTGGATGTGCTTTTCGTCAGTGCCGAAGGCCAGCGCCATCGCTGGGAAGCCTGGCAGGTAGAAGTCGATTGCCAAGGGCCCGAACGCACTCAGGGCTCCCAGAATCAGGATGGTTCGCAGGTTCATCGGAAATCCATAGCAGGCTAAGCAAGTCTGCTAGTGTAACCGCCCTGCCGGGGTTGCGCTGTGAAGAGTTAGGCCCGCGCGGTGATTCTTTTATTCAGCGCACGGGCCCGCCGGGATCAGACGGCTTCGGCCTGGTAGCCTTCCTCACGGATCAGTTGCAGAATTTCCGGAGCTTGCAGCGAGCTTTGTACTTTCACCAGCTTTTGCGCCAGATCGACTTCCACCACGGCTGCGGCGTCTTGAGCCTGAACGGCGCGAGTAACGGACTTGACGCAATGACCGCAGGTCATTCCTTGAACATTGAACACTTGCATGGGCACTACCTCCTGTGGGTTTTGACGCAGTTTCAAGCTTGCCACCGGGGCAAGGTCAAGCGCCTGTACACACTGCCGGGCTGGCAATCATCGCTCGGGTCGGCCAAGCTGCGAACCTGACGATTGACGATGCAGGAGTTTCATTTCATGCGCAGGGCAGCTTTCGGTCTTTTCGGCCTGCTGGGTATTTTCGGCATGTTTACACAGGCCAGCGCCGCCGGGCCCGCCGACTACGGCATTCTGATCATCTCCCGCGAGCGTCTGGAAGTGGCGACTTCATGTGAGATTGGCATATACATCAACGATCAACTGGCCGGTCGCCTGTTTCAGGAGCAATCGACTTCATTCAATCTGCCCCCGGGCAATCTCGATGTGCGCTTGCGCTACTTGCCCGGGCAGGCCCCAGGTTGCCAGCCCGGGATCGAGAATCAACGCAGCAACCACCTGAGGCTGCAGGCTGGGCAGATCAGTAAATACCGGGTTGCAGTCGATCAAAATGGCCTCACATTGATCAGAGCTGGCCTAGGGTATTGACCTTCCCCGCATGGCAAGGTTGATGCTAACGGCCTGTCCAAGGAGGAGTGCCTATGAACGCATCTACCACTTTCGATCTGCCGATTGCCGGCATGACCTGCGCCAGCTGTGCTGGCCGGGTCGAACGTGCGCTGCGCAAAGTCAGCGGCGCCGAACAAGTCAGTGTCAACCTCGCCACTGAACAGGCGCGGATTCAAGCACCGGCCGACAGCCTGCCTGCCCTGGTCAAGGCCGTCGAGCAAGCGGGCTACCACGTCCCGAGTCAGACCTTCGAACTGCAAATTGGCGGCATGACCTGCGCGTCCTGCGCCGGCCGGGTCGAACGGGCCTTGGCCAAGGTGCCTGGCGTGCAACAGGTCAGCGTCAACCTGGCCAATGAACGTGCGCATATTCAGGTACTCGGCCAACTCGACAGCGCCCTGCTGATCGATGCGGTCACCCACGCCGGCTACTCCGCCAGCTTGCCAAAAAGCACCCAGGATAATCAGGCCGATGCCGAACGCCGCCTGCGCAAGGAGCGCTGGTCGGTCTCGTTGGCAGTGTTGCTGGCCCTGCCACTGGTGCTGCCGATGATCTTGCAACCCTTTGGCATTCATTGGATGTTGCCGGCCTGGGCCCAATTCGTTCTGGCCACGCCGGTACAGTTCATTCTCGGTGCGCGTTTTTACGTTGCGGCCTGGAAAGCGGTACGTGCCGGCGCGGGCAATATGGACCTGCTGGTCGCCATCGGTACCAGTGCCGGCTACGGCCTGAGTATCTATCAATGGGCCCAGGCCAGCCCCGGCGAAATGCCACACCTGTATTTTGAGGCCTCGGCCGTGGTGATTGCCCTGATTCTGCTGGGCAAATACCTGGAAAGCCGGGCCAAGCGCCAGACCGCCAGCGCCATCCGCGCCCTCGAAGCGCTGCGCCCGGAACGCGCCCTGCTACTGGTCGATAACCAGGAACGCGACGTGGCAATCAGCGAGCTGCGCCTGCGCGACATCGTTGTGGTCAAACCCGGCGAACGCTTCCCGGTAGACGGTGAAGTGATCGAAGGGCAAAGCCACGCCGACGAAGCTCTGATCAGTGGCGAAAGCCTGCCGGTACCAAAACAACCTGGCGACAAGGTCACTGGTGGTGCGATCAACGGTGAGGGTCGCCTGTTGGTCCGCACCTTGGCGTTGGGTACTGAAACAGTGCTGGCGCGCATCATTCGCCTGGTAGAAGACGCGCAAGCAGCCAAAGCGCCGATTCAGAAACTGGTGGACCGCGTCAGCCAGGTGTTCGTACCCGCCGTCTTGGTGCTGGCGCTGGTCACGCTGGTGGGCTGGCTGTGGGCCGGTGCACCGCTTGAGACCGCACTGATCAACGCCGTGGCCGTGCTGGTGATCGCCTGTCCTTGTGCACTGGGCCTGGCCACTCCGACGGCGATCATGGCCGGTACCGGTGTCGCCGCGCGCCACGGCATTCTGATCAAGGATGCCGAAGCTCTGGAGCGTGCCCATGACGTCAACCGCGTGGTATTCGACAAGACCGGCACCCTGACCTCGGGCAGCCCACGCATTGTTCACAGCAAAGCCGCCGTCGGCGAACCTGCTGAGCTGCTGCAACTGGCCGGCGCCCTGCAACGCGGCAGTGAGCACCCCTTGGCTAAAGCTGTACTGGATGCCTGTGCCGAACAAGGCCTGGTGGTTGCCGACATCAGCAACAGCCAGTCACTGACCGGGCGGGGTATTGCCGGTAACCTGGATGGACGAGAACTGGCCCTGGGCAACCGCCGTATGCTCGACGAAAGTGGCCTGCAACCCGGTGGTCTTGCGGTGTATGCCAAAGAATGGGAAGCCGAAGGCCGCACGCTGTCCTGGCTGATCGAACGCAGCCCGCAGCTACGTGTGCTGGGCCTGTTCGCCTTTGGCGACAGCCTCAAGAGCGGTGCCGGCCAAGCCATACGGCAACTGGCCGACAAAGGCATCAGCAGCCACTTGCTGACCGGTGACAACCGCGGCAGTGCCACGGTCGTTGCTAACGCCCTGGGCATCTCGGACGTACACGCTGAAGTGCTGCCAGGCGACAAAGCAGCGAAAGTGGCCGAACTCAAGCAGTCGGGTGGTGTGGTGGCGATGGTCGGTGACGGTATCAACGATGCACCAGCCCTGGCCGCCGCCGATATCGGTATCGCCATGGGCGGTGGCACTGACGTGGCCATGCAGGCAGCCGGTATCACCCTGATGCGTGGCGATCCGCGCCTGGTGCCTGCCGCACTGGAAATCAGCCGCAAAACCTACTCGAAGATTCGCCAGAACCTGTTTTGGGCCTTTATTTACAACTTGATCGGGATTCCGTTGGCCGCACTCGGCATGCTCAACCCAGTGTTGGCTGGTGCCGCGATGGCCCTGTCCAGTGTCAGTGTGGTCAGTAACGCGCTGTTGCTCAAAACCTGGAAACCCGAAACGCCACCACAGGATGACGCGAAATGAACATCGGCCAAGCCGCCCGGCGTTCCGGGCTGAGCGCCAAGATGATCCGCTACTACGAGTCGATTGGCTTGCTCAAACCTGCACTGCGCAGCGACAGTGGTTATCGCTTGTACCAGCAGGAAGACTTGCACCGCCTGGCCTTTATCAAGCGCTCGCGCGACCTGGGGTTCTCACTGGAGGAAGTGGCTCGGCTGCTGACGCTGTGGCAAGACCGCCAACGCGCCAGTGCCGACGTCAAGGCCTTGGCCAGCCAGCACATCGATGACCTGAACCGGCGCATCGAAGAACTGGTCAGCCTGCGCGACACCCTCAGCGAGCTGGTCGCCCATTGCCAGGGCGACGACCGCCCCGACTGCCCGATCCTCAAGGACCTGGAAGCCGGCGGCAGCTGCTGTCACTGACAGGCTATTGCAACCAGGGCGGTGCAGGTTCTTCGTGTTTGCTTGAACCGTGCTCCGCCTCTTCCTTAACGGCGCGCCGACGGGCTTCGTCAAAGCGCGCCGCCTCGATCTCGCGCATTACCCCGGCAACATCGGCGCGGCGCTGATCGTCCTGGAACTGGCCGGTGAGCTCGCTGTCCGGCAGCAGTTCACCGGCCTGGTACAGGGCCCACATCTCTTTCGCAAAACGGGTGTTCTTCAGTTCCGGTGCAAAACGCCCGAAATAGGCCGCCATGTTGCCCACGTCGCGCTCCAGCATGCTGAAGGCGTGGTTGTTGCCCGCCGCATCCACCGCCTGTGGCAAGTCGATGATCACCGGCCCGTCAGGCCCAAGCAGCACGTTGAATTCCGACAAGTCGCCATGCACCAGGCCGGTACACAGCATCAACACGATCTGGCGGATGACAAAGGCGTGGTATTCGCGCGCCTGCTCAGGTTCAAGCACCACATCGTTCAGCCGTGGCGCAGCATCGCCGAACTCGTCGGCCACCAGCTCCATCAGCAGCACACCGTCGAGAAAGTCATAGGGCCGCGGCACCCGCACGCCGGCATTGGCCAGACGGAACAGCGCCGCCACTTCGGCGTTCTGCCAGGCATCTTCGGCCTCTTTGCGCCCGTACTTGGAACCTTTGGCCATGGCCCGGGCCTGGCGGCTGTTACGCACCTTGCGGCCTTCCTGATATTCGGCGGCCTGGCGGAAGCTGCGTTTGTTAGCCTCCTTGTAGACCTTGGCACAGCGCAATTCCCGCCCGCAGCGCACCACGTACACGGCGGCCTCCTTGCCACTCATCAACGGCCGGAGTACTTCATCGACCAATCCATCTTCAACCAGTGGTTCAATGCGTTTTGGAGTCTTCATCGGCTTTTGTCAGGGTTCCTGTTTTGCCAGACACGTGATTTTTTATAGGTCACCGCTGCTTTGTCGGCTCGCCGCTGTAGCAAGGCCGCACTGCGTTGTAACGACAATCGGCCTGACTTGCCATAGTTTTTGTAAGTGACTGTGCACAATCGTTCACAAAAATCACCAGATTTCTTTACCGTTACAAACGCAAACCACCTGGGGTAAAGCCGAACAGGCTCTTGAATGCCGCGATATAGGCCGAGGTTGAGTCATAGCCACTGCCCAGCGCCGCCTCGGTGACACTCTGCCCTGCCTCCAATGCCGTCAATGACGACAGCAGGCGCATACGCTGGCGCCAGCCGCGAAAACTCAAGCCGGTTTCACGTTGAAACAGACGCGTCAGGGTTTTTTCCGAAGTATTCAAGCGTTGCGCCCATTGCCCAAGGCTTTGCCCTTGCTCCGGGTGAGCGAGCAATTCATTGCACAGTTCAAGCAGGCGCGGGTGCTTCGGCAACGGTAGAGAGAAACCCACCTCCGGCAAAGCCTGCAACTGATCCAGCAAAACCGCCACCAATCGTGCCTCGGCGCTGCCGTTTTCAGGGTACTCAACGGGTAACAAGCAAAACTGTTTGATCAGTTCACGTGCCAGCGGCGTCACTTCCAGCACCCGACAATGGCCCGGCGCCCAGCTCGACACATCACGGCGCACATACAGGCTGCGCATCTCGGCCTGCATCGAAGTCACCACTTTGTGCTCAACGCCCGCTGGAATCCACACGCCCCACTGCGGCGGGGCGAAGTAGCTGCCTTCGGCGGTATACACCCCCAGAACACCGCTGATCGCGTAGGAGAACTGCACCCAGTCATGCTGATGATGCGGCGTCCACGAGCCGGCGCCCAGGCTCTCGGCGCGTGCGTACAGCGCCCGAGGCAAATGCTCAAGCACAGGAATCGGACGAGGTGAGGACTGCTGTCCGTTTTTCGGCATCACTTGGCCTTATGTCGCAAGACGGTAAACACTTGCCGAGCGTAGCCTCTGGGCTCAACGATTACAAAATGATTCGAAGGCTAGCCTATGCATGCGCTCAAACACTTCAAACGCGTGGTCACCGACTGGTTTCTCTGTGGCATGTTCCTCGCCACTTTCCTGGCATGGTTGTTCCCCAATGTTGGCCGTAGCGGCGGGGCGATGCACGCCGAATATGTGATCAACGTCGGCGTGTTCCTGGTGTTCTTCCTGCACGGTATCAACCTGTCCAGCGAACAGATTGGTCACGGCCTGAAAAGCGGCCGCCTGCATCTGATGGTGCAAGGCTTCACCTTCATCGTCTTTCCCTTGCTGTGGTGGGTGGCGAACAGCTTGTTTGGCAGCCACATACCGGCGCTGCTGATGCTGGGCTTTTTCTACCTGTGCGCCCTGCCCTCGACGATCTCCTCTTCCGTGGCCTTGACCGGCAGTGCAGGCGGCAATGTCCCGGCAGCAATCCTCAACGCCAGCCTGTCCAGTGTTCTGGGTATTTTCATCACCCCCTGGCTGGTCAGCCTGGTGGTTGGTAGCGGCAACAACGGCATCGACCTCGGCGCCACCCTGCTGGATCTGTGTGCGCTGCTGTTGTTGCCCCTGGTGCTCGGCCAATCGCTGCGCCCTTGGCTGGGCCGCTTCTTTGCCCGACACAAGCGCTACACCAACATCCTCGACAAGCTGGTAATCCTGCTGCTGGTTTACGCGGCGTTTTGCAATTCAATGGTGTCGGGCATGTGGCAGCAGCAAGGCAGTGCGGTATTGATGACTGCGTTTGCCGGCAGCGCGCTGTTGCTGGCGCTGATCCTGTGGCTGACCACCCGTAGCGCCCGAGCGCTGAAGTTGAACCCGGCAGACGAAGTGGCCGCAGTGTTCTGCGCCAGCAAAAAGTCGCTGGCCGCAGGTGCGCCAATGGCCGCACTGATCTTCGGTGCCCATCCGGGCTTGGGTCTGATCTTGCTGCCAATCATGATCTACCACCCGTTGCAGCTGATCGTCTGCTCGATCATGGCCGAGCACTATGCCAATCGACCGGCCACCACAGCGCCGGCAACCTTGGTCAGCGCTCAATAATCACGGCGACCCCCTGGCCGCCGGCGGCGCAGATTGATATCAAGCCACGGCCCTTGCCAGCCGTGGCCAACAACTTGGCCATATTGGCAAGAATGCGCCCACCGGTGGCGGCAAACGGGTGACCGGCCGCCAGTGAACTGCCCCTGACATTGAGCTTGCTGCGATCGATCGCGCCCAGCGGCTCGCTCAGGCCCAGGCGATGCTGGCAATAGTCGGGATCTTCCCAGGCCTTGAGGGTGCACAGCACCTGCGCAGCGAAGGCTTCATGAATTTCGTAGAAGTCGAAGTCTTGCAGGCTCAAGCCGTTGCGCGCCAACAAATGCGGCACTGCGTAAACCGGTGCCATCAGTAACCCTTCCTGGCCTTTGGCAAAGTCCACAGCAGCGTTTTCACCGTCCACCAGATACGCCTGCACTTGAAGACTGTGCTCACGCGCCCAGTCTTCACTGCTCAGCAACACCAGCGAGGCGCCATCGGTCAGCGGTGTGGAGTTGCCGGCTGTGAGGGTTGCCCTCTCGCTGCGCTCGAACACAGGCTTGAGGCTGGCAAGCGCCTCCAGAGTCAGGTCAGCCCGCAGGTTGTTGTCCCGGCTCAAGCCAAGGAACGGTGTCAGCAAATCGTCATGCCACCCCTCGGCATAGGCTGCCGCCAGGTGCTGATGACTGAGCAGCGCCAGTTGGTCCTGTGCCTGGCGTGGAATCTGCCAGGTCTGCGCCATCTGCTCACAGTGCTGGCCCATGGAAAGCCCGGTGCGTGGCTCAACGTTGCGTGGCAACAGCGGTTTCAAATGCCCCGGGCGAAGCTGGAGAAAGGCTTTGAGCTTATCGGCGGTGGTCTTGCCACGGTGCGCCTGTAGCAGGATCTGGCGCAAGCCTTCGTTGACCGCAATTGGGGCATCGGAAGTGGTGTCGACACCACCGGCAATCGCGCTGTCGATCTGGCCCGACGCGATTTTATTGGCAACTTGCAAGGCTGTTTCCAGCCCCGTGCCGCACGCCTGTTGCAAGTCATAGGCCGGGGTTTGTGCGGATAAACGCGAACCGAGCACACACTCACGCGTCAGGTTCATGTCCCAGGAGTGCTTGAGCACGGCCCCGGCAGCGACTTCACCCAACTGCAGACCATGCAGGCTAAAACGCTCGATCAGCCCTTCCAGCGCTGCCGTAAGCATCGTCTGGTTGCTGGCAGTGGCATAGGCGCCATTGGAACGGGCGAAGGGAATTCGGTTGCCACCCAGGATCGCGACCCGACGCAGTGAGCGCATACGTTTCGCCCTCCTTCCAATGAAGTGGTCGACGGTGTTTTCCACATTCAGCGTAGGTGTTTTTTCAGCGTTCGAACGACCAACGGCCAAACATGGTCCACACTTTGAAGCTTATCTCAGGGAGACGTGCTCATGAGCGACCGCTACATAGACTTCGCCAACTCCGACCTCGGCCGGCGCCTGGTCGGTGCCGTGGGTTTGCCCAGCCCTGCCCGCCTGGAACGCTGGACAGCCGGGCGGCTGCGGCCGGTTGAAGGCGCGTTGTTGCTCGGCGGCGGCCCTCTGGCGAACATCGTCGAGACCTTTGCCAAACGCCTGACCGATGAGGTCTACAGTTTCGCCAGCCCCGACCTGAGCGCTCCCGAGTGGGTCGCGGGCCTAGGCACGAAAATCAAGGCTGTAGTGTTCGACGCCAGCGAACTGGACGACAGCGACCAGCTCAAGCAACTACGCGAATTCTTCCAGCCGCTGCTACGCAGCCTGGCGCCGTGCGCCCATATCGTGATTCTGGGCCGCGCACCGGAGCAACTGGATGACCCGCTAGCCCAGGTTGCCCAACGGGCCCTGGAAGGCTTCAGTCGCTCACTGGCCAAAGAACTGCGCGCCGGTGGCACCCTGCAGTTGCTGTATGTCAGCGACGCCGCCGAAGACCAACTCGAAGGCGCTCTGCGCTTTTTCCTGTCCCCCAAGAGCGCTTTTATCTCCGGCCAGGTATTGCGCCTGGAAGCCTGTGCCAGCAGCGTACAGGACTGGACCCGACCACTGGCCGGGCGCAAAGCGCTGGTCACCGGCGCCGCCCGAGGGATCGGCGCCGCCATTGCCGAGACCTTGGCGCGTGATGGCGCCGAGGTCGTATTGCTCGACGTGCCCCAGGCCAAGAATGACCTCGAGGCCCTCGCTGAACGCCTGGGCGGGCGCAGCCTGACGCTAGATATCTGCGCCGCTGACGCCGCCGCACAACTGCTCGAAGGGTTGCCCGAGGGGATCGATATCGTTATCCACAACGCCGGGATCACCCGCGACAAAACCCTGGCCAACATGACTCCGGAATTCTGGGACTCGGTGCTGGCGGTCAACCTCAAGGCACCGCAATTGCTGACGCAGGCGTTGTTTGACAGCGGCGCCCTGCACGATAACGCACGGGTTGTACTGCTGGCCTCGATCAGTGGTATCGCCGGCAACCGTGGCCAATCCAACTATGCCGCCAGCAAGGCCGGCCTGATCGGGCTGGCCCAGGCGTGGGCGCCGAAGTTGGCAACTCGCGGTGGCAGTATCAACGCCGTGGCCCCCGGGTTCATCGAAACACGCATGACCGCCGCCATTCCCTTCGCCCTGCGCGAAGCCGGGCGACGCATGAGCTCACTGGGCCAGGGTGGCCTGCCTCAAGATGTCGCCGAGGCCATTGCCTGGCTGGCACAACCCGGCAGCGGTACCGTCAACGGCCAGGTGCTGCGGGTCTGTGGCCAAGCCGTAATGGGGGCTTGAACATGACCCAACACTGGCATGACCTGAGCCGCACTGACGCAGTTTCCAGCCTTTACCTGCGCGCCGCACGCAAGCGAAAAATCAGCGGCGGCACCTTACCCGACACCGGTTTGCGCTGCACCCTGACGGTGCAACCCAAGCAACTGGAAGCGTACCGAAAACTCTGCCATTTCAGCGACGATGGACGCTTGCCACCGACCTTCCCCCATGTGATGGCGTTTGCCTTGCAGTTGCAGCTGTTAACCGACAAAGCCTTTCCCTTCCCGCTGCTTGGCCTGGTGCATCTGCACAACAGCATCCGCGTAGTCCGCCCACTGGGTGGCATCAGCCAGCTGCGTTTCGCCGTGCATGTGGAAAACCTGCAAGCACACGAAAAAGGCGCCACCTTCGACCTGATCACCGACGCAGAAGATGGTCTGGGCCTGATCTGGTCAGAAACCAGCCGCATGCTCTGTCGCGGCCTGAAACTCGACCCTGCGCCCTCAGCCAGCGAAGCCTCCAACAGCGAACCGCTGGGCGAGTTGACCCGTTGGTACGCTGATAGCGACATTGGCCGCCGCTACGCCAAAGTCTGCGGCGACTACAACCCGATCCACCTGAGCGCCAGCAGTGCAAAATTGTTCGGCTTTCCCACTGCGATTGCCCACGGTATGTGGAGCAAAGCCATGACCCTGGCGGCCTTGCGCAGCCACCTGCCAGTTTTTGGCTATCAGTTAGAGGTGGATTTCCTCAAACCAGTGCGCTTGCCCAGCGAGGTCATCCTCAACGCCAGCCCCACTGCCGATCAGGGCCTCTTACGGCTGGACGGCCACGGTGAGTTGATACACATGCGCGGCGCCTGGCGACCACTGGGCTGATACGTCGCGCTTGCGTTGCGAAGGCGCCCGCCTGAAGCTATGCAGCTTGAGGAGAGCCTTGATGAACCTGCACGAACTGACCCAACGCCTGCACCGCATCCGTGACACCAATGACTGGCGCGGCTTTCACAGCCCGAAAAACCTGGCCATGGCCGCCAGCGTTGAAATGGCTGAGCTGGTGGAGATTTTCCAGTGGCTGAGCGAAGAGCAGTCACGCCAGCTTTCACCTGAGCAACTCGAGCACGCCGGCCAGGAGGTCGGCGATGTGGTGCTGTACCTGTTGCTGCTGTGCAGCGAACTGGGCCTGGACATGGAGCAAGTGGTGCGCGCCAAGCTCGCCGACAGCGAAAGGCGCTTTGCCCGATGAAAGACCGCCACTTCGACGCCCTGGCCACCCGTTTTGCCAACAAAATCTATGGCGGCGCCAAAGGCGCAATTCGCCTGGCCGTGCTCCAGGCCGACCTGGCCGAGGTCTTGCCCGAACGCCCATTGCGCGTACTTGATATCGGTGCTGGCCTGGGGCACATGGCCCTGTGGCTGGCCGAACGTGGCCATCAAGTCACCTTGGCCGAGCCTGCCGAGCCGATGCTTGAAGGCGCCCGCGCACGCTTTGCCGAAGCCGGCAAGCAGGCAACCTTCATCCAGGCGCCCTGGCAAGAGTTGCTCGGGCAACTGACCGAGCCTTACGACCTGGTGCTGTGCCATGCCGTGCTGGAGTGGCTGGCCGAGCCGGAGACCATATTGCCGGTGCTGCATCAGTTGACCCGTAGCGATGGCCTGCTGTCACTGGCGTTCTATAACCGCGATGCACTGGTTTACCGCAACTTGCTCAAAGGCCATTTCCGCAAACTGCGACGCAACGACATGGCCGGTGAGAAGCAAAGCCTGACCCCACAAAAACCGCTTGATCCGCGCACTCTCAGGGTGCAACTTGAAGGTCTGTGGCAGGTCGAAACAGAAAGCGGCGTACGGGTATTCCACGACTACATGCCCAGCGAATTCCAGGCCAAGGCCGAGCTGCTCGACCTGCTGGAGATGGAACTGGCGCATCGACGTCATCCCGCTTTTGCCGGTTTAGGACGCTACCTGCACTGGATCTGCCGACCACGCTGAAGCACACCGGGAGGGTGACATGTCGTACCGTTTGCCGCTGGGCCTGCTGTCCCTGATATTGGCGGGCTGCCAGAGCGCCAACCCTTATGTCGCCAGCTCCCGCCCGCTGCCACCGGCCCCGGCGCACGCCGCCACCACTTTCGATGCCAGTGCCTACCCTGC
Source organism: Pseudomonas sp. H9 (assembly GCF_004353925.1). GTDB lineage: Bacteria > Pseudomonadota > Gammaproteobacteria > Pseudomonadales > Pseudomonadaceae > Aquipseudomonas. Next base: position 45,551 of record NZ_SMOK01000028.1, on the reverse strand, counting down.
CCCACCTCGGGACTACGGCCGCTACCGCAGTTGGGCCTGGCACGACAACCAATTGCCATCCGGCGGTGCCCTGAGCGAACCAGGGCAACTGGCCGACGCCGTCAGCAATGCACTGGATCAGCGCGGCCTGCGCCCTGCACGCAATGGCCAGGCCAGCGACTTGCTGGTGAGCGCCAACCTGCACCTGGAGCGCCGTCTGCGCCAGGAGCGTGACGACTACTACCCGTATGGTGGCTACCCCTACCCGTATGGCGGCTTCGGCGGGTACGGCAGCGTTGGCCGCTACTACAACGGCTATGGCGCGTATGCCAGTGTGCCATTGGTCCGCACTTACGAAGTTGAAGTCATGGTGGTACGTGTCGACTTATATGACGCTCGCGACGGTCAGGCAGTCTGGAGTGCCAGCGCCGAGACCGACAGCCAGGGTTCACAGGGCGAACGCGAGAAAGCCCTGCGCGAATCGGTGAAGAAAGCCCTTAACGGCTATCCTCCCAGCTAACGCTAATTGGAGATCCATCATGTTGCGCCGTCTCGCTTTACTCTCGCTAATGGTGCTGCTGAGTGCCTGCCAGAGCAACAAAACGTCACTGGACTATGACGCCAGCCGCGACTTTGCCGCCTACCGCAGTTGGGCTTGGCAGGAACCGGCGCTGCAGTACCGCCCTGATGATCCGCGGATCAAAAGCGACCTGACCGAGCAACGCATTCGCCAGGCGGTTGCCGGCCAGCTCGACCAACGTGGCTTGCGCCCGGTCCAGGGCAACAGCAAAGCCGACCTGAACGTGCAGACCTACCTCATCGTCGAGCAACGCCAGCAACAGATCACCACCAACTATGGCGGCGCCTGGGGTGGCTACTGGGGCAACTACTGGGGCGGCCCGATGTACAACGAAACCCGTAGCGTCGACTACAAAGTGGCGACCATTCAGGTCGACATGTTCGACGCCAAGGACGGCAAGCTGGTCTGGCGTGGCAGCGCCGAACAGATCATGAACAATTACCCGCCCAGCCCCTCGGAACGTGCCGAAGCGATCCAGAAAACGGTGACCAACGCATTGTCGAACTATCCACCACGCTAAAGGCCAATAGCCATCATTCGAGCTACACTGTAGGAGCGGGCTTGCCCCGCGATCGCGATCTGTCTATTACATCGCAATCGCGGGGCAAGCCCGCTCCTACAGGGGCAGTGATCAGATCGGCTCTGCGCCGGCAAAGGAGTGCGCGTGTCCTCTCGCTTTCCTGCACGCCAGCGCGGCGCAATCGGCCTGATGGCAGCCTTGACCCTGGGCATGGGCCTGCTGTTCATGTTGATGGTGATCGACAGCAGCCGTCTTTATCTGGAACAGCGACGCTTGCAGCGCATCGTCGACATGGCCGCACTCGAAGCCGCAGGCCAACAGGCCGTGTGCAACGGAAGCGGCCCGCAGGCTGATGCACTGGCCAGGGCCGGCGCGGTACGCAACGGCTTCGAACTTAACGCGGGCCAGACGCTGAGCACCACCTGCGGCAGCCTGAAAACCGGTGACAACAGCCTGCGACGCTTCACCCTCGACAGTACCCGCAATGAAGCCATCAGGGTGGTTGCCACCACGCAGGTTTCCACCAGCGTTGCCGTCGGGGTTTGGGCCCTGGCCAACGGCAACAAGGTGCCCGACACCACCACCCTAAGCGCCAGTGCCATCGCCGCTACACCAAAACCACCGCAAGCCATGTTGCGTATCCGCAGCACGCTGGCGACCATCGATTCACGCAAGTCAGCCCTGCTCAACGCCTTGGTCGACCCTCTGGGCGGCCACCTCCAGCTCGATGTCGCGGGCTGGCAAGGCCTGGCCAACACCCAGATCAACCTGCTCAGCTACCTCGACCAGTTAGCCATCGTTGTTCACGCGGATGTCGGCGACTATCAACAGCTACTGCGTGCCGACGCTACCGCAAGCAAGCTGATCGGCGCCGCCGTCACGGTTTTGCAAAGAGGTGGTGCCAGCGTCGAGGTGGTGAGCAACCTGGCTAGAGTTGCGCTGGCTTCCGACAGTACCAAAACACTTCGCCTGGGCGAGATTCTCGACTTGCAGACCGGCACCACCAAGGCTGGGCTGGATGCCACGCTGCAACTGCTCGACCTGGTGCAAAGCGTGATTCTGCTGTCGACCAAAAACAATGCAGCCACCGTTGAAATGCCGATCAGCGTGCTGGGGCTGGTCAATGGCAAATTGCGCCTGAAAGTCATCGAGCCACAACAGGTGTCCGCCATCGGCAACCCGCAGACCGACGACATCAGGGTGCACACGGCGCAAGTACGGGCGCTGGTCTCACTGGACCTGCCGGTACTGGAGAGCGTTGCCGGCCTGCTCAACGCAGTCACCAGCCTTGCCACACCCCTGACCAACCTGCTTAACAACCTGCTCAGCCTGAACCTGGCCGGTACGGTGCAATCCTTGACCTGCCTGCTGGCCAATGAATGCACCTACAGCGACATAAGATTGCTATCCGGCACGGTCAGCCTGGACGTCGGCATTCAGGCAGCAAAAGCCACCAGCCGGATAACCCGCTACAGCTGCAGCCCGGAAAAATCACTCACCGCCAGCACCGAGAGTTCGGCAGCAGACCTGGCTATTGGCCTATTCAAGAACCGCGATGATTTCTTCAGTACCGATACCAACAAAAAAACCGGCGTCGCGGCGGTCACGCCCTTGCCGTTGATTGATATCTCCACTCAGAAATGCCGCTTCCTCCTGGGGCTGCTGGGTTCCTGCGATCCACGCGTGCCCTTTGCCGGTGGCGGTATCGGCCTGAAGGTCAACACGTCACTGATAGCCAGCACGCCAACCGATCTGAAGTTTTCACCCCCAGACCACACGCCGCCCGCCATCAATCAACCACCGGCATACATGAGCACCAGCGCCAGCAACATCGTCAATAGTTTGAACACCACCATCGCAGGCATTGAGCTGCAGGCTTACAAGCCACTCAATGGCAACATTCTGGGCGAAGTACTGGTGCTGGGGAGCAATGTGCTGAACACCGTCAAGTCGATCCTGCAACCGCTGATCAAAGGCCTGCTGAGCCCGCTGGTCGACCCTTTGGTCAACGCCTTGCTGAAAGTCCTGGGGATCGATTTGCTCAAGGTCGAGGTAGGCGCCAACCTCGACTGCTCCAGCACCCGCGCTCAGCTGGTACTGTGAACCGGTAACTCAATACAGAAGCGTGCCCCTTCGACGCCGTTATCCACACTCAGACAACCACCCATGGCATCGATGATCCCGTAGCTGACCGACAAGCCCAGCCCGGTGCCGACGCCCACCGGCTTGGTGGTGAAGAAGGGTTCGAAGATACGCTCCAGTAAGCGTGGATCAATCCCGCCGCCATTGTCTTCGACCAGCAACCGCACCTGCTGTTCATTGGCCTCCATGCGCAGAGCGATCCAGGGCTGTAGTTCTCGCTGCTGTTCGCGTTGTGTCAGCAACGCATCACGCGCATTGACCATCAGGTTAATCAGCACCTGTTCCAGCTGGTCCTGATGCCCTTTGACCTTCGGTTGCTGCGCAGCAGCCTCGACCCGCAACACGACGCCTTTGCCTCGCAAGCCTTCGGCAAGCAGCGACAACGCGCCCTCCACGGCCTGCCAGGGTTCGAACAACTGCTGCTCAATGGCCGAGCGACGGCCAAACACCCGCATGTGGTCCACCACCCGTGAGGCGCGTAACACCTGAGCATCGATACGCTTGAGCTTGTCTTGCAAGTAATCGGCTTGCACCTCGCCGTTTTCCAGGCGCTTGAGGGCGTTGACCACCGCCATGCGCATCACGTTCAGGGGCTGGTTGATCTCATGGGCAAGGCCGGTGGCCATCTCGCCAAGGGTGGCCATCTTGGCACTCTGCATCAGTTGCTGCTGAGTACGCCGAACCTGCGTGTTGTCACGGCCGACCGCCTGCACTTCCAACAACCGACCTTGTTCGTCGAACAACCCTCGATCAGACCACACCCACCAGGCATGCTCGCGCCCTGGCAGCTCCAGGCAGATCTCCGCCGTGCTCACTGGCTGCTCCACAGTCAGCCCCGCTACACGCTCGACAAACGCCTCACGCTGAGCGCTGGACAGCCACTGCCCAAGGTTCATACCGGCCAATTGCGTGGTCGAGCACTCCAGATAGTCAGCCAACGGCTGGTTGCCAAACACCAGGTTCAGCTCTGGTGTGTAGCGACAGATCATGGCCGGCGAATCTTCCACCAACACTCGGTAGCGCTCTTCACTTTCGCGCATGCGCTCCGCCGCCTCGGTGGCTTCGGTAACATCCAGCCAGATCCCCACCACCTCCACCGGCAGGCCAAGGTCATCACGCAACAGCCGCGCCTCGTCGAGCACCCAGTGGTAACCGCCATAGCGATCACATAAACGGTAACGGCTGCGGACCTGCCCCTCACGCAACAACGTGCGGGTGCGCGCCAACCACAGTGCCTGATCGTCAGGATGGACCCACTGGCCCGGTTGCAACGAACCACTGCTTTCGGGTTCCCAGCCCAGCATCGGCTGCAAGCTGGCACTGAAAAAGTCTGATTGCAGGGCCCCTTCAACGTATCGCTGGATGTAGATCACCGCCGGAGAACTGGCGATCAGGTTTTCCAGCCGTGCCTGCGCCGCGCTGGCCTGCAACTGCTGAGCCTTGATGTCACTGATGTCGATCAAAAATCCCTGCACCCGGCGTTGCTGGCCAGTACCGCGCACTTGCCCGCACAAGCGGAACCAGCGTGGATTAGCCGCCAGGTTGTGGTCGAGCAAACGTAGGCTCAAGTGCAAGGCACAGCCTTCGCGCTGCAACTCAGCAAAGGCCAGCTGCGCCGCTTCGCGGTCGGCCGGGTGCACACGGCTCAGCCACTGGCCGAGGGTTAGCTGCGCGGGGATTCCCAGGCTGGCCGCCAAGCCAGGATCAACCTGCAACGTCGATTCATTGCAGCGCCACTGCCACCAGCCAGCGCCCAATTGCAGCTGCAAACTGTCCAGGCGCTCAGACTGCTGCTGCAACTCGAAGGCGGCCAAACGGCTGACCAGCGGCTCGGCATAGGCTGCGCAAGCATTGAGTGCATCCACCGCATTCAATGCTTCAAGCGGCCCCACACAGACCAACCAGGCCCGAGCGATCTGCCCCTGTGCATAGGGCATAAGGTAGGTGTCGGCTTGCGGTATCAACACCTGCAGGTCGGCATGGGCAATGCTCGAAACCATTTGTCCTGGCACCTGACGGTCGAGTAACCGCCCGATGTCTTCATCTGTGGGCCAATGCACGGGGCCATTACTACTGGCATAGGTCTGCCAGCCCTGCTCACCTTGCAACAGGATGCGCACGCCACTGGCCCGCCAATGCCGCACCAGCCATTGCAATTGCTCCTGCGCCACCTGTCCCAGACGCTCAATACTGCAATCACGTAATTCCGCAGCCAGGTGACTGGTCAGATGGCGCTGACGCTCTGCATTCATCGACTGCTGGCGATGCTGCAACAGATCGCCAATGTCGAACAGCTGCAGCATCCAGTTGCCCGGCTGGCCGAGCAACCAGCCCCGGGTATGCAAGGTACCCCCACCGGCCGCCTTGAAATCCAGGTCCAACGGCTGCGCCTGCCAGTCCATTGGCTCACCCTCGAGCACCAGCAAACTGTAGGGCTGCACACAATCCTGCAAGCGCATGTCACCGTGCACCGGCAAGGCCAATGCACACCGCAAAGGGCCGGCCATGCGCTGCACCCGGGCGCTGTCGTCGAGCCACAGTTGCAGCCCCACCGCAGGCACGCTGGGGGGCGGCTCTGGCTCTACGGGGGCCGGAGTGGAACGCCCACGCCAACGCTCGAACAAACCTGGCCCGCCGCTCAAAGTTGCAGACTCGCTTCGGCCTTGAGGCTCGCGGGCAGGCGCGGGACTTCACCGATAACTGGCAAATCGATCACCGGCAGCACGGAAGTCAGTTTGGTTTTGGCGTAGTCGATCTTCACCGTCAACAGGTTGCCCGGCGTCAAGGTGACACTGGCATCGCTGGCGAGCTGAAAGTTCAACGAGCCGGGCATCCACGCCAATTGCTCGCCGAGTACCGTCTTGGCCAGCGCTTTGACGTCGGCACTGTAGGTGGCGCTGGTGGGGTCCAGCGCTACGCAGCGGCGTACCGCTTCGCTGCTGGCCTGGTTGAACGATTGCAACATGAGCATCGGCAGGCCATAGCTGACCACGCCATAGAACACCGCGAAAAAGATCACGAATACTGCAACGAACTCCAACGCCGCAGCGCCTTTTTGCCGCTTGGCCAAGCTTGCTTTCATGATCGCGTCTACCCTGACAGTGACACCTGACTGACAGCATAGAATCATTCACCACAAAGGGATGCATTTCGCCAATGCAAAGCATTGTCCTGCTGCTGTGGCTTGCCTTGTGCGCTGAACAAGATGTGCGAGAGCGCCAGATTGCCAACACCCTGACCCTCGGCGCGGCGTCATGCGCCCTGGCCTACCTGTTCATTACCGGGCACACCTGGATAGGTGCCGATGCCAGCGAAGGTGGCTGGGCCTTGGCGATTGTCATGCTCTTGACCCTGCCCGGCTACATGCTCGGGCGGTTTGGTGCAGGGGATGTGAAGTTGCTCGCAGCCCTGGCCTTGGCAACCGATCGTATGTATGTCCTGGGGACCTTTATCGGTGCCGGCATCTCGGTGCTCATCTGGCTCGCCGGTCGCCGTTGGCTATGGTCCCTTTTAAGTCAAAAGGTTAAAAGCCGACTGAAAAAGCTGACCGAGGATCCGTCAAATAAACAACCCTTTGCCCCGTTCATTCTGGCGGGCTTCGTCCTCGCTGCGGTATGGACCCACTGAACGCGTAAACCACTGCCTGTGGCGAACAACGCGTGTACAGACTGGCAATGTACGACTACTTTTTACAGTGTCTGCGGCCGACTGCATGGCAGCAGCCATCAGGAAGATGCAGCTTCTGAACAGGGAGTAGCGTGTGAACAAGACTGTCAGTGAAGTAAAGGTGTTGGTCGTCGACGATCAGCCCTTGATCGTCGAAGAACTGTGCGAATTTCTCCAGAGCAACGGCTACCGCTGCGTGCCCTGTCTATCCAGCAACGACGCCATCGAGCAATTTGCCGCTGACCCCACCATCGGCCTGCTGCTGTGCGACCTGCACATGCCGGGCCTCGATGGCATCGCGTTGCTCGACGCCCTCAAAGTGATTGCCGGACAACAGCGGACTTTTGAAGCCATCATGCTCACAGGCCTGGCACACAAGCAGGATGTCATCAGAGCTTTGCGCGCAGGTTTTGCCGACTACTACCAAAAACCGGTAGACCTGAAGGAACTGCTCGAAGGCATACAACGCCAGGAAGCCGCACTGCAGGAGCGTCAGAAAAACTTCCAGCAGTTGGGCGACCTCAACCAGAAACTGCAGTTTCTGGCCGACTCCATCGACGACCTCTACCAGGAGCTGGAAAAGGCACGCGGCCTGGGTGCGCATCGCCGCGCCACTGACCTCGAAAACGAAGCAGACAACGTCAGCCTGCCGGCCATTTTCGAAAAACTGTCACCACGACAACTGGAAGTGGCGCGTCTGGTCAGCAAGGGCAAGACCAATTACCAGATTGCCTGTGAACTGGGCATCACCGAGAACACCGTCAAGCTCTACGTCTCCCAGGTGCTGCGCCTGACCCACATGCACAATCGCACGCAATTGGCACTGGCCCTGTCACCCGGTAATTCACCGCTGCATCTGCGGGTCACGGCGCACTGACGGGCTATTTATCTGCCGACCCCACAGACTCCCAGCGATAAAAATCAGGGATCGCATATTTGTAGCTATCCAGCCAGCGCTGCATGCTCTGCTCACGCTCTTTTGGGGTGGCGGCCTGGGGTGTTTTCGAGGCCTTCTCGTTGCGGGCCTGCAACTGCAACCAAGTCTCTGTGGCTGTTTGCCCTTTGGCGGAGGGTTGTTCGTCTATCTCCAAGGCCATCAACGGCCATGCACTGAAGGCAAGCAGTAGGAAGCAGGCAGCTTTCATAAACACCTCACGGTTGCCCGACGGTGGCAGTTGATGACGGTAACGACGCGACTTGATCGGCACGCGTCGGCGTCGACCTGGCAGGCTTTTTCAGTTGTTCGGCACGCGACTTGGCCTCGTTGAATTGTGCGGCGCTCAGGTGCAAGCGCGACACCAGGTCGGCGGCCTGCTGCCACTTGTCCTGATACAACAGCAGGCTCACCAGATTGACGGCAGCCAAAGCGTTGTTGTCTTTGAGTTCGATGGCTGTCAGAAACTCGAAACGCGCCTGCTCGACATTGCCCTGATTGAGGTAAACCACGCCGAGGTCGTTGCGGATTTTTTCGTCGGTCGGCGCCAAACGCACCGCGCGCAGCAAATGGCGCTGGGCCTGGAGGTTATCGCCACGGGCTGCCGACAATTGCCCCAGCCCGTGTTCGGCCTCAGCAGCCAGACAGCCACCAAGCAGGCTGCGGTACAGCGGCTCGGCCTCGCTGCGCCCCAGCAGTCGCAGCACTTTAGCCTTGCGCAAGCGCACTTGTGCCATGTCTGCTGGCAACGCCTCCAAGTGAGCAAGGCTGGCATGCGGGCGCCCTTCACTCAGCATCTCGTCGGCCATGCTCAGGGCCAGCTCCTGACTCGAATCAGGCTTGGCGCAACGCGCTTGACCTCCCGACAGCGTCGACCACGGCGCGCGGCCATCACTGGCGCAGCCCCCCAGCAACATCAGGCTCATGACTACCATGACTGCTTTCATCCATGCTCCTCCACTCACGAGCCCATTGCCTTGGCCAACGCCGTGAAGCCGGGACCGGCAAGCACGATCAGCAAGGCGGGAAACAGAAACACCATCATCACCATCGACATCTTTCCGGACATTTTCGAGATGCGTTCCTGCATCCGCGTCAGGCGTCGGTCATCGAGCAACTGCTTGAGTGCCAGTAGCGATTTCATCGCCCCACCGCCCTGAGCCAGCAATTGCTGCAGGATCACGCAGGTGTCGCTGAATTCATCCACCGCCAACAGCTGTGCGGTTTTCTCAAGCTCCGGCGCCAGGGCCAGGCCGGAGTCGACACGCGCCAGAATCATCCGCAGTTCCTCGCTGAGTACAGGCAATAACTGCCGCGACTCCTGGCTCAACACCCGAAGCCCCTGCTCTACCGTCAACCCCGACTCAAAAAGAATGCGCAACAGCGGAATGAAGGTCGACACTTCGCGCACAACCTGTTGCTGACGCCGTGCCGCTGCCAGCGCCAGCAAGCGTTTGGGCAACAAGTACCCCACCCCCAGCGCACACATCGGCACCACCAGCCAAGCGTTCTGTCGATCGGCGTAGAAGGTTTGCTCAAGCACGACGCCCACGCCCAGTGCCAGCACCGGCACACCGAACTGACAAGCCGCAAACAAGGCGCGCTGACGGCTGCGGCGCCAGCCGACACGATCGAGCAGCACACGCGTTTCACCGTCAAAGTTGAGCAGGCGTTGCGCCACAGGGCTGCTGCCCAGTTGCTGCAACCAATTGCCCAGTCGGTCGTTGCTGGCCAACCGACCTTGCAGACGTTGCGCCACCAAACGCTGACTGCGGCGCTGGCGCCTGTACTGGTTGAGCAGCAACACAAAGGCGGCAAAGAACAACACTGCACTGAGCATCAAGACCATTTCACAGGCTCCGCAACATGCGCCACAGCGCCAGACAACCGACCACCTGTAACGCGAACGCGCCCAGTAACATCAACTGGCCGTGACTGTCGTGCCACATGGTCAACAAGTAATTGGGGTTGGTGGCAAGAAAGTAGCCCGCCATACCGACTGGCAGCAGCCCCAGCACAATAGCGGTCATGCGCGTTTCACCCGTCATCGCGCGCAGCTGCCGGGCGCCCTGCTCACGCTCTCGAATCAGTTTGATCAGGTTCTCCAGCAGTTCACTGGCATTACCGCCGTAGCGGTGGTTGATGCGCAGGCCCAAGGCGAACAGGCGCAATTCATCCTGGTCATACAGTTCTGCCAGGTCCTGCATGGCATCATCCAGGCCAATGCCCATCTGCACATTGCGCCGCACGCGCTGCAAGGCACCGTGCAAGGGATCGCGGGACGCATCGATGGCGCCCAGCACCGCATCGCTCAAGGTCCGGCCCGCCTTGAGGCTGCGCACGCAATGATCGAGCAGCACCGGCAATTGCTCGATCATGCGCTGCACGCGGCGGCGGTAGCGCCAGCCCAGGTACAGACGAAACATCAGCGGGCCGGCCAGCAGTGCCAGGACGCCGGGTAACCACCCCAGCATCAGTGCCAGCAACAGTGACAGCGACGTCCACAGCGCCAGCCATGTCAGCAGGCGATCATTACGGCGCTCAAGCCCGGCACGCTGCAGTAAGGTGTCCAGCCAATCGTGGCCGTGGGAAACAGCCGGCAATGCTTCTTGTATTCGGCCCAGTCGCTCCAAGGTGCGCTCGGCACCGGCTTTGCGCATGCCGCTGTAAAACAGTCGCAGCGACAGCCCCAGCGACACCAGGCAAACCAGCCCCAGCAGCAGGGCAATCATGCTGAAGGCTCGGAAAACACCCGACGCAGTTTGTCGCCTGCCGGGTTCTGCGCTTCCCGCATAAAGCCCTCACCACCTCGTCGGTCGAGACGAAACAAGGTGTTGGTGACGTACACATCATCACGCACACCGACCACCTCCAGCACCTCACTGACACAGCGTCGGCCATCAGCCAGGCGGGTCAGTTGAATCACCACATCAAGGGCAGCACAGATCATCTGGCGCAAGGTTTTTTCCGCCACGACTCGCCCGGTCAGGCCGACCAGGGTTTCCAGGCGCAGCAAGGCATCCTGTGCGGTGTTGGCGTGCACGGTGCTCATCGAGCCGTCGTGGCCGGTATTCATCGCGGTCAGCACATCGAGCACTTCCACACCGCGAATTTCGCCCAACAGGATGCGGTCCGGGCGCATCCGCAAAGCGTTGCGAATCAGCTCACTGGACTTGATCTCACCATGGCCTTCGGCGTTCGGCGGGCGGGTTTCCAGGCGCACCACGTGAGGATGATCCAGTTGTAACTCGGCAACATCCTCGATGCTCACCAGGCGCTCATGCGGGCTGATCAGCTGGCTGAGGACATTGAGCAAGGTGGTCTTGCCGGTACCGGTGCCGCCGCTGACCAGAATGTTGCAACGCCGCGCTACAGCCAGCTGAAGAAAGTCGAGTATGTCGTGATCAATGGTGCGCGTCGCCAGTAGGTCGGCGCTTTTGAGCATGTCTTTGCGAAACTTGCGGATCGACAGGCACGGCCCGTCGAGCGCCACCGGCGGGATGATCGCGTTCACCCGGCTACCGTCGGGCATGCGTGCATCGACCATCGGTGACGACTCATCCAGGCGTCGACCCAAAGGGGCCAGGATGCGCTGCATGACGCGCTCCACATGGTGGGCATCAATAAAACGCAGGTCGGTTTGTTGCAGTACACCGTTGCGCTCCACAAACACCCGGTGCGGGCCGTTGACCAGAATCTCGGTGACGCTGCCATCGCGTAGCAGCACTTCCAGCGGCCCGAAGCCGGTCAACTCATCGACGATCTCCTCGGCCAGGCGCTCCATCTCGTAACGCGACACCGCCAGGTGCAATCGGGAGATGTAATCCCCCACCTGCTCCATCACAAATTGCGCCAATGCCGGACGCGAACCTTCCAGCAAGTTACGCCCGCTGTCTTCGATGGCATCGATGATATGACGGTGCAACGCGCGCTTTAGGGTCTGTGGGTCATTGGCCAGGTTGTGGCGCTGACCGCCGAACAGCTCATCGATGCCACTCATCTGTGCCCCCAGAGCCGGTTGAGCCAATTACCGCTGGCCGGTTTGTTGTGTTCGGAGCGCCGCGCCAGGCGCTGACCCAGCGCCTGCAATTGATGGGTGAGACTTTCCCGTGGCGCCAGCTCGAACAGGGTCAACCCCTGGTTCTTGGCATTCAGCCGCACCTCGGGGCTATAGGGCAGCACCATCAGCAATGGCAGGCCATAACGTTTGGCCAGGGCGTCGGCGTCTGGTGCAACGGTTTTGAGGTAGCGATCCACCAACAGGCTGGCATGCTCCAGTTTCATGCCCTTTTCCCGCCACGTCGCCAGCACCTCAAGGTTGCGCCGACAGTCGAGTACGTTCTGGTCGGTGTACCAGATCAACTTGTCGCAATGGCTGACAAAAGTACGCAACGCTTCACTGTCGGCCTGGCCGGTGAGGTTCACCACGATGTGCTGGAAGTGCTGGCGCAAGGCGCTGAGTAACATGTACAGCTCGGCGGCACTGGTGCGTTCCAGCGGCTCGTCACCTTCGGCATAGGCCAACAAGCGCAGGCCCGAGTTCTCGCGGCTGAACGCACTGTCGATCAGGGTGTTGTCCAGGCGCCGCAGATGGCGCAGGGCATCGCCAAAGTGAAAGGAGGCCTCAAGGCCCAGCAACGCCAGGCTATCGCCACGCGGCAGCCCTAGGTCGAGCAACAGTGTCTGCTGGCCGCTGCTCTGTACGACCCGGGCCAGATGGGTGGTCAGCAGTGCGCCATCGGCGGCGCTATGAGCACCGTACAACACGGTCAGGCCGCCAAGGCTGGGGTTGCTGCTGACTGCGGGCAGACGTTTGCTCAAGCGCCGCACCAGCCCCGCCACTTCGCTGGAACGCGAGCCATAGGCGACAAAATCACGGGCGCCGGCCCGCATGGCGTTGAGAACCAGTTGATTGTCCATACCATCGCCCAGCGCGACGATCGCCAGCATCGGCTTGGCTTCCAACACGCCTTCGATGAGTGCGCACTGGCTGACCACATGCTCCCGGTCCAGGCCCACGAACACCAGGTTGGCGAAGGTCACATCGACCAGTGCCAGCAACTCGTCGAGGCTGCCACTGCTGGCGCCGACCACCTGCCCCAAGGGTGCCAGCGCGCCTTGCAGCCACTGCAGATCGGCCTCGTTGCGGGTGATGGCGAGAAAAGTCTGACTCAGGCTTTCGCTCATTGTGATAACCCACTGCGACCCTCAAAGTCGCCGTTTTCGAGAAAGAACAGACGGCCCCAACTCGGGTCATAGTTGCGCAACCCTTCACCCGGTAAGCTGGGCATTTTCGCGTCGGCGGCCAGTGGCTGGACCAGATGCGGGGTGACGATCATCAACAGTTCGGTTTCATCACGGGTCATCTGTGACTGGCGGAAGAACGCACCAAGAATCGGGATATCGCCCAGCCCCGGAAACTTGTCCACAGCCGACCGGGTGGTGCTACTGATCAGGCCGCTGATCACAAAGCTTTCGCCGTCGGCCAGCGAAATACTGGTGTCAGTGCGCCGCACTTTCAGCCCCGGTACCAGGGTGCCGGCAATGTTCACGGCATTGGTGTAATCCAGCTCGCTGACTTCCGGCGCGACCTTCAAAGTGATGCGATCACGACTGACCACCGTCGGTGACAAGGCCAGGCGAATTCCGAACTCCTTGTATTCGATCGACACGTTGTCGCTGCCACTGCTGGGCACTGGAATCGGAATTTCACCACCGGCGAGAAAGCTGGCGGTCAAGCCACTGAGCACCACCAGACTGGGACGCGCCAAAGTGTAGGCAAAGCCGCTGTTTTCCAGCGCGTTGATCGCCGCCAGAAAGCGACTGCTGCCACCACCCCAGACGATGTTGAACACACCATTGTCCAGCGGCAAACCGGTGATTGCATCGGCCACCTGGCCAGGCCTGACCACCGTGTTTGGCGTCGTACCGGGCGAACCGATCAGCGAATTGTTCGAGCCTTTGAACAGCAGACGTGCGCCCGCTTCCTTGAACTTGGTGCGGTTGACCTCGACAAAGCGGATATCGGCCTGTACCTGGCTGGGCAACGCCGGGTCCTGGGAGGGTGGCAAGGCCGTCTCGGCCATGTCGGCAGTAGCCACGCCTTTGACAAACAGCATGGCCTGACGCGGCGTCTTGGAGCAGGCGGTCCAGAGCATCAGGCTGGTGGCGCCCGGCGCCAACGCCGTCAGTACGATCGCGTCATCACCGCTGGCCTGTACGTCGGCGATTTTCGAATCGCCCACGGCCACCCGTGTAATGCCAACTGGTGCCCGCAACTCCTGCTGCAACCCTTGATCGATCTCAATGACCGCCGGCAACTGAGACAATGCCGAACAGCCGGCGCTGGCGGCCTGGGCCTGGGAAACGCTTGGCCCCGCCCACAAGAGCGCCCACAGCACATGCTTGATTACCCGCACGGAACGACTGCTCATTTAAGGGCATCCTTGCTTGGTCAGGGAGTGGCTTGACTGGATTGATTACCGCGAATGATCTCCATGCCCCGGCGTGGCGTTGAGCTGGCAATCGCTGGGGCGGCAGGTGCCTGCGCCAGCTGACTGAAGCGATAGAGCTCTCGGTTGGCGTTGTCCACCTCGGCCGCACTGCTGTGCGGATCGGCCCAGTAACGGGCCAGGCGTTTTTCTTCGGCACTGCGGACCGCCAGGCGCAAGCTGCCTGCCTGGGCCGCGAGCAACAGGCGGCTGGCCAAGGCCGCAGGAACGGCCAGCACCACCGTACGCGCCGCAGTGCGTAGCTGTTCCTGGCGTTCTTTTTCATTCAGTGGCGCCTGTACCGGCTGGCCATCGTTGCCCAACCCCAACTGCTGGCCAACGCTGAGCACACGCAGCGCCGGTAATGCCACTTGCGCACTGGCCTGCGGGTTGAGGTTTTCCTCACGCAGGTACAGCAATACATCGACGTAGTCGCCAGGGCTCAACTGCCCCGCCGCACCGACCACATCATCGACCGCCAGTGCCAGCGCCCGCTCATGCGGGCGGATCATCCGGGCCAATGGGCCTCCAGCATCGAAACTGCCCTGATCCAGCCAGGTGCCAGCGCTCAGCGGGCGCCAGCTGCTGCGCCCGAGCACTTGTTCAACGGCCTGTAAACTACCGGCAGGCGCCACTTGCAGGCGCTCCACCACAAGGTCATCGGCAGTTAACGGGGTGTAAGGCGCAACATCACGGCGCAGCACCACTACAGGCTGGCGCACGTCGTCGGCAATTTTCTCGGTCAGCTGTGCAACGGCGGGAATGGGTGCGCCAGGAGGTGTGACAGAAATGGCTGCAGGTTCGGCCGGTGGACGGCTCAAGAGCAAACCCCAGTACCCTGCGAACAACGCACCCAGCAGAAACAAGCCAGCGAGGATAATGGTAATGCGACTGCTCATGCCGGCCCTTCCTGATCACTGTATTCGTCCTTTGCACCCAGCTGTGAACGCGCACACACCGTTGTCATCGGAAGTAACTATTTCGCTATTTGAAGGTAGCCCAGCAGAGTCAAAATGCCATTAGCCGTCAGATTTTTTTCCGTCCCAAATCCGACACCCCCTGGAAACAACGGCTTGCTGACGTCAATAAGCCACTATTACTTTGTGATTAACGCCTTCTTACATTTGCCGTCGTTTCGGGCTTTGACGATGCTGTGGTGGCAAAGGGGAATCATCGACCAGACCCCGCCATCAGCGCCTTGCGCGCCAGGAGAAGTGCCATGCGTGTTTCCCGAATTCTCAAGAGCTGCAAAGATTTCTTCTACCGCAAGGATGGCGCGTCAGGCATCGAATATGCGATTGCGGCGGCGATGGTGGCAGTGGTGTTGAGTGCTTTTGTCGGCCCCATCTCCGATGACGTCAAAACGATTTTTGGAAATGTCAAAACCTCCATGGAGAAAGCCGGCGAAGTAAAACCACCACAATAATCTGAAAGTTCGCAGCATTAAGCCTGGATATTCGCCCCGAAATCAGGAACACACCATGCCGACCTCTTCCCTGCGACAACAGATACTCTTGGTGGATGACGAAGAGGACGCTTTGCTGGAACTTGCCGAGCTGCTTGAGGGCGAGGGTTTCTCCTGCCATACGGCAACCTCCGTGAAACTCGCCCTGCAACAGCTCACCCGCCACCCGGACGTGGCGCTGGTGATTACCGATCTGCGCATGCCGGAAGAAAGCGGCATTTCACTGATCAAGCGCTTGCGCGAGCACACTGCCCGCCAGCACTTGCCAGTGATTGTCACCTCCGGTCACGCTGACATGGACGACATCAGTGACTTACTGCGCCTGCAGGTGCTGGACCTGTTTCGCAAGCCGATCTATCACACCCGCCTGCTGGAGACCCTGGAAAACCTCTTCCCCAAACCTCGCCTGCACCTGGTGAACTAACCCACCCTGTGGGAGCGGGCTTGCCCCGCGATTACGATGTGACTGGTTATCGCGATCGCGGGGCAAGCCCGCTCCCACCGACTGTTCCCACCTACAACTGTTGCGCGAGCACACTGCCCGCCAGCACTTGCCGGTGTGACTTGCAGCGCCTACAGGTGTTGGACCTGTTTCGCAAGCCGATCTATCACACCCGCCTGCTGGAGACCCTTGAAAACCTCTTCCCCAAACCTCGCCTGCACCTGGTGAACCAACCCGCCTGTGGGAGCGGGCTTGCCCCGCGATTACGATGTGACTGGTTATCGCGATCGCGGGGCAAGCCCGCTCCCACCGACTGTTCCCACCTACAACTGTTGCGCGAGCACACTGCCCGCCAGCACTTGCCGGTGTGACTTGCTGCGCCTGCAGGTGCTGGACCTGTTTCGCAAGCCGATCTATCACACCCGCCTGCTGGAGACCCTGGAAACCTCTTCCCCAAACCTCGCCTGCAGCTGGTGAACCAACCCACCCTGTGGGAACGGGCTTGCCCCGCGATTACGATGTGACTGGCTATCGCGATCGCGGGGCAAGCCCGCTCCCACCGACTGTTCCCACCTACAACTGTTGCGCGAGCACACTGACCGCCAGCACTTGCCGGTGTGACTTGCTGCGCCTGCAGGTGCTGGACCTGTTTCGCAAGCCGATCTATCACACCCGCCTGCTGGAAACCCTGGAAAACCTCTTCCCCAAATCTCGCCTGCACCTGGTGAACCAACCCACCCTGTGGGAGCGGGCTTGCCCCGCGATTACGATGTGACTGGCTATCGCGATCGCGGGGCAAGCCCGCTCCCACCGACTGTTCCCACCTACAACTGTTGCGCGAGCACACTGCCCGCCAGCACTTGCCGGTGTGACTTGCTGCGCCTGCAGGTGCTGGACCTGTTTCGCAAGCCGATCTATCACTCCCGCCTGCTGGAGCCCCTGGAAAACCTCTTCCCCAAACCTCGCCTGCACCTGGTGAACCAACCCACCTGTGGGAGCGGGCTTGCCCCGCGATTACGATGTGACTGGCTATGGCGATCGCGGGGCAAGCCCGCTCCCACCGACTGTTCCCACCTACAACTGAATACTGAAACTCAAGGTAAAACGCGGCTGCCGGTCGAGGCTGTCCAGGGCGATGTCCGACATCGGCTTGGCAGCTTCAAGAGACAAGTTGTAGAAACGCGCATCGCTCACCCGCACCCCAAATGCCGCCGAAGATAACCGTGAATCCCGAATTTCCAGCTCATTGAACCAGCTACGCGCTGCGTCCACGACCACATAGGGCTGCACCAGCTTGAGCCAATCGCCGCCAGGCCTGATGCTGTAATTCAACTCGTAGGCCACACCCCAGCCCTTGTCACCAGAGGTCTGATCGCCAGGGTAACCACGGCCAAAGGTGTGGCCACCGAACACCACTCGCTCACTGTCCGGCAAACTGTCGTTACTCCAGTGCAAAAGCGCCGACGCCACGCCCTGCCACTGGCCGAACAATTGATTGCTCTGCAGACCGGATACACGCAGGTGCAGGAAGTCCAGATCGATATCTCCATCAGTGTCGGCCCCCAGGTAATCCATGCCCTGATAAGCGCCGGCGCTGAGGATACGCAGTTGCCCGACCTCACTCTGGCGCCAGTCACCCTCGAAGGCCACCGCGCGCAGGTCCGTGTGCGTGCTGGCGCTCAGTGGCACGCCAATCGTTTGGTAGTCCGTTTCGTCATTCGTCACATACAAGCGCCCAGCTACGCCAAGCCATTCGTTGGGTGCCGCCATCAACGTCTGGCTCAGGCCGATGGAGTAGCGTTCGCTCTTGCGGTGTTGCTTGAGATCGGTGCCATTGTTCAAGCGCACCCGTGCGCCTGAATCACCGCGATAACGCGAGGTAGACAGGTTCAACTCAGTGCCCTCGCCATCGACGTACTGGGCGTAGTCCAGGCGGTAGTAGTGCTCATGACGGTCGCCGGGGGGCATCAGCGCGCTGAAGCTCACCTGCTCGGCCAATGATGTCTGGGCATTGCTGCTAGCGCTCAGCAATGCCTGCAGGTCTTCCCGGTTGCCATCGCTCAGGTCCAGGCGCGCACTGATCGGTTTGCGCGCGGCCTGAGCACTCAAGGTATTGGCGCCATCGAGCGTGCCTGGCTGCACCTGAGCCTGCACCGTTACCCCTGGCACCCGGTCCATCAAGGCGATATACCGCTCCAGGCTCTGGCGCGTCAGCGGACGCTCGGCTTTAAGCTTGCTTGCCAGGGTGTCCAGATAGGCTGACGCCGGGCCGATATCACCGTGCAACTCAACGTCACGGATGTAGCCCTCAACCAACACCACCAGCACCCGCCCATCGGCAAAGTCCTGGGATGGCAGGTAGGCATAAGACAGTAGGTAGCCATCTTGCTGATAACGCCGGGTCAGCCGTTGGGTGGCTTCAACCAGCTCGGCTACGCTGATGTCGCGATTGACCAGATGCTGATAGTTGTCACGCAGGTCGCTCAAAGGATAAATCGTGCCACCTTCGAAGCGCACCTTGTGCAGACGGATCCGGCTGTTAAGTTCCACAGGCTGCAACTGCGGCATCGGTGATTCGATACGCAAATCAGGGGCGCGGGGGCGAAAGTCATCAACCGGCAAGTTGGGTGTCGGCAGATTACGTTCGACTTCGGTGTTGTTGAGAAAACGTGGCAGTGGTTCGGCGCTCAGCCCGCTTGCCCAACATAGACTGAGAACCGCGGCGGCCAACGGACGCATTCGACGCTCCCTGATCCCAACAGATTCAAGAGCACCAGGACGGCTCCCTCGTCAGCTTCAAGCGTAGGTGGTGGCCGCCCCGTCGTCTAATCACACGTAGGTGATGCGCCTGTCACTCATTGATCTGAAACTCCACGCGCGCGGTCTGGCCGCTTTCATCCAACGCACTCAGCTCCACTCGCCCTGTCTGCTCAAAACGGGCGCTCAAGTGTTCCTGGCCCAACGACTCGCCGAGCGGTGCACCGTTGAGAAACCACCAACGCCGGCCACTGCCACCCAAGGCAGACACCTCAAGGCGCAGCGCCTCAGTGCTGGTGGCGGGTCGGCGCAACTGATCGCCCTCTCGCACCCCGACGATGGACAGCGGCGGTGCGCTGGCCGGTACCAGCGGAGGGCAGCCAGGATCAATTTTTGGCAGACGTGCTTCGCGACGTTCCGCACGCGGCAACCAAGGCTCCAGCGGCGCGGGCCACAACGCGATCTCTTGGACCTGAGCACCCGGGCAGCTGGCATCGACCCGTAGCCCATGCGCGTTAACCCAGACCGTCTCGCGCAAACCGACACTCAAGGGTTGGTCAGCCGCTTGCAAGGTCGGCGGCGTGGTGCCATCCAAGGTCCAGGCAAAACGCTGACGTCGGCAATTGCCGTCCTGCCGGGCCAGGGGTTGCCCCAACGGCCAACAGATCGCCGCTACGCCGATGTTGCTCGGCACAGGCGCCACCGGCACGGTAATACCGCGCTGACTGTCGCGGTTGCTCAACACATCATGCACCTGCAGCATCAACGGCGCCGCCGAAGCCAGACCAAACTGCCCCGGCACCGGCGTACCATCGGGCCGACCGATCCAGATGCCAATCAGGTAGCGCGGCCCGACACCGATTGACCAGGCATCGCGAAAACCGTAGCTGGTGCCGGTCTTCCAGGCCAACAACGGGCGCTGGACCAACTCGGCATGCGGGTCACGGTCCGGTCGCGCCTGCCCACTGAGAATGCGCCGGATGATCCAGGCGCTGCCGGGCGACAGCAGCCGACGTTCCACCAATGGCGCATCCGGCTGCAAGCGCATGGGCGCGCTCAAACCTGCGCGCGACAACGCACCATAGCCTGCAACCAGCTCCTCCAGGCGACTACCAGCCCCGCCCAAAATCAACGACAAGTTGGGCTCGGCCAGCGGCGGCAGGGTCAGCGGCACACCGCCATTACGCATTTGAGCAGCAAAGCGCTTGGGGCCATAGGCCTCCAGCAACTGCACCGCCGGTAGATTCAATGACAACGCCAACGCCGAGCTGGCTGCCACCGGGCCACTGAAGCCCATGGAGAAATTCCCTGGCCGATAGTCGCCGTAGCGTCGCGGCACATCTTGCAGCAACGATTCGGAATGAATCAGGCCATCGTCCATGGCCATGCCATACAGAAAGGGTTTGAGGGTCGAGCCCGGCGAGCGCAATGCACTGATCATGTCGACATGCCCGAAGCGGCGCTCGTCGTTCAGATCCACCGACCCCAAGTAAGCGCGCACCGCCATGTTCTGCGCTTCCACCACCAGAATCGCCGCCGAGGTACGCTCAGGTAGCCGCGCTCGCCACCCCAACAGCAAGTCTTCCAAGCGACGCTGCAGCGCCGCATCGAGAGTGGTACGAATCAGCGGTGGGCTGTGCGGCCGGTTCAAGCGCCGTGCCAGCAACGGCGCCAGCGCTGGTTCCTGACGAGGTGCCAGTAACAGCGGCTCCTCCATGGCCTCGGTTACCCGTTGCTGCGGCCATACCGCGTACTCGGCCAGGCGCTTGAGCACTTTGTCACGGGCCACCTGAGCACGTGCTGGGTGCCGGTCGGGGCGCAAGCGGCTCGGAGCCTGGGGCAACACCGCCAGCATCGCCGCTTCTGACGGGGTCAGGTGTAACGGCGACTTGCCCAGATAAGCCCAACTGGCAGCAGCTACCCCCTGCAAGGTACCGCCGAACGGTGCACGATTGAGGTAAAGCTCCAGAATCTGCGCCTTGCTCAAGTGCCATTCCAATTGAGCGGTGCGCCACAACTGGCGCAGCTTGCCCGGCAAGGTACGCGGGTGCGGGTCAAGTAACCGGGCCACCTGCATCGACAGCGTGCTGCCGCCCGACAGCACCCGACCGCCGCGCAGGTTTTGCCAGGCAGCACGGCCCAGTGCCAGCGGGTTGACCCCCGGGTGCTGGTAGAACCAGCGGTCCTCATACGTCAGCAGCGCCTGCAAATAGTAAGGCGACACTTGATCAGCACTGACCGGGTAGCGCCAGACACCTTCGGCATCGGCAAAACGCCACAACGGCGTGCCATCCTCAGCCAGCACCACCCGTGCAAGATCATCACTTGGCAGCGGCAACGGCCAAATGCGGTCGGCTATCCACAACAGCGCACACAGCAACGCGATAACTGCCGAAGCAATACTCAGGCGTTTAAGCATCGGGCTGAGTGGGCGAGCTAAGCTGAGCATCAAACCTCCCCATCGCAGGTTGCGGTCAGGGAACCGAGCAGGCCAACGCATGGCCAAAGGTGTGGCAACGGCAGACTCGCCGGGACGATCATCAGGAAGCAACTATGCATGTAGAAGGTTTTTTCGAGTGGCTCGGGCAGGCGCTGGGCGCGCTGATCCGCTTTGTCGTCGATGGCTTGAGCGGGTTATTCAATCTGCTGGCCAACGCCGGTGGAAACTTCATTGATGGGCTGGCGCGCACACTGGGCATGGACACCTCGCTGGTCAGCATCATCGCCCTGATCATCGGCTTGATGCTGCTGTACTCGGCCATCCGTGCCTTCATGCGTGCCTCGATCATACTCGGCATCATCTGGCTGGTGCTGGGCTTGTGGGTGCTGAGCTGGATCATCCACTGACCACACCAGGTGGGAGCGGGCTTGCCCCGCGATTGCTGCTTTTCTGACACACCGCAATCGCCGGGCAAGCCCGCTCCCACAGAGGGTGGGTTACCGCTCTCTAATCACCATTTCACCTGCCGACTCACCGACCGCCTGCAGGTTCGGCCGGTACATCGACTCAAACTGTGGCGGCGGCACCCGGTAGGTGCCTGGGGTAACGGCACGCGCCAGGTACAGCAAGTGCGTAAGGCCGTAGTTTTTCACCGGCAGGGCCGCGACATAGCGATCATCACGGTATTCCTGGTGGACGATGTTGGCGTTCTGCATCGCCTCACGCCACTCTTTGACCGCGCTGCTGGCGTTATCCAGGCTCGCCGCGCTCTGCGCCAGGTTCTGGTTTTCCAGCTCAAGGCCAGCAGGCAGCAAATCAACCACCAAAGCATCGGGCACGTGAGTGTTGGTGTTCAGCACCAGGTGCACCAGCACCAGGTCTCCACTCTTGATCCCGCGGATGTCCAGCGGCTGGCCGTTCATGTCGAGGTACTCACGACGAATATTCAGCCCCTGATTGCTCGGCGCCGGGGCATGGCGTGGGTAACCGGACAGGGTCAATTGCTGGTACAGCGTTTCGCTGCTGTGGTTCTGCACGGTCAGCGGTGAAGCCAGCAGCGGCCCTTCCAGCTTCAGGCCAGAGACGGTGTTGTCCAGATCGCGCAGCTCACCCGCGCTGTCCAGACGTGCCGACCACTTGCCTTCGGGCTTGCTCAGCAAACCTCGCCCGGCGAGGAACAAGGCGTTACGCTCCTGGGTCGACAGCCACTGGCTGGCCGCGATCTGGTCAGACAGCTGGAACAAGCGTTGATCCACCACATTGCTGGCCAGATTGTTTTCTTCCAGCAAGGCCAGAATCAAAGCTTGGTCACGTACCGGGCTACCGTAATCGCCCAGCCAATATCGCCCGTCACGCTCCACCGCCAAGCCTGCCTGCAGGGCTGTTTGGGAACGTGGCTTGTCGCCCATTTTTTCCAGGGCAATCGCCAACTGCACCAGCGGCAACCCGGAACGCGCATCGCTGCGCCGCTCGAACAGGCTGCGCAAGGCACCCAGCGGCGCCTGTTGCGTACGCGCAAGCACCAGCCCCGCATAAGCCTGCACAGCAAAACGGCTGTGATCGCCATTGCTGCTGTAGCTGACTTCGATCAGGTTGCGCTCCTGCAAGTAACGCAACAGGCGCTCGCTGGCTTTCTTCAAGGCTTCAGCAGGCACGGCATAGCCTTGCTCGCGAGCACGCAGCAGGAAGTCGGTGACATACGCAGTCAACCAGTACTCTTCTTCGCTGTCGGAACTCCACAGGCCGAAGCTGCCGTTGTAGCGCTGCATGCCCAACAAGTGCTCAATACCCATTTCGATCTTGCGCTTGCGTACCTCGGCGGGCTCGCCGGTGATGCCCAAGCGTTTGAGGGTCGCGGCATCGGCGTACAACGACGGGTACAAACCACTGGTGGTCTGCTCCAGGCAGCCATAAGGGTAAGCTTCCAGCGCACGAATCTGTTCGGCCAGGTTCAACGGCGGGCGGCTGGACAATGCCAGTGTGGCTTCCAGACCAGCCGACTCGAACTCGGCCAGATCCGACTCTGGCAGGCTCCACGGCTGATCGTTAAGCGCTACCCGGTAGTGCTTGAGCATGGCCGGATAGGCTGGACGGATGCCCAGGGTCCATTCACGGCTGAACGCCGTGGCAGTCTCACCCGGCAATTGCAGGCCCTGCACCTCTACCTTGACTTTGCCTTGGCCCAGACCACCGCTGGCCTGCACCGGCACCCGCAAAGTGACACGCTGGCCCTGGTTCAGCGCCAGGTTCTGCACTGCGGCTCCAGTCAGGTTGAGCTGGCCTTCGGTACTCACCCGGATGTTGAGCTTTTGCGCCCGCCCCGAGAGGTTCGAGACGTCCAGTGCCAGGGTCGTGCTGTCGCCACCCGCGAGGAAACGCGGTGCCGACAGCTCCGCGATCAAGGGCGCGGCCACCACGGTCTTGCCTTCTGCGACACCGAAGTCTTCGTCGCTCCAGGCCTGGGCCATCAGCCGCAGTTCACCGTTGAAGTCAGGGATATCGACGCTGGCCTCGCCTTCACCGTTCTCGTTCAGGGTCACGGGGGCGCTTTGCTGAGCGACGATGGTGACGCTGGTGTTGGGACGCTTGCCACCTTTGGCCATTGCCGCATCACCACCAAAGGCCAAACTGGCCAGGCGACCCTGACCGGCTTCAATCAACTGGCCATAAATATCCAGTTGGTCAGCGCCATAGGCCTTGCGCCCGAACATGCCAGTGAACGGGTCCGGGGTTTTGTAATCGGTAATGTTGAGGATGCCTACGTCTACCGCAGCCAGCAGTACATGCACCTGCTTGGGCACGCTGCCGTCGGCATTGCGCGCCTGGACCTTGACCGTCAGCGGCTGCTTGGGCCGCATCTTTTCCGGTGCGGCGAGCGTGACCGCCAGCTTGCGCTCGGCGCGATCCAGCGGCAGATGCAGCACACCCACTGCACGTTTGGGTGTGGCATTGACCTTGCGCTCGCCCGGACGAATTACCAGGGCACTGACATACAAGTCGTGGCGCGCCCACTTACGGTCGATATTGACCGCGAATGTCTTACCCTCGGCAGGCACGTCGATCTCTTGCCACCACAAGGGGCCTTCACTGGACTCGACCATCAGGTAACCGGTACCGGCCGCAGGTGGCGTGACGGTCACGTTGGCCGTGGCGCCATCGGCATAGGAAGGTTTGTCCAGCGCAAGCTTGACCTGATCCGGACGCACCGCGCCACCGTCGGCGTTGTCCTGGGCACGGTAGCCTGCCCAGAAACGCTCGCTGGAGACCAGCCCGGTCTGCGGGTCTTCAACTTCTACGCGGTACGGGCCCCACTCAACCAGGAAAGTGAGTTTGGCGGTAGAACCAGCCTTGACGTTGACCGTCTCTTCACTCTGGGTAAGGAATTTTTCGTTGTAGTTGTAACTCCAGCCGTCACTCTGCGAGTAGTTCCAGTAGTAGTCACGACGCTCGCGAATCAAGCGGACCTTGAGGTTGTTGGCGGCCAGCTTGTTACCTTGCTGGTCGGCAACCAGCACCTCAAACTCAACCGGGCCGTCGCTGTCGGTTTCTTCGCCGTCAAACAGGCCACGCAAGCCCGGCAGGCGTGTAGACGGCCAGATCGGCTGTTCCAGGCGCCGGGTAATCGGGCGACCACCAGACTCCTGCAAACTGGCCTGCACCGTCAGTTGCAGCGGCGAGCGCGCTTCAGACCACTTGCTCTCGATGCTCAGCGTGGCCTTGCCGTTGGCGTCGAGGGTGACTTCATCCAGCTCCAGATCCTGACTCAGCTCTGTCTCGGTAATCGAGCCAAACTGATAACCCGGCAACGCCGGTACCGCTTCGCGCAGCGGGCGCAGATACGCCTGACCGCTCAATCGGTTGCCGGAGGCCGGAGCGCCATACAGGTAGCGACCATTGACGGCGATCTCAGCGGTGTCTTCCGGGCTCAGCGGAGCTTCACTGCCCTTGAGTTCCAGGGCCAGGCGCTCAGGCAGGAAGTCTTCGACGAGGAACTCGTAGATTTGCTTCTTGCCACCACCGAGGTCGAACAGCAGCTGCCAGCGCCCGGTCGGCGCTTCAGTGGCCAGTTGCAGTTGATATTGGTAGAGCCCGCTCGTGCTCGGCTCCCATACGAATTTGCGGCTGATTTGCTCATCGGGCCGACGCACTTCCACGGTGACCGGCTGAGGCTTGAGTGGGCGGCCATCCTGATCACGCAGCAGGCCGTTGAGCAGCACGGTCTCGCCGGGGCGATACAGGTCACGCGGGCCGAACACGAAAAACTGCAGGGGGTTGGCTTGCGGACCGGTGATGTCGAACTCGGCCAGGTCCAGCGCGGCGCTGTTCAGGCGCAGCATGGTGGTATGCACCCCCTGATGGGCCAGCAAGGTTTCAGCCTTCGGCGGCATCGGCAGTTGAGCATGGCCATCGCCGTCGGTCTTGCCCTGCGCCAGCACCCGGCCTTCGCCATCGAGCAGTTCAAGGGTGACACCGCTCAGTGCCTTGCCTCCCTCCAACCCTTGGGTGAAGACGTCCATGCGGTTCTGATAGCGGTGTGCCGATACACCAATATCACTGAGCGTGAACAAGGTGGCTGGCTGCGAGTAATCATAGGTACCCGAGGCGCGCATGACCGCCAGATACACCCCTGGCTCCTGCAAGGGCTTGATCCCGGCGATTGGCAGCAATACGGTTTCGCGCGTGTTGCGCGCCGGGTTGAGGTCGAAACGGCCACTGTAGACCAGGTCGGCCATGTCCAGGGTTTCTTTCGACTGGTAGTAGTACAAGCTGCTGTTACGGCCCCACGCACTGAGGAACGGCGACAGCTTTTCCGGTTTGATACGGAAGAACTCGACATCGACCTTGTTCACGTTCAAAGCGATCACCGGCAGCCCTTCGGCCAGGCGCGTCGGCAGCAAAGAGCCGCGGCTGGCGAAGCCGATCGTGGCCTGCATGTCACGGGTTTCCAAGCGGCTGATCGACTCGGCAGCCAAGCGCTTGCCGTTGACCGCCTCAAGGCCGGCATCGATGGTGAGCACCAATTTGCGCTGAGGCTCCAGATGTCGCATGCGCAGCTCCATGCCGTTATCGGAAAGCTCCCAGGCACCATCGACCTTACCCTTGACGGTGTCGACCAGGTGAACCCGCTCAGCGAAATTCTGCTGCGCATCCAGCGGCACCGAGAAGGTCAGCGACAACGCGCTGGCGCCGTCGACCTGCACTTCCGACACATCCACCACGTTCAGCTCGCGACCGGCATAGCGCTTGGCCAGGGTCGCGGCGTCTTCACGGGCGGGTTTGGCCGCTTCCTGGGTCTGGGTGGGCGTGGACGCGGGCGTAGCTTGCGCAGCGGGCTTGTCCGGGGCAGACGAGTCACAGGCACTGAGCAAGGCCAGCGCGCAGGCCAGCAACAATCCTTTGTTGAGCAT
Source organism: Pseudomonas sp. H9 (assembly GCF_004353925.1). Taxonomy (GTDB): domain Bacteria; phylum Pseudomonadota; class Gammaproteobacteria; order Pseudomonadales; family Pseudomonadaceae; genus Aquipseudomonas. The sequence continues at coordinate 18,727 of NZ_SMOK01000028.1, read as the reverse complement.
GAAGAAAACTCTTTGGCAGCAAGTTCTGAGTGAAGAACTATATATCAACAACGCCGTTCCCGGGCCGTGCAGCTACAATATGCCGCTTGCCTGGAGCCCACATGTCCCGATTGCTGAGCGACTGGCGCGACCGCCCGACCCACCACAAGGTCTGGGCGCTGGCCGCGCCGATGATACTGTCGAATATTTCCGTTCCCTTGGTCGCGCTGGTCGACAGCGCCGTAATTGGCCACCTGCCCCATGCCCATCAGCTCGGTGCCGTTGCCGTAGGTGCCAGCCTGTACACCTTCCTGGCCTGGGTGATGGGTTTTCTGCGCATGGGCTCGACCGGCTTTGCCGCCCAGGCCGCCGGGCGCGCCGACGGTGCGGCCTTGCGTCAGGTATTGCTGCAAGGTTTGCTGCTGGCGTTGTTTTTTGCGCTGCTGCTGGGCGTGCTCGCCTTGCCCTTCAGTCACCTGGCATTGCAATTGATGCAGCCGTCGGCCGCGCTGGAGCAATCGACGCTGGACTTCTTCCAGACCCGACTGCTCGGCCTGCCCGCTGCCCTGGCGAGTTTTGCCTTGGTTGGCTGGTTCCTCGGTACTCAGAACGCCAAGGCACCGCTGGCGATCCTGTTGACCACCAACCTGCTCAACATCGCCCTGAACCTGTGGTTCGTGCTGGGCCTGGACTGGGGTGTACTGGGTTCGGCACGCGCCTCAGTGATTGCCGAGTGGTGTGCCGCCCTGCTGGGCCTGGCCCTGACCCGACCGGCCTTGCGCGCCTATCCCGGCAAGGTTGCCTGGGCCTTGCTCGCCCGCTGGCACAGCTGGCGGCCACTGCTGGCCGTCAATCGCGACATCTTCATCCGTAGCCTGGCCCTGCAGGCGGTGTTCTTCCTGATCACCGTGCAAGGTGCACGTTTAGGCGAGGAAACCGTCGCCGCCAATGCCCTGCTGCTCAACGGCCTGCTGCTTACTGCCTATGCGCTGGATGGCCTGGCCCATGCGGTCGAAGCCTTGTGCGGCCACGCCATCGGCGCCGGTGATCGCCAGGCGCTGCGCCGCTCACTGACCGTGGCAGGTGGCTGGTCGTTACTGGCCAGCAGCGGCTTTGCGGCCGTGTTTCTGTTTGCCGGGCATCTGTTCATCAATATGCAAACCGACATCGAAAGCGTGCGCGCAACGGCCTACCAGTTCTTGCCGTACCTGGCTTTGCTGCCGTTAGTGGCGGTATGGAGCTACTTGCTCGATGGTTTGTTCATTGGTGCGACGCGGGCGCGCGAAATGCGCAATGGCATGCTGATCAGTGTCGCCCTGGCCTTACCGGTAGCCTACGCCGCCAGGGATCTGGGCAATCACGGTTTGTGGATGGGCTTTTTACTGTTCATGGCCTTGCGCGGGGTGACGCTGGCGGTGATGGGCTGGCGGTTGCAGCGACGTGATGGGTGGTTTGTGGGTCGGTAAAAGCATCGCGGGGCAAGCCCGCTCCCACAGGGTCGGTGTGAACCTGGTGGGAGCGAGCTTGCCCCGCGACAGCTATCAGCTCGACAGGTACGACGAACGCGTCAAGCCCAGGCGCAGAGCATCCAGGAACTGAGTCTTCTCACGCGCAGTGATCTTGGCGCTGGCGCACTTGTCACGGTAGTGAGTCATCAACTCCTCCGGCGACAGGTGCACGTAGCGCAGCATGTCTTCGATGGTGTCGTGGGTCTCGATACCGGCGTGGTACACACTACCGTTCGGGTTCTGGTAGATGTTCACCGAGTCGGTATCACCGAACAGGTTGTGCATGTCGCCCAGAATTTCCTGGTAGGCACCCACCAGGAACACGCCCAACAGGTAGTCCTCACCTTCGTTGACCGCGTGCACTGGCATGCTCGTCTCGATGCTCTGCTCGTCGACGTACTGGTTGATCTTGCCGTCGGAGTCACAGGTCAGGTCTTGCAGTACAGCACGACGCAGCGGCTCTTCGTTCAAGCGGTGCAGCGGGATGATCGGCAGGACCTGGCCGATGGCCCAGGTGTCCGGCAGGCTCTGGAACACCGAGAAGTTGCAGATGTACTTGTCGGCCAGTTTGTCGTTCAGTTCATCGAGCACCTGGCGATGCGAACGCTGATGAGCCTTGAGCGAGTTGTGCAGGCGTCGGCAGACGGCGAAGTAGCACTGTTCGGCCAGGGCTTTCTCGGCCAGGGTGATCTTGCCATCGGCATACTGCGCTGCTACGTCACTCATGTAGTGAGTGGCGCGCCAGTAGGTTTCGGTGACCATTTCCAGGTCGGTCGGGCCGAGCAGGTCGGCCAACCACTGCACGGTTTCCGGCAGGGCTTCTTTGTTCTCGATGGTCGGCACGTCGTCGTTGTGTTTCTCGACGTCGGTCACCTGAATCACCAGCATGGCGTGGTGCGCGGTCAGCGAGCGGCCGCTCTCGGAGAAGATGTGCGGATGCGGCAGGCCCTGGGCATCGCAGAACTCTTTGAGCATACCGACCACAACGCCGGCGTAGTCGTCCATGTCGTAGTTGATCGAGCTGGCATTGCGCGAGTGGGTGCCGTCGTAGTCGACACCCAGGCCTCCGCCGACGTCGATGTGGTCCACCGGCAAGCCCAGTGCACGCAGCTCACCGTAGTAGCGGATGGCTTCTTTGAAGCCGTGCTGGTAGTCAGCCAGGTTGGCGATCTGCGAGCCCATGTGGAAGTGCAGCAGGCGAATTCCTTGATCCAGGCCAGCGTCACGGAAACGCTGAACCACCGAGATCAGTTGCGCGGCCGACAGGCCGAACTTGGACTTCTCGCCACCGGTGTCAGCCCACTTGCTCGACGCCAGCGACGACAGGCGCACGCGCAGACCTACCTGTGGCTTGACCTTGAGCTCGGCGGCCTCTTCGATCACCAGCCCTACTTCCGACTCTTTCTCGATGACGATGAAGACGTTGTGCCCAAGCTTCTGGCCCATCAGCGCCAGACGAATGAATTCACGGTCTTTGTAGCCATTGCAGACGATGGTGCCGCCTTTCGGCGCCAGCGCCAATACCGCCAGCAACTCAGGCTTGGAACCAGCCTCAAGGCCGATAGACACGTTTTGCGTGGCGATGATGTTTTCCACCACCGCTTCCTGCTGGTTGACCTTGATCGGGTACAACGCGGTGTACTGGCTCTGATACTCCAGGCGCGCGATGTTGGCATCGAACGCACCCGTCAGTTGGCGCACGCGGTCTTGCAGGATGTCGGGGAAACGCACCAGCAACGGCAGCGACAGGCCGCTTTTGCGCAGCTCATCAACCTGTTCGTACAGGTCAATCGGCGCACTGCCTGGCCCGTTGGGGCGAACTTCGACGCGGCCGGCCTCGTTGATTGCGAAGTAACCGGCCCCCCAATGGCGAATCCCGTAAACACTGCGGCTGTCCGCAACTGTCCATTGGCTGCCATCATCTTTGCGTGTGCGTCGTACGGACATTGAAGTCCCCTATATAGAAAGTCGAATAACACCGGCCCACAGTCGGCGGGCGCACTGTAAAACCAGAAAATGACGATTTTCCGTGTTCAGGGATAGACCCTTCCTACGGGAACGAGTTTAGAAAGCGAACGGCAAAAAATCGCGATGCGGTGTTTAACCGCCGGACTTTTTCGCTTTGAAGCCCTGTTTGATCAGCTCTGCCAACAACAGCTCGACATGATCGCCCTGGATTTCGATGACCCCGTCTTTCAACGCGCCGCCGGTCCCACAGCGGCGCTTGAGCGTGCTGGCGAGATCCTTGAGCTGTTCCAGAGGCAGCGGAACACCGCTGATGGTTGTCACCGTCTTGCCGCCACGGCCTTTGCTTTCGCGGCGCACGCGAGCAATGCCATCGCCTTCAGGGATGAGCGTCTGTTTGCAGATGCAGGCATCTATGGGTTTGCTGCAGTCCGGACAATGCCGACCTGCATCAGTGGAGAACACCAGGCCACCGAGGGCGGCGAATGATGCGGCTTTTTTGGCCACTTTTGATCCTCGTACGGTGAGGACAAAAACTGGTCGACGCCCCGGGCAGGGTGCCGACCGCGAAGCCCCACTCTGGCAGGGGCAGCGCTACTGCCGTACCCAGGGTACGACAGCCTTGAAAGGCCGCGCAGTGTAACGATAAATGCCGCCGATGCTAAGTACAAAACTGCGCCATTTTGCACGTTATTCGCGACTTCAGGCCCGACGGTCGATATAGCGCTGCAACGCCGCCAGAGAATCGGGGCAATACGGGTGTTGCTGGCTGTCGGCCAAGGCCTGTTCCAGCGGCAGGAAACGGGCTTCACTGACCTCTTCAGGCTGCAGGCGCAAAGGCCCGTCCCAGATCGCGGAAAACACCGCACACCACAATCGGTTACCCGGCTGATCGAAGAAGAAGCGCTCATGGGCCACCAGTTCTACCCCGGCGACGCCCAGTTCTTCTTCCAGCTCCCGGGCTGCCGACTCGGCAAAGCTTTCGTCGGCCTGCACCATGCCACCGGCGGCAACATCCCAATACCCCGGATAAATAGCTTTGCTTTCGGTACGCCGGTGCACACACAACTCACCGGCCGAGTTGAATAGCAGGATATAGGTGCCGCGCCCGATCAGGCCTTTTTCCCGCAGCTCTTTACGCGGCAGCGCGCCCAGCAGTTGGTCGTTCTCGTCGACCCAGGCAATCAGTTCGGCGTCGGAGGCAGCGCGATGCGCCGCCTCTTGCTTGGAAATGCCCATCGATCAGCCTTGCGACAGCAGTTGGCGCAGGTCGATCACCGCCGCGTTGGCGCGGGAGATGTAGTTGGCCATGACCAGCGAGTGGTTGGCCCACATGCCAAAACCGCTGCCATTGAGCACCATCGGGCTCCACAGCGGTTCCTGAGAGGCCTCCAGCTCACGAATGATCTGACGCACGCTGACCGTGGCGTTCTTCTTCGCCAGCACGTCTGCGAAGTCCACTTCGATGGCGCGCAGCAGGTGCGACAATGCCCAAGCCTGGCCGCGAGCCTCATAGAAGACGTTGTCGATCTGCAGCCATGGGGTCTCGACCACTTCTTCATCCAGCTGCGGCGCTTGGCCAGCGGCTACCGACTCGGTCTTCAGGGTGCTGTTGAGCTTGACCCGGCCAACGCTCGCCGACAGGCGCTGAGACAGCGAGCCCAGACGGGTGGCAACGTCGCCGAGCCAGTTGTTGAGGTTGTCGGCACGGGTGTAGAACAGCGCGCCTTGTTGCTCTGGCGAGGCCAGACGCTTCTGATAGCGGGTCAGGGAGTTGATGCCTTCCTGAAACTCCGACTCACTCGACGGCAGGATCCAGCTCTTGTTGTCGAAGTTGAAACGCGGCTCAGCCTTGGCCAGATCGGCGTCTTCAGCCGACTGCGACTGCGAACGGGCAAAGTCTTTGCGCAAGGCCCGGCTCAAGTCACGCACCTGCACCAGCACGCCGTATTCCCAGCTGGGCATGTTGTCCATCCACAAGCCCGGCGGGAAGCGGTCGTTGGAAATGTAACCGCCTGGTTTGTTGAGCAGGGTACCGGCCACGGTCTTGAGGGTTTCTACGGTGGTGTAGCCCACCACCATTTGTTGGCCGCTTTTCTCAGCCGCGGCCTGGGCGTTCTGCTGCACCGGGAACAGGTCTGGTTCTGCGCTCCAGTACCAGCCCAGGCCAATGCACACCAACAGGTAAAGGCCGATCAGCGTGCCCAGGGCACGGCTGAAAAACAAACCGCCAAAGTAACTGCGAGTGGCGGCAGTGCGGGGCTCGACTCGCTCGCGCGCCTCGGCTTTGCCTGTACGGTTTTTCCAATCCAGCATGGCGTTGTCCTTTCTGTCACGTCGGTTCAAGGGGTTCGACCGCAACCCCCGGGCTTCGTGCCAGCGCGGTGCGGATTTACCACGACGCGCCGCCTGCCGGGGTCGGCAAGTATCGCTGCACTATAAATCAAGCAGGCAGGTTCGCATAAGCGACTATCGAGTCAACATATGAATCAATAAACCTGTACAGATAATTGATACAAGACACTCGATTGTCCAGAAAGTGGTGCTAGCATAGAGCCATCACTCGAACTGCCTCACCCTTATAAGTAGTCAGGACATGACCGAGCCAGAAGACCCGAACCGTGAGCGTCTCAAGCAACATTTTGCCCAGCGGGTTATTCACCAGGCTCGGCAGATACTCGAGATCTGGCAGCGCCTGCAGCGCAGCGAGTGGTCGACTGGCGATCTGGGCGAGCTGCGCGAGGCCACCTTGCGTCTACAGCGCTATGCAGAGCGCTTCGAGCAACCGGAACACAGCCAGCTGGCCGAAGGCATCGGCCAGACGCTGGCCGCCGTCGAGGCCAACAGCGCGCGATTGAGCAGCAGTTTAATCAGCGAACTCAACCGCCTGATGCAACGCCTGTCACGTACAGGCCTGCGTCAGGGTGACCGGCTGGAACACGTGCCTTTGCCGCCCTTGCGCAAGCCGGTTTACATCATGCTGCAAGACCATGACCGCGCCGAGCGCCTGGCCCAGCAACTGGAGTTTTTTGGCCTCGGTGTACAAGCCTTGTACAGTGCCGATGCTTTTCGCGCCTCGATCAGTGAGCGCTTGCCTTCGGTCATCGTCATGGATGTCGACTTTTGCGGCAGCGGCCAGGGCCTGCAATTGGCCGCTCAGGCCCAACTAGGCCTGGAACAGCGTGTACCGTTGCTGTTTTTCAGCCTGCACGAAACCGACACACCGACACGCCTGGCGGCGGTACGCGCCGGTGGTCACGAGTTTCTCACTGGCACCCTGGAGGCCTCGAGCCTGCTGGAAAAGGTGGAAATGCTCACCAGCGTCACCCAGTACGAACCCTTCAAAGTGCTGATCATCGACGACTCCAAGGCCCAGGCCATGCATACCGAGCGCTTGCTCAATAGCGCCGGCATCGTCACCCGCACCCTCACCGACCCGATTCGCACCATGGCCGAGCTGGCCGACTTCCAGCCCGACCTGATCATCCTCGACATGTACATGCCTGACTGCACCGGCACCGAACTGGCCAAAGTGATCCGCCACAATGACCGCTATGTCAGCGTGCCGATCATCTACCTGTCTGCCGAGGACGACCTGGACAAACAACTCGACGCCATGAGCGAGGGTGGCGATGATTTTCTGACCAAGCCGATCCGCTCACGCCACCTGATCACCACCGTGCGTAACCGTGCTGCGCGCGCACGCAACCTTAAGGCGCGGATGGTGCGCGACAGCCTGACCGGCCTGTATAACCACACGCACATCCTGCAGTTGCTGGAAGATTGCAGTTTCCGCGCCCGCCGCGAAGAAAAGCCGCTGAGCTTTGCCATGCTCGACATCGACCACTTCAAGAAGGTCAATGACAGCCATGGCCACCCCATGGGCGACCGCGTCATCAAAAGCCTGGCATTGTTCCTCAAACAGCGCCTGCGCAAGACCGACTTCATTGGCCGCTATGGTGGTGAAGAGTTCGCTATCGTGATGCCTAACACCGATTTATCCGCCGCTCACAAAGTGTTGGATGAAATCCGTATGCGCTTCGCCGAGATTCATTACCCCGCTCAACCCAAAGACCTTTACTGCACCTTCAGCGCTGGCGTGGTGCAATTGAATGACGGGCTGGACGCGTTGAGCATGGCGACATCCGCCGATGAAGCCCTGTACCGGGCCAAAGGCGCCGGACGCAACCGGGTGCAGCGGGTCGAATAAATAAGGCAAAGTGCCACTTTTTTACGCCCAACCTCGACTTCGTCATAACCCGGTCATAAAAACGCAATAACTTCAGGTGCTTACCATTCAGCCGTTGGTAGACCCTGCACATGCGCCTGAAGCTGCTCACCAATTTCAACACCCTGTTGCTGGTAACCGTCTGTATTGCCCTGGGCACTACCTTGTGGTGGTCTCAGCGTGCGTTGGAGCGCCCCTACCAGATCATGGAGCGTTACCTGTCGCTGTCGCAGCAGTTTCAGAACCAGGCGGCGCGCAACATCCTCGACTACCTCAACAGCGGCGATGCCTTGCGCCACGCCACTGCCCTGCAGGCCACCGCTGCCCTGCAAGAGGAGCTGGCGCAACTGCCACCGGCACTGGCGGCGTCGCTGCGCCCAAGCCTGAACAACCTGCAAGGCTTTGCGGCCAATGAACTGCTGGCGGCCGGCAAACTGGCCGGGGATCCGCAAGCCCTGCTGCTGCAAGCAGAACGCGAGTTGGGTGCCAGCCTCGATCAACTGGCCAACTACGCCCAGAACAGTACCAGCAGCGATGCCGGGCGTTATGCAACGCCGCTGTTTCGTGCCTCGATGCACCTTTCGCGCCTGTCGCTTGCCCGTGACAAGCTGGTTAGCAGTGGTCGTAGCGAGCTTGCCGATGAGGTGGAGCGCGAACTGGCGCAGATCATCGTTCAGGCCCAGGCGCTCGATGAACTACCCTTGCTTGGGGTCACTGCGGCACGTGAGTCGAATGCCGATGATTTTGCCGCCCTCATGGGGCTGGAGACGCAAAGCAGCGGTGAGACCGAAGACAGCGGTGTCGCACTCAAGCGGGAACTGAACAGCCTGCTCAAACGCTACCCTGGCGAACTGCAACGCACCCGTGAACAAATCCAGCGCCGTAGTGAACTGGCCAACAGCACCCATCAGCAGATCGACGCCGTCCAAGCAGCCATCGCCGCTCTGGAACCACTGGTACGCAGCCAGCACGCTGCAATTCAAGGCGAAGTACGGCTGATCCAGGGCCTGATGATTGGCCTGATTCTGCTGATCGCCCTGCTTATCGACACCTTGCAGCGCCGCCTGGCACGGGTACTGACCAACCTGGCTCCGGCGCTTTCGCGCTGGGCCGAGGGAGATTTCAGCCAGGCCATTGCATTGGGTAAAACCAACCGGGAAATGCACGACATCCAAGACTCGCTCAACCGCCTGCGCCTGTACTTGGTGGAGCTGGTGGGCACAATCCGCAGCAATGCCGAACAAGTGGCCGGCAGCAGCCACGCCCTGGCCGGCATGAGCAGCGCCCTGCATGAAGGTGCCGAGCGTCAGGCTGGGGATACCGCCCAGATCCGCGATGCCCTCGGTGAGCTGGAAGCAACCATTCTGCAAGTCGCTGGCGATGCCAGCCAGGCCGCAGATGCCAGTCACGATGCCGGACGCGCAGTGGAACAAGGTCAGGCGGTTATCGGCCAGAGCCTGACAGGGCTGCGGGCGCTGGTCGATGAAGTGCAAGGCAATGCGCAGATGATCGAACAGCTGGCCGAAGAGTCAGCCACCATTGGCGGTGTGCTCACGGTCATTCGCTCGATTGCCGAACAAACCAACCTACTGGCCTTGAACGCCGCCATCGAAGCGGCGCGCGCCGGAGAAATGGGCCGTGGCTTTGCGGTCGTGGCCGAAGAAGTCCGCTCACTGGCTCAGCGCACCACGGGTGCAACTGGCGAGATCCAGACCTTGATCGCCCGCTTGCAACAAGCCGCCCGCGATTCTGTGGAAGGCATGCGTTCGCAGCTCGAACACGCCGAGGCCACTGCCAACAAAGCCCAGGCCGCCGACGGTGCGCTGGACGAGATCGTTGCCGCGATCCAGACCATTTCCGCCACCGCGGTGCGCATTGCCGACGTCACCGCGCAGCAAAGCGGCGCAGTGAGCGAAATCCGCGATCACAGTGAGCGGATTCATGACCTGGGCGAAGACAACCTGCAGCGCATCGGCGAAGGCCGTGAACAAGGCGAGCAATTGCTCAGGCTCGGCGGTGAGCTGAACACCGCAGTACGAGCCTTCCGGCTCTAACCCCGAGGGAGCAGACTTGCTGTAGGAGCGGGCTTGCCCCGCGATAGCGGTGTGAATGCTACATCACTATCGCGGGGCAAGCCCGCTCCCACAGCAAGCCCGCCCCTACAGCAAGCTCGCGCCCACCTGGGGTATCATGCTGCCAATTCTGTACAGCGAGACCGCCATGCGCCGCCTGCTTTGCCTACTCTTCCTGCTACTGGCCTTGCCCGCCGTCGGCGCCGGTCTGCTCGACAACCGCCCCAGTGCAACCCTCGGTGCCCCTTCCCTGAATAACAGCGCCGACTTCCTTCCGGTGCATGAAGCCTTCAAACTGAGCGTGGTGCAAAGCGACGCGCACAACATCAAGCTGCGCTTCGTCGCAACCGACGGCTATTACCTGTACCGACACCGCTTCCAGTTCCGCACCGAACCGGCCGACATTGCCCTGGGCACAGCGCAAATCCCACCCGGAGAAGCCAAGCACGACGAATTTTTCGGCGACGTCGAGGTGTACCACGGCATCCTCGACATCGATATTCCGCGCCCCGCCAATGACTCGCGCGCCTTTACCTTGCTGGTCGGCTACCAGGGCTGTGCCGACAAAGGCCTGTGCTACCCGCCCGAAACCGAGCGCCTGAGCATCGAAGGCACGGGGGACGCAAGCGTCGCCACGGCCCCGGGAACGGCGGCAAAAGTCTGGACCTGGAAAGAGCTTCTGCTGTTCTTCCTCGCGGGCGTCGGCTTGACCTTCACCCCCTGCGTTCTGCCTATGCTGCCCATCCTCTCTGGTGTGGTATTGCGCGGCCAGGTCGGCGGCTTGCGTGGTTTCAGCCTGTCGCTGGCTTATGTATTGCCGATGGCCGCCTGCTTTGCCCTGCTCGGCGCCTTGATGGGCCTGTTTGGCGCTAGCATGAACTTGCAGGCACGCCTGCAGTCGGCGTGGGTACTGGTACCGTTCGCACTGTTTTTCGTGTTGTTCGCCCTGGCCATGTTCGGCCTGTTCGAACTGAAACTACCGCATGCCATCAGTCATCGCCTGGAACGTCTCGTCGGCCAGACCAAAGGCGGTTCGCTGCTGGGCGCGGCCATTCTCGGGGTGTTCTCAAGCTTGCTGGTGTCGCCTTGCGTATCGGCCCCACTGGCCGGCGCATTGCTGTACATCAGCGCCAGCGGCGATGCCCTGGGCGGTGCATTGAAACTGTTCGCCCTGGGCCTGGGTATGGGCGCCCCACTGTTGCTGGTAGCCACCGGCGGTGCCGCCTGGCTACCGAAAAGCGGGCCTTGGCTGGTCACGGTCAAAAACGCCATTGGCGTGCTGTTGCTCGGCCTGGCCATCGGCCTGCTCAGCCGGGTACTGCCCGGTCAGGTGACGCTGTTGCTGGTTGGCCTGCTGAGTGCGGGCGTGGCGGTATTCCTCGGCGCACTCGAGTTCACGGTTAAAACCACGGCACAACGCTTGGCTCAGTTGCTGGGCCTTTTGCTGCTGGTTTATGCCCTGGCCTGCTGGTATGGCGCGCTCAGCGGCCAAACCGACCCATTGCGCCCCCTGCCTCAAGCCGTTATCACCACCACCAGCACCGCCACGGCCACGGCCACGGCCCAAAGCGACTGGCTGACGATCACCACCCCGGCAGCCCTCGACAGCGCACTGGCACAGGCCAAAGCAGCAGGGAAGCCCGTGGTGCTGGACTGGTATGCCGACTGGTGCATCAGTTGCAAAGTCATCGAACACGAAGTGCTGGCCCATCCTGACGTCCAGAGCCAGCTTGAGGGCTACACGCTGCTGCGCTTTGATATCACCGAAAGCAATGCCGAACAGCGCACTCTGCTAGACCGCTATCAGCTGTTTGGCCCACCTGCCCTGCTGTTCTTTGATGCGAACGGCAGCGAAAAAACCAGTGCTCGCGTGGTAGGTGAGACAAACGCCGGGGAATTTGCAGCGCACCTGGCGCGCATTCGCGCCGATCTGGGTCTATAACTTCTTCTGGCCGCTAAAAGCCACCACCAATGACCGAAATTAATAAATTAGTCATATATTTTGCGCGAATCTCGGTCATCGTGCTGGCTATTGCTGGTATCTAGACACTAGCCGCCGGTTTACGGCATAGTCGCCGCGCAACGTTTGTGCCTAACGATAAAAGGAACCACAGATGGCAACGCTACTGGTGCTGCACGGCCCCAACCTGAACCTGCTCGGCACCCGTGAACCGGGCGTCTACGGCGCCACCACCCTGGCCCAGATCAACCAGGATCTGGAGCAACGGGCCCGCGCAGCCGGCCATCACCTGCAGTACCTGCAAAGCAATGCCGAGTACGAATTGATCGACCGCATTCACGCCGCGCGTGGCGAAGGCGTCGACTTCATCCTGATCAATCCGGCGGCTTTCACACATACAAGTGTCGCATTACGTGACGCATTGCTGGCGGTGAGCATCCCATTCATCGAAGTGCACCTCTCCAACGTGCACAAGCGTGAACCTTTTCGCCATCACTCCTACTTCTCCGATGTTGCTGTAGGGGTGATCTGCGGCCTGGGCGCCAGCGGTTATCGGCTGGCCCTGGAGTCTGCACTGGAATACCTGGCTGCTAACGCAAAGCCCTGATGACGAGAACCTGGCCAATGGGCCAGGGCTCACAAGAAACGTTTGCTAACACGTTTTTATATTTACGCCCCTGACCGAACCTTGGGAGTTGATGATTAATGGATATCCGTAAAGTCAAGAAACTGATCGAACTGCTGGAAGAGTCTGGCATCGACGAGCTGGAGATCAAGGAAGGCGAAGAATCCGTACGGATCAGCCGCCACAGCAAGGCCCCGGCCCAGCAGTACTACGCACCAGCACCAATGGCCGCTGCCGCTCCAGTCGCTGCACCTGCTGCTGCCGCGCCAGCCGCCGCTGAAGCACCTGCCGCGCCAAAACTCAACGGTACTGTTGTTCGCTCGCCAATGGTCGGCACCTTCTACCGCAAAGCCTCGCCAACCTCGCCAGCCTTCGTTGAAGTCGGCCAGAGCGTGAAGAAAGGCGACACCCTGTGCATCGTCGAAGCCATGAAGATGATGAACCACATCGAAGCTGAAACCAGCGGTGTGATCGAGTCCATCCTGGTAGAAGACGGTCAGCCGGTTGAGTTCGACCAGCCGCTGTTCACCATCGTTTGAACCGCGGAGAGCCAACGATGTCTGCGAAGCTGGAAAAAGTCCTGATTGCCAACCGCGGGGAAATTGCCCTGCGGATCCTGCGTGCCTGCAAAGAGCTGGGCATCAAGACCGTCGCCGTACACTCCACGGCTGACCGCGAACTGATGCACCTGGGGCTGGCCGACGAGTCGGTATGTATTGGTCCGGCCTCCTCCAAGGACTCCTACCTGCACATTCCGGCGATCATCGCCGCTGCAGAAGTGACCGGCGCCACCGCCATCCACCCAGGCTACGGCTTCCTCGCCGAAAACGCCGACTTCGCCGAACAGGTCGAGAAATCCGGTTTTGCCTTCATCGGCCCGAAAGCCGACACCATTCGCCTGATGGGCGACAAGGTTTCGGCCAAGGACGCGATGATCAAGTCGGGCGTTCCGACGGTTCCGGGTTCCGATGGCCCGCTGCCAGAGGATGAAGAAACCGCACTGGCGATCGCTCGCGAAGTGGGTTACCCAGTGATCATCAAGGCCGCTGGCGGCGGCGGTGGTCGCGGTATGCGCGTTGTGCACAAGGAAGAGGACCTGATTGCCTCGGCCAAGCTGACCCGTACCGAAGCCGGCGCTGCGTTCGGTAACCCGATGGTCTACCTCGAGAAGTTCCTGACCAACCCACGCCACGTGGAAGTTCAGGTCCTGTCCGACGGCCAGGGCAACGCCATACACCTGGGCGACCGCGACTGCTCGCTGCAGCGCCGTCACCAGAAGGTACTGGAAGAAGCTCCGGCCCCAGGCATCGACGAGAAAGCCCGTCAGGAAGTGTTCAAGCGCTGTGTCGATGCGTGCATCGAGATTGGCTACCGTGGTGCTGGCACCTTCGAGTTCCTCTACGAAAACGGCCGTTTCTACTTCATCGAAATGAACACCCGTGTTCAGGTGGAGCACCCGGTTTCGGAGATGGTTACCGGTATCGACATCGTCAAGGAGATGCTCAGCATCGCCGCTGGCAACAAGCTGTCGTTCCGTCAGGAAGACGTGGTGATTCGTGGTCACTCCCTGGAGTGCCGGATCAACGCCGAAGACCCGAAGAAGTTCATCCCGAGCCCAGGCACGGTCAAGCACTTCCACGCCCCAGGTGGCAACGGCGTACGCGTCGATTCGCACCTGTACAGCGGCTACTCGGTTCCGCCGAACTACGACTCGCTGATCGGCAAACTGATCACCTACGGCAAAGACCGTGACGAAGCCATGGCACGCATGCGCAATGCCCTGGACGAAATCGTCGTCGACGGTATCAAGACCAACATCCCGCTGCACCGCGACCTGGTGCGTGATGAAGGTTTCTGCAAAGGTGGCGTCAACATTCACTACCTGGAACACAAACTGGCTAACCAGGAGTGATTCAGCAGTGATGTAAAAAAGACCCCGGCCAATGGCCGGGGTCTTTTTTTTACCCTGATTGTCCGGTGGGAGCGGGCTTGCCCCGCGATACGATGTGGCTGACAGATCGCTATCGCGGGGCAAGCCCGCTCCCACAGCGTCGATTCCACAAACCCTTCGCACTGAAGTAAACTGGCGGGCTTCTCGCAGCCTAGCGCTGCCCCTGTAGAATTTTCCAAAGGTGCCCGCCATGCCTTGGCTGCAAGTACGTCTGGCCATCAGCCCGGAACAAGCCGAAACCTATGAAGACGCCCTGCTTGAAGTAGGCGCCGTTTCGGTCACCTTCATGGACGCCGAAGACCAACCGATCTTCGAACCCGACCTCAACACCACGCCACTGTGGTCGCATACCCACCTGCTGGCATTGTTCGAAGCCGATACCGACGCCGCAGCAGTGTTCGCGCACCTGCAACTGCTGACCGACGCACCACTGCCGGAGCACCAGGCCGAAGTCATTGAAGACCAGGACTGGGAACGCAGCTGGATGGACAATTTCCAGCCGATGCGCTTCGGGCAACGCCTGTGGATCGTACCAAGCTGGCACGCCGCACCAGAGCCTGATGCCGTTAACCTGCTGCTCGATCCGGGCCTGGCCTTCGGCACCGGCACTCACCCGACCACCGCGCTGTGCCTGGAATGGCTCGACGGCCAGGACCTGAAAGACGCACAAGTGCTCGACTTCGGCTGTGGCTCGGGGATTCTGGCGATTGCCGCCCTGCTGCTGGGTGCCCGCGAAGCCGTGGGTACCGACATCGACGTCCAGGCCCTGGAAGCCTCCCGCGACAACGCCGGGCGCAATGGCATTGCCGACGAGCAATTCGCCCTGTACCTGCCTGAGTACATGCCGGCAATGCAGGCTGATGTGCTGGTGGCCAACATCCTCGCCGGCCCGCTGGTTTCCCTGGCGCCACAGCTGTCGACGCTGGTCCGCCCAGGCGGCCTGCTGGCACTGTCGGGCATCCTCGCTGAACAGGGCGAAGAGGTCGCAGCCGCCTACGCCAAAGACTTCGATCTGGACCCGATCACCGTTCGTGACGGCTGGGTCCGCATCAGTGGCCGCCGCCGTTAAGTGCGCCTAAACTAACTATCTGTACAACCCGGATCGCCGCATGACCGACAGTTTCGTCACCCAGTGCCCGCATTGCCAGACCAGCTTTCGCGTCAGCCACAATCAGTTGAGCGTGGCCCGCGGCATGGTGCGTTGTGGCGCCTGTCTGCAGGTGTTCAACGCCGCCAAACAGCTGCTCGAGCAAAGTGCGGCGCAGCAGCCCGCTGTCGAGACGCAACGCCCTGAGCCTGCGGCGCCGGAACCAACCACTGAACCCGCCACGCCTGCACCTCAACATGAGTGGAGCGCCGCTGACCTGGACCTCGATCAACTGGATCTGGACCAGGAACTGGCACGCCTTGAGCAACGCGAGATCCAGCCGATCACCGAACTCAAGGCCACCACCCCGCGTGAAGACAGCCTGAGCGCCGTGCGCGACGAGCCGGAAAGCGACGAGCAACTGTGGACTGACAGCCTGTTCAGCACCCCGGCCAACGAACGTGAAGCGTTGGCAGAACCGCTCGAAGAGCCATCGCCACCGTTGATCGAGCAAGCACCACTGGACCTCGATCCGGCACCGGGCGAGCGCACCGAGCCCTCGTTGACGCTGACACCGGACGTGCTCGATGACGATCTGGACGACACACCGCACCACACGCCACCGATCATGTCAGAGCTCGACGAAGCCCCGGTGGAGCGTTTGTCGGCCAAAGAGCCGGATGACGACCTGGACGACCCACTGAGCGATCCACACGAACGTCACGAGCCGAGCTTGAGCGCCGTCTCCAGCCGCCCGGCGCGCAAGGAGCCACTGCTTGACCTGGTGGACGATCCGCTTCAGTTGGACTGGCAAAAGCCGAAGGCTCACTGGGGCAAACGCCTGCTGTGGATTTTCCTGGTGCTGCTGGCCGCCGCAGCCCTGGCTGGCCAGTACATCTGGTACCACTTCGACGAACTGGCCCGCCAGGACCAATACCGCCCGTGGTTCCAGCAAATCTGCCCGGCAATAGGCTGCACCGTGCCTTCACGGGTCGACATTGCCCGTATCAAAAGCAGCAATCTGGTGGTTCGCAGCCACCCGGACTTCAACGGCGCATTGATCGTCGATGCCATCATCTACAACCGCGCGCCGTTCACCCAGCCGTTCCCGCTGCTGGAACTGCGCTTTGCCGACCTTAACGGTCAACTGATCGCCAGCCGCCGCTTCAAACCCGCCGAGTACCTCAGCGGCGAACTGGCCGGCAAAGGCGAAATGCCCAGCCAGGTGCCGATCCACATCGCCCTGGACATCCTCGACCCAGGCCCGAAGGCAGTCAATTACAGCCTGTCATTCCGCTCACCGGAATGAGCTGAACAGCTACAAGCGGCAAGCTTCAAGCCACAAGAAAAAGTCGACCGTAAACCGATCTGCCTCTACTTGCGGCTTGAGCCTGCAGCTTAAAACTTCGCGGCCTAACGCCGCAGTTGTTCAGATTTTATCCAAATCTATCTTTATCCGGTCACCGAGAGCGGGTATCATGCCCACCCTTTTTCGAACTCTAATGATCCGGCCCCACAACAGGGAACACCTATGTCGGCGGTACGCATCGGCTCTTACACACTGCAGAACAACCTGATCCTCGCCCCGATGGCCGGGGTCACGGACCAACCTTTTCGTCAGCTATGTCGACGAATGGGTGCTGGCCTGGTGGTGTCGGAAATGGTCAGCAGCGACATGAGCCTGTGGAACAGCCGCAAGTCGCGCTTGCGCATGATCCACGAAGGTGATCCCGAGCCACGCTCGGTCCAGATCGCCGGTGGTGATGCACAAATGCTGGCAGCGGCGGCCCGCGCTAACGTCGAGGCCGGCGCGCAGATCATCGACATCAACATGGGCTGCCCGGCAAAAAAAGTCTGCAACAAAGCTGCAGGCTCTGCTTTATTGAAAGATGAAGCCTTGGTCAGCGAGATCCTCCACGCGGTAGTAGCCGCCGTGGATGTACCCGTCACGCTGAAAATCCGCACAGGATGGGACAGGGCGAACAAGAACGGCCTGACGGTGGCAAAGATTGCCGAGCAGGCCGGGATCCAGGCATTGGCGGTACATGGACGCACCCGTGCCGACCTTTACACCGGCGACGCCGAGTACGACACCATCGCGGCAATCAAGCAGGCGGTGTCGATCCCGGTTTTCGCCAACGGCGATATCACTTCGCCAGAAAAGGCTCGGGCCGTGCTTCAGGCGACCGGAGCCGACGGCTTGCTGATTGGCCGGGCTGCCCAAGGGCGGCCATGGATCTTTCGCGAGATCGAGCATTACCTGCGCACCGGCGAAAGCTTGCCGGCGCCACAGTTGCAAGAAGTGGAAAGCATTCTGCTGGAGCACCTGGCCGCGCTACACGCCTTTTATGGCGATGTGATGGGCGTACGCATCGCCCGTAAGCACGTCGGCTGGTACCTGGCAACGCTTCCGGGCGCCAAGGAGTTTCGCGCCCAGTTCAATCGATTGGAAGATACGCAAGCGCAGTGCGCCAACGTTCGCGGTTTTTTCCGCGATCGTGAACAGAGCCTTGAGACAGAGGACGGACAAGGGGTGGCCGCATGACGATGATGACCGAGACTTTAGTGAGTGGAACAACGCCCGTGAGCGACAACGTCAACCTGAAACAGCACCTGAATACACCGAGCGAGGAAGGTCAGACCCTTCGCGGCAGTGTGGAAAAGGCGCTGCACAACTATTTCGCCCATCTCGAGGGCGCGGCCGTCACGGACGTGTACAACCTGGTGCTCTCGGAAGTCGAAGCGCCGTTGCTCGAAAGCGTGATGAATTACGTCAAGGGCAACCAGACCAAAGCCAGCGAGCTGCTCGGGCTCAACCGTGGCACCTTGCGCAAAAAGCTGAAGCAGTACGATTTGTTGTAAGCAAGCATCCAAACCAGAAAAGGCGGCTCCCATTCGATGAGGTCGCCTTTTTTGCTGACTCCACCGCGTTATGGAATCTGAAATGACCGACCAGACTACCCGCCTGCCGATCCGCCGCGCCTTGATCAGTGTTTCCGACAAGACCGGGATCCTTGAATTCGCCCGTGAGCTGCAACAGCTCGGCGTCGAGATCCTGTCCACCGGCGGTACCTTCAAGCTGCTCCAGGACAACGGCGTCGCCGCGGTGGAAGTTGCCGATTACACCGGTTTTGCCGAAATGATGGACGGCCGGGTAAAAACCCTGCACCCGAAAATCCACGGTGGCATCCTGGGCCGTCGTGGCACCGATGACGCCATCATGGCCGAACACGGCATCAAGCCGATCGACCTGGTCGCCGTCAACCTGTACCCGTTCGAAGCCACCATCTCCAAGCCGGGCTGCGACCTGCCGACGGCCATCGAGAACATCGACATCGGCGGCCCGACCATG
>NZ_SMOK01000027.1 GCF_004353925.1 Pseudomonas sp. H9 | reverse complement strand
TGTCTTGCACCACCTGTGGGAGCGGGCTTGCCCCGCGATTGCGGCGTGTCAGTTGTATCGCAATCGCGGGGCAAGCCCGCTCCCACCGGTTTAAGGTTTGCGCTTATATGCCGACACAGTGTGTGCAGGCTTGTCAGCCTCCGCTGCATGATGCAACCTTGCGAAAACGTCGAGTAGCAGATTGCGCTACCTTCGCGAACAGCCCTCTTGAAGCGAGCTCTCCATGAAAAGCCAACCCGATGCCGCCAGCCGTATGGCGGCCGAGGTCGTCACGCAGTTGCCCGTGCCTTCGCGGCTCGGCATGCTGCGTTTCGAACGGCTGAATGAAGCCAGCTGGGCGCTGCTCTACCTCGACCCCGCCTGCGAACGCCAATTCGGTTTGGCCGCAGTCGAACTATGCGCCCTGGTCGGCTCGCCCTATGCCAGCCTGATGGAACCTGAGGCGCGCTACAAACTGCATGACACCATCCAGCTGCAATTGAGCCAGCGCCCACACTACCTGGTGCGCTACACCCTGCACACTGCACAGGGGCCGTTGCAACTGCTGGAATTGGGTGAGGCCTACAAACAGCACAACCGCCAACTGTTACGCGGTTACCTGATGGTGATCGACGCCCAACCCGGCGATGTGCCAAGCCTCAGTGCCGTCGAGCTGGAAACCCGTAACAACCGCCTGCAGATTGCCTTGCAACTGAACCAGCAGGCCCAGCAAGAGCAGCTCGAACACCTTGAGCGCGTGCGTGCCCAGCAGGAGCTGATCCTGCACCTGGCCCGCCACCGCTACAGCGCCAGCAACTCTCTGCTGGAAGCCGCTGAACTGATCACCCGCAGCGCCTGTGAAATCTACAAGATCGACTGTGCGAGCATCTGGTACCTGGAAGGGCAACGTCTGGAGCCAATTTCCGCGTACTACCGCGAGGCCCAGGAACACCGGCTGCCCGACCCCATCGACGCCAGCTGCTTTCCCGACTACCTCGATGCCTTGCACACCAGCCGTGCCATCGATGCCCACAACGCCAACCACGACCCGCGCACTCGCGAAATGGCCGAAAGCCTGCGCGCGCGTGACATCAACGCCATGCTCGATGCCAGTATCCGCATCGATGGTCAGGTGGTCGGCGTGCTCTGCCTGGAACACACAGGTTCCACCCGCGCCTGGCAAACCGACGAAATCGCCTTTGCCGGTGAGCTGGCCGATCAGTTCGCCCAGGTCATCAACAATCACAACCGGCGCACCGCCACTAACGCGCTGCACCTGTTCCAGCGGGCCGTCGAGCAAAGCGCCAACGCCTTTTTGCTGGTCAACCGCGATGGGGTGGTCGAGTACGTCAACCCAAGCTTCACCGCCATTACTCAGTACAGTACCGAAGAAGTTCACGGCCACCGGCTCTCGGAGCTACCGGCCCTGGAAAATCTCAACGAGCTGTTGTTCGACGGGCCTTCAGACTTCGATGTGAGCAACAGCTGGCAGGGCGAATTCAAAAGCCGACGCAAAAACCTCGAGCCTTACTGGGGGCAGCTGTCGATTTCCAAGGTCTACGGCGACAACCGCGAACTGACCCATTACATCGGCATCTACGAAGACATCACCCAGAGCAAGCTGGCCCAGCAGCGCATCGAACGTCTGGCCTATACCGACAACCTGACCAGCCTGGGCAATCGCCCGGCGTTCATCCGCAACCTCGACGAGCGCTTCGCCCGCGACAGCGACAGCCCCATCTGCCTGCTGCTGGTCGATATCGACAACTTCAAGCGGATCAACGACAGCCTCGGCCACCAAACCGGTGACAAACTGCTGATCAGCCTGGCCCGGCGCCTGCGCAATAGCCTCAGTGTCGGTGGCAGCCTGGCGCGCTTTGCCAGTAACGAATTCGCGGTGCTGCTGGAAGACACCGACCTCAACAGCGGCCAGCAGATCGCCCAGCAACTACTCAGAACCCTCGACAAACCGCTGTTCGTCGACAACCAGCTGATCAACGTTACCGGCTCCGTGGGCCTGGCCTGCGCGCCGCTGCATGGCCGCGACCCGCAAACCCTGATGAAGAACGCCGGCCTGGCATTGCACAAAGCCAAAGCCAACGGCAAACATCAGGCCCAGGTGTTCACCGAAGCTCTGAATGCCGAGGCCAGCTACAAGCTGTTCGTTGAGAACAACCTGCGCCGCGCCTTGGCCCAGAACGAACTGGATGTGTTCTACCAGCCCAAGCTGTGCCTGCGCAGCGGTCGCCTGCTGGGCCTGGAAGCGCTGCTGCGCTGGAACCACCCCGAGAAGGGCATGATCCGCCCAGACCAGTTCATCAGCGTGGCCGAAGAAACCGGGCTGATCATTCCGATTGGCAAATGGATCGCCCGCCAGGCCTGCCGCATGAGCCAGCGCCTGCGCACCGAAGGGCTGGGCAACCTGCAAGTGGCGATCAACTTGTCGCCTAAGCAGTTCTCCGACCCTGACCTTGTGGCCTCGATCGGCAACATCCTCCAAGAAGAGGCCCTGCCGCCGCACCTGCTCGAACTGGAGCTGACCGAAGGCCTGCTGCTGGAAGCCACCGAAGACACCCACCGCCAGCTCGACCAGCTCAAGCAACTGGGCCTGACCCTGGCCATGGATGACTTCGGCACTGGTTACTCCTCGCTCAGCTACTTGAAGAAGTTTCCGATCGACATCATCAAGATCGACCGCAGCTTCATTCACGAAATTCCCGCCAACCAGGACGACATGGAAATCACCTCTGCGGTGGTGGCCATGGCGCACAACTTGAAGCTCAAAGTGGTTGCCGAAGGTATCGAGACAGCCGAACAGCTGGCCTTTCTGCGACGTCACCGCTGCGACGTCGGTCAGGGCTACTTGTTCGACAAGCCTATTCCGGGGGCTGAGCTGGTCAACAAACTCAAGCGTTATCCTCGTGGACCGATGGCCTGACAGCAGGGCAATATAGTGTTCATCCAAGGCACCCTTTCGCGGGGCAAGCCCGCTCCCACCAGTAGGAGCGGGCTTGCCCCGCGAAAGGGACGCCCCCTATCGACCTGAAAACAGAGGAACAGCCATGGTCCTGCGTTCAGAAATTCTGGTGAACAAAAACGTGCTGCCGACTGCGGAACAGGCTCTGCCTGGCCGCGAAACCCCGATGACCCTGCCGGAGTATCACTACGTTTTCAAAGAAACGCCTCTGCTGGGGCCCTTCTTCGAGAACGTCGGCTTTGCCATCTTCGGCCTGGGTTGCTTCTGGGGCGCTGAGCGCCGCTTCTGGCAGCGTGAAGGCGTGGTCAGCACCGTTGTGGGCTATGCCGGCGGCTTTACCCCTAACCCCACCTACGAAGAAGTCTGCTCGGGCCTGACCGGCCACACCGAAGTGGTGCTGGTGGTATACGACCAGGACAAGGTCAGCTACCGCGATCTGCTGGCGATGTTCTGGGAACTGCACAACCCTACTCAGGGTATGCGCCAGGGCAACGACGTCGGCACCCAGTACCGCTCGGCGATCTACTGCACCACCCCTGAGCAGCTGGAAGAAGCCAATGCCAGCAAGGCAGCCTTCCAGGCAGAACTGAGCAAGGCCGGCTTTGGCGAAATCACCACCGAAATCGACCAGGCACCGACTGTCTACTTCGCCGAGGCCTACCACCAACAATACCTGGCCAAAAATCCCGATGGCTACTGCGGTATCGGCGGTACCGGCGTGTGCTTGCCACCAAGCCTGCAAGGCAACTGAGGGTTCGACATGTCAGCACCAAGCATGACCCTGTTCCACTCTCCCGCCTCGCCCTTCGTGCGTAAGGTCATGGTGGTGCTGCACGAGACCGGGCAACTCGACCGCGTTGCCCTGCACACGGTCAACCTGACGCCGATCAATCCGGTTGATGAACTCAACCAGGGCAACCCGGCTGGCAAGCTTCCGGCGTTGCGCCTGGCTGACGGCAACGTGCTGCACGACAGCCGGGTGATCTGCGAGTACCTCGACCAGCAGCATGTCGGTGTTCCACTGATTGCCAAGGAAGGCTGGTCACGCTGGCATCGCCTGACCCTCGCCTCGCTGGCCGATGCGATCATGGATGCTGCCGTGCTGACCCGTTACGAGACCTTCCTGCGCCCAGAGGACAAGCGTTGGGATGCCTGGGTCGAAGCGCAGCAGGGCAAGATCCGTCGTGGGCTGGCCAACTTCGAACAGGAGCACATGGCCGAGCTGAGTTCCGTGTTCGACATCGCCGCTATTGGTGTGGCCTGTGCGTTGGGTTACCTCGATCTGCGCATGCCGGACTTCGGCTGGCGTGAGCAGCAGCCGAAGCTGGCGGCGTGGTATGCCCAGGTCAGCCAGCGGGCTTCGATGCTGGCTACAGCGCCTCCAGCCTGAGTGTTCGTTTCGCGGGGCAAGCCCGCTCCCACCGAGCGCTGTGGGAGCGGGCTTGCCCCGCGAATGAGCCACCGCTCAATCCGCTTGGCCAACACTGCCCCCACTCGCCGCTCTTCACGTAACCCGCTCATTGCAGTTTCCCCTGACCCACGCTGTACCAGTCCAGCCGCCGCGTCAGAACCATGAACACGCCCAACAGCCCGAACAGCAGCAGCGAGCCCATCAGCAAGGCATAGTCTTCAGCGCTGAGCAGCCCGTAAAGCATGCCGTAGAGCACTGCCAGCCCCAGGGCAAAACCCATCGCCCGTGGCAGGCTGTGCAGCACATGGCACAGATAGAAACCAATCAGCAGCACACAGCCCGCAGCGGACAGCAAGTAGGCCAGGCCGAAGCCCAGGTGCTCAGACAACGACAACAACAGCAGGTAGAAAAACGCCAGCGCTACCCCCACCAAGGCGTATTGGATCGGGTGCACGCTGAGGTTCTTGAGCACTTCGAACAGAAAGAATCCGGCAAAGGTCAGGGCAATGAACAGTAGGGCATATTTGATCGCCCGCTCACTCTTGAGGTACTGGTCCACCGGATCGATAAAGCTCACACCGAAGGCGCGGCTGCGAAAATCTTCACAACCTTCATTACCGACACACTGGCGCAAGGCGTCTTCCAGGTTGGTGGAAAAGAACGTGGTCTGCCAGTTCGCCGAAAAGCCACCCGCATCGACCTTGCGGCTAGCAGGCAGGTAATTACCGATAAAGCTTGGGTGCGGCCAGTTGGCGGCCATGCTGACACTGCTGCTGCGGCCCACGGGCAGCACATGCAACTGGCCAGTGCCCTGCAGGCTGAGGTCAAAAGCGTAATTGAACTGGGTTGGCGCCTTGCCATCGAGGCTGTTCAACACAACATGCACACCGCCGCCGAACCAGCCCAGGCGGGTTCCCGGCTGAAAATCCAGACGCTGGTCGTTGAACTGCAACTGCAAGCTCTTTTCGATACCGCGAATATCACTGATGCCCACCACCAGAAAGGCCGGCTCAAACTGATAGTCTTCGAGGTTTGCGCTAATGCCCCAGTTGGCCGGCACTTTGAATTGGCCGCTGATGTGGTTGTCGGCATGGAACAGACGCGTCTGGTAAATCCCGCGCGAGCGCAACTCAGTGCTGATGCCCGATTTCAGCTCGAAGGTTTCTGGCAGAAAGTACAGGTGGCCGTTGACCTGTTGGGTCTCTTTGAAGGTATGGCCGTCTTCGGTTTTCCACCGCCGCTCGGTCTTGCGGTACGGCACCACCAGCATCGGGCCGCTGATCTGCTGGGCGAAACTCGCGCTCTGGGCAATGTCCTGTACAACACTGTCACGCTGCTCCTGCCGCTCGCCAATCAGGCCGCTGATCATCAGCAGCGGAATCAACAGCAGGATAATCAGCAGGGCTATGGTGCCCAGTTTGATACTCAAGGTTCGGTTCATGAGACAGACTCCGGTTTCGATACGCAGAGTCTGAGCAATCAACATGGTGCCATTAAGGAGCTATGTGGAGCTTGTGTGCAGAGTGTGTGAAGTTTCAATCCAGCCGCTTGGCCGGCAACCACAGGCGCACACGCACGCCGTCTTCCACGTTGGTCACTTCCAGCGAACCACCGTGTAGCTGCATGACTTCTTCGACAAAGTTCAACCCCAGCCCGGTGCTCTTGCGCCCACTCACGGGGCGCGGCAACGAGTAGAACCGCTCGCTCAGGCGCCCCAGGGCATAGTCGGGGATCGCCTCGCCTTGGTTGAACAGGCTCAGGGCCACACGGGTGCCCTGCTTCTCCAACTCAAACAACAGCAGCCCACCGGCCGGGGTGAAATCAAGGGCATTGTCGAGCAGGTTGGCAATGGCCTGGCGCATGAGGAACGGTTCACACAGCAGTCGGGTGCTGGCCGGAATGCGCTGACGTACCTGCAAACCATTGCTTTCGATACGGACACTCTGCGCCAGCAACAGCTCATCAACCATCGCGGCCAACGACACCTGTTGTTGTTCCTCCAGCGCTTGCAGTTGTTCGACCTGGGCCAGATTGAGCAAGCGCTCGATCAATTGCTGCATGCGGGCGCTCTCACGCTCGATGTTGTCGGCAAAGCGCTGGCGCTGCGCGTCCGGCATCGGCTCCTGAAGCAGCTCTGAGGCCCCACGAATCGCCGCCAGCGGGCTTTTCAGCTCGTGGGTCAGGGTATGCACATAACGTTCGACATAGTCCTTGCCATCGAGCTGCGTGCGCATACGCTCCACCGCTGCTGCCAATTGCCCCAGTTCACCACCGCGATAATGCGGCAATGCCGTGCGTTCACCTTCGCTGACTGCCTGGGCGTAATGTGTCAGGCGCCGCAACGAACGCGCCAGCCACCAAGACAACGCCGCCCCTACCAACAGCCCCAGGCCGATCAACCCCAGCCCCAGGTACATCAAACGCTGCTCGGAGCGGTCAATGTAAGGCTGCAGCGACTTGTTCGGCTTGGCCACGGTCACCACGCCGATGATCTTGCCGTCATCCAGAATCGGCGCCGCCACGTGCATCACCGACGACTCAGGGTCATCCGGATCGCTGCGGGTCGAGCGCGCACCGTATTCACCACGCAATGTCAGGTAGACGTCGTTCCAACGCGAGTAGTCCTGCCCCACCGCCGCACCAGTGGAATCGAGCAACACCATGCCCTTGGCATCGGTGACATAAATACGGTGATTGACCTGATTCTTCGACAGCCCCCAGATATCGGCACGCGGCTGACGCTGACCATACGCCCGCAGCAGTTGCGGCAAACGGCTCTGGCCGAGCGTACCGGCCTTGACGTCGTCATGCAGCAACTCGGCGAGCAGGTTGGCGGTGTCTACCAGGGTTTCTTCGGTGGATTGGCGCACCCCTGGGCGGATTTCTTCACGCACGCTACTGAGAATGAAATACCCGGTCAGCCCGACAAACAGGAAGTAAACCAGGAAGATCCTGATACCCAGGCGCATCAGCTGTGGCTCGGGCTGTAGCTGTATCCCAGGCCACGGTGAGTCTGGATCGGCTCGGCGTCGGCGGCGACTGCGCGCAACTTGGCACGCAGGCTCTTGATGTGGCTGTCGATGCTGCGCTCATACCCGGCATCAGCCGCCACCCCGACGGCGTCGAGCAATTGTTCACGGCTCAACACCCGCTCCGGCTGCTCCAGCAGGCTCTGCAACAAACGAAACTCATGACGGGTCAGGCTCAGAGGCTGGCCGCGATAGCTGATCAGCATACGCAAGGTATCAACCACAAACAGCCCAGGCACATTACTGACAGGCTCGGCACGTGGCGCCATCCGCTTGAGAATGGCCCGCACCCGCGCCGCAACTTCCCGAGGGCTGAAGGGTTTGACCACGTAGTCGTCAGCGCCGATTTCCAGGCCCACCACCCGATCGATTTCACCGTCGCGGGCACTCAAGAACATCACCGGCACCTCTGTGAAACGCCGCAGTTGCCGGCAGGCTTCAAAGCCGCTGATATCCGGCAGGCCGATATCGAGAATGATCAAATCAGCGGGGCGCTGACGTTGTTGCTCCACTGCCGCGTTCCCCAGCGTCACCCACTCAGTGCTGTGACCATCGCCCTGCAAGGCAAAAATCAGGGTATCGGCTATGGCTGCTTCGTCTTCGACAATGAGTATGTGGGGCATAGGGGCAGCTGCAAGCCTCAAGCTGTAAGCTTCAAGAAGAAGCAGATTCGGTGACGTTCACAAAACCGCTTTATCTTGCCGCTTACCGCTTAAAACTTGAAGCTTTCACTCACACTCAGGCTTGCCCGCGGTAAAGCGCCGCGCCGGGTTCACCGCCGCCTTGAACTCGCGCAGGGCCTTGGCGCCAATCAGCAGCGGGTAATTGAAGCTGCTGCGGTCAGTCAGGTTAACCTCGACCGTGCGCTTGACGTCGCCCAGGCACAGTTCCAGATCAACCACCGGGCGCTTGCTGATATCCGCGCCTTCGCCATCTTCGTCTTCATCGGCGCGGTTCTTGATTTTGCTGATGCGCGCCAGCTTGTGCTCGTAAACCTTGCCGTCAAACTCTTTGGTCGCCAGACGGAAACGCACCCACTCTTCACCGTCACGGGTGAACAGCTCGATGTCTTTGGCCGACAACGAAGCAGTCAGGGCACCGGTGTCCATTTTCGCCTTGAGGGTTTCACCGCCAAATTCCGGCAAGGTGATGTATTCGTAACGGCCATACAGGGTCGGCTCGGCAGCCATCACCGGAAGGGCCAGCAGTGACAGCAGGGCAAGTACAGATTTCACAGGTTGCGCTTCCTTGAGAAAAGACAGTGTTTAGACTGCGCCAGCAGGATAGGTTCGCGTTAACAGCTTATTCAACACAATGTGAAACATTTGTCCGGTATTGGCAGACCGGAGCATTTGGCGTCCGCTCGCAGGCTGCTTATCATTGCCGACCGTTTACTTGAATTTAAGAGTTTTCTTATGCGCCGCTTACTGACGGGCATTCTTGTGACCTTGCTGTTGCTGCTCAACACCCTGGTCCTGATCGGCCCCTTGCTGGTCTTTGCCCTGCTCAAGCTGGTTTTGCCAGGCCGCTACCGTGACTACGCCTCATGGGCGGTAATGTGGATCGCCGAAACCTGGTCCGAAATCGACAAACTGATTTTCCGCTTTTGCATCCCCACCGTATGGGAGGTACGCGGCGCAGAAAACCTGCGCCTGGACACCTCCTACCTGGCAATCAGCAACCATCAGAGCTGGGTCGATATCCCAGCGCTGATCCAGGCACTCAACCGGCGCATTCCGTTCTTCAAGTTCTTCCTGAAAAAAGAGCTGATCTGGGTGCCGTTGCTGGGCCTGGCCTGGTGGGCGCTGGATTACCCGTTCATGAAGCGCTACAGCAAAGCCTTTCTCGATAAACATCCAGAACTCAAAGGTCAGGATCTGGAAATCACCAAAGCGGCCTGCGAGCTGTTCAAGCGTCAGCCGGTTACTGTGGTCAACTACCTGGAAGGCACGCGCTTCAGCGAAGCCAAGCGTATAGCCCAGCAATCACCGTTCAAGCACCTGCTTAAACCCAAGGCTGGCGGCGTGGCGTTTGTGCTGGCAGCGCTGGGTGAGCAGCTTGATGCTCTGCTGGATGTCACCATTGTTTATCCCGGCGACAAAGCCCCGGGATTCTGGGATCTGCTGAGTGGCGCAGTGCCGAAGGTGATTATCGATATTCAAGTACGCGAGCTGGACCCGGCGCTGTGGAGCGGTGATTACGAGAGTGACCCGGTTGTGCGTCAGGCGGTGCAGGACTGGGTCAACCAGCTGTGGCATGAGAAAGATCAGCGCATAGAGGCTTTGCGCAACCTGTAGGAGCGGGCTTGCCCCGCGATAGCGGTCTGTCAGCCACATCGTATCGCGGGGCAAGCCCGCTCCCACAAGAGCTAATTAAAACCTTCATTAATAATCAAAATAAGGGAATCTTCTTTGCTATTGGCGGTTTAACTGGATAAAAATCGATCAACAAACAATTACAAAAAAGCCAGGATCGATAAATGGCCAACCCATCCAGCAATACTGCCCAGGCAGACTCCGCTCAACTGCGCCGCGTCCTCGGCCTTCCTGCCTTGGTGTTCTTCGGCCTGGTGTACATGGTTCCGCTGACCATCTTCACCACCTACGGCATCGTCACCGAACTCACGGGTGGCCGCACCGCCGGCGCCTATCTGGTCACCTTGCTGGCCATGCTGTTCACCGCAGCCTCCTACAGTTTCATGGTGCGCCGCTTCCCGGTTGCCGGCTCTGCCTATTCCTACACCAACCTGGCGTTCGGGCCGGGTGTCGGCTTTCTGGCCGGCTGGTCGCTGCTGCTCGACTACCTGTTCTTGCCGATGATCAACTACCTGCTGATCGGCCTGTTCCTGAACATCGCCTTCCCCAGCATTCCGGTCTGGAGCCTGGTTCTGGGCTCAATCACCCTGGTGACTGTACTCAACGTGCTCGGCATTCACTCGGTGGCCAAGGCCAGCAACTTGATTGTCGGTGCGCAGATCATCTTCATCGGCGTATTCGTCGCGCTGTCGGTGAAAACCCTGAGTGGCGCAGAGCCGGTCAACCTGCTTTCGCCTTTGCTGGGTGATGGTACCCAACCAGGCTTCGGCGCGTTAATGGCAGGCGCCGCGGTGCTGTGCCTGTCGTTTCTGGGCTTCGACGCAGTATCAACCCTGGCAGAGGAAGCCAAAGATCCAGAACGGAACGTGCCGCGGGCAATCATCCTCACCACCCTGGGTGCGGGCCTGCTGTTTACCTTACTGGCATGGGTCAGCCAGTTGGTGATGCCGGGCAGTCACTTTGCCAATACCGATGCGGCAGCCAACGAAGTCATGCTCAAGGCGGGCGGGCAGTTCCTGGCCAACTTCTTTACCGCAGCCTACGTGGCTGGCAGCCTGGGTTCGGCCTTGGCTTCGCAAGCGGCGGTGTCACGCATTCTCTACACCATGGGCCGCGACAAAGTCTTGCCGCAGCGCTGGTTCGCCACCCTCTCGCCACGCTTCGGCACTCCGGTTGTTGCAACACTGGTGGTCTCGGCGTTTTCGCTGTTGGCGCTGGTGATCGACCTGACCACCCTGGCATCGCTGATCAGTTTCGGCGCGCTGGTAGCCTTCTCGGCGGTGAACCTGGCGGTGATCCGCACCCACCTGATCAGCGACACCGGCCATCGCAACCTGGCCGGGCTGCTGCGTTATGGCCTGATCCCGCTGGTGGGCATGTGCCTGACCTTGTGGCTGTGGACCAGCCTGTCGACCCTGACTCTGACCATTGGCCTGAGCTGGTTCGGCCTGGGGCTGGCCTACCTGATGGTGCTGACCGGCGGCTTCCGCCGCTCGGTGCGCACGGTCAACTTCTCAGAAGCGGCTTGAACGTCATTACACCGACGGCACAGTCGCCGGTGTAATCCACAAGCTACTCAAGTTCTGCAACAACGAACCGGCAACGCCCTGCTGACCGAGGTACTGCAAAATCAGCGGGGCAAACTGGCCGATCATGCCGGTGTCCATGCCCAACGCACTGAAGGCGTTGTTCAGGTCGGTGGCGTTCTTGACGTTATCGCCCAGGGCATTGCTCAAGGCTGAAGCGTTGTCGCTCTTGCCCAGCAGCTGACCCAAGCCGCTCAAAGCGCCCAAGGCGTTCTCGCCAGAGAGCATGTCGATGCCCGGCACGGCTTTGCTTAATTGCTCGTAGTCGGTGCTGCTCAGCTGATTACGGGCCAGCCCCAGCAAAGCGCCAGTGCCGCCGATGGCTTGTTCAGGGGTGATTTTCAGCTCAGTGCCGAGGGTGTTGAGCAAATTCGCCGACGCGGCTGGCGCCTGCACGACGGCCCCGTCCTTGTTGCCTTGGATGGCGGAAACGGCGTTGGCTGCGTCGTTGAGGTTGAAGGCAAACACTGACCCAGCGGCCAGGGTCATCAGGGTGACCAGCGCAAAACGTTTCATGAATAGACCTCGTCAGCCGTAAAGGCGGGGGGAAACGAGGGTTGGACTGCTGGTTCAGAAGAATGTTCCATGTCCCCCGGTAGGAGCGGGCTTGCCCCGCGATCGCATTCTTTCAGACAAATCGCATCGCGGGGCAAGCCCGCTCCCACAGACTAGAGTGGGCTCAGTTCACGGGTTTCCAGGGCATCAAGCAAGGCTTCGACCAAGCCCTTGGCCATCTCGACCGAATGCAGCGTGGACCATAGAAAGCCCTTGGCTGACTCGTCGATACCTTCGAAAGATTTGTGCGCGGTGTCGTAGGCGCAGCGCAGGTACAGCGAGATATGCACCAACGCGTCATGCGGGGCAATTCCAGCGTTTACTGCAAACAGTTGCGGGTGACCGGCTGGGCAGTCGCCGAAGGGTTTTTCGAGAGTGGCGTAAAGCGAAGGGGGTGGATCGGGGACGATCTTTTTCATAGAAACTCCACATACAAGTTGAGCTTCACCTGTTCGTTTCCACACGAATGGTGACAGCTGTACGCGGGGTGGAAAACCAGGGCATGTGGAAAACCCGGCAGGCCAAAGGCCTCCCGCGCACAGCTGCCATAACAGCTGCGTCCACAATACGTTGTTCGGGTTTCCACACCCGATCGCTGAACTGACAGCGACCCGAGGAGCCTAGAAGGACTGGTTTCCCGGGGCAAGTATTGGGACATCGACAGACTGCGTAGGGTATTTCCTAGGACGGAAATTGGCCAGCCAAGAAACATCCCGAAGCACACCCGGTGGGAGCGGGCTTGCCCCGCGATACGACGCGCCTGACACACCGCATCGCGGGGCAAGCCCGCTCCCACAGACGGGCGCCGGTAATATTGAGATCCAATCCAAGGTGCTGGTTACAGTGCAGGGCTTCTACCTTGAGCATTCACCTCTCAAGGAAATACGACATGGACAGTCCCGCTTCCCATCGCCTGCGTCGAGGCCGGTTTTCCGAGCCTGGCCGGCTCTATCTGCTCACCAGCGTCACTCGTAATCGCATTCCCTATTTCAATGATTTTCAGGCCGCTCGCTGTATCCCGACACAGTTCCACCAGGCACAACTCGAGGGCGCTGCACGCACATTGGCTTGGGTGGTAATGCCCGATCACATTCATTGGCTGATCGAACTACAACACGGTTCTCTGGCCTGCCTGATGAGCCGCTTCAAATCCCGCAGCCGATGCGCGCTGTACAAGATGGGGGCGCTGCAGGGCAAGCTGTGGCAGCCCGGCTACCACGACCATGCACTGCGCCGCGAAGAGAATGTGCGTCGCGTGGCGCGCTATGTGGTGGCTAATCCATTGAGGGCTGGGCTGGTGAAAAAGCTGGGGGATTATCCGCATTGGGATGCGGTGTGGCTGTGAAAATATCGCGGGGCAAGCCCGCTCCCACCGTGGGAGCGGGCTTGCCCCGCGATGGCTTCAAGCGGCGCTGAACAGCTTATGCGGATCAATCACAAACTTCTTCGGCACCCCTGCATCAAACTCGCCATACCCTTCAGGCGCCTGATCCAAACTGATTACCTGTACACCCACCACTTCAGCAATGTTGATGCGGTCCCACATGATTGCCTGCATCAGCTGGCGGTTGTACTTCATCACCGGGGTTTGTCCGGTATGGAAGCTGTGCGATTTGGCCCAGCCCAGGCCAAAACGGATGCTCAGGCTGCCAATCTTCGCTGCCGCATCGACCGCGCCCGGATCTTCAGTGACGTACAGGCCAGGAATACCGATCTTGCCCGCCACACGCACTACGCCCATCAGTGAGTTGAGCACGGTGGCAGGCGCTTCATGTTTGGCCCCGGCATGGCCGTGACCACGCGCTTCAAAGCCCACGGCATCGACAGCGCAATCAACCTCAGGCTCACCCAGCAGGTTGGCGATCTGCTCGTGCAGCGGGGTGTCTTGGGACAGGTCGGCAATTTCAAAACCCTGGGCTTTGGCGTGGGCCAGGCGCACCGGGTTTACATCACCGACGATCACCACCGCAGCGCCCAGCAGACGCGCCGATGCAGCGGCAGCCAGGCCGACCGGGCCGGCGCCTGCGATGTACACCGAACTACCCGGGCCGACACCGGCGGTTACTGCGCCGTGATAACCGGTAGGCAGGATGTCGGAGAGGCAGGTCAGGTCGCGGATTTTCTCCATGGCCTTGTCGCGGTTGGGCAGTTTCAGCAGGTTGAAATCAGCGTAAGGCACTAGCACGTATTCGGCCTGGCCACCGGTCCAGTCGCCCATGTCGACATAACCGTAAGCGCCACCGGCACGCGCCGGGTTAACGGTCAGGCACACCCCGGTGTGTTGTTCCTTGCAGGAGCGGCAGCGGCCACAGGCGACGTTGAACGGCACCGAGACCAGATCACCGATCTGCAGGTTTTCCACGTCACGGCCCTTCTCGATCACCTCGCCGGTGATTTCGTGGCCCAGTACCAGGCCAACCTGGGCCGTGGTACGGCCGCGGACCATGTGCTGGTCAGAGCCGCAGATGTTGGTGGAAACCACCCTGAGGATCACCCCGTGCTCGATTTTCTTGCCTCGTGGGTCCTGCATTTTCGGGTAGTCAATTTTTTGCACCTCGACCTTGCCTGCGCCGAGATACACCACACCACGATTACCAGACATGCTTTTACCTCGCTAGGTTTGTTGTTATGTAGCGATTTTCTGGGTTTATCGCGGGGCAAGCCCGCTCCCACAGTGGGAGCGGGCTTGCCCTGCGATCAAAGCACTACCGTCCTGTTAGCATTCAAAAACACCCGCCGCTCAATGTGATACCCCACTGCCCGCGCCAAGGTCAGGCACTCGATATCGCGGCCTTTGGCGATCAGGTCTTCAGGGTAGTGGCTGTGGTCAACCGACTCGACGCCCTGGGCGATGATCGGCCCTTCATCGAGGTCGTTGTTGATGTAGTGAGCGGTGGCGCCTACCAATTTGACGCCCTTGTTGTAGGCCTGGTGATAAGGCTTGGCGCCTTTGAAGCCCGGCAACAATGAGTGATGGATGTTGATCGCCCAACCATCGAGTTTGCGGCACAGCTCTGGCGACAGCACTTGCATGTAGCGGGCAAGAATGACCAGTTCGGCGCCCGCCTCTTCGATCACTTGCAGCACCTTGCGCTCTTGCGCCGGTTTGTCGTGGGGATCGAGGGCGAAGTGGTAGTAGGGAATGCGGTGCCACTGGGCCAGCGGCTCCAGGTCCGGGTGGTTGGAAATCACCGCCACAACGTCCATGCTCAATTGCCCGATGCGCTGGCGATAGAGCAGGTCGTTGAGGCAGTGATCGGCTTTGGACACCATGATCACCACTTTCGGGCGGTGCTTGGGTGCGGTCAGTTCGAACAACATGCCAAAGGCTTCGCCTCGCTCGGCAAGGCCTGCGCGAAAGCGGGCTTCGTCGAAGTCATCCGACTGGCGGAATTCCACGCGAATGAAGAAACGCCCGGACAAGCGGTCATCGAACGAATGGTGCTCGGTGACGTAGCAATGCTGCTCATACAGATAACGCGTCACCACATCGACTGTACCGAGCAAGCTCGGACAATCAGCGGTGAGAATCCAGGTGTCCGGTGCTCGGCTCATAGCGGCTCTCCCTAGGCCTCGATGCTCAAACCATACTCGGCAGCCGCGTCTTGTAACCACAGCCACCAGTAGTCAGAGAAGCTGCGACGAATCAGCAGCTCCCAGGTTTCCTCGCCAGTGCGGCGGATCACCAGTTGCGACTTGGCGAACACGGTGCCCACGGCCTTGCCGACGGGGAAGTTGTTTGGGTGTACATCGTAGCTGGTGGATTTCATCAGCACTTCGCGCACATTCGGGCCGCTCAGTTCCAGCAGGGTTTGCCCGCCGCTGACGTTGACCACCTGAATGTGCTGGCCCTCAAGGGCACCGCGCAGTTTTTGCTCGATCGCAAACTCCTGGCCACCCGGCACGATCAGCAACCACTCATCCGGGCCCAGCCATTGCAGCGACATTTCGCCGTTGGCCACCACGGTCAGCGCCACCGGCAGCTCCAGGCCCAGGGCCTTGAACACGCCCCCGGCGAATGCAGGGTCACGACCATCGCCTCGCAGAGTCAGATGACCGAGGAATTTGTGTTCACGCAGGGTAACGCCTGCGTTCTTGCGGCCTTTGCCGACCAGGCTGGGCAAGTCGGCGTGATGCAGTGGCGACTCGGCTTTGACACCGTTGCCAGGGTTTTGCTGATAAACGTTGACTGTGCTCATTACACACCTGCCTTGAATGCTATGGACCCTGCCTGTAGGAGCGGGCTTGCTGTGGGAGAAGGCTTGCTGTGGGAGCGGGCTTGCCCCGCGATAGCGTCGGTGCAGTCGACACCGCTTCGCGGGGCAAGCCCGCTCCTACAAGCAAAACAACCTGTTCCCACACGGGTTATACGTTCTGCCGTTCGCCCTTCGGATCGAAGAACACCGAGGAACAAATCTCTGCTTCGATCACGCTGCCATCGGCTTGCGGCGAGTAAACCCGCTCGCCCATACGCTTGAGCCCACCTTTGACCACCGCCATGGCGAAGGAATAACCCAGGGAGTTGCTGGCGTAGCTGGAGGTCACGTGCCCCACCATGTCCATCGGGATCGGTTGTTTCGGGTCGAACACCAGTTGCGCGCCTTCTGGCAGCCACTGGGTCGGGTCTACCGGTTTGAGCCCCACCAGTTGCTTGCGGTTTTCCCGCACGCAATCTTCACGGTTCATCCCGCGCCAGCCGATCCACGAGAACGGTTTGGTGCGGCCCACACACCAGCCCATGTTCAGGTCGTCCGGGGTCATCGAGCCATCAGTGTCCTGACCAACGATGATGAAGCCCTTCTCGGCCCGCAGTACGTGCATGGTCTCGGTGCCATATGGGGTCAGGTTGTACTGCTTGCCCGCTTCAGCGATCTTCTCCAGCACACCCATGGCGTAGTTGGCCTGGATGTTGATTTCGTACGACAGCTCACCGGTGAACGAGATACGGAACACCCGCGCCGGCACACCCGCCACCAGGCCTTCCTTCCAGCTCATGAACGGGAAGGCGTCTTTGTCCAGGTCGATGTCGGTGACTTCGCTGAGCAGCTTGCGGCTGTTGGGGCCCGACAAGGTCAGCGTTGCCCAATGGTCGGTGACCGAGGTGAAATACACCTTCAGCTCTGGCCACTCGGTCTGTTGGTAGATTTCCAGCCACTGCAGCACACGAGCCGCACCGCCAGTGGTGGTAGTCATGATGAAGTGGTTTTCGCCGACACAGGCAGTTACGCCGTCGTCGAAGACCATGCCGTCTTCCTTGCACATCAGGCCGTAGCGGGCCTTGCCCACATCGAGCTTGGTCCAGGCGTTGGTGTAGATGCGGTTGAGGAACTCACGTGCATCCGGGCCCTGAATATCGATCTTGCCCAGGGTCGAGGCATCGAGCAGGCCGACGCTGTCGCGCACGGCTTTGCATTCACGGGCGACGGCGGCATGAATATCTTCGCCGTTGCGCGGGAAGTACCACGGCCGCTTCCACTGCCCGACGTCTTCGAATTCGGCGCCGTTTTTCAGGTGCCAGGCATGCAGGGCAGTGAAGCGCACGGGTTCGAACAGGTGACCACAGTGCCTTCCTGCCACCGCACCGAAGGTGATCGGCGTGTAGTTGGGACGGAACATGGTGGTGCCCATTTCCGGAATGGTGATGCCCATGGAACGAGCGGCAATGGCCAGGCCGTTGATATTGCCCAACTTGCCTTGGTCAGTACCGAAACCCAGCGCGGTGTAGCGTTTGACGTGCTCGACCGACTCAAAACCTTCACGCGTAGCCAGCTCGATAGCGGCAGCGGTAACGTCGTTCTGTTGATCGACAAACTGCTTCGGCGCACGGGCGGTGGTTTTGTCGTGAGGCACCTGGAACAGTGCCACGGTGGCCTCTTCATGACGCGCCAGCACTTTCGGCAGCGTGCCTTCTACCGCTTTGAAACCGGCTTCGGTGGCTGCGCGTACGCCGCCTTCAAAGCCATCTGCCAGGGTGTCGCCGAGTGCGAACACACCGTTGATACCACCGACACACACTCGTTTTTGCGGTGCATCGCCCGGTACAAAACCGAGGATGTCTTCGCGCCAGACCGGCTTGCCACCCAGGTGCGAAGCCAAGTGCACCACCGGGCTGTAGCCGCCCGAGGACGCTACCAGATCGCAGTCCAGCCATTCACCCGGACTGGTGACAGTGTGTGCTTTGGCGTCAATCGCTGCGACGCGGGCGGCCGTGACATGCTTGCTGCCACGGGTTTCGATCACCGCGCTGGAGGTGAGGATGCGCATGCCTTTGGCCCGCGCCTCTTCCACCAGCGAGCCACGCGGGTTATGCCGGGCATCAGCAATGGCCACCACTTTCAGGCCTGCGTCATGCCAGTCGAGCGCTACGCGGTAGGCGTGGTCATTGTTGGTCGACAGCACCAGGTTACGCCCCGGTGCTACACCGTAGCGGCGCACATAGGTAGAGACTGCGCCGGCCAGCATGTTGCCCGGCACATCGTTGTTGCCGTACACCAATGGCCGTTCATGGGCACCGGTGGCCAGCACCACACGCTTGGCGCGCACCCGGTGCATGCGCTGGCGTACGGTACCGATCGGCGCGCGATCACCAAGGTGGTCGGTCAGGCGCTCATGAATGGTGAGGAAGTTGTGGTCGTGATAGCCGTTGACCGTCGCCCGTGGCAACAGGGTGACTTCACGCATGCCGCGAAGCTCGGCAACCACAGCGGCAACCCACTCTGCAGCGGGTTTGCCATCAAGGCTTTCGCGGCTGTCCAACAGGCTGCCGCCAAATTCTTCCTGCTCATCGGCGAGAATCACTCGCGCACCGCTGCGCCCGGCAGCCAGTGCTGCGGCAAGGCCCGCTGGCCCGGCGCCGACTACCAGCACGTCGCAGTGCTGATTCATGTAGTCGTAGCTGTCCGGATCATTTTCCAGTGGTGCACGCCCGAGGCCGGCCGCTTTACGGATGTACTTCTCGTAGGTCATCCAGAACGACTGCGGATACATGAAGGTTTTGTAGTAAAAACCTGGCGGCATCAGCTTGCCACCGACCTTGCCGAGAATGCCCATCACGTCAGTATTCACGCTCGGCCAGCCGTTAACACTGGAGGCTACCAGGCCGGCATACAAAGCCTGCTGAGTGGCGCGCACGTTCGGTACTTGAGTGGATTCAGTGGCACCGACCTGCAGGATGGCATTCGGCTCTTCGGAACCCGCTGCGATGATCCCGCGTGGGCGCGAGTACTTGAAGCTGCGCCCGACAATATCGACGCCGTTGGCCAGCAAGGCGGCGGCCAGGGTGTCTCCGGCGTAGCCCTGGTAGGTCTGACCGTTGAAGGTGAAGTTCAAGACTTTGCTGCGATCGATACGACCGCCATTGGACAGGCGATAGACCTGGCTCATACCTTTTCTCCCTGACCACTGACTGCCAACTGCGGGCTGGTGCTTTTACCGGTCACTTGTGGCTTGGCGCCGATTGGATAGGTTTCCAGGATTTCGTAAGTCACCGTGTCACGGGTGGCGTTGAAGTACTGGCGGCAACCGGCGGCGTGAATCCACAGCTCGTGGTGCAAGCCGCGTGGGTTATCGCGGAAGAACATGTAGGTGCCCCACTCCTCGTCGGAGCAGGCGGTAGGGTCCAGCGGCCGCGGAATATGCGCCTGGCCTGCGGCGTGGAACTCCTCTTCGGAGCGCAGCTCGCCGCAGTGGGGACAGAAGATATGCAACATGGGAAATTCTCCTGTTAGTGGGCGACAGCGGCGGCGCCGTGCTCGTCGATCAGTGCACCGTTGTAGAAACGGTCGATGGAAAAGGGTTTGGCCAGCGGGTGCATTTCGCCCTTGGCCAGACTGGCGGCGAAAACGTTGCCCGAACCCGGCGTGGCCTTGAAGCCACCGGTGCCCCAGCCACAGTTGAAGAACATGTTCTTCACCGGGGTTTTGGAGATGATCGGGCAAGCATCCGGCGTGGTATCGACGATGCCGCCCCACTGGCGGTTCATGCGCACCCGGGAAAGGATCGGGAACATTTCGACGATGGCTTGCAAGGTGTGCTCGATCACCGGGTACGAGCCGCGCTGACCGTAGCCGACCCAGCCATCGATACCGGCGCCGATCACCAGGTCGCCCTTGTCCGACTGGCTGATGTAGCCGTGCACGGCGTTAGACATGATCACGCTGTCGATGATGGGCTTGAGCGGTTCGGATACCAGCGCCTGCAGCGGGTGCGATTCGATTGGCAGGCGGAAACCGGCGAGCTTGGCCATGTGCCCGGAGTTACCGGCGGTGACCACGCCAACACGTTTGGCGCCGATGAAACCTTTGTTGGTTTCAACGCCGATGACCACACCGTTTTCCTTGCGAAAGCCGATCACTTCAGTTTGCTGGATCAGGTCCACGCCCAAGGCGTCAGCAGCACGGGCATAGCCCCAGGCCACGGCGTCATGACGGGCGACACCACCGCGCCGTTGCACGGTGGCGCCAAGGATTGGGTAGCGGGTGTTTTTCGAGCAATCCAGGTACGGAATCTCGTCGGCAACCTGTTGGGTGTTGAGCAGTTCACCGTCAACGCCATTGAGGCGGTTGGCATTGACTCGACGTTCGGAGTCGCGGATGTCCTGCAGGGTATGGCACAGGTTGTAAACGCCACGCTGGGAGAACATCACGTTGTAGTTGATGTCTTGCGACAGGCCTTCCCAGAGCTTCATGGCGTGCTCATAGAGGTGTGCCGATTCATCCCACAGGTAGTTGGAGCGCACGATGGTGGTGTTACGCGCGGTGTTGCCGCCCCCCAGCCAGCCCTTCTCGACCACGGCTACGTTGGTGATGCCGTGCTCTTTGGCCAGGTAGTAGGCCGTGGCCAGGCCATGCCCGCCACCGCCGACGATGACCACGTCGTAGACCTTTTTCGGAGTGGGCGTGCGCCACATGCGCTGCCAGTTTTCGTGGTGGCTGAGCGAGTGTTTGAAAAGGCCGAAGCCCGAGTAACGTTGCATAGTCTTCACTCCTGAACCACTCAGCGGTAAACCGGGAAATCTGCACAGAGTGCCGACACGTTCTTCGCGACATTGGCCTCGACATCGGCATCACCGAGGTTGTCGAGGATGTCGCAGATCCAGCCGGCCAGTGCCTCGCACTGCGCGACTTTGAAGCCACGACTGGTCACTGCTGGCGTGCCGATACGCAGGCCGGAGGTCACGAACGGCGACTGAGGATCGTTCGGCACAGCGTTCTTGTTGACGGTGATGTGCGCACGTCCCAGTGCCGCGTCGGCATCTTTGCCGGTCAGCCCCTGACGGATCAGGCTGACCAGGAACAGGTGGTTGTCGGTACCGCCGGAGACCACATCGAAGCCACGCGCGACAAACACCTTGGCCATGGCCTGGGCGTTGTCGATCACCTGCTGTTGATAAGTCTTGAAGCCCGGCTCCAGCGCCTCTTTGAAGCACACCGCCTTGGCGGCGATCACGTGCATCAGCGGGCCACCCTGGGCGCCGGGGAATACCGCAGCGTTGAGTTTTTTCTCGATCTCTTCGTTGCTACGCGCCAGGATCAAGCCGCCCCGTGGACCACGCAGGGTCTTGTGGGTGGTCGTGGTGACGACATCGGCGTACGGCAGCGGGTTCGGGTACAAGCCTGCGGCAACCAGGCCAGCCACGTGGGCCATGTCGACAAACAGGTAGGCACCGACTTTGTCGGCGATCTGGCGAAAGCGTGGGAAATCCAGGGTTTTCGAATAAGCCGAGAATCCGGCGACAACCATCTTCGGCTTGTGCTCCAACGCCAGGCGCTCGACTTCGTCGTAGTCGATCAAACCGGTTGTGGTGTCGATGCCGTACTGCACAGCGTTGTACAGCTTGCCCGAGGACGACACCTTGGCACCGTGGGTCAGGTGACCGCCGTGGGCCAGGCTCATGCCCAGAATCGTGTCGCCCGCTTGCAGCAGGGCCAGGTACACGGCGCTGTTGGCCGACGAACCGGAGTGCGGTTGCACGTTGGCGTAGTCGGCACCGAACAGCTGCTTGGCGCGGTCGATAGCGAGTTGCTCAACTTTATCCACATGCTCGCAACCGCCGTAATAGCGCTTGCCTGGGTAGCCTTCGGCATATTTGTTGGTCAGGCCGCTGCCCTGGGCCTGCATCACGCGCTTGCTGGTGTAGTTCTCAGAAGCGATCAACTCGATGTGATCTTCCTGCCGTTGTTCTTCGGCATTGATCGCCGCCAGCAGTGCATCGTCGTAACCCTGGATCTGGTCTTGCTTGCTGAACATCGCGTTTCTCCCGGCAGCGGCATCGGTTCTTGTCGGGCAATTGCCCTTTTGCAGCGATGGTATGACCGACGCAGACCGCCCAGATGCCTGCGCACGCCGTGCAGTGGCGCGTTTACGACATGCGTGCCGACACAAGGGGTTCAAGGGAGAGGGCTGCCAGCTAAGCCAAGGCTCGCGATACCCGCTACGCGAAGGGCTGGGCAACCAGACAATGAACACTTTTTCATTGCATCTAACAACTATTAAAACTGTCAGTTGCATAGCAATTTTACAAATCTTAATTTATTGCATACCACCAAACACAGAGTATGCAGCCATGAGCACAGACAAATTAAATAGCCCTCTTTCTACGCCTGAATCGGTAGCTAACCCTGCCCCTGCGTCAACGCCCCTTAAAGTTGCCGACCCATTAAACCTTCTTAGTGCAGGCGTGGGTGACACCTACGAGCGATATGCCGTTGTATTTCGAGCATTCGTTCTCGGCGCAACAAATGTCGAAGTTTATTTGAGAGACAATCAAGGCAAAGATTATTATTCGACAACAGACCTAGAGACTGTCAAAGGCTACGCCAACCGAAATGATTTATTCTTTACGAACGGCATCTTCAACAGCACTACCAAAAGCGTGCGTCAAACCGAAACCTTTTTAAACCATCACCCAGTACCCCTACAAACACAAGACAAGGGTGAGCATTTTGAAGGTGTATTCAGTCTCGTACGCGACGCAGGCTTCTACGTCAACAGGAACTATCACACCGTTCTAGATCGCTTAATCCTGGAAGACTCCACCACCTACACTTTCATAATCCGAACCACAGACGGCAAAGCGTTCCATCAAATTGGAACAATTGAAGATATTGACAAGTACGCCAAACCTGGCGATTTCAGCATCAATTCGCAGAACAGCCTCTCGATTTGTTACGGGGATCGAATTTCCAACTCGAAAGTCGTGCCGGCGTTTACCTCGGTACAGATCAACCTCAAGAAAAATGTAGTGCCAACACCCCAAGAAGCAATAGATAAGGCCTCAGAGCAGCGCAATTTAGACAGAGACCGCTAGTTCGTCTAAAAGGAATTCGTCATGAACAGTTTCGAAAATCCGGTGCCTACTCGCGCAGCACTATTAAAATCATATGGCACGACACAAGCAGCACAAAACCCTCAAAGCCTGCTGCATGCACACATGGGCAGTTATTACCCTGGCCGCAGTGTCAATCAACGGGTCACCCTACGTTTGATTGAACTGAGCGGCCCCGATGAGGCCACCATTATTATTCGCGTGGAGAACACTCATTACTCAGCTACGGTCAGCCGAGATCTTGCCTACGCTTACGCTGACGCGTTTGACATTATTGTAGAAAATGGTCAGTTCCGTCATATCTCGGAAAAAATTGTTTCTGATACAAACAAGCCCGTAGAGCTGATTACCCTGGAACTCCCACCGGACAGACCAGAACAAGGAGAAAAAAAACCCATTGCACTCTATGCGCCAAAAAATACGGTAATCAGCATCGCCGGAACGTTTGATACCATTAAGCACAGAACGCTGTATCACTTCAAAAATAACACCTCAAAAATTGTTGCGACGACAATCGGCAATAGGGTTTTTGAGCATGAGGTTGATAGCGACACTTTCGGGACATTTGTAGTTCCAGGCGACTTCACCATCTACGAGAATTCGGGCTACATCAGCCTTGTCACCCTGCGCACAATGCCGTTTGACAACCATATTCGCGGAGAAGATTCCCCTATCGTACTGCCTGAAATTTCAAGGCCTGCAAATACCTTAAATATTTTCAGGTAGGCCGACGTGTCCAACGGCAGCTCTGTCGCCCTTCTCGACGGCAGCACTGCCTATGGGCAGCTGTGAGGCGATGATTTAGAGTGCTGTTCTGCGTCGTTCACAGGACAGTGTCATGAAAGATCAAAGCCAGCAATTTGCCAGCGACAACTATTCCGGTATCTGCCCTGAAGCATGGGCAGCCATGGAAAAAGCCAATCAAGGCCATGACCGCTCCTACGGCGATGACCAGTGGACCGCTCGTGCCGCCGAGTATTTTCGCAAGCTGTTCGAAACCGACTGCGAAGTGTTCTTCGCCTTCAACGGCACCGCCGCAAACTCCTTGGCGTTGTCGTCGCTGTGCCAGAGTTATCACAGCGTGATCTGCTCCGAAACGGCCCACGTCGAAACCGACGAATGCGGTGCGCCAGAGTTTTTCTCCAACGGCTCCAAGCTGCTCACCGCGCGCACGGTGGCCGGCAAACTAACCCCCGAATCGATCCGCGAGATCGCCCTCAAGCGCCAGGACATTCACTACCCTAAACCGCGTGTGGTCACCATCACCCAGGCCACTGAAGTCGGCACCGTGTACCGCCCGGACGAACTCAAGGCCATCAGCACTACCTGTAAAGAGCTGGGCCTGAACCTGCACATGGACGGCGCCCGTTTCAGCAACGCCTGCGCCTCGCTCGGCTGCACACCGGCTGAGCTGACCTGGAAGGCCGGCGTCGATGTGTTGTGCTTTGGCGGCACCAAAAACGGCATGGCGGTAGGAGAGGCCATTTTGTTCTTCAACCGCAAACTGGCTGAAGACTTCGACTACCGCTGCAAACAGGCAGGTCAGTTGGCTTCGAAAATGCGCTTTCTGTCTGCCCCGTGGGTCGGCTTACTGGAAGATGGGGCCTGGCTCAAATACGGCGCCCACGCTAACCGCTGCGCGAAGTTGCTCAGTGAACTGGTCAGCGATGTACCAGGGGTCGAACTGATGTTCCCGGTTGAAGCCAACGGGGTGTTCCTGCAAATGTCGGAGCCTGCCCTGGAAATCTTGCGCAACAAGGGCTGGCGC
This sequence comes from Pseudomonas sp. H9, assembly GCF_004353925.1. Lineage (GTDB taxonomy): Bacteria > Pseudomonadota > Gammaproteobacteria > Pseudomonadales > Pseudomonadaceae > Aquipseudomonas. The sequence goes on along the minus strand of NZ_SMOK01000027.1, from coordinate 221,900 downwards.
TTCTACACCTTCATTGGTAGCGGTGGTGCACGGTTCATGTGTTCGTGGGATACCGATGAAGCGCGGGTGCGTGAACTGGCGGCAGACATCCGCAGTGCCATGGGCGCCTGACAACAAACTCCGCACTGTCGCGGGGCAAGCCCGCTCCCACAGGGTTCACACAAACCTCTGTGGGAGCGGGCTTGCCCCGCGATCTGGTCACCGATCCATCCGTTCGATTAAAGCCTGAAGCCACCCATCTGCCGCGCCAGGTCATCCGCCAACCCGCGCAAGGCCTGGCATTCCTCACGGCACCCCTGTACTTCCGAGGCCGTCTCACGGGCCAAGTCGGAAATCCCCTGCACTGTGCGATTGATTTCTTCAGTCACCGCCGACTGTTCCTCGGTCGCCGTCGCCACCTGGTGGTTCATGTCGCTGATGTGCTCGACCTGATCGGTAATGGTGCCCAGCGACGCTCCGGTCTGTTGGCTGGATTGCACACCCGTGCCGGTAGCCACTTGCCCGGCCTGCATCGACGCCACGGCACTGCCAGCACCTTGTTTCAGGCGCAGGATCATCTGCTGCACCTCATCGGTAGACACCTGGGTACGCCTGGCCAATGTGCGTACTTCATCCGCCACCACGGCAAACCCACGGCCCATTTCCCCGGCACGCGCCGCTTCAATGGCGGCATTGAGCGCCAGCAGGTTGGTTTGCTCGGAAATGCTGCGGATCACCGCCAACACTTCATCAATCGACGCTACTTCGCTGGCCAGCTCACCAACGGCATCGGCCGCCTGACCAATTTCACCCGACATGCTTTCAATGTGGGCAATCGAACGGCGTACCACTTCCCGAGCTTGAAGCGCTTCGGTGCGCGCGGTTTCTGACGCTTGGGCTGCATTGCCGGCATTCTGGGCAATGTCTTGGACGGTCAGCCCCATTTCGTGCACGGCTGTGGCGACCATTTCGGTCATCTCCTGTTGCCGCCCCGAGCGTTCGGCAGTGTTTTCTACCACCTGGGTGACCTGAGCCACCGAGCTGTGCAGCTGCTCACTGGTGCGCAGCACTTCACCGATCAGATCACGCTGGCTGTCGAGGAAGCGGTTGAAGCCGCGCGCCAGATCACCCAGTTCATCTGCCCGTGTTGCATCCAGGCGTTGCGTCAGGTCGCCGCCGCCATTGCCGATGGCCATCAAGGCACCGGTGACACGGCGAATCGGCCGCACAATGCCTCGCGCCAGCAGCACCACCAACAACAGCGACACCAGCGCTACAGCGGCACCAATCAGGCTGGTCCACCACAGCGCCTCGCGGACCGGGGCGTAGATTTGCGCTTCAGGGACTTCAGCCACCAAGGTCCAGTTCAAGTCGCGCAATGGCAGGCTCAGGGCCAGGTAGCCTTCGCCATCACGCTCGAAGCGGCTGCTCTGCAGGCCTTCATTACGGTTCAACACCGCCTGGGCAGCAGACTCACCAATTTGCTCGGCGAGCTTTCTTTTGCCGCTCAGTTGCTGCTCCGGATGCACCTGTATCAAGCCATCGTTACGCACCAGGAAAACCCGGCCGCGCTCACCAAAGCTGAAGTTGTGGATCAGCGCAGACAGCTCGGTCATGCGTAGGCCAAGCCCGGCAATGCCCACCAGTTTGCCGGCCTTTTCTACCCGGTAGTCGATGAACAAGGCCAGTTCGCCCGTGCTGCCATCAATGTCGATGTTCAACAACCGCGGATTGCCACTGTCGATGAAGCCGTAGAACCATTTGTCCGCCGGGTTACTGCGGCTCAAGGTCCGGTCCAGACCTTTTTCGTTGTAGTAGTGATTAGTTTCAGTCGCTGCGAACAGCGCGGTGAAGGCCTGGTTCTTCTGCCGCACCGCCTCGATGTACTCAATGAATGGCGGCGCTTGAGCAGGATCTTCGCCTGCAGCCAGCCAGTCACGCAGCAAGGTGTTGTTGGCGATATCGGCAGCGGCGGTGAGCGGGCGACTCAGCATCCGTTCAATGTCGTTACGAATTGCCTCAATACTGGCCGGTAAGGCGGTCTCGATCAGGTAACGCTCGGTCAGGCGATTGACCACCACCGAGTAGATCCCGACCACGATAAGAATGCTCACCAACAGGGCTGCGCCCATGCTTGCGATCAATTGCCACTGAATGCTGCGCCGCCAGAACTGCATGTAGCTTCCCCTGAGTAAATAAGCCTGAGCTGCAATAGCCAGGCCAATTGTATACAGGCGAAAATACAATTATTCCATTGATTCACGACAATGCCGCCCACTGCCAAAAAGGCAGTGAGCAAGCAAAAGAATGAAGAACGATTTAGCGGGGCCGATCAGCTGTTGCTGATGGTCCGCGAAATGGCGTCGACCGTGGCGCTGACTTGCTCTTGGTAACGGTCGAGGGCTTGCTGGTGCTGCTGTTGCAGTTCGATCTGCTGCGAGCACAGGTTGAGGGCTGCAAGTACCAGCAGCTTGTCACCAATCAGCGTCGGGTATTTGCGCTTGGTCTCGGCCAGCGACGCATTGAGCATCTGCACGGCCTGCGCCAGGGCCTGTTCCTGGCCTTCGGGAGCCTTGATCGAATAGTCGTTGCCGAGAATCGACACGACATTGATCGGCTGTGCTGAAGTTCTCATGCGTTGACGGTACCGACGCTCGCGCGCTCAACCAGCGCTTGAATGCGTGCTGCGGTAGCGCCTTGCTTTTCCTCTTGTTCCATCAGCGACAGCTGCAGGCTTTCGTTTTCATCTTTGGCCTGGGCCAGTTCTGCGCTGAGTTGCTGATTGCGCTCGGCCAGTTCCTGATTCTTCTGTACCAGGTCGCTGACCAGTTGTTCCAATTGACTGAGGGAAGTTTCCAACATGATTGCCTTCTCGGGTTTTTCAGGGGGCGCACACGATAAAGAAAAGTCCGCGTGCTAGCCAGGGATATCGGGTTAGACGCAACGGCCTGACGCAAATTGACCCATCGATAGCCGTGCGGTTCCCCTGTTTGATACCCGCCTGTCAGGAAAGCAGTGCCTGTTTTCTCGCGGGGCAAGCCCGCTCCCACAGTAGGAGCGGGCTTGCCCCGCGCTATCCGCTCACTTCAATACTCAATGCGTACATCGCCCTTGGGCACGCTGCAGCAGGAGAGGATATAGCCTTCGGCGACGTCATCGTCGGTGATGCCGCCGTTATGCTCCATCTCCACCTCTCCGCCCAGTTTAAGCACTTTGCAGGTGCCGCAAATGCCCATGCCACAGGCCTTGGGAATCATCAGGCCAAGCTTGGCTGCCGCTGCATGCACAGTTTCGCCCGGGGCCACGCGGATGCTCTTGCCTGCCGCAGTAAATTCCACTTGATGCAGGTCGGCGGTATCGGGTTCCGGCGCGTCGGCTGCTTGTTCGGCAAGTTCAACCGCGTCAGCCTTGACCTCTGCCGGGGTCGCCCCGAACGACTCTTCGTGGTAACGGCTCATGTCATAGCCACTGCCTTCGAGCAGACGTTTGACCGCGTGCATGTAGGGCGTCGGGCCGCAGCAGAAGATTTCCCGCTCCATGTAGTCTGGAGCAATCAACTCCATCAGTTTCTGGTTCAGGTAGCCACGGTAGCCGGCCCAAGGCTCGCCCAGGCCGTGCTTCTCACAAATGATGTGCAAGCTGAAGTTGTCGATCCGCGACGCCATGTGCTCAAGCTCGCGGTGATAAATGATGTCTTTCGGTGAGCGCGCGCTGTGCACGAACACCATGTCGACATTGCCGTTGGTGTCGTAGAACCAGCGAGCCATGGACATCACTGGGGTGATACCGACACCGCCACTGAGGTACAGCACTTTCGGGCTGGGAAAGTCGATGGCATTGAACAGCCCCACCGGCCCGTGCACCGCCAGTTCCTGGCCTTCGTGCAGGGTGTCGTGCAACCAGTTGGACACCTTGCCACCGGGCACACGCTTGATGGTCACAGAAAAGCTGTAAGGCACCGAAGGCGAGCTGGAAATAGTGTACGAGCGCATGATCGGCTCGCCGTCGATCTCCAGCTCCAGCGTGACGAACTGACCGGGCTTGAAGAAGAACATGATTGGCTGGTCGGCCATGAAACAAAAGGTGCGCACATCCCAGGTTTCCTGGATCACCTTGACGCAACGGACGATGTGACGGCCGTTGGCCCAGGTCTGGGTGCTGACCGGATTGAGGAAGTTGGACATGCTCGTCTCCACGGCCGACTGCGGCCTGATGTTTGCGATTCTGCGCAAGCTGTGCGGGCGACACATTCCTATCCGCGACATCGGCGTGCTTATCGCGACCAGCCCCCTGCCGCAAGGGCTGGCGCGTCGGAAACGGATCTGATCATGTCGTCCATGGATATGGATCACAGCGGCTTCAACCGCACACTCCATCGCAAATGATCCTGCTGTCTTGCAGCCTTGCGTCGCCATAACAACGATTAGCCACTTTCACCGGCCACCAGCACTGGCCATGAGGACCTACACGATGGACGTCACCGCAACTTTGAGTCTGGGCGATCCACTGGAACCTGCACGCAAGGCGACTGCCGAGATGCTGCAGAGCCGCGAGCGGACCTTCTCGCTGCCGCAGCCGTTCTACTGCGACGAACGCCTGTTCCAGATCGATATGGAAGAGATCTTCCAGAAAGAATGGCTGATCGCCGGGATGACCTGTGAAATCCCGGCCAAGGGCAACTTCCTTACTCTGCAGATCGGCAAGAACCCGATCCTTGTGGTGCGCGGTGCCGAAGGCCAGGTGCATGCCTTTCATAACGTTTGCCGTCACCGTGGTTCGCGCCTGTGCACCAGTGACAAGGGCAAAGTGGCGAAACTGGTCTGCCACTACCACCAGTGGACCTACGAACTCGATGGTCGCCTGTTGTTCGCTGGCACCGAAATGGGTGCCGACTTCGACATGAAGCAGTACGGCCTCAAGCCTGTGAATGTAAAAACTGCGGGCGGCTACATTTTTGTCAGCCTGGCCGAGAACCCGCCGGCCATCGACGACTTCCTCTCCACCCTGGCCCATTACATGGAGCCTTACGACATGGAAAACACCAAGGTGGCGGTGCAAACCACCTTGATGGAAAAGGCCAACTGGAAGCTGGTGCTGGAAAACAACCGCGAGTGCTACCACTGCAATGGTTCGCACCCGGAGTTGTTGAAAACCCTGCTGGAATGGGACGACGTTACCGACCCACGCGCCGATCAGGCCTTTAAAGATCACGTCGCCGCCTCGGCTGCCGCCTGGGATGCAGAAAAGATCCCCTACGCCCATGCCAGCTTCGGCCTGCGCAACCGCATCGTGCGCATGCCTTTGCTCAAAGGCACCGTATCAATGACGCTGGACGGCAAGCAGGGCTGTCAGAAGCTGATGGGCCGGATCAAGAACCCCGACCTCGGCTCGATGCGCATCCTGCACCTGCCGCACTCGTGGAACCACTGCATGGGCGATCACATGATCGTGTTCACCGTGTGGCCGATCAGTGCGCAGGAAACCATGGTCACCACCAAATGGCTGGTGCACAAAGATGCCGTCGAAGGCGTGGACTACGACCCAGCGCGCATGCGCCAGGTGTGGGACGCCACCAACGATCAGGACCGTCGCCTGGCAGAAGAGAACCAGCGCGGCATCAACTCCACCGCTTACCAACCTGGGCCGTATTCCAAGACCTATGAGTTTGGTGTGGTGAACTTTATCGACTGGTACAGCGAGCGCATGCTGAGCAACCTTGGCGCGGCGCCTGCGCCGTACCTCAAAGGCGTAGCTTCGCAATAACTTCTGTAGGAGCGGGCTTGCCCCGCGATTGCGGTGTGTCAGTCATACCGCGATCGCGGGGCAAGCCCGCTCCTACAGAACACAGCTGTTCAAATATTGATCAGCCCGCGCAATCCCCCGGCCCTGCTGGCCGCGTCCATACAGCAAACACTTTATCCACAGGACGGCCCACAGCTAATGTGGGCAAGTCCTTGTTTTTCCCACCAAAAATAATTGATCGTTTTTTGATCAAAACTCTGTAAGCCTTTAAATGCAAGGCTCACAGAGGAAGGCAAACACCTTATCCACAAAGACGCCAACAGACTTTGTGTGCAAAAGTCCTGGCAGTGGAAAAGCGTTGTGGATAACGCCCTGACGCGCGTATATACATGGCGTTGGAGGGGATAAACCGGCGAATTGAGTGTTTTTTGATCAACCTTGCGCAGGCCTTATTCCACGGGGCTTACAGCCAAAGGCGAACATATTATCCACAGAGCCGCCAACAGCGATTGTGGGCAATCTCAGCTTGAGCGATGGGAGAAAAGCTCGAAAATTCCGTCACTTACACTGTCTATTTTTTGACCATAACGCCGAAAGGCACGCCCTGCGTGCCTTCCAGCCATACACAAACACTTTATCCACAGATCGGCCAACAGACTTTGTGAGCAAAAGCTCAGCGCAGCACGCCCTCTTCCACCAGCAGCTTGAGGATGGCTTGGGCACCGGCTTGCGGGCTGACGTCTTTGAGCACTTGTCCACCGCCGCCGCTGGCCTTGGCCGTAGCGGCTTTCATGCGGTCAGCACCGCTTTTGGCCTTGATCACTTTCAAACGCTTGGGCCGTGGCTTTGCCGGTTGCAGCTCGGCGCTTGTGAATAACTCATCGTCCACAACCTGCACCTGACGAGCAGCCAACACACCGCGTCGTGCCGGGCCAAACGCGCTTTGCCGCGGTTTAGGTGCTGCGTTATCCACCGTGGCCAACAGCGGCAAGCGTACCTTGAGCCGACGCCGCTGGCCCCGTGGCAGCGCCTGCAGCACCTGGGCAACGCCGTTGTGGATAGATTCCACTTCGGCCAGGCCTACCACCAGCGGCCAGCCCAGACGCTCTGCGAGCAGGAACGGCAGCATGCCCGAACCTTCACCGGTTTCCGCTTGGCTACCGGTCAAAACCAATTGGGCACCAGCGTCGTGCAAGTAATCACCGAGAACCCCCAAGGCATCGGCCCCAGGTGGCTGTTCGAGCACATCCAGTTGTTCCAGCCCCATCCCCAGGTAAGCGCGCAGGGCGGGCTCCTGGGGGTCGCCAGCATGCAGCACTTGCAAGTTATCCCCAGCCAGCTGCAGGCCCAACTCCACCGCCCGCGCATCCTGCTCGGCCCGTCGGCTGCGGCCTGAGCTGGGATGGGCGCCAATTGAAACCAGACTGATAACCTTGGTATTCATCGTTATCCCCGCCTTATGCCGCGTCACGCTTGGCGTCGTTACGGTAGTTTTCCACAGCCTCGATCAGCGCCTGCAGAATCGCCGCGCTGTCGCCAATCACCGACAGATCGGCGCGTTTGATCATGTCGCAGCCGGGGTCCATGTTGATCGCTACCACCTTGTCGCAAGCGCCAATGCCCTGCAGGTGCTGAATCGCACCGGAAATACCCACAGCCACGTACACCCGCGCCGTTACCCAGGTACCGGTGGCGCCGACCTGACGGTTGCGCGGCATGAAGCCGTCATCCACCGCCACCCGCGAGGCGCCCTCGGTTGCCCCCAGAGCTACAGTCGCCCGGTGGAACAACGGCCAGTCTTTGACGCCGTTGCCGCCAGACACGATGAACTCGGCTTCGGCCATGGCTATGGCCGCCGGGTCGACGGCCACCGGGCCCAGGTCTTCAATACGTGGCAGGCTGCGTGCCACGCTTGTGGATAACTGCTCGGGCAATGCTTCGTGACGGGTTTCACTGACCGGCTCGGCGCACTCGGCCGCCGCCAGAATCAGACGTGGCAAGCCACGTATCAGGTCTTGCTGACCCGCACCGGCGCGGCCGCTGCATTGCCCATCTTTGACCTGCCAGACCCGCGTCGCCGGGCGTTCGTTGATCGCCGCCGCAAAGCGTCGACCCAATTCGCCTCCCCCGGTGCGACTGTCGGGTAACAGCCAGTGGCGCGGGTTGAACTGGTTATCCACAGCGCGTAAGCCCTGCACCAGTTGCTCCGGTGCATAACCGGCGAACTCATCCCCTTCGATGACCAGTAAGCGGTCAACACCGGCTGTGGAAAAGTTGTTTTCCTTGTGCTCGCCAAACACCACCGCCAACACCGCACCGTCGCTGCCGGCCAGGCTGTGCGCCAGGCCGAGCAGGTCGCGATCGTGGCTACCGAGGCGACCGCCGACCATGTCGGGAACCACGGCAACGTAGAACGCCGGCTGTGCGACTTGATGCAGCGGCAGTTCCACCGCCACCACCGCGCTGCGCTTGTTGCTGGTGCCCTGCTGGGCACCGCTGCGGTCGATACGCTTGATGCCGTGAGGGCCGATGAATCCAACCCCATGCGGGTTCTTGCGGATGATGCCGTTAGGGCCCATCCAGCTGTGCTGTTGGTTTTGTTGCATGGCCGCGTGCAGTGGATGCAGGCGGTTACGGGCAATCCACTCGGCGCGTGGATCACGGCGAATGATGTCGCTCATCAGTGCACCTCCGCAGGTTCACGCTTGCTCGGCACGCTCTTGCTGGCCGGGGCCTGCTCTTCCAGCAGGGCATCGGCTACCAGCTCGGCCAGGTCTTTGATCATCGGCCGCGGTTCGACCACCCCTTCGAGCATCGCCGTACACTGTGGACAACCCACCGCCACCAATTCAGCAGCGGTTTCTCGAATGTCATCCATGCGCATGTCGGGAATCCGCTGCTTGCCTGGAATATCGGTGATCGGCGCTCCGCCGCCGCCTCCGCAGCAGCGAGAACGGAAGCCCGAACGCTGCATCTCTTTAACCTCGATACCCAAGGCCCGCAGCACTTCACGGGGCGCTTCGTACTCACCGTTGTAGCGGCCCAGGTAGCACGGGTCGTGATAGGTGACACTGCCACCTTTGTGCTGTCCCAGGTTTAGTGCGCCTGCCGCGATCAGCTCGGCGATGTAGGTGCTGTGATGCTGCACCAGGAACTCGCCACCAAAAGCACCATACTCGTTCTTGAGTACATGGAAGCTGTGCGGGTCGCAGGTGACGATGCGCTTGAAACTGTACTTGGCCATGCTCTGGATATTGCGTTTGGCCAGTTGCTGGAAGGTCGCTTCATCACCCAGGCGCCGGGCTACATCACCACTGTCACGCTCTTCCAGGCCGAGCACGGCAAAGTCCACTTGAGCCGCCTTGAGCACTTTGACAAAAGCGCGCAGGGTGCGTTGGTTGCGCATGTCGAAGGCACCGTCGCCGACCCAGAACAGCACGTCGGTAGTTTTAATCTCGCTGAGCAGGTTCAGGTTCAGGTCTGCTGCCCAGTTCATCCGCCCACCGGGGGCAAAGCCGCCAGGGTTGTCGGTGGCGATGAGGTTATCCAGCACTTCGGCGCCTTTGTTCGGCGTAGCGCCTTTTTCCAGGGTCAGGTGGCGGCGCATGTCGACGATGGCATCGACGTGCTCGATCATCATCGGGCACTCTTCCACACAGGCGCGGCAGGTGGTGCACGACCACAGCGTTTCAGCATCGACCAGGCCGTTGACGATCGGCTGGTGCGGGTTGCCGGCATGTTCACCAATCGGCTTGCCTGGGTAGGGGCTGCCGGCAAATTTGGCATCGGTGCCACCGGCCAGGCCGACGACCATGTCTTGAATGAGCTTTTTCGGGTTCAGCGGTTGCCCGGCAGCAAACGCAGGGCACGCGGCTTCGCATTTACCGCACTGCACGCAGGCATCGAAGCCAAGCAATTGGTTCCAGGTGAAGTCCTTGGGCTTCTCGACGCCCAGCAGCGCCTGGGGGTCTTCCAGATCCAGCGGCTTGAGGCCAGTAGAACGCCCCCCGCCAAAACGTTCGGCGCGACGGTGCCAGGCCAGGTGCAGCGCCCCGGCAAAGGCGTGCTTCATCGGCCCGCCCCAGGTCATGCCGAAGAACAGTTCAGACACGCCCCACAGCACACCCAGGCCCAGCAGGGCCACCAACAACCAGCCACCAAAGCCTTCCGGCAGGATGCCCGCAACCGGCAACGTGGCAATGAAGAAGCTCGCGGCAAATACCAGCAAGCTTTTCGGTAAGCGCATCCACGGTCCTTTGGACAAGCGCGAAGGTGGATTGAGTCGGCGCTTGTAGACGAACACAGCCCCCGCAAACATCAGCACCGTGGCGAACAGCAAGGCATACACCAGGATCGTGTTATGCACACCAAAGCCGTGAACCAGAATCGCTAATGCCGCCGCCAGCACAAACCCACCCGCTGTGGCGACGTGAGTATTGGCCATGTATTTGTCACGGGCGACCACATGGTGCAAATCGACCATGTAACGTCGCGGCATCGCCAACAGACCGCCCAACAGATCGACCTTCGAAGGCCGACCTTGGCGCCACATCCGCACGCGTCGCAGCGCACCGAGGACCGCGAGGCCCAGGGCGACGAACAGGAGGATGGGGATTAGGGTGTTCAACATGGGAAGCTCCCACACAATTTGGAAATACACCTACCTGTAGGAGCGGGCTTGCCCCGCGATAACGGTGTGTCAGTTACATCGCTATCGCGGGGCAAGCCCGCTCCCACCGAGACCGATCAGAAGTCCTTGCACAGGCGCAAGGCGTCGTAGATCGCCGCATGGGTGTTGCGCTGAGCCACGCAGTCACCGATGCGATACAGCAAGTAGCCCTCGCCCGATTGACTGAGGATCGGCTGCGGCTGGATCGCGAACAGTGCCTCGACATCGATTTGGCCTTTGTTGCGCGAACCTTCCTTGAGCCCGTAATAGAGCGCTTCGTCCGGGCGTACGCCGTTTTCGATGACCACCTGATCCACCACTCGCTCCTCTTTGGCGCCGGTGTATTCGTTCTCCAGCACCGCCACCACCTTGTCGCCCTCGCGGTAGACTTTCTCTAGCGCCAGGTCACCGGTCATGATCACTTCCTTGGGGTACATGCTGCGGTAGTAGGTCGGGAACGACGTGCCACCAATCGCCACGCCCGGCTTGATGTCGTCGGTGACGATCTCGACCTGGCTGCCTTTGTCGGCAATGAAGTCGGCCACCGACATACCGGTGAACTCGCAAATGGTGTCGTACACCAATACGTTCTTGCCCGGCGCGACCTTGCCGTCGAGCACGTCCCAACTGCTGACTACCAATCCTTCAGCGGCCCCCCAATGCTCGTTCTGCTCCAGGAACGGATGGCCACCCACGGCCAGCACGATCACGTCAGGGCGCAGGTCTTTGATGGTATCGATGTCGGCAGCGGTGCCCAGGCGCAGGTCTACCTTCAAGCGCGCCAGCTCAAGCTGGTACCAGCGAGTGATACCGGCGATCTGGTCGCGTTGCGGTGCCTTGGCGGCGATGCTGATCTGCCCGCCAATGGCGTCTTTCTTCTCGAACAGGGTTACGTCGTGGCCGCGTTCCGCCGACACCCGCGCCGCTTCCATCCCGGCCGGGCCGGCCCCCACGACCACTACTTTGCGTTTGGGCCCGGTGGATTTTTCAATGATGTGCGGTACGCCCATGTATTCACGGGACGTTGCTGCGTTCTGGATGCACAGCACGTCCAGCCCTTGGTACTGGCGGTCAATGCAGTAGTTGGCGCCGACGCATTGTTTGATCTGATCCACCTGGCCCATCTTGATCTTGGCGATCAGGTGCGGGTCGGCTATGTGGGCACGAGTCATGCCGACCATGTCGACATAGCCGCCTTCCAGAATGCGCGTGGCTTGGTTCGGATCCTTGATGTTCTGCGCATGCAGCACCGGCACCTTGACCACTTCCTTGATGCCCGCAGCCAAGTGCAAGAACGGCTCCGGTGGATAACTCATGTTGGGGATAACGTTGGCCAAGGTGTTGTGGGTATCGCAGCCGGAACCGATCACCCCGAAGAAGTCGAGCATGCCGGTGGCGTCGTAATACTTGGCGATTTCCTTCATGTCTTCGTGGCTGAGGCCATCGGGGTGGAACTCATCACCGCAAATACGCATGCCCACGCAGAAATCCGGGCCGACTTCGGCACGTACTGCTTTGAGCACTTCCAGGCCGAATTTCATCCGCCCTTCGAAGGTACCACCCCATTCGTCAGTACGTTTATTGACCCGCGGGCTCCAGAACTGGTCGATCATGTGCTGGTGCACCGCCGACAGCTCGACGCCGTCCAGGCCGCCTTCTTTGGCGCGGCGGGCCGCTTGCGCGTAGTTACCGATCACCCGCCAGATTTCCTCCGGCTCGATTGTCTTGCAGGTAGCGCGGTGTACCGGTTCACGAATACCCGAGGGCGACATCAGGGTTGGCCAGTTGAAGCCGTCCCAACGCGAACGGCGGCCCATGTGGGTAATCTGGATCATGATCTTGGCGCCGTGCTTGTGCATGGCGTCGGCAAGGTTCTGAAAGTACGGAATGATGCGGTCGGTGGACAGGTTCACCGAGGCCCACCACTCTTGCGGGCTGTCGATGGCTACCACCGAAGAGCCGCCACAAATGGCCAGGCCCAGACCGCCCTTGGCCTTCTCTTCGTAGTATTTCACATAACGGTCGGTAGTCATGCCGCCATCGGTGGCGTAAACCTCGGCGTGCGCGGTGCTCAGCACACGGTTGCGGATGGTCAGCTTGCCGATCTGAATCGGCTGGAACATTGCTTCGAAAGCCATGGCACGATCCTCGACTTACAGCGGCTTGACGATGAACAGGCCGTCGTCGTGGCCTTCTTCCGAGCCGCCGTAGACCTGCTCGGCGACCGTACGAATGGAGCTACCGCGCGCGGCGAGGATCTGATCCATAGCCCCGGCGAACCAGCCGGTGAACATGTAATCGACCTTGCGCCCGACCTTGCCGTACACGTAGACGAATGCTGAATGCTCAAGCTTGACGCTGGCAGTGCCCTTCTCCAGGTCGATGTCCTGGATCTTGAACAGGCCCCAACCACGTTGAGACAAGCGCTTCATGTAGTGCTCAAATACCGCCACGCCTTCCAGGCCGTGGCATTCAGCCTCTTTCTCGCACCAATGCCAGGCCGATTTGTAGCCCGCCTTGTAGAGGATTTCGGCATAGGCTTGAGCGCCCAGCACTTCCTCGATGCCCATGTGGTTGTTAACGAAGAAATGCCGTGGCACGTAGAGCATCGGCAGGGCATCGCTGGTCCAGACACCGGTCTCGCTGTCGACTTCGATTGGCAATTGCGGGGCGATCTTGGCCATGGAAACTCAACTCCATAAAAATTTGATTAATGGCCCCGGCGTTGCTGGCCGAGGCTGAACAGAGGTGGAGTGCGGCGTTATTCGCCCCAGACACTCTTGAGCACGTTGACCCAGTTCTCGCCCATGATCTTGCGTACCACGCGTTCGCTATGGCCGCGCTTGAGCAGGGTTTCGGTGAGGTTGGGGAATTCACCCACGGTGCGGATGCCCAGCGGGTTGATGATCTTGCCGAAGTTGGTCAGGCGCCGGGCGTAGCCCTTGTCGTGGGTCAGGTACTCGAAGAAGTCCTGGCCGTGGCCCTGGGTGAAGTCGGTGCCAATACCGATGGCGTCTTCACCCACCAGGTTCATGGTGTATTCGATCGCTTCGGCGTAATCGTCGATGGTCGAATCGATGCCTTTGGCCAGGAACGGCGCAAACATGGTGACGCCGACAAAGCCACCGTGGTCGGCAATGAACTTCAGTTCTTCATCCGACTTGTTGCGCGGGTGCTCTTTGAGCCCGGAAGGCAGGCAGTGGGAGTAGCACACCGGTTTTTTCGATTCGAGGATGACCTCTTCGGAAGTCTTGGAGCCGACATGCGAGAGGTCGCACATGACCCCCACGCGGTTCATCTCGGCAACAATCTCGCGACCAAACCCTGACAGGCCGCCATCACGCTCGTAGCAACCAGTGCCCACCAGGTTCTGGGTGTTGTAGCACATCTGCACAATACCGACGCCGAGCTGCTTGAACACCTCGACATAGCCGATCTGGTCTTCAAAAGCGTGAGCATTCTGAAAGCCAAAGAGGATGCCGGTTTTGCCCAACTCCTTGGCCTTGCGGATATCGGCAGTGGTACGTACCGGGATGACCAGATCAGCGTTTTCACGAATCAGCTTCTGGCTGGCGGCAATGTTGTTGACCGTGGCCTGAAACCCCTCCCAGACCGACACCGTGCAGTTGGCTGCCGTCAGGCCACCTTTGCGCATGTCTTCGAACAGCTCGCGGTTCCATTTGGCAATGATCAGCCCGTCGATAACGATGCTGTCGGCGTGTAATTCGGCTGGGCTCATCAGGCTGTCCCCTTTTTTGATGTTCCTGCGCCGAATCGTCTGCCGGCGCTTTGGAGCCAGCATATGCCTAGGGGCCAGGTCGCCCAGATGCAAAAACGACAGGGGAATTGCCGAAAGCGTCAAACCGCGACAAAGGGCCGGCGCAAGTTTCATTCGGTGGTGGCAGTGCTTGCGGCTACCCTGTTCTTTGCCCCGGCGCTGAGCGAGAATCGGCGCCGCTGTTTCCACGGTTTTCAGGAGAATGTCGCAGATGAGATCAATGGTTGGCTTGGCTCTGGTGTTGCTGGCGTTCGGTGCCATTGCGGAAGAAGACGAAAGTACGCCCTGCGACAACGTCGAAACCGACCAACAGAACTACGAATGCTCCAACTACAGCCGCCAGACCGCCGAGCGCGAACTCAGTACCGCCTTCAACGACCAGCTTGAACGCATCAAAGAGCAGTACAACGGCCAGACCGCGCAAATTGAAGATTTGAGCAAACGCCTGCGCGACGCCGAAGTCATCTGGAAGCAGTTGCGTGATGCCGACTGCAAGGTCGAAACCTTCGCTGAAAAGCCCGGCAGCAAGGCCTTCGAAACCGCGCAGAACACCTGTTTGGCGCAGCGCAGCGATGATCGTTCGGAATACCTGCAGTCGCTGGGGCTGCAATAACGCGGCTTCATCACCTCTTGCTCTGACACCATTGCGTGCACCCGAGCATACTTACGACAAACGCGTCAGCTGCCGCTCCTCTCTCGGGCACTTGCCAAAGTAGCGCTTGTAGCGCCGGGTGAAGTAAGACGGCAACTCGAAGCCGCAGGCCAGGCTCACCTGTGTGACGCTCATGTCCGTCTGAGCCAGTAGTTGCCGGGCTTTCTCCAGGCGCAGCACCAGGTAGAAATTGCTCGGCGTATCGTCAAGGTGCAGGCGGAACAGGCGCTCCAGTTGCCGCCGGGTGACCATCACCTTCGACGCCAGCTCCAGGGTACTCAGCGGCACCTCTGTGCACTGTTCCATTTCGCCGATGACCTGCACCAGTTTGCGGTTGCTGATGCCATAGCGTGAAGCAATCTGCATGGGCTGGTGATCCCGGCGCTGGCGAATGCGGCCCAGCACGAACTGCTCCGAGACCTTTACCGCCAGCTCGCTGCCGTGCGCCTGGGCGATCAGGTCCAGCATCAGGTCGATCGAGGCCGTACCGCCAGCGCAGGTGATGCGCCGCCGGTCGATTTCGAACAACTCCTGAATCACCTCAAGGCGTGGATAGCGCTCTTTGAAGGCTTCCAGCGCCTCCCAGTGCAGCGTGGCCCGATGACCATCGAGCAACCCCGCCTCGGCCAGCACCATCGCCCCGGTATCGATCCCGCCGAGTATCACCCCGTCATGATCGAGGCGACGTAACGCCTGTTGCAACCGCGGGCCAAAACACGCCAGCGGCTCAAAGCCAGCGACCACCAGCAACAGGCTGGCTCCCTGGCTGTCTGCCAGCGCGCCATCGGCATTGACCGACATGCCATTGCTGGCTTGCACCGGGCCACCATCCAGGCTCAGCACACTCCAGCGATACAGCGCACCACTGAAGCGGTTGGCCACACGCAGCGGCTCCACTGCCGAAATGAAGCCCATGGCAGAGAACCCCGGCAGGAGTAAAAACTGGATGGATTGAGGCATCGGCTGCACCCTCTTTGGCTGGTCGCCTGCGTGCTAGTTATGGTCGCCTCCGTGCGCATTTCGAGCGTGATTCCAGCGTAGCGTGTATTCACGGTCCGAAGAGACCGACCAATAACAATACGCCCTGCCGTTGGAGAGCCATCATGCACAGCTTGATCCGCCGCAGTCTGCTCCCCCTAGCCCTGAGTGTCCCCCTCGCATCCCCGTTATTCGCCGCAGAACCTGCTGTTTGCCAAAACGTACGCCTTGGCGTGGTCAACTGGACCGACGTGATCGCCACCAGTGCCATGACTCAAGTGCTGCTCGACGGCCTGGGCTACAAGACCAAGCAAACCAGTGCCTCGCAGCAAATCATCTTTACCGGTATCCGTGATCAGCGCCTGGACATGTTCCTCGGCTACTGGAACCCGATCATGACCCAGACCATCACCCCGTTCGTCGAGGCCAAACAGGTCAAAGTCCTTGATCAACCAAGCCTGAGCGACGCCCGCGCGACCCTCGCTGTACCCAAGTACCTGGCCGACCAGGGCCTGAAAACCTTCGCCGACATTGCCAAGTTCGAAAAAGAGCTGGGCGGCAAGATTTACGGTATCGAGCCGGGCTCCGGCGCCAATACCCAGATCAAGGCGATGATCAGCAAGAACCAGTTCGGCCTGGGCAAATTCCAGCTGGTTGAGTCCAGCGAGGCCGGAATGCTTGCCGCCGTGGACCGCGCCGTACGGCGTAAACAGGCGGTGGTGTTCTTCGGTTGGGCGCCGCACCCGATGAACGTCAACATCGACATGACCTACCTCAGTGGCAGTGAAGACGCGCTTGGCCCGGACGAAGGCCGTGCCACGGTGTGGACCGTCACCGCCCCCGACTATGCCGAACGCTGCCCCAACGCCA
The DNA here is from genome assembly GCF_004353925.1 of Pseudomonas sp. H9. Taxonomy (GTDB): domain Bacteria; phylum Pseudomonadota; class Gammaproteobacteria; order Pseudomonadales; family Pseudomonadaceae; genus Aquipseudomonas. The sequence goes on along the minus strand of NZ_SMOK01000027.1, from coordinate 205,232 downwards.
GCCGCCTGCTGAGCAACCTGAAGTTCAGCGCCGAAGACGAGAGCCGCATGATGCAGCCGCTGCTCGAACACAAAGATGCCCTGCAATCGGCGCGGCAGTGGTTGATGGACCATCCCGAAGACAAGGTGCGCTGGTTAGAAGGCGTGACCACCTTTGACGGCAGGCCTGCTGCCGACAATCTCAAGCTGACTGCCAACTGACAGACCGTATCGCGGGGCAAGCCCGCTCCTACCGGTAGGAGCGGGCTTGCCCCGCGAAGGCCCCAACACGCCCAAAGGAAACCGCACATGAACCACGACGTCATTATTACCTGCGCCCTGACCGGCGCCGGCGATACCGCCAGCAAGAGCCACCTGGTCCCGGTTACTCCGAAACAAATCGCCGGCGCTGCCGTTGAAGCGGCAAAAGCCGGTGCCACGGTGGTTCACTGCCATGTCCGCGACCCGCAAACCGGGCGCTTCAGCCGCGACGTAGCGCTGTACCGGGAAGTGATGGAACGCATTCGCGAGTCTGATGTAGACATCATCGTCAACCTTACCGCCGGCATGGGCGGCGACCTGGAAATCGGCCCCGGTGAAACGCCGCTGGAATTCGGCGCAGGCACCGACCTGATTGGCCCGCTGGAGCGCCTGGCGCATGTTGAAGCCCTGCTGCCGGAAATCTGCACCCTGGACTGCGGCACCCTCAACTTTGGTGACGGCAACAGCATCTACGTTTCTACCCCGTCACAGCTACGTGCGGGCGCCAAACGCATCACTGAGCTTGGCGTCAAAGCTGAACTGGAAATCTTCGACACCGGTCACCTGTGGTTTGCCAAACAGATGATCAAAGAAGGCCTGCTCGACGATCCGTTGTTCCAACTGTGCCTGGGCATTCCCTGGGGCGCGCCAGCCGACACGGCCACCATGAAAGCCATGGTCGACAACCTGCCCAATGGCGTTACCTGGGCAGGCTTCGGCATTGGCCGCATGCAGATGCCCATGGCCGCACAAGCCGTGTTGCTCGGCGGCAACGTGCGCGTAGGCCTGGAAGACAACCTGTACCTCGACAAAGGCGTACTGGCCAGTAACGGCCAACTGGTGGAACGCGCCAGCGAAATCCTCAGCCGCCTTGGGGCACGGGTACTTACCCCCGCCGAAGGCCGCGCCAAAATGAACCTCACCCGTCGCTGAGCGCAGGAGAACACGATGACCTTTATCACACAGATCAAGACCTTTGCAGCCTTGGGCAGTGGCGTGATCGGCAGCGGTTGGGTAGCCCGCGCCCTGGCACATGGCCTGGATGTAGTGGCCTGGGACCCGGCCCCCGGCGCTGAAGCGGCATTGCGCAAACGTATCGCCAATGCCTGGCCTGCGCTGGAAAAACAGGGCCTGGCCCCCGAAGCCTCACCGAATCGCCTGCGCTTCGTTGCGACCATCGAAGAGTGTGTTCGCGATGCCGACTTCATTCAGGAAAGCGCCCCGGAACGCCTGGACCTCAAGCTCGACCTGCACCGCAAAATCAGCGCTGCAGCCAAGCCCGATGCGCTGATCGGTTCCAGCACCTCAGGCCTGTTGCCCAGCGAGTTCTACGCGTCAGCAACTCGCCCGGAACGCTGCGTGGTCGGCCATCCGTTCAACCCGGTGTACCTGTTGCCACTGGTGGAAATTGTCGGGGGCAACAAAACAGCGCAAGAGGCCATCGATGCAGCAAAAACGGTATATACCGCTTTGGGCATGCGCCCGCTGCATGTGCGCAAGGAAGTCCCCGGCTTTATCGCCGACCGCCTGCTCGAAGCGTTGTGGCGCGAAGCGCTGCATCTGGTCAACGACGGCGTGGCAAGCACCGGGGAAATCGACGATGCCATCCGCTTTGGTGCAGGCTTGCGCTGGTCATTCATGGGCACCTTCCTGACCTACACCCTGGCCGGTGGTGATGCTGGCATGCGCCACTTCATGGCCCAGTTCGGCCCAGCATTGCAGCTACCCTGGACGTACCTGCCCGCCCCAGCGTTAACCGACAACTTGATCGATGCGGTGGTAGAAGGCACCAGCGAACAACTGGGCGAGCGCAGCATTAGTGCGCTGGAGCGCTATCGTGATGATTGCCTGCTGGCCGTGCTGGACGCAGTAAAAACCACCAAAACCCGACACGGCATGGATTTCAGCGACTGACCGGAGCCCCAGAATGCCTGCATTGACCACCTACGAAACCCCAGTCCTGGCGGACTGGGTCGACTACAACGGGCACCTGCGCGATGCCTTCTACCTGCTGATATTCAGCTACGCCACCGATGCGTTCATGGACCGCATCGGCCTCGACAGTGAAAACCGCAGCGTCAGTGGCAACTCGCTGTTCACTCTGGAGTGCCACCTGAACTACCTGCACGAGGTAAAGCTCGGCACCCAGGTATGGGTACAGACACAGGTCATCGGCTTTGATCGCAAGCGCCTGCACCTGTACCACAGCCTGCACCGCGAGGGTTTTGACGAAGCCCTGGCGGCCAGTGAGCAGATGCTGCTGCATGTGAATCTGGCCGGGCCGCGCTCGGCACCGTTCACGCCTGAGGTTGCGGCGCGTTTGCAGGGGGTTGTTGATGAGCAGGGTGATTTACCAGCACCTGCGTTTGTTGGGCGGGTGATCGGGTTGCCGCACTGATCGCGGGGCAAGCCCGCTTCTACCCGTGTATTTACCCGAAAACGACCTGTTCATAGGTAAAGCTGCCATTGCGACATTCTGCCCTTGCCGCCCTGCTCCAGCGCCCACAGAATCGACTGCGATCACCTGCAAACAAGGACAACAGCCATGATGCATGCCGATTTGATTGATCAAGACGACCTGCTGGGCCAACTGCGCGCCCTGGGCTTCGAGATGCCTGCCGATGCCAGCGCCGAACAAGCCTGCGAATACGCCGTGCGAGGGTTGAGCGAGCCACGGGCCAAAGCCCTCAAGGGCATGGTTGAGCAGATGTACACCGGCAATGCGACCATCCTGCCTGCTGTGCGTCAGGCCATCGAACAGCAGTTATTGCCAGCGTTGGCGCAGTTTCAGAATCGTTGACAGCATCGCGGGGCAAGCCCGCTCCCACAGGGGGTAGATCAACCTGTGGGAGCCACGGGCCAAGGCCCTCAAGGGCATGGTTGAGCAGATGTACACCGGCAATGCGACCATCCTGCCTGCTGTGCGTCAGGCCATTGAACAGCAGTTATTGCCAGCGTTGGCGCAGTTTCAGAATCGTTGACAGCATCGCGGGGCAAGCCCGCTCCCACAGGGGGTAGATCAACCTGTGGGAGCCACGGGCCAAAGGCAAGCCCGCTCCCACAGGGGGTAGATCAACCTGTGGGAGCCACGGGCCAAAGCCCTCAAGGGCATGGTTGAGCAGATGTACACCGGCAATGCGACCATCCTGCCTGCTGTGCGTCAGGCCATTGAACAGCAGTTATTGCCAGCGTTGGCGCAGTTTCAGAATCGTTGACAGCATCGCGGGGCAAGCCCGCTCCCACTGTGGGAGCGGGCTTGCCCCGCGATCTGCGATTTAAAGCCTCACACTGGCAAACGTCGACTCATTACGCGCCTGGCTCAACGCCGACATCGGCCCTGCCAGTGGCGACAACACCATCGCCTGCGGTATCGGCATCATCGCCACCTGTTGCGCCGTGTTGGAACCCACACGCTCATCACGCGGTGGAATACCGAAGTACTCGCGGTAGCACTTGGAGAAGTGCGGCGTGGAAACGAAGCCACACACCGACGCCACCTCAATGATCGACATCGGCGTTTGCTTGAGCAGTTGTCGGGCACGGATCAAGCGCAGCTTCAGGTAATAGCGCGACGGCGAACAATGCAGGTACTTCTGGAACAACCGCTCAAGCTGGCGCCGCGACACCGACACATACACTGCCAGTTCATCCAGGTCGATCGGCTCTTCCAGGTTGGCCTCCATCAACGCAACGATTTCCTGCAACTTCGGCTGGTTGGTGCCGAGCATGTGCTTGAGCGGCACGCGCTGATGATCCTGCTCGTTGCGAATACGCTCGTAGACGAACATCTCGGAAATCGCTGCCGACAGTTCGCGGCCATGATCGCGGCTGATCAGGTGCAGCATCATGTCCAGCGGTGCAGTGCCGCCTGAACTGGTAAACCGGTTGCGGTCGAGGGTGAACAGGCGGGTGCTCATGCTCACCCGTGGGAAGGCTTCCTGCATCGCGGCCAGACATTCCCAGTGGACGCTGCAATCGAAACCGTCAAGCAACCCGGCGCAAGCCAGCGCCCAGCTCCCAGTGCACACCGCACCCAAACGGCGCGACTGGCGTGCCTGGCTCTGCAGCCAGGTCACATGTTCACGGGTCACGGTGCGCTGAATGCCGATACCGCCGCAGACAATCACCGTGTCCATGGGCGGTGCCTTGTGCATTGATGCATCGGGAGTGATCTGCAAGCCGTCGCTGGCCCACACTTGTCCTCCGTCCACACTCAAGGTGCTCCAGCGATACAGCTCTCTGCCGGAAAGCTGGTTGGCCATGCGCAGCGGTTCGACCGCGGAGGCCAGGGAGATGAGGGTGAAGTTATCCAGCAACAGGAAGCCGATGGATTGGGGTGTGCGGTTCTGGGTTGGGGTCCCGGAGTTGTACGACGTCATCGCGGTCTCTCCTCACACAATGCAGGGTGCGCCTCAGGCAGGCACGGGCTCTTTTTTTTTCACGGCCCCGATTCGAATGCAGGGGCTTTGCCAATCGCAACGCAAATGCCATGCCGGAAATTGAATGAGCATTCAATAAAACCCAAAAACGACGTCGCGCAGCGTCTATATGGCAACTGCTACAGCGTAGTGCCTTTAGCGAAAACCAGCGTGCTAGCGCCACTGCATTGGTGAGCTGAGCAATTCGGTAGCACTTGTGGGAAGGATGCCCAGAAACGACATAAACAAGTGTCACCCAAGGCGCGATTTCCCGGGGTGACAGCTGTTTAAAGATGTAGGATCTGACCGCGCGCTAAAAGGTGGCACGCGTGCGCACTAACGGCGCAAAGTGGCTCAGCACTCGATGGCGTTGACTGCCAGGCCTCCACGCGAGGTTTCCTTGTATTTGTCGTGCATGTCAGCACCGGTGTCGCGCATGGTACGGATGACCCGGTCGAGTGAAATGAAATGCTCGCCGTCACCCCGCAAGGCCATCTGCGCCGCATTGATCGCCTTCACCGCCGCAATGGCGTTGCGTTCAATGCACGGCACCTGAACCAACCCGCCCACCGGGTCGCAGGTGAGCCCCAGGTTATGCTCAAGACCAATCTCGGCGGCGTTTTCCAGTTGTGCCGGCGTGGCGCCCAGCACTTCAGCCAAGCCAGCTGCTGCCATGGCACAGGCCGAACCCACTTCGCCCTGACAACCAACCTCAGCGCCCGAGATAGACGCATTTTTCTTGCACAGAATGCCCACCGCCGCCGCGCCGAGAAAGAAGTCCACCACACAGGCTTCGCTGACCTCGTCGCTGAACCGCATGTAGTAATGCAGCACCGCAGGAATGATTCCGGCCGCGCCATTGGTAGGCGCCGTGACCATGCGCCCACCGGCCGCGTTCTCTTCGTTGACCGCCAGCGCATACAGGTTGACCCACTCCATCGCACTCAGGGTCGAGCCGATGACATTGGGCTTGTTCAGTTCCTGCAGGCTGCGGTAAAGCTTGGCAGCCCGGCGCTTCACATTCAGCCCGCCCGGTAGAATCCCTTCGTATTTGAGGCCGTTCTCGACGCAGGCCTGCATGGCATGCCACAGCTTGAGCAAACCGGCCCGGATTTCCGCTTCGCTGCGCCAGACCTTCTCGTTTTCCATCATCAATTGCGACACGCGCATGTCGTTTTCCCGGCACAGCGCCAACAGCTCCACTGCGCTGTTGAAATCGTAGGGCAGCACGGTGTTGTCAGCATCCAGAACGCCGCTTGCAGCCTGGGCCGCATCCACCACAAAGCCACCGCCGACCGAGTAATAAGTGTCGCAATGCAGCTCGCCTGCCGTGCCGTCGGCGATCAGGGTCATGGCATTGGGGTGGTAAGGCAGGTTTTCATCAAGCAGGCGCATATCGCGCGTCCAGACAAACCCGACCGCAAGCCGGCCATCGAGCAGCAGCGTGTTGGTTTCACGCAGAGCAGCAATACGCGGGGCGATTTGCGACGGGTCGATTGCGTCGGGCCATTCGCCCATCAAGCCCATGATTACCGCGTTGTCGCTGCCGTGACCGATACCGGTGGCCGAGAGCGAGCCATACAACCGCACTTCAATACGCTTGACCTGCTCAAGCTCACCGCGCTCACGCAACCCCTGGACGAACAATGCCGCCGCCCGCATGGGCCCGACGGTATGCGAGCTGGATGGGCCGACACCGATCTTGAACAGGTCGAACACACTAATGGCCATGCCACCTACCTCCTGATTGAGCCGCCGCCCTCAGCCAAGCCAAGGGCGTTGCAACTGCTACGCTTAATAGGCGGCAATCCGCCGAATTCGCGCATCATCAGGCTTTTAACCGGACGTTTGACGTCTGCAACCGACGCGCTCTTGCCCAGCAACGCCGCCAGCTGTCACGACCGTTTCTGCGCCGTTTTTTTGCGGTGCAGAAGCAGCAAAACTGCGTTTACGGGGCGATAAAAATCTGTAAACGACCTCACCGACACTGGATGCGACCCTGTCTGTACTGGATACGACGCACCCTGTAGGCGTTTGATTTTCGCTGTTAGATGATCGGTATCGACTCGATTGCACGGCACCTGTCCCGCTATCGCCAGATAGTCAGGCCCGACCGAATGCAAGCCATAAAGCACGGCGGTCCCGTGGGACATCCGAGAAAAAACATCAGGAGTCCATCGTATGAAAGCTTCACCCTCGCTCTTGCTGACAGCGCTACTGAGCGTGCCGCTACTGACCCAGGCCGCCGAACCCGAACAGTGTCATACCGTTAACTTCTCCGATGTCGGTTGGACCGACATCACCGTGACCACGGCCATGACCAGCGTTGTCCTGCAGTCGCTGGGCTACAAAACCAAAACCACCATGATTTCGGTGCCGGTGACCTACAAGTCGCTGGCCGACGGCAAAAACATGGACGTGTTCCTCGGCAACTGGATGCCGACCATGGAAAACGACATCAAGCAGTACCGCGATGCCGGCACGGTGGAAACCGTAAGGGCGAACCTGGAAAACGCCAAGTACACCCTGGCCGTACCCCAGGCGCTGTATGACAAAGGCCTGAAAACCTTCGCCGACATTCCCAAGTTCAAAAAGGAACTGGACGGCAAGATCTACGGCATCGAGCCAGGTAACGACGGCAACCGCACCATCCAGAGCATGATCGACAAGAACGCCTTCGGCCTCAAAGACGCCGGGTTCAAGGTGGTCGAGTCCAGCGAGGCGGGCATGCTTTCTCAGGTCGATCGTGCGCAACGGCGCGATCAGGCGGTGGTGTTCCTGGGTTGGGAACCGCACCCGATGAACACTCGCTTCAAGATGAAATACCTGGACGGCGGCGATGACTTCTTCGGCCCCGAATATGGCAAGGCCACCGTCCTCACCAACACCCGCAAGGGCTACGTACAGGAATGCAGCAACGTTGGTCAGTTGCTGAAGAACCTGTCGTTCACCCTCGACATGGAAAGCACCCTGATGGGCAACGTCCTGGACGACAAGATGAAACCCGATGCAGCAGCCAAAGCCTGGCTGAAAAAGAACCCTCAGGTACTCGATACCTGGCTGGCCGGAGTCACCACCATTGATGGCAAACCAGGCCTGGAGGCGGCCAAAGCCAAGCTCACGCAGTAAGCACCACCTGCGGCGGGCTCGCCCCGCCGCAGGCTGTCTTCAATCTTTTGCAGGTGGACGCTCGCTATCATGCTGATCGATGAAAAAATACCACTGGGCCAGTACATCGCAGGCTTCGTTGAATGGCTGACGCAACACGGCGCCAACTATTTCGATGCCTTCGCCGAAGCACTGGAATTGATGATTCACGGCGTGACCGGGGCGCTGACCTGGTTCAACCCTTTCGTCCTGATTGGCCTGATTGCAGTCGTCGCGCACCTGATCCAGCGTAAGTGGGCGCTCACCGCTTTTTGCGTGCTGTCTTTCCTGCTGATCCTTAACCTCGGTTACTGGCAAGAAACCATGGAGACCCTGGCCCAGGTGCTGTTCGCCACCATGGTCTGTGTGGCCATTGGCGTGCCCCTGGGCATCCTCGCTGCGCATAAACCGATGTTCTACACCGCCATGCGCCCGGTCCTCGACCTGATGCAGACGGTGCCTACCTTCGTTTACCTGATCCCGACCCTGACCCTGTTTGGCCTGGGCGTGGTCCCCGGGTTGATCTCTACGGTGGTGTTCGCCATCGCCGCCCCGATCCGCCTGACCTACCTGGGGATCTGTGACGTGCCCCAGGAACTGCTCGACGCCGGCAAGGCCTTCGGTTGCTCACGCCGCCAGTTGCTGTCGCGCATCGAGCTGCCCCATGCCATGCCGAGCATCGCCGCCGGGGTCACCCAGTGCATCATGCTGTCGCTGTCGATGGTGGTGATTGCCGCCCTGGTGGGCGCCGATGGCCTGGGCAAACCAGTGGTCAATGCACTGAACACGGCCGATATCGCCCTGGGCTTTGAAGCAGGTCTTGCCATCGTGCTGCTGGCGATCATGCTTGACCGTATCTGCAAACAACCCGACCTGCCGGTGAGGAGTGAAGCATGAGCATTATTCGCTTCGAAGACGTAGACGTTATCTTCTCCAACCGACCGCGTGAGGCCCTCAGCCTGCTAGATCAAGGCCTTTCGCGGGAGCAGATCCTGAAGAAAACCGGGTTGGTAGTCGGCGTCGAAAAGGCCAACCTGGATATCAACAAAGGCGAGATCTGCGTACTGATGGGCCTGTCCGGCTCGGGCAAATCCAGCTTGCTGCGTTGCATCAACGGCCTGAACACCGTCAGCCGTGGCAAATTGTTTGTCGAACACGAAGGCGCCCACATCGACATTGCCCATTGCACCCCGGCGGAACTGAAGATGATGCGCACCAAACGCATCGCCATGGTGTTCCAGAAGTTCGCCCTGATGCCCTGGCTGACGGTGCGTGAAAACATCAGCTTCGGCCTGGAGATGCAAGGCCGGCCGGAGAAAGAACGGCGCAAGCTGGTCGACGAGAAACTGGAGCTGGTTGGCCTGACGCAATGGCGCAATAAGAAACCCGATGAACTCTCAGGCGGCATGCAGCAACGTGTTGGCTTGGCCCGCGCACTGGCAATGGATGCCGATATCCTGCTGATGGATGAACCCTTCTCTGCCCTTGACCCGCTGATTCGTCAGGGCCTGCAAGACGAGCTGCTGGAGCTGCAAACCAAGTTGAGCAAGACCATCGTCTTCGTCAGCCATGACCTGGACGAAGCGCTGAAACTGGGTAGCCGTATCGCCATCATGAAAGACGGCAAGATCATCCAGTACAGCAAGCCGGAAGAAATCGTGCTGAACCCGGCCGACGAATATGTACGCACCTTCGTTGCCCACACCAACCCGCTCAACGTGCTGTGCGGCCGCAGCCTGATGCGCACGCTGGACAAGTGCAAGCGCATCAATGGTTCGGTGTGTATCGATCCGGGGGGCGACTCCTGGCTGGACCTGGCCGAAGGCAACACCATCAAAGGCGCACGTCAGGGTGCCAATGGCATGGACCTGCAAAACTGGGCACCGGGCGAAGCGGTGGAAGGCCTGGCCCGTAAGCCGACTCTGGTCAGCGCCAGCATTGGCATGCGTGAGGCCCTGCAGATCCGTTATCAGACCGGCAATAAGCTGGTGTTGCAGGAAGGTAATTCAGTGGTGGGGATCCTTGGTGACAGCGAGTTGTATCACGCGCTGTTGGGCAAGAATCTGGGGTGAAAGCTATCGCGGGGCAAGCCCGCTCCCACTGTGGGAGCGGGCTTGCCCCGCGATAGAGGACCGTCAGCGAACCACGATCCCTTGCTTGGCCATGAACGCCTTGGCTTCTGGCACGGTGTACTCACCGAAGTGGAAAATACTCGCCGCCAGCACTGCACTGGCGTGGCCTTCAAGGATGCCGTCGGCCAGGTGCTGCAGGTTGCCCACACCACCCGAAGCAATCACCGGAATACCCAGGGCATCGCTGATGGCCCGGGTGACACCCAGGTCAAAGCCGTTCTTCATGCCGTCCTGATCCATGCTGGTCAGCAGGATCTCACCGGCCCCCAGGCCTTCCATCTTCTTGGCCCACTCCACCGCGTCCAGGCCAGTCGGCTTGCGACCGCCGTGGGTGAAGATTTCCCAGCGCGGGGCTTGGCCCGGGCCTGAAACCTTCTTGGCGTCGATGGCCACCACGATGCACTGCGAACCGAAATGCGCGGCAGCTTCGCCCACGAACTCCGGGTTGAACACCGCAGCGGTGTTGATCGACACCTTGTCGGCACCGGCATTGAGCAGGTTGCGGATGTCTTGCACGGTACGCACGCCGCCACCTACGGTCAGCGGAATGAACACCTGGCTGGCCATACGCTCGACGGTATGCAGGGTGGTGTCACGGCCATCGACGCTGGCGGTGATGTCGAGGAAGGTGATTTCGTCCGCGCCTTGTTCATCGTAGCGACGGGCGATTTCAACCGGGTCGCCAGCATCGCGAATGTTCTCGAACTTGACGCCTTTGACCACGCGGCCGTTATCGACGTCCAGGCAAGGGATGATGCGTTTGGCCAGGGCCATAGGGAGTCCTCAAGTTGCAAGCTTTAAGCTTCAAGCTGCAAGTAAAGAGCGACGCGGTCGCGCTTCGAACTTGCAGCTTGCCGCTTACGACTTGGAGCTAACCGAATAGGTGTCGCAGAAGGCTTGTGCCTCGGCGACATCCAGGGTGCCTTCGTAGATTGCCCGGCCGGTGATCGCACCGATGATGCCTGGCGCCTTGGCGTCGAGCAGGGCCTTGATGTCACCCAGGTTGTGGATACCGCCGGAAGCGATAACCGGGATTTTGGTGGCAGCGGCCAACGCAGCGGTGAACGGTACGTTGCAGCCCTGCATCATGCCGTCTTTGGCGATGTCGGTGTAAACGATGGCCGAGACGCCGTCGGCTTCGAAACGCTTGGCCAGGTCGATGACCTGCACCGAGCTGACTTCAGCCCAGCCGTCGGTGGCGACGAAGCCGTCTTTGGCGTCGAGGCCGACAATCACCTTGCCCGGGAAAGCGCGGCACGCTTCGGCAACAAACTCAGGCTCTTTGACCGCCTTGGTGCCGATGATCACGTAGCTGACGCCGGCTTTGACGTAGTGCTCGATGGTTTCCAGCGAGCGGATACCGCCACCGATCTGGATCGGCAGGTTCGGGTAGCGCTTGGCAATCGCGGTAACCACTTCGCCGTTGACCGGCTGGCCTTCAAAGGCACCGTTCAGATCGACCAGATGCAAACGACGGCAGCCGCCCTCGACCCATTTGGCAGCCATGCTCACCGGGTCATCGGAAAATACTGTGGAATCTTCCATGCGGCCTTGGCGCAGACGTACGCAGGCACCGTCTTTAAGATCGATAGCGGGAATAATCAGCATGCTTTTTTCCTTCGTAAAAAAGAGCTGCAAGCTGCAAGCCACAAGCTGCAAGCATGCATGTCTGGTCTCTTGCAGCTTGTCGCTTCAGCTGCTTTTCTCTAGCGCCCACAGGTCGCTTTCGATGCTTTCGAACCTCTCTTTGAGGTGCGCCTGCACGTCGAAAATCGCCCTGTTGTAGTAATGCGGAGCAATTTCTTTGCTGAACAGCTCCAGTACCTCGGCCACCTCGAACGACCCCAGCTGCAGCTCGAAACGGTCTTCGAGAAAGCGCTTGAGCACGTCCAGCGCCTCGCGCTCCTGTTCCGGTGCGAGGGTGAGGATCGGGGCCTTGGTCCTGGATTTGCTCATTTACCAGCGGCCATCCCAGGCAGCGAAGTTCTGCAGCAACTGCAGGCCGTGGGTATGGCTCTTCTCCGGATGGAACTGCACGGCAAAACGCGAGCCTTCAGCCAGCGCCGCGGCGAAATCGACGCCATAGTGACCACGGCCCACCACCTGCACGGCCTTGGCCGCGGTGATGTAGTAGCTGTGCACGAAATAGAAACGCGCCAAGTCAGGAATGTTGTGCCACAGCGGGTGGTCGATGGACTGGGTGACTTCGTTCCAACCCATGTGCGGCACCTTCAGATGCTCGCCGTCTTCGTGCAGGTCTTTGCCGAAGAACTTCACCTGGCCAGGGAACATACCGATGCAATCGACACCGTCGTTCTCTTCGCTGTGATCGAGCAGGGCCTGCATGCCCACGCAAATGCCCAGGAACGGACGGTCCTGGCTGACTTCACGCACCAGGCTGTCAAAGCCCAGACGGCGAATTTCGGCCATGCAGTCGCGAATCGCGCCCACGCCCGGGAATACCACACGGTCGGCCTCGCGGATCACCGCAGCATCGCTGGTGATCAGCACTTTGCCGGCGCCAACGTGCTCCAGCGCCTTGGCCACCGAGTGCAGGTTGCCCATGCCATAGTCGATAACGGCAACTGTCTGCATTACAGGCAACCCTTGGTCGACGGCATCTGCCCGGCCATGCGCTCATCCAGCTCGATGGCCATACGCAGCGCGCGGCCAAACGCCTTGAACACCGTTTCGATCTGGTGGTGGGTGTTGTGCCCACGCAGGTTGTCGATGTGCAGGGTGACGTTGGCGTGGTTGACGAAGCCCTGGAAGAACTCCTGGAACAGGTCAACATCGAAACCGCCTACCGAAGCGCGGGTGTACGGCACGTGCATCTGCAGGCCTGGGCGGCCGGAGAAGTCGATGACGACACGCGACAAGGCTTCGTCGAGCGGTACATAGGCGTGACCGTAGCGGCGGATACCCTTCTTGTCGCCAATAGCCTGATTGAAGGCCTGGCCCAGGGTAATACCGACGTCTTCGACGGTATGGTGATCGTCGATATGCAGGTCGCCCTTGCACTCGATGTCGAGATCAATCAGCCCATGTCGGGCGATTTGGTCGAGCATGTGTTCAAGGAAAGGCACGCCGATATCAAATCGGGCCTTGCCGCTGCCATCCAGGTTGATCGAGGCCTTGATCTGGGTCTCCAGAGTATTGCGCTCGACGGAAGCCTTACGTTCGACCATCACCAGCTCCGCAAAATCATTGGGCGAAAAAGGCGATCATTATAGGCCCAGAAGCGCGCAGCATGAAACGAAGATGACATGTGGCAGGGGAATTACCTGCAAAAGCCCTGACTTACACAATTTCCTACGGTAGGAGCGGGCTTGCCCCGCGATAGCGATCTGTCAGTCACATCGTATCGCGGGGCAAGCCCGCTCCCACCGAGCTCTGCATTCCGTCAGTTGAACAGTACTGCGGTTTTTTGCAGGGTCACCCAGATGCCCCAGGCCAGCGGAATCCCTACCGCCAACCAGGCGGCGATCACCAATGGCAGGCTGCCCGGCGCTGCATGCCACTCCAGCACACGCGCGTTGCCCTGGTCATGGCCCAAGGCCTGTTCAGCCGCCAATTGTGCGTCGGTCATGAAGTGCTTGTCGGCCACCGGGCGCACCAGCAGGTTGCAAACAAAGCCCAGCACCAGCAGGCCGGCAAGGATGTACAGGGTGATGTCGTACACCGCAGCACGCTCAACGCCCAGTGCCAGCTGATACTCACGCAGATAGGTGATCAACACCGGCCCCAGCACGCCAGCCGCTGCCCAGGCAGTCAGCAGGCGACCGTGAATGGCACCGACCATCTGCGTACCAAACAGATCCGCCAGATACGCCGGCACAGTGGCGAAACCGCCGCCATACATCGACAGAATGATGCAAAACGCCGCCACGAACAGGGCGATGTTGCCCAAATGGCCCATGTTCGGAATCAGCGCATACAGCGCTACACCCAAGGCGAAGAAAGCGAAATAGGTGTTCTTGCGGCCGATATAGTCGGAGAACGAAGCCCAGAAAAAGCGCCCGCCAATGTTGAACAGGCTCAACAGGCCGGTAAACCCGGCAGCAATGGCCGCGATCTGGGTCAATTGCACGGTGCTGAGTTCGCTGAAGCTCAGGTCATTACCCAACAACTTGCCAGCAAACACCTCCTGCAACAGCGGCGAGGCCATGCCGAGAATGCCAATACCTGCCGACACATTCAGGCAAAGCACCAGCCAGATCAGCGCGAACTGTGGGGTTCTCCACGCCACACTCACGTGCACGTGACGGTGGGTGATCATTGCATTGCTGGCCTTCTTCAACGGCGCGGCCCAGCCTTCAGGTTTCCAGCCGGTGGGCGGCACACGGTAGGCCAAGGCACCGCCGATCATGAACACAAAGTAGATGCCAGCCATCACCACAAAACTCTGCCACACGCCGACACTGTCCGGGGTGGCAAAGTGGTTCATCAACGCTGCGGCCAACGGTGCGCCAACCATCGCGCCACCGCCAAAGCCCATGATGGCCATGCCGGTAGCCATGCCGCGCTTGTCGGGGAACCACTTGATCAGGGTCGAAACCGGGGAAATGTAGCCAAGGCCCAAGCCAATACCGCCAATAACACCCGACCCCAGCCACATCAGCCACAGTTGGTGGATGTAAATGCCGTATGCCGACATCAGCAAACCACAACACCAGCAAAGCGCCGACACCACCCCGGCCTTGCGCGGCCCGGCATGCTCCAGCCAACCGCCCCATACCGCAGCAGAGCAGCCAAGGAACACGAAGAACAGCGTGTAGATCCAGCTCAACATCGAGATCTGCCAGTCGCACTCGCTGCTGAACAAGCGGGCGAAGAAGCCCATGTCAGGTGCACAGGCAACCGGCGCGGTGATGCCAATCGCTTGCGACAACGGCAACCAGAACACCGAGAAGCCATAGGCCATACCAATGCACAGATGAATCGCCAAGGCCGCTGGCGGCACCAACCAACGGTTAAAGCCCGGCGCGGCAATGATCCGCTCCTTGACCAGAAAACCCGGGCCGCCAGTGAGCGCGCCAGCCGTGATACTGCTGTTCATTATTGTGTTCCCTTCAAAGAGATGGTCAGCTCACGGCTCTCGACCTTGGCCCATCGGCAACTGATCGTTTTTGGCACAACTGCCCTACAAATTGCGACATTTCGCCACAGCAGGGCCTGTGAGCGGCGCAAGAGTAGCATTAGCCTCCCAGTTTGAAAGCAAACTGATATCGTCAATTACCGGGAATCTGAGGCTTACGCGCAAGGAACTGCCATGCCTATCGCTGTCGAAATCCTGACCACCGCAGGTCAGTGACAGCGGCAATATCCGGCAATGTTGCAGGAGAACTCCGTAATAAGCCGTGCTTGTCCCCAGTGGCAACATGCACAGCGCTATACTCTGCGGCTAAATTTTGAATCGGACTACAAGGACTCGCCCATGAAAGCGTTCGGCAAAATCCTGGGGCTAGTGCTTCTCGGGTTGTTGCTGATCATTGTGGCTCTGGGTTTTGCCCTGACCCACCTCTTCGATCCCAACGACTACAAAGACGAGATTCGCCAGCTTGCACGCGACAAAGCCCACGTCGAGCTGACGCTCAATGGCGATATTGGCTGGAGCCTTTTCCCTTGGCTGGGGCTGGAATTGCATGAGGCCAGCATTGCCACACTGAACAACCCGAAAGTGCCGTTCGCCGACTTGCAGATGCTTGGTTTGTCGGTACGCGTGCTGCCGCTGTTGCGCCGTGAAGTGCAGATGAGCGATGTGCGTGTCGAAGGCCTGAACCTGATCCTGAGCCGCGACGAGCAAGGACATGGCAACTGGGAAGACATCGGCAAGCCGCTGCCGACCGCCACCGCAGCGACCACTGACAGTACAGCGCCCGCCCCTGCCAGCGATACCAACACCAAAGCCGAAAGCAAGAGCGAC
This sequence comes from Pseudomonas sp. H9, assembly GCF_004353925.1. Taxonomy (GTDB): domain Bacteria; phylum Pseudomonadota; class Gammaproteobacteria; order Pseudomonadales; family Pseudomonadaceae; genus Aquipseudomonas. Next base: position 189,370 of record NZ_SMOK01000027.1, on the reverse strand, counting down.
AGCAGCGAGCGCCCGGTCAAGCTCGACATCGACAGCCTGACGGTAAACAACGCCCGCGTTCAGTACAGCGATGCCCGCACCGGCCAGACTTTCGGCGCCGAAAGCATCCAGCTGAGCACCGGCGTGGTGCATGAGGGGGTGAACATCCCACTGAAAATGACTGCGTTTGTCAGCATGGGTCAGCCGGTTCTCAAGGCCCGCACCGAACTTGTCGGTGAACTGCGCTTTGACCGTCGCCTCAAGCGCTACCAGTTCGAAGACATGAAACTCAGCGGTGAAGCGTCCGGCGAACCACTGCAAGGCAAAACCCTGACCTTCGCGGCCCAGGGCCAACTGCTGGCCGACCTTGCCGCCAACGTTGCTGAATGGAACGGCCTGAAACTCTCTGCCAACCAGTTGCGCGCCCTTGGCGAGCTGAACGTGCGTGAGCTGGACAAAACCCCGCAATTGAGCGGCGGCCTGTCTATTGCTCAGGTCAACCTGCGCGCCTTCCTCGACAGCGTCGGCGTGACGCTGCCAGCCACCACTGACGCCACCGCCCTGAGCAAGTTCGAAATGGTCAGCCGCCTGCAAGGCAGCCCCAACAGCCTGGCCCTCGAAGACTTGGCGGTAAAACTCGACGACAGCGCCTTCAGCGGCCGCCTGGCCATTGAAGACTTCGCCAAGCAAGCCCTGCGCATCCAGCTCAAAGCCGACAAATTCGACGCCGACCGTTACTTCCCGGCCAAGAGCGAAGCAGCAGCCAGCGCTTCGGCGGCGCGTCAGGCCGAGGTCAAGAGCAAGGAACAAAGCGCCCTGGCCAGTGCCGGTAACACCCCACTGCCCGACGCCCCGACCCAGGAAGCCTGGAGCAACGACAAGCTGTTGCCGGTCGATCGCCTGCGTCAGCTCGATTTGCAGGCTGACCTGAGCTTCGGTTTGCTGACCCTGGAAAAACTGCCGATCGAGAACGCCCACCTGAAAACCCAGGGCCAAGGTGGTTTGATCACCCTCGAAGCGCTGCGTGGCGGCCTCTACGATGGCAGCTTTGAAACCAAAGGCACCCTGGATGTGCGCCCGGCAGTACCGCAGATTGGCCTGAACACCAAGGTCACCCGTGTACCGGTCGAGCACTTCATCAAGAGCCAGACCGAAACCCCACCAGTCAAAGGCCTGCTGACCCTGAACAGCGACCTGACCGCCACCGGCAACAGCCAGAAGGCGCTGGTCGAAACCCTCAACGGCAACGCCAGCTTTGTCATCAACGACGGCATCCTGGTCAACGCCAACCTTGAACAGCAACTGTGTCAGGCCATCGCCACCCTCAACCGCAAATCCCTGAGCGGCGAACCGCGCGGCAAAGACACACCGTTCCAGGAGCTTAAAGGCAGCCTGGTGCTGCGTAATGGCGTGGCTACCAACCCTGATCTCAAGGCCCGCATTCCCGGCCTGAGTGTCAATGGCCATGGCGACCTCGACCTGCGCGTGCTGGGCATGGACTACCGGGTGGGCGTGATCGTCGAAGGCGACAAGCGCGACATGCCCGACCCGGCCTGCCAGGTGGGTGAACGCTATGTCGGCCTTGAACTGCCATTGCGCTGCCGTGGCCCGCTGGAGCTGGGCGCCAAGGCCTGCCGTCTGGACAAAGACGGCCTGGGCAAAGTCGCCGCCAAGCTTGCGGGCGACAAAGTCAGCGAGAAACTCAGTGACAAGATCGACGAGAAGTTAGGTGACAAGGTGAGCCCAGAAGTCAAAGACGCGCTCAAGGGGCTGTTCAAGAAATGAGCCCCGAGCAGTTTTCCAGCGCGGTGCTGGAGTGGTACGACCGGAACGGCCGTCATGACCTGCCCTGGCAACAGGGCATTACCCCGTATCGGGTGTGGGTTTCCGAGATCATGTTGCAGCAGACTCAGGTGAGCACGGTGCTCAACTACTTCGGCCGCTTCATGGAGGCTTTGCCGACCGTGCAGGCCCTGGCCGCAGCGCCAGAAGACGAAGTGCTGCATCTGTGGACCGGCCTGGGTTACTACACCCGGGCGCGCAACCTGCAAAAAACCGCGAAGATCGTCGTCGAGCAGTATGGCGGCGAGTTTCCGCGTGATGTCGAGAAGCTCACCGACCTGCCCGGTATCGGTTTGTCCACAGCTGGCGCGATTGCCAGCATCAGCATGGGCCTGCGGGCGCCGATCCTCGACGGCAACGTCAAGCGCGTGCTGGCCCGCTATACCGCTCAGGAAGGCTACCCGGGCGAACCGAAGGTGGCTAAAGCGCTGTGGGCCAATGCCGAGCGCTACACGCCGCACCAGCGCGTCAACCACTACACCCAAGCGATGATGGACCTGGGCGCCACGCTGTGCACCCGTAGCAAACCCAGTTGCCTGCTGTGCCCGCTGCAAATCGGCTGCGAAGCGCACATGCTTGGCCAGGAGATCCGTTACCCAATACCCAAGCCGCGCAAAGAGCTGCCACAGCGCCGCACGTTGATGCCACTGCTGGCAAACCGTGAAGGTTCCATTCTGCTGTACCGTCGCCCCTCTACGGGGCTGTGGGGCGGTTTGTGGAGCCTGCCGGAACTCGACAGCCTGGATCAGCTTGAAGACCTGGCTGAACAGCACGGCCTGAACCTTGGCGTACAGCAGGCACTTGATGGCCTGACCCACACTTTCAGCCATTTCCAGCTGGCCATCGAGCCGTGGTTGGTCCGGGTCGATGACACCCGGGCGCACGTGGTCGAGCCCGACTGGCTCTGGTATAACCTCGCCACCCCGCCGCGCCTGGGCCTTGCCGCCCCGGTGAAAAAGTTGCTGAAACGCGCGGCCGACGTATTGCTTACAGGAGAGCCGCGATGACCCGCACCGTAATGTGCCGCAAGTACAAAGAAGAACTGCCAGGCCTGGACCGTCCACCGTACCCAGGCGCCAAAGGCCAGGACATCTTCGAGCACATCTCGCAGAAGGCCTGGGCCGACTGGCAGAAAGAGCAGACCATGCTGATCAACGAGAAGCGCCTGAACATGATGAACGCCGAGGACCGCAAATTCCTCCAGGGCGAGATGGACAAGTTCTTCTCCGGCCAGGAATTCGAAAAGGCCGAAGGCTACGTTCCGCCTAGCGAATAACCCCCGAAAAACGTAAGCGACGGAATTAATTTAAAAAATTTTCAAAAAAAGTTTGACGTAACCCTGAAAAAGCCTTTTAATGCGCCCCGTTGCCCAGATAGCTCAGTCGGTAGAGCAGGGGATTGAAAATCCCCGTGTCGGCGGTTCGATTCCGTCTCTGGGCACCACTAATACCGAAACCCCTGAATCGCGAGATTCAGGGGTTTTTTGTTTGCGCCGAAAAAAACGAGGGCCATTGACCGCCGTCAGTACGCGACTGGCACCTCGCCTTATGCTGCCTGTGGACACTTGAAAAAACCAACAGGCCCCTAATGACCGAAGAATCTACCGCCCTGCCTCTGCCTGCGCCGACCTCAGACATATCGGCGACCACCAGCCTGCCCCCTGCCCGCCCACGGCGAGCACGCACCACGCGCAAACCTGTCGACGCCGAGATCAGCACCATCAGCCAACAGCCAGCGGCGCTGAAGGTTGCCACTGCACCGCGCGGCTCCAACGAAGACAGCACCACCGCGAAGCTACCTGCCAGCTACCCCTACCGCACGCGCATGCGTCGCGCAGAATACGAAAAGGCCAAGCACGAACTGCAGATCGAACTGCTCAAGGTGCAAAGCTGGGCCAAGGAAACCGGCCAACGCATCGTCGTACTGTTCGAAGGCCGTGACGCAGCGGGCAAAGGCGGCACCATCAAACGCTTCATGGAGCACCTGAACCCTCGCGGCGCTCGCATCGTCGCCCTGGAGAAGCCCTCCGAGCACGAAAAGGGCCAGTGGTACTTCCAGCGCTACATCCAGCACCTGCCCACCGCCGGGGAAATGGTGTTCTTCGACCGCTCCTGGTACAACCGCGCCGGTGTCGAGCGAGTGATGGACTTCTGCACACCTCTGCAGTACCTGGAGTTCATGCGTCAGGCACCGGACCTTGAGCGCATGCTGTGCAACAGCGGCATCCTGCTGTTCAAGTACTGGTTCTCGGTGAACCGCGAAGAGCAACTGCGCCGCTTCATCTCGCGCCGCGATGACCCGCTCAAACACTGGAAACTGTCGCCCATCGACATCAAGTCGCTGGACAAGTGGGATGAGTACACCGCCGCCAAGGAAGCCATGTTCTTCCATACCGACACCGCCGATGCGCCGTGGACGGTGGTCAAGTCCGACGACAAGAAGCGCGCACGGATCAATTGCATCCGCCACTTCCTGCATTCGCTCGACTACCCCGGCAAGGACCTCAGCGTGGCCCACAAGCCCGATCCGCTGCTGGTTGAGCGCGCGGCACGGGTGCAAGCCGAAGAAGACCGTGGCGAGCCGCTACAGCCCGCCTGAGCGAAGCCGTCGGCTGCACTTGGGTTTCTTTGCCAACTAGGCTTCAATACGCAAAATTTTTCGACTCAGGGTTCACCGATGGCTTCCAACAGCAAACAACAGAAACGCGCCAAACGTGCCGCCGCCAAGGCACGCGAGAACCGCATGGTGCGTAGCGGCCAGGCGGTCAAAAGCTCCGGCGAAAGCTCCAGCGCCAGCGTCGAGCAGGTGTTCAACAAAGCCATGGAATCGGGCAGCTACAACGCCCTGTTCGAGAAGATGAAACAAGCCCAGGAAGGCGGCCTGGTGCCGCTGATCTCGGTGTTCCTGGTTGATCCGTTGCTGGCCCTGGTACTTAAAGGCCACAAGGAAGAGCACGCCACTGACTACATCGTCATGGTCTTCACCGCCTACCGCAAATGGCTGGACGGTGCCGATGAAGACACCACCATGGCCTGGCTGGAAAGCGACGAGTTCCAGGCGGCTTATGTCTCGGCCTCCGAAGCGGTGGCCAAGGTACAACAGAAGCAGTTTGGCTGACTTCAGGAACCTATCGCGGGGCAAGCCCGCTCCCACAGTGGACCACTTGTAGGAGCGGGCTTGCCCCGCGATCAATCAGCTCTCCAACACCACACGCCCAGCCGCCTCGGCCTTGCGCTTACGCGCCACCAGCAGCCCCGCCGCCACCACAGCAATCGACAGCAAGCCGGTCGCCACGATCTCGATGCGATGATCCGGACGGATCAGCATCACGGTCAGAATGGCAACAATGAACGCGATGGTCGCCCAGGTCAGGCCCGGGAACAGCCACATCTTGAACGCGATCTTCTCGCCCCGCGCCATGCGCTGACGGCGCATGCGCAGTTGCGACACAGCAATCACCAGGTACACCAGCAAGGCGATAGCGCCAGAGCTGGCCAGCAGGAACTCAAATACCGCAGCAGGCGCCACGTAGTTGGCAATTACAGTCAGGAACGCGGCGGCGGTCGACAGCACCACGGCAACGTACGGTGTACCGCTGGAGGTGGTGCGCTGAGCCACAGCAGGCGCATCACCACGCTTGCTCAGGGAGAAGAGCATGCGCGAAGAGGTGTACAGCGCCGAGTTCAGGCAGCTGGTTACCGCGATCAACACCACGATGTCGACGATCAGCTTGGCGTTAGGAATGCCCATAAAGTTGAGCACGGTCTGGTACGAACCAACTTCAGCCAGGTCACTGTTGTTCCACGGCACCAGCGCCACGACCAGGAAGATCGACACGAGGTAGAACAGGAAAATCCGCCAGATCACCGAATTGGTGGCGCGGGAGATCTGCTTGCCCGGATCCTTGGATTCAGCAGCAGCAATGGTAACGATCTCGGTACCCATGAACGAGAACATGGTAGTCAGCATGGCGGCCAGCACCGCTCCCAGGCCGTTAGGCATGAAGCCTTGGGTGTCGAACAGGTGGCTGACACCGCTGACCTGGCTGTTGGGCAGGAAGCCGAACACTGCAGCTACACCCAGCACGATGAAGCCAATGATCGCGACGACCTTGAGCAGCGCAAACCAGAACTCGAATTCACCGTAGTTCTTCACACTGAACAGGTTGGTGGCGGTCAACAGCAGGGTAATGACCAAGGTAAACACCCAGATCCCGACTTCAGGGAACCAGGCATGCAGAATGGTTGCGGCGGCGTTAGCCTCCAGCGGGATCACCAATACCCAGAACCACCAGTACAACCAACCGATGGTGAAGCCGGCCCAATGGCCGATGGCCTTGTCGGCATAGGTGGAGAACGAACCGGTGTCGGGCGAGGCAACTGCCATCTCCCCGAGCATGCGCATCACCAGCACCACCAAGGTACCGGCAGCAGCATAGGCCAGCAGAACGGCTGGGCCGGCTGCCGCGATGGCATGGCCCGAACCTACGAACAGACCGGCGCCGATCACGCCAGCAATGGACAGCATAGTGACATGCCGCTGTTTGAGCCCCTGAGCGAGGTCATTGGAATTGTGCGTACCGCTCATAAAACTACCTTTGAAAGGAGTGGCTTTCTGAATCCTGTTTCGTCAGGTGCACCCTTTAGAAAGAGTGCTACATCCTGTTGCCGGGTAGTCAGGCAATAAGCGCGCCAGCGATATGACCGTTCGTATGAAATATCTGACAGCCTCGTGCAACAAGGCTTACAGGCCTTTCTGCCAGGCGTTGGCCGAAAGCCCCTCAAAAATCCGCAGAAATGCACAATTACTGAAATACTCACTTACAAATGCTTGGGTGCACCAAATCCTTCCAGCGGTAACACCTTCTGCACAACCTCAGGGCAAAAAGGCGCAACCTCAGGGCGCAACCTTTCACCGCATTCACCCGCCAAAGCTGTCTTAAAGGTCATAAACAACTTCCCAGCACCGGCCAAAACTGGCACCATCGCGCCTTTTTTCATCAAGGCTCCGGCCCTGGAAAGGACGGTAAGTGGTCATCCGCGCGACAGTCCGCTGCAGCGATGCGACACTCACCCTCCTGGCAACCCCTTGCCCCTCCCGACCTTGTTGGCTGTCATTCCGCCGCTATGCTAGCTTGGCGCTCGCCAAGAACGGCCGCCAACGGCAGGAGCGCACCAGAACACATGAGGACCGCACATGGCTGAGGCCACGCCCGCGCTGGAAATCCGCAACCTGCACAAACGCTACGGCGATCAGGAGATTCTCAAGGGCATCTCGCTGACTGCACGCGATGGCGATGTGATCTCGATCCTGGGATCCTCCGGCTCCGGCAAGTCCACTCTGCTGCGCTGCATCAACCTGCTGGAAAACCCGCACCAGGGTCAGATTCTGGTGGCGGGTGAAGAACTGCGGCTCAAGCCCGCAAGAAACGGCGACCTGGTGGCAGCCGATAACAAGCAGATCAATCGCCTGCGCAGCGAAATCGGCTTTGTGTTCCAGAACTTCAACCTCTGGCCGCACATGAGCATCCTCGACAACATCATCGAGGCCCCCCGCCGCGTACTCGGCCAGAGCAAGGCCGAAGCCATCGAGCATGCCGAAGCGCTGCTCAATAAAGTCGGCATTCATAACAAGCGCCACAGCTACCCGGCTGAACTGTCCGGTGGTCAGCAGCAGCGCGCCGCCATTGCCCGCACCCTGGCAATGAAGCCGAAAGTCATTCTGTTTGACGAGCCAACCTCGGCACTGGATCCGGAAATGGTCCAGGAAGTGCTTAACGTTATCCGCGCCCTCGCCGAAGAAGGCCGTACCATGCTACTGGTTACGCACGAAATGAGCTTTGCCCGCCAGGTGTCCAGCGAAGTCATCTTCCTGCACCAAGGGCTGGTCGAAGAGCAAGGAACGCCGCAGCAGGTTTTTGAAAACCCGGTCTCGGCACGTTGTAAGCAATTCATGTCCAGCAACCGCTAACGGAGCAACACGCATGCAGACCTATAAGAAATTCCTCCTGGCCGCTGCCGCCACGCTGGTGTTCTCGGCCAATGCAATGGCTGCCGAGAAACTGAAGATGGGCATTGAGGCGGCCTACCCGCCGTTCAACAACAAGGACGCCAGTGGCCAGGTTGTTGGCTTCGACAAAGACATCGGCGACGCTCTGTGCGCCAAGATGAAGGTCGAGTGCGAAGTGGTCACCTCCGACTGGGACGGCATCATCCCGGCCCTGAACGCCAAGAAGTTCGACTTCATCGTCTCTTCGCTGTCGATCACCGACGAGCGCAAGCAGGCCGTCGACTTCACCGACCCGTACTACTCGAACAAGCAGCAGTTCATTGCGCCGAAAAAGGTCGACTTCAAAACCGACAAAGCTTCGCTCAAAGGCAAGACCCTGGGCACCCAGCGTGCCACCCAGGCGGCTACCTGGCTGGACGATAACGGCGGCATGGACGGCGATTTCAAAGTCAGCCTGTACGACACCCAGGAAAACGCCTACCTCGACCTGACCTCCGGCCGTGTCGATGCCCTGCTGGCTGACAAGTACGCCAACTACGACTGGCTCAAGTCCGAAGCGGGCAAGAACTACGAGTTCAAAGGCGAGCCAGTGAACGAAAGCGACAAGGTCGGTATCGCTGTGCGCAAAGGTGACGACGAGCTGCGCAACAAGCTCAATGCTGCCCTGAAAGAAATCGTTGCTGACGGCACCTACAAGAAGATCAACGACAAGTACTTCCCGTTCAGCATCTATTGATTCGCCCCGACCGGCATTGCCTGCAGGCGATGCCGGTCCCTTGAACAAACCTGCCCATGAATATTGATCTCTACGGATTCGGTCCGGCCTTGTTGGCCGGGACGCTGATGACCGTCAAACTCGCGTTGTCGGCCCTGCTGCTGGGGCTGGTACTGGGGCTGCTCGGCGCCCTGGCCAAGACTTCGCCGTACAAACCCCTGCAAATGCTCGGCGGTTTCTACTCCACGCTGGTGCGCGGTGTGCCCGAGCTGCTTTGGGTGTTGTTGATTTACTTTGGCACCGTCAGCCTGATGAACCGGCTGGGCGAAGCCCTGAATATCCCTGGCCTTGAGCTCAACGCCTTCGCTGCTGGCGTTATCGCTCTGGGCTTGTGCTTCGGTGCCTACGCCACTGAAGTCTTCCGTGGCGCGATCCTGGCCATTCCCAAAGGCCACCGTGAAGCGGGCCTGGCACTGGGCCTGTCAAAAGGGCGGATTTTCTCCAAGCTGATCTTGCCGCAAATGTGGCGCATCGCCCTGCCCGGCCTTGGCAACCTGTTCATGATCCTGATGAAAGACACCGCACTGGTTTCGGTGATCGGCCTGGAAGAGATCATGCGCCACTCGCAGATCGCCGTAACGGTAACCAAGCAGCCGTTCACCTTCTACATGGTTGCTGCAGTGATCTACCTGGGGCTTACCATCTTGGCCATGACCGGCATGCACTTCATGGAAAAACGTGCCGCACGCGGCTTCGCGAGGCCTAACCAATGAATTGGGAAGTCATCATCAAGTGGCTGCCACGCCTGGCTCAAGGTGCCACGCTGACTCTGGAACTGGTCGCCATCGCTGTGATTGCCGGTTTGATCCTGGCCATCCCGCTGGGTATCGCCCGCTCCTCACGGCATTGGTATGTGCGCGCCCTGCCTTTCGGCTACATCTTCTTCTTCCGCGGAACACCGCTGCTGGTGCAGCTGTTTCTGGTGTACTACGGCCTGGCCCAGTTCGAAGCCGTCCGTAACAGCGCCCTGTGGCCCTACTTGCGTGATCCGTTCTGGTGCACGGTGCTGACCATGACCCTGCACACCGCCGCCTACATCGCCGAGATTCTGCGCGGCGCATTGCAGGCCGTACCACGCGGCGAAATCGAAGCGGCGCGGGCGCTGGGCATGTCCAAGGCCAAAGCGCTGTTCTACATCATGCTGCCGCGCGCTGCGCGCATCGGCCTGCCAGCCTACAGCAACGAAGTGATCCTGATGCTCAAGGCCAGCGCCCTGGCCAGTACCGTAACGCTGCTGGAGCTGACCGGTATGGCGCGGACGATCATCGCCCGTACCTACTTGCCGGTAGAGATCTTCTTCGCCGCCGGCCTGTTCTATCTGGTGATCTCGTTCCTGCTGGTGCAGGCGTTCAAGCTGCTTGAACGCTGGCTACGCGTCGACGCCTGCCAGGGTCGCTGAACCTGTATAACGGGGCTATCACAGCCCCGTTTTCGTACCTGCCCATGACCACACCTCGCCCCCTAGAAAGTCACCAATTGCTGAGCCGTTTCCAGGCTCTGGACAGCTTTCTGCGCGAGCACCAGCAACTGTGGCGGCCACGTCCCTTCACCGAGCTGGCTTTGCCGTGGGAAGCCGAGCACCCGGCGTTGGCCACCTGGCTACGACAACGCTCGCTGAGTGAAGCAGAAGCAGCCCACAATCATCCCGAACAGTTGGATGCTCCGGCGCCCTTCCCAGCATTGGCACTTACCGCAATGCAGCTCTCCGAGGTGGGCGAGCTATCCACAATCGCTGTGCCCACAGCGAGCCACCGCCTCAATGTCGATGTACCAGGGCGCAAGTGGCAACAGATCGAAGCATTCGCCAGCCACCTGAACTTCAGCGCACATCCGCGCCACTGGCTCGACTGGTGTTCAGGCAAAGGCCACCTCGGGCGCCGCCTGCTGCAGGCCGACACACAACAGCTGACCTGCCTGGAGTACGACCCGGCCCTGGTCGAAGCCGGGCAGATACTCAGCCAGCATCACCAACTGGCCAGCCTGCATCACTTGCAGGACGTACTGGCCGAAGGCGCGGACCGTCACCTCAGCAGCGAACACACCGCCGTGGCCCTGCACGCCTGTGGCGACCTGCATGTACGCCTGATTCAGCTTGCCAGCCAGCAAGGTTGTCGCCAGCTGGCCATTGCGCCGTGCTGCTACAACCGTATCCGCGCACCGCACTACCAGCCCTTGTCCGTAGCTGCCCGCGCATCCAGCCTGCACTTATCGATCGATGACCTTGGCCTACCGCTGAGCGAAACCGTCACCGCCGGCGCACGGGTGCGGCGTCAGCGCGACGAGTCGATGGCCAGACGCCTGGGCTTCGACCTGCTGCAACGCCAATTGCGCGGCATCGATGAATACCTGCCGACACCGTCATTACCGGTGAGCTGGCTGCACAAACCCTTCGCAGACTACTGCCGCGACCTTGCCGCACTCAAAGACCTGCACATTCATCACGCCCCCGACTGGGACGCATTGCAGGCCAAGGGTTGGCAGCGCTTGGCCGAGGTGCGCAACCTGGAACTGCTGCGCAACCTGTTCCGCCGCCCACTGGAATTGTGGCTGGTACTGGACCGTGGCTTGTACCTGCAAGAGCAAGGCTATCGGGTACAACTGGGAGTGTTTTGCGAACAACCGCTGACACCGCGCAACTTGATGCTTCTGGCCGAACGCCAGTAGCCCACCACACCTGTGCGCAGCCTGTGGATAACTCTGTGGGCAACCTTTTGACAAAACCCTCAAAAACCTTGGATCCAAGCGCTCTCAGCGATTGATCGTTTTTTGCCCAGTGGTTTATAGCCAGCAAAAACAGCTATTTGCGCAAAGACCAACGGAGCGAATTGCGCCGATGTGTGGAGGGCATGGCTGGCATGCCCCTTGTGCATAAGCCCTGACGTGAATAGTGCTAAAGCGGCAAATCAAGCCAGTTTCAGCAAGCTCATACCGGCCAACAACAGCACCAGCCCGAGCCAGCCACGCCCTGCCAGACGCTGACCAAACAAGGCCCAGCCCATGGCGACCGTGGCGAGAATGCCAAACCCACCCCAAATGGCGTACGCCAGCGACAGTTCAATATCGCGAACAGCCTGCGCCAGCGCCGTAAAGGCTGCCAGCACACACAGAATCGAAGTAATCCCCAAACCACGCTTGCGGAAACCATCGGAATACTTGAGCAGCAGGTTAGCGACGACTTCCAGCGCAATGGCCAGGCCAAGCCAGGCAAACGGAATCCAGTTCATGCTTAGCATGGCAAGGCCTCCATGTTGCGCTCGGCAGCGGCGGGGCGAGTACCGGCCTTGATCAGCAAGATACCGGCGATCATCACACCCAGGCCCGCAGCCTTGAGCAGGCCCAGGCTTTCGCCCAGCCAGGTAACGCTGATCAGGGTGATCAACACAATGCCGATGCCTTCCCACAGCGCATAGGCAACGCCCACCGGCACCCGCTTGACCGCCAAAGCGAGGAAGAAGTAGGACAGGCCGATCATGGCGTACATCAAGCCATGGCCAACAACAGGGTGTTCAGTCGCGGCGAATTTCATCGACGCGGTGCCGATCACCTCAGCGGTGATCGCAATAAACAAATAGATCCAGGAACGCATGATGCCCTCCCACGGGCAGCAACAGACAAAAAGTAGAGAAAACGCTGCTTGTCGAGGGAGGCGCTACAGACCGCCGGTCCAGTGATTTTCACGGGAGACCAGACGAGAGGTGGGGAGCAGAAACGCTTTACTGTTCAACATAATGAACAGAAGATTAGCTCAAGGCATCGCCAAAATCAAATCGATAGAAACAGACTAATTAAATATCGCGTATCTAAAGCGTTATTCAGTTGAAACCCCTTAAAGCTTGCTGAAAGCTTCGTAAACTATATTCACCAACCACCTCCAGCCGGTGGGAGCGGGCTTGCCCCGCGATACGATGAACCTACCCGACCGATGTATCATCCACCGCCACAGCCCAACATCCGAAGGACCGGTCAACCCATGCAAAAGGCTTACAAGTGGCCTGCGGCGGCTCCATCGAACGCGTCCTTCTTCAAGACGCAGGCTTATAGAAAACGGAATTCCGCATGAAGACGCTACTACCCCTCGCTGCACTCACCCTGACCTTGGTCGGCTGCAGCAGCCCCTCGGCTGACTGGGATACCCCACAACCCCGAATGACCGGCGACAACGCCCCGCCATACCAGCCAACCATGCACTGCACTAAGAAGGGCTGCCATCAGGACAAACCGATGCTGTTCGACCCAACCAAGGCCGAACCCGACGCCACGACATTGCACCGCGGCTGGTAGGAAATAAGAGTTTGAAAGGAATGTTGCAGAAGTAGTTTACAGACGCAAACTGATCGCTATAATGACGCGCCTGTGCCGGTATAGCTCAGATGGTAGAGCAACTGACTTGTAATCAGTAGGTCCCGGGTTCGATTCCTGGTGCCGGCACCATACGCAGTAACAAAGAGGCTCACCGAAAGGTGGGCCTTTTTTGTTTGTGCCTGACACAACCTGGTAGGAGCGGGCTTGCCCCGCGATCACGGTTTGTCAGTCACACCGCATCGCGGGGCAAGCCCGCTCCTACACAGGTCGAGCAGCAAGCCGTTCGCGTACTGCCGCCAGTAGAGCCTCATCCTCCTCTGTCAACAGCACCTGTTTGAAGGGCAACTGGCCCCGCTCTGCAACGTAAAGCAGCACCTGAAGCATCAGCTCGGACGGTGTGAGGCCGTGTGCTTCTAGCACACGATAAGCTCGTGCCTTAAGGTCTTCGTGGATGTAAACATTGATAGACACCATGGTTCTGATCCCAAGTGGCGGGCAATTCTGTTTCGGTGGGAGCGGGCTTGCCGCGCGATAGCGGTGTGTCAGTCTCACCGCGATCGCGGGGCAAGCCCGCTCCCACAGGGCCGCTAGGCTAGGCCTTTGCGTCTCAGGGCTTCGTTGTCGATGCCATCGAGCACGGCATCTACCAAGCCTTTGGCCAGCTCGGCTGAGTGCAAGGTGGACCAGAGCAGGCCTTTCTTGGGCAGGCCATGGATGTGTTCGCAAGCCTGCTGGGCGGTGTCGTAGATGCCTTGCAGCAATTGCGAAACATGCACCAATGCGTCTTCGGCTTCGATGCCGTCACGTACGGTAAACAGAGGTGGGTGACCAGCGTCGCAGGCGCCGAAGGTGGTTGCGGCGGTTTTGCCGAACAAGGATTGCGGGGGATCGGGAACTATTTTTTTCATTGTGAAGCTCCTTCTGTAGTGGAGCTGTCACCGCTTGCGACCAAGCAAGTTGGGTGGCAGCTGTACGCAGGTTGGTCGACCGGGACAAAAGGCAAACCCGGCAGGCACGAATGCCTCCCGCGCACAGCGGCCATAACACGAAGACGCAGACGAAGACCGTCAGCATTCATGAATGAGAGCTTATGCATTTTGTTTGCTCGGGCGACCAAACCCGATCGCTGATTTTGCAGCGACGGGGGAAGCCTAACGTTCATCTTCGGGCGAGGCAAGCAGGCGAAGCACACCGGTGGGAGCGGGCTCGCCCCGCGATTGCGGTTTGTCAGGCACATCGCATCGCGGGGCAAGCCCGCTCCTACAGAAACATCACCCAATCGATGAGCGGTTAGGGCCAAGAATCAACAGGGCGGCATAATGGCATCGATTTTTCTTCAAGCCCCCGCCACCGTTGCGAGCCCCTTTTTAATGAACACCGAAACACGTTACTCGATCATCCTGGAACGCAGCGCCGAGGTGCTGCTCGAAAACGCGCTGATGGCTCAGGTGGAAGCATTCTGGGACGCCAATGACACCCGCTACTTCGGGCTACGCATGGAAAATGAGCACACAGCTCACGCGCGAGTCATGGTTACCGATGAAGTCCCTGACGATGACGCTGAGTGACAGCTGCCATCACACGCCTACAAGGCTTGCTGTGTAGGCGTGGGACTTAGGCAGGAACGGGTCAGATACGGAAGCTGCCCACCAGGTGTTTCAGGCGAGAGGCTTGCTGCTCCAGGTCGGTGCAGGCACGCAGGGTCGATTGCAGGTTTTCGACACCTTCCTGGTTGAGCATGTTGATCTCGTTGATGTCCATGTTGATCGCCTCAACCACAGCCGTTTGCTCTTCGGTGGCGGTAGCTACCGATTGGTTCATGCCGTCAATCTCGCCGATGCGCAGGGTCACGCTACCCAGACGCTCACCGGCCTGGTTGGCAATCTCGACGCTGTCTTGGCTATGACGCTGGCTCTGGCCCATGGTGTCAACCGACTCGCGGGCGCCAACCTGCAGCTCCTCGATCATGTTCTGTACCTGCTGTGCCGACTCCTGGGTGCGGTGCGCGAGGTTACGCACTTCATCAGCGACCACCGCAAAACCGCGCCCGGCTTCACCGGCCCGGGCCGCTTCAATGGCGGCGTTTAGCGCCAGCAGGTTGGTTTGCTGGGAAATGCTGGTGATCACTTCGAGGATCTGGCCGATGTTCACGGTCTTGCTGTTGAGCGTCTCGATGTGCGAGCTGGACGTGCTGATCAGGTCTGACAGGCGATTCATCGCCGCAATGCTGCGATCAACCACCTGCTGGCCTTCTTCAGCCAGGTGACGCGCCGAGCTTGCCTGTTGCGAGGCCTGGGCGGCGTTATGGGCGATCTCTTGGGCGGCGGCGCCAAGCTCGTTGATCGCGGCGGCGACGCTGTTGGTACGATTGGATTGTTCGTCGGAGTTGATCATCGACGAATTGGAGGCGCTCACCACTCGCAGGGCCACTTCGTTAACTTGCTCGGTGGCCGAAGAAACTTCTCGGATTGAGGTGTGAATACGTTCGACGAAACGGTTGAACGCACTACCCAGCGCACCGAATTCGTCTTGGCTGTGGATGGTCAGGCGCTTGGTCAGGTCGCCTTCACCTTCGGCGATGTCTTCCATGGCGCGAATCATCGTGTTCAACGGTTGCAGCAGTACGCGAATCAGCAGGCCGAGCAGGGTAATGATGATGGCCACCGCGATCAGCGTGGCAATGATCGCTGAGGTGCGGAAATCGCTGAGCATCGCATAGGCCTTGTCTTTGTCTACCGACAGGCCAACGTACCAATTGGCCGAAGGCAGCCCCTTGATCGGCGCAAAGGTCAGCAGACGCGGCTGGCCATCGACCTCGACTTCGGTCAGTTCACCCGACAGTTTCGGTGTGCGCTCGGGGTACAGGTCCGACAGCGACTTCATCACCAGCGTGTTGTCTGGATGAACCAGGATCTTGCCTTGGTCGTTGACCAGGAAGGCATAACCCATGCCGCCGATGTTCAGCGAGTTGATGATTTCCACCAAGCCGTCCAACGACAGATCGCCGCCGACCACACCGATGCTGGAGGAGACCTTGCTGAGGATGCCGATGACCATCTTGTTGGTGGTCAGGTCGATGTAGGGTTCAGTGAGTATCGCGCCGTTGGCACTCATGCCGTCCTTGTACCAAGGGCGAGTGCGCGGATCATAGCCATCGGGCATCGTGGCGTCTGGGCGAACACTGAAGCCGCCATCGACTTTGCCCAGGTAGACGGTGAGAAAGCTTGAGATCAGAGCATTCTGCCCCATCAGCGTCTCGGCGCTGGCGGGCTCCTGAGCAATGTTCTGTGCCAGGTTTTCCACCAGAGTGATCCGCCCGTCCAGCAGGTTCTTGATATTGGTGGAAGTCGATTTACCCATTTCAGCCAGGTAGTTTTCCAGGCTGGTGCGCGTCGCGTTGCGCTGCAGGTAGTCGCTGTACAGGGTGAACAGCGTAAAAGCGAGCATCACAATCAATGACGCGACTAGAAGGATTTTATGGCTGAAGCGAAGGCTCTTGTTCATGGCTTGTTGTATACATCTTCTACCGGGACAATTGATCGGTATCGGCCGCAGGCGAGTAAACCTTGAGCTACATGTAGGAGCGGGCTTGCCCCGCGATGCGATGTCCCTGACAAACCGCAATCGCGGGGCAAGCCCGCTCCCACAGCACGCCCGCTCCTACACAGGGCAGCCTTGAAATCTCTGGACCCTTCCGTTATAGCTAAAAAGGCATCCATAACGAAAAGAGGCAGAATCAGCCCGACATGAACGAGAACACACGTATCTTTCGCCACCAAGGCCCGTTTGCCGCGCTGTTCGGCAAGCCTTTCGGGCCCACCTTCGCCGCTGACCTTTCGCTGTCCAGCTCCCCGCTTTCGACGTTGTTCCACACCCTGTCGATTCCACCCCGCGACGCCCTGCTGGTGCACAAGCGCAAGCGCCCTGTCCCTCCGCCTGCTCGCTGACAACTGAATTTCTCGCTTTCCATCGCTCTGGCTTTCGCCGTTCAGGGCTGGAGACGCTTTGCATTTTTTTCAGTGTTTTCTAGCAGGAAATCTTATGACTATTCGTGTTGCCATTATCGGTGCCGGCCCTTCTGGCCTGGCGCAATTGCGTGCGTTTCAATCCGCTCATGCCCAGGGCGCTGCGATGCCCGAGGTGGTCTGCTTCGAGAAGCAGGCCGACTGGGGCGGGATGTGGAATTACACTTGGCGCACCGGCCTGGATGAGCACGGTGAGCCGGTGCACGGCAGTATGTACCGCTACCTGTGGTCGAACGGGCCAAAGGAATGCCTGGAGTTCGCCGACTACAGTTTCGATGAGCACTTCGGGCGACCGATTTCGTCGTACCCGCCGCGTGAGGTGCTGTGGGATTACATCCAGGGCCGGGTGAAGAAGGCCGGTGTGCGCGACTACATTCGCTTTAACACAGCGGTTAAGGCGGTACGCTTTGATGAGGCCAGCCGTACCTTCACGGTCAATGCCCACGACTACAGCCTCGGCCAGAGTATCGAGCAGGTGTTCGATTTCGTGGTGGTGGCGAGCGGGCATTTCTCTACCCCGCATGTGCCGGACTTTGCCGGTTTCGAGCGTTTTTCCGGGCGCATTCTGCATGCTCACGATTTCCGTGATGCGCTGGAATTCAAGGGCAAGGATGTGCTGATTGTCGGCAGCAGTTATTCCGCCGAAGACATCGGTTCGCAGTGTTTCAAGTACGGCGCCCGCTCCATTACCAGCGCCTGGCGTAGCCAGCCGATGGGTTACAAGTGGCCCAAGGGCTGGGAGGAGCGCCCGCAACTACAACGGGTGGAAGGCGATGTGGCGTTTTTTGCCGACGGCTCCAGCAAGCGCGTCGATGCGATTATCCTGTGCACGGGATATCAGCATCATTTCCCGTTCCTGCCCGATGAGCTTGCGCTGAAAACCAATAACCGCCTGTGGCCGTTGGGGCTTTATCAGGGTGTGGTGTGGGAGCAAAATCCACAGCTGCTGTACCTGGGCATGCAAGACCTCTGGTACAGCTTCAACTTGTTCGACGCCCAGGCCTGGTTCGCCCGCGACTACATGCTCGGGCGTATCAACCTGCCAAGCCTGACGGCAATGCGCAGCGACAGCGAGCAATGGCGCGCCGAAGAGCAAGCCCTGGAAACCACGGCGTCGATGTACGAATTTCAAGGCCGCTATATCCAGCACTTGATCGAGCAAACCGATTACCCGAGCTTCGACATCGACGCCGTCAACCGCATCTTCCTCAAATGGAAGTCGGACAAGAAGCAGGACATCATGGGCTATCGCGACAAGTCCTACCGCTCGGTGATTACCGGCACGGCGGCAGTGCCGCACCATACCCGCTGGCTGCAGGCCATGGATGACTCGCTGGCCGAGTACCTGCGCGAGACTTCAGCCAAAGGCGATGTCAAAACCTTGCGTCAGCACTAGGCTCTGTGGGAGCGGGCTTGCCCCGCGAATTCAGGCTTTGCTGCCGCGTTACAGCAAATCGCGGGGCAAGCCCGCTCCCACACCGTACTTTTCGAAAAAACCTAGGCCGCCGTTCCCTGCAACCAGTCACAGTAACGTGCAACACCCTGCTCGACCGTCAGCGTTGGTGCCTGATACCCCACAGCGCGCAAACGCTCGAGGTCGGCGCAGGTGTAGCACTGGTACTTGCCGCGTAAGTGGTCGGGGAATTCGCTGTATTCCAGAATGCCTTCAAGCAACGCCATTTCCAGCGACAGTGGTGGCTGATCTTGCTGTTCGCGCAGGCGGTTGATCACGGCCAGGGCTACGTCGTTGAAGGGCTGAGCACGGCCACTGCCGACATTGAAAATACCGCTCAACTGCGGGCGATCGAGGAAGAACAAGTTGACCTTGACCACGTCTTCCACCGAAACAAAGTCGCGCAGGTGTCCACCGCTGGGGTAGTCACCGTAACTGCCAAACAGGCTGACTTTGCCGTGGGCCTTATACTGGTTGAAGCAATGCATGGCCACCGAGGCCATGGCACCTTTGTGCTGTTCGTGCGGGCCATAGACGTTGAAGTAGCGCAGGCCAACCACCTGACTGCGGGCAACCGGCAGCTGTCGGCGTACTCGCTGGTCGAACAGAAATTTGGAGTAACCATAAACGTTCAATGGCCGCTCGCATTCGCGCTGTTCGCGAAAGTCCCGGCCGGCGCCATACACCGCAGCCGACGAAGCGTACAACAAGGGCACCTGCAGGCCTTGAGCCGACTCAAGCAAGTCGCGGCTGAAGCGGTAGTTGTTGTCCATCATCAGCCGCCCGTCACTTTCGACGGTGCTGGAGCACGCGCCCTGATGCAATACGGCGCGGACTTTACCGAACTGGCCACGGGCAAAACGCTCCAGGAAGTCGTCTTTGTCCAGGTAGTCGGCGATCTCGCTGTCAGCGAGGTTGGTAAATTTGTCGCCATCACGCAGGTCATCAACCGCGATGATCTCGGTTTCGCCGCGTTGGTTAAGCGCCTGCACCAGGTTGCTGCCGATAAAGCCAGCGGCGCCGGTCACGATAATCGTCATGCCATTTCCCCCTTTGAGGGTGCTGAGCCGTCAGTCTAAGCAGGGGAAACTGTACATAAATTAACCAGGATCAATAATTTTGCGCTTAGCCATGACGCTCGTCGGGCTGCACTTTTGCGGTGATTGGCAACGCTGCCGTATTATCACGGCCCCGCTCTCGTGCACATGGATGTCTGATGAAAGCCCTTTCACGCTTGCTACCTGCTGCCCTGGCCATCGCCTGTCTCGCCAGCCCTGCGGCCCTTGCCGCCAGTTTCGACTGCAGCAAAGCCAGTACCCTGGTAGAGACCGCCGTGTGCACAGCGCCGACGCTGTCGGTCAAGGACGAACAGCTCAGCGCACTGTACCAACCACTTCAACACCAGAAAGTTTTCCGCGAACTGCAACGGCGCTGGCTGCGCGAAGTACGCAACCTGTGCAAGTCGGCCATATGCCTTGAGAACGCTTACGATCAACAGATCGAGCGGCTGACACCGGCACAGCCAAACCCTCAGGCCGAAGCACCTACCTTAAGGCCGTCGTCAGACCAACAGCCCTACCTGCAGATCACCGACGCACCGTGGCAACGCTTTGCCTTGGCCACCGTCCCTGGGGTGAACCCTCACTTGTATACCCAGGTGGTTGACGTGGCGATCCTGGACGGTGTGTTGAACGTGGTGGTTTTTGTTGGCGAACACGTAGACCAAACCGTCCGCAATGCTGGCAATAGCTATGAAAAACGCTACTTCGGCTCGCTGTACGAGTACTCCGACGCCCGCTCTGGCCTGCATCCGATTGTTCGCGACATTCGCTTCAGCGGCTGGAACAACATCGGCGCCAATGATCAGGGGGAGCGTTATGCCGGCATCATCGACGGGGTGTTCTATTACCGGCATCGCGTGAAGGGTGAAGCCGAGCAGAGCATGGCTTACACCCTGGGCTCCAAGGAGCAGCCACAGCCTTCAACCCAGCTGTTTTCCGCTGAATCCGGTGCCAAGCGCTTTTCCAAGGCGATGATTGCCACCGACCTGAACTACGACAACACGAACGTGATGCTGCATTACCCTTATGAGCGCGATGGCAACACCTACGACCGGGTCATGGACAAAAACGATAACGGCTGGAGCGTGGTCAACCCGATGTGGAATCAAACCCGGCCGGTGCTGTACTTCGACAACAGCGGCGACTTTGCCTGCGTCTGGCGCGTTGATCTGGTGAACAAAACGCTGGAAAAGATCGTCCCTGAGCATGAAGCCGTTTCGGCCGTCCCGGTGGATGTACTGGGCCAGGAAGCGCTTGTTTATCTTGAGGGCGACAAGCTGATGTTCACCATAGCCCCGCAGCAGTAAATGCTCAGGCGGGCGCCGACAACGTCCCGGCGCGTCGGCGTCCGTACAGGCGACCAACGCTGATCGCCCAGTTGAGCACGGCGATGATCAGCAGACTGACCATCATCGCCTCGGTGCCACTGCTGACAATCAAGTGGCCCGCCAACCACGGATAGCCGAACACCCCGAGAAAGTACGCCAGGCTGAACAGCAGCAGCGCTTGAGGGGTGTGCCCAGGTGGTGCCTGATTCGCCGCCAGGCCGTTGATCACCGAGTAGTTCAGGCCGTAACCGACACCCAGCAATGCCGCAGCCAGCAGGTAGCCAAGGTTGCCCTGTACCCCCCAGCCCAAGGCCAGCACCGCCAGCACGGTAAAACCCGAGAGCAGGCACGACGCCCAATAGGCATCACGTTTGACCACCCAACCAGCGACCAGCAACCGGCAGCTGATCGCGGCACTCATAAAGCCAATGAAAAACAACGAGTAGTCCAGGCCGCGAGCACCTGCATAAGAAGTCTGAAAGCTGCCCAAACCACCAAAGATCGCCCCTCCCAGGCCGACCATCACAATGGGCCAACGTGCCTTGGAACCCAATACCTCGATACACGCATGAGTGCTGATGCTGACCGGGCTGGTGGCAGGCGATTGCAAACGCGCCAGATAATGGAAGATCAACAGGCCGCACAAGGCAGCCAGCGCAGCGGTGTAGAACGCTGTCTGTACCGGTAGCGCAAATGCGCTGGCCAGTTTGCCCACCAACGGCCCGGAGCCGATGCCGCTCATCATGCTGCCCGACAGCAGGGCAAAGCTGTGAGTGCGGCGCTGGGCATCGACCCGTTCGCTGACCAGAATCGGCCCCAGGGTGTAGAACGCCCCCCAGCCAAGTCCCAAGGCCAGGCCGCAGAGCATCAAACCAAGCCCGGTACCGGGCACCAGGGCAAAACCCAGCGAGGCGGCTACCAGGCACAACGCCGACAGCGTGATGGCGCGCGCCGACCCCAGGCGGTCGGCCAGGTGCCCGCTCATCAATAC
Source organism: Pseudomonas sp. H9 (assembly GCF_004353925.1). Taxonomy (GTDB): domain Bacteria; phylum Pseudomonadota; class Gammaproteobacteria; order Pseudomonadales; family Pseudomonadaceae; genus Aquipseudomonas. The sequence continues at coordinate 167,605 of NZ_SMOK01000027.1, read as the reverse complement.
CGCCACCACGGTGCTGAGCATGGCCAGGGAAATGATCTGTCCGGCGTCCTGCTCGTTACCGCCACGGCTGCTCACCAGCAGCGACAACAAAAACGTCGAACCATACGACAACGACAACAGATAACTGGCCAGGCACAGCAGGCCGAATCCCTGGGTTCTGGGTGCTGCTGGAGTGGCAGACATGGTGCGACTTCGCCTGGAAAATACTGGAAAAACCTTGTAACACGCTAGCTGTGCGCGGCAGTTATGCAACTTGCGGAGTAAGGATCAGTAGGGAGCGAACTAACGCGCTAACGTGGGCCTTGCAAGCACAACAGGGATAAAAGTCTTTTACCGAATTCACGGGTTTTCCGCTGCTGCGCTTGCCCTATCCTAGGCACGATTACTCCTGTCAGCGGAAGATTCATGAAAGCTTCGCTCCCCAGCCGTTATGCCTGTTTGGTCGGCTGTCTGCTCTTCACTTGTATCAGCCTGCCCTTTCTTGCGACCCATACCTGGCTCTGGCCGTTTACCCTGATCTGCGCGTCGCTCAGCCTGGTGGGCCTGAACGACCTGCGCCAAAGCCATCACGCCGTGCGGCGCAACTACCCGATCCTGGGCAATATCCGTTACCTGATCGAAACCATCCGCCCGGAGATTCGCCAGTACCTGCTCGAAGGCGATGACGACAAACTGCCGTTCTCACGGGCCCAGCGTTCGCTGGTGTATGCGCGGGCCAAGAACGAAAGCGCCGAGAAGGCCTTCGGCACGCTTAACGACGTGTACCGCCCGGGTTTTGAATTCATCAGCCATTCGATGCTGCCTGCCGACACCCCCGACCCTGCCTCGTTTCGCATAGCCATCGGTGGCCCGCAGTGCCGCCAGCCCTACTCAGCTTCGATCTTCAATATCTCGGCCATGAGCTTCGGCGCCCTGAGCGCCAACGCTATCGCCGCGCTCAACCAAGGTGCCAAGAAAGGCCGATTCGCCCATGACACCGGCGAAGGCAGTATCAGCCCGTATCACCGCGAGCACGGCGGAGACCTGATCTGGGAAATAGGCAGTGGCTATTTTGGTTGCCGCACGGCTGAGGGCCGTTTCGATCCTGATCGTTTTAGCAGGCAGGCACGTGACCCGCAGGTGAAGATGATCGAGATCAAGCTGAGCCAGGGCGCCAAGCCGGGCCACGGTGGGATTTTGCCGGGGCACAAGGTCAGCCGCGAGATCGCCGCCACCCGTGGCGTGATGGTCGGTGAAGACTGCATTTCACCGGCTGCGCACAGTGCCTTTCATACCCCAATCGAGTTGTTGCAGTTCATCGCACAACTGCGCGAGTTGTCAGGTGGCAAACCGGTTGGCTTCAAGTTCTGCCTGGGGCACCCTTGGGAGTTCATGGGCATTGCCAAGGCCATGTTGGTCACCGGCATTGTGCCCGACTTCATCGTTGTCGACGGCAAGGAAGGCGGCACCGGTGCCGCGCCGCGCGAATTCAGCGACAACATTGGCGTACCAATGCGCGAAGGTTTGATGTTTGTGCACAACACCCTGGTCGGGCTGAACCTGCGCGACAAAGTGCGTATTGGTGCGGGCGGCAAGATTGTCAGTGCGTTCGACATTGCCAGCGTGTTGGCTATTGGCGCGGACTGGGTCAATTCGGCACGTGGTTTTATGTTTGCCATTGGCTGTATCCAGTCGCAGAGCTGTCACACCAACAAATGCCCAACCGGCGTCGCCACCCAGGATCCGCTGCGCCAACGTGCGCTGGTTGTACCAGACAAGGCCGAGCGGGTTTACAGCTTCCACCGTAATACTTTGCATGCCTTGGCGGAGATGCTCGCTGCCGCTGGCCTTGAGCATCCGTCACAGCTCAAACCCAAACACCTGGTACGGCGCATCAGCGCCAGTGAGATTCGGTTGTTTTCACAGCTGCACGTGTTCCTCAAGCCCGGTGAGTTGCTCAGCGGCTCGATTGACAGTGAGTTTTATGCACGGATGTGGCGGATGGCCCGTAGTGACAGCTTTGAGCCGGAGACAGGCGAGATGCAGCCGGTGAAACCTGCTGCACCTCGTAAGCAGACAACCCCGGCCTGACGCTGGGGTCGCCTCGCGGGGCAAGCCCGCTCCTACCCGTAGGAGCGGGCTTGCCCCGCGAATCGATCAGAGAATGCTGATCGGGTATTCAACGAATACGCGGACTTCGTTACCGTCGTCGTTGTAACCGCTTTCGCGAACGCTGGTAGAGGTACGCAGGAACGAGCTACGCAGTTTGATCGACAGGTCCTTGGCAGGGCCGTCCTGAACGACGTACTTGAACTGGTTGAAAATTTCGCGCTCTTTACCTTCACCGAAGCCCTGAGGGTCATCGACGGTGCGGGTGTTGATGTTGTCACCCACGACATAAGCCAGCTTGTAGGTCAGGCCTGGAACGCCAAAGGCGCCGAAGTCCAGACCGTAGCCCAGCTGCCAGGAACGCTCGTCTTCAGCGTTGAAGTCAGACCAGTAGGAGTTGGCCAGGTAGATGGTCGAACCACCATCACCCACGCCACCAGCGTTCTGGTAGAAGCCGTACTGGTAGCCGGTGTCACCCGTGCTGCGCTGGTGCGCCAAGGTGATCGAGTGTGGGCCGAAGGCGTAAGTTGCTGCCAGGCTCCAGATGGTGTTGGAGTCGCCGTTGAGCTCGGCTGCAGTGACGTACTCTTTGTCGATGTCCGACTTGTAGCCGTTGAAGTCCAGGGTCAGGGACTGGTCACCCGAGATCGGGTAGACATAGTTGACGCCCAGGTAGTACTTCTTCAGTACGTCTTCAACGTCGGAGCCGTACACCGAAGCCGTCAGGTTATCGGTGAACTTGTAGCTGCCGCCGAGTACGTTGATCGACTTCAGGCCACCGCTGTCACGGCCTTCAGCACTTTTACGTGCTTCTTGGGTGAAGCGAGCAGCGTTCAGTTCCAGGCCCTTGATCTCCTTGGAGGTGATCATGGTACCGGTGTAGCTCTCTGGCAGCAGGCGGCCGTCGTCGTACTGCAGCACTGGCAGTTCCGGCATTTGGTCACCGTACTTCAGTACAGTGTTGGAAACGCGGAATTTGACCGCAGCGCCACCACGGGCCAGGTTGTGCGGGGAGTTCTGCTGGTTGGTCGGCGAGTCGCCATCAGCCGGCTTGAAGAAGTCGATACCAGCGCCACCGTTGTGGCCTTTACCGCCGTCCAGACGCACAGCGTACAGACCGAACGCATCAACGCCGACACCCACGGTGCCTTGGGTGTAGCCAGACGAGAACTTACCAATGAAAGCCTGACCCCATTCGCGCTGGTCGTTGGTGTCGTGCTTCTTGTCGCGGTTGATGAAGCCATTGCGCAGCAACACGCTTGCGCTGCTGTCTTCGATAAAGCCCTTTGCTTCGGCCTGATCGTTAGCCGATGCCTGAGTCGCTGCCATAAGCCCCAGCGCGATCAGGCTGATCCTTGTTTTCAACATTTTTGTTTTCCTTATTACTTAGTCGGATACGCTCTGCGACCTACGCCAAAAACCACGCCCCCTGCGTGGGTTGACGCTCGCGGGTCAGAAAGTAAAAAGCCCGCCTGCGGATGTTCGCAGCGGGCCTCTTATTCTGGACTCTTGGCTCATGGGCCTACAGGCGTTGATCGAATCCTATCCGCGTGCGGTTCAGCATGTCAAAAATTCGTGAAATGCCTTGAAGAAATATGAAACAAATTGAAACATAAATTCAGAAGACGGAATAAGAAACAATTAACATAAGTAAATAGCAAGCATTATCATCCGCGCGCTTTTTCAATCCCGCTTTCGTCTAGTTCTCAAAACCCTTCGGATGTTTTTAATGCCTGCCCCCTGCCGTCTGTCACCCTTGACCTTGGGTGTTTCCCTGTTTCTCAGTTCCGCAATGGCACACGCCGCCCCCATGAACCTACCCGAGCTTTCGGTAACCGCTGAAAGCGACCGTGAGCGCGACGATCCACGGGTCAAGGAGGTCAGCACCGCAACGCGTACCTCAACTCCGGCGCGCTACGTTCCGCAGGCGATTGATTCGGTAAAAACCAGCAACGTACTGGACTACGGCAGCAATGACCTGGGCAAGGCGCTCAGTGGCATCCCCAACGTCAGCACCGGTGCCGACACCCGTTTCGACAGCGTGCGTATCCGTGGCTTCGATGCCAGCAACGACTTTTATCTGGACGGCATCCGCGACGACAGCCAATACGTGCGCGACCTGCACAACATTGAACGCATCGAAGTGCTCAAGGGCCCGGCGGCTGTCCTTTATGGACGTGGCAGTCAGGGCGGGATCGTCAACCGCGTCAGCAAAATGCCCGAAGCCGGCCGCCGTTCGACCATCGAAGCCCAGGGTGGCAGCGAAGACCTGCGCAGCCTGTACGCCGACCTCAGTGCCGACCCGAGCGACAACATCAGCTTGCGCCTGAACATGGGCAACCAGGACAACAACAGCTTCCGTCATGGCATCGACGGCAGCCGCCAGCTGTTCGCGCCGTCGATGAGCTGGCAACTGACCCCAGACCTCAACTGGCTGGTGCAGTATGAATACAGCCGCTACAACCGTACCCCTGATCGTGGCATCCCAAGCATCAATGGCCGCCCGGCTGATGTCAGCCGCTCCACCACCTACGGCGATACTCAGCGCGACTTCATCGATGACAAAGCACAATCGCTGCGCTCGCGCCTGAACTACCAGCTCAGCGACAGCTGGCAGGTGCGCCATACCCTGGGCCTGTTCAAGCTCAACAGCGATTTCGACAACACCTACCAGACCGGCTACAACGCCAAGACCGGTCAGGTCACCCGTCAACGCTGGCAGCAGGACCTCAATACCCGCAACCTGTTCAACAACGTAGAACTGGAAGGCAACTTCGATACCTTCGGTCTGCAGCACACGCTGTTGACCGGCATTGAGATCGGCAATCAGCGTCGTGACCCGCTGCTGTACAAAAATGCCACGCCGGTACCGAGCGTAGACGTCTATAACCCCGACCGTAACGCGCAGTACAACGGTCAGATGATCGCGTCGAGCAACAACCACACGGTGGTCGACAGCCGTGGCCTGTACATCCAGGACCAACTACGCCTGAACGATCAATGGCAGGTGTTGGCCGGTGTGCGCTTCGACCAGTTCGAAGTGGAAACCACCAACAAGCTCAAGAACAACCTTTCCGAGAAGCAAGACAGCAACAGCACCAGCCCGCGCCTGGGTGTGGTGTATTCGCCGTGGAAGGAACACTCCTTCTATGCCTCCTGGAGCAAAACCTTCTCACCCGTGGGCGGCGGCTTGATCGGCATCACCCCGGGTGCGCCTGGCAACAGCAACGAAACCAGCCCCGAGGAAACCCGCCAGAAAGAAGTGGGGATCAAAAGTGACTGGCTGGACGAGCGCCTGAGCACCACCCTGGCCATTTACGAGCTGGAACTCTACAACCGCCGCACCAGCGACCCGAACAAGCCGGACGTTACCCTGCTGACCGGCCTGCAGCGTTCGCGTGGTATTGAACTGACTGCTACCGGCAACATCGTTGGTAACTGGTACATGCGCGGTGGCATTGGTATTCAGGATGCAACCATTGTTGAAGACGAGAACGGCCAAGAAGGTAACCGGGTGAGTAACGTTGCCAAGCGCAACGGCAGCGTGTTCGTGACCTGGAAACCGGAGATGGGCTGGTACGGCGAAACCGGTTTGACCTTTGTCGGCGAACGCTACGCCGACAACCAGAACACCGCGGTGCTGCCTGGTTATGGCCGTTGGGACGCGCTGGCTGGTTTCCGCACCAAAGACTGGGACTTGCGCGCAGCGTTGAACAACATCACCGACAAGACGTACTACAGCTCGGCCACCAGCGCCGCGCAGATCCAGTTTGGTGATCCACGCAGCTTCGTAGTGACCGGTACCTACAGCTTCTAAATCACCAAGGTGGGTGCGGGCTTGCTGTGGGAGCGGGCTTGCCCCGCGATACGATGTGACTGACAGATCGCTATCGCGGGGCAAGCCCGCTCCTACCGGTCAACTACCCAGCAGGGCTTCCAGCTCTGCTTCGGTAATCAGCCCCGTTGGGTAACGCGCCAGCAGCGCGCGACGGTGATCGGACTTCCTGCCCCGAATAACTCTATTGTCTTTCAACCACTGCGCCACTCGCTGGAGCGACTGGTGGTTCATTGCCGATGAGGGCGAAGCCGGCTCACTTACTGCATTCATTTCAACACGTACTCCCTGGGCCGTGAGCGGCTAACTTAATCAAACTTTGTGACAGAACAGGGCTGCCCTATCTGCTTGAAATACAATGCAAAACAAATACAAGAGGTATGCCAGCGCACACGCCGACTGTCGCCCGCCCATAAAAAAACCCGTCCTAGGACGGGTTTTTTTATGGGCGCTGATTCAGCCTTTGAATGGAGCTGGTTGCTGCTGGGTCAGGCAGTGGATGTTGCCGCCCCCCAAAAGCATCTCGCGGCCCGGAATCATCACTACCTCATGATCCGGGAAGACCTTGGCCAGAATCGCTCTAGCCTCGGCATCTGCCGGGTCATCGAAGCTCGGCGCAATGATGCCGCCGTTGACGATCAGGAAGTTGACGTAGGAGCCCGCCAGGCGAACCGACGGGTTACGCTCCTGGCTACCGGCCACCGGATCGACGCCCGCGCACTCTTCTTCAGTGGCGAACAGCGGGCCCGGGATCGGCATCTTGTGCACTGTAAAGGTGCGCCCTTTGGCATCGCGGCTGTTCTCCAGCACCTCAAGTGCGGCGTGGCAGCGTGCGTAGTTGGGGTCTTGCGGATCATCTGTCCAGGCCAGTAACACTTCGCCTGGGCGCACGTAACAACAGAAGTTGTCGACGTGGCCGTCGGTCTCGTCGTTGTACAGGCCATCAGGCAGCCAGATGATGGTGTCCACCGCCAGGTGATCACGCAGCACCGCTTCGATCTGCTCACGATTGAGGTGCGGGTTACGGTTGTGGTTAAGCAGGCATTCTTCGGTGGTGATCAGCGTGCCTTCACCATCGACGTGAATCGAGCCGCCTTCGAGCACAAAGCCTTCGGTGTGGTAACGCGGGCAGCGTTCCATTTCGAGAATTTTGCTGGCCACTTGCTCGTCACGGTTCCACGGCCAGTACAAGCCACCTTCGAAACCGCCCCAGGCATTGAAGCCCCAGTCGACGCCACGGACTTCGCCGCTGTTGTTGATGACGAAGGTCGGGCCAGTGTCACGCACCCAGGCATCGTCGTTGCTGATTTCAACCACACGAATGTTCGGTGCATCCAGGCGAGCACGTGCGTTGTCGTATTGAGCGGCAGAAACGGCCACGGTCACCGGCTGGAAACGGGCGATAGCGTTGGCCAGCGTCACGTGTGCCGCTTGTACCGGTTTGCCACCCAGGCGCCAGTTGTCCGGACGCTCAGGCCAGACCATCCATACCTGGGTTTGCGGCGCCCATTCGGCTGGCATGTAAAAGCCGTCGGCGCGTGGGGTGCTGGTCAGGGTCTTCATGAGTAAACCTTTGCAGTGTTCGCCGCAGGCATTGTGGCCTGCAGCAGGGTCAGTGGACGATCAGGATTCCAGCGCGCCATCGAGGGTTTTCACCGGGCCGTACAGGTTCGGACGGCGGTCACGGAACGTGCCCCAGGCGCTGCGGATGTGCTCCAGTTTGTCGAGGTCGAAAGTATGCACCAGCACGCCCTCCTCGGTCTCGTTGAGCTCCTGGACTTTCTCACCAAACTGGTTGGCGATGAACGACGAGCCATAGAAGGTGATGTCGTAGCCGTCTTGCTCTTCGGTGCCGATACGGTTGCTGGCAATCAGTGGCATCAGGTTGGCGCCCGCATGGCCTTGCTGCACACGCTGCCAGTGGTCACGCGAGGAGATGGTCTTGTCGTGCGGCTCGCTGCCGATGGCCGTCGGGTAGAACAGCACTTCGGCACCCAGCAGCGCCATGCTGCGCGCGCACTCCGGGAACCACTGGTCCCAGCAGATGCCGACGCCGATTTTGGCGTAACGGGTTTGCCAGACTTTGAAGCCGGTATCGCCCGGGTTGAAGTAATACTTTTCGTGGTAGCCAGGGCCATCCGGGATGTGGGTCTTGCGGTACACACCCAGGTTGCTGCCGTCGGCATCGATGATCGCGATGCTGTTGAAGCGCGCACGCCCGGCCAACTCGAAAAAGCTGATCGGCAACACCACCTGCAGCTCTTTGGCCAGTGCCTGGAAGTGTTCGATAGCAGCATTGGTTTCAACCGGCGTCGCCAGTTGCAGGTAGTCCGGGTTCGGCTTCTGGCAGAAGTACGGGGTTTCGAACAGCTCCTGGATCAGGATGATCTGCGCGCCTTTGGCCGCCGCTTCGCGGACCAGTTTTTCAGCATTGGCCAGATTGGCCTGGCGATCCCAGGAACACGCCATCTGGGTGGCGGCAACAGTGACGGTGCGGCTCATGAAAACCTCCTCGAAGGATGACAGGGCCGACTGACCGTACAGGCGACCGCTAACAGATTGCAGGGTGTTGGACGACTTTATATCCGATAAATATCGGCTTTAAAAGTGACATTTAAAAAATTACAGACACAAAAAAGCCGGTTAAGCCGATAACAATCGACTTAACCGGCTTTTAGCCCACGCACTAGAGCGCTTCGTTGAGTACCTTGTCGATGCTGTCGACGAAGAAGTCCACGCTGGCGCGGGTGGTGCACATCGGTGGCTTGATCTTGAGGATGTTCAAGTAGTCACCGGTCGGTTGCATGAAGATGCCCAGGTCGCGCAGGCGATTGCACAGGGTGGTGGTTTCTTCGCTGGCCGGTTCCAGGGTGCTACGGTCGCGCACCAGCTCCAGGCCCAGATAGAAGCCCGAGCCGTGCACAGCGCCGGCTAGCGGATGTTTATCGACCAATTGCTGCAAGCGGGCCTTGAAGTACCTGCCAACATCACGGGCGTTTTCCCACAGGCCTTCCTCCTTCATGACATCCAGCACCGCGATACCAATCCGGCAACTGACCGGGCTGCCGCCGGCCGACGAGAAGAAATAGCCCTCGGCCTCCAGCGCTTCAGCGATCTCGCGCCGGGTGATCACTACGCCCAGGGGCTGACCATTGCCCATACCCTTGGCCATGGTGATGATATCCGGCACCACACCTTGCTGTTCAAAGCCCCAGAAGTACTCGCCCAGACGCCCATAACCCACTTGCACTTCATCGGCGATGCACACACCACCGGCCGCCCGCACCTTGGCATAGGCCTGTTGCAGATAGCCCGGCGGCAAGGAGATACCACCCGCGTTGCCATACACCGGTTCACAAATAAACCCGGCCAGTTGCCGCTGCTTGGCCGCCACGGCCTCCAGCTTGGCATCGACATCGCGCAGGTAATCGGCGGTGCTGTCATCGCCGCGATAGGCGCCACGATAGGTGTTGGGCGCGATCACCGGGTGTACCCACTCAGGCCGCGTACTCAAGGCTTGAGGGTTGTCGGCAATCGAGGTGGAAATCGCATCGGTGGCCACCGACCAACCGTGATAAGCCTCCAGCACGCTGAGCATGTCGCGACCACCGCTGTAAGCCCACGCCAGGCGAATCGCCAGGTCGTTGGCCTCGGTACCGCTGTTGACCAGGAACACCCGGTCCATGGAGTCGGGGGCCAATTCCAGAATGCGCTCTGAGAATTCGGCGATGGCCGCGTAGTGGAACCGCGAGTTGGTGTTGACCAACGACCATTGTCGGGCCGCTTCACTGGCCATCCGTGGATGGCCATGACCCAACACCGCGACGTTGTTGAGCATGTCCAGGTACGAGCGCCCCTGCATGTCGATCAGGTAGTTGCGCCAGCCGCGTTCGATATGCGGTGGCTGCTCGTAGTAGTGCTTCTGCGAACGGGCAAAACTGGCATCACGGCGCGCCAGCAGTTGCTGGGCATCGATCAGAGGTTCTGCGTCACAGGCAAAGCCCAGCACCGCTTGCGGTGACGGGCACAAGGCCGCCCAGGCGGTGGCCCGCGACGGTACAACAAACGCAGGCGGGCAGAGGTCGGCGACGCGGCAAAGCTGAACGCTCAATACGCCATCGGTCTGCCCCAAGCGCTGACCTTGGCTGAGCTGTGCGCCGGACTCCGGTGCATCCACCAGCCCACGCAGCCACAAGCTGCACAGTTCACCTTTCAGGCATCCCTGGCCGGCTGCCGTCTGCAGCCAGACACCTGCCCAAGGGGCTTGCAACTCACTGCCCGCAGGCGCTTGTACTTCGACGTGCAGGGCAAAGGTGCGGGGTTCTTGCGGGTTGTCGATGTGGGTTTGCGACAACCGATACTGACCATACAGCGAGCAGGCGGCGCCTTGTGCAGCGGCTTGTTCACGAAGAAGTTGCTGATCGAAACCGGGCTGCTCCCAGTTACCCGCCTGGCAATGATCGCTCAATACGCCCAGGTCCACTGGCGTGACTGCGCTGCCCTGCAGGCCAGGCAGCAGTACGCCTTCTTGCAGCGCGACTTCCGGGACTGAGAAGCCAGCCGCCTGCAGGATCGCAGCCTCCATCAGTTCGAACGGAACACTGGTGGCTACATCGAAGATTTCCCACTCGTGGCTGAGGTTGTCGCGGATGTAGGCGTTACCAGGATCGACACTCAGTTGCTGTTCACTGCTGAGCACCAGCACCGCTGCCCGTGCCACGATCATCGGCCACAGCGCCTTGAGCTCGGCTTCAGTCAGCGGATTCAGCGCGTGGTAGGCCTCAACGGCCGGCAGAATGCGCAATGGATCGCCTTCAGCATGATGCAACAACGCCGCACAAGTCACCGACAGATCGGCAATCCGCCAGGTGTGCAGCAAATCGCCGAAATCGATGACGCCTTGCAGCTGCCATTGCCGCTGTTCATCACGCTGCCACACGGCGTTGTCATCGGTGATGTCCAGGTGCACGGCCTGCATCGGCAGGTGTTCAACCAATGGCCGCAAGCGCTGTTCGGCTTTTTCAGTGGCGTCCAGCAGTTGCGCCTTGCGTGGCCCGTCGCCGAGTACGGGCAGCAGGTGTGAGATAAGCGCTGCCGCATGGCGCGGGTCCCATTGCAACGTGCGCTCAAGCCCTGGGTGACTGAAATCGGCCAAGGCCTGGTCGATCCGCGCACAAAGCCTGCCCAGTTCGGCGATCAACGATGGCGGCATGTACTTGAGGCGGGTCAGCGACTGACCTTCAATGTATTCGAGCAGCCGTACACGCAGTAACTGGCCTTGCAGCTCCAGTGCCAGCAACTGTGCGCCGGAGCTTGCGGCGACCACCGCCGGGACTGGCAAACCGCGCTCGCGCAGGTAACTGAGGGCGGCGTGCTGGGCCTCGAGTTCGGCAACGGCATAGTCGCCGTGGCAGATTTTCAGTACATGCCGGCCCTGGGCGCTGTCGACGCGAAAGTTCAGGTCTTGCTGACTGCCCAACGACTGCAAGGTACCGCCAAGCCCATAATGCTCCTGCAATAAAAGCAGAGCCTGCTGCTCGCTAACGTCAGGGCAGGGCTGTGTGGAGCGATGAATCAGGGTACTGAGCGGCATGGTGCGACCTCATTTTTTTGTTGCTTATATCGCCACCGCTTCAGCCGATAAGCAAGTATGGGCGGTAAAAAGCGATGAACAACGAGGTGCGCCGCAGTAACCTGCGGTAAAGCAATGCTGATTTGCTCCTGCTTATAACTATTCACAAGCTAGGCTTGAGCAGAACACTACCTGCCTCATCAAAGGTCATTGGACATGCGAATACTCGTAACCGGCGGTGCCGGCTTCATCGGCTCTGCCCTGATTCGTCACCTGATCGGTAACACCGAGCATGAGGTGCTGAACCTCGACAAGCTGACCTACGCCGGCAACCTGGAGTCGTTGGCCAGTATCGCAACCGACACCCGCTATGAGTTCATTAAGGCCGATATTGCTGATCAGGCCACCGTCAGTGCACTGCTAGAGCGCTTTGAACCCCATGCAATCATGCACCTGGCGGCAGAGTCGCACGTCGATCGCTCGATCGATGGGCCGGCCGACTTCATTCAGACCAACATCGTCGGCACCTACAGCCTGCTCGAAGCAACGCGCGCATATTGGATGAAGTTGGCAGCACCAGAACGTGCAGCCTTCCGTTTCCACCATATTTCTACCGATGAAGTGTACGGCGACCTGCACGGCGTCGATGACCTGTTCACCGAAACCACCCCCTATGCGCCAAGTTCGCCGTACTCGGCGAGCAAAGCGGCATCCGACCATCTGGTCCGTGCCTGGCACCGCACCTATGGCCTGCCGGTGCTGGTCACCAACTGCTCGAACAACTACGGGCCCTTTCACTTTCCGGAAAAGCTCATTCCGCTGGTGATCCTCAATGCCCTGGCCGGTAAGCCGCTGCCGGTGTACGGCAATGGCCTGCAGGTACGTGACTGGTTGTTCGTCGAGGACCATGCCAGCGCCTTGCTCAAGGTCGTCACTGAAGGCCAGGTGGGCGAAACCTACAATATTGGTGGCCACAACGAGCAGAAAAACATCGATGTGGTACGTGGTATTTGCGCGCTGCTCGAAGAGCTTGCGCCAGAGCACCCGGCAGGCGTCACTCGCTATGCCGACCTGATCACCTTCGTTGAAGATCGCCCAGGCCACGATCAGCGTTATGCCATCGATGCCAGCAAAATCGAACGTGAACTGGGGTGGACCCCCGCAGAAACCTTCAACACCGGCCTGCGCAAAACCGTGCAGTGGTACCTGGACAACCTGGAATGGTGCCAACGGGTACAAGACGGTAGTTATCAAGGGCAGCGCCTTGGCTTCAGCAACTTCAAGGATCTTATTGCATGACCAAAGGTATCGTTCTGGCCGGAGGCACCGGCACCCGCTTGCACCCCATCACCCTGGGCGTATCCAAACAGCTGCTACCTATCTTTGACAAACCGATGATTTACTACCCGCTTTCCGTGCTGATGCTGGCCGGTATCCGGGAAATTCTGGTGATCTCTACGCCAAATGACTTGCCCCAGTACAAGCAATTGCTGGGTGATGGCAGCCAGTTTGGTATCGACATCAGTTACGCCATACAGCCTTCGCCGGACGGCTTGGCCCAGGCCTTTTTGATTGGCGAAGCATTCATCGGCAAGGATTCTGTCTGCCTGATCCTGGGCGACAACATTTTTCATGGCCAGGGTTTCAGCGAACAGCTGCTGCGTGCCATCGGGCAGCCCTCTGGCGCCACGATTTTCGGTTACCTGGTCAAAGACCCGGAGCGCTTCGGGGTGGTCGACTTCGACCAGCATGGTCGTGCACTGTCGATTGAGGAAAAACCAGCGGTGCCCAAGTCGCCGTATGCCGTAACAGGCCTGTATTTCTACGACAACGATGTGGTGGAAATCGCCAAAAAAGTCAGGCCATCCGCACGCGGCGAACTGGAAATCACTGACGTCAACAATGCTTACCTGCAACGTGGCGACCTGCGTGTGGAACGCTTCGGGCGCGGCTTTGCCTGGCTCGATACCGGCACTCACGACAGCCTGCTGGATGCTTCGCAGTATGTGCAAACCATCGAACGCCGTCAGGGCCTGAAGGTTGCCTGCCTGGAGGAAATCGCCTTCCAACAAGGCTGGATCGACCGCACACATTTGCTGGAACGCGCCAAAGCTTTCGGTAAGACTGGCTACGGACAATACCTCTACGGCCTGGCTGAAGAACGCTAATGAATGTAACGACTACCGAGCTACCTGACGTGCTGATCATCGAACCGCAAGTGTTCGGTGACAGCCGTGGTTTTTTCTTCGAAAGCTTCAATGACAGAGTGTTCAGAGAACTGACTGGCGTCGTTAAGACATTTGTTCAGGACAACCACTCACGCTCCGAGAAAGGCGTACTGCGCGGGCTGCACTACCAACTGGAAAATACCCAGGGCAAGCTGGTTCGGGTGATCCACGGTGAAGTGCTGGATATCGCCGTCGATGTTCGGCGCAGCTCGCCCTGTTTCGGCAAGTGGGTCGGGGCTCGGCTATCGGCTGAGAACCGTCGCCAGATGTGGGTACCGGAGGGGTTTGCGCACGGTTTTGTCGTACTCAGCGACAGCGCCGAGGTGGTCTACAAAACCACCGATTACTACAACCCGGCGGCTGAGCGCTGTATTCGCTGGGACGATCCGGATCTGGCCATCGACTGGCAACTGAGCGAACCACCGCGCCTGTCTGAGAAAGACCAACGCGGCAAATTGCTCAAAGAACTGGACGTACTCCCATGACCGCACGCCGTCTGAGCATCCTGATCAGTGGCCAGCACGGTCAGGTGTCCCGGGCGCTGCAACAGCAACTGAGCGAATTCGGCCAGTTGCACGTGCTGGGTCGCGACCGCCTCGACCTGGCGCAGCCCGATGCTATCCGCGAGCAAGTCCGGACAATCAAGCCGGACCTGATCATCAACGCCGCCGCCCACACGGCGGTGGATCAGGCCGAAAGCGAGCCGGAGCTGGCCTTTGCGATCAACGCCCAGGCACCGGGAATCTTCGCCGAAGAAGCCAGGCAACTGAGCATCCCGCTGATTCACTATTCCACCGACTACGTATTCGACGGCAATAAAGACGCCCCCTACACCGAAGATGACGCCCCCAACCCGTTGGGTGTCTACGGCCGTAGCAAACTCGCGGGCGAGCAGGCCATCGCCGCTGTTGGTGGCGAGTTCCTGATCCTGCGCACCAGCTGGGTGTACTCACGGCACGGGCGAAATTTTCTGCTCACCATGCAGCGCTTGCTGCAGGAGAAACCCGAGCTGCGCGTCGTCGCCGACCAGATCGGCGCGCCCACTTGGGCGGGCACTATCGCGCAGAGCACCCACGCCTTGATCGAACGCTGGCAGGCAGGCCTGGGCGGTGCCTGGGGTACCTATCACCTGACCGCTCAGGGTGAAACCTCCTGGTTCGGTTTTGCCCAGGCCATCGCCGAGCAGCTCAAGTCCCAGGGCCTGCCCTGCGCCCGTTTGCTGCCCATTGCGTCCAGCGAGTACCCGACCCCTGCCCGCCGCCCGTTGAACTCGCGCCTCGATTGCAGCCGCCTGCAACGCGAATGGCAGGTCAGCCAACCGCACTGGCAGCAGGCGCTGATCGACTGCCTGAAGTAGCGCATAATGCGCCAGATCATTCTGGCGCACTTACGATGAACAAGATTCCACCCCTCCCCCGTCGCCCGCGATGGCGTAGCCTGGCACTGCTGGCGGTGTGCCTGGCGCCGTTGCTGTGGCCGTTGCAGCACTTGGCCAAACACTATTACCAAGGCGAGCTGGCCGGGCAAAACCGCCAGACTCTCGACCTGTACGTAGCCAACCTGCTCGGCACCCTGCACCGCTACGAAACCCTGCCGCAGATCCTCGGCGACCTGCCAGCCCTACGCGCAGTGCTGGCCGACCCGTTGCGCCTGGAAACGCTGACCAACGCCAATCGCCTGCTCAAAGACATCACCACCCAGACCGGCGCCGAAGTCATGTACCTGATGGACACCAAGGGCAACACCCTGGCGGCGTCCAACTGGGACAAGAAAGACAGCTTCGTCGCACGTAATTTCGCCTTTCGCCCCTACTACTCCGACGCGATAGAAGGGCGCTTGGGGCGCTTCTTCGGCCAGGGCACCACTTCGGCCAAGCGTGGCTACTTTTTCGCCGCTGCCGTGCGCGATGGCGAGAAAATCATCGGTGCTTTAGTAGTCAAGGTCGATCTGGACCACACCGAAAACCTGTGGGGCAAGACACCCGAACAACTGCTGGTGACCGACCATAACGGCGTTGTAATCCTTACCTCACGGCCCGACTGGCGTTTCCGTGCCACGCGCCCGCTGACCGACGCCGAACGCGAGGCCATCATCGCCATCCAGCCGTACCCGACAGTGGCACCCCAGCCCCTGAATCTCGTCCCTGACGCCTGGCTGATCCAGACCCAGGACATCGAAGAAACCGGTTGGAAGGTCAGCATCCTGGCGCCGCGCACCCTGATCGACCGTTCAGTGAACACTGTGGTGGCGATCGGCAGCGCCACCCTGATGGTGCTGATGCTGTTGCTGGGCCTGATGATGCAGCGTCGCCGCCATTACATGGACCGTATCGACTTTGAGGCCCACGCTCGCCACGAACTGGAAAAGCGAGTGATCGAGCGCACCGCCGATCTGGAAGGCCTGAACACACGCCTGAAAAGCGAAGTACTGGAGCGAGAGCATGCTCAGCAAGAACTGGTGCGTGCTCAGGACGAGCTGGTTCAAGCGGGCAAACTGTCGGTATTGGGCACCATGTCGGCGAGCATCAGCCATGAGCTCAACCAGCCGCTGGCGGCAATCCGCAGCTATGCCGAAAACGCGGAAATTCTACTCGACCACCAACGCATCGATGATGCCCGCAGCAACCTCAAGCTGATCAGCGAGTTGACCGGGCGTATGGCCTCGATCATTGCCCACCTGCGCGCCTTCGCCCGTCGCGACCGCCATGCACCGGAAAGCGTGGCCCTGCAGCCCGCGCTGGACGACGCCCTGGCCCTGCTGGCCAAGCGCCGACGTGCCATGGCGGTGGAATTGGTGCGTGATTTACCCGACGCCACGCTGTGGGTGCAGGCCGGTGAAACCCGCCTGCGTCAGGTATTGGGCAACCTGTTGGCCAACGCCCTCGACGCCCTGACCGAAAAAGCCAACCCGCGCAGGCTTATGCTCAGTGCCGAACAGCGTGAAGGCAACGTCTACCTGTACATTCGCGACAACGGCCCGGGTTTTACCAGCGAAGCACTCGCTCGGGCACGCGAACCGTTTTTCACTACCAAGACACGCACTCAGGGTCTTGGCCTGGGCCTGGCGATCTGCGATACCTTGATGCGGGCGTTGGGTGGCGAGTTGCTGCTCGGCAACCACCCCGAAGGTGGCGCTCTGCTCACCCTGCAACTGCGCGTGGCCACACCCGGCGCCAACCTGCACACTTCAGAGGACCCATCGGCATGACCACCGAGCCGCCCATCGACAGCCGCATTCAGGTGATTCTGGTCGACGACGACCCGCACCTGCGCCAGGCCTTGAGTCAGACCCTGGATCTTGCCGGCCTTAAAGTCCTGTCGTTGAGCGATGCCCAGAACCTGGCCACCCGCATTGAGCCCGACTGGCCTGGCGTGCTGGTCAGCGATATCCGCATGCCGGGCATCGACGGCCTGGAGTTGTTGCGACAAGTACACGCTCAAGACCCTGACTTGCCGGTGTTGCTGATCACCGGTCACGGTGACGTACCCCTGGCGGTACAGGCCATGCGTGCCGGTGCCTACGACTTTCTCGAAAAGCCGTTTGCCAGTGATGCCCTGCTCGACAGCGTGCGGCGTGCCCTGGCCCTGCGCCGCCTGGTGCTGGACAACCGCAGCCTGCGCCTGGCCCTGAGCGATCGCCAGCAACTGAGCACCCGCCTGGTAGGCCAATCGCCTGCCATGGCGCGCCTGCGTGAACAAATCGGTGCCCTGGCCGCCACCCGCGCCGATGTACTGATCCTCGGTGAAACCGGCGCGGGCAAGGAAGTGGTCGCGCGCGCCCTGCATGATCTGTCCAGCCGTCGCGATGGTCCTTTCGTCGCGATCAACGCCGGCGCGCTGGCCGAGTCGGTGGTCGAAAGCGAATTGTTCGGCCATGAACCCGGCGCCTTCACTGGCGCGCAAAAGCGCCGGATCGGTAAGTTCGAGTTCGCCAATGGCGGCACTCTGTTTCTCGACGAAATCGAGAGCATGAGCCTGGATGTGCAGGTCAAGTTGCTGCGTTTGCTGCAAGAACGGGTGGTTGAGCGCCTGGGCGGCAACCAACAGATCCCGCTGGACATCCGCGTCATCGCCGCCACCAAGGAAGACCTGCGACAGTCCGCTGACCAGGGGCGCTTTCGCGCCGACTTGTACTACCGCTTGAACGTTGCGCCGCTGCGTATTCCACCGCTGCGTGAGCGCGGCGATGACATTCTGGTGCTGTTCCAGCATTTCGCAGATGCTGCCAGCGAACGCCATGGCCTGCCTGCCCATACCCTGCAGCCAGCGCAGCGTGGTTTGTTGCTGCGCCACAACTGGCCGGGCAATGTGCGTGAACTGCAAAATGCCGCAGAACGCTTCGCCTTGGGCCTGGAACTGGCGCTGGATGGCCAGGCACCGGAACAGCCGCAAGAACAACCCGCGATTGCCGCCGGTGGCAACCTCAGCGATCAGGTGGAGCAGTTCGAACGCTCGCTGATTGCCGCCGAACTGAGCCAATCGCACAGTTCGATGCGCAGCCTGGCCGAGGCGCTGGGTATTCCGCGCAAAACCTTGCACGACAAACTACGCAAACATGGCTTGAGCTTCGCCGACAGCAATGCCAGCACCGACGACACAGAGGACAACCGCCCATGACCACGGACAGCCAATACCTGCAATCAGTGTTACATGGCGACATTCCATTGACCCGCGAGATGGGCCTGCAGGTGCTCGACTGGCAAGCCCAGCAACTGCGTCTGCAATTGCCGCTGGCGGCCAACGTCAACCACAAGAGCACGATGTTCGGTGGCAGCCTGTACTGCGCAGCCGTGCTGGTGGGCTGGGGCTGGCTGCACTTGCGCCTGCGTGAAGCGGGGATCGACGACGGCCATATCGTCATTCAGGAAGGCCAGATCAGCTACCCGTTGCCGGTCACGGGTGCCGCGATCGCGGTGTGCGAAGCACCGGAGGAGAAGGTCTGGGAGCGCTTTATTGCCACCTACCAGCGCCGCGGGCGCGCACGTCTGACCCTGAACACCCGCGTCTGCAATGCTGACAGCGATGAAGCCGCCGTGCAGTTCAGCGGCCAGTACGTGTTACATCGTTAACGCCAACTGCAACAGCCGCTCGCGCCACGCCGCAGCGGCTGGGATAGCCAGAAAATGCGGGTTGAGCAACGACTCGCGCGGCGGGTAGCTAAAGGCCTGACCGTCGAGGCCGAGCACTTCGCCCCCCGCGCCCTCCAGCACACCCTGAGCGGCTGCGGTATCCCACTGGGACGTTGGCGCCAGGCGCGGATAACAATCAGCAGCGCCTTCAGCCAACAAGCAGAACTTTAATGAACTGCCGATATTGGCCAGTTGCAACTCACCGACAGCGCGGCTCAAACCGGACAGCAAGGCTTCTTGCTGCGGGCTGGAATGACGTCGGCTGGCAACCACAGTAAAACGCTCACCTGCAGCCGGTGCCAATCGCACTTGAATAGCTTGAGGCGCGGCATCGGCTTTGGCGCACCAGGCACCGATGCCTTGCCCACCGTAGTAGCAGCGACCGTCCGTCGGCATCGCCACCACACCAAATACCACACGGCCTTGCTCGATCAGGGCGATATTGACAGTGAATTCGTCGGTACCAGCGATGAACTCTTTGGTGCCGTCGAGCGGATCGACCAGCCACCAGCGCTGCCACTGCTGACGCTCACTCAAGGGGATGTTGCAGTCTTCTTCAGACAGCACGGGAATCTCTGGGGCCAGCGCGCGCAAGCCCTTGGCAATCACCTCATGGGCAGCCAGATCAGCGGCGGTCACCGGTGAGTCATCGGCTTTGGCCGTCACCGCTACCTCTGCACGCCAGAACGGCAGGATGGCCTTGCCTGCCTGACGAGCCAGCTCGACCACCTGGAGCATCAATTGCGGGTCGTTCATGCGCTGAACGCCCCGCGCTGCGTCAGCAGGTCACGCACCAAGTACAGCGCGGCCAGCGCACGGCCTTCGGAAAATTGTGGGTGCTGAGCCAGTGCAGACAATTCGCGCAGGTTGATCTTGTCGACGCGCATCGGCTCCGGCTCGTCGCCTTCAAGGCGCTCCTCGTACAGGTCAGTGGCCAGCACCACCTGGATCTTCTGGCTCATGTAGCCTGGCGACAACGACAGCTCGGTCAGATGCTCAAGCTGACGCGCACCGAAACCGGCTTCTTCCTTGAGTTCGCGGTCTGCTGCTGCCAACACATCTTCACCCGGCTCGATCAGCCCCTTGGGCAACGACAGTTCGTACTCGTCGGTGCCGCCACAGTACTCTTCCACCAGCACTGCGTGCTCGGCATCGAGCATGGCCACGACCATTACCGCACCATAGCCGTTGCCACGTCCCACTAACCGCTCATAGGTACGCTCGTTACCATTGGCGAAGCGCAATTGCACGGCTTCGACCCGAAACAAACGGCTGCTGGCGACAATCTCGCGGGAGAGTACGGTGGGTTTCTGGCGCATGGGGAGGCTCCTGGGCGTGAACGGGTTACTATACCGTGGCTTGCCCGGCCACTGCTGCCCTGACTGTCCGAGAATTTCATATGCCTGTTTTAGCCTGGTCCACCATCGATACCGTTCTGCTGGACATGGACGGCACCTTGCTGGATCTGCACTTCGACAATCATTTCTGGCTCGAACACCTGCCGCAGCGCTATGCCGATCTGCACGGCGTCAGCCTGGCGATGGCCAATCTGGAGCTGCAACCACTGTTCGAACGCCACGCCGGTTCACTGAACTGGTACTGCCTGGACTTCTGGAGCCGCGAGCTGAATCTCTCGGTCCGTGACCTGAAACTGGAAACCGCGCACCTGATTGCCCTGCGCCCAGACGCCGACACGTTCCTTCAGGCCATCAAACAGGCTGGCAAGCGGGTGATCCTGATCACCAATGCCCACCGTGATTCGTTGTCACTGAAGTTGGAAAAGGTCGAACTGGCGCCCTACTTCGAGCGCCTGATCAGTTCGCATGACTACGGCTATCCCAAAGAGAATCCGCAATTCTGGGATGCACTGCAGGCCGATATTGGCTTCACGCCAGCGCGCAGCCTGTTTATCGATGACACTTTGTCGATCCTGCGCAGTGCTCGCCGCTTTGGCGTGGCCCACCTGCTTGCGGTGCGCCAGCCAGATAGCCGCAAAGGGCCGCGTGATACCGAGGAGTTCGCTGCGGTAGAAGACTACCGAACGCTGCTCGAAGGCCTTCAAGACCTGTAGGAGCGGGCTAGCCCCGCGAAGCGATGTAACAGACGAACCGCCATCGCGGGGCAAGCCCGCTCCGACCGCACTGATCTGTGGGAGCGGGCTAGCCCCGCGAAGCGATGTAACAGACGGACCGCCATCGCGGGGCAAGCCCGCTCCTACCGCACTGATCTGTGGGAGCGGGCTAGCCCCGCGAGGCGATGTAACAGACGAACCGCCATCGCGGGGCAAGCCCGCCCCTACCGTAAGGTCTCAGACCCCTACTCTGGAATGCGCAGGGACTGCCCAGGGTAGATCTTGTCAGGATGCGAGAGCATCGGTTTGTTGGCCTCGAATATCTTGTTGTACTGGTTGGCATTGCCATACACGGCCAGCGAGATGGCGCTGAGGGTGTCGCCCTTTTTCACCACAACGAAGCGGGCAGCAGCCACTACGGGCCCGGTAACGGTGATCTGGTCATCAACTGTGGCAACACCGGCAATGTTGCCCAACGCCAGGAGGATCTTCTCCTTCTCTTCCTGGCTGCCTACTTCACCGGTAACCGTTACTTTGTCGCCCTCGACTGTGGTCTGGATGTTCGGATTTCCAAGACCAACTTTTGCCACGTGCTCTTTCAATTGCTCACTGGCATTGGCATTCCCAGGGGTCAGCAGGTCGATGATTTTCTCACCGGCCTCTTTGATAAAGCTGAATATGCTCATACCGCTCTCCTTGGTGATGAATCTCGGAGAATGCAGTCTAGGACAGGTTAGAATGCTTCGCCTGCTTTACGCCAAGGAGCGACGATGGACATCAAACAACTGAAATTCCTCATCGCACTGGATGAAACCCGGCATTTCGGCCAGGCTGCGGCGCGCTGTCACGTGACTCAGCCCACTTTGTCCATGCGCCTGCGTAACCTGGAGCAGGAGCTGGACTTGGCCTTGGTCAACCGTGGCCAGCGCTTCGAAGGCTTCACCGCCCAGGGCGAGCGGGTACTGGCCTGGGCCCGTACCGTAATTGCCGCTTACGATGGCCTGCACGCTGAAGCCGCCGCCTGTCGCGGTCATCTGGTCGGCAACTTGCGCCTGGGCGTGGTGCCGCTGTCGAGCTTCGACCCACTGCCGCTGTTGCAACGCCTGCATCAGCAGCACCCGGACCTGAACTTCGAACTCAGCGCGCTAAGCTCCGAACAAATCCTCGAGCAACTGACCAGCAACCGCCTGGACCTGGGCGTTTCCTATCTGGATCGCCTCGACCAGGAACGCTTTCTTTCCCTGCCGCTGGGGGAGACTCGCATGGGGCTGTTGTATGACCCAGATCACTTCTCCTTCGAGCAGCAGCCATTAAGCTGGCAAACAGTGGCTGAATTGCCGCTGGGCCTGTTGACTGCTGGCATGCATTTTCGCCAGTCGATTGATCACAACTTCCACAGCCGTGGCCTGGAGCCCCGGTTGCTGCTGCAAACCGATGCCGTCCATCAGCTGGTTCAGGCAGTCGGTGGTGGCTTGTGTTGTGCAATCATGCCGCTGGCGGCAGGTCTTGAAGTTCTCACCGAACGGCTGCGCCTGCAACCGATCGAACAGGCCAGTACCCTCGCTCCACTGGGCCTGATCATGCGGCGCACAGCGCCACGCTCGGCGCTGGCCGAAGCCTGTCTGGCCGAATTTCAGGCCATGCAAAGCCGTGCCTGATCGACACGCTCTATCAAGGCATCAGGATTAGCGATTAGACGATAACCGAGCGCAAGCCTAGGCTTAATTCAGACCAGCCGCCGGTATCTCTGATGAGTACAACACCTCCGGCCTGCGCGGCGTCGGCTCCCCTGACTGCGCCCGCGGCCAGCAACAACTATGACTACAGCCACCTGACCGACCACAGCCAGGCCAACACTCCGCTGGCCGAAGAGGTTGCCTTGGGGATTGCCTACAACGGCATCAACCAGGCGGTCATGCTGGTCAGCCCCACAGACCTTGAAGACTTTATTGTAGGTTTCAGCCTGGGCAGCGGCATTGTCAGCTCGCCAGACGACATCTATGACCTCAAGCTCACCGGTCGCGGGTCGGCCATCAGCGCTGAGGTGGAAATCGCCAGCCGCGCCTTCTGGAATTTGAAAGACCAGCGCCGGCAACTGGCCGGCACCAGCGGTTGCGGCCTGTGCGGGGTCGAAGCCCTGGAGCAAGCGCTACCACAGCTCAAGGCGTTACCTGGCGCTCCGCTTCCGCCCGCCCGTTGGCTAGATGGCCTGCGCCAGCGTATCGATGCTTTCCAGCCCTTGGGCCAGCACTGTGGCGCCGTGCACGCAGCGCTGTTCATGAATAACCAAGGTGAGCTGCTGCTGGGGCGTGAAGACATTGGCCGCCACAACGCGCTCGACAAGCTGATCGGCGCCCTGCTGCGCCAGCACATCAGCCTCGATGGTGGCCTGGCGATTGTCACCAGCCGCTGCAGCCTGGAGTTGATCCAGAAAGTCCTGCGCGCCGGCATTCAAACCCTGGTCAGCCTTTCGGCTCCGACCGGCCTGGCGCTGCAGTGGGCACGCCAGCACAACCTTAACCTGATCCATCTGCCTAAACACAGTGCGCCACGGGTGTTCAGCCCCGTGCTGGAGGATTGACCGTGAGCCTGCATCATCAAGCCGACCAAAAGCCCGTTCCCCGATATAAGCCCTACCACGGTGCTGCGGGCGGCTGGGGGGCCTTGCGCAGCGTGGCACAGGCCTGGATCGGCAGTGACAACGCGCTGAAGAACATCCGCGCCCTGCTCAAGACCAACCAGAACGGTGGCTTCGACTGCCCGGGCTGCGCCTGGGGCGACTCGCCGGAAAGCGGCATGGTGAAGTTTTGCGAGAACGGCGCCAAGGCGGTGAACTGGGAGGCCACCAAACGACGTGTCGATGCGGCGTTTTTTGCTCGCCACAGCGTAACTTCGTTGCTCGGCCAGAGTGACTACTGGCTCGAATACCAGGGCCGGTTGACCGAGCCTATGGTGTACGAGCCAAGCACCGACCGCTACCGCCCGATTGACTGGGACACCGCGTTTGCCTTGATCGCCAGCCACCTGCACAACCTCGAAAGCCCCGACCAGGCTGAGTTCTATACCTCGGGCCGGGCCAGCAACGAGGCGGCCTACCTCTATCAGCTGTTCGTGCGCGCCTACGGCACCAACAACTTCCCGGACTGCTCAAACATGTGCCACGAGGCCAGTGGCGTTGCCTTGGGCCAGAGTGTCGGGGTCGGCAAAGGGACGGTGACGTTTGATGACTTCGAGCACGCCGATGCGATTTTTGTCTGGGGCCAGAACCCCGGCACCAACCACCCGCGCATGCTTGAACCGTTGCGCGAGGCGGTCAAACGTGGCGCGCAGGTAGTCTGCGTCAATCCGCTCAAAGAACGAGGGCTGGAACGCTTCCAGCACCCGCAGCACCCGTTGGAGATGTTGACCAACGGCGACCGTCCGACCAACACCGCGTACTTCCGCCCGGCCCTGGGCGGCGACATGGCCGTATTGCGCGGCATGGCCAAGTTCCTTCTACAGTGGGAGCGCGAGGCCCAGGCCAACAATGCCCCGGCCATCTTCGACCATGAATTCCTCAATCAACACACCCACGGCGTGCTTGATTACCTGGCCGCTGTCGACAACACCTCCTGGCAACAAATTGAAAGCCAGTCCGGCCTGAACCTTGCGCAAATCGAGCAAGCCGCACGGATGTACTGCAAGGCGAAGAAGGTCATCATGTGCTGGGCCATGGGCATTACCCAGCACCGCCATTCGGTGGCAACCATTCAAGAAATTGCCAACCTCATGCTGCTGCGCGGCAACCTCGGTGTGCCGGGTGCAGGCTTGTGCCCGGTACGCGGCCACAGCAACGTGCAAGGCGACCGCACCATGGGCATCAACGAACGCCCGCCAGTGGCGCTGCTTGACTCGTTAGAGCGTCGCTTCGGCTTCAAGGTGCCACGCCACAATGGTCACAACACCGTCGAAGCCATCGGTGCCATGCTGGCCGGCCAGGCCAAGGTGTTCATCGGCCTTGGCGGCAACTTCGCCCAGGCGACACCCGACACCGAGCGCACCGCCCAAGCCTTGCGTAGTTGTGAATTGACGGTACAAATCAGCACCAAACTCAACCGCAGCCACCTTATTCATGGCAAGCAGGCGTTGATCCTGCCATGCCTCGGTCGCACCGATATCGACCTGCAAAGCGAAGGCCCGCAGGCAGTCACGGTGGAAGACTCGTTCAGCATGGTGCACGCTTCCAACGGCCAACTGCAGCCCTTGTCGCGGTACATGCGCTCAGAGCCTGCAGTAATCGCTGGTATTGCTGCTGCCACCCTCGGCGCCACACCGGTCGACTGGAACTGGCTGGTGGCCGACTACGGCCGCATCCGTGACCTGATCGCCGACACCATTCCGGGCTTCGACAACTTCAACCAGCGCCTCGAACATCCAGGTGGCTTCTACCTGGGCAGCAGTGCCGGACAACGCCAATGGAAGACCGCCACAGGGCGGGCAAACTTCAAAGCCAATGGCCTGCCGGACGATCTGCTGCACGAGCGCGTACGCGCAACTGGTCAAGTGCCTGACCTGATCATGCAGTCGATGCGCTCTCACGATCAGTACAACACCACTATCTACGGGCTAGATGACCGCTACCGTGGCGTTAAAGGTCAGCGCAACGTATTGTTCGCCAACGAAGCCGACATCATCCGCCTGGGCTTTCATCCGGGACAGAAGGCCGATATCGTCTCGTTGTGGAGCGATGGCCGTGAACGGCGGGTCAAAGGCTTCACCTTGCTGGCGTTCGACATCCCGGCCGGTCAGGCAGCGGCGTATTACCCGGAAGTGAATCCGCTGGTGCCGCTGGAAAGCGTGGGCGATGGCAGCCATACACCCACGTCGAAATTTGTCGCGATCAAACTCGAAGCAGCCGGCGACAACGCTCGCATCCTCTGACAGAATCTTCGGTTCGAAAACCCAACAAAAAAGGCCCTGGCAGCGATGCCGGGGCCTTGTTCCAAGTAAGCTCAGACAGCGTAAAATCAATAAAGTTTCACCGAAAAAACAATAACTTAGCGAATTGTGTACAAGTCGTGTTACTCGTCGGATTTGCGTTGCCAGCGCCCCCTCTCCAGCCTCAGGATCGCCTCGTCATCCCTATGAGGCTCTCTTGATGAAGTACTCCTCGATTCTGTTGTTGTCTTTTGGCCTGCTCAGTGGCGTTGCCTCAGCCGGCGGCAATACCGAAGCCGGTATTGGCGGCGCATTGGGTGGGGTACTGGGCTCGGTGGTCGGCCAATCGGTCGGCGGAAGCACCGGTGGTGCCATCGGCGCCGGCCTGGGCGGTGCAGCTGGTGGTGCACTGGGTGCCGACAAACGCCAGCGTGGCGAAGCGGCAATTGGCGGCGCCTTGGGCGCAGCTGGCGGTAACGTGGTAGGTCGCAGCGTGGGCGGCACTACCGGCAGTTACATCGGTGCAGCCGCAGGTGGTGGTGCTGGTGGCGCCCTGGGTAACTACCTGGGCAACAGGGCCGATGAAGACGAACGTGACGATGCCCGTCGCTATCGTCGTGGCTACGACGACCACCGTCACTATGACCGTGGTCACCACTATGGCCATCGCAAGCACAAGAAGCACTGGCGTCACCGCTAAGCACGGTTGGGCCCAGGCCCAGCCTCTATAGCGTCAATCAGCCCTGCAGGCGCAGCAATGCTGCCTGCAGGGCTGTTGGCAGTTGCATCGGCCGCCCCGAAGCCCGCTCGATAAACACCTGCACCACCTTACCTGCAGCACAAGGCTGCTGCTCTCCCGCCTGAAACAGACCTAACTGATACTCCACCGTACTGCCGGCCAGGCGCGCAACACGCAAGCCGACCTCAAGGGTGTCAGGAAACGCAGGCAAGGCGAAAAAGTCTGCAGCCGAACTCACCACAAACCCCATCACTTCACCGTCCTGAGGGTCCAGGCCTGCGTGTTGCTGCAGGAATGCCTGAATCGTTGTGTCGAAGTAGCTGTACACCATAGCGCCAGCGATATGGCCGTTGAGGTCGCTGTCCTGCCAGCGGGTGAGGATGGGCTGATGATGAAGGTATTGGTGGCGCTGCAGAGCTTCAGACATGATTCACCTGGTAGGAGCGGGCTTGACCCGCGATTGTAGACTGGCCGTTGCATCGTATCGCGGGGCAAGCCCGCTCCTACACGCCGAAAACAAAAAGCCGCCCATGAGGGCGGCTTTTTGCGTCACGCAGTCTTCAGCTTACAGCTGTGGACCCGCGGCCTTGATGGCGTCGGAAACTTCAAACTTCTTGAAGTTCTCGATGAACAGGTTTGCCAAGCCTTTGGCTGCTTCATCGTAAGCAGCGGAGTCAGCCCAGGTGTTGCGCGGGTTGAGCAGAACGGTTTCAACACCAGGAACCTGTTTTGGTACGTCCAGGTTGATGATGTCCAGGTGCTCGGTTTCAGCACCTACCAATGCGCCGCTCTGGATCGCCGCGATCACCGCACGGGTGGTCGGGATGTTGAAGCGCTTGCCAACGCCGTAGCCACCGCCAGTCCAGCCGGTGTTAACCAGGTAGACCTTGGAACCGAAGCCGTTGATACGCTTGATCAGCAGCTCAGCGTACTCGCCCGCAGGACGCGGGAAGAACGGTGCACCGAAGCAGGTGGAGAAGGTCGACTTGATGCCGCCGCCCGAACCCATTTCGGTAGAACCGACCAGCGCGGTGTAGCCGGACAGGAAGTGGTAGGCCGCCTGCTCGTTGTTCAGGATCGACACAGGAGGCAGTACACCAGTCAGGTCGCAGGTCAGGAAGATGACCGCATTCGGCTCGCCACCCAGGTTTGCTTCGGCACGCTTGGCAACATGCTCCAGCGGGTAGGCAGCACGGCTGTTCTGGGTCAGGCTGACATCGGTGTAGTCGGCATGCTTGTTGTCATCGATGATGACGTTTTCCAGCACCGCGCCGTGCTTGATAGCTTTCCAGATGACCGGCTCGTTCTTCTCGGACAGGTCGATGCACTTGGCGTAGCAGCCGCCTTCCATGTTGAAGACAACGCCTTCGCCCCAACCGTGTTCGTCGTCACCGATCAGGTAACGGCTTTCGTCGGCCGACAGGGTGGTTTTACCGGTACCGGACAGACCGAAGAACAGGGTGACATCGCCTTCTTCGCCGATGTTGGCGGCGCAGTGCATTGGCAAAACGTCGGCAGCTGGCAGCAGGAAGTTCTGTACCGAGAACATCGCCTTCTTCATTTCGCCGGCGTAACGCATGCCTGCGATCAGCACTTTCTTCTGGGCGAAGTTGAGGATCACGCAGCCATCGGAGTTGGTGCCGTCACGCTCAGGCACGCACTCGAAGTTGGCAACGTTGAGGATCTGCCACTCATCACGCTGGGCAGGGTTGTATTTGCCCGGCTCCGGATTGATGAACAGGCAACGGCCGAACAGGTTCTGCCAGGCAGTCTGGGTGGTCATTTTCACCGGCAGGTAGTGCTCGGCGGCCGCACCTACGTGAACGTAGGAAACGAAGTGCTCTTGTGCGTTGTTGAACGCTTCAACGCGGTCCCACAGGGCATCGAACTTGTCGGCCGGGAACTTGCGGTTGATCGGGCCCCAGGCGATGGCGTCCTGAGTGGACGGCTCTTCGACGATGAAACGGTCGACTGGCGAACGACCGGTACGATGACCAGTTTTCACAACCAGTGCGCCAGTATCGGCCAGCTCGCCTTCACCGCGGTTCAGCGCTTCTTTTACCAGCTCATCGACGCTCAGGTCGGTGTACACGGTGTTGTTGGCTTGCGTCATGAGATTCCCCATCCGGCCTGAGGCCGAGTGCTCCAAACGTTTTGTAGTAGAGCTTTGAAAACTACTACAGCGAAAAAAGTGGCCGGATTATGCCAGAAACGCCCAAAAAAAGTAGAGCCCTCCTGTCAGAACGGCGATTTTCCGGCGTTAGACAGGAGATTTACCTGTGATGAAACGTTTTAGTGCCGAGTATCTGACGGCGCGTCTACACCGCCACCGGCGAACAATTGCTCAATATCGGCGGCATCGAACACATAGCTTTGGTTGCAGAACTGACAATCGACCTCGATCTTGCCGCCATGTTCATTGAGCAACGCCATTGCATCCTGTTCACCGAGGCTGACCAACGCATTACCGGAACGTTCCCGCGAGCAGCTGCAGCGGAAGCGCAATGGCTGGATATCGAACAGGCGCACGGCATCTTCGTGATACAGGCGATGCAGCACGGTTTCGTTGTCCAGGCCCAACAGCTCTTCAGCCTTCACGGTGTTGGCCAGAGCCTTGACGTGGTTCCAGCTTTCCTCACGCTCTTCGATGTCCTTCTGGCGGTCGGCAGGCAGCTGTTGCACCAGCAGACCGCGAGCGCGCTGGCCGTCAGCAGCGAGGGAAATACAGGTATTGACCTGCTGGGACATGACGAAATAGTTGGTGAAACATTCCGACAGGTCCTTGCCGTCCAGCTCCACCGTACCCTGATAACGCTGGCCGTTAACCGGAATGATGGTCAGCACCAGATGCCCGCCAGGCATCAAATCAGCCAAAGTTGCATCATCGTTGATCTGCTCGGCCTCATAGCGCGCCAGGCCGCGAATATCGTGCTCGCTGGTGCATTCGATGGCCAGCAGGGGCACCGGGCCGCTCGACTGCGCCTGAAGAATCAACAGGCCATCGAACTTCAGCGTGCCGACCAGCAGCGCAGCTGCCGCCATCAACTCACCCAGCAGTTGTGCAACTGGCTGCGGGTAAGGGTGCTTGGCCAGCACTTCGGCGTAGCTGCGCTCCAGCCCGACCATTTCACCGCGTACATCGCGGTCGTCGAAGAGGAAGCGTTGGGTGTAATCGGTATCCGGCAATTCAGACATGGGTTCGGGTTTTCACGTAAATGAGTTAATGGCGCCTAGTTTATCAGTGCGCCCCGCGCCCGTTAACCGGCGCTGTCGTGAAGCTGGTGGAGTTGGCGCCGCTGCTTCTTGTTGGGCCGACCATCGGTACTGACGCCCAACGCTCCGGCCTTGCGCATGGCTGCGGCCTGCTCCCGACGCGCGATGCTCTCGGCAGTTTCCTCATACAGCGTCTGGGCCTCGGGGGCGCCTTTGCGCACCACCGAAAGCGCCTTGACCACCACCGTGCGCTCATCAAAGCCGGTACGCAAGACAAACTCGTCGCCCAGCCGTGGCTCTTTGCCAGGCTTGCAGCGCTCCCCTCGGCAGTGCACCTTGCCGCTTTCAATGGCCGCCTTGGCCAGCGCCCGGGTTTTGTAGAAACGTGCTGCCCATAGCCATTTATCCAGACGTACTTTGTCGTCTTCTTCCGACTTTTGTGCCATGACATTTCCCCGCATTTTTTCGTTAACCGAACTGTACTACCGTATCTGGCGGATGCAAAAAAACTGCGGCGTGCTTACAGTTCACCGACCTGTCGCGCACGCCGTTTCTGGCCTTGCGACTTTCTATGCCGGTTGAGCAATTTGAAGACATTTGACCATTTGACTGTGATCGGCCTGCGCGAGTGGGTGGCCCTGCCTGACCTTGGCGTGGCGGGCCTGCGCGCCAAGATCGACACTGGCGCCAGCACCTCCAGCCTGCACGCCACCGAGGTCGAGACCTTCGAGCGCAATGGCCAGCCCTGGGTACGCTTCAATGCGCACCTGGGCTCAGTCGTGCAACTGCGTCACCGTCGCTGCGAAGCGCCGCTGGTGACCATGAAAACCATCAAGAGCTCCAACGGCCAGGCGCAAGTTCGCTACGTGATCCGCACGCCGCTGGCCCTGGGCGACCGGGTTTGGGAGGTCGAATTCACCCTGGCCTGCCGCAAAGCCATGCGCTATCGCCTGTTGCTTGGCTCCAAAGCCCTGATTCATGGCCAACTGGTGGTCAATCCGGGCCTTAAATACGTACAAGACAAACCGGCATTCCCGGCCACTATTTCTCCCTCCACAGGTGTTGCATGAAGATCGCTGTGCTGTCGCGGAACCCGCGTCTGTATTCCACTCGTCGACTGGTTGAAGCCGGTACTGCACGAGGCCATGAAGTGGTGGTGATCGATACCCTGCGCGCCTACATGAACATCGCCAGCCACAAGCCACAGATCCACTACCGCGGCAAACCCCTCGAAGGTTTCGATGCGGTGATCCCGCGCATCGGTGCCTCGGTGACCTTCTACGGCTGCGCGGTATTGCGCCAGTTCGAAATGATGGGCGTGTTCCCATTGAACGAGTCGGTGGCCATCGCCCGCTCGCGTGACAAACTGCGCTCGCTGCAACTGCTGTCACGGCGTGGCATCGGCCTGCCAGTCACCGGTTTTGCTCACTCACCCGACGACATTCCCGACCTGATCCAGATGGTCAACGGCGCACCGCTGGTGATCAAAGTGCTCGAAGGCACCCAGGGTATCGGTGTGGTGCTGTGCGAAACCACCAAGGCGGCCGAGTCGGTGATCGAAGCGTTCATGGGCCTGAAACAGAACATCATGGTTCAGGAATACATCAAGGAAGCCGGTGGCGCCGACATCCGCTGCTTTGTGGTCGGCGACAAGGTCATTGCCTCGATGAAGCGCCAGGCCAAACCCGGCGAGTTCCGCTCCAACCTGCACCGCGGCGGCAGTGCCAGCCTGATCAAGATCACCCCCGAAGAGCGCATGACCGCCATTCGCGCGGCCAAAGTCATGGGCTTGAGCGTGGCAGGTGTGGATATCCTGCGTTCCAATCACGGGCCGTTGGTGATGGAGGTGAATTCATCGCCAGGCCTGGAAGGCATCGAAGTTACCACCGGCAAAGACGTGGCCGGGATGATCATCGAGCACCTGGAAAAGAACGGCGGGCCAAATCTGACCCGCACGAAAGGAAAAGGCTAGTAGGAGCGGGCTTGCCCCGCGATGCGATGCGACTGACACACCGCTACGCGGGGTAAGCCCGCTCCTACCATTGGTTACACCGCATCACGCGGCAGCAATAGCCCCAGCGGCAGCCGCACCCGGGCTTCCAGCCCGCCGCCAGAGCGGTTACGCAGCTCGACATTGCCGCCATGCTGGGCGGCAATGCGCTTGACGATTGCCAGCCCCAACCCGGTGCCTTTGCCGCTGCGGGCACGATCACCACGGATGAACGGGTTGAAGATCCCTTCCAGCTCGTTCGGGTCAATGCCCGCCCCGCGATCCAGTACGCTCAGTACCACGTAAGGCGCGCTGCTATCACCGGACACGTAAGCCGCAACCTCAACCCCTTTGCCGGCGTGGTACAGGGCGTTGCCGATCAGGTTGTTGAGCATGCGCTTGAGCGACACCCGGCGTAGCGGGAACGGTGGAATCGGCTCAAGGCACAGGCGTACCCGCTCCTCTGGCTGGTTGAACGGTGCAACTACTTCGCGCACCAGGTCACTCAGGTCGACTTCTTCCACCGGCTCGTCGCGCCCGTCACGGATGAAGGCGAGGAATTGGTCGAGGATGGCGTCCATGTCTTCGATGTCACGCACCATGTCGTCGGTCAGATCGCTGTCATTGGCCAGTAACGACAGCGACAGGCGCAAACGGGTCAAGGGCGTGCGCAGGTCATGGGACACACCGGCCAGCATCAGCTCCCGCTCCCGCCCAGCTTGTTCAACGTCTTCAGCCATCTGGTTGAAGGCCCGGTACACCTCGGTCATCTCGCTGGGCGTATCGCTGACCGGCAACCGTACGCTACGGCCCTGCCCCAGTTGCCGGGCCGCAAACACCAGGCGCTTGAGCGGCTGGTTGAGCTGGCGAACAAAAATCCACGCCGACGCTGTGGACAACAGGCCGATGGCCAGGAACCAGCCCAGCACGCTCCAGATTTTCTGGCCACGCAACGGATGCGGATAGAGCGGAACCTTCAACCAGCCATCACCCAGGCTAGGCGCCCGCACCCAAAGGGCCGGTGGCGCATGGATGCGCAAGCGCACTTCGGTGTCGGCACCCAGTTCGGCCTGCATCTGGCGCTGGTAGATTTCGCTGTAGGGCCAGTGCTGCTCGCCTTCGGGGACACCGGAACCCACCACCCGGATCAGCCCTGCCGCCTCAGCGATCTTGTCGCGGTCGGATTCGTCCGCCGCCCAGTAGGCGCGCAGGGTCAGGGCCACCCCGTGGCTGTACTGGCGATCAACCAACACGTCTTCGTTCATCAGCAGGTAGACCAGGGTCAACGCCTTGGAAAACAGCACGACGATCAGCACCAACCAGAGGGTGCGGGCGAAGAAGCTTTGCGGGAACCACAAGGGCGTTTTCATCGACAACGGCTACACACTTTGCAGGCACGAGCATGGCTCGCAGGCTTTGTGGATCTCGGCACAGACAAAAGCAGGGCAACCCGAAGGTCCGCCCTGCTTGCTGTGACCGGCTCCTACAATCGGAACATCACTTACCGCTATTGCCGTCCGGCACAAACACGTAACCAACGCCCCAGACGGTCTGGATATAACGCGGTTTCGAAGGGTCGGGCTCGATCATGCGGCGCAGACGAGAAATCTGCACGTCGATGGAACGCTCAAGCGCATCCCACTCACGGCCACGCGCCAGGTTCATCAGCTTGTCGCGGGTCAGCGGTTCGCGTGCATGCATGACCAGCGCCTTGAGCACGGCGAACTCACCGGTGGTGAGCATGTGTACTTCTTCGCCACGCTTGAGCTCGCGGGTCGCCAGCGACAGTTCGTAATCACCAAAGGTGACCGTTTCGTCTTCGCTGCCGGGTGCGCCCGGCACGGCAGGGGCCTGGCGACGCAGCACGGCTTTGACCCGCGCCATCAGTTCGTCAGGGTTGAACGGCTTGGCCAGGTAATCGTCGGCCCCCAGCTCCAGCCCCTTGATTCGGCTCAGCTCGTCGCCCTTGGCGGTCAGCATGATGATCGGGATCTGGTTGTTCGCGGCGCGCAGGCGGCGGCAGGCGGTCAGGCCGTCTTCGCCCGGCAGCATCAGATCGAGCACCACCAGATTGAAAACTTCACGGGCCAGCAGGCGGTCCATTTGCTCGGTATTGGGGACTGCACGGGCGCGGTAGCCCTTGCTGGTGAAGAAACGTTCCAGCAGGCTGCTCAAGCCCGGGTCGTCATCGACGATGAGAATTTTTTCGCCTTCAGCGTTTTGTGCAGTGCTGCTCATGAATTACTCCTCTAATCTCGGCACGCATTATGGCTTAGCCGCCATTGGCCGTGCCGTGTGCATTGTTAGCAGATTTTTCCCGGTGCGCCAGTTCCGCAGCCTCCGAAGCTGGCGCGCTGCTATCACCGCAAGCCCGGCGTGCTGGGTATAATGCGCCCCTTTCAGCCAGCGTCGCATCGCTTCAAGCGCCCCATGGCGCCCGCCCGCGGCCTTTGTATTCACAATTTGTCAGGTGGTTTTATGGACAGCATCAACAGCCGCATCGCCGAGGAACTCGGTGTCCGCCCGCAACAGGTCGAAGCGGCCGTGGCCCTGCTTGATGAAGGATCGACGGTACCGTTCATCGCCCGTTACCGCAAAGAGGTGACCGGCAGCCTGGATGACACCCAACTGCGCAATCTGGAAGAGCGCCTGCGCTACCTGCGTGAACTGGACGACCGCCGCGCCAGCATCCTGGCCAGCATCGAAGAGCAAGGCAAACTCACCCCGGAACTGGCCCGCGAGATCAAACTGGCTGACACCAAGACGCGCCTCGAAGACCTTTACCTGCCGTACAAGCAAAAGCGCCGCACCAAGGGCCAGATCGCCCTGGAAGCTGGCCTGGGCGAACTCGCCGATGGCCTGATGAACGACCCGCAACTGAGCCCGGAAACCGAAGCCGCGCGCTTCGTCGACGCCGAGAAAGGCGTGGCCGACCTCAAGGCCGCGCTCGAAGGCGCCAAGTACATTCTCATGGAGCGCTTCGCCGAAGACGCCAGCCTGCTCGACAAGCTGCGCAGCTTCCTCAAGCAGGAGGCCGTGCTCAGCGCCCGTGTGGTGGCCGGCAAGGAAGAGGAAGGCGCCAAGTTCCGCGACTATTTCGAACATGACGAGCTGCTCAAAAGCGTACCCTCGCACCGCGCCCTGGCTATTTTCCGTGGTCGCAACGAAGGCGTCCTGGCTGCATCGCTGAAGGTTGGCGAAGAACTGCCGGGCACCCTTCACCCCTGCGAACTGATGATTGCCGAACGCTTCGGCCTGCAGAACCAAAACCGCCCAGCCGACAAGTGGCTGGGTGAAGTGGTGCGCTGGACTTGGAAGGTTAAGCTCTACAGCCACCTGGAAACCGACCTGTTCGGCGAACTGCGCGATAACGCCGAAAGCGAAGCCATCAACGTATTCGCCCACAACCTGCACGACCTGCTGCTGGCTGCCCCAGCCGGCCCGCGCGCCACCCTCGGTCTCGACCCTGGCTTGCGTACCGGCTGCAAGGTGGCGGTGGTCGATGCCACCGGCAAGTTGCTCGATACCGCCACGGTCTACCCACACGTTCCGAAAAACCAGTGGGACCAGACCATCGCTGTGCTCGCCGCCCTGTGCGCCAAGCATTCGGTAGAACTGATTGCGATCGGCAACGGCACCGCCAGCCGCGAAACCGACAAACTGGCTGCCGAGCTGATCAAAAAATATCCAGCGCTGAAAATGACCAAGATCATGGTCTCTGAAGCCGGTGCTTCGGTGTACTCGGCGTCGGAACTGGCAGCCCGCGAATTCCCGGACCTGGACGTTTCGATCCGTGGTGCGGTGTCGATCGCCCGCCGTCTGCAGGATCCGCTGGCAGAGCTGGTGAAGATCGATCCGAAATCCATC
This sequence comes from Pseudomonas sp. H9, assembly GCF_004353925.1. Classification (GTDB taxonomy): domain Bacteria; phylum Pseudomonadota; class Gammaproteobacteria; order Pseudomonadales; family Pseudomonadaceae; genus Aquipseudomonas. Next base: position 131,957 of record NZ_SMOK01000027.1, on the reverse strand, counting down.
GGTGTCGGCCAGTACCAGCACGACGTTTCCCAACTCAAACTGGCGCGCGGCCTGGACGCCGTGGTTGAAGACTGCGTGAACGCCGTCGGTGTCGACGTCAACACTGCTTCGGTCGCCCTGCTGTCGCGCATCTCCGGCCTCAACAGCACCTTGGCGCAGAACATCGTCAGCCACCGCGACGCCAACGGCGCCTTCAAAACCCGTGCAGCCTTGAAAAAGGTCAGCCGTTTGGGTGAAAAAACCTTCGAACAGGCCGCCGGCTTCCTACGCGTGATGAACGGTGACAACCCGCTGGACGCTTCGGCAGTGCACCCTGAGGCCTACCCGCTGGTACAACGCATTGCTGCCGATACCGACCGCGACATCCGCTCGCTGATTGGCGACAGTGGTTTCCTCAAGCGCCTGGACCCGAAAAAATTCACCGACGAAACCTTCGGCCTGCCAACGGTTACCGACATCCTCCAGGAACTGGACAAACCCGGCCGCGACCCGCGCCCCGAGTTCAAAACCGCTGAATTCCAGGAAGGGGTCGAAGACCTCAAAGACCTGCAACTGGGCATGATCCTCGAAGGCGTGGTCACCAACGTCACCAACTTCGGTGCCTTCGTCGACATCGGCGTCCACCAGGACGGCCTGGTGCACATCTCGGCGCTGTCCGAGAAGTTCATCAAAGACCCACGCGAAGCGGTCAAAGCCGGCGACGTGGTCAAGGTCAAGGTCATGGAAGTCGACATTCCGCGCAAACGGGTCGGCCTGTCGATGCGCATGAGCGACACCCCAGGCGAGAAGATCGATGGCGCTCGTGGTAGCCGCCCAGGCTCTGCCCCGCGCCAGCAAAGCGCAGCACCGCGTGCCAAGGAAACGCCGGCTCCGGCCAACAATGCCATGGCCGCGCTGTTCGCCAACGCCAAACAGCTGAAGAAGAAGTGATGGAGGTTCCCGAAGAGGTCGTGTACAGCGCCTTCAGTCAGTTGCTCGGTTGCCGTCTGCAGCGCCTGGAACCAGGTGTTGCAGAAGTAACCCTGTCGGTGGAAGCGCATTTGCGCAATCGCGGCGGCAAGTTACACGGTGGTGCACTGTTCAGCCTGGTGGACATCGCCATGGGCCTGGCCTGTTCCAGCGCCCACGGCTTTGATCAGCAGAGCGTGACCATAGAATGCAAGATCAACTACCTGCGCCCCGTCAGTGACGGGGAGGTGTTGTGCATTGCCCAGGTTCTGCAGGCAGGCCGGCGTCTGTTTGTGGTCGAAGCCGATGTGCGCCAAGAGGGAAAATGCGTGGCAAAAGCACAGGGAACCTTCACGTTGCTGTAGAGGCTCACGCGTCCCGCTCAGCGTTCCTCTCATAGCGCTGGGCGAGACGAAAGGCCGCCGTTAGCCGGTTCACCGCAGCAAGCAGGTCATCTTTATGGTGCCCTGCCATTACCTGAAGGCGCATACGTGCCGACCCTTTGGCGACCGCCGGGTACTCCACTAAATTGGCAACCATCTGCAGGTCGGGTAACTCTCGCCCCACCAGTCGTGCCAAACGCTCGTTGCCCATCTTGACGCAGACAATGGGCGAGTCGGTCCCATGGACCTCAAATTTTTCTTCACCCAAGCGCTGGCGCAACACGCGAATATTGGCCATCAGTTGTTCTCGCAGGCGGGCCCCTTCCTCAGAAACGATGATTCTCAGACAATCGCCGATCACTGCGGCCTGCACAGGTGACAACGCATTGGAAAAAGTATGGGGGGAGCTGTAGTAGCGCAGATACTCTTTAACGCTGTGTTGACGACAGGCGACAAACCCGCCATTGGAAGCAAAGGTCTTGGAAAAGCTGCCCATCACCACGTCGACTTTACCTCGCATTCCCTGATCGCCAACATGCCCCCAGCCATTTGCCCCCAAACACCCCAGGTCGTGAGCGACATCGACTACCAACGTCGCGCCAAATTCTGTCGAGAGCCTCTGCATGGCCGAGATGTCCGGCGTGTCAGAGTCCATGGAAAACAGGCTTTCCGTCACTACGAGTACACCTGCCTCGTGAGCTTCGCTGCGAATCTTCTTTAGCTGCTCACGCTACGACATCAAGTCGTTGTGCCGAAACAAATGCACGTTACGGGTTGCTGCCTGGGCACCTTCGTGCAGGCAAGCATGCGCGAGTCGATCCATGACAATGTAATCGCCAGGCCTGACCAGCGCCTTGATGACGCCATAGCCCGCCGCCCATCCGGTTGGAAACAAAGTGACATACGGTTGTTGAAGAAACTCGCCCAGCTGTTCCTCCAGCGCTAGCGAAAGTGATGTATTACCCACCAGCGCCGGTGACCCTGCGCTGTGCACACCAAAACTCTGAAGCGCCTCAATAGCCACTGCTTTTATGCTGGGATGCGAAGACAAGCTCAGGTAATCCTGTGAAGCCAGGTTTATGCCGGTGAAGAGCCGCCCGGTATCACTACGTACCTGACATACACCGTGCGGGCCGTTTTCCGTAGAACGTCCCAAAGACCACACACCGGCAACGCGCCGGGCTTGCTGCCATTCGAAAAATGGCTCCAGACGAGTCAGCAAATGTGCTCCTGGCAATACGCGAAAATCCTGCATACTGCCGCCCAGCGGATCGAAACCAGCCATGATCGTTACCTAGCCGAAGGTCCTATGCCGCCATTGAGCATCAATTGCAGTCGTCGGCGAAACTGGCAAAAATGCTAGGTGGCAGGTAGGCGCGGGCGTAGTTATGGCTGGCAGATGCCATTGTTTGTAAGGTATTTTTAGTGATAACGGATGCGGTTTGATCCCTTGTTAGCGGCAGGCGTTGCGCCATGGGACACCGACACCTAGCCAGGCGACAACGCCAGTTCCTCTGTCCACCCTTGTAGACCGTCAATTCCACCCCCATATTGGGGCGACTGACGCGTGAAGGAATCCATCTTGAGCGAACTTCTCAACCGCCGCCTGAGCCTGCTCGGCGAAGGCGACAACCTCTCCCTGCTCAAGCAGTGCCTGCACGGCATCGAGCGCGAATGCTTGCGTGTGACCGAGGAAGGTCGCCTGGCACAAACCCCGCACCCCGAGGCTCTCGGCGCGGCGTTGACCCACGAGCAGATCACCACGGACTATTCGGAGTCGCTGCTGGAGTTCATCACCCCAGCCCTGGCTGACCCGGCGCAGACCCTCGAAAGCCTGGAGAATATCCACCGTTTCGCTTACACCCAGCTGGGCAGCGAATACCTGTGGAGCCCGTCTATGCCGTGCCCACTACCGGCAGAGGAAGACATTCCGATTGCCTGGTATGGCACATCCAACATCGGTCAGCTCAAGTATGTCTATCGCAAGGGCCTGGCCCTGCGTTACGGCCGCACCATGCAGTGCATTGCCGGGATTCACTACAATTTCTCGCTGCCAGAAAAACTCTGGCCGCTGCTGCGTGCCGCTGAAGGCAGCAACCTGGATGATCGCGCTTATCAGTCGGCGGCCTACATCGCCCTGATCCGCAACTTCCGCCGCTACAGCTGGCTGCTGATGTACCTATTCGGTGCCTCGCCCGCACTCGACGCCGGCTTCCTGCGCGGCCGCCCGCATCAGCTCGAACAGTTCGACGCCGACACCCTCTACCTGCCATACGCCACCAGCTTGCGTATGAGCGACCTGGGCTACCAGAGCAATGCCCAGGCCGGCCTTACCCCGTGCTACAACGATCTGAACAGCTACACCGACAGCCTGCGCAAGGCCGTCGCCACCCCGTATGCGCCGTATGTCGAGATCGGCACACACAAAGATGGCGAGTGGGTGCAACTGAACACCAACATCCTGCAGATCGAAAACGAGTACTACTCGAACATCCGTCCGAAGCGCGTGACCTACAGCGGCGAACGTCCGATCCAGGCCCTGATGGCGCGTGGCATCCAGTACGTCGAAGTGCGTTGCCTGGACATCAACCCGTTCCTGCCCACCGGCATTGACCTTAACGAAGCGCGCTTTCTCGACGCCTTCCTGCTGTTCTGCGCCCTGGAAGACAGCCCGCTGCTGGGTTATCTGGAGTGCGGCAACTGCACCAGCAACTTCCTCAGTGTGGTCAAAGAAGGTCGCCGCCCAGGTTTGATGCTGCAGCGTCACGGCAAGCCGGTAGCGCTCAAGGAATGGGCTGACGAATTGCTTGAACGTATTGCCCCGCTGGCCGAACTGCTCGACCGCAGCCTGGCCAGTGATGAGCATGGCAAAGCGCTGGAGCTGCAAAAAGCCAAAGTCAGCGACCCGTCCCTGACGCCGTCGGCGCAGGTACTGGCGAGCATGACTGAGCACAAGGAGAGCTTCAGCCGCTTTGCCTTGCGCCAAAGCCAGGCACATGCCGAGTTTTTCCGCGCCAAGGCGCTACCAGCGCAAGAGCAACAGCGCTTTGAAGCCGCAGCCCGCGAGTCACTGGAAGCCCAGGCCAAGTTGGAGCGTGAAGAGAACAAGGCCGACTTCGACCTGTTCGTCAGCGCTTACCAGGCCAGTATCCTGGCAATCAGCAACTGACATGAGCCGCACAGTCAGCCCACGCAAACCCCGCGCCCGCAGTCAGGCGCGGATCGACTCGATCCTTGAGGCGGCACGTACCCTGCTGGCCAGTGAGGGTGTGGCCAGCCTGTCGATCTACAGCGTTGCCGAACGGGCACAAATCCCGCCGTCATCGGTGTATCACTTTTTCGCCAGCGTACCGGCGCTGCTCGAAGCCCTGACCGCCGACGTTCATGGCGCATTTCGCGCCTGCCTGGCAGCCCCCATCGAGACATCGACGCTGAACACCTGGCACGACCTGTCGCGCCTGGTGGAACAACGCATGCTGAGTATCTACAACGAAGATGCGGCGGCCCGCCAATTGATTCTCGCCCAGCACGGCCTGAGCGAGGTGACCCAGGCCGACCGCCAACACGACATCGAACTGGGCGACCTGATGCACAAGTTGTTTGCCCAGCATTTTCAGCTGCCGGCGCTACCAGAAGATGTGGACGTGTTTGCCCTGGCCATGGAGCTGGGTGACCGGGTGTATGCCCGCTCAGTGCAGTTGCATGGCCAGATCACGCCACGCATGGCCGAAGAAGGCATGCGCGTGTTTGATGCTTACTTAGGGCTATACCTGCCACCCTTCCTGCCAAAGTGGGAGCGGGCTTGCCCCGCGACGCGATGTAACTGATACACCGCTATCGCGGGGCAAGCCCGCTCCCACCCAGGTCAGCTGATTACAGCTTGGCAATCGACACTTCAGTAGATTTCACGAAGGCAATCACTTCACTGCCAATGGCCAACTCCAGCTCACGCACTGAGCGGGTGGTGATCACCGAGGTGACGATGCCCGATGCCGTCTGCACATCGATTTCCGACAGCACCGGCCCTTCGAGGATTTCTTTCACAGTGCCTTTGAACTGGTTACGTACGTTGATCGCTTTGATAGTCATTGGTCTGCTTCCTTTTCGTTAATGAGCCCAACGCAGTTGCGTGGGTAAAGGTGCTACGGGTTCCGGCTCGGGCGGTGCGCCCGGAACCGAAAGAACGCGGTTGAGAACTTCGGTTTCCAGCGCCGCCAGGCGATGGGAACCCCGTACACGCGGGCGCGGTAAGTCGATGGTCAGGTCCAGCCCGACCTCACCGTCTTCAATCAGAATCACCCGGTCAGCGACCGCGACCGCTTCGCTGACGTCATGGGTAACCAACAGCACGGTAAAACCGTGTTGGCGCCAGAGCCGTTCGATCAGTTGCTGCATCTCGATGCGCGTCAGGGCGTCCAATGCCCCCAGTGGCTCGTCGAGCAACAGCAGGCGCGGCTGGTGAATCAGCGCGCGAGCCAATGCCACACGCTGCTTCTGGCCGCCGGACAAAGCCGCAGGCCATTCGTTGGCGCGCTCGGCCAAGCCGACCGCCTCCAGGGCTCGCAATGCCTGCCCACGCCAGTCGCCGGACAACCCCAGGCCAACGTTGTCGATGACCTTTTTCCATGGCAGCAAACGCGCTTCCTGGAACATCAGGCGGGTGTCTTCACGCGCTTCGCTCAAGGGCGCAGAGCCTGCTAACAGTTCGCCGCCAGTGGGCTGATCGAGCCCGGCGAGCAGGCGCAGCAACGTGCTCTTGCCGCAGCCGCTGCGCCCGACGATGGCGACGAACTGCCCGGCTGGAATATGCAGATCGATGTCACCCAGCACAGTGCGCTGGCCAAAGGTTTTCTGCAGGTTGTTGGCCGCCAGCGGAATACCGCGCAGCAAATGCTGTGGCGCTTCTTTGAGGATGGTCATGCGCCCTCTCCCCGGGTTGGTTGATAAGCCGGGTGCCAACGCAGCCAGACTCGCTCCAGCCCCCGCGCGGCCAGGTCGGCCAGCTTGCCGAGCACGGCGTACAGCACAATCGCCAGCACCACGACGTCGGTCTGCAGGAACTCACGGGCATTCATCGCCAGATAGCCGATGCCTGCGTTGGCCGAAATGGTTTCGGCCACGATCAGGGTCAGCCACATAAAGCCCAGGGCAAAACGCACACCGACCAGAATCGAAGGCAAGGCCCCCGGCAGAATCACCTGGCGAAACAGTTCAAACCCAGACAGGCCATAGCTGCGCGCCATTTCCACCAGCGCCGGGTCAACGTTGCGGATACCGTGATAGGTGTTGAGGTAAATCGGGAACAAGGTACCCAGCGCCACCAGGAAAATTTTCGCCGACTCATCAATACCGAACCACAGAATCACCAATGGGATCAGCGCCAGGTGCGGCACGTTGCGGATCATCTGCACCGAGCTGTCGAGCAGGCGCTCGCCCCATCTCGACAGCCCGGTGATAAAGCCCAACGCCAGGCCGATCGAACCACCGATCACGAAGCCAAGGGCCGCACGCCAGCCGCTGATCGCCAAGTGGGTCCAGATTTCACCGCTGCGGACCAGCTCGACACCCGCGCTAAACACCGCGCTCGGTGCCGGCAGGATGCGCGTTGACAGCCAGCCAGCGCTGACTGCCAATTGCCAGACCGCCAACAGCAACAGCGGTAGCGCCCAGGGCGCCAGGCGCTGTGGCCAAGGAGTGGATGCTCGACTCATGGCGATACCCTCAGCGCTGCGCTGCGGATTTGGGCAGGATGTCATTGGCGACCATTTCGCCAAACGGGCTCACGTAGCCACCGCTTTTCGGCAGTTCCGGACGCTCCACATCCAGGTGCGGGAACAGCAGCTCAGCGACCCGGTACGACTCTTCCAGGTGTGGATAACCCGAGAAGATGAAGGTATCGATACCCAATGCCGCGTATTCCTTGACCCGTTCTGCCACGGTCGGGCCATCGCCCACCAGCGCCGTACCGGCACCACCGCGTACCAAACCGACACCGGCCCAGAGGTTAGGGCTGACTTCGAGGTTGTCACGGTTGCCGCCGTGCAACGCGGCCATGCGTTGCTGACCCACCGAGTCAAAACGTGCCAGCGAGGCTTGAGCGCGGGCAATGGTGTCGTCGTCCAGGTGCGAGATCAGCCGCTCAGCGGCCTGCCAGGCTTCAGCGTTAGTCTCACGCACAATCACATGCAAGCGAATGCCGAAGCGCACGGTGCGGCCTTGCTTGGCGGCCTTGGCGCGCACTTGTTCGATTTTCTCGGCCACTGCTGCCGGCGGCTCACCCCAGGTCAGGTACAGCTCGACCTGCTCGGCGGCAAGGTCTTGTGCCGCTTCGGAAGAACCACCGAAATACAGCGGCGGACGTGGCTGCTGAATTGGCGGATAAAGCAGCTTCGCCCCTTTGACCTGAATATGCTGACCGTCGTAGTCAACGGTTTCGCCTTCCAGCACCCGCCGCCAGATGCGGGTGAATTCCACCGACGCCTGGTAGCGCTCTTCGTGGCTGAGGAATAGGCCATCACCGGACAGCTCTTCGGGATCACCACCGGTGACCAGGTTGAACAACGCACGGCCGCCGGAGAGTCGATCCAGGGTCGCGGCCTGACGTGCGGCCACCGTCGGCGAGATGATGCCGGGGCGCAGAGCCACCAGGAATTTCAAACGCTGGGTCACCGGAATCAGCGACGCAGCTACCAGCCAGGAGTCCTCGCAGGAACGCCCGGTCGGAATCAGTACACCACCAAAGCCCAAACGGTCGGCAGCCTGGGCGATTTGCTGCAGGTAGCCGTGATCGACGGCGCGTGCACCTTCAGCGGTGCCCAGGTAGTGGCCGTCACCATGGGTGGGAAGAAACCAGAAAACGTTGAGGCTCATTGGAGTTGTCTCCTAAAGGGAACGCAAGCCGGGCACACCGCCCGGCACGGGCAAATCGTCAAGGCGCGGTGGCAACCTTGGCCGGGGGAGTCCAGATCACATCCTTGATGCTCAGCGGTTTGGGAATCAGCTTGAGCGTGTGGAAGGTATCGGCGATTTTCTGTTGAGCGATGACCACGTCCGGGGTCAGGAAGTGCGCGCCATAGCCCTGGCGTTTCACCGAGGTCAGGGTGATGTCGGCGGGCAGGCCCAGCAGCGGTGCGACTTGATCGGTAACCTCCTGCGGGTTGGCCTTCGACCACTCGCCCACCGCGCGCACTTCGTCCACCAGCGCACTGATCACCTCTGGGTGCTTTTGCGCATACGGCTTGGTCGCCAGATAGAACTGATGGTTGTCGACGATGCCCTTGCCGTCACGCAGGGTGCGAGCCTGCAATTGCTGTTCGGCAGCGGCCTGGTACGGATCCCAGATGACCCAGGCATCGACACTGCCACGCTCGAACGCGGCGCGGGCATCGGCGGGTGGCAGGAACACAGGCTGGATATCGGTGTATTTAAGGCCGGCATCTTCCAGCGCACGCACCAGCAGGTAGTGCACGTTGGAGCCTTTGTTCAGGGCGACTTTCTTGCCCTTGAGCTCTTTCACCGACTGGATCGGCGAACCCTTGGGCACCAGGATCGCTTCACTGTGTGGCGCTGGCGGCTCATACGCCACATACAGCAGGTCGGCACCAGCCGCCTGAGCAAATACAGGTGGGGTTTCACCGGTAACGCCAAAGTCGATGGAACCAACGTTCAGGCCTTCCAGCAGCTGCGGGCCGCCGGGGAACTCCGTCCATTGCACCTGAATACCTTGGGCAGCCAGACGCTTCTCCAGCGAGCCTTTGGCCTTGAGCAGCACCAGGGTGCCGTACTTCTGATAACCGATACGCAGGCTTTCGGCCTGAGCTTGAGTAATGGCGCCGAAGGACACAGCCGCAGCAAACAGAGCGACCAGACCACGACGCAAAATGACAGTGCGCATAGCGCTCTCCTTTTGCTGTTGGGTTCAGGCTGCACCTGCTTGCCCGTTGGCGGGCGAGTAAGGTGGGAATTGCAGTGAAACGGGTAAGGCGCCTCAGATGCTCCAGCGAGCACTGAGCAAACGTTCGTTCAATACACCGGGCGCAACCGGTTTCGGTCGGCGTGCCAGCGCACTGTGAAACAGGTCGAGCGATTCGTTCAGGCGTTGCTCCAGAGCCGGGGCCAACTGTGCGGCAGCGCTGCCTTCGCCATAGGCGATCTGACTGTCATCGGCGAAGATCCCTTGCAGGGTTTCCTGGGCCTTGAGTGCAGACAGCACGGGCTTGAGCGCGTAGTCCACCGCCAGCATATGGGCGATGCTGCCACCAGTAGCGATGGGCAATACTACCTTGTGGCTCAGGGCGCGTTCAGGCAGCAGATCGAGCAGGGTTTTCAGCGCACCGGCAAACGATGCCTTGTACACCGGCGTTGCTACAATCAGGCCGTCTGCCTGCTCTACCAGTTGCAGAAAATGCTGCACCCTGGGGCTGTCGAAACGCGCATGCAGTAAATCTTCGGCAGGGAAATCACGCACCTGGAATGTCACCACTTCAACGCCCTGCTCTTGCAGCCACTGACGACTGCGCTCAAGCAGTACGCCGGAACGTGAACGCAAACTGGGACTACCACCGAGAGAAACAACCAACATTGCCGCGTATCCTTGATCGTGTTCTAAAAGGCCGCGAGGTTGAGTTCTCGCTGGAATGCAGTGACCTTAACAGTTCATTTCATATATCAATAAATCATATTTTTTCATTTGTTTATTCTTTTACGAGCTATTAAAAAGCTCGCGGGGCAAGCCCGCTCCCACCGGAATTGCACAGACTCTGTGGGAGCGGGTTTGCCCCGCGATAAAGCCAATAATCAGCGATTAGGCTGCGGCGTCAGGCGCAGGTAAGGCTTGACCGCCCGGTAGCCCTTCGGAAAGCGCTGTTTGATCTCGTCTTCATCCTTGAGCGACGGCACGATCACCACTTCATCACCGTCCTGCCAGTTGGCCGGGGTGGCAACCTTGTGGTTGTCGGTCAGTTGCAGTGAGTCGATCACCCGCAGGATCTCGTGGAAGTTACGCCCGGTGCTGGCCGGGTAGGTGATGGTCAGGCGGATCTTTTTGTTCGGGTCGATGACGAACAACGAGCGCACGGTGAGGGTGTCGCTGGCATTGGGATGAATCAGGTCGTAGAGGTCAGACACCTTGCGATCGGCATCAGCCAGGATCGGGAAGTTAACGATGGTGTTCTGGGTTTCGTTGATGTCTTCGATCCAGCGATGGTGCGAATCCACCGGGTCGACCGACAGGGCGATGGCCTTGACCCCGCGCTCGGCGAATTGTTCTTTGAGCTTGGCGGTAAAGCCCAGCTCGGTGGTGCACACCGGGGTGAAGTCTGCCGGGTGCGAGAACAACACGCCCCAGCTGTTACCCAGCCATTCATGGAAACGGATCTTGCCGTCGCTGGATTCCTGTTCAAAGTCGGGGGCGATATCGCCGAGTCTGAGGCTCATGGTGCGGCTCCTTGGCTGGGTTCGTTATGGGCTAACTGTGCCTGCACTGGCATAAAAACAAAAAGAATAAATATTGATTTATTTATAACTTTTAAAGCTATTGATGCACAGACAAAAAAAAGCCTCGCACTAGGCGAGGCTTCTCGTTTCAACCGGACTTACATGAAGTTGTAAGTGTAGTTGAAGATCAGGCGGGTCTGATCCTGGTCGGCACTGGCTTCGGAACCAGCACCACGGTAAACACCGTGACGCAGGCTGGCGCCCAAGCCTTTGAGGGTGCCTTCCTGAATGACGTAGTCGATGCGCGCATCGCGTTCCCATTCGTTGTAGCTGCTGCCATTTTTTGCGCTCTTGATGTCATCGCCACGCAGGTAGGAAACCGACGCCTTCAGACCTGGCACGCCCAGACGCGCGAAGTCGTAAGCATATTGACCAAAGGTGGTGTTCTCACCCGCTTTGGCGAACTGGTTGATCATGCTGTCGGTGAACAGGTAGAAGCTGGAGCCACCGGCACCTTCGGTGCTGGTGTTGGAAGTACCGTCTTTGGTGATACCACCTTGGTTCAACCAGACAAAACCACCGTCATCACCGATCTGCTGGTGACCCAACAGGAAGGAGTGGCCGCCCAAGGTATAGGTGAACATGGCGCTCCAGGTCTTGTTGTCGACCTCGCCCTTGTTCTTGGCATAACCCTTGTTGTTGTCGAACTGATAACCGGTTTCACCGTTCTTGCCGTCGCTGCTGCTGTCGAAGTAACGCAGGTCAGTTTTGAACGACTGGTCTTCGGCGATCGGGTAGACGTGAACCAGGCCCAGGAAGTGCTGTTTGTAGAAGTCTTCCAGGTTCGAGTAGTAGTACTGCAGGGTCAGGTCTTTGGTGACCTTCCAGTCGCCACCAGCGAACTGGAACTTGTTGCTGTCCTGAGTGGCGCCAGCAACAGACAGACCAGTACGGTTGCTCGACGCACGACCCATGGCGTGGGTCAGTTGACCAGCGTTCAGGGTCAGGTTGTCGATTTCTTTCGACTGAATCGTGCCACCTTCAAAGGTTTGCGGCAGCAGACGACCGTCGTTGGCAACCAGGATTGGCAGGTTCGGTGCCAGCGCGCTACCGAAGTGAGCCTCAGTTTTGGAGAAGCGCGCTTTGGCGTTGGCACCAAAACGGCCCCACTGGCTCTCAGCCGATTTATCAGTGTCGCTTGGGAAGAAGCTGCTGTTGTCCGGGTGGTGGCCTTTACCGCCATCCAGGTGAATACCCCACAGAGCCTGTGCATCAACGCCGAAACCTACGGTACCTTCAGTGAAGCCCGAGATGTAATCGAGCTTGAAGCCCTGGCCGGATTCGCGGTTATCAGCACCGCCATCACGGTTATCGTTGTTGAAATACATAGTCCGCGAACTGAGCGACAGCTTGCTGTCTTCAACGAAACCGGCAGCGTTTGCTTGCTGGGCAAGCACCCCTACGGCCACGGCGAATGCCAGGGTCGACTTGTACATGTTTTGCTCCTCTCATTTTCTAATTTTTGTGTGTCGCTTACGGCAGGATCTATTGCCCCGCTCGACGTCGATGGGCGATTAGCACCAGAGGGTGACCGTCAAGTCAATCGTAACTATTCATTTCACGACTTTGGTCTAATGCGCCAGACACTGGGGTCAAGGATAATGACAATCCTATAAATCCAAAAAGACTTATTTCGTAAATTTTCAGATTATTACGGAATATGCACCGAAATTTTCTCCGCTTCCGCTGTCGGCACATAAGCTAATTCCTTAAAGCTATAAAAAAATCTACGACTTAGAACCTTTATCTCCCTATGCCCACATCCCGGCTGCCGCAGCCGCAAAAAAGCTTAAAGCGAATGGCTCCTAAGCTAATGCTAAAAAGTTATTTATTTTAAGTTTCTTAGATCATCTAGTCTTGCGACCACTACCCCACTGCTCGCCTGACCAGGAGTTCACCATGACCCTTCATGCTCCGCTGCGCCTGTTCGCCGCCCTGACCCTGGCTGGTGCCAGTTGGTTCGCCCAGGCGGCTGACCTGACCGTCGCCTACCAGACCACCGTAGACCCGGCAAAAGTCGCTCAGGTTAACGGCGACTATGAAAAAGCCAGCAAGGCCAGCATCGACTGGCGCAAGTTCGACAGCGGTGCCGACGTGATCACCGCCGTAGCCTCCGGCGACGTGCAGATCGGCTATCTCGGTTCCAGCCCTCTGGCAGCTGCGGCGACTCGCAAGCTGCCGGTGGAAACCTTTCTGATCGCCACCCAGATCGGTGCGGCCGAAGCCTTGGTCGCCCGTGAGGGTGCAGGAATCAACTCGCCTCAAGACCTGATTGGCAAGAAGATCGCCGTGCCTTTCGTGTCTACCGGGCACTACAGCCTGCTGGCCGCGCTTAAACAGTGGAACATCGACCCGGCCAAGGTACAGATCCTCAACCTCGCACCACCAGCAATCATTGCGGCCTGGAAGCGGGGCGACATCGACGCCACTTACGTCTGGGACCCAGCCCTGGGTGTGGCCAAGGAAAATGGCAAGGTGCTGATCACCTCGGGTGAGCTGGCCGAGAAAGGTGCGCCCACCTTCGACGCCTGGATCGTGCGCAAGGATTTCGCCACCAAGCATCCTGACATCGTCAAAGCCTTCGCCAAAGTCACCCTCGACGCTTACGCCGACTACCGCAAAGACCCACAAGCCTGGCTGGCCGATCAGAGCAATGTCGACAAGCTGGTCAAGCTCTCCGGCGCCAAAGCCACCGACATTCCGGCCCTGCTGCAAGGCAACGTTTACCCGCTGGCCGCTGATCAGGTCGTAGCCCTTGGTGCACCGACCACTCAGGCCATTACCAACACTGCAACCTTCCTTAAGGAACAAGGCAAGGTTGAAGCGGTGCTGCCCGATTACGCGCCGTTTGTAAGTGCGCGCTTTGTGCAGTGATTTGTATCGCGGGGCAAGTCCGCTCCCACTGTAGGAGCGGGCTTGCCCCGCGATCCTGCAGCTAATTGATCGGAGATTGTCATGGCATTGCTTGAGCTGGAGCGCATCAGCGCACAGTACCCCGGTGCAGCCGACGCGGTGCTGGCCGATATCAACCTGAGCCTGGGCCCGCAGCAGTTGCTGGTGGCCCTCGGCCCTTCCGGCAGCGGCAAAACTTCGTTGCTCAACCTGATTGCCGGATTCGTTGCCCCCAGCGCCGGGCGCATCACCCTTGATGGTGTGCCCGTGCAAGGGCCCAGCGCCGAACGCGGCGTGGTGTTCCAGGACGATGCCCTGCTGCCTTGGCAGGATGTGCTGGCCAACGTCGCCTTTGGCCTTGAGCTGGCCGGCGTACCACGCCCCGAGCGCGAGCGCAAAGCCCGGGAAATGCTCGCCTTGGTCGATCTGGCTGACTTCGGCGCCCGACGCATCTGGCAATTGTCCGGCGGGCAGAAGCAACGCGTGGGCCTGGCCCGTGCCTTGGCCGCCGATCCACGGGTGCTATTAATGGACGAGCCGTTCGGTGCCCTGGATGCCTTTACCCGTGAACAAATGCAGGAGCTGCTGTTGCAGGTCTGGCAGCGCACGGCCAAACCGGTGTTCCTGATTACCCACGACATCGAAGAAGCCGTGTTCCTGGCCACCGACTTGATTCTACTGGCGCCTAACCCTGGGCAAATCGTCGAACGTCTGCATCTGGATTTCGGCCGCCGCTATGCCGCAGGCGAATCGGCGCGGGCAATCAAGTCGGACCCTCGCTTTATAGAAACCCGCGAGCATGTGCTGAGCCGGGTGTTTTCTCAACGCAGCGCCGCGCTGCGGCAGGAGTTCGCATGAGCAGCCTGGACGTGCCGGTAGCGGCCAAACACAGCAGCCCGTCACCATCGGCTGCCACACCTCAACGTACCCTCAGCACACGCTGGATCAGTGGCCTGACATTAGCCACCCTGCTTGTGCTGTGGTGGGCGGTGACCGCTGCCGAGTGGATCGAGCCGTTGTTTCTGCCATCCCCTGAAGCGGTGCTGAGCAAGGCCTGGTTACTGCTGACCCAGGGCTATATGGAGTCGACCTTGTGGCAGCACCTGGCTGCCAGCCTCGGGCGCATAGGCCTGGCGCTGGGCGCAGCGATTGTCACGGCCATTCCGATTGGAATCGCCATCGGCCACAACCGTATCGCCCGCGGGATTCTCGATCCGCTGATCGAGTTTTACCGTCCGATTCCACCCTTGGCCTACCTGCCGCTGATTGTGATCTGGTGCGGTATCGGCGAGTTGTCGAAGGTGCTGTTGATCTACCTGGCGATCTTTGCACCGATTGCCATTGCCACCGCCACCGGAGTACGTACGGTTGATCCGGCCAAGCTGCGCGCGGCGCAATCGTTGGGGGCTACCCGTGCCCAGCTGATCCGCCACGTCATTTTGCCCAGCGCCCTGCCCGACATTCTTACCGGTGTACGCATCGGCCTCGGAGTTGGCTGGTCAACGCTGGTCGCCGCCGAGCTGATCGCCGCCACCAGTGGCCTGGGTTTTATGGTGCAGTCGGCTGCGCAGTTCCTGGTTACCGATGTGGTGGTACTGGGCATCCTGGTGATCGCACTGATTGCCTTCGCCCTTGAAATGAGCCTGCGCGCCCTGCAGCGCAAACTGGTGCCTTGGCACGGCCAGAGTCATTGAAGACAAAGAGAACAATCATGAGCCTGACCATTACTCCGCTGCGCTCTGCACTCGGCGCCCAGATCAGCGGCATTGACCTGAACTGCGAGATCAACAGCGAGCAACGTGATGCCATCGAGCAGGCCCTGCTCAAGCACCAGGTGCTGTTCTTCCGTGACCAGCCGATCAACCCGCAACAGCAAGCTGCATTCGCTGCGCGCTTTGGTGACCTGCATATCCACCCGATCTACCCAAACGTACCGGAAACCCCGCAGGTGCTGGTACTCGACACCGCCGTGACCGACGTGCGCGACAACGCCATTTGGCACACCGACGTGACCTTCCTGCCCACCCCGGCCTTGGGTGCGGTGCTCAGCGCCAAGCACCTGCCGGCGTACGGTGGCGATACCTTGTGGGCCAGCGGCATTGCGGCGTTTGAAGCTTTGTCAGCACCGCTTCAGCAACTGCTCGACGGCCTGACCGCGACCCATGACTTCACCAAGTCATTTCCTCTGGAACGCTTCGGTACGACGCCTGAAGACCTGCAGCGCTGGGAAACGGCACGGCGCAACAATCCGCCGTTGTCACATCCGGTGATCCGCACGCACCCGGTCAGCGGGCGCAAGTCGCTGTTCGTCAACGAGGGCTTCACCACGCGAATCAATGAGCTGAATGAGGCGGAGAGCGAGGCGATCCTTAAATTGCTGTTCGCTCATGCCACGCGGCCGGAGTTCACCATCCGCTGGCGTTGGCAGGAGAACGACGTGGCTTTCTGGGACAACCGCGTCACCCAGCACTACGCGGTGGATGACTACCGGCCACAACGGCGGGTGATGCATCGGGCGACCATTCTGGGGGATGCGCCGTTCTGAGACCCAGATCGCGGGGCAAGCCCACTCCCACAAGAATTGCACAGCCCTTGTGGGAGCGGGCTTGCCCCGCGATACATTCAACGCACCAAATGCAGATACTGCATATGCCGCTCGTACTGATCGAGGATGTCGTTGATGATCTGCTCTTTGCTGTAGCCGACCAGGTCATAGTCCTGGCTACCTTCGCTCAGATGCACCTCCGCACGGTAGTAGCGGCGGTTCTTCAACTCCTGAGTACCCAGCCCAGCCAAAGCAAATGACGGCGTGAAGTAGCCACGCATCTGCACTTGGTAAATGAACGGCTGCTCCTCACCATGGCCGATCTTCAAGCTGACGTTGTCATGGCTGGGGTCTTCCTGGGTAATAACGTTCAGACCTTTCTCGACAAACACCTCGGTCACCTCGGCAATCGCCGGGCGCACCACGTCGTCCATGAAGCGGTAGACCTCATCACGCGACGGGAAATGCACCGCCTGGCTCAAGCGCTGACGCCAGCCACCACGGCCACGGCGCGAGTTGGCAAACGGTGCCAACGAATGCATCTGCGCAATCTGGCGTTGCGACTCCAGGTAGAACGCCTTGTGCAGGCCCCACATCATCGCCAGCAAAATCACCGAAAACGGCAGCGAGGTCAGCACTACCGCAGACTTCAGCGAGTCGATGCTGCCGGCGAACAACAGGCCAATGGTCACCAACGCGGTCATTGCGCCCCAGAACACCCGAAGCCAGTTCGGCCCGTCTTCGTCAGCGTTGCCGCCACGTGCAGAGAGGGTCGAGAGCACCACGGTGCCCGAGTCGGCCGAGGTGACGAAAAACACAAAGCTGATGAACACCGTAACGGCAATCACCACCTTGCTCCACGGGTAGGTTTCCAGCAGCAGGTACAAGGTCATCGACGGGTTGTCGAGGGCAGACTGGCCCAAGGCAGTCATGCCATGGTCGAGCACCTGGGTAATGGCACTGTTACCGAAAATCGACATCCACGCCAAGGTGAAACCCAACGGAATCAGCAGCACACCGAAGACGAACTCACGAATCGTCCGGCCACGGGAAATCCGCGCAATGAACAAACCAACAAAAGGCGCCCAGGCAATCCACCAGGCCCAGTAGAACACCGTCCAGCCACCCAGCCAGTCCTGCGCTTCGTTGTAGGCATAGACATCAAAACTCTTACGTGGCAATGCCCCCAGGTAATCACCGAGGTTCTGGATCAAGGTATTGAACAGGTGCTGAGTAGGCCCGGCGAACAACACAAACAGCAACAACGCGCAGGCCAGGAACATGTTGATGTCCGACATCACCCGTACGCCCTTTTCCACCCCAGCCACGGCAACGGCCACTGCCGCGCCCATCATCAGGGTGATCAGCGCCACCTGCACCCATTGGGTATGAGGAATACCGAACAGATAATCGAGCCCGGAATTGAGGTGCAACACCCCAAACCCCATATCAGCGCCCAGGCCGAAGACCGTGGCGATGATGCCGAAGCCATCCACCGCGTAACCAATGGGCCCGTTAATGCGCTTGCCGATCAGCGGGTAGAGCGCCGAGCGCAAGGCCAACGGCAGGTTATGCCGGTAGGCGAAATACGCCAGGGCCATACCGACGAAAGCAAACACGCCCCAGCCATGCAGGCCCCAATGCAGAAACAGCAACTCCATCGCCTGGCGCCCAGCCTCGACGGTTCCGGCTTCGCCTTGGGGTGGCTGGAGCATGTGGGTCAGCGGTTCGGAGACGCAAAAGAAAAACAGGGTAATGCTGATGCCTGCAGCGAACAGCATGCCGGCCCAGGATAAATAGCTGAACTCGGGTTCGTCGTGGTCGGCACCGAGCTTGATCTTGCCGTAGCCCGACAAGGCGGTGACCACCACGAAGACCAGGTACAGGGTCATCGCCAGCATGTAGTACCAGCCGACCGTATTGGCCGCCCAGTTTTGCGCGGCCAGCAACCATTCACCCGCTGCCTGCGGATTGCTGATGACCACCAGTCCGAAAAGAAGGATAAAGCCCGCCGCGAAGTAGAAAACGGGCGGATTCATGCGGATTTTGCCGCTGGAAAGAGAACTCGGTGCACCCATTAAACGTGCACCTCGAGATGAGGGGAAAGGCTTGGATTGAACGGGTTCAGCAAAGGGTTTCCTCCTGTTGAACGCCGGCAGCGGACCACCGTTTTAACTTGAACAAGCGTTCAAGTTAAACATGGATGGGGTCCGTAATGCGACCTTTCGCGGGGCAAGCCCGCTCCCACAGTGTAGGAACGGGCTAACTCCGCGACGGTCTTCTAAACCTTACTTCTGCGTCCCGTCATCATGCTGCAGGTTGGCCTGGGTCAGGTTGCTGCCCGGCGCCACGCTGCGGGTCAACCAGACGTTGCCGCCGATGGTCGAACCTTTGCCAATGGTGATCCGTCCGAGAATAGTTGCACCGGCATAAATCACCACGTCGTCCTCGACGATTGGGTGACGCGGCTGGCCTTTCAACAGCTGCCCGTCCTCGTCTGCCGGGAAGCGTTTGGCACCCAGGGTTACCGCCTGATAAATACGCACGCGCTCGCCGATGATCGCGGTTTCGCCGATGACCACGCCAGTGCCATGGTCGATGAAAAAGCTCTGGCCAATCTGTGCGCCCGGGTGAATATCGATACCGGTGGCTGAATGCGCCAGCTCCGAGCTGATTCGCGCCAGCAAGGGCAAACCGGAACGGTAAAAGTGATGGGCCAGACGGTGATGAATCACGGCCAGAATACCTGGATAGCACAGCAGTACTTCATCAACGCTGCGTGCAGCCGGGTCGCCGTGGAAGGCTGCCAGTACATCGGTGTCGAGCAAACGGCGCAGGCCAGGCAGCGCCGCGGCGAAGTCCTGGATCAAACGCAATGCCTTGGCGTCGACTTCTGCGGTGTTGCACTTGCCATGACGAGCAACGTAGCGCAATTCCAGACGTGCCTGCGCCAGCAAGGCGGTCAGAGCCGAGTCGAGGGTATGCCCGACGTAGAAATCTTCGCTTTCCTCGCGCAGGTCCACCGGCCCCAGACGCATAGGGAACAAGGCCCCACACAGCTGTTCAAGAATGTGGCGCATGGCCTCACGCGAAGGCAATTCGCGCCCACCCTGTTCACCACTGCTACGCCCATTGCTGCTACGCCATATTTCTCGGGCGCTACGCAAGCCGGCTACGATGCCCTGCAGTTGCCAATGCCCTGTTTGCGCGTTTTCGCTCACGGTTACATCTCCTGCCGCGGCGGCGGTTATGGAATGAGAAGGCCGCCAGATAGACAGCCACTTTACGGCAAATAGCGGTAAGAGAAGAAACAGGTTTTCCCGGATTTCCGCTAGGAGCGGGCTTGCCCCGCGATTGCGGTTAGTCTGTCACACCGCATCGCGGGGCAAGCCCGCTCCCACCGAAGCCCAGAAGTTGCCCATCGAGCCGGGCCTGCCTATAGTCGGATTTTCCCTACAGATGATTCGCCATGATCGACCGACAGCTTTCACGCTTCAATCGTCTGGACCTGCTGGGCGCACCGACCCCGTTGCAAAAACTGCAACGCCTCTCGGCTTGGGTTGACCGGGACATCTATGTAAAACGCGACGACCTCACACCGCTCGCGCTGGGCGGCAACAAGCTGCGCAAACTCGAATACCTGGCGGCCGATGCCTTGAGCAAAGGGGCCGACACCCTGGTCACTGCCGGTGCCATTCAATCCAACCATGTCCGCCAGACCGCCGCACTCGCCGCGCAATTGGGCCTTAATTGTGTCGCGCTGTTGGAAAACCCGATCAACACCGATTCAGCCAGCTACCAAGGTAACGGCAACCGCCTGCTGCTGGAGCTGTTCGATACCAAGGTCGAGCTTGTGGATAACCTCGACAACGCCGATGAACAGCTGCAAGCCCTGGCAGTGCGCCTGCACGCCAGCGGGCGCAAACCCTACATCGTGCCCATCGGCGGCTCCAACGCACTGGGTGCGTTGGGCTATGTACGCGCAGGGTTGGAACTGGCCGAACAGATTAACCACAGCGGCCAAACGTTCGCCGGCGTCGTGCTCGCTTCCGGCAGTGCCGGCACCCACAGCGGCCTGGCTCTGGCACTGGCTGAAACCTTGCCACAACTGCCGGTGATCGGCGTCACCGTTTCGCGTAGTGACGAGGCACAACGACCAAAAGTACAAGGCCTGGCCGAGCGCACCGCGGAACTGCTGGGTGTGCGTCTGCCGGCGGCATTCAAGGTCGAGCTGTGGGACGAGTATTTCGCCCCCCGCTACGGCGAACCGAACGCCGGCACCCTGGCCGCAATTCGCCTGCTGGCCAGCCAGGAAGGTTTGCTGCTCGACCCGGTGTACACCGGCAAAGCCATGGCCGGCCTGCTCGACGGCATTGCCCGTCAGCGATTCGACGATGGCCCGTTGATTTTCCTGCATACCGGTGGGGCTCCGGCGTTATTCGCCTACCCTGAGGTCTGGAACAGTTGAGCTACTTGTGCGCTAAAGGCATAAGAAAATGAATTTATATTATTTTTAAGCCTATTAGCGTCACCCTATAGTCGCCATCCACGACACAACAACATTGGGGCTTCGTCATGACAGTAATCGCTAAACAGATTATCAACGCAGGCGTCGCCCTGCTGCTGGGCGCCACCCTGCTCGGCCAGGCCGTTGCTGGTGAGCAACTGCAGACCATCAAGGACAAGGGCACGATCAGCGTTGGCCTTGAGGGCACTTACCCACCGTTCAGCTTCGTCGATGAGAACGGCAAGCTGGCCGGTTACGAAGTGGAGCTGTCCGAAGCGCTGGCCAAAGAGCTGGGGGTCAAAGCCAAGCTGCAACCGACCAAATGGGATGGCATTCTCGCCGCGCTGGAATCCAAACGCCTGGACGTGGTGATCAACCAGGTGACCATTTCCGAAGAGCGCAAAAAGAAATACGACTTCTCCCAGCCGTATACCGTTTCCGGCATTCAGGCGCTGGTGCTGGCCAAGAAAAAAGATGAACTCAACATCAACGAAGCCGCAGACCTTGCAGGCAAAAAGGTTGGCGTGGGCCTGGGGACCAACTACGAGCAGTGGGTGAAATCCGCAGTACCCGATGCGGTGGTCAAGACCTACGACGATGACCCCACCAAATTCCAGGAACTGCGAGTAGGCCGTATCGACGCCATCTTGATCGACCGTCTGGCCGCGCTGGAATACGCCCAGAAAGCCAAAGACACAGCCTTGGCCGGCAACGCTTTCTCACGCCTGGAATCAGGCATCGCTCTGCGCAAGGGTGAGCCGGAACTGCTCGAAGCGCTCAACAAGGCACTGGATAAGCTGCGTGCCGATGGCACCCTGGCCAAGCTGTCCCAGAAGTACTTCGGCGACGACGTGACTAAATGATCGAAGACAGCCTGCAGCTTGCGCTCGACAGCGCGCCCTTTTTGCTCAAGGGCGCGTACTACACGGTCATTCTCAGCCTCGGCGGGATGTTCTTCGGCCTGTTGCTGGGTTTTGGCCTGGCCCTGATGCGGTTGTCGTCGTTCAA
The DNA here is from genome assembly GCF_004353925.1 of Pseudomonas sp. H9. Classification (GTDB taxonomy): domain Bacteria; phylum Pseudomonadota; class Gammaproteobacteria; order Pseudomonadales; family Pseudomonadaceae; genus Aquipseudomonas. The sequence continues at coordinate 110,179 of NZ_SMOK01000027.1, read as the reverse complement.
GCTGCTGAGCTGGACAGCGCGGGTTTATGTGTCGTTCTTTCGCGGCACACCGTTGCTGGTGCAGTTGTTCATGATCTATTACGGCTTGCCGCAATTGGGTATCGAGTTGGACCCGATGCCCGCAGCCTTGATCGGCTTCTCGCTGAACATGGCGGCCTATGCCTGTGAAATCCTGCGTGCTGCCATCGGTTCGATCGATCGCGGCCAGTGGGAAGCGGCTGCCAGTATCGGCATGACCCGCGGCCAGGCCATGCGCCGGGCAATCCTGCCCCAGGCGGCGCGCACAGCGCTGCCGCCTTTGGGCAACAGCTTTATCTCACTGGTAAAAGACACGGCGTTGGCCGCCACCATCCAGGTACCGGAGCTGTTCCGTCAGGCACAACTGATCACCGCACGAACCTTTGAAATTTTCACCATGTACCTTGCCGCCGCACTGATCTACTGGGTGCTGGCCAGCGTTCTTGCACACCTGCAGAACCGCCTGGAAGAGCGGGTCAACCGGCACGACCAGGAGTCCTGAGGCATGATCGTGGTAGAGCGACTGAGCAAGCAGTTCAATGGCCAGACCGTGCTGAACGAAATCAGCCTGAAGGTCGAGGCTGGCGAGGTCATCGCCATCATCGGCCCCAGCGGCTCCGGCAAAACCACCTTCCTGCGCTGCCTGAATCTGCTGGAAACCCCGAGCAGCGGGCGTATCCAGGTCGGTGACGTGGAGATTGATGCCAATCGCCCGCTCAGCCAGCAGCAAGGGTTGATCCGCAAGCTGCGTCAGCAGGTCGGGTTTGTGTTTCAGAACTTCAACCTGTTCCCTCATCGCACCGCACTGGAAAACGTCATCGAAGGCCCAGTGGTCGTCAAGAAGACCCCGCGCGAGCAAGCCGTGGCATTGGGCATGAAGCTGTTGGCCAAGGTCGGCCTGGCAGGCAAGGAGGCTTCGTACCCTCGCAAGCTGTCGGGCGGCCAGCAACAACGGGTGGCCATTGCACGGGCCCTGGCCATGGAGCCGGAAGTTATCCTGTTCGACGAACCGACCTCGGCATTGGACCCGGAGCTGGTCGGCGAAGTATTGGCGACCATTCGCGGCCTGGCCGAAGAGCGCCGCACCATGATCATCGTCACCCACGAAATGAGCTTTGCCCGCGACGTCGCCAACCGGGTGATTTTTTTCGACAAGGGCGTAATTGTCGAACAAGGCGAAGCCCGCGCGTTATTTGCCCACCCCAAGGAAGAACGCACCCGGCAGTTCCTCGGCAAGTTTCTCGGCACCCAGAACACTGGGTACTGAATTACCCCGCCAGACCCCGCCCTCAAGCGCGCCTGCTGCTTTCCGCACGGGCGTAGGCCTGTTCTGAAGTTCGCCACTGCTTCACAAAGGGCAGTGGCCGGGCTTGATCCTGCGCGCCCGCTGGCCAATAACCGCCATTCCCGCAGCGACTCAAGCCAAGGATGCGCGCCATGTCTGCCAGCCCAGCAATCGAACTCCTCCTTCCTGCCCTGCCCGGTATCCATATCGCCGGTATCGGCTTGCACAGTGCAACCCGGCTGCACGCGCGCATAGCGATACAACCGCCAATGGAAGCAGGTGACCTGATCACGCTGTTCTGGGGCCAGCGCTTTGTCGCCGCTCACACACTGCAAGCTGCGCACGCAGATGACTACGTCGAATTGCGCATACCCGCCGGGATGCTGCACAACGGCGTCCAGCGCCTGCATTACCGCGTGTTCAAGCCTGGCCAACGCCCGCTGAGATCACCCGAGCGACAAGTGCTGGTCAAACTCGACTGCCCCGGCGGCAATGACGCAGAGCAGCACCTGCAGCCCTTGCAACTGGATCGTCGGCTGCGTCACGAAGGCCTTTGTCTCGACACCCTGAGTGGCGACCTGCAGTGCAGCCTGGCGCCTTACCGCAACATGGCAGAAGGCGACCAGATTACCGTGCGCTGGGGTGATCTGCGGCTCGACCTTGCGCCCCTGAATCGCCAACAGATCGGTCGCACGCTGCAAGTGGAAATCCCACGGGCTCTGATCGAAGAAAGCGGTGCTGACCCGCATCTGGAGCTGAGCTACTGCATTCTCGACCGGGTCGGCAACCGCTCGCAGTGGGCGCCCTCAACTGCACTTCGGGTGTTTGCCGGATGAGCGTTGAGTACTTCTATGCATATTCCAACAAGTTAGTTTATTTAATTTTTATACAGCATTAGGGTATATGAACCGGACCACCGGACCAGCGCATTTCCGTCGGCGCAGCGCGCGCCGACCTTTCTAATACGTGAGGTAAGGTATGGTCAGGAACACAATCACCCCAGTGCGTAACGCCAGGGCATTGAGTACAGCCAAGGAGCAGTACTGATGTCCAGTCTGGCAGATATCAACGTCCACAGTGATCTGGACAGCGCCCCGCTGCTGTTGCCAGCCAAGGTGCTGCTCAATGATGAACAAGCACTGCAGGCCGCCCATGAACTGGCCGAGGTAGCCCGCAGCCAGGCCGCTCGTCGCGACCAACAGCGCAAACTGCCCTGGGCCGAAATCGAGCAGTTCACCCGCAGCGGCCTGGGCAGTATTTCCATTCCCCGTGCCTTTGGCGGCCCACAGGTGTCGTTTGTCACCATCGCCGAAGTGTTTCGCATCATCAGCGCCGCCGACCCGGCGTTGGGGCAAATTCCACAGAACCAGTTTGGCATTCTGCAACTGCTCAAAGGCACCGCCACCGAGCGGCAGAAGGAACTGCTGTTCAAGTCGGTACTCGACGGCTGGCGGATCGGCAATGCCGGGCCCGAGCGCGGCAGCAAGCACACCCTGGAACTCAAGGCACGCATCACCCGCGAGGGCGATCGCTACGTACTCAGCGGCCAGAAGTTCTACTCCACCGGCGCCCTGTTCGCCCACTGGGTAGCGGTCAAAGCGATCAACGACGAAGGCCACCAGGTCATGGCCTTTGTGCGCCGCGGCACCCCAGGGCTGCGAATCGTCGATGACTGGTCAGGCTTCGGCCAGCGCACCACCGCCAGCGGCACAGTGCTGCTCGACCGGGTCCAGGTCGAACCAGAACTGGTGATCGACAACTGGCGCCAGAACGAGGTGCCGAACATCCAGGGTGCCGCATCGCAACTGATCCAGGCCGCCATCGATGCCGGCATTGCCGAAGCGGCGGTGGCCGACGCGATCAGCTTTGTGCGGGAAAAATCACGCCCGTGGATCGATGCCAAGGTCGAGCGCGCCAGCGATGACCTCTACGTAATCGCCGATATCGGCCGTCTGCAGCTTGAACTGCACGCAGCCCAGGCGTTGTTGAGCAAAGCCGCGCGCACCCTCGATGAGGTCAACGCCGCGCCAGTGAATGCCGACTCGGCCGCTCGCGCTTCGATTGCCGTAGCCGAGGCCAAGGTGCTGACCACCGAGATTGCCCTGCAGGCCAGCGAGAAGCTGTTCGAACTGGCCGGCAGCCGCGCCACCCTGGCCGAGTTCAACCTCGACCGGCATTGGCGCAATGCCCGCGTACACACCCTCCACGACCCGGTGCGCTGGAAATACCACGCCGTCGGTGCCTACCACCTCAACGGTACCTTGCCTGCCCGGCATTCCTGGATCTGACCAGACCACTGGAGCCTACTCTATGAGCCTTCTACCGCAACCGCACGAAAACGTCGCGGTGATCCACACTGACGCCCAGGCACTCCGGGTGGTCGAAGAACTGGCGGGCGAATTGCGCCGCGACAGCGTTGAGCGCGATCGCGAACGCCGCCTGCCACACCCGGAACTGGCGCTGTTCAGCCGCTCCGGGCTCTGGGGCATCAGCGTCCCCAAAGCCTTTGGTGGGGCTGGTGTGTCGAACGTCACTCTGGCAAAAGTCATCGCCCGTATCGCCCAGGCCGATGCGTCACTCGGACAGATTCCACAAAACCATTTCTATGCGCTGGAAGTGCTGCGCATCAACGGCAGCCCGCAACAACAGCAGCGCCTGTACGCCGAAGTGCTAGCCGGTAAACGCTTCGGCAACGCCTTGGCTGAACTGGGCACCAAAACCGCCCACGACCGCACCACAGCCCTGAGCCGCGACGGTGAGGACTACCGCATTAACGGGCGCAAGTTCTATGCGACCGGCGCCATTTACGCCCAACGTATTCCCACCTCAGTGATCGATGAGCACGGCGTACAGCAGTTGGCCTTCGTGCCGGCCGACAGCCTCGGGCTGCAAGTGATCGACGACTGGAGCGGCTTCGGCCAACGCACCACCGGCAGCGGTTCGGTGGTGTTCGATAACGTTCGGGTTGCGGCCGACGATGTAGTGCCGTTTCAGAGCGCCTTCGAACGCCCGACCAGTGTCGGTCCGCTGGCGCAGATCCTTCATGCCGCCATCGACACCGGTATTGCCCGCGCCGCCTATGAAGACGCCCTGCACTTCGTGCGGACCCGCAGCCGTCCGTGGATCGACTCTGGTATCGACAAGGCCAGCGACGACCCGTTGACCCTGAAATCCTTCGGCCATCTGGCTATCCGCCTGCACGCCGCCGAAGCCCTGCTTGAGCGCGCGGGCGACTACCTGGACAAAGCCCAGGCCGACCTCACGGCCAGCAGCGTTGCCGCGGCCTCCATCGCCGTGGCCGAAGCCCGGGCCATCAGCACCGAAATCTCCCTGGCCGCGGGCAGCACCCTGTTCGAACTGGCCGGCAGCCAGGCGACCCTGGCCGAGCATGGCCTCGACCGCCACTGGCGCAACGCCCGCGTGCACACGCTGCACGACCCGGTGCGCTGGAAGTACCACGCCATCGGCAATTACTACCTCAACGATGAGAACCCACCGCTGCGGGGGACCATCTGATGGCCAAGAAAAAAATCCTCCTCAATGCCTTCAACATGAACTGCATTGGCCACATCAACCACGGCCTGTGGACCCATCCACGCGACACCTCCACCCAGTACAAGCACCTGGAGTACTGGACCGAGCTGGCGCAATTGCTGGAGCGCGGGCTGTTCGACGGGCTGTTCATCGCCGATATCGTCGGGGTCTACGACGTCTACCAGAACAGTGTCGAGGTACCGCTCAAAGAGTCGATCCAGCTGCCGGTCAACGACCCGCTGCTGCTGGTGTCGGCCATGGCGGCCGTCACCCGGCACCTGGGCTTTGGCCTGACCGCCAACCTGACCTACGAGGCGCCGTACCTGTTCGCCCGTAAGCTTTCGACCCTCGATCACCTGAGTCGTGGCCGGGTGGGCTGGAACATTGTCACCGGCTACCTCGACAGCGCCGCACGGGCCATGGGGCTTGAGCAGCAAGCCGAGCACGACCGCCGCTACGACCAGGCCGACGAATACATGCAGGTACTGTACAAACTGCTGGAAGGCAGTTGGGACAACGACGCGGTGGTCAATGATCGCCAGCAGCGGGTCTACGCCGATCCGGACAAGGTGCGCAAGGTCAACCATCAGGGCGAGTTTTACCGCGTCGAGGGTTATCACCTGTGCGAACCTTCGCCACAACGCACCCCGGTGTTGTTCCAGGCCGGTAGCTCCGAGCGAGGCCTGGGCTTTGCCGGTAATCACGCCGAGTGCGTGTTCATCAGTGGCCAGACCAAAGCCGGCACCCGCGCCCAGGTCGACAAGGTGCGCGCCGCTGCCGTGGCCGCTGGCCGCGACCCTGAGGCCATCAAGGTGTTCATGGGGGTGACGGTGATCGTTGCCCGCACCGAGGAACAAGCCTGGGCCAAGCACGCTGAGTACCTGCGTTACGCCAGCGCTGAAGCCGGTGTTGCGCACTTTTCCAGCTCTACTGGCATCGACTTTTCCGCCTACGAGCTGGACGAGCCTATCCAGTACGTGAAAAGCAACGCCATCCAGTCGGCCACTAAAACCCTGCAGAACAATGACTGGACCCGACGCAAATTGCTCGACCAGCACGCCCTAGGCGGGCGCTACATCACCTTGGTGGGTTCACCGACCCAGGTTGCCGACGAACTGGAAAGCTGGATCGCCGAAACCGGCCTGGACGGTTTCAACCTGACCCGCACGGTGACCCCAGAAAGCTATGTCGATTTCATCGACCTGGTCATCCCCGAGCTGCAACGCCGTGGCTCGTACAAAACCGCCTACGAACAAGGCAGCCTGCGCGAAAAACTCTTCGCCACCGAAAACCCTCTGCTGCCTGCCGATCACCCCGGCGCCAGCTATCGCCACACCACCTCGACCGGAGCGCTACTGCATGCTTAAACAATTCCTTGCCCGCCCCGTCGCGGCACTGGCCTTGAGCCTTGGTCTGTTGGGCGCGGCCCAGGCCGCAGACGCCTTGAAAGTCGGCACCACCGCAGCCTTTGCCATCCCACTGGAGGCGGCCGTCAGCGAAGCGAAGAAACAGGGGCTGGAGGTTGAGCTGATCGAGTTCAGCGACTGGATCGCACCCAACGTCAGCCTGGCCAGCGGCGACATCGACGTGAACTACTTCCAGCACATCCCTTTCCTGGAAAACGCCAAGGCCGCCGCCGGTTTTGACCTGGTACCGTTCGCACCGGGCATCATCAACAACGTCGGTCTCTACTCGAAAAAGTACAAAAGCTTCGACGAGCTGCCTCAGGGCGCCAGCGTGGCCATCGCCAACGACCCGATCAACAGCGGCCGCGGCTTGCAGTTGCTGGCCAAGGCCGGTCTGATCACCCTCAAACCGGGCGTCGGCTACAAAGCCACTGAAGATGACATCGTCAGCAACCCCAAGCAGCTGAAAATCCTTCAGGTAGAAGCGGTGCAACTGGTCCGCGCCTACGATGATGCCGATCTGGTGCAGGGCTACCCGGCCTACATCCGCCTGGCCAATACCTTCGATGCCACCTCGGCGCTGCTGTTCGACGGCCTCGACCACAAGGAATACGTGATCCAGTTCGTTATCCGCCCGCAGAACAAGGACGACCCACGCCTGGCCAAGTTCATCGACATCTACCAACACTCGCCGGCTGTGCGCGCAGCGCTCGATAAAGCCCACGGCAAACTCTACCAACCGGGCTGGGAGAGCTGAAATGAGCGCCGCTGCCCGCCTGACACCCGAAGCCAACACCAGCGTGCCGCTGCACACAGCGCCACAACGGGCCCTTCACCCCGAGCTGAACACTGCCCATGTGCGCTTTCTCGGCCTGGGCAAGACCTATCCGGGGCAAGCTACTGCGGCGCTGGAAGGCATTGACCTGAACATTCAGCGCGCAGAGATCTTCGGCATCATTGGCCGCAGCGGCGCTGGCAAGTCGTCGCTGATCCGCACCATCAATCGCCTGGAACAACCCACTACCGGCCGTGTACTGATCGACCAGGTGGACATCGGCGACTTCGATGAAGACCGCCTGGTCGCCCTGCGCCGCCGCATTGGCATGATCTTCCAGCACTTCAACCTGATGTCGGCCAAGACCGTGTGGCAGAACGTTGAGTTGCCGCTGAAAGTCGCGGGCGTGCCCAAGGCCCAGCGCCAGCGCAAAGTCGCCGAACTGCTGGAACTGGTCGGGCTTGAACACAAACACCAGGCCTACCCCGCGCAATTGTCAGGTGGGCAAAAGCAGCGCGTCGGCATCGCCCGGGCGCTGGTGCATGACCCGGACATTCTTCTGTGTGACGAAGCCACCTCTGCGCTCGACCCGGAAACCACTGCATCGATCCTGGAGTTGCTGCGCAACATCAACCAGCGCCTTGGCCTGACCATCGTCCTGATCACCCACGAAATGGCCGTGATCCGCGACATCTGCCACCGGGTGGTGGTGTTGGAGCGCGGGCGCATCGTCGAGCAGGGCGCGGTCTGGCAGGTGTTCGGCGACCCTCAGCATGACGTCAGCAAAACCTTGCTCGCGCCCCTGCAAGCGCCGCTGCCCGAGGCCTTGCAGGCACGTTTGCAAAGCCAGCCGAGCAGCGCCGATTCAGCCTTGGTACTGAACCTCAAGGTCACAGGCAGTGACCGCCAAGCACCAGAGTTGTCCACTTTGTTCGCCAGCCTTGGTGGCCGTATCAGCCTGTTGCAAGGCGGTATCGAACCGATCCAGGGGCGACCGCTGGGGCAATTGCTGGTGACGGTGACGCACTCACCGCATCACCATGAACAGATCATCGAACGCGCCCGACAATGGGCCACGCAGGTAGAGGTACTCGGTTATGTGGACTGATCGCCTGATTCAAGGGGTACTCGACACCCTGCTGATGGTTGGCGTGTCATCGCTGATCGCCTTACTGGCCGGGATCCCCTTGGCGGTGATTCTGGTCACCAGCGGCAAGGGCGGGATATTCGAAGCGCCTACCCTGAACCGAGTGCTCGGGGCGTTCGTTAACCTGTTCCGCTCGATCCCGTTCTTGATCCTGATGGTTGCGCTGATCCCGTTCACGCGCCTGATTGTTGGCACCACTTATGGGGTCTGGGCGGCGGTGGTACCGCTGACCATTGCGGCCACACCGTTTTTCGCCCGGATTGCCGAAGTCAGCCTGCGCGAGGTTGACCACGGCCTGATCGAGGCCGCCCAGGCCATGGGCTGTCGTCGCTGGCACATTGTCTGGCACGTGCTGCTGCCTGAGGCCCTGCCGGGGATTGTCGGCGGCTTCACCATCACCTTGGTGACCATGATCAACTCCTCGGCCATGGCCGGGGCCATCGGTGCCGGTGGGCTGGGTGATATCGCTTACCGCTACGGCTACCAGCGCTTTGACAGCCAGATCATGCTCACCGTGATTGTCATGCTGGTCGCATTGGTGGCGTTGATCCAACTGGGCGGCGACCGCCTGGCCAAAGGCCTGAACAAACGCTGACCCCTTCCGGTAGGAGCGGGCTTGCCCCGCGATTGCGGGGTGACAGGAAGATCGCTATCGCGGGGCAAGCCCGCTCCCAGCGAGCCTTTATATTCCAAAAAAAGCTAAGCAAATAACCTATTGATATAAATTCGTTCGTTTTCATGCTGTTAGCATTTCTGTTCGCAATCGCACACAGAGGCGATGCCCCCGCTTTTTCTCTGGAGCTTCAATGAACCTGCCGCTGTCTCTCAATTTGCTGGCGTTCCTGGCGTTGCTGCTAGGCCTGGCACAAACCCGTCATGGCAACTGGAGCCTGGCCAAGAAAGTTCTGGTCGGCCTGGTGCTTGGTGTGCTGTTCGGCGCTGCCTTGCATACCATTTACGGCGCTGGCGATCCGGTCCTCAAGGCCACCATCAGCTGGCTCGACCTGGTCGGCAACGGTTATGTGCAGTTGCTGCAAATGATCGTCATGCCGCTGATCTTCGCCTCGATCCTCAGCGCCGTTGCCCGTCTGCACAACGCCTCGTCGCTGGGCAAGATCAGCTTCCTGACCATTGGCACCCTGCTGTTCACCACCGCCATCGCCGCGCTGATCGGTATTGTCCTGACCAACCTGTTCGGCCTGACCGCCGAAGGCCTGGTGGCGGGCACTGCTGAAACCGCACGGATGCAGGCGATCCAGAACGATTATGTGGGTAAGGTCGCCGACCTGAATATCCCGCAACTGCTGCTGTCCTTCATCCCTAGCAACCCGATCGGCGATCTGGCCCGCGCCAAGCCAACCTCGATCATCAGCGTGGTGATCTTTGCCGTATTCCTCGGCATGGCCGCCCTGCAGTTGCTCAAAGATGACGCCGAAAAAGGCAATCGCGTACTGGCCGCCATCGACACCTTGCAGGCCTGGGTCATGCGCCTGGTGCGTCTGGTGATGAAGCTCACCCCGTATGGCGTACTGGCGCTGATGACCAAGGTGGTGGCCAGCTCGAACCTGGACGACATCCTCAAACTCGGCAGTTTCGTGGTGGTGTCTTACATCGGCCTGGGGCTGATGTTCGTGGTGCACGGTGTGTTGCTGGCGATCAGCGGCGTTAACCCACTGCGTTTCTTCCGCAAGGTCTGGCCGGTGCTGACGTTTGCTTTCACCAGCCGCTCCAGTGCCGCCAGCATTCCGCTGAGCATCGAAGCACAGACCCGTCGCCTGGGCATTCCGCAGTCGATTGCCAGCTTTGCCGCCTCGTTTGGTGCAACCATCGGCCAGAACGGTTGTGCCGGTCTGTACCCGGCGATGCTCGCGGTCATGGTCGCACCAGCGGTCGGTATCAACCCGCTGGACCCACTGTGGATCGCCACGCTGGTGGCCATCGTGACGCTAAGTTCGGCTGGTGTGGCGGGCGTGGGTGGCGGTGCGACGTTTGCCGCACTGATCGTGCTGCCGGCCATGGGCTTGCCGGTGGAGTTGGTGGCGTTGCTGATCTCGGTTGAACCGCTGATCGACATGGGCCGTACGGCGTTGAACGTGAATGGCTCGATGACCGCCGGAGCAATCACCAGCCAGATGCTCAAGCAGACTGACAAGTCGCTGCTTGATGCTCAGGAGCATGCGCAGCTGTCGCATTCCTGAGGCAATGATCGCGAGGCAGGCCCGTTCCTACTGTAGGAGCGGGCTTGCCCCGCGATGCTTTTAAGCCTTCTCCCACACCTCAAAGTGATACGCCGGCTTGTCACCTTCAGCCGGATTCGCCTGGCTCGACGCCAACTGCCACTGGGCCTGATCAAACTCAGGAAACCAGGCATCACCTTCCGGATTCAGCTCAACCCGGGTCAGGTACAGCCGGTCTGCCAGCCCCCGTTCAATGGCCTGGGTATAGAGTTGCGCGCCACCAATCAGCATCAACTCATCCACACCCTGCGCCAGTGCCCACTGCTCAGCGCGCAGCAGGGCCTCATCGAGCGAGGCAAACACCTCGGCGCCTTCGAGCTGCAGCCCAGGCTGACGGCTGACCACCAGGTTCAACCGCCCAGGCAACGGACGACCGAGCGAATCCCAGGTCTTGCGCCCCATGATGATCGGCTTGCCCAGGGTGGTGGCCTTGAAATACTTGAAGTCCCCCGGCAGGTGCCAGGGCATGCTGTTGTCGATGCCGATCACGCGGTTCTCGGCGAGGGCCGCGATCAGGCTGAGGGGAAGTGATGTTTTCATGTCGGCGAGGATAGCAAAGCCCGTTCTTCGGTGCCTGGGTTATGCTTTGGGCTGACCTGATCAATGGAAGACCGCGTGACTGCACTGACTGACCTGGACAAACGCTGGCTCACTGAAGCGATACGCCTGCGCGAGGAACATGCAGGCCCCCTGGAAGACCAGGAAGCCAATCGCCGCGCCCGCCAACTGGGCGGCGACCTGCCTACGCGTATCGAGCACCGCGCCTTGTGGCTGGCCGAGCGCGACGGCATGCGCAGCGCCCTGCAGCACTGGAAACAAGGCGCGCGCCTGGCATTGGCGCTGCTGGTGGTACTGGCAATCGTCAGTGGTGCTGGCCTGGCATTGGCTGCGCTGGGCGACAGCCAGCGTCCGGTGAATGTGTTCTGGGCCTTGGGCAGTCTGCTGGGCTTGAACCTTGTATTGCTGGCCGGATGGGCGCTGGGCTTTTTCTTCGCCGGCGAACAAGGTGCCACCCTCGGTAAGCTGTGGCTGTGGCTCAGCGAAAAATTTGCCCGCGATGCACAGGCTGTACACCTGGCCCCGGCGTTGCTGGTATTGCTGCAACGCCAAAAACTCAACCGCTGGCTGATCGGGCTGCTGGTACACGGCCTCTGGTTACTGGCGCTGAGCAGCGCGCTGGTGATGCTTCTGGCGCTGCTCGCCACGCGTCGTTATGGCTTCGTCTGGGAAACCACCATTCTCAGTGCTGACACCTTCATAGGGCTGACCCAGGCGCTTGGCGCTCTGCCCGCGTTGCTGGGCTTCAACGTGCCCGACATCGACATGATCCGCGCCAGCGGCGACAGCCAGCCTGCGCTTGAATTGGCCCGGCAAGCCTGGGCCAGCTGGCTGCTCGGTGTGCTGTTGGTTTTCGGCATTCTGCCGCGCTTGCTGCTCGCCGCCGTGTGCCTATGGCGCTGGCGACGTGGCCGTCAGCGCCTGAACCTGGATCTCAACCTGCCCGGCTACAGCCAGCTACGCGAAGCATTGATGCCCAGCAGTGAGCGTCTGGGGATCAACGATGCCGCGCCTGATGCCTTGCCGCAGATCGTGCGCGGCGTGGGAGAAGAACACAGCAACGGCGCCTTGCTGGTAGGCCTGGAACTCGACGACAAGCGACCCTGGCCACCCGCGCTACCGGACACGGTTAAAAACGCCGGTGTGCTCGACAGCCGCGAATCGCGCAATAAGTTGCTCGAACAACTCAGCCGCTTTCCGCCCGCACGCCTGGCCATCGCCTGTGACCCTCGCCGCTCGCCCGATCGCGGCAGCCTGGCGCTGCTCGCCGAACTGGCACGCAATGCGGGCACCACGCGCATCTGGCTGCTGCAGCCACTGCCCGGCCAAGCGCTGGATGCCGAGCGTCTGGGCGACTGGCATCAGGCCCTCGACCAACTGGGCCTTGAACACGCCGACAGCGCCCCGATGAATTGGCTGGAGCATGGCCATGACTAAGCCGCTGAAACTGGCCGTGGTCGGCCATACCAATGTTGGCAAGACTTCGCTGCTGCGCACCCTGACCCGCGATGTGGGTTTTGGTGAAGTCTCGCACCGCCCCAGCACCACCCGCCATGTGGAAGGGGCGCGCCTGTCGGTGGAAGGTGAGCCGCTGCTGGAGCTTTACGACACGCCGGGGCTGGAAGACGCCATCGCCCTGCTCGACTACCTCGAACGCCTGGAGCGACCAGGCGAACGCCTCGACGGCCCGGCGCGGCTAGAGCGCTTTCTTCAGGGCAGTGAAGCGCGTCAGCGTTTCGAACAGGAAGCCAAAGTGCTGCGCCAGTTGCTGGCCAGCGATGCCGGCCTGTATGTGATCGATGCGCGTGAGCCGGTGCTGGCCAAGTACCGTGATGAACTGGAGGTACTGGCCAGCTGCGGTAAACCGTTGTTGCCGGTACTCAACTTTGTCGCCAGCAGCGACCACCGCGAACCGGACTGGCGCGAAGCACTCGCCCGTTTGGGCCTGCATGCACTGGTGCGTTTCGACAGCGTTGCACCACCTGAAGATGGCGAACGCCGCCTCTATGAAAGCCTGGCGCTGATGCTGGAAAGCTCGCGCCCGGCCCTGCAGCGCTTGATCGACGACCAACAGGCCCAACGCCAGGCCCGCCAGCTCAGTGGCAAGCGCCTGATCGCGGAACTGCTGCTCGACTGCGCGGCTTGCCGCCGTAGCGTAGTGGCCGAACCGGATGCCGAAGCCGCCGCCATCGAAGCGTTGCGCAAAGACATTCGCCAGCGTGAACAACGCTGCGTCGAGGCGCTGCTCAAGCTGTATGCCTTTCGTAAAGACGACGCCAGCGCCAGCGAGCTGCCCTTGCTGGATGGCCGCTGGGGTGATGACCTGTTCAACCCGGAAACCCTGAAATTGCTGGGCGTACGCCTGGGTAGTGGCGTCGCTGCCGGTGCAGCCGCGGGTGCAGGGGTCGATCTGCTGGTCGGCGGCTTGACCCTCGGTGCAGCGGCATTGGCCGGAGCCATTGCCGGTGGCGCATTACAGACCGCGCGCAGCTATGGCTCACGCCTGTTGGGTAAACTCAAAGGACAGCGTGAATTGACCGTGGATGACAGTGTGCTGCGCCTGTTGGCGTTGCGTCAGCATCAGTTGATCCAGGCGCTCGACAGCCGCGGCCATGCAGCAATGGAGCAGATCAAGCTGGCGCCGCCGCAAGAGAAGAGTTGGCGCGAAGGCAAGTTGCCGGAGGCCTTGAGCAAAGCGCGTGCGCATCCGCAGTGGTCGTCGCTCAATCCGGGGGCGCGGCTGAATCAGGCCGAGCGGCAGGAGCAGATTGACGCTTTGGTGCTTGAGCTTTAGGGACTGATCGCGGGGCAAGCCCGCTCCCACCAGTTACTTTGTGGGAGCGGGCTTGCCCCGCGATCAGTCAATGCAACAACGCCAAGGCCTTCCCCTTGAGCACATCAAGGTCAATCACCGGCACATTCATCTCTTTGGCCAGCTCATCCCACTCGCGCATCCGCAGGCTCACCGTGCACAGCGGGTCACGCTCGAAGGCGTCGGCTTCGGCATCGCTCATCACCCCGCCCTGGTACTCCAGCGTGCGGCGGCTGGCTTCGCTCAGGCGGTCGTAGTAGCCGGGCTTACGCAGCGTCAGGTAACGCTTGGCTTCAACATGGTATTGCACCAGCGTCGCCAGACGTTCGCTGAACCCACAGCGGCGCAGATAGTTAGCGCCAACCTGTTCGTGGCTGACCACGCCGTAGCCACCCATGTCACCTTCGGCACCACCGCAGATGTGGCCGATGTCGTGAAAGAATGCCGCCAGCACTACTTCATCATCAAAGCCTTCATCCAAGGCCAGTTGTGCGGCCTGAGACATGTGCTCCAACTGCGACACCGGCTCGCCGATGTAATCTTCATCGCCATGCTGCTGATACAAGGCGAAGATCTCGCTGACAACCTGTTCGGCTGTTCTCATCGTTATCCCCTCACACGGTTTCATTAAGCAATCGCGCCATATGTCGCTCGGCCAGAGCCGGGCCTACGCTCATGCCGACGCCGCTGTGCATCAACGCGGCGCTGACCCCTGGCGCTACCTGCAACAACGAAAATGGCGCAGGCCCGCCAGAACCATAGACGCCCTGCCAGCGTTCGACCACCTCGATGCGACCACCGAGGGTGTGTTCGGCCAGTTCGATCAGCCAGTTGTCGACCTGCTCGGCATTGAAGGGTGAGACGTCGCTGCCATAGGCATGCGAGTCGCCGATAATCAGCTCGCCGTGGGGCGTGGGGCTGATCAGCAGGTGAATACCATGCTCGATCAGGTGCGGGCTGTCGCGCAGCAATTGCGCGTGCAACGCCTGGGCTTGTGGCAGGTCGGCGAAAGCGCCGTAGTGCACACAGCTCAGCCCAGTCAGTAGGGCATGCTGCAAGTCGAGATCAAAACGCGGCCGCGCGCGGAGCATCTGCAAGCGGCAGATCTGCGGTTGCAGCGCAGCGATGGGCTCGGCCAACAAGGTTTGGTAGTCATGACCTGAGCAAACCACGATCTGCTCAGCAGTAAAATCGCCTGCAGTCGTTGAGACCTTCCCAGGCTGGATATCACGTACCAAGGTGGAGAAATGGAAGCTGACCTCAAGCTGCTCCTGCAGGAAGCGGATCAGCGTCGGGATGGCCTCACGCGAATACAACTGTTGATCATCCAGCCCGCACAAGGCAGCACGGTGGTGACGGAACTGGCCGCCGTACAGATCATTGAGCGCGGCTCCCGACAGCAACTCGACCCGGTAGCCCTGATCGATAGCGCGCTCGGCACAGAATGCTTCAAGCAGTTCCTGCTCAAGGGCCGTGCGCGCGAACAACAGCGAACCATTACTTTTCAGTTCAAAGCCCGCCTGACGCGACCAATGCGTCCATATCCCGCGGCTGGCCTTGGCCAATTCATGCATTTCACCCGGCGGCTGACCTGTGACCAGCGCTTGGCCGAAGTTGCGTACTGAAGCGCCCAGCGGCGTGGCCGTGCGCTCGAAAACACGAACTTTGAGCCCTCGGCGGGCGGCGGCGTAGGCGTGGGACAGGCCGAGAATGCCTGCGCCGACAATTAATAGATCGGTCATTGGGATCTCCTTAAAGATCGCGGGGCAAGCCCGCTCCCTCCGGTGGGAGCGGGCTTGCCCCGCGATACGGTATTACTGCTGAGCCACCTTCTCCGACTTGCCGTCATAGCGCTTACGCCATTCGGCGAGGATGGTGTCGCGGTTCTGCGAAGCCCAGTTGAAGTCGTTCTTGATCAGGCGCTGCTCATAGTCAGCCGGCAGTTCGGTTTGCGGTTTGGCAATGCCGGGCTGAGCCAGTACGGCGAAGTTCTCTTTGTACAGGTCCATGGCTGCCGGGCTGGCAGAGAAGTCGGCCAGCCGCTTGGCGGCCTCTTCATGCTTGCTGCCTTTAAGTACGGCAGTGGCTTCGATTTCCCAGCCCAGGCCTTCCTTCGGCAGGACGATATCCAACGGCGCGCCCTGACGCTTGAGCTGAACCGCCGGGTACTCGAACGAGATGCCAATCGGGAACTCACCTGCGGCAGCCAGCTTGCACGGCTTGGAACCGGAATGAACGTACTGGCCGATGTTCTGGTGCAGGTCATCCATGTACTGCCAACCCTGCTTTTCACCAAAGGTTTGCAACCAGGCACTGACGTCGAGGAAGCCGGTACCCGAAGAAGCCGGGTTAGGCATGACGATCTTGCCCT
Organism: Pseudomonas sp. H9; assembly: GCF_004353925.1. Lineage (GTDB taxonomy): Bacteria > Pseudomonadota > Gammaproteobacteria > Pseudomonadales > Pseudomonadaceae > Aquipseudomonas. The sequence continues at coordinate 94,036 of NZ_SMOK01000027.1, read as the reverse complement.
TGTACTCAGGCTTGGTCAGGTCTTGCCAGCTCAGCGGTTTGCTCAGGCCCTGCTTTTCGGCTTCGATGGTGTTGAAGCAGATGGTCGCGGCCCATACGTCCATACCGACCCAGGCCGGAGGGTTGGCAGCATCGCGGTAGTTGGCGCCGATCTTGTCCAGGTCTTTCGGCGCATAGCTTTGCAACATGCCCTGCTGATCGAGGATCGCCAGGCTGGACGCAGCCAGGCCCCACACTGCGTCAGCCTGCGGACGGTCTTTTTCGGCCAGCAGCTTGGCGGTAATGATGCCCGTGGAGTCACGCACCCACTTGATCTCGATATCCGGGTTGGCCTTTTCAAAAGCCTGCTTGTAGCTCTTGAGTTGTTCGGCTTCGAGCGCGGTGTAGACCGTCAGCTGGGTTTCGGCGGCAGTAGCCTGCAGGCTGAACGCAGTGAGGACGGCAGCGGCAAGAGCAAGTGGCTTGAACATGATGCGGTTCCTTTGAACGGTACGAGGGTTGGGGAGTGCAATCAGTGGCCTGGCGCGCGCTGACGCCAGGCTTGGGAGCGTTGCAACAGGCCGCGTGAGGCCCAGGCCAGCAACAGCGATACGCTGGCGCTGGTCAGCAGAATCAGGGTCGACATGGCCGCCGCACCGCCGACGTTGCCGGCATCGTCCATGTTCAACACGGCGACCGCAGCGAGGATGGTGTCGGGGCTGTAGAGAAAGATCGCCGCCGACACCGTGGTCATCGCCGACACAAACAGGTAGCGGACGATGTCCAGCAGCGCGGGCAGGCAGATGGGCACGGTGACCCGCAGGTAGTGGCGGTACAGCGGTGCCTTGAGCGACAGGGCTGCGGCTTCGAATTCACCATCGAGCTGACGCAGCGCGGTGGTCGCGGTCATTTGTGCGGTGGTCAGGTAGTGCGCAATGGTGCACACCACCAGCAGCGCCATGCTGCCGTAGAACACATGCAAGGGGTTGCTGGTCAGGTTGAAGAAGAACACGTAGCCCAGGCCCAGCACCAAGCCCGGCACCGCCATCGGCACGAAGCTGAGCAAACGCAGCACCAGGTTGAGCGCGCGCTGGCCTTTGGTTTTTTCCATCAGGTAGGCGCCAGTGAAGATCACTGCGCTACCAATCACTGCGGTACCAAGGGCCATGGTCAGGCTGTTGCGGTAGGCGAGCCAGCCACCACCGGCGGTTTCATCGAACTGATAGTGCTTGAGCGACAGCGTCATGTTGTAAGGCCAGAACGTCACCAGCGACGAGTACACCGCCATGCCAACCACTAGCAGCAACACCGCGCACACCATCAGTACGATGGCCATGAAGCAGGCATCGCGACGGCGCGACGGCTGCGGCTCGAACACCTGGGCGCGACCACTCATGGCATCACCCTGCCGACGACGCAGCCAGGCATCAACGGTAAAGCTGAGCAAGGCCGGTACCAGCAGGACCATACCGATCAACGCACCGCGACCGAATTGCTGCTGGCCCACCACCGCCTTGTAGGCCTCCAGTGCCAGCACCTGATAGTCGCCACCGACCACCACCGGTACACCGAAGTCAGTAATGGTCAGCGTGAACACCAGGCAGAACGCGGCAAACACGGCCTGGCGGGTGGCCGGCCAGGTGATGCTGTGGAACGTGCGCCAGGGGCCAGCGCCCATGCTCGATGCGGCATCGAACAAGCGCGCATCGGCCAACGACAATGCCGACAGCAAGATCATCAGCGCGTGGGGAAAGGTGTAGATGGCTTCACCGAGGACAATGCCCCAGAAGCCATAAATGTTGTCGCTCAGCAGCCCACGCAGCAGCCCCTGGTTGCCGAACAGGTAAACCAGGGCAATGGCCGGAAGCATCGACGGCGCCAGCAAGGGCAGCAGCGAAATACCGCGCCAGATACGTTTGCCGGGGATCAGCGTACGTTGCAAGGCATAGGCGAACAGATAGGCCAGCGGCACGACAATCGCAGCCACGCTGATCGACACTTTCAGGCTGTTGCCGAGCAACCAGTGGAAGTTGGCGCTGGCAAACAATTCACGGGCAGCCACCAGCCCACCGCCCTGCCCGGCATCACTGCTGAAACCACGCCAGAAAATCGCCAGCAACGGCATCAACACTGCAACCGTCAGCAACAGCAGCAGCAACCATTTGCCGCCCACCACAAACAGTCGGTCACCCAGGGAAACGCCGGAGCGCGGTGCGGCCTTCGCGTGCGCGATCGGCAGGGTCATTGGCGCGGCCATCTCAGGCAAACACCTGCAGGCTACGCGGCGGCAAGGCGACCCAGATGTCCTGGGAACCCAGGCGTGGCATCGACTCCGGAGCAACTTCGGCCAACAGCGCATGGCCTGGTAGTTCATTGAACTCGAAACTCATCCGGCAGCGATTGCCGAGGAAGGTGATCTCCCGCACCCGGGCCGGAAACAGGTTCTCTTCATGCACCGGCGGGTTGACGCTGATGGCTTCAGGGCGGCAGAACAAACGGCCGCTGCGGGCTTGTCCGACACCCTCGGCCAGGCGCATGTTCAGCGCACCGACCTGGGCATGGCTGTCACTGTGGCGCTGGAACGGCAGCCAGTTGCCCTGCCCGACGAACTCGGCCACGAACGGTGTGGCTGGCTTGTCGTAGATTTCCTGGGGCGTTGCGTACTGCTCGACCTGACCGTTGTTCATCACGGCGATACGGTCGGCCATGAGCATGGCTTCGTCCTGGTTGTGGGTCACCATCAGGGTGGTAATGCCCAGCTGGCGTTGCAACTGACGCAGCTCAGTACACAGGTGCTCACGCACCCGGGCATCGAGGGCCGACATCGGTTCATCGAGCAGCAACAAGGAAGGCGCAGGGGCCAGAGCACGGGCCAGAGCAACCCGCTGCTGCTGACCGCCAGAGAGTTGGCCGGGGTACTTTTTCTCACTGCCGGCCAGGCCAACCAGTTCCAACATCTGCGCCACTCGCTGGCGCACTTCATCGCGCCCGCTTCCAGCCAGACCGTAGGCGATGTTGGCTTCGACCGTCAGGTTTGGAAACAGGGCGTATGACTGAAACAGGATGCCGTAATCACGGGCCTGGGGTGGCAACTCGGAAATGTCGCGATCACCGATGTACAAGGTGCCGCGATCCTGACGCTCAAGGCCGGCAATGCAGCGCAGCAGCGTGGTCTTGCCACAGCCGGACGGGCCCAGCAGACACACCAGTTCACCGGCGGCGATGTCGAGCGAGACATCCTGCAGAGCAGTGAAAGCGCCGAAACGCTTGTGGATACCGCGCACCTTCATCTGTGCGCCTGGGTTTGCGACCGGAGTGTTCATGGCAAGACCTCATCGAGCGAATGAGGGCCATGCTAGGGAGGGAATGCGAAGGTTCTGTGGCTGGGAAGCAAAAGATGTTGATAGTGGTATAGGCAGATTTTGGTGTTGTGGCTTTTACCGCATCGCGGGGCAAGCCCGCTCCTACCGGTGGGAGCGGGCTTGCCCTGCGATAATTCAAATTTCCACCGCCGAAACTTCCTGCGCCAAACCGAGAAAAGCCGCTGGCAAACGTGCCTGACGTCGTTCCTTCAGGCAGTACAGGTACTCATGCATCACCGGCGCATCTTCCAGGCTCAGCACCCGCAGCTCGGGGTTATGCGGCACTTCATGACGAGCAATGATGCTAATGCCGATGTTGCGTAACACTGCCTCACGGATCGACTCGCGACTACCAATCTCCAGAATCGAACCTACCTTGACCCCAGCATCGTTGAGCATCTGTTCCGTCAGTTTGCGTGTGCTTGAGCCTTGCTCACGCACCAGCAGGCAGTGCCCGGCCAACGCCGACAGTGGCAGTGATTCACGGTTGGCCAGCGGATGGTTACGGTGTACCGCGACCACCAACGGGTCAGTACCCAGCACCCGGCGAATGAGCCGAGCATCTTCAAGCAGCTGCGAGGAGGCGGCGATGTCCACGCGGTAATCCTCAAGCAACTCCAGCACCTGCTGGGAATTGCCGATTTCGACCGACACCTCGACCTGCGGCAAGCGCTCGCGAAAGATCTTTACCAAATCGAGAATGTAATACGGCGCGGTCGCGGCGATGCGCAAACTACCCTGGGCCTGGCCACTGTTACGCAAGAAGAACTCGATATCCGCCTCTTGCTGCAACAGTGTCTTGACCATCGGCAGCAACCGCGCGCCGTCGTCGCTGAGGGTCAGGCGCCGACCACCACGGTAGAACAGCTCCACCGCGTATTGGCTTTCCAGGTTGCGGATCTGGGTGGTGACCGTCGGCTGGCTGAGCCCGAGTTTCTTCGCCGCCAAGGTGATGCTGCCCAGGCGGGCAACCATGTAGAAGGCTTTCAACTCGGAGCTCAACATACATCCTCTATTTTCGCAGTAAGCGCAGGCCGTTGAAGACCACCAACAAGCTCACGCCCATATCGGCAAACACCGCCATCCACATGGTGGCCATCCCGGCGAAGGTGATCGCCAGAAAAATCGCTTTGATCCCCAGTGCCAACACGATGTTCTGGGTAAGGATCGCCGCGGTCTGGCGCGAAAGCCTGACGAAGGCCGGGATTTTGCGCAAGTCATCATCCATCAAGGCCACATCGGCCGTCTCGATGGCCGTGTCTGTACCGGCAGCGGCCATAGCAAAGCCAATTTCGGCGCGGGCCAATGCCGGCGCGTCATTGATACCGTCACCCACCATGCCGACCCGATGCCCGGCTGCGTACAGGCTTTCAATGGTCTTGAGCTTGTCGGCGGGCAACAGGTTGCCGTGCGCCTGGTCGATCCCCACCTGAGCGGCGATGGCCTGAGCTGTGTGAGGATTGTCGCCGGTGAGCATGACAGTCTTGATACCCAGCTCATGCAACTCGGCGATAGCCTCACGGCTACTGTCTTTAACGGTATCGGCTACCGCAAACAGCGCCAGCGGGCCGGATGGGTCGAGTAACAACACCACCGTCTTGCCCTGACGCTCCAACGTATCAAGCTGTGCTTCAAGCTGGGCGGAGCACAGGCCCAGCTCTTCGACCAGGCGATGATTACCCAGGTGATACATCACACCATCGATTTCGCCGCGCACACCACGACCGCCCAGCGCTTCAAAAGCCGCGACCTCGCTCAGGGGCAACTGCTGCTCGTTGGCCAACACTGCAATCGCACGCGACACCGGGTGGTCAGATCGATCAGCGAGGCTGGCCGCCAGCGCCTGCGCACGGCCTTCGAACAACGGTTCAAGCAGCACATAATCGGTTTGTACCGGTTTGCCGTGGGTGATGGTGCCGGTCTTGTCCAGGGCCAGGAAGTCGAGTTTGCGCCCGCCTTCCAGATAGACGCCACCCTTGACCAGAATGCCTTTGCGCGCCGCAGCAGCCAGGCCACTCACGATTGTCACCGGAGTAGAAATCACCAAAGCACACGGACAAGCAACGACCAGCAGCACCAGAGCGCGGTAGATCCAGTCGAACCAAGCGCCGGCCATGAACAGTGGAGGAATCACCGCAACCGCCAGGGCAAAGGCAAACACTGCCGGTGTATAAATGCGCGAGAATTGATCAACGAAACGTTGAGTCGGGGCCCGTGCGCCTTGCGCTTCCTCCACTGCCTTGATGATGCGCGCCAGCGTTGACTGCCCGGCAGCCGCCGTGACCCGATACTCCAGCGCCCCGGCCTGGTTGATGGTGCCGGCGAACACTTTATCGCCCGGGCCTTTTTCCACTGGCAGGCTTTCACCGGTGATCGGCGCCTGGTCGATACTCGACTGGCCGCTGACCACCTCGCCATCCAGGCCGATACGCTCACCGGGCCGCACCCGCACCAACGCACCGAGTGCGACGTCTTTGACCTCGACATCACGCCATTGACCATCGGCCTGTTGCACCGTGGCCATGTCCGGGCTCAGTTGCATCAGGCCGCCAATAGCGTTGCGCGCGCGGTCCAGCGAGCGCGCCTCGATCAACTCGGCGACGGTGAACAGGAACATCACCATGGCCGCTTCCGGCCATTGACCAATCAGCACCGCGCCGGTCACCGCGATGCTCATCAGCGCATTGATGTTCAGGTTGCGGTTCTTCAGGGCGATCCAGCCCTTTTTGTACGTGCCCAGCCCACAGCTGAGAATCGACACCAGCGCTACCAGCGCCACAACCCAAGATGGCGCCAACTCAGCGAAGTGAATGCCCTCCGCAGCCAGCGCGGCAACCCCGGACAGCGCCAGCGGCCACCAGTGCTTTTTCGTCGGTGCCGTCGGCGCAGCAGGTTCTTCGCTGTGCTCGGCCAGCGGCTCGGCCTGCATCCCCAACGAGGCAACGGCTTGCTCAATGGCCAGGGTATCGGCATGCGTATGCCGCACCCCGAGGATGCGGTTGATCAGGTTGAATTCCAGTTGCTCGACGCCCGCCAACTTGCCCAGTTTGTTCTGGATCAGCGTCTGTTCGGTCGGGCAATCCATGGCCTCGATGCGAAAACGGCTCAAGCGAGCGTCACTACTGGCCGCCTCACTCAGTTGCACCATGGCCGGTGCAGCTTCGTGAGAGCAGCAGCTGTGCGCATGCTTGGCATGGTCATGATTGGCGTGGTCGTGGGTGTCTTTACCCGGCGTATGGCTAACAGGCTGGTTCATGGGCTCATCCTTAAATGTCCTGTTGCCAAGTGAACACCCTGTAGCCACTATAGGGTCAAGCAACCTGCCGAGGTATTTTCAGATGAAGATCGGAGAACTGGCCAAAGCCACCGACTGCGCTGTGGAAACCATCCGTTACTACGAGCGGGAAAACCTGCTGCCTGAGCCTGCGCGCAGCGAGGGGAACTACCGGATGTACACTCAGGCCCACGTCGAACGCCTGACCTTCATCCGCAACTGCCGTACCCTGGACATGACCCTGGAAGAAATTCGGAGCCTGTTGCGCCTGCGCGACAGCCCGGATGACCAGTGTGAAAGCGTTAACGCCCTGATCGACGAGCACATCGAGCATGTACAAGCACGTATCGATGGGTTGCAGGCGTTGCAGGCGCAGTTGCTGGAGTTGAGGCAGCACTGCCATCCCAAGGAGGTGCAGTGCTCGATCCTGCAGCACCTGGAGGTCAATGGCGCGGTGACGGCTCCTGAGGCGGAGCACTCACACGTAGGCAGAAGCCACGGCCATTGACGTACTGATCTGGTGGGAGCGGGCTTGCCCCGCGATTGCGGTTCGTCTGGCACACCGCATCGCGGGACAAGCCCGCTCCTACAGCGTTTAGACCGCCATTGGCGCGGTCATCGGCGCGTGGTGCTCGTAGCCTTCCAGGCTGAAGTCGCTCGGCTCAACCTTCTCCAGCCACTCTGGCTCATACACACCGGTCTTGGCGTACTCCGGCACACGATCATTGATCACCAGCTTCGGCGCTGCCAGCGGCTCGCGCTTGAGCTGCTCGTTGAGCATGTCCAGGTGGTTCTCGTATACGTGCGCATCACCAATGAAATAGGTGAACCAGCGCGGCGTGTAGCCGGTCAGGCGGCCGACCAGCGACAGCAGTGCGGCGCCTTCGGTGAGGTTGAACGGTGTGCCCAGGCCCAGGTCGTTGGAGCGAATGTAGAGGGTCAGGGATATTTCCTTGGTCTCGACATTGGGGTGGAACTGGTACAGCAGGTGGCACGGTGGCAAGGCCATTTCGTCGAGCTGGGCACAGTTCCAGCCATGGAACAGGATGCGGCGGCTGCCCGGGTCTTTGTGGATGGTGTCGATGCACTGGCGGATCTGGTCGATGGCCTTGTACAGCACCACAAAAGCTTCGCCGTCTTCTTCAGCTTCGGCAATTTTCTGGAAGCCCTGGCTCTGCGCCAGTTCGATCGCGGCCGGGTTGCTCAGCGGGATGCGTTTGTAGGCCGGCCATTGGCGCCATTGCACACCATAGATTTCGCCGAGGTCGTCATGCCCCTGGCGGAACGGGTTGGCCAGCCACTGGGCGTTTTCGTTGGCGTTCTGGTCCCAGACCTTGCAACCCAGCTCGCGGAACTCGCCTGCGTTCTTCACGCCACGCAGAAAACCGACCATCTCGCCAATTGCCGACTTGAACGCCAGCTTGCGCGTGGTGATAGCTGGGAAGCCTTTCTGCAGGTCGAAGCGCAGCATGGCGCCAGGCAGGCTGATGGTGCGGATACCGGTACGGTTACCCTGCAGGGTGCCGTTTTCGATGACGTCGCGGACCAGATCTAGATACTGTTTCATGGCTTACCTGTAACAAAGACGGCAGGGGGATCGCCCCTGCCGTGGAGAATCAAACGGCGGCCTTGGCCGTGGGTTTACGGTTGTAGGCCCACCAGATCAGGAAGATGCCGCCGACAATCATCGGCACGCAAAGCAACTGACCCATGGTCAACCAGCCAAAAGCAATGTAGCCAAGCTGGGCGTCGGGTACCCGCACGAATTCCACGATAAAGCGGAAAATGCCGTAGAACAGCGCGAACATGCCGGAAACGGCCATGGTCGGGCGTGGCTTTCGCGAGTACAGCCAAAGAATCAGGAATAATGCCACACCTTCCAGGGCGAACTGGTACAGCTGCGACGGGTGACGTGGCAACTGGGCCGGATCGCTGAACGGTGGGAACACCATAGCCCACGGCACATCGGTCGCCTTGCCCCACAATTCGGCGTTGATGAAGTTGCCGATACGCCCGGCGCCCAGGCCGATCGGTACCAGTGGTGCAACGAAGTCCATCAGCTCAAAGAACGACTTGTTGTTGCGCTTGCCGAACCACAATGCAGCCAGCATCACGCCAATAAAGCCGCCGTGGAACGACATCCCGCCTTTCCAGACTTCGAAAATCAGTGTCGGGTTGGCCAGATATGCGTGCAGGTCATAGAACAGCACATAACCCAGGCGTCCGCCGACAATCACGCCCATGGACAGCCAGAACACCAGGTCGGAGAGTTTTTCCCGGCTCCAGGTCGGGTCGAAACGGTTCAAGCGACGCGAGGCCAGCAGCCAGGCGCCGCCGATACCGACCAGGTACATCAGGCCGTACCAATGGATTTTCAGCGGACCCAGGGCGACGGCCACGGGATCTATCTGCGGGTAAGGCAGCATGGTGACTCCTCTCGTTAAAGCAAAAAGCTAAGGCCGACGCAGAACAACAACGCGGCGAACAGCCGCTTGAGCACGCGCGGCGACAACTTGTGGGCTAGGCGCGCGCCAAAGCGAGCAAAAAACATACTGGTCAGGGCAATCCCCACCAGCGCCGGCAGGTAGACAAAACCCAGGCTGTGCGCCGGCAAGTGCGGGTCGTGCCAGCCCAGCCAGATGAAGCTCAGGGCGCTGGCCACGGCAATTGGAAAGCCGCAGGCCGAGGACGTGGCCACCGCCTGCTGCATGGGCAGGCTGCGCCAGGTCAGGAACGGTACGGTCAACGAACCGCCGCCGATACCGAAGATTGCCGAGGCCCAACCGATCACGCTACCGGCCAAGGTCAGCCCGGGTTTGCCGGGAATGCTGCGGCTGGCCTTGGGCTTGAGGTCCAGGGCCATCTGCGCGGCAATCACCAGGGCAAAGACGCCAATGATCTTTTGCAGCATGGGGCCTTGAATGGCCGAGGCGGTCTTGGCGCCGATACCGGCGCCGACCAGGATACCCAGGGTCATCCAGACGAAAATCGGCCACTGCACCGCGCCTTTGCGATGGTGCTCGCGAATGGCATTGATCGAGGTGAAAACAATGGTCGCCAACGACGTACCCACCGCCAGGTGGGTGAGCACCGAGGCATCGAAGCCTTGCAAGGTGAAACTGAACACCAGCACCGGCACGATGATGATCCCACCACCAACGCCAAACAGCCCGGCCAGCACGCCTGCGCAGGCGCCCAACAGCAGATAGAGCACGAATTCCATTGTCGCCCCCTTAAATTCAGTCCGGCATGGTAACGGAAGGGAGGCCTGTGGCTCTAGTGAAGACACATTAAGTCGATGGATCAGACTGAGCGCTGTGGGTAGAGTGAGCAAAATTACTGAGAATCCCGTATGTGTCTGATCGTCTTCGCCTGGCGGCCCGGGCATGCCCAGCCGTTGATCGTCGCGGCCAACCGTGATGAGTTCTATGCCCGCCCCAGCCGCATGCTAGGCGCCTGGGACGATGCGCCAGGGGTGTATGCCGGGCGTGATCTGGAGGCCGGCGGCACCTGGCTGGGTGTCGGCCCGGCCGGGCGCTTTGCCGCGCTGACCAACATCCGCGACCCCAAACAGCCTTTGGGCGCGCACTCACGGGGCGAGCTGGTGGCGGCCTTCCTGCGCGGCGAATTGGGCGTTGAGGCTTACCTGAGTGAGGTCGCCGAGCGTAGCCAGCAGTATTCAGGCTTCAACCTGTTGGTGGCTGACAGCGGTACCTTGGGTTACCTGAATGCCCGTGACGCTCAGGTACAACTGTTGGGCGAAGGGGTTTACGGGTTGTCCAATGCCGGGCTGAACACGCCCTGGCCCAAACTGGTCAAGGCGCGTAACGGCTTGCACCAGCACCTGCACGATCCACAACCTGAGCGCCTGCTGGCCTTGCTGGGAGATAACCAGCAGGCAGCCGACAGCGAGTTGCCGGAAACCGGCGTCGGCATGGGTACCGAGCGCTTGCTATCGAGTGTGTTTATCGCCAGCCAGAACTACGGAACGCGGGCCAGTACAGTGCTGATTGTCCAGGCTGATGGGCAGCGCCGCCTGGTAGAGCGGAGCTTTGGGCCGTTTGGCGGGCACCTGGGGGAAGTGGATTTGCAGGTTTGAATTGATCGCGGGGCAAGGCCGCTCCCACAGGTTTAGTGATCTCCTGTGGGAGCGGGCTTGCCCCGCGATAGCTATTTACAGCGTCTTCGACGACCCCGGATTGATCATCCGCGCCAAGCCCAAGTTCTTCAGGGCCAACTGCAGCGAGCTGTGGATAACTTGCGGGTTGTCGATACCCATGGCCTGAGCCAACAGTTCCTTGGACTTACCCAGGCTGACCTGGCGCAGCATCCATTTCACTTTCGGCAAGTTGGTGGCGTTCATCGACAAGCTGTCAAAGCCCATGGCCATCAACAGCACAGCCGCTGCCGGGTCGCCGGCCATTTCGCCGCAGATACTCACCGGCTTGCCTTCGGCGTGGGCATCGCGCACCACCGTTTGCAAAGCTTGCAGCACTGCCGGGTGCAAGTAGTCGTACAAGTCGGCAACACGCGGGTTGTTGCGGTCTACCGCCAGCAGGTATTGGGTGAGGTCGTTGGAACCGACCGAGAGGAAGTCCACCTGACGGGCCAGCTCACGGGTCTGGTACACCGCAGCCGGGATCTCGATCATCACCCCCACTGGCGGCATCGGCACGTCCGTGCCTTCATCACGCACTTCGCCCCAGGCACGGTGGATCAGGTGCAGGGCTTCTTCCAGTTCATGAATGCCGGAAATCATCGGCAGCAGAATGCGCAGGTTGTTCAGGCCTTCACTGGCCTTGAGCATGGCGCGGGTCTGCACCAGGAAGATTTCCGGGTGGTCGAGAGTTACGCGGATCCCCCGCCAGCCAAGGAAGGGGTTGTCTTCCTTGATCGGGAAGTACGACAACGCCTTGTCGCCACCAATGTCGAGGCTGCGCATGGTCACCGGCAGCGGGTGGAAGGCAGCCAGTTGCTCGCGGTAAATCGCCAGCTGCTCCTTCTCGCTCGGGAAGCGCTGGTTGATCATGAACGGTACTTCGGTGCGGTACAGGCCGACCCCTTCGGCGCCACGTTGCTGGGCGCGGGCAACATCGGCAAGCAAGCCGGTATTGACCCACAGCGGCATGCGGTGACCATCGAGGGTGATACACGGCAGTTCGCGCAGGGCATCGAGACCCTGGGCCAGTTGGCGTTCTTCTTCAACGACATCGGCGTACTGCTTGCGCAGCACATCGCTGGGGTTGGTGTAGACGTCGCCCTTGTAGCCATCGACGATCATGTCGATGCCGTCGACTTTCGAGTACGGCAGGTCAACCAGGCCCATGACCGTCGGAATGCCCATGGCCCGGGCCAGAATCGCTACGTGGGAGTTGCCCGAGCCCAGTACCGATACCAGGCCAACCAGTTTGCCTTCAGGTACTTCGCCGAGCATGGCGGGGGTCAGCTCTTCACTGACCAGAATGGTGTTATCGGGATAGACCAGCGTCTGCTGCCTGGCTTCTTGCAGGTAGGCCAGCAGACGCCGGCCCAAATCCTTCACGTCTGAAGCCCTCTCCCGCAGGTAGGCGTCGTCCATCAGCTCGAAGCGATTGACGTGCTCACCCACCACTTGGCGCAAGGCGCCCTGGGCCCACTGCCCGGTCTTGATCACCTGCACCACTTCGCCGCCCAGGGCTGCGTCTTCGAGCATCATCAGGTAGACGTCGAACAACGCGCGCTCTTCCGGGCGCAGTTGCGTGGCCAGTTTGGCGGACAGGGTGCGCATGTCGGCGCGCACACCTTCCAGAGCGTTATTGAACAGTTTCAGCTCGGCGTCGATGTCATCGACGCTCTTGTCCGGCACCACATCGAGGTCGGCCGGAGGCAGCATGACCACCGCCTTGCCCACCGCAGCGCCGGGTGAGCCGGGTACGCCGACGAACTTGGCCTCCTGGATACCCTTGCCCTGACGGCCCAGACCGCGAATCGAGCCGGTGGCTTCGGCATGGGCGATTACACCGGCGAGCTGGGCACTCATGGTCACCAGGAAGGCTTCTTCGCCCTCATCGAACTGGCGCCGTTCTTTCTGCTGAATAACCAGAACCCCCACCACGCGCCGGTGGTGAATGATCGGCGCACCCAAGAATGAGGCAAAGCGCTCTTCACCGGTTTCGGCAAAGTAACGGTAGCGCGGGTGGTCGGCGGCGTTTTCCAGGTTGAGCGGCTCTTCACGGGTACCGACCAGGCCGACCAGACCTTCGTTCGGCGCCATGCTGACCTTGCCGATCGAGCGTTTGTTCAGGCCTTCGGTGGCCATCAATACGAAGCGGTTGGTTTCCGGGTCAAGCAGGTAGACCGAGCAGACCTGACTGCCCATGGCCTCTTTGACGCGCAACACAATGATCCCCAACGCCGTCTTGAGATCCTTGGCGGAGTTAACTTCCTGGACGATCTTGCGCAGCGTATTGAGCATGGCTCGGGGTCGAACTCCGTCGTCAGTCGCGCGCCAGCAGGCGCGGGGCAAGCTCTTTGAGAGCGCGGCGGTAAACCTCGCGCTTGAATGTCACCACCTGGCCAAGCGGATACCAATAGCTGACCCAGCGCCAGCCATCGAACTCCGGTTTCCCGGTCAAATCCATCCGCACCCGCTGCTCGTTGGAGACCAGCCGCAGGAGAAACCACTTCTGCTTCTGGCCGATGCACAGCGGTTGGCTGTGGGTGCGAACCAGACGTTGGGGTAAACGATAACGCAACCAGCCGCGAGTGCAGGCAAGAATTTCAACATCATCGCGTTCCAGCCCTACTTCTTCATTCAGCTCACGGTACAGGGCATCTTCCGGGGTCTCTTCAGGGTTGATGCCTCCCTGGGGAAACTGCCAGGCATCCTGGTTGATCCGGCGAGCCCATAGCACCTGCCCAAGATCATTGGTCAGAATGATCCCGACATTGGGGCGAAAACCATCGGGGTCGATCACGGCGGCAACCTCGCAAACGCATGTCACGGCATTGTTCCACAAAGGCCACAAGACCAGCAACGCGCCTGTTTACCTTATGTGCATCGATGTGAAAAGTCCGTATTCTGTGGGACTTTTCAGATGTTATGCGAGTGACTTAAATGCGCCTGGCTTTATTCGATCTGGACAATACCCTCCTCGGCGGCGACAGCGACCACGCGTGGGGCGACTACCTGTGTGAGCGCGGCATTCTTGACCCAGTGGCCTATAAGAACCGTAACGACGAGTTCTATCAGGACTACCTGGCCGGCAAGCTGGACCTGAACGCCTACCTGGAATTCACCCTGGAGATTCTGGCCAATACCGAAATGGCCCAACTCGACGAATGGCACGAAGACTTCATGCGTGACTGCGTTGAACCGATCATCCAGCCCAAGGCCCTGGCGCTGCTGCAAAAGCACCGCGATGCTGGCGACAAGCTGGTGATCATCACCGCGACCAACCGTTTCATTACCGGGCCGATTGCCAAACGCCTGGGCGTGGACACCCTGCTGGCCACTGAGTGCGAAATGGCCGACGGCCGCTACACCGGCCGCAGCACCGATGTACCGTGCTTCCGCGAAGGCAAGGTGACGCGCCTGAAGCGCTGGCTGGAAGAAAATGGCCTGAGCCTGGAAGGCAGCCATTTCTATAGCGACTCGATGAATGACCTGCCGCTGCTGGAGCAAGTGGTCAACCCGGTGGCGGTAGACCCGGACCCGAACCTGCGCGCCGAAGCTGAAAAGCGCGGCTGGCCAGTCATCAGCCTGCGCGGCTGATCAACTCTGTGGGAGCGGGCTTGCCCCGCGATAGCGGTGTATCAGCCACACTGCATCGCGGGGCAAGCCCGCTCCTACAGGTTCAGACCGGTTTGGCGCCCATCAAGCCGGCGATAGCGATGAAGCACACGCCACTGAACACCGCGAGCGCCAGGGTGAACTTCGGACTACCCACGGTAGGCGCCGTGCGCAGGCGATTCACCCGCGCCAATAGCCAGAACCAGCTGAACGCACCGAAGGTGTAGATCACGCTGGAGCCCAGTACCCAGGTCTGGCCCAATGGCCAGCCGATCAGGTGGACCAGCCACCAGCCGGTGAACGGCATGCTCACCAGGCTGATGCCCATCAACAGCCAAACAAACACCAATGGCCGCTGCGTCAGACGAGCAGGCGCTGCCGTGTCACCTTTGCGCCGCGCCAGCCAGGTCCAGATCGCCAGCCCCAGGGCGCTGCCCAGTAACAACACCGTGGCCGCGATATGCGCGACCTTGAGCGTAGTCAGGTATTCCATGTCATTGCTTCCTTGTGAACTGCTCTGAGCTTAGCTGCTCAGCCCAGAAACAACCGATACGCCGGGTTTTCCGTCTCGTCCCAGTACGGGTAGCCAATCTTGGCCAGGGCTGCCGGCACCAGGTGGCGCTCATCATCCGGAACTTGCAGGCCCGCCACCACGCGACCATCAGCCGCGCCGTGGTTGCGGTAATGGAACATCGAGATATTCCAGCGCCCACCAAGCTTATTGAGGAAGTTGAACAGTGCACCCGGCCGTTCAGGGAATTCGAAACGCAGCACCAACTCGTCGCTGACCCGTGCAGCATGGCCGCCGACCATGTGGCGGATATGCAGCTTGGCCAGTTCGTTGTCGGTCATGTCGAGCACCGGGAAGCCTTGCTCGCTCAGGCTCTGGATCAGGGCACTGCGCGGATCGGTGTCTGGGTGGGTTTGCACGCCTACGAAGATGTGCGCCTCACCATCGGCGTGGTAGCGGTAGTTGAACTCGGTGATCTGACGCTTACCGATGGCTTCGCAGAACGCCTTGAAGCTGCCCGGCTGCTCAGGGATGGTGACCGCAATAATAGCTTCACGACCTTCACCCAGCTCGGCACGCTCGGCAACATGGCGCAAGCGGTCGAAGTTGACGTTGGCACCCGAGTCGATCGCCACCAGGGTCTGGCCGCTGACGCCCTTGAGCTCCACGTACTTCTTGATCCCGGCCACGCCCAACGCACCGGCAGGTTCGGTGATCGAGCGGGTATCGTCGTAGATATCCTTGATTGCCGCGCAAATTTCGTCAGTGCTGACCGTCACCACCTCATCGACATAGGTCTTGCAGATGTCGAAGGTGTGCTGGCCGATCTGTGCTACGGCAACGCCGTCGGCAAACAACCCGACTTGCGGTAACACCACCCGCTCACCGGCAGCCATCGCGGCTTGCAGGCAGTTGGAGTCGTCGGGCTCGACGCCGATCACCTTGATTTCCGGGCGCAGGTACTTCACATAGGCCGCAATACCGGCGATCAAGCCACCGCCACCGACCGGCACGAAAATCGCGTCCAGCTGGCCAGGGTGCTGGCGCAGAATTTCCATGGCCACCGTGCCCTGCCCGGCAATGGTGTGCGGGTCGTCGTAAGGGTGGATATAGACGAAGCCCTTCTCCTCAACCAGTTTCAGCGAGTACGCCAGCGCCTCGGGAAACGAATCACCGTGCAGCACGACCTTGCCACCGCGCGAGCGCACGCCTTCAACTTTGATCTCCGGGGTGGTCTTGGGCATGACGATGGTCGCCTTGATGCCCAGTTCCCGCGCTGCCAGCGCTACGCCTTGGGCATGGTTGCCCGCCGAGGCAGTGACCACGCCACGGGCCAGCTCTTCGGGGGTCAGCTGGGCCAGCTTGTTATAGGCGCCGCGAATCTTGAAAGAAAACACCGGCTGCAAGTCTTCACGCTTGAGCAGAATGTTGTTGCCCAAGCGCTTGCTCAGTTGGCCAGCTGTCTGCAACGGGGTTTCGACCGCAACGTCGTAAACGCGCGAGGTGAGGATCTTTTTGACGTACTGTTCGAGCATCGGGAAAGCATCACTGAGCGGTTGGGCGGGCCTGGCAGTCTACCGCAGCGCCTTGTCGGGCGACCACAGCAAGACCCAGGATTTAGCCGCTATACTACGCGCCTTCACGATACTCCTCCCCGCTTCGGAGCCCGCATGACCCAGGACCAACTCAAACAGGCTGTCGCCCAGGCCGCTGTCGACTTCATTCTGCCCAAGCTCGACGACAAGAGCATTGTCGGCGTCGGCACCGGCTCGACCGCCAACTGCTTCATCGATGCCCTGGCCAAACATAAAACCGCCTTCGATGGCGCCGTCGCCAGCTCCGAAGCCACCGCTGCACGCCTGAAAGGTCATGGCATTCCCGTGTATGAGCTGAACACCGTCAGCGACCTGGAGTTCTATGTCGATGGCGCCGACGAGAGCGACGAGCACCTGAACCTGATCAAAGGTGGCGGTGCCGCCCTGACCCGCGAAAAGATCGTGGCCGCCGTGGCCAAAACCTTTATCTGCATCGCCGACGCCAGCAAGCTGGTGCCGGTACTGGGCGCCTTCCCGCTGCCGGTCGAAGTCATCCCAATGGCCCGCAGCCACGTAGCACGTCAGTTGGTGAAGCTGGGCGGCGACCCGGTCTATCGTGAAGGCGTGATCACCGACAACGGCAACATCATCCTCGACGTACACAACCTGCAGATCACCAACCCGGTAGAACTGGAATCCCAGATCAACGCCATTGTGGGTGTGGTCACCAACGGCCTGTTCGCGGCGCGTCCGGCGGATTTGCTGTTGCTTGGGACTTCTGAGGGTGTGAAAACGCTTAAAGCTTAAAAGCATCGCGGGGCAAGCCCGCTCCCACCATAAGTTGCCTGTGGGAGCGGGCTTGCCCCGCGATGAAGTTTATTCAGCCTGCTTCTTGAACACATAAAACAGGTTCGGCTCGCTGACCAGGTAAATGGTCCCGGCATCGTCCATGGCGATACCTTCGGCCTGCGGTACGCTCTGCTTCAGGCCCTGAAAGCCCTTGCGCAGCGACAGCGTGCTCAAGGGCTTGCCCTTCACATCCAGTTCCACCACCAACTGCGACTCATCCGACAGCGCCAGCAAATGGCCGCTGCGCTCATCGAACTGCAAACTCGACAAATCTCGTACGAACAAACGCGAATCCCGCTTCCGGTCTTGCACTACGTGTACGGCATAGGGCTGCTCGGGGTTTTCGTGGGGGAAGCCATGCACCTCATAGATCAGCATCGGGTCACGTTCCTTAGCCACAAACAGGCGCTTGCCCGCCGAGTCATAGGCCAATCCTTCAAAGCCCTTGTTACCGTTCAGGCCAATCCCAAGCGTCAGTTGTTCAGCATCCTTGGCGTCGAGGAATCGCGTGTTGTCCTGCAAGCGTACGCGGATCAGGCGTTGTGATCGCTCGTCGGTAATCACATAGCTGCCCGGCCCCACATACTCCACTGCCTCCGGGTCGCCAAAGCCGGTCAGCGGCACGCGACGCAGTACGCGCCCATCGAGCGACAACTCGATCAGCTCAGAGCGTTGATTGGTCACGGTAAACAGGCTTTTACGGTCGGGGTCGTAAGTCAGTGCCGAGATGTCGTCGTCCAGGCCTTCAATTGTCTTGGCCTCAAGCGCCACCCGGTATTGATCCAGGCCGATGCTCTGCTCGAAGGGCTGCCACCAGGTTTTGAGGTTGAACCAGCCGCGTTCGAACAAACGGTAATGCTGCCCTGCGACTGCGGCCAGCAGCAGGGCAAAAAGGCTTACAACCAGAAAAATCAGCGGCAGACGAATGTAACGACGCATTCAGGAAGACTCGACAAAGGACAGCCTGAATCTAACCATATCCAACTGAATCGAAGCTTAATCCCAGCGTCGGAAAGTTCTCTATTCCGGCTCAGGGCTTACGAAAACGATAGAACAGATCCGGCTCGCTGACGATGTACAGCGTGCCGTGTTCGTCCATCGCCACGCCTTCGGCGCGCGGAATACGCTTGTTCAAGCCATTGAAGCCGCCCAGCAAGGTCATGAAACTGACCTGCTCGCCGTTCTCGTCCAGCTCCAGCAACATGTTGGAGTCGGCAGACAGCACCAGCATATGACCGGTACGTGGATCAATACCCAGCGCCGAGAGGTTGCGCAGGTCCAGCTCTTCGTTGACCAAAGGTTGTTTATCACCGGTCAACGGGCTCTTGCCATCGCTTTTCCAGGTAAACAACGCCGGCGGGCGCTCTTCGCCAACAACAATGCGCTGCTGACGAGGATCCCAGGCCACGGCTTCAAAAGCCTTGTTCTGGTTTTCCGAAGGGCCGAGGTCGTATTGCGGGAAGTCTGCGATATTCAGTGAACGGGTGTCGGCATTCAAGGTGACAATGGTCATTTTATGATCACGTTCGTCAACAATCGCCAAGCGCCCGCCTTCAAGGGCCGCAACACCTTCCGGGTTGCTCCAGCCGACCAACGGCATCTTGCGCAACACATCGCCATCGAGGGTCAGTTCGACCAGGAACGGATTCTTGCCCATCACCGCGAACAGGGTTTTGCTTTCAGGGTTGTAGGTCAGGTCGGAGGCTTCATCGTCCTCCATGCCTGGCAACACCTTGGCATCGATATCGACGACGTAGTCCGGCAGCCAGATGCTGGCCTTTTGTTCGACCGGGCTTTCGAAGCGCTCTTTTATCCACAGCAGCCCGCGATCATCCCAATGCATGGCAATCGCTACGCCATAGCCAATGATTGCCGCCACCGCCAACCAGGTAGACCAACGCAAGGCGAGCCCACGCTTTCGCGCAACGGGCACAGTTTTACTGGAGGGGATAGGAGTGGCCATGGGGTCGGTGCTCTTTTTTGCCAGTTAATAACACATTACTGGCACGTTCGTAGAGCCAGACCGGCGAGCATTATCCGGATGAAGTGTGAAAAAAATGGCAAAAGCCGACAGGGCACAGGGCAGCCAGCATGGCTGGCTGCCCTGGAGGGTTACAACACTTTGCTTTCGAAACGGCTGACACCTGGCAGTTCCAGCACCAGCTCATCGCCCGGTTCGAGCGGGCCGACCCCAGCTGGCGTGCCGGTGAGGATGACGTCACCCGCCTGCAGGCTGAACTGCGAAGCCATGTGCTGGATCATCGGCACAATCGGATTGAGCATCAACGCGCTGCTGCCGTCCTGGCGTACTTCGCCATTGATGGTCAGGCGAATGCCGATGTTGGCCAGGTCTTCGAAAGTGCTGCCGGCGACGAACGGTGCCAGCACACAGGCGCCATCGAAGCACTTGGCGCGCTCCCACGGCAGGCCTTTGGCCTTGAGTTCGGCCTGCAGATCACGCAGCGTCAGGTCCAAAGCCGGGGCGAAACCGGAAATGGCGTCGAGGACTTCTTCCTCGCTCGGTGCAGGCGACAACGATTTGCCCAGCAGCACCGCAATTTCCGCTTCGTAGTGCACCGACCCGCGCTCAGCCGGGATCTTGAAACCGCTGTTGATCGGTACCACGCAGCTGCCTGGCTTAATAAACAGCAAAGGCTCGCTCGGGATAGGGTTATCCAGTTCCTTGGCGTGCTCGGCATAGTTGCGCCCGATGCACACCACCTTACCCAGCGGAAAGTGAATACGCGTGCCGTCTACATACTGGTGCTGATAGCTCATTACCGACTCCTGGCGCTATTGGAAGCTCTTATGCCTTTGACTTACTCGACGGCGAAGATTTTGCCCGGGTTCATGATCCCGTTCGGGTCGAACACCGCCTTCACCGCTTTCATGTATTGAATTTCCACGGGCGACCGGCTGTAGGTGAGGTAGTCACGCTTGGTCATGCCCACCCCGTGCTCTGCAGAAATCGAGCCGTTGTACTTCTGCACGATTTCGAACACCCACTTGTTCACCGTAGCGCACTTGGCAAAGAACTCGTCCTTGCTCAGGTCGTCAGGCTTGAGGATGTTCAGGTGCAGGTTGCCGTCGCCGATGTGGCCATACCAGACCACTTCGAAGTCTGGGTAGTTTTCTGCGACGATGGCGTCGATATCCCGCAAGAACGCCGGAACTTTCGAAACAGTTACCGAAATATCGTTCTTGTACGGCGTCCAGTGCGAGATGGTTTCGGAGATGTACTCGCGCAACTTCCACAGGTTCTGTAGCTGCTGCTCACTCTGACTCATCACTCCGTCCAGCACCCAACCTTGCTCCACGCAGTGTTCGAACGTAGCCAGGGCGGCATTGGCCACCTCTTCAGTGCTCGCTTCGAACTCCAGCAGGGCATAGAACGGGCACGGGGTGTCAAACGGCGCAGGCACATCGCCTCGGCCCATGATCTTGGCCAGCGCCTTGTCGGAGAAAAACTCGAAGGCAGTCAGGTCCAGTTTGTCGCGAAAAGCGTGCAATACCGGCATGATCGAGTCGAAATCCGGGGTTCCCAGCACCATCGCCGTGAGGTTGTTCGGCGCGCGGTCCAGACGCATGGTGGCTTCCACCACAAAGCCCAGCGTACCTTCGGCACCGATGAACAGCTGGCGCAGGTCATAGCCGGTGGCGTTCTTGATCAGGTCTTTGTTCAGTTCCAGCAGGTCGCCCGCGCCAGTCACCACTTTCAGGCCGGCCACCCAGTTGCGGGTCATGCCGTAGCGAATAACCTTGATTCCACCGGCATTTGTACCAATATTGCCGCCAATTTGGCTGGAACCGGCGGAGGCGAAGTCCACCGGGTAGTACAACCCCTTGTCTTCGGCAAAGTTCTGCAACTGCTCGGTGACCACGCCAGGTTGGCACACCACGGTACGGTCGAACTCATCGAATGCCAGAATCTGGTTCATGTAGTCGAACGACACCACCACTTCACCGTTGGCTGCCACCGCCGCTGCCGACAGCCCGGTGCGCCCGCCTGACGGCACCAGCGCGACCTTGTGCTGATTGGCCCAGCGCACGATGGCCTGAACCTGTTCAATGTTCTTGGGAAACACAATAGCCTGCGGTGCCGGGGCAAAGTGTTTGGTCCAATCCTTGCCGTACGCCTCGAGAGAAGCTGCATCGGTCAGCATCTTTCCGGGCTCAACCAGGGTCATCAGCTCATCAAGCAACGCAGAATGGGTCATCGACAGAACTCTCGAACTATTCATAGTCACCCTGAGCACACTTCACGTGCCAGGGATGGGCGTATCGGGGGGTACTCATGCTAGCATACGCCCCCCGCTGATCGTGCTTTAGGCCGATGCTGCGAGAGCTTCATTCCCCTGCCATTTTTCTCCGGGACACAGGTTTACGCAGATGAGCAAGACTTCTCTCGATAAGAGCAAGATCAAGTTCCTTCTTCTCGAAGGCGTCCACCAATCCGCCGTGGACGTCCTCAAGGCCGCCGGGTATAGCAACATTGAGTACCTCACCGGTTCTCTGCCCGACGCTGAGCTGAAAGAAAAGATCGCTGATGCCCACTTCATTGGCATCCGCTCGCGCACTCAACTGACCGAAGAGGTTTTCGACTGCGCCAAGAAACTGGTCGCTGTCGGCTGTTTCTGCATCGGTACCAACCAGGTCGACCTGGACGCGGCCCGCGAGCGCGGCATCGCCGTGTTCAACGCGCCGTACTCCAACACCCGTTCGGTTGCCGAACTGGTGCTGGCCGAAGCGATCCTGCTGCTGCGCGGCATCCCGGAGAAAAACGCTTCCTGCCACCGTGGTGGCTGGATCAAGAGCGCGGCCAACTCCTTCGAAATTCGCGGCAAGAAGCTGGGCATCGTCGGCTACGGCTCGATCGGCACCCAACTGTCGGTCCTGGCCGAAAGCCTGGGCATGCAGGTGTTCTTCTTCGACCCGCTGACCAAGCTGCCGCTGGGTAACGCCACCCAGGTAGCCAGCCTGCACGAACTGCTGGGCCTGGCCGACATCGTCTCGCTGCACGTGCCTGAGCTGCCTTCCACTCAGTGGATGATCGGCGAGAAAGAAATCCGCGCGATGAAGAAAGGCTCGATCCTGATCAACGCCGCCCGCGGCACCGTGGTCGAGCTGGATCACCTGGCCGCAGCGATCAAGGACAAGCACCTGATCGGCGCCGCCATCGACGTGTTCCCGGTTGAACCACGCTCCAACGACGAGCAGTTCGAAAGCCCGCTGCGTGGCCTGGACAACGTGATCCTGACCCCGCACATCGGCGGTTCTACCGCTGAAGCACAGGCCAACATTGGTCTGGAAGTGGCCGAGAAACTGGTCAAGTACAGCGACAACGGTACTTCCGTATCGTCGGTCAACTTCCCTGAAGTAGCCCTGCCGGCTCACCCAGGCAAGCACCGCCTGCTGCACATCCACGAAAACATTCCAGGCGTACTCAGCGAGATCAACAAAGTCTTCGCCGAAAACGCGATCAACATCTCCGGTCAGTTCCTGCAGACCAACGAGAAAGTCGGTTACGTAGTAATCGATGTTGACGCCGAGTACTCGGACCTGGCGCAAGAAAAACTGCAACACGTCAAGGGCACTATTCGTTCCCGCGTACTGTTCTAAGTTTTTCCGGCAATAAATCGCGGGGCAAGCCCGCTCCCTCTGTGGGAGCGGGCTTGCCCCGCGATGCTTTTACCGCTTACTCAACCGTAACGGTAATCTTCTTCGATTCAACGCTTGGCTTGAACGGCACATGGAACTTGTCACCCAGCACCAGTTGCAGGGTGTGTTTGCCTGGGGTCAGGGTCAGTTCAACTTCAGTCTGAGCCTTACCAAAGTGCAGTACCTGTGGGCCAGCAGGCAATGGCGCCTTGTTTTCCGGCAGCAGGCTGGTTGGCAGTACGGTGTCGGCAGCCGGCTCTTTGTCTACATCAACCAACAGGTGGTGATGGCCGGTATGCGGCGTTGCGTCACCCGCGGGTTTGAGCTCCATGCCCTCGATACCGAATTTGACGGTGAAGGTCTGAGCGACCGTCGCGCCATCGGCCGGGGAAACGATGAAGACCTTGGCGTCTTTCGGCGGCTCTTGGCTCTTCAGGCCTTCGGCGGCGGCAAATGCCGAGACACCCATCAACAGGCCGACGACGGCTGCACGCGAAACTAGGCTTTTCATTCACTTCTCCTGTGGTTCTGTTTTTCAGTTGCCTTTGACAACGCTTGCCAGTGAAACAAAAGGCAATGGCTTGTAACCATAGATCAATTGATTCAGAACATATCCGATTATTCTCACAGAAAAAATTACTCCCTGCGCCTAACATCCTACAGCCGATGCTGTCCTAAGTTGCGCTCGACCGTGGCATCATCAGAAAGCTACGGCGATCTTTTTCACTGCCAATACATTCAAGGGACTTCGATGCGTTTGATCACAGGGGTGTTTCTCTGCGCCTTGCTCAGCCCATGGGCACATGCCGAACTGATAGACGATATGAACGACCGCGGCGAACTACGCATTGCCGTGGAAGCCAATATGGTGCCGTTCAACTTCAAGGATGACGGCAAACTGACGGGCTTTGAAATAGAACTGGGCCAGATGCTTGCAGACGAACTGGATGTGCGTGCCGAGTTCATCGTCACCACCCGCGACGACCTGCTACCGGGTGTGGAAAGCGGCAAATACGATGTTGCCCTGAACCAGATCGCTGCCACCCCCGAACTTAAAGAGCGCCTGGACTTCAGCGAGCCCTACAGCTATTCCAGTGCTCAGTTGATCGTGCGCAAAGAGGAAAAGCGCCCACTCAGCACCCTCGAAGCACTCAAGGGCCATAGCCTGGGCGTGGTCCAGGGCAGCCAGTTTGCCGAGCAGGCGCGTGGTGTTGAAGGCGTTGAGCTGCGCAGCTATCCCGACGCCACCCAACCAATCAAAGACGTGGCCAACGATCAAATCGACGCCGCTATCAGTGACCGCCTGCTGGTGCCCTATGCCATACGTGACAGCCAGCAAGCGGTAACCGAAGGTGCTACCGTCGGGCCGATCCTGAGCTTGGCAATTCCATTTCAGAAGGGTAACCCGGCGTTCCACAGTGCTGTGGATAAAGCCCTGCAACGCATCAAGGCCGATGGCCGGCTGAACACGCTGTCGCAGAAATGGTTCGGCATGGACGCCAGCAAGCCACCGAAGTAACTGTTGCCTCTGGTAGGAGCGGGCTTGCCCCGCGATTGCAATATGCCTGACAAACTGCAATCGCGGGGCAAGCCCGCTCCTACAGGTTGAATTACAGCTGCAACAATGCCTGCTCTGCCGCTTCAAGCTCCAGTTCGCTGAATACTTGCACGCCTTCACGGCGCAGCAATGCCGTCGTCACGCCCTCGCCGGAGACTTTACGGCCACTGAAGGTGCCGTCGTAGGTCAATTGGTTGCCGCATGACGGGCTCCCCGATTTAAGCACCGCAATGCGAATACCATGGCGACGGACCAGCCCCAGCGCCAACTGCGCTCCAGCGAGAAACTGCGCACTGACGTCTTCGCCACTGACCGTAATTACCTGCGCATCGCCATCGAGCACTGCACTACCTTGGCCACCTGGAATCTCAGCCGGGGGACGTGGCGTCGGCAAACCACCCGCCACTTCCGGGCACAGCGCCACGACACGGCCTTCAGCCTGCCAGCGTTGCAGCAAATCAGGATGGCCGCTGCTGCGCCCGTCGTAACGTACCGTTTGCCCCAGCAAACAGGCGCTGACCAGCACCTTGTGCAGGTTAGAAGGGTTCGTTGCCACGACGGCGGAACCAGCCGGTAACCGACAGACGCTCGCGGTTGGCCGGCAGCACTTCATGGGGAATATCGCCCGAAAGGAACACCACCAGGCAGCCACCCACCGGCTGTACGTCGTGTTCCTCGCCGTTTTTCAGGCTCATGCGCAGCTGGCCGCCATGTTCGGGCAACCAGTCCTGGTTGAGGTAGATCACTGCCGACACGGTACGCCGGTCGTCATCGCGAAAACGGTCCAGGTGTTTACGGTAAAAGGCCCCTGGCGGGTACAAGGCAAAGTGGCACTCGAAATCCTCAAGGCCCAGATATAAGCCGCGGTTGAGCGCCACGCGCAGGCTGTCCATCAACTCGAGGTATTCGTCGCTACATGCCGACTGGCCGGGCTCAAGCCACTGGATGTGATCACCACGAATACCCTCGCGAACCTCTTGCGTTGCCCCTCGGCCGACCGCCGCAGGTGCCAGTTCGCCCTCAGCGGCACGGTTACGGCACTCAGCCGCCAACGCCAGCGTCAAAGACGCCGGAAGGAAGATATCCTGCTGTGACCAGCCGTGGGTGGCCAGGTCGTCGACAATGCGCAGCAGCAGAGGGTGATCAGAAGGTAGGGACATGGCGCGCATAGTATCTATCTGCTGCGAAAACCGACAGCGCCACTTGGCCGAGAGTATGCAATGGCGTCTCGACAAAGCCCGGCCAGGCCAAGACAATAGCGCCCTGCCGACAGGAGTCCTGAATGCGCCGTTTGTTTTTTTTGCTGATGATGATCTGTACCACGCCTGTCTGGGCAGACAGCCTCGACCAACTCTATAAGGTTGCTGGCTGGCCCGAGCAGCGCGCCCACTTTACCGACGCCCTCGATGCCGCCCAACAGCGCTATCGCAACAGCCTGCCGCCTGCGGTTTTTCAGGCGCTGGTCAATAACAGTAACCAACGCTTCCAGGCCCAGGCGGTCGACAAGCGTGCCCAGGCGCAATTGCGCGCCAACCTGAGCAACCCTGCGCCTGCGTTGGCGTTCTTCCAGTCACCGCTGGGTCGCAAAATCGTTGCCGCCGAGCTGCTGGCCACACGCCGTGACCAGTTGGCGAAAAATGCCAAAGGCTTGCCCAAGATCGAAGCCAGCGATAACCGCCTGCTGATCATTGGTCACCTGGCCCAAGCGCTGCCTGCCCGCGAAGCCGGTGCCGAGGTCAGCCTGGCGATTGCCGGCGTTGCCGCCGATAGCCTCAGCCAGATGATCCCTGGCCTGCTCGGTGGTGGTCAGGCCCAGAGCCTGCTCGATGGTCAGCGTCAGCGCCTGATGCAGCAAATTGGCAGCGAGCTGAACAACACTTTGCTCTACGTGTATCGCGACCTGTCTGATGCCGAGCTGGATGAGTTTGCCACCTTCGCCGAATCTACCGAGGGCCAGGCGTACTACAAAGCCGCACTGGCTGCTATTCGCGCCGGCCTGGCCGTTGGGCAGAACACCTCGGACCTGAAGTGATCAGCCCAGGCGCTGGTCGATGAAGTCGAAATAGCGCTGGCGGATTGCTGGCAGCTCATTGGCCAGGTGATGCCGCGCCTCGGGAATCAGTAAGATCTCGGGCGTGGCAAATTTCTCCCTCAGCACCCTGAGGTTGTGTGGCCAGTCCACGGTCATGTCGGACTCACCCTGGATAATCAACGGCCGCCGCGCGCTGGCGGGCGCCGCCTCTATTCGTTTGACCCAATCAACCAATGCCCCGACCCAGGCTGTCGGCAAGCGCCGCGGCTGCAATGGATCGGCCTGCAGGAACGGCAAGAAAGTCGGATCGTTACTGTTTTCACTAAAGCGTCGCTCAATGCCTTTCACGAACGGGCGCAGCAGGTGATAGCTGAGTTTCGACCAGCCCCAGGCGCGCGGCCGCACCAGCGGCGCCAGCAGGATGACCTGGCCCTGGGCCGGGCTTTGCGCACCGCCGTACAGCAAATGATCAATAACTATCGCACCGCCCGTGCTCTGCCCGCACAAGTGCCAAGGCTGCGGTAAGTCGAGCGCCCTGCCTTGCTCAAACAGCGCCTGCAAGGCCTGCTGGTAAGCGTCAAAGTCGTCGATGCTGGCCCGCTCGCCACTGGACAAGCCGTGCCCCGGTAGATCACAGGCAAGCACGGCGTAGTTCTGATCCAGTGCCCAGTCGATCACATGGCGGTACAGTCCCATGTGATCGTAGAAACCATGCAGCAACACCAGCGTCGCGACTGGCGCCGCAGGCATCCAGACCTGCCCGACCAATTCGAACCCCGCCGCCTGAAAACGCCCCAACCAACGTTGCGGTGCAACCTTACGCGCTGGCAGGTCCAGCCCGTAGTAGCGTTGGTAGGCCTGAGCCTGAGTCGACAACGGCTGACGCGCGGTCAGTGCAGACAGGCTGGCGCGTAACGAGTCGGGTTGAAAGGACGCAGGCATAGACGATTTCCACACAGCAAAAGCCGGATATTGACCTGTGATATTCAGCTGTCGCCAACGGCATGGCAAGCTAGGCTTCTTTTCCTGGAATCTGCGTTCATGCTTGCGTCGTCCACCCGCACCCTGCTCGGCCTGCTGATCGCGGCCCTTTGCGCTGTTGGCTTATGGTGGGCGTACGACAGTTTCCAAGGGCGTTACCTGCGCACCTTCGACAACCAGACGGCGCTGTTCTCCGGTGACCGTTTGCAGCTGCCCGCCGCCATTGCCGGCCCGGGGCCGATCCGCCTGGTGCACTTCTGGGACCCGGCCTGCCCGTGCAACGTCGGTAATCAGCAGCACCTGGCCGAACTGATCGAGCATTTCGGCCCGCAAGGTGTAGCGTTTTACGTGGTGCAGAAGCCTGGCAGCCGAGGGCAGTTGCCCAGCACGCTCAACGCACTCAAGCCGCTGCCTGAGCTGCCCGGTGCTGAACACCTGCCCGCCAGCCCCGGCGTGGCCATCTGGGACCGCCAGGGCAAGCTGGCCTACTTCGGCCCGTACAGCGAAGGCGCCACCTGCAATTCCAGCAACAGCTTCATCGAGCCGATTCTGTTGGCGCTGAGTCAGGGCCGCGCCGTGAACGCTACCCACACGATGGCCGTGGGGTGTTACTGCCCCTGGAGCCCCTAACGCAGGCGCGCCGGGTTGCCGACTACGGTCGCCCTGGCCGGCACATCGCGTGTTACCACGCTACCGGCACCGATCACGGCGTTATCTCCCACTGTGACACCCGGCAGAATGATCGCCCCGCCGCCAATCCAGACATTGTTGCCGATCTTTACCGGCCGCCCGCTCTCCAGGCCACTGCGCCGTACCTTAGGGTCCAGTGGGTGGTCGGCAGCGTAGATCTGCACCGCCGGTCCAATCTGGCAATCGTCACCGATAGTCACCGGGCACACGTCGAGCACCACACAGTTGAAGTTCATGAACACATTGCTGCCGATACGGATGTTGTAGCCGTAGTCGCAATAGAACGGTGGGCGTATCACTGCACCCTCACCGGCCGCGCCGAAATGCGCTAGCAGCAGCTCATGACGCTGTTCATTGAGCAGCTCGGCACTGTTGTTGTAGCGCTGCATCCAGTGTTTGTTGGCGATCTGCTCGGCTTGCAGTTCCGGGCAACTGGCGCGGTAGAGCTGGCCACTGAGCATTTTCTGCTTTTCACTAAGCTCCATGTTTCCTCCTTTAGGGCTATCTTCTGTCCGGATTTACCTCGATGATCGGACCACAAAACTCGAAAAAAAGCACAAGGAGTCCTGATGAAGCGCAGCCTGACGTTCCTCGCTGTGGTCATCGCCGCGGCAGCAGGCGGCGGTTATTGGTATGTGCAGGGCAAGCTGCCGCAGCGCGAGGGAGAAGTCGCCCTGGCCAGCCTGCAAGCGCCGGTCAGCGTGCGTTACGACGAACGCGGCGTGCCACACATCCAGGCCGAAAACGAAACTGACCTGTACCGTGCACTGGGCTATGTACATGCCCAGGACCGCTTGTTCCAGATGGAGATCGTCCGCCGCCTGGCGCGGGGAGAATTGGCCGAAGTGCTGGGCAGCAAGCTGGTGCCCACCGACACCCTGTTCCGCCAGCTGCGCATTCGTGAACAGGCCGAACGCTACATTGAGCGCCAAGACAAACAATCGCCCGCCTGGCTGGCCTTGCAGGCGTACCTCGATGGCGTCAACGCCTGGCAAGCCAGCCACCCCAAACCGATGGAGTTCGATGTGCTGGGCATCACGCCACGGCCCTTCACTGCACAAGACACCCTGAGCATCGCCGGCTACATGGCCTACAGTTTTGCCGCTGCGTTTCGCACCGAGCCGGTGCTGACCTATATCCGAGACCAGCGCGGCAGTGAGTACCTGAAGGTCTTCGATCTCGACTGGAACCCCGACGGTGCGTTGCACAGCCGCCCACCCTTGGCGGCGGCCGACTGGAAAAGCCTGGAGCACCTGGCCCGTGTCAGCCAGCAAGCCTTGAGCGAAGCCGGTATTCCCCAATACGAAGGCAGCAACGCCTGGGCCGTGTCCGGCAACCGCACCCGCAGTGGCAAACCATTGCTGGCCGGGGATCCGCACATCAGCTTTGCCGTGCCCTCGGTGTGGTACGAGGCCGAACTGTCGGCGCCGGGCTTCCATCTCTATGGTTATCACCAGGCGCTCAACCCTTTTGCCTCACTGGGGCACAACCGTGACTTCGGCTGGAGCCTGACCATGTTCCAGAACGACGATGTCGATCTGATCGCAGAGCAGGTCAACCCGGCCAACCCCGAGCAGGTACGCATCAACGGCCAATGGCAACCTCTGACGGTCACCCACGACACCATCACGGTAAAAGGCGAAGAGCCGGTCACCCTCACCCTGCGCCGTTCGCCTCACGGTCCCATCGTCAATGACGTGATCGGTGCCAATGCCGGCCCCACGCCGATTGCCATGTGGTGGGCGTTTCTGGAAACCGACAATCCCGTTCTCGATGGTTTCTATCAGGTCAACCGCGCCGACACCCTGGACAAAATGCGCAGCGCCGCAGAGAAGATCCAGGCACCCGGCCTCAACCTGGTGTGGGCCAATGCCCGTGGCGACATCGGCTGGTGGGCTGCAGCACAACTGCCTATTCGCCCGGACGGGGTAAACCCGTCGTTTATCCTCGATGGCAGCACGTCGCAGGCTGACAAGCTCGGTTTCTACCCCTTCAGCGCCAACCCGCAGCAAGAGAACCCGGCCAGCGGCTACATCGTCTCAGCCAACTATCAACCGCCTGCGGCCATGCCTATTCCGGGTTATTACAACCTCCCGGACCGTGGTCAACAACTCGACCGCCAGCTGGCCGATCCGCAGATCAAATGGGACACGCAGAACAGCCAGGCCTTGCAGCTCGACACCGCTAGCGCCTATGGCCCACGCACCCTGGCACCGCTGCTCAAGACATTACGGGAAGTGGCCGCTGACGATCAGGAGAAAGAGCTGGTCGAGCAGTTGGCGAGCTGGAGCGGTGACTACCCGCTGGATTCAGTCAGCGCCACGTTGTTCAACCAGTTCCTCTACGATCTGGCCTACGCCGCCATGCATGACGAACTGGGCGATACCTGGTTCCAGACCCTGATCAGCACCCGCGCCATCGATGCAGCCTTGCCCCGTTTGGCCGCCGACGCCGATTCTCCGTGGTGGGGGCTACACGGCAGCAGTGAACGCGGCAGTCGCGACGAAGCGGTCAAACGCGCCTGGCAGGCCAGCATGAAGCACCTGCGCGAAACCCTGGGCAATGACCCGGCCGCCTGGCAGTGGGGCAAGGCGCATACCCTGACCCACAACCATCCGCTGGGTCTGCAGAAACCGCTGAACCTGTTGTTCAACGTCGGCCCCTTCGCCGCACCGGGCACCCATGAAGTGCCGAACAACCTGTCGGCGAAGATTGGCCCGGCACCGTGGCCGGTCACCTATGGCCCATCAACCCGGCGCCTGATCGACTTCGCCGACGCCAGCCAGGCCCTGACCATCAACCCGGTCGGGCAAAGCGGCGTGCTGTTCGACCAGCATTACGCCGACCAGGCCAAGGACTACATCGAGGGGCAGTACCACAAGGCGCAGATGGGGGTGATCTCGGCGCAAAGCACACTGCGACTGGTGCCCCATTGAAAAATCCGCTTAAACAATGCTCCGGCCCTGTAATAGCCAAGCGTCTCGTCACTCTTTAGTTTCGGAACACACTCACTACTAAGGAAGGTCACATCATGCAAAAGCAGTTCGTTACCATTGACGGTTCACGAATGGCCTACATCGAGGAAGGGCAAGGATTCCCCGTAGTACTCGGTCACAGTTACCTGTGGAACGCCGACATGTGGCGCCCACAAATCGAGCAGCTCTCCAGACACTTCCGGGTACTGGTGCCAGAACTTTGGGGCCACGGAGATTCCGAAGCACCGCCGGCCAGCACCGCTGACATGAGCGCGTTGACCCGGCATCACCTGGCGTTTCTCGATGCCTTGAATATCGACCGCTGCCATCTGGTTGGCCTGTCGGTTGGTGGCATGTGGGGCGCCCAGCTGGCTATCGAGCATCCTGAGCGTATCGATCGACTGGTGCTGATGGACACCTATCTGGGGGCCGAGCCGGAAGCGACTCGAGAGTACTACTTCAGGCTGCTGGATACCGCCGCAGAGGCGGGGCGTTTTACTGAGGAGCTGTTGAAGATCATCGTGCCGATCTTCTTTCATCCCAATGGGCAGACGGTACCCGGGATTCGTGAAGCCTTTACCCAAGCCCTGCGCAGCGCAACCGCTGCAACGATCCGCGACAGCCTGGCGCCGATGGGCAAGGTGATATTTGGACGGCCTGATCTGCTGGGGCAATTCGGCAAGTTAAGCGCCGACCGCACCATCATCCTCTGTGGCGACCAAGACATCCCACGGCCACCTGCCGAAGCCAACGAGATGGCCAGACTGATCAATTGCCTGGCCGCGCAAGTCCCGGTTGCCGGGCACATTTCCAACCTGGAAAACCCGCAGGTGGTGACCAACTTCCTGCTCAACTGGTTGCCGCGAAACTAACACTGTAGGAGCGGGCTTGCCCCGCGATCGCGTTGTGTCAGGCACATTGCGATCGCGGGGCAAGCCCGCCCCCACAGAAGGTGTATCTGTAGCTATTTAGAACGCTGGCAGTACCGCGCCGCTGTATTTCTTCTCGATGAAGGTTTTCACTTCAGGGCTGGTCAGGGCTTTGGCCAGTTTCTGG
The DNA here is from genome assembly GCF_004353925.1 of Pseudomonas sp. H9. Lineage (GTDB taxonomy): Bacteria > Pseudomonadota > Gammaproteobacteria > Pseudomonadales > Pseudomonadaceae > Aquipseudomonas. Next base: position 61,806 of record NZ_SMOK01000027.1, on the reverse strand, counting down.
ATCGCTTCGCTGTCCTTGTTGTCTGGGCGGGCAACCAGGAAGTTCACGTATGGCGAGTCGGAACCTTCGATCACCAGCGCGTCTTTGGCCGGGTTCAGGCCTGCTTCCAGTGCATAGTTGGTGTTGATCATGTCCAGGTCGACCTGATCCAGAACGCGCGGCAGCATGGCCGATTCAAGCTCGCGGAATTTCAGCTTCTTCGGGTTTTCTGCAATGTCTTTCGGGGTGGCCAGGGCGTTTTTCGGGTCTTTCAGGGAAATCAGGCCTGCCTTCTGCAACAGCAGCAGGGCACGGCCGCTGTTGCTGCCTTCGTTAGGAATGGCAACGGTAGCGCCGTCTTTCAGCTCGCTCAGGCTTTTGACTTTCTTCGAGTAACCACCGAAAGGCTCAACGTGCACGCCGATCACTGTTTCCAGGTGCGTGCCTTTACCTTCGTTGAAGTTCTTCAGGTACGGCAGCGTCTGGAAGTAGTTGGCATCCAGGCGTTTCTGATCGACTTGTACGTTAGGCTGCACATAGTCGGTGAATACCTTGATCTCCAGGTCTACACCTTCTTTGGCCAGGGTCGGCTTGATCAGCTCAAGGATTTCCGCATGCGGCACAGGGGTAGCGGCAACCACCAGCTTCTCACCAGCGTTAGCGAAACCCGCAACCGACAGCGCGGCTGCCAGAGCAGTGAACAACAGAGCCTTTTTCATGTGCAGTCCTTATTCGAATACAGGGCCATCGGTCGACGGCAAAATTAGGTTGCCAGCACGTTGTTCGCTGGCTTGAAGCGGACAATACCGAGATTTTTTATTCCGTAACAATATCTTTTATTTAGCTGTTTATTCTATTTATGCATTACGGCGATTGCAGGCGTTGTAAGGCTTGTTCAAGCAGGCCTTGCAAGGCACTGCGCTCACCGGCGACGGCCCGCTGGCAGAGCTGATCGAGCTGGCTGCTCAGGGCTTGCAGTGGGGTCGGCAGGTTCAGATGCTGAGGCAGGATCTCTTCGCCGCTGCTGACCAGCAATGCAAAATGGATGACATTTTCCAGCTCGCGGGTGTTACCCGGCCAGCTGTGCAGCTCAAGCACACGCTGGGCGGCATCACTGATTAACGGCACCGGCAGATTCAGCCGTGGGCTGTAGATGCCAACAAAATATTCAGCCAGCGGCAGAATGTCACCGACCCTGTCGCGCAAGGCCGGAAGTTCCAGATGCCCTTCACGCAGGTAGTGGTAAAGCCGCTCATGAAACTTGCCGGCTGCCACGGCATCACCCAAATCAATGCTCGATGCAGCGACCAGCCGCACATCGACGGGGTTGGGTTGCTGGGCACCGACCCGCGTGACTTCACGGTTTTCCAACGCCGCGAGCAGTTTGACCTGGATCGCCAGCGGCAGGTCGGCGATCTCATCCAGGTACAGCGTGCCGCCATTGGCCGAACCGAACCAGCCGGCGCGGCTGCTGGCGGTACCACTGTGAGCACCGGCGCTGTAGCCAAACAGCTCGGCATCGGCGTAGGTCGGGCTGATCGCAGCACAGTTCACCGACACGAACAGCCCGCCACGGTCACTGGCGCGATGGATCTGCCGGGCCAGCAGCTCCTTGCCGGTACCGGTCTCACCGCGAATCAGCACCGGCAACGCCAGCGGCGCCAGCAATTCCAGCTCTTCACGCAATTGCCGCGAACGCGGATCGACGAACACCAGCGCCTTGGCGCGGATGCTCAGAGGGCTTTTGTCTTGCTCAGGAAAGGTCAACAACGGTTGACCGAAGGTGTCTTGAATACTCATAGCAAACTCCCGCCCGCAGCAACCGGGGCCGGGCGTTGGTTTTGAAGGTAAGTGAGCGCCTGAACTCAGGCGCGGCGAAGGGCGTGCTGTTCCAGACGGTTCTGCAGGCGGTACAAGTAGGCGAACCCCTGCTCCCAACGACGGTGCCCGGACTTGACGTTGATATGTCCGGCCCCGGCGAGAAAGCCCACCTCAGCACCCCAAGCCCGCGCCAGTTGCATCGCCCGCGGAGCACTGACGGCCGGGTCGTTGTCGGAGCTGACGACCTGGCTGGGAAACGGCAGCAACTGCTGGGCAATCGGTGCGAAGTTACGCAATGCCGGCGCACAGGTCGGGCGCTCGACATCGGCGGGAGCCACCAGTAACGCACCGCGTACGCGACGCAGCAGGCTGACACTGGCTTGCGCGGCCCAATGGGCAACGGTGATGCAACCCAGGCTATGGGCGATCAGAATGACGGGGGCCTCATCGCCAGCCACGGCCTGATCCAGAGCCGCCACCCAGTCCTCGCGCTTGGGCGTCAACCAATCGCGTTGCTCGACCCGCGCACTGTTGGGTAGCACCTGCTGCCAATGACTCTGCCAATGATCTTCTGGCGAACCTTGCCAGCCCGGCACAATCAGGTAACGGATCGACGTGTTGCGCATGGGGACGCCTCCTGCTGGGTTTGCGTGCTTGAGGTCAAGTATAGGGAGACGTTTATATTCGTAAAGGAATAAGAAGCTATTTATTAATAACCAAATTCACCTTGTGGGTGCGGGCTTGCCCCGCGATAGCGGTGTATCAGGTATATCGGATCGCGGGGCAAGCCCGCTCCCACAGGATGAGCTAGGCAGTTGGTTCCACCGGGGATAAAAAAAGGGACCACCCCCTGCCTAGGAATGGCCCCTGAAGTCCTGCCTGAGGTGTGTTGCTCAGCGAGCGGTAATCACCGACAACTTGGTGATGCCCGCACGTTCGATCGAGGCCATGGCACGCGCCACTTCCCCATAATTCACGCCGTCGTCAGCCTGCAGCTGCACGCGCAACTCCGGGTCTTTGGCCTTGGCTGCCTGAAGGCTGGTTTCCAGGGTGTCGGGCTGGATTTCATCCTTGTTGATAAACAACTTGCCGCCACCATCAATGCTCACCACCAGCGGGTCTTTCTGCTCCACCGGGGCCACGGCTTCGGTCTTGGGCAGGTTGATCGGAATGGCGTTGGTCAGCAGCGGCGCGGTGACGATAAACACCACCAGCAGTACCAACATCACATCGACCAGCGGCGTTACGTTGATCTCGCTGAGCACTTCGTCACTGTCCTGGGTTGAGAAGGCCATATCAGGAAGCCTCCTTCACTTTGTGCGCGGTATTGCTCGACGGTTTGTAGGCGGTTGGATGCACCAGCACGCGGAAGGCACTCTTCTGCGCCAGGCTGTAGAAGTCGTGGGCGAAGTCGTCGAGGTCGGCAGCGGTCAGCTTCAAGCGACGCAGAAAGTAGTTGTAAACCAGCACCGCAGGCACCGCGACGGCGATCCCCACACCGGTGGCGACCAGCGCCGCACCAATTGGCCCGGCAACGGTTTCAAGGCTGGCCGAGCCCGCCGCGCTGATGCCCTTGAGGGCCTCCATGATGCCCCAGACAGTACCGAACAGACCGATGAACGGCGAGGTGCTGCCGATACTGGCCACCACCGCCAGGCCCGTTTCCAGCGAGCGCCGCTCACGCACGATTTGCTGGCGCAAGGCGCGCTCCAGGCGGTCTTGGTGGTTGATGGCCTGGCTCAGGTCGCTGGCCTGGCCGGGCTCGCCCACCGCAATGGCGGCGTAACCAGCCTGCGCCACCCGTGCAGCAGCGCCTGGCTGGCTCTCGCTCAGGTCGGCGGCGGCATCCAGGCTGGACGCGGCCCAGAACTGCTTGTGAAAGCGCTTGTCCTGATTTTTCAGGCGCACGAACTGCACGCCCTTGATCAGGGCCAAGCCCCAGGTGATCACCGAAAAACCCACCAGCAGCCAGATCACCGCGCTTTCAATGGATTCGAGGGGGGATGCCAATAACGTCATGATCAGTTCTCTCTCTGTTAGCGCGAATTAGTGGATCTTGAATTCGATTGGCACGCTGACCCAGCCGTCCACGGCCACTTCACCCTGCTTGGCCGGTACGAAACTCCAGCGCTTGACTGCCGCCAGGGCCGCATCGTCGAGCTGTTGGCGACCGCTGGTTTTCTGTAACTGAATCTCGCCCGGCTTGCCGCTGGCCAACACATGCACCCGCAGCAACACCGTGCCCTCCCAGCCGCGTCGGTGGGCCAGCGTTGGATATTCCGGCGCCGGGTTCTTCAGGTACCCGGCACTGGCCGAAGCCGGCGTAATCGGTGCCGGTGCGGGCGGCGCCGGGGCTGCAACGGGTTGAGCCGGCGCAGGCGGTTGCTCAACCGACTTAGGAGCAGGCGCTGGCGCAGGCTTGGGCACAGGTTTTGGCTTAGGCTGTGGCTTGGGTTTGGGCACCGGCTTCGGTGCAGGTTTAGCCGCCAGCTCATCGACAACCGGTGGCGGTGGTTCGACCATGGCCGGTGGTGGCGCGGGTGGCGGCGGTTCCACCACCGGCGGTGCAGGTTGTGAGAACTCAATCGTCATCGGTGGGATTTCTGGCGGCACCACCGGCAATACCGGAGTCGGCGCCTGACTGACCCAATAAGCAACCGCGCCATGCAGGGCAAGGGCGAACAGCCCCAGAAGGAGCTTCTCCTGACGACCCAGAGCACTCCTCGGCGTGCGCTGCAAACGCTGCTGCGCTAAGGGCAAGCGGTGCGGTCGACCAAGATCAACCAGCTCAGCACTTGGCGTTTGGCGCCAAAGCACGTCGAGCGCGGCGGCGGTCTGGACATTACCCATAGATCAGCTCCTGGAGTCTCTGTGTGTTTCATCCCAAGCGGCTCAGTTGCCTGCGCTACCTGAATCATTGATGCGTGCCGCTTAGTTCATAAAGTAATTTTTAAAGTTAAAAATAGAACCAAAACGAATATATAGAGGCGACATTTTCCTCAAAGCCCCGCCGTTCGGGGCCTTCAGGCAGTCATTGAAAAACCCATGCCTGCCGCGCATTGAAAGTATTCAAGGCAGGCATGGAGGAACGGCCCTCAGAAGTCGTAGCGACCGGTCAGACCAAGGGTTTGCTGGGCGCCCACCAACCCTTCATAACCACCGTTGGCCGCACTCCAGAGGGTGGTGTAGTAGGTTTTGTCGAAGGCGTTTTTCAGCCATAGCGAGACATCCCACTGACCCTGGCCGAGATCGCCGCGCAGACCGGTAGACAGGTTGACCACCGCATAGCTGGGGATCTGCGCGAAGTCGGAGTCCTCGACGGTGCCGACGGCCTTGGAGCGGAACGCATAGCTGGCCGTCACGTAAGGCTGCAGGCCGTTATCCAGATCCCATTGGTACTGACCGTTGGCGTTGGCGATCCACTTCGAAGCGCCGACCACCTGGTGGCCGGTGAGGTCGCAGGAGGCCGGTGCGCCTGGACGCAGGGCGACTTCCGGCGCGCATGGCGCGTCTTTGTACGACAGGTAGCGTACATCGTTGTAAGAGCCGTTGAGGTTCAAGGTCAGGCCACGCACCGGCACCAGCGTGCTCTCCACTTCAACCCCGCGGGAGCGCACGGAACCGGCGTTGGTCAGGTACTGCACGCGGTTGGCTTCGTCGTAGGCGTTGGTCTGGTAGCCGTGCACTTCGGTCCAGAACAGGTTGGCGTTGAGTTGCAGACGACGATCCCAAAGAGTGCTTTTCAGCCCCAGTTCGGCGTTGTTGGCGCGCTCGGTACCCACCAGCAACGAATCGGCACCAGCCACCGGCGCAGTCGCCACCGTCAAGTTGACCCCGCCAGACTTCTCACCATGGGACAAGGTGGCGTAACCCAGCAGGTCGTCACTGAAGTGGTAACTCAGGTTAAGCAGGCCCGAAGGGCTGAAGGTGTACTGGTTGAGGTCGCCCGAGTCATAGGCGCCGGTACGCCCTTGGCGAACAGCGGCTGCCGCACCGGTGACATCAGCCCCCCCTACGGGCGCCGCACGGTTTACCCAGGCGCTTTTTTCTTCATAGGTGCCGCGTATGCCGGCAGTGAAGTCCAGACGTTCAGTCAGGTGCCAGGTGCCCTGGCCGAACAAGGCAAAGCTGTCGGTTTCGATGTGGCCTTTGCCCAACGTAGTGACATTGGCCAGGGCGCCCGCCGGGGTGCCGTTCCAGATATCGGCTTGAGGACCGTAGTAAACGAAGGATTTGTTATCCAGGTCCGAGCCGAAGTAGTACGCACCCAACACGTAGTCGAAGAAACCACCGGTGGGTGAGGCCAGGCGAAACTCCTGCGAGTACTGCTTATCACGCACCGAAACCCCGGAGTTGTACGCCGCCGGTACGTTCAAGCCCTCGTCATTGCGCGGCGTAAAGTCCCACCAGCGGTAAGAGCTGACCGAGGTCAGGGTGAAGTCGTTGTCGAGTGTCCAGTTGGCTTCCAGCGAAGTGCCGCCCTGGAACACCGTTACCTGCTGGTCGGTGTCGAGGTTGACCTTGCGCTTGTCGCCGTCGATCAACGTGGCACCTGCCGCCTTGGCGCGCGCCTCATAGCGGTTGACGCCATTGATGGTCGGCCCGGTGCTATACAGCAAGCGGGTCCCGGCGCTGGAATCTTCTTCGTTGTAGTCGCCGATCCAGCGCAGGTTGAACTGCTCGTTGGGCTTGTACAGCAACTGACCGCGAAAGCCCTGGCGCGAGCCGCCGTTGAGCATATTGCCGTCATACTCGTTCTTGATGTCGCCATCGCTGCGGGTACGGTAGGCCGAAATACGCCCGGCCAGGGTTTCGCTCAACGGGCCAGACAGGGTGCCCTTGGTCTGGAAATAGCCGTCCTCGCCCACCGAGGTTTCAATGCTGCGTTCCGGCGTGAAGCTCGGTGCCCGGGTGCTGATGTTGATCACCCCGGCGGTGGTGTTCTTGCCGAACAAGGTACCTTGCGGGCCACGCAACACTTCCAGTTGCTCGATGTCCATCAGGTCGAATACCGCCATGCCTGGCCGGCCGAGGTAAACGTTATCCAGATACAGGCCAACGCTGCCTTCCAGACCATCGCTGGCCGGGTTGTTGCCCAGCCCGCGAATGGACACGCTGGACTGGCGGGCGTGCATGTAGGCGACGTTAACGCTCGGCACCAGTTGCTGCAGGTCCTGGATGCGGTAGACCCGCTGGGTTTCCAGGGTTTGGCCATCGAGCACGCTGATCGGTGTTGGCACCTCCTGAGCACTTTCCTCACGACGGCGAGCGGTCACGGTGACGGTTTTGAGCTGGCTGTCGCTGGCTTTCACCGCCGCCTGCTGCGGCTCGGCCGCTTGGGCTGGCAACCAATGCGCACTGCCAGCCAGCAGCAAGGCCAGAGGCAGGCGCTGGAGCCGTCGGGGAGAAAGAGGGGCATCGCGAAGGGTCGGGCTCATGGGCGGCTCCAGGCCAGGAACTTATATTCCTGTGAGTTATTTATTTAGTCTTTAAAAGACAATTAACGAATAAGTAACTGCATTTATAAGGAGTGCGGCAGAGCCAGAGCAAATGCATTTGCCCGATACTTTTTATGAGAAAAAAGCATATGTGTTGATTGGGGGGGAAGTCTTGCGAGGGGGTAAAAGCATCGCGGGGCAAGCCCGCTCCTACAGGTGAACAATCAACCTGTGGGAGCGGGCTTGCCCCGCGATAAGTGCATCAGATGTTGGCGACTTTCTGCCAAACCTTAGGCTTGAAGAACAGGGTCTCGCCACGCGCCAAGCCGCTCAGGCTGTCGTGGTCCTTGACCACTTCAGCTTCGATCAGCTCGCTTTGCCCTTCAACTTTCAGGGTCACCCGGGTGGTCGCACCCAGTGGGCGGATGTCGCGCACTTCGGCCGCATGGTGGCCTTCGATCTCATGACGCGAGAGCGACACTTCGTGCGGTCGGAACAGTACGTGATGGCCTTCGCTCAGGTGCAGACGGTTGGAATCGCCGAGGAAGTGGTAAACGAAATCGCTGGCCGGGTTCTCGTAAACCTCACCCGGCGAACCGATTTGCTCGATCACGCCCTTGTTCATCACCACGATACGGTCAGCGACTTCCATCGCTTCTTCCTGGTCGTGGGTCACGAATACCGAGGTCAGGTTGATGTCTTCGTGCAGGCGCGCCAGCCAGCGGCGCAGCTCTTTGCGCACTTTGGCATCGAGGGCACCGAACGGTTCATCGAGCAGCAGCACCTTGGGCTCCACCGCCAGTGCACGGGCCAGGGCGATACGCTGACGCTGGCCACCAGACAGCTGCTCCGGGTAACGATCATTGAGCCAGTCGAGCTGCACCATGTTCAGCAGCTCATGGACCTTCTCGGCAATTTTGCTCTCGCTCGGGCGCTCGCTCTTAGGCTTCATGCGCAAACCGAACGCGACGTTGTCGAACACGCTCATGTGACGGAACAGCGCGTAGTGCTGGAACACGAAACCGACGTTACGGTCACGCACGTCGTGGCCAGACACATCTTCACCGTGGAAAACGATGCTGCCCTGATCTGGGGTTTCCAGCCCGGCGATAATCCGCAACAGGGTGGTTTTACCGCAGCCGGACGGGCCCAGCAGTGCTACCAGCTCACCGCTGTGAATATCCAGGTTGATGCTGTCCAGGGCCTGGAAAGCGTTGAAGCGCTTGCTGACATTACGAACTTCGATCGACATGAATTATTCCTCCGCTGCGCTGTGGCGCAGGCGGTTAATGCGAGACTCGCTCCACTGCTTGAGCAGCAGGATAAAGAGCGCCAGGATCAGCAACAGGCTGGCCACACTAAAGGCGGCGACGTGGTTGTATTCGTTGTAGAGGATCTCGACGTGCAACGGCAAGGTGTTGGTCACCCCGCGAATGTGCCCGGAAACCACTGACACCGCACCAAACTCACCCATCGCCCGCGCGGTACACAGCACCACGCCATAGATCAGGCCCCATTTGATGTTGGGCAGGGTCACGTGCCAGAACATCTGCCAGCCGTTGGCACCCAGCAGGCGTGCCGCTTCTTCTTCCTGAGTACCCTGCTCTTGCATCAGCGGGATCAGCTCACGGGCCACAAAGGGCACGGTAACGAAGATGGTCGCCAGCACGATCCCCGGCAAAGCGAAGACGATCTGAATATCGTGATCCTGCAGCCACGGCCCGAACAGGCCTTGGGCACCGAACATCAGCACATAGACCAGACCGGCAATCACCGGCGACACCGAGAACGGCAAGTCGATCAGCGTCACCAGAATACTCTTGCCGCGGAAGTTGTACTTGCTCACGCACCAGGCCGCACTGACACCGAACACCAGGTTCAGTGGCACCGAGATGGCCACGGCAATAAGGGTCAGCTTCAAGGCCGAGATTGCATCAGGTTCGAAGATCGCTTCGAAGAAAGTACCCAGGCCCATTTTCAAGCCCTGGGACACCACGATAACCAGTGGCAGCAACAGAAACAGCGCAAAGATCAACCAGGCGAGGCCGATCAGAATGCGCCGTGAAGTCGCGCTGCCACGCCGCGCAGCATTGGCCGAAGCAGCCGCACCAATTGAAGTTGCAGACATAGAGGTGGCCTCCTTCAAGGGGTTTCAATGCGCCGCTGCAACAAGTTGATCAGCAGCAACAGGATGAAGGAAACCACCAGCATCAACACGCCGATGGCAGTGGCGCCGGTGTAGTCGTATTGGTCGAGTTTGACCATGATCAGCAGCGGCAGGATCTCGGTTTTCATCGGCATGTTACCGGCGATGAAAATCACCGAACCGTACTCACCCACGCCACGCGCAAAGGCCAGGGCAAAGCCGGTCAGCCAGGCAGGCAGCAGTGCCGGCAACAGCACATAACGGAACACCTGCAGCGGCTTGGCGCCCAGGCAAGCGGCGGCTTCTTCGACTTCGCGGGGAATATCCGCCAGTACCGGCTGCACCGTACGCACCACGAACGGCAAGGTCACGAAGGTCAACGCCAGGGTGATACCCAAGGGGGTGTAGGCAATCTTGAAGCCCAGATCGGTCGCGAACTGCCCGACCAGACCTGCAGGTGCATACAGCGCCGTCAGGGCGATACCCGCTACGGCAGTAGGCAAGGCGAATGGCAGGTCGATCATCGCCTCGATGATCTTGCGTCCCGGGAAGGTGTAACGCACCAGAACCCAGGCCAGCAAAGTACCGATGATGCCGTTGATGATGGCGGCGAAGAGGGCAGTACCGAAACTCAGCTTCAGTGCAGCGAGCACACGCGGCGCACTGACAATGGCCCAGAACTGCTCCCAGGTGAGCTGGGAGGCATGTATGAACATGGCCGCCAGCGGTATGAGCACAATCAGACTGAGGTACACCAAGGTGTAACCCAGCGTCAGCCCGAAGCCGGGTATGACGGGGGAGATACGACGTGACATAAAGGTCCCTGGTTGAACGCACGAAGCCCGGGACAAATCCCGGGCCCATGCTGGCTACTGAACGGCGATTATCCTGACGACCCTGAGTTACTGAGCCGTGTAGATCTGGTCGAACACACCACCATCGTTAAAGAACTTGGGCTGCGCAGTCTTCCAGCCACCGAAGTCTTTGTCGATAGTTACCAGATCCAGTTTCGGGAACTGCTTGGCATATTCGGCGGCGACTTTCTCATCACGCGGGCGGTAGAAGTTCTCTGCTGCGATCTTCTGCCCGGCCGGGCTGTACAAGTACTTCAGGTATTCTTCGGCGATTTTCTCGTTGCCTTTCTTCTGCGCATTCTTGTCGACCACCGCTACTGGCGGCTCGGCGAGAATCGACAGCGACGGTACGACGATATCGAACTTGTCGGCACCCCCCTCTTCCTTGAGGGCCAGGAAGGCTTCGTTTTCCCAGGCCAGCAACACATCACCCTGACCGTTGTTGACGAAGGTAATGGTCGAACCACGGGCACCGGTATCCAGCACTGGTACACGCTTGAACAGCTCTTTCACGTATTCCTGGGCCTTGGCTTCGCTGCCACCGGTTTTCAGGCCGTAGGCCCAGGCGGCGAGGAAGTTCCAGCGCGCACCGCCGGAGGTTTTCGGGTTCGGGGTAATCACCGACACGTCATTTTTGACCAGATCGCCCCAGTCCTTAATGCCTTTGGGGTTGCCCTTGCGCACCAGGAACACGATGGTCGAGGTGTACGGCGTGCTGGCGTCCGGCAGGCGGGTCTGCCAGTTGTCCGGCAGGGTTTTGCCAAGCTTGGCGACTTCGTCGATGTCACCGGCCAGGGCCAGGGTCACCACGTCAGCGCGCAGGCCGTCGATCACCGCCCGCGCCTGCTTGCCCGAGCCACCGTGGGATTGCTGGATCTTCACCTTGTCGTCCGGATGAGCCTGCTGCCAATGCTTGATGAACTCGGCGTTGTACTGCTGATACAGCTCACGGGTCGGATCGTAGGACACGTTCAGCAACTCGTAGTCCTTGGCGATGGCGGAACCGGCAAAAACGGCGCTGGCGAGGGCTGCCAGGGCATAACGGCGGATGGACATGGTGAAGCTCCCGATTTGGCTATTTTTTTAATTAGGTGGCGTTGATCGCGGGGCAAGCCCGCTCTCACAGAGAGGGTCAGGAAGGCTTGTGGCCGGGGTTCTGCAGGCGGAATTTTTCTTTGCGCTCGATTTGCACAACCTGAGCGTTGTGCACGGTGATCTCCACCGCGCCAAATCGCAGGTCGCGCAGGGCGCTCTGGATTTCGCGCAGAATGGTGGCTTCGTCCTGACCGTCAACGCTACGCAGAGATGCGCTCATGCTCGTGCTCCTATGAGAAAAGGTGCCGTGCAGTTGCGTGAAGGGGGAAGACTGCACCTGGCTTGAGGGCAATCTTAGGGGCGCTTGAATATTCTTAAAAATACTATTTAAGAATTTTTATATAACCAAAATACAACAGCAGGAGCGGGCTTGCCCCGCGATTGCGATGTGCCTGACAAACCGCTATCGCGGGGCAAGCCCGCTCCTACCAGCGTGATGCGATCAGCCCAACTGATGCGCCGGAACCGGCCGTCCAAACCAGTAGCCCTGCCCCAGCTGACAGCCATGTTCGAGCAAGAACCGGGCTTGCTCACCCTGCTCGATACCTTCGGCAAGCACCTGCATGCCCATGCTGTTACCCAAGGCAATGATCACCCGAACAATCGCCACATCGTCGTCGTCACACGGCAAGCCCGCGACAAAGCCCTGATCGATCTTGAGCTTCTGCACTGGCAGGCGCTTGAGCCGCAACAGCGACGAATAGCCCGTACCAAAGTCGTCGATCGCCAGACGCAGGCCCAACTCACGCAGACGATGCAACTGTTCCAGGGCGATCTCCGGGTCTTCCATGACGGCACTTTCGGTGACCTCCAGCTCCAGCATTGCCGGGTCCAGGCCGGTGTCATGCAGCACCTTGGCGACTTTCTGGAAAAGCTCGCGATGGCCGAACAGGCGGCTGGAAATGTTCACCGCCACAAATTGCAGCGGCCGCCCGTCAGCCTGCCACTGCACCATCTGCGCACAGGCCTGATGCAACACCCAGTTGTCGATATCGGCGATCAAACCGGTGCGCTCGGCAATCGGAATAAACTCCCCCGGCGGCACCAGGCCGCGCTCTGGATGCTGCCAGCGCACCAACGCCTCGACACCGATCATGGCGCCGCTGCTGAGGTCGTGCACCGGCTGGTAGAAGACCCGCAGCTCTTCCTGCTCCAGCGCTCGACGCAGTTCTGCCGCTGTTTCAACGCGCTGCTGGGCGTGGGCAGTCATTTCTTCGGTGTACAAGGCATAAGCGGCGCGCCCAGCAGCCTTGGCGGTAAACAACGCCGAGTCGGCATTGCGCAGCAATTGCTCAGCACTCAGGGCATCGCTGGGGAACAGGCTGATGCCAATGCTGACACCGACGAACAAACGCTGATTGTCGATCTCAAAAGGCTGCTTCATCGCATCGATGATGTTTTGTGCCAGTGCCGCAGCGTGGCCAACTTGCGGGCATTGTTCGGTCAGCACGGCAAACTCGTCACCGCCCAGGCGCGCCAGGGTCATTCCGTTGCCGAGCAAATCCTTGAGGCGCTCGCCCACCGCCTTGAGCAACTGGTCGCCTACATTGTGGCCAAGGCCGTCGTTGATGCTCTGGAAATGGTCCAGGTCCATCAACAACAAGGCACAGCCACGCTTGTTTGCCTGAGCGGCAGCCAGCGCCTGCTCGGCCCGGTCACTGAACAGCAGGCGGTTTGGCAGGTCGGTAAGCGGGTCATGGTGGGCCAGGTACGCCAATTCACTCTCGGTGTGCTTGATGACACTGATATCGCTGAACACCGCCACATAGTGGCTGACCTCACCGCTGTCATCACGGATCGAGCAAATGGTCTGCCATTGTGGATACACCTCTCCACTTTTGCGCCGGTTCCAGATCTCGCCGCTCCACTCACCCGTTTCGGCCAGGGAGGCGTAGATCTGCTGGTAGAACGCCGGGCCATGCCGCCCGGATTTGAACTTGTTCGGGCGCTCGCCGATGACTTCATCTTTTTCGTAGCCGGTGATGCGCATAAACGCACGGTTCACATGCACGATCACACCGTCACGGTCAGTCACCAGCACCCCTTCAAGGGTGCTGTCGAACACCGCCGCCGCCATGCGCAGGCGCTCGCGGTCTTCGCGACGCAAGCGCGCGCCAACACCGATGAAGGTCAACAGGCGGGCACGCGAGGTGAAAATCAGCATGGCACTACACAGCACCCAGACATAGGCACTGAGCAATTGCCAACGGGCCAATTGCTGCGGGTTATCGAAAAGGCTGCTCAATATTTGATCAGAGAGTGCCAGCCACAGCACAGACAAAACCAGGTACAGCGCAGCCATGCGCAAGGCATCTCGAATTGAAGCAGACATAACGTGCAGACAAGCCCACAAAAAATATTTGGGGATTATAGGGTAGAAACATCCCGTGACTTCCTATCTAAAAGGCCGACTGGTTTTATTTGTATGTGCGGGGATAATGCTTCCCGCTGTTCCTTAAGTTCTAGAGGGCCCTTTCGCCTATGTGGTACCAAGGTTTACTCAACTTGTCAGCCTGGCAACTGCTGGCAGTTACCCTGGTCATGACCCACGTGACCATCGTCAGTGTCACCGTCTACTTGCACCGCTATTCCGCCCACCGCTCGCTGGAACTGAATGCAGGGCTCAAGCACTTTTTCCGCTTCTGGCTGTGGCTGACCACGGCACAGAACACCCGTGAGTGGACGGCTATCCACCGCAAGCACCACGCCAAATGCGAAACCGTCGACGACCCGCACAGCCCGGTGATCAAAGGCTTGTCCACCGTACTGCGCAAAGGTGCCGAGCTGTACCGCGAAGAAGCGCAAAACCCGGAAACCCTGCGGATTTACGGCAAGAACTGCCCTGAAGACTGGATCGAGCGCAATCTGTACTCGCGCTACAAGCTCGGCGGTATCGTCCTGATGGCCGTGATCGACCTGCTGCTGTTCGGCACCGCCGGCATCACCATCTGGGCCGTGCAGATGATGTGGATTCCATTCTGGGCCGCAGGCGTTATTAACGGCCTTGGCCATGCTGTGGGCTATCGCAACTTCGAATGCCGTGACGCCGCCACCAACCTGGTGCCCTGGGGCATCATCGTCGGCGGCGAAGAGCTGCATAACAACCACCACACCTACCCGAACTCGGCCAAGCTGTCGGTCAAGCGCTGGGAGTTCGACATGGGTTGGGCCTGGATCAAGCTGTTCTGCGCCCTGCGCCTGGCCAAGGTGCAGCGTGTCGCGCCTATCGCCCACCGGGTCGAAGGCAAAGGCCAGCTCGACATGGACACCGCCATGGCGATCCTCAACAACCGCTTCCAGATCATGGCCCAGTACCGCAAGCTGGTGATCGCGCCGCTGGTCAAGCAAGAGCTGGCGCGGGTCGACGATTCGGTGCGCCATCAGTTCCGCCGTGCCAAACGCCTGCTGTCGCGGGAAACCAGCCTGCTCGAAGAGCGCCATCACCTGCGCATTCAAAACATGCTGGAGCACAGCCAGGCCCTCAAGACCATCTACGAAAAGCGCCTGGCCCTGCAGCAAATCTGGCTACGCACCAGCTCCAATGGTCACGACATGCTGGCGGCCATGAAAGACTGGGTACACGAAGCTGAAGCCAGTGGCATCCAGTCGCTACGCGACTTCGCCGCCCAGCTGAAAACCTACTCCCTGCGCCCTGCCCTGGCCTGATGCCGTTGATCGGCGCGCCCCAGCCCGGGGCGCGCTGCCTGGAACTTCACCGCCTATTCTTACTCTGACTGGCTTAACGCCTGCGTGGCGGGCCGGGTCGTGGCCGCCCGCCTCTGTGTGAGAAGTTCCGCGCAAATGGTCAATAAGAAACCGACGTCCCCACCTTGTAATGAGCCACCGGAAGCGGCCCAAACCCTACTCGCGCTGATGCACGCGCAAGGCGAAGTCGCACGCCTGAGCGAACGCGAGCAGCTGTTCAGCTCGCTGCTCGACAGCGTCAACGCCGTGCTCTGGGCATTCGATTGGGAATCGCGCCAAGTGCTTTATGTAAGCCCCGCCTATGAACGCATTTTCGGTCGCCCGGCTGGCCTGCTGCTGGCCGATTACAACGAGTGGCGCGACAGCATCTACCCCGACGACCTGGAGTATGCCGAACGCAGCCTGGCCGAAGTGCTGGTCAAAGGTGCAGTGGAAGACCGCGAGTACCGCATCATCGACGCCGATGGCAAGGTGCGCTGGCTCAGCGACAAATGCTTCATCAACCAGCAAGCCGACAACAACCATCGGGTGATCGTGGTTGGTATGGCCGAAGACATCACCGAGAAAAAACAGCTGGAGCATGAACTCCAGCACTTGGCGACCACCGACGTGCTGACCCAGAGCAGCAACCGGCGGCACTTTTTCGACTGCGCCCAGGAAGCCTTCGACAGCGCACAGCGGGAGCAAACGCCGCTGGCCTTCTTGCTGCTGGACATCGATGACTTCAAACAGATCAACGACACCTACGGCCATCAGGAAGGCGATTACGTACTGCAGCGCATAGCCGACACCGGCAAGGCGGTACTGCGCCGTGGCGACCTGTTCGGGCGCATTGGTGGTGAAGAGTTCGCGGCGGTGTTTCCGGGGTGTACCCCGCAGATCGCCCAGCAGATTGCCGAGCGTTTGCAGCGGGAAATTCAGCGCCTGGGGTTTACCCATGACGACCAGCGCTTCAGCGTGACAGCGAGCCAGGGGCTGACAGGGATCACCGAGGCAGATGAGTCAGTGGACAACCTGTTTGCCCGCGCGGATGCGGCGATGTACCAGGCCAAGCGTCAGGGAAAGAATCAGATTGTGATCGGCTGATCGGGGCTGTAGGAGCGGGCTTGCCCCGCGATGCGTTATGACTGACAAACTGCAATCGCGGGGCAAGCCCGCTCCCACACCACGCCTCTCAAACTTTGCGCAGTTTGCTCAGCTCCGCCATCCCGACCTTGAGCAACCGCGCCGTCCTGCTGTCTGCCAACGCTTCCAGCCCCTGATCCGCCGGCAGCCGCGCCAGTTGCCCGGCCAGGTTCATCACCAGTGCTTCTCGCGAATACACCCCACCGCCCAACTGGTAGATCGCCGCAATCAGCTCGCGCAGCTCCAGCGGCAACCGCCAGCGCGTGCGCAGTGCTGAGCCGAAGGCCGCACCGAACTCATTGAGCGACAACTCAATGCTGTCCTCATCCAGCTCTCCGCCAGACAAGCGCCATTCCTGCAGGCAACGCAGCAGCGCCAGATCGCCCAGGCAGTGCAGCAGCCCGGCGCAGTAGCAACGCTCCTGATCCAGTTCAAGCATGCGCGCCAGGGTGCGCGCGTATTCGGCGGCATGCAGTGACAGTTCCCAGAAATGCTCGGCCCGGCCAGACAACAGCGGGTCACTGAGCTTGGCACTGCGCTTGAGCGCCAGCCCCAGGATCAGGTTCATGCTCTGGGTAGTGCCCAACTTGTGCAATGCCTGCATCAACGTCTGCACCGCACCGTCACGGTGCAGCGCTGCGCTGTTAGCCGCCGCGATCAACACCGCAGTAATCTGCGGGTCGTTGCGAATTTCTTCTTCCAAGGTTTTGAGGTTGAGCCCCTGCGGATTCAGACTGCGCTTGATCGCCTGCTGCACATCAGCCAGCAAAGGCCCGCCATCTGCCGTGGCTCGGCGCCCTTCAAGAAACCGCGCCAAGGTCATACCCGGCTGTAGCGGCGGCACCGGGCAAGCGATTTCCTCACCGACCTTGACCAACAAGTCTTCCAGGCGATGACGCAAAGAGTCCATGTTCAACGGCTTGCTCAAGTACGCCGTAGGGGCATACGGCAGCGCTTCACGCACGCTGGCGCTGTCACTGCGGTTGCTCATCAGGATGAAGGGCAGCACCGTTTCGCGGCCTTTGGCGCGCACCCTGCGAAGCAAGTCCAGGCCATCGCCACCCGGCAGTTCGCGCGCGGCAATGATCAGATCAGGCTGGCAAGACAGCGCCGCCAGCGCCTGAGAGCCATCGGCACACACTTGCACACGTGCGTCGCAACGCACACTGAGCAACATCTGACTGAGCATCTCCCGAACCCAGGGATCGCCCTCGGCAATCAACACACAGGGTGCTGTGGGTAGGTTGGTAATGCTCATACATGACTCTCCGATAATTCACGACACGCAATCCCGCGCACCTTCCAAGGTGTCTCCTTACTGGCAACCTTAGCCTTGTTGCCTTCCTTTAGTCGAAAAAAAACCCGCCGAAGCGGGTTTTTCTTCTAGTGCGTCACAGTTTACGCAAGTTCTGCGAAGCACTCTTCGATGATTGCCAGACCTTTGTCCAGTTGCTCATCAGGCGAGGTCAGCGGAACCAGGATACGCAGGACGTTGCCGTAGGTGCCGCACGACAGCAGGATCAGACCCTTGTCGCGAGCCTTGGCAACAACCGAGGCGACGGCAGCAGCGTTAGGCGTCAGGGAACCAGCTTTCTCGACGACTTCAACAGCGATCATCGAGCCCAGAGCACGCACTTCACCGATGATCGGGTGCTTGTCCTGGATCTTCTTCAGGCCAGCGACCAGGCGCTCGCCAACAGCTTGGCTGCGCTCCAGCAGTTTCTCTTCTTCGAACACTTCCATTACGGCCAGGGCCGCGGCGCAAGCGATCGGGCTACCGGCGTAGGTGCCACCCAGGCCGCCTGGAGCGATAGCGTCCATGTATTCGGCCTTGCCGCAAACACCGGCCAGTGGGAAGCCACCAGCGATGGATTTAGCGAAGGTGGTCAGGTCTGGGGCAACGCCCATCTGCTCCATGGCGAAGAAGGTGCCGGTACGGCCAGCGCCAGTCTGTACTTCGTCAGCGATCAGCAGGATGCCGTGCTGGTCACACAGAGCACGCAGACGCTGCATGAACTCTTTAGGTGCAACGTAGAAACCACCTTCGCCCTGAACTGGCTCGAGGATGATTGCAGCGATGTCACGGGCTTCAGCGTCGTTCTTGAAGATACGCTCGATCGAAGCGATCGAATCGTCGATGCTCACGCCGTGCAGTGCGTTCGGGTACAGCGCACGGAAGATGCCGCCTGGCATCAGGCCCATGCCGGCCGAGTAAGGAACGACTTTACCGGTCAGACCCAGGGTCATCATGGTACGGCCGTGGTAAGCACCGGTGAAAGCGATCACACCAGCACGGCCGGTAGCGGCACGAGCGATCTTGATGGCGTTCTCAACGGCTTCGGAACCGGTGGTAACCAGCAGGGTTTTCTTGGCGAAGTCGCCTGGAACGCGAGCGTTGATCTTCTCGCAGACTTCTACGTACGGTTCGTACGCCAGCACCTGGAAGCAGGTGTGGGTCAGCTTGTGCAGTTGGGCTTCAACAGCAGCGATAACCTTTGGATGCACGTGACCGGTGTTCAGTACCGCGATACCGCCAGCGAAGTCGATGAACTCGCGGCCTTCAACGTCGGTAACGGTAGCGTTCTTGGCCGAGTCGGCGAAAATCGGGTGGATCTGGCCAACACCGCG
Organism: Pseudomonas sp. H9; assembly: GCF_004353925.1. GTDB lineage: Bacteria > Pseudomonadota > Gammaproteobacteria > Pseudomonadales > Pseudomonadaceae > Aquipseudomonas. Next base: position 43,015 of record NZ_SMOK01000027.1, on the reverse strand, counting down.
TGGAACAGCGGCTACACGGCGTTGCATCAAAGATTCGTTGGTCTTGCTCATAGTGTCCTCAATTCGCCACACACGAGGCGGCGCGATTCAAGTCAGGTGGCCGGTATTCAACTGCAGGCAGCATGCGTTGATCGACTGCTGCAGGGGCCCAGGCCACTGGGTGTACGGTGTAAAAAGGCCAGCGAGACGTCGCTCTCGCGCCCCGCTGGCAGAGGTAAAGCCTTACGCTGCGATCAGATGCTGATGCACAGGTATTTGATTTCCAGGTAGTCCTCAATGCCGTACTTGGAACCTTCGCGGCCCAGGCCCGAGGCCTTGATACCGCCGAACGGCGAGACTTCGTTGGAGATCAGACCGGTGTTGATACCGACCATGCCGTACTCCAGCGCTTCAGCAACACGGAACACACGGCTCATGTCGCGGGCATAGAAGTACGAGGCCAGACCAAACTCGGTATCGTTGGACATGGCAATAACTTCAGCCTCGTCCTTGAAACGGAACAGTGGAGCCAGCGGGCCAAAGGTTTCTTCCTTGGCCACAGCAGCGTTGTTCGGCACGTTGACCAGCACGGTCGGCTCAAAGAAGTTGCCTTCGATCAGCTTGCCGCCAGTCAGCACCTGAGCGCCTTTTTCAACGGCGTCAGCGATGTGCTCCTGAACCTTGGCTACGGCTTTGCCATCGATCAGCGGACCGGTGGTGGTGCCGTCTTCCAGGCCGTTACCGATTTTCAGCTTGGCTACAGCAGCCTTGAGCTTCTCGGCGAAGGCGTCGTAAACGCCGTCTTGCACGTAGATACGGTTGGCGCAAACGCAGGTCTGGCCGTTGTTGCGGTACTTGGAGATGATCGCGCCTTCAACGGCCTTATCCAGGTCAGCGTCGTCGAACACGATGAACGGTGCGTTACCGCCCAGCTCCAGGGAAACCTTCTTGATGTCTTTGGCGCATTCGGCCATCAGCTGACGACCGATTTCGGTCGAGCCGGTGAACGACAGCTTGCGCACGATCGGGTTGCCAGTCAGCTCGCTGCCGATGTCGCCAGCACTGCCGGTGACAACGCTCAGCACGCCAGCCGGGATACCGGCGCGGGTGGCCAGCTCAACCAGGGCCAGGGCCGAGTACGGGGTTTGCGAAGCAGGCTTGAGCACCATGGTGCAGCCAGCGGCCAGGGCCGGGCCGGCTTTACGGGTGATCATCGCCGCCGGGAAGTTCCACGGGGTGATTGCCGCAGTAACGCCGATAGGCTGCTTGATCACGATCAGGCGCTTGTCTGGCTGGTGGCCAGGAATGGTGTCGCCGTAAACGCGCTTGGCTTCTTCAGCGAACCACTCGATGAAGGAAGCGGCGTAAACGATCTCGCCCTTGGCTTCGGCCAGTGGCTTACCTTGTTCGGTGGTCATCAGACGCGCCAGGTCGTCCTGATGCTCAATCATCAATTCGAACCAACGACGCAGCTTGCCCGCACGTTCTTTGGCGGTCAGCGCGCGCCAGGCCGGCAGGGCCTTGTCGGCGGCTTCGATAGCACGACGGGTTTCGGCAGCGCCCATCTTCGGCACAGTGCCGATGATCTCGCCGGTAGCCGGGTTGTTGACCTTGATGGTCTGACCGTTGTCCGCGTCCAACCACACGCCATCGATAAAGGCTTGCTGGCGGAACAACTGGGCATCTTTAAGCTGCATGTCGGCTTCCTTAACGGCACCGTACAGACACGGCGCGAATTATTGATTGTAGAAAAAGGAGAGCGTTTGAAATCTCAAACGAATCCTAGGAGCTACGACAGAAAAGGACAATAGGGTGTTCGAAAAAAAGAACAAAAAGCGCCATACGGCGACCTTTTTCGGATCAACGTCACCGCTCGCGCCCTGCGTGTGCAAAATCGAACACAGCCATTTCTGGCGATGGACGCCGTCAGTCTAGATGGGTATCATGGCGCCCGCGTTGCACTCGTAGCTCAGCTGGATAGAGTACTGCCCTCCGAAGGCAGGGGTCGTGGGTTCGAATCCCGCCGAGTGCGCCATATAGATGAAAAGGCCCAGGTGAAAACCTGGGCCTTTTTTTATGCCTGTATGGAAGCAACTGCCTTGCTCTGTGGGAGCGGGCTTGCCCCGCGATGCAATGTGACTGACGAATCGCTATCGCGGGGCAAGCCCGCTCCCACCCACCGAAAGCCTATTCCAATTGGCCTTGCACCGGCGCTTTGCCGTGAATCGCCGAATAGCGGGCCAACTGCCCCAAGCGCTTGTCCAGCTCCTGCAGCAGGCGATTGCGCGTGTTGGTGACTTCGGTTTTGTTGAACAGCCCAGGCTCTACCGTGTACAGGTTGAACATCTGGTTGATCGTGGCCGGTGAGGCGATGTTGTAATTGGCCTCGGCGTTGTGGTTGTAAAGCGTAACCATTCTTCCGTTCTGGCTGTCAGCCGGGCGCGCGAACACCATGCTGATGTACTGCCCTTCACGAATGCGCACGTTGCTGTTGGAAAACTGAAAGCACGCTTCCTTGCCATTGTCCAAACGCACCCAGAACTCATGCTCTTGCACGTTGTGACTGCTGACATGCATCGACGATGAGCTACCACCAATCGAGCCGTAACCATTGGCAATGTAGCCGCCACCGGAGCTGTGCGAATGGCTGGCGCTGAGGTGGGTCTGGTTGCGCTTCTGGCTGTCGAGTACCTCACCGCTGAAGATGAAGAAACACAGTTGGCGGTCGAAGTGGTTGAACGGCTCGTCGATGAAGTTCGGGTCTTCGGCTGACAGGCTGATGTCGTACATGGTGCGGATCATTTCATCGCGCGCGGCCTTGTCGTGCTTGGCGCGCTCCTTGAGCTCGGCGCGACGCACCTTGGCGTCTTCGATGGCTTTGAGTGCCTGGGCTTTGAGGATCGGGGTCTTCTCGTTGGCGTAGGCGGCAGCTTTCTCACCTGCTTCTTTAAGGACCGGCGCAGCCTTCTGGCCAGCCTCGACTGCCAGCTCCTTGGCTTTGGTCAGTGCCTGGGCCGCTTTGGCAGCCAATTCGGGGTTGGCGTCGACGGCTTTCTTTTTCAGGTCATCCCAGAGACTCATTCTCTATCCTCACACGCGTCATCAATGAACAAGCCGCCTGCGGCGGTGCTTGGCGGAGTTTACAGGCAGCAAGCGAAGCGAAGAATGTCAGATTTTATGTCGATGTACCGAAAATACTGGCTGACATCACGTCCTAGGAAATACCCTACCGAGTCTGTCGATGCCCATCTGCTTGTCCATAGGAATGCTTACCACTAGGCTCCAGCTCGTCACCGAAAACTCGGTGATCGGGTGTGGTAACCCGGACAGGCGATGTTTCTGTGCAGTCTATGGCGGCTGTACGCGGGAGGCTTTCGGGCCTGCTGGGAATACTCGCTCCTGGTTTACCACCCCGTGTACAGCTGCCACCCATCCGTGTGGTAACGAATGATGGTGTCAGCTCCACTTGCGAGTGATGACATGAAAAAAATTGTTCCTGATCCACCGCTTCAAGCCTCTACAACTACCGCACAATCAATCTTCGGCTGTTGCCCGGCGGGGCACTCTCCTCTGTTTTCCGTTTGTTCCGGCATCGCTGCTCATGATGCGCTGGTACATGCCTCTTTGTATCTGAGCTGTGCTTACGACACGGGTGCTAAAGCGCTCGATGACATCCATCCGGACAGCAAGAACTTCTTGTGGTCGACCCTTCATTCGGTGGAGATGGCCAAGGGGTTGGTTGAGGCCTTGCTTGAGGGCATAGAAGAGCAGGCCATGGACCAAATGAACAGCTAGCAACCACCGGTGGGAGCGGGCTTGCTGTGGGAGCGGGCTTGACCCGCGATTGCAGGCTGTCAGGCACATTGCTTCGCGGGGCAAGCCCGCTCCTACCGGGGATGAAAATGGGCCATGCGGACACTCTGTGGGAGTGGGCTTGATTCGCGATTGCGGGCTCACAGTCACATCGTCTCGCGGGGCAAGCCCGCTCCTACCGGGATGAAAATGGGCCATGCGGACACTCTGTGGGAGCGGGCTTGACCCGCGACTGCGGGCTCACAGTCACATCGTCTCGCGGGGCAAGCCCGCTCCTACCGGAGATGAAAATGGGCCATGCGGACACTCTGTGGGAGCGGGCTTGACCCGCGATTGCGGGCTGTCAGGCACACCGCTTCGCGGGGCAAGCCCGCTCCCACAGGCGGCGGTGTCAGACCAATAGCAAATTGCCATCCGTTTGAATTGACGACTTCTGCTCATGCCGTTAGTGTTGCACGACATTTCGGGCGTCTCTATTTAGAGCCGCCCGTTGCTTATCGGAAGAGCGAGAAGGTAGATCAAGGATGCGCGGAGTATTGCTACGCAGCGGCAAAAGTGAACAATTCACTGCGCTGGGGGAAACCGGTCAGCCGGTTTACCGGGCTGCATTGCAGCTTCGTGAAGCGATTCGGCGGAAAAACCCCAATCATCCGGGGCTGGTCGAGCACTTGGCCATTCCGCAAACCGATGAGCTCGGCAGCAAGATCGACTGGTACAGCGACCGCTTGGGCGATGTGATTCCCTGGAGCAGCGCGACCGAAGAAGAGCGCGCCCCTGCCCGCGCAGAGCTCGAACTGCTGCAAAGTCGAATCAACGAACTGAGCAACGAGTTTCTCGGCCTCGACGCCAATGGCCAGCCGCTGCCCGGCAGTAAGCCCGGCGCTCAAGGTGATCGCACGGTGTTCGGCAAGCTGCTGACCTGTGTGGTGCCCTTCCCCGATGAAAACTATGTGTACCTGGTCGACGGCAAACCAGTCCTGACTTTCTGGGGCTTTATTCATGCCGGTGCCGAGCGCAGCCGTCAGCCGTTGCATTGCCTGTACCCAAGCACACCGAAGGTCGCCGAGCCGGTAGCGCCTGCGCCTGTCGCTCCGCTGGCGCCACCCCCACAACCTACCGTTGCCCCGGTGGTCACCGAAGTGGTCAAACGCCCTTGGTGGCGGTACTTGTTGTGGCTGCTGGCTTTGCTGTTGCTGCTTGCCCTATTGCTGTTCGGGCTGCGCAGTTGCTGGCCGGGCATGGGCCTGGGCGGTTTGCCGCTCGGCGATTTCAACAAGCCGGACATCCAACTGGACCCAACTCTACCTACAACCACACTGCCAACAGGTAACGGTCTGCCTGCAACTACGGGCCAGCTTGTCGGTGCAAACAACGGCACTGGCGTGACGTTGCCAGCTGGCGGCAGCGTGCCCACTACCTCGGGCGCACCCGAGGCTGGCACCGCTGGTGCACCGGTAATAGAACCACCTCAGGCACCTGGCGCGAACAACGGCGAACCCGCTGCCGAGCAACCGCCTGCCGATCAGCAGCCAGCGCCAGCGGAAACCCCGGCTGACCAGCAGCCGCCTGCCCCGCCAGAGCTGCCGCCAGAGCCAGCCGCACAGCCATCACAGCTGACCATCCCGCCGAATGTCGGCAACGGTGCCGCCGACTTCCTCAACGGCAAATACAACGGTGCGGGCATTCAGGAAGTGGGTACCGGCAAGCCGCTGCGCCTGAAGTACGACTTCCAGAACGGCAAAGGTGAGGCCACGGTCAGCCGCTCCGATGGCGTGAGCTGTAAAGCACCTGTGGCGGCGGCAATGGATGGCGGCACGCTGTCGATTACCAACAATGGCCAAGCGGCCTGTGCTGACGGTAGCAGCTACGAACTCCCCCAAGTGAATTGCAAACCAGGCGCTCAAAGCATCGCCGACTGCTCCGGTAACTACGGCGCGGACGAGTTCAAGATGCTGATGAATCAAGCCGGCCAATAACACGAGAAGCGCAGAAGATGTTGCCTGAAATCACTCAGTTCGAAGAAACGGTCACGCTGGTCAGCGATAGCGGCATCCAGTTCATGGACTTCGCCCTGCGCCTGGGCCCTGATGAGCAGGCCGGCAAGTTCGTCCAGCTCAACAACGGCATGGTCCCGACCCGCCTGCTGTGGTCCAAGGAGTACAAGGACTTCTACGAACCCGAGCCAGACAAAATGGTTCAGGTCGAGTTCGACTCCACCGAAGACAATCACTTCCGCTTGAGCATGGAAGAGAGCCTGAAGCTGTTCGATGGCGTCTGGCTGCCAATTCCGTTCCTGCGCTTCATGCCGCCTCACCGTTACGACGAAGGCCCGAATAACTGGTCGCGCATGCGCTTGGTCAAACTGCCCGAGCCGGATATCGACGGCAACACGCACCGTCTGACCATCGCCTTCGACTGCCGCATCATGAAGAGCGTCGATGGCGCCGCCTACCTGGCCCCGAGCGAAGAAGACGTGCGTTCCGGTGTGGCCTTCAAGCTGGCCTGCAGCGCGCGTGAATACGGCTGGTTCCTGACCAACAACTGGATCCGCGAATGGCTGACTGAGCTGTACACCGAAGCTCGCGCCGAGTGGACCCGTGAGCGTCTGGACCGTGACCTGCAGGGCAACCGCCACATCGCTCACTACCTGAACCTCTTGAGCCTGCTGCGCCGCCCGGTTCCAGCCGAGCAAAGCACCGAGAAGCCCAAGGTCGAGATCCCGGAAATCAAAGTGGTCGCCAACGATGCCCAAGGCGTCGTGCAGCCGATCAAGGTCGACCTGGTACTGGACGTCGGCAACTCGCGCACCTGCGGCATCCTCGTCGAGGATCACGTTCAGGCCGGTTCGGGCATGCTCAACAACTATGTGCTGGAGCTGCGCGACCTGAGCGAGCCGCACCAGATCTACAACCAGGCCTTTGAAAGCCGCGTGGAGTTCAGCAAGGCCGCGTTTGGTAGCGATCAGTGGTCGAGCCAGAGTGGCCGTCACGATGCCTTCCAGTGGCCGACCCTGGCCCGCGTGGGTGGTGAAGCCGGCCGCTTGGCCAGCCGCCGCCGTGGCACCGAAGGTTCCACTGGCCTGTCGAGCCCGAAACGCTACTTGTGGGACGAGAAAGCCTACAGCCACGGCTGGCGCTTCAACACTTCGAACAAAAAGGTCAGCGATGAGCCCGAAGCGATTGCCGCGCCATTCTCGTCGCTGATCAACGACCTCGGTCAGGCGCTGTACCTGCCACCGAAAAACGACATGTCGGCGTTCTCGTCGCTGTATTCGCGCAGCAACCTGATGACCTTCATGCTCGCTGAAGTGGTCACCCAGGCGTTGTCGCAGATCAACAGCCCGGCACAACGTTCGCGCCAAGGCCGCGCGCGCACTCCGCGCATGCTCAACAGCATTACCCTGACCGTACCGCCAGGCATGCCGCAGGCCGAACGCAGTATTCTCAGCAATCGCATGTTCGAAGCTGTTGGCCTGGTGTGGAAAAGCCTGGGCTGGCACGAAGGCGACAGCAACCCGTTCAAAGACAAGAGCGTCAAGCCGCGTACGCCGCTGCCGAGCATCCGTGTCGACTGGGACGAAGCCAGCTGCGGCCAGTTGGTGTACCTGTACAACGAGATCAGCGAAAACTTCGCCGGCCACCCGGAAGAGTTCTTCGCCACCCTGGCACGCCCAGACAAAACCGAAGCGGAACAGATCACCCTGGCCACCATTGATATCGGTGGCGGTACCACTGACCTGGTGATCACCGACTACCGTCTGGACCGTGGCAACAACGGCGGTAACGGCGCCAACGTGCACATCGTGCCTGAGCAACGTTTCCGCGACGGCTTCAAGGTGGCTGGCGACGACATCCTGCTGGACGTGATCCGCGAGTTCATCCTGCCGTCGTTCAAACGCGCGCTGCAGGACGCCGGTGTCTATGCCCCGGATGCACTGATGTCGCGCCTGTGCGGCAACGGCGAAGCCAGCGCTCAGGAACGCGTACTGCGCCAGCAGCTCAACCTGCAGGTATTCGTACCGCTGGGCCTGGCGGTGCTCAAAGCCTATGAGCAATACGACCCGGAAACACCACTGACGGTGACCGAGCAGAGCTGGCGCGAGCTGCTGGGCGATGCCCAGGTCAACGACAGTGTGCTGGAGTTCGTCAATGCTGCGGTTCGCCGCGACGTTGGCCGCGACGGCACCCTGGACCTGATGAGCACGCCGCTGGCACTGGACCTGGAACAAGTGCACCTGGCCTTCATCGGCGGCCAGATCAACATCACCAAAGTGCTCAGCGAGCTGTGCGAAGTGATCTCTCACTACAGCTGTGACGCCTTGCTGCTGACCGGTCGGCCATCGCGCCTGCCAGGCATTCAGACCTTCATCCGCCAGCGCCTGCCGCTGCCGCCTGGGCGCATTCTGCCGCTGCAGAACTACCGCACCGGTGGCTGGTACCCGTTCCACAAGAACGGCCTGATCGACGACCCGAAAAGCACAGCGTCGGTCGGTGCGATGATCTGCCTGTTGTGCGCCAAGCACAGCGTGCCGAACTTCTACTTCCGCACCGCGATGCTCAAGCCGTATTCGATCATCAAGCACTTCGGTCAGATCGATAACGCCGGCACCATCAAGCATGGCGACGTGCTGTACCACAACCTGACGTCCGACAAGGGCCGCATCGAGCTGCCGATCGTGGGTGAAGGCGAAGAACGTGGCACGCCGTGGCTGGAGATGCGTGGTGACATGCACTTGGGCTACCGCCAGCTGGCCGCCGAGCGCTGGTCGGCCTCGCCGCTGTACACCCTGCGTTTCACCCCACAGGGGCAACGCAACTTCTCCCAGTCCATCGGCAAGGGCGGTGAAGCGCCGGTGCTGCGTATTCGCCTGGCCGTCGATGAGCCATCGGACATTCTGCTCGAGCAGGGCTTGGTCAGCGACAAGCTGATCATCTCTGATCTGAAATCGAACATTCAGGATGCCGACTTCGACTTCGAACGGGATCTTGAGCTCTCACTCAACACCATGCCGACCGGCAACCTGAGTGACAGTGACTATTGGCTCGACAGCGGGAACGTCAAAGGAAAATGAGCAATCTAACGCCAAAGCAGCAACAACTGGTGGGCGCTTGGAGCGCCGTTCACAAAGGCGCCGACGAGGCCCTGCAGTGGATCGAACAGGTACGTGGCAACGCCGCCAGTGTCGAGGCCGAAGCCGATGGCCTGAACCTGCGCCTGCACCGTGCCCGCAACCGTGCCCGCGACCTGCAACGCGCCGCCGCGACGCCAATGGTGATCGGCTTCTTCGGCCTGTCGCAGGCCGGTAAGTCGTACCTGATTTCCGCCCTGGCGGCCGACACCCGCGGCCGCCTGGAAACCGATTTCGGCGGCAAGACCCTCGACTTCATCGAGCACGTCAACCCGACCGGCCTGGGTAAAGAAGCTACCGGTTTGGTGACCCGCTTCAGCCGTTGGGCAAAGCCAAGCCCAGACGCCAACTTCCCGGTGGAGCTGAAGCTGTTCAGCGAAATCGAAGTGGCGAAGATTCTGTCCAACGCCTGGTTTGAAGACTTCGACCAGGAGAAGCTCGACTATTCGTTCACCGATGAACGCATCCAGGCGGTGCTCGCGGCGTTCGAAGGGCGTGAAGTCGAGAACCTGCAGCCGGGCGTCAGCGCCGATGACGTGGTTGCCCTGTGGGACTACCTCAAAGGCAACTACGAAAAGTCGGTGCGCAAGCTGTCTGAAGTGTACTGGCCACGGGTGATGAAACTCGCCCCACGCCTGAACTACCGCCAGCGTGCCAAGCTGTTCTCGATCCTCTGGGGTGAGCAGGATGGCCTGACCGAAGTGTACGAACAGTTGGTCGGTGGCCTGCAGAAAATGGGCTACCCCGACACCGTGTTCGCGCCGCTGAGCGTACTGGTCAAAGACGAAAACGGCGTTTACACCCAAGCCAACAGCATCATGAACGTGGACATCCTCGGGCGCTTGGGCACGGGCCGTGATCTGCCGGTCAATGTGCTGCCGGTGCGCGACGGCAAGGCACAAGCCAGCACCGGCCTGACCGTTGCCCAATTGGCCGCGCTGACCGCTGAGATGACCTTCCGCCTGAGCAACACGCCGAAGGATCCGGTGGTGGAAGAAGTCGACCTGCTCGACTTCCCCGGCTATCGCACTCGCCAGAAGCTGCTGCGCATCGAAGACGCCGCCGACCCGAATGCGGTGGAAGAGATCAACCCGGTCTCGACCCTGATTCTGCGTGGCAAGGTCGCTTACCTGTTCGAGCGCTACACCGACGCCCAGCAAATGAACGCCCTGGTGCTGTGCACCAGCTCGTTCAAGCAGAGCGAAGTGGTCAGCGTCGGGCCGGTGCTGACGCGCTGGATTCACAAAACCCAGGGCGCCACGCCGCAAGAACGCGGCCAGCGCACGCCGGGCCTGATCTGGGCCCTGACCATGCTCGACGGTTTCATCAGCAACACCCTAGGCCTCAGCGAAGGGCAGTTGCCTGAAGGCTGCGAGAACATGATGAAGCTGACCATGATCGAGCGCTTCGGGGCCATGGAGTGGATGAAGAACTGGTCGAACGACCCGTTCAACAACACCTACCTGGTGCGTAAGCCACGCCTGGACACCGCGTTCATCGAGCGTGATGGCAACAGCGGCGAAGAAAACGAATTCACCGAGCGTCACGTTCAGCGTCTGAACCAGCTCAAGCAGTGCTTTGCTGTCAGCCCTTCGGTGCAGCGTCATGTGAAAGACCCACAAGACGCCTGGCAAGCCATGCTGGAACTCAACGACGGCGGCATCACCCGCTTCAGCAGCAGCTTCAAGGGTGTGGCCAACATCGACTTCAAGCTGACCCGTATCGAAGAACAGCTGCATCAGTGCCGCGCCGACCTGCTGGAGCACGGCCTGCATGTGTGGCGTGAAGAAGACTTCGAACAACTGCTGAACAAGAAGCGCCAGAAAACCCAGTACCTGCTGGATAACCTCGGTGCCGACCCGGATGTCATCGCCAACTTGATCCACGAGCTGCAATTGCCGGTGGAACAACTGCGCGACCTGTACCTGAGCGGCGTGTACCACATCGATGGCCTGGACGCCGAAGCAGAAGCCGAACCTGAGCCGAATGTACGGGCCCCGGCCAACCAGGCACCCGCGCTGAACTTCGGCAACCTGTTCGCCAGCACCCCGGCTGAACCTGCAGCTGCAGTGAAAAAGCCACTGGCTCAGCGCCTGAGCCCTGAACAGCGCTTCGCCCGTGCCGCGCTCAAAGCCTGGATCAAGCACATGCGCGACCTGGGCACACGCACCCTGCTGCTCAACAGCCTGCGCCTGAACAAAGACGTGGTTGATGCGCTCACCGAAGAGCTGATCAGCGCCGTGCGCAACAAAGCCTTCATGGCGGAACTGGATCAGGCCGTTACCCGTCGCGTACAGGGTGGCCTGCATCGCGATCAGACGGTGCAACGCCAGGTGCTGTCGGTACAGCTGCTGATGCGTGACTTCCTCTCCTGGTTCGGCCTGCTGGCCAAGCCTGCAGCGGAGCGCCCGCACAGCCTGTTGGGCGACCGCGCCCCGGTGTTCACCTTCTACAACAAGGTGCCGTCGGGCGAGCTGCCGCAGCTGCCAGAGCAGCCGTCGCACCAGGAACAACGTTATCAGGTGGATTGGTTGTCGGGCCTGGCCTGGCTGACTCAGGAAAACGCCAAGAGCGGCGCCGACCCCGAAATTACTACCGAGCAGCGTCGCCAGTTGGCAGTCCTGCTGAACACATTCGAAGCGAGTTGATTGCATGGGTATCAGAGTTGATGTGCTGCCACTGATCGATAACACCCCGGGTCAGGGGTGGTTGCGGATCACTGGCTGGACGGGCGCCAGCGCAGGGCTGGAGTATTCGGTGCAAAGCAGCCAGACCCGCGACTTTCTGCACCCAGGCAAGCAGTGGACCAACGTAGCCCACGGCTTCCAGCTGATCGGCCTGGCACCAGCAGAAGGTTCCGATGCGCTGCAGGTGCTGGTCGGCCCTGAGCTGATCGACCCGCTGCTGGCCGCCAGCGGCACTGCCAACTTCCGCATCACTCTGAACAACCCGGCATTGGGCCAGAGTGAAGCGACCATGGTGCGCCTGGACAAACACCTGCTGGCGTCGATTGCCTCCACTGGTGCAAAAAAGCCAGAGCCTGCGCCTGCTCCGGCGCCTGTTGCGCCGCCGGTGCAGATCCCAGAACCAGTGGTGGTGGCAGAAGCACCGGCGCCAGTGGTTGAAGCGCCAGTCGTTGCCGAGCCTGCACCTGAGCCGATTCCCGAGCCCCCTGTAGCACCGCCACCTGCAGCCTCGGCCCCGGCAAAGAAAAATCGCTGGTTGCTGCCGTTGCTGCTGTTGCTCGTGCTGCTGGCGATTGCTGCCGGTGCCTGGTGGTTTATGCAACAACCTAAACCGGCAGTGGTCGATGAGCCGCCACCTGCGCCTACGCCAACCACCGAGCCGGCCGCCGCTGCCGCAGAGCCTTGCACCCTGGAAAGCATGAAGAGCCAGCCTGAACTGGCGTTCGTGCAGGGTTGCATCCAGAAAGCACCGGGCAGTGCTGCCCTGCTGGAAGTGATCAACCTGGCCAAGGCCAATAACCAGTGTGCGGTCGCTCAGCGTCTGTACGCCAACCGTGCACAGAGCGGCGACATTCAGATCGCCACCGCTTACGCCCACGAGTACGACCCCAAGTACCACCAGCCAAGCGAGTGCTTCAAAACGCCTGACACGGCCACCGCCGCGTACTGGTACGAAACCATTCTTGGTTTCGACGAGAACAACGCCGATGCCAAACAGCGCTTTGAGGAGCTCAAGCCATGAGTCTGCAACTGCGCGGCGTTGCCGCTGCCTTGTTGGCCATGAGCCTGAGCCCGGTGCTGCAAGCGGCCGACCAGCCGCTGCTACAGGCGGGCAAGAAAACCCTGTTCCAGCGTGTACTGACCACCCCTAGCTGCAAGCTGGGCACTGCCGCCGGTGATGCTGCCGGTACCGCGCAGCCCGCGTTCAGCCGCTTTTATGTGTACGAGCGCAGCACGGTCGGCGCTCAGGAATGGCTGCGGGTCGGCCCCGACACGCAAGGCAAGAGCATCGGCTGGTTGCCGGGCGACTGCACCGTTGAATGGAAAATGCAGCTGACCCTGGCCTTCACCAACCCGGCCAACCGCGACCGCTTGATGTTCTTCAAGGAGCGCAGCCAGCTCGAAGGCATCCTCGACGCGCCGGATCCGGTCAGCCAGGTGGCGCCGCTGCGCGCCAAGCTCAAGCAGGGTACTGAAGCGCCCGGCGTACTGGCGCAAGAGCCGGAATTCTTCGTCGATATGCAGAAGAACTTCTACCTGCTGCCAGTGCTGAGCGGCGAAGAAGTGATGACCGAAGAAGGTTTCCGCACTCGCATTCTGAATGTCGCTTCGGTGAGCAAAGCGGATGCTGCCGCCACCAGCGCTGCAGCTGCGAGCGCCCCAGCTGCAGCCAAGACGCAGATGAAAGCCTTCAGTGCCGCGGTGGTGTTCGTGATCGACTCGACCATCTCCATGGACCCGTACATCGACCGTACCCGCGAGGCGATCAAGCGCGTGTACGCGCAGATCGAGAAGGAAAACCTCGGCCAGCAGGTCAAGTTCGGCCTGGTTGCCTATCGTTCCAGCACCAAGGCTGTGCCTGGGCTTGAGTACGTCAGCAAGATGTACGCTGACCCGAACACCGTCAAAGACGGTGCCGACTTCATGGCCAAGGTTGCTGACCTCAAGCAGGCCAAAGTCTCCAGCAGCACCTTCGACGAAGACGCCTATGCCGGTGTCATGCACGCCGTGGACAAGGTGGACTGGAGCCAGTTCGGCGCCCGTTATGTGGTGCTGATCACCGACGCTGGTGCCATCGACGGCACCGACAAGCTGTCGGGCACCGGCCTGGGCGCCGAGCAGGTCAAGATCGAGGCCAGCAACCCTGGCGTCGCGCTGTACACCCTGCACCTGAAAACCCCGAGTGGTGCGAAGAACCACAGCAGCGCCGAAGCTCAGTACCGGACTCTGTCGAACTTCCCCGGCACCAACACCTCGCTCTACTACCCGGTCAATGCCGGTGACGTAGAAGCCTTCGGCCGCAAGGTCGACGGCTTGGCCGCCGCCATCACCCAACAGGTGAAGTCGGCGTACCTGGGTGAAGACGCAATCGGCAGCGCCACCAATGCCAAGGTCGACCCGGCTGAGAAGAAGATGCTGGAAGACGCCGCACTGATCGGCCACGCCATGCAGCTGGCTTACCTCGGTAAAACCACCGGAACCCAAGCGCCACCAGTGTTCCAGGCGTGGATCAGCGACCGTGACCTGATCAAGCAGAACCTGCCGACCACCGACGTGCGCGTGTTGCTGACCAAGGCGCAGCTCAGTGACCTGAGCGATGTGCTCAAGCAGATCGTCGATGCCGCCAACGAAGGCATGATTTCGCCAAGCGAAATGTTCACCCGCCTGCGTTCGGTTGCCGCAACCATGGGCGCCGACCCGAATCAGCTCAAGCAAGGTACCGCCACCCGTGTCGCCGACCTCGGCGTGCTGGGTGAGTACCTGGAAGACCTGCCGTACCAAAGCGAGGTGCTCAACCTCGATGAAGAAACCTGGAAAGGCCTCGATGGCCTGGCTCAGGAAAAATTCATCCGCAACCTGAGCACCAAGCTGCGCCATTACCAGCGCTACAACGCTGACGTGGACCGCTGGGTGGCACTGGCGCCAGGCAGCGACAGCCGCGACAACGTTTACCCCGTTCCGCTTGAGATGATGCCTTAAGCCCCATGCTGGATATCAAAGGACTGCTGGTGGTGCGCGGGCAAGGCCCGCACGCCCACCAGGTACGGCTGGACTCACTGCAGCTGCGCCAAGGAGAGATCTGCGCGATCACCGGCGAAAGCGGCTGCGGGAAAAGCACCCTGCTCGAAGCCATTGGCCTGTTGCTGGCGCCGCAGGCGCTGGGCCGCTATCACCTGGGCCCAGAGACGCTGGACGTCGCTCAGTTGCTGGCCGCCGACCGTCAGACAGAGTTGGCCGCAGTGCGTTCACGGCAGTTGGGCTTCGTGTTGCAGAACGGCGGTTTGCTGCCGTTTTTGACCGTGCGCGAGAACATCAACTTGCCACGCCGCATGCTTGGCCTCTCGGGCCACAGTGACGCGGTAGGCAAGGCCATCGACGTGCTGCGCCTTGGCCCGTTGCTCGACAAGCTACCTCAAGCGCTTTCCATCGGTGAGCGCCAGCGCGTGGCCTGCGTTCGGGCGATTGCCCATGAACCACGCCTGTTGCTGGCCGATGAGCCCACTGCAGCCCTCGACCCACTCAATGCTCGGCGCCTGTTCGAACTGCTGCTCAGCCTGGTCAGTGAATTGGGGCTCAGTGCCCTGGTGGTGTCGCACGACTGGGCACTGATCGACAGTTTCGGCCTGCCACGGATGGGCGCAGTCAATGGCGAAGGAGAGACGCGCTTTGAACGCTTGGCATAAGCGCCTCGGCTTACTGTTGCAACTGTCGCTGGCCGACCTCTGGCACGACCGTAAAGTCACCCTGTGCATGGCCGCGTCGCTGGTGGCGGTGATTGCCCCGCTGTTGCTGCTGTTCGGCCTCAAGCATGGCGTGGTCAGCCAGTTGCAAGATGAACTGCTGAGCGACCCGCGCAACCTTGAAATCAAAATGCTCAGCAGCGGCCACTACGACCGGCAATGGATCGAAGCCCTGCGCCAACACCCGCAGGTGGCGTTCGCCATCGGCCAGACCCGCTCGCTGAACACCCAAGCTGACCTGCTGGGTGAGCGTGGTCGGTTTGCTGACAACGTCGAAGTGATTCCTACCCAAGCCGACGACCCGCTGCTCAACTCGCCCCTTAGCGCCTTGCAAGGTGATCAGGTGATCCTCAGCGCCCGTGCTGCCGAGCGGCTGGCGGCCAAAGCGGGTGACAACGTGCGCCTGCGCGTTGCCCGGCGCATGGACGGCGTCAATGAACGCGGTGAACGGACCCTGCAGGTGCAAGCGGTACTGGAACCTGCTCGCTTCCCGCGCCCGGCGGCCTTTGTCAGCCCTGAACTGCTGCTTGAGCTTGAGTATTACCGCGATGGTTATCAGGTCGCGGCCCTGGGTGGTGTCACCGGCAAAACCCTCGACGGGGTAAACGTCGGCTATGCCCGTGCCCGGCTCTATGCCCGCGATATCGACAGTGTCGAGCCGCTGGAGCGCTGGCTCAACGAACAACGCATCGAGACCAGCAGCCGCCTGGCCGAGATCGACAGCGTCAAGGCTATCAACCATGTGTTGGGGCTGATCTTCAGCGTGATTGCTGGTGCGGCACTGATCGGCTGCATCGCTTCGCTGGTGGGCGCCTTCCTCGCCAACATCGACCGTAAACGCCGCAACCTGGCGGTGCTGCGCCTGCTCGGCTTTGGCAGTGCCGCCGTGGCCGGTTACGTGGTGCTGCAAGCGTTGCTGCTGAGCGCGGTCGGTTACCTCGGTGGGCTGGGCAGTTACTTCGTTGGCAGCCTGCTGTTCGACTACCTGCTGGGTAGCAGCCAGGCCACCGGCAGCTTCGTTTGTCATATCACTGTCTGGCATGGCCTGGTGGCCTTGTTCCTGGCCTTCCTGGTCGCCGCCCTGGTCGCCCTGATCGGTGCCTTGCGCGCGATTCGAATTCAACCTGCGGAGAGTTTGCGTGAGCTTTAAAGCCTGCTGCCGTCTGATGTTTGTACCTCTGAGTTTCGGCTACCTGCTTAACGCTTCAGCCGCTGCCTGGGAAGAAAAACATTACAACCCGATGCCAGAAGCCGACGACGTGGTGCTGCCCATGCCCTGCGAAGGCTCGATGGTATTCCGCAAGGTGTTGATCCCGCTGGCCGGCCCACTGGACGACTACCCGATCAACATCGGGCAAGACAGTGCCGAGTGGGGCTATGTCGAGCAGACTCGCCCAGCCTTTATCTCGGGCAGCTTCACCAGTGCCAAGGGCGACAAGTCGCGTTACTACTTGATGGCCAAGTACGAGATGACTCAGTTGCAGTACCAGGCCCTGACCAGCGAAACCTGCCCTACGCCATCGAACAAGCTGCGGTTGCCGGTGGTGTCGATCAGTTGGCTTGATGCATTGCAGGCGGCGGACAAGTACAACCGCTGGCTGCGTGCCAACGCGGCGGCCAAGCTGCCGAGCGAAGACGGCGCCCAGGGCTTCCTGCGCCTGCCAACGGAAACCGAGTGGGAGTTCGCCGCCCGTGGTGGCCTGCAAGTCAGCACTGCGGAGTTCCGTGACGGCCACTACCCCATGCCTGAAGGCCTGAACAGCTATGAGTGGTACGCCGGTGCGCAATCGGCCAACGGCAAGTTGCAACTGAGTGGCCTGCTCAAGCCTAACCCGCTGGGCCTGCACGACATGCTCGGCAACGCCAGCGAGATGATGTTCGAACCCTTCCGCCTGAACAAACTCGACCGTCAGCACGGTCAGGCTGGTGGCTATGTGGTGCGCGGCGGCAATTACCTGACCGCCGAGGGCCAACTGCGCACGGCGCTGCGTCAGGAAGAGCCGTACTACAACGCCGAAGGCCCGGTGGCGAAGAAAACCAATGGCGTGCGCTTGGCGCTGGTGTCACCGACCCTGACTTCGCGTGAGCGTGTCAGCAGCATCGAGAAGAGCTGGAGCAAGCTGGGCAGCGATCAGCCATCGGCCAACCCGAAAGACAAAGGCACTGTCAAAGCTTTGGAAGACCTGGCCTCCAGCGTAGAAGACCAAGGCCTCAAGGATCAGCTGAAAAACGTGGAAAACCAGCTGCGCGCGAGCAACCAGCAACAGCAGGAAGCCCGTGACCAGGCGATCCGCGCCAGCCTCAACCTGGGTGCGTTCCTGTGCACCAAGATGCTCGACGACGGCCAGTACCTGGACTTCCTGCAGAAAAACTACACCGCCAACTGCAAGGCCGGTGAGGAAGACCCTACCTGCGGCATGCGTAAAACCAAACTGGACGAGCAGAACGACCGCCTGCACAAGCTCAGCCGTTACTACGCCAGCTCACTGGTGGACTCAGCCTCTCTATACGGCCAGCCATTGCTCCAAGCTCAGATGCCGGTACTCGAAGGCGTGCTGACAGCCAACAAGAATCTTGCGGAACTGACGCCTTACCTGCGCACCCACTGGGGCAATCAGGCGGCCTTCCTCAAGACCCAGAAGATCGACATCAACGCCTGGCTCAAGAGCTGCAAGGCCGTTACTCAGGCTAATTAACCGCGAACAAGGAGAGCAAACGTGAACACGAACAAACCAGGTATGTCCCGAGCGTGGATCGGTCTGATGATGGCATTCAGCTTGGTGCTGAGCGGCTGCGCCAGCACCGGCAGTTCGCTGCTGGGTGACAGCACCCCGGGCACCGCTGACCCGCGCCTGACGTCGGGTAACGACGCCAAATTCTTCAGCACTTCGGGTTATCAAGCCTGTGCCGTGGCTGCTGCCGGTGGCGTGCTGGCCTGCACCCTGTCCAATTCGAGCAACAAAGCGGTCTGCGCCATTGCTGCCGGCCTGGCCGCCTGTGGCGTGGCGATGGGCGCCAACTACTACCTGGATGACCGTCGCGCTAAATACGCCGACACCACTCAGCGCCTGAACGTGATGAGCGCTGACGTGCAGAAAGAAACCGCCAAGGTCGCCGAGCGCACCAACACCCTGCAGCGCGTGATCAACGATGACAAGCAGCAGATCGCCGACATCCAGCGCGACATCAAAGCCAAGACCGTCGACAAGGCCAAGGCTCAGGAAAACATCGCCAACATCGACAAGAACATCGGCCTAATGCGCAAAGACGTGACCAACATGCAAAAGCGCGTCACCGAGTTCGAAGGCGTTGCCAAAGCTGAGCGTGAAAGCGGCTCCAGCCCTGAAGAAGTGGCGAAGGTCGAAGCCGAAATCGCCAAGATGAACACCAAGGTCGCGTCGCTGCAGCAAGAGGTTGACGGCCTCTACAGCCAGCGTTCGGCAATCACCCTGGGCTGAGGATAAGTCATGTTGCTACGAATCGGCCTAAGCGCATTGCTGCTGAGCACCCTGGCGGGCTGCGCCACCACGGCCTCGCAGTGCACCGCCTCTGACAGCAGCGCCAGCCTGATCAGCAAGCTCAACTGCGATTACGGCGGTGGCTATGCCGAAGGTGTGCGCAACAGCGAAAACGACCTGATCGCCGCCCGTGAGCAAAACCGTCAGTTCAACCAGGTGTATGACGAGTTGAGCGCGCTGCAAGCCTCGACCCGTCAGGACCTGGCCACCCAGCAGCGCCAGCAGGCGAGCCTGGAGAAGTCGCTCAATGGTTTGTTGAGCACCCTCAAGGCCCGCCACGGCAATAAAAGCGATGTGCAGCAGCAGATCGCCGGGCTGGAAAAACAGCTCAAGGCCAGCCAGAGCGCGCCGGCAAAAAATGCCAGCAGCGCCCAGGTTGAAGCGCGCAAAAAAGAGCTTAAAGCCCTTCAGCAGCAGGTCAGCCGCCTGCAGTTGAGCTTGGGTTACGAGTAAGCCCCCATCGGCAGCTTCGGCTGCCGATCTTTTTCAGGATTCCATCATGCAGCGGGTTACCCGTGATGCCGGGCCGGACCACTCGGGCCTGGCCGATCTCGTACAGACAATTGCGATCATCACCAAACACTTCCCTCCCAGCGTCGCCCAGCTGTATGCCGCGCCTCGCACTGGCAAGGATGGTGTGCGTGAATGGTGGACCGAGCTGGAAGGCCAGCCACGGCTGTACCGCGAGCTTAATGCGGATCAGCAAGCGAGCTTGCTGAACGTCTATGAGCAACGCCAGGACGCCATTCGCCAACTGGCCGCTGAGCTGGAGCAACGTGGGTTGTCTGGCGAGGCGGTGAATTTGCGGCGCCTGATTGGCCCGGCCAACCTGGATAACCTCTACAGCGTCAACGGCCAGCCGCTGTTGGTGCGCTGGGGCGAGCCTGTTGTAGCGCCTGCTCCTGCGCCTGCGCCACCGCTGCCACCGGTGGCTCTGGTGCGGCGGCGCTGGATCTGGTTGCCGTGGTTCCTGCTGCCGCTGCTGGCCTTGCTGGCACTGCTGGCGGCACTATGGTTTGGCTGGCCGTATCTGCTGCGCTGGTTTGAAGGCACGCCAGAGCCGGCGAAGCCGTTTGCCTGCATCAAGAATCCGACCGTGCAGCCACCGGAGCTGTCAGTGGTACTGGATACCTCTGGCTCCATGCGACTAAGCGTCAACGCGACGCTGGACGATGAAGAGTGGTTCTTCGAAAACCAGGACAACCCGGCGCCTGACCTTGTACGCCTGAAACGGATCATTCAGGGCCCGATACGCATGGATGTGGCCAAGCAGTCGCTGACGCAAATGGTCAACGACCTGCACCCGGCCATCGACATGCGCATCGTCACCTTCGACGGCTGCCGCACGCCAGTGGACCATGGTGTGTTCAACCTGGCCCAGCGCCCGGCCTTGATCCAAGGCATTCAGGGTTTAGTCGCCGACGATGGCACCGCGCTCAGCGCCAGCCTGGACATGGCGGCCCGCTCCATGAACGGCCGTGACCGCGATGGCGTGATCGTGATGTTCGTCGACGGCGCGGACGGCTGCGGCCAGAACGTCTGCGAAGTGGCGCAACGCATTGCCCGCGAGCAGCCTCGGCTGAAGGTCAACCTGATCAACATCAGCAACAACAGCCTGGCCGATTGCATCGCGGACAGTACCGGTGGCCAGGTCTATTCGGCCAAAGACGCCGCACAACTGGCCGTGGCCCTTGAGGCAGCAAGCCAGGACGTGTCCAGCAAAGCCACCTGCGACTAAGAGCCGACCGTATGCAACGAGTACTACGCGACACACAGGCAAACCAGGAAGCGGCATCGGTGCTGGAACAAACCGTGGCGCTGATTCGTCAGCACTTCCCGCCCAGCATTGCCCAGCTTTATGCCATACCGCGCCAGGGCCGGGATGGCGTGCTGGAATGGTGGTCCACGCTTGAGGGGCAGCCGCACCTGTACGCCAGCCTTGAACGTGATCAGCAGGCGCAGTTGCTGCAACGCTACGAAGAGCGTCAGGCTGCAGTGCAACAACTGGCTCAAGAGCTGGATCGACGTGGCCAACCCGCAGCAGCCCAGGCACTGAACAAGCTGATTGGCAGCCCTGACCTGAACAATCTGTACAGCATCAACGGTGAGCCGTTGGTGGTCCGTTGGGGCCAACCAACGCCGGTACAGGCGCCGCCTCCCGTCGTGCCGCCAGCTCCAGTGACGCCCCCCAAGCCTGCCCCGCCGCCACGCCCGGTGCGAGAGCGTCGGCCACTGGTGTTGTGGCCATGGCTGCTCGGTTTGTTGTTGCTCGCTTTGCTATATGGCCTGTATCTGTTGTGGCCGACGCTACGCCAGTTCTGGCAGGCCGCTGAACCACAAGCCTGCACACCCGGCGGGGCTTTCAAGGCGTCGGAATTTACCGTGGTGCTCGACACCTCAGGCTCTATGGATGAGCGAATCCGGGTCAAACGTGAAGACGAGCAGTGGTACATCACGCTGCTGCGCAGGGTGCCGTTGGTGGAGGAATTCCTGCCGTACGATGTCACGCAGCGGATTTCACGTATGGATGTGGCCAAGACCTCGTTGAGTTCAGTCATCCAGAACCTGGACAACGATATCGACATGCGTCTGGTCACCTTCGAAGGCTGCCGGGCACCGCTGGACCATGGCGTGTTCAACCCGGGCCAGCGCAGTGTCCTGATCGACAAGATCAACCAGTTGCGACCTTCCGGGGGCACGGCGCTGGGCGACAGCCTCGACGCTGCTGCCAGCCAGATGAATGGCCGCGACCGTGATGGCGTGATCGTGATGTTTGTCGACGGCAGCGACAGCTGTGGGCGCAGCGTCTGTGCCGTATCGAAGCAGATTGCCGAGCAACAACCACGGTTGCGGATCAACATCGTCAATATCAGCAAAAGCACCGGCTCCAACTGTGCGGCTGATAACACCGGTGGGCGGGTTTACACCGCCAATGATGCCGCCGCTGTAGCCGCCGCGCTGAAAGAAGCCAGCCAGGAAGTTTCCAGCGCCTCCGGCTGCAACTGATTGTCCTGTGGGAGCGGGCTTGCCCCGCGATAGCGTTGTGTCAGCCACATCGCATCGCGGGGCAAGCCCGCTCCTACAGATACAAATTTGTTGGCGGGCGGGGTGAAGATCAAGGCAGAATGCCAGTAACTGATTCGCATTTCGTGCATCAGCTTCTGGAACATTTTTGCAAGAAGGATCTTTATGAAACGCTTTGCGTTCTCCCCGGCCAAGCTGGTCGGGGCGCTGTGTTGTCTGTTCGCGTTTTCACTGGCCCAGGCCAACGATGACGGCACCGACCGCTCGTTGACCATTGAAAAGGACATTCAACGGACTGTCGTCGCAGAAAACGGCAGTTTCGAGACCACTCAGGAGCTGGTCTATCTGATCAACGAAGAACGGGCGATCAAAGCCAAGGCGCAACAGCCGCTGTACTACAACCGCACCCTTGAAAACCTTGACGTCATTCAGGCCTATACCCAGAAGCCTGACGGCCGCAAGGTGATGGTGGCTCCCGAGCAGATCAAGGAGCAGCAGGAACCGCAGTCGTTCCACGCGCCGATGTTCTTCGACAGCGTGGTTAAAACGGTGATCTTCCCGGAAGTGGCGGTAGGCGACCGCTTGGTGCTGAGCATCAAAAAGCGCCGCAACACTGCGCTGTTCCCCGGTCAGTTCGAAGACATGGCAATGCCGCAGTTTCACCCCACCCAGCAATTCACCCTGATCTACGACCTGCCCGCTAACCTCAAGCTGCAGGCTGAGGCCAAAGGTTTCAAGGCAACGCCAGCGAAAACTGCTGCCGGGCGCACGGTGTACCAGTGGGACTATGTACAGGGTGATAACGCCCGCACTGAACTCGGTTCGGTGGCCTACTCGGACTACGGCAAGTACCTGGCGGTTTCTACCTTCAACGACTACAGCGAGTTCGCCAAAGCCTATGCCGCACGGGCCAAAACTGAAGTAACGCCTGCCATTCGCGAACTGGCCGAGTCCATCACCGCCAAACTCGACAACCCACGGGACAAGGCCCTGGCCTTGGGTGACTGGGTGCGCCGCAACATTCGCTACGTGGCGGTGTACATCGGTGCCGGTGGTGTCGTGCCGCATGCTGCCGACACGGTGTTGAGCAACCGTTACGGCGACTGCAAAGACCACGTCGCCCTGCTTGAGGCACTGCTGGCAGCAGTGAATATCGAAAGCAGCCCGGCACTGATCAACCTCGGTAATGCCTTTGCCTTGCCTAAGGTGCCGACCCTTGGGGTGATCAACCATGCGATCACGTACATCCCCAGCCTTGACCTGTACATGGACTCCACCGCCGCATCCATCGCCAGCGGCTACCTGCCAGTACCGGTGCTGAACAAGCCAACCCTGCTGACACGCACCGGCACGATGGGCCACACACCTGCAACCCAGGCCAGCAAAGTCGTTAACACCACCACCTTCGAAATTGCCCGCAACGGCGCGGCCGACTTCCAGCACGCGTCGAAGGTCGATGGCTGGGCAGCGGAGTTCAACCGCTGGGGCCTGCGCAACATGACCCCGGCCCAGCGCAACCAGATGGTCCAGCAAATCCTCGCGGCGTACGGCCAGACCGGCAGTGGCACGGTCAGCAGTGACGATCTGGAAGGCCAAGGCAATTTCGCCATCCAGATCAACGGCCGCAGCGAAAACCTGGTCAACCTGCCCGGCCCGATCGGTGTGCCAACCCTGACCAGCCTGGCCGGTGGTATTGCTCAGAACGTGTTCGGCTTCGTTGCCGAAAAGCAGCGGACTCAGGACTTCACCTGTATCTCCGGTGTCACCGAAGAGCAGGCACAGTTCAAGTTCCCCGCTGGCGTGAAGATCCTCGCCACACCTAAGCCTGTCACGCTCAAGCACCCATACGTGGACTACAGTGCCGAGTACCATCAGCAAGGCAACAGCGTGGTAATCAAACGTCGCTTCGACTTCCACTACCCCAAATCGGTGTGCAGTGTGGCCGACTACGAAAGCATGAAGCCGGTGGTTGAGGCCATGCTCAATGACCTGAACAGCCAGGTGATTGTGCACCAAGGCTGACCGAGCACACTCCGTGCAGGAGCGAGCTTGCCCCGCGATACGGTGAGACTGACACACCGCTATCGCGGGGCAAGCCCGCTCCTACAAAAGGGCGATGACGTTTTTCAATCGACTCGATGCCGCTTTCGCCCTTGCCGTGCGGCCTTCTGTACACGATTCTTTAGCTATCTGCCGTCATCAACTCCCAGCATTGCAGAGGCCTCTATGAAAACCGTGGCACAGCTCCTGAAAACCAAAGCCCAGCAGCACCATCAGGTTCACACCATTGGCCCCGGGCAAATGGTGCTTGATGCACTCAGGCTGATGGCTGAAAAAAACGTCGGTGCCTTGCCGGTGGTCGAGGGTGGCCAGGTGGTGGGGATCGTCAGTGAACGCGACTATGCACGCAAGATGGTGCTCAAGGGGCGTTCGTCGGTGGGTACTCCAGTCAGTGCGATCATGAGCGCACCAGTGATCACCGTGGACCCGCACCAGAACATCGAGTACTGCATGAACATGATGACCAACAGCCATCTGCGCCACTTGCCAGTGGTGGAGAACGGCGAGCTGTTGGGCCTGCTGTCTATCGGTGACTTGGTCAAAGAAGCCATTGCCGAGCAGGCCAACATGATTCTGCAACTGGAACAGTACATCCGCGGCGACTGAGTCGCCGCATAGTTGCTCAGCGGTATTCGCCCTCCAGCTCATCGAGCTGGTGGTCGAAGCTGCGCAGGCGTGCCGACCAGGTGTACACCAACACTTCCAGGTCGCGATTGAGCACCGCGCCGCCTCGCCCGCCGCTTTGCTGTGAATCGCACAGGTCGAGCTGATAGCGCTCACGGGCCATGGCGGTGGCTACGGTGGAGAGTTCACGAGCGTTGTCCAGCCAGTGCCGACGCAAGTCGTGGGTTTCTTTATCCAGTTCCCGACACTGACGCTTCAGGGCTTCCAGGCTTTGCTCCAGGGGAGTGCCTTCAAGTTCGCCCATAACCTCCTGGAACGTCCGCCCCGGTTGCCAGTAGCTACCCCAGAAATAGCGGTCGAACACGGTTTCGACACGCCGCAAGGCTACCTTGGTGTTCCAGATGGCCACCAGCGTTCGGCCTTGGGCCAGCTGGCGCTTGCTGACCCGTAGTTGCTGCCAGGCGATCCAGGCCAGTGCAGACAACGCCAGTGCCCCGATCACTCCGCTGGCTGCGTAGAGAAATTCCAGGGCCTGGTCCAGTTGGTAGCTCTGTTTGACACCGTAGAAATAACCGACGGTCAGCAGCCCCAAAGCGGTCACAGCACACCAGAAACCGACGGCATAGGGATCTTTCATTGCACTATCCCCCTGTTGTTTTTTTCTGAGCATAGCAACGCCGCACGCCGGTATCAGTGCCACTCAGCGTTTATTTCGCAGGGCCTCATTGAGCTGATCGAACATCACGGCCCAGTCCGAATCTTCTTCGATACTGTCCTTGAGAAAGGTCCTTTGCGACTCGTTCCAGAACGGTGCGTCGACCAGTTTGATCTCGCCCTTGAGCGGCGAATGGCTGGTGATGAACTGGTCGATGCCAACCGGGTCGTCGGGTAAGCCAAGTTGTTTGAACAATTCTGAAAACTTGTGATTGGGTGCTTCCATGGGTCACTCCTTAGCGCCAGACCAGTCGTCCACGACGCCAGCCTGGCAGTGGGTTGATCATCAGCAAACCTCACGCACTTCGGCGTTAGGTACCAGTTTCAGGTATTGCGCCATGTTCATGTGAATCAAGTGGTCGTGATCACCGGCCTCGACGTAGATATCACCTTGGCGGGTCAGGGTTGGGTCAACCAGCATTTTGATCGAATAGGCATCGCCCATGGCCGGAATAGCGCCGCGCTCACAGTCGCCGAACAGGTGTGGCAAGTTGCTTTCTGAGGTCATATGCCAGCGACCAGTGGCCTGTACTTTGCTCATATCAAGGTGACGATTGGCCGGCAGTACGGCCATCAGGTAGTTGCCGTGACGATCATCGAGCATGACCGACTTGGCCACCCGTTCGGCTGGCACCCCAGCCATACGCGCCGACTCAAGGCTGGTGGATGAGTGTGCGTGAGGAACGATGTCGTAGTCGCAGCCGGCCTTGTCCAGGCACTGCTGCAGGGTTTTTGCCATACGCATGATGCACCTCCGGATATAGCTCCCCCACTGTTGAAGTTTAGGCCGTGCGTCTGCAGGTGGCCGACTAAACTTAATAGACACGCACAAACCGGGTGAATTCAGGTGATCGCTCGTTGGTGTCGGCACCTGCTTTTTCTGCTTTTGCTCGGCGCGCTGCCTGGCAGCCAGGCCGCGCCCGGTCATCCGGTATTGGTGCTCAGTATTAACGACGCTATCGGTCCGGCCAGTGCCGATTATCTGATACGTGGTTTACAGCAGGCCAAAGCCGAACAGGCGCAACTGGTGGTGATCCGCCTCGATACCCCCGGTGGGCTGGACAGCTCGATGCGCGAGATCATCAAGGCAATCCTGGCCAGCCCGGTGCCGGTGGCCAGTTTCGTATCCCCCGGCGGTGCCCGGGCGGCCAGCGCCGGTACTTACATTCTCTACGCCAGCCACGTTGCCGCCATGGCGCCGGGCACCAACCTCGGCGCCGCCACCCCAGTGCAGATCGGCGGCCTGCCCGGCACGCCGAAAGATCCAGCCGCTCCACCAGCAGCGCCGACGGGTGACAAGCAACCACCGCCCAGCGAGCAGGACACCCTGACGCGTAAACAGGTCAACGACGCTGCCGCTTACATTCGCAGCCTGGCCCAGCTGCGCGGGCGCAACGCCGAGTGGGCCGAACAGGCCGTGCGTGAAGCCGTGAGCCTGCCCGCCAGCGAAGCGCTACGCCTGAAGGTCATCGACCGCATCGCCAACGACCTGCCCGATTTACTTCGCCAGCTCGATGGCAAGACCCTCGAAGCCGCCGGGCAATCGCTAACACTGAGTACCGCCAGCGCCGCAGTGATCGAGCGTCAGCCAGACTGGCGTACACGCTTGCTGGCAGTGATCACCAACCCCAGCGTGGCGCTGATTCTGATCATGATCGGCGTTTACGGCTTGATGTTCGAGTTCATGAGCCCAGGTTCCGGGGTGGGCGGAGTGATCGGTGGCATCTGCCTGCTGCTGGCCCTGTACGCCTTGCAGTTGCTGCCGGTGAGTTATGCCGGCGCCGGGCTGATCCTGCTCGGTGTGGCGTTCATGATTGCTGAAGCCTTCATGCCCAGCTTCGGCGTGGTCGGTTTTGGCGGCATCGTCGCATTTGTGGTGGGCGCAGTGATTCTGATGGACACCGATGTGCCCGGTTTTGGCATTCCGCTACCGCTGATCCTGTTTCTTGCGCTGTTCTCGGCACTACTGCTTGGTGGTGTAGTGGGAATGGCAGTGAAAGCACGCAGGCGTGCGCTGGTCAGCGGCGACGCCGGGCTGGTCGGCAGCCTGGCCACGGTTATGGCTGTGAACGACAGCGATCCGTTCATCGGCTCGGTGCAGGCGCAAGGTGAACAGTGGCAGGCGCAATGCCAGACGCCGCTGCAGGTGGGGCAACACGTCCGGGTGATCTCGCGCAAGGGCGTACTTCTGGACGTCAGCGCTGCAGCAGAAGCTGCGGCGCAAGGAGACTGAGCATGTTTTTCGAACTGGGCATTGGAGCGCTACTGGCATTCGCTGCGTTATTACTGCTGTCGGCGTTTCGTATCCTGCGTGAGTACCAGCGCGGCGTGGTGTTCCAGCTTGGGCGTTTCTGGCGGGTCAAAGGGCCTGGGCTGGTGCTGCTGATTCCCGGGGTGCAGCAGATGGTCAAGGTGGACCTGCGCACCGTGGTGCTCGATGTACCGCCACAGGATGTGATTACCCGCGACAACGTCTCGGTCAAAGTGAACGCAGTGCTGTACTTTCGCGTGCTTGACCCACAGAAAGCGATCATTCAGGTCGAAGACTTCCTCATGGCCACCAGCCAATTGGCGCAAACCACCCTGCGCGCCGTGCTCGGTAAACATGAACTGGATGAACTGCTGGCCGAACGTGAGCGTTTGAACCTGGACATCCGCCAGGTGCTGGACGCGCAGACCGACGCTTGGGGCATCAAAGTGGCCAACGTCGAAATCAAGCATGTTGATCTGAATGAGTCGATGATCCGCGCGATTGCCCGTCAAGCCGAAGCTGAGCGTGAACGGCGGGCCAAGGTGATCCATGCCGAAGGCGAACTGCAAGCCTCGGAAAAACTCATGCAGGCGGCAGAAAGCCAGCCGGGGGCCATGCAACTGCGTTATATGCAGACCCTGGGCACCATTGCTGGGGATAAGTCATCGACCATTGTCTTTCCAGTTCCCATCGATTTGCTCAAGGGCATGCTGGATAAGTAACCGTCTCGGTAGGAGCGGGCTTGCCCCGCGATTGCGGTGTGTCAGTCACCACCGCATCGCGGGGCAAGCCCGCTCCTACAGGTTTACCAGCCGCCGCCCAGGGCCAGGAACAGTCTGATTTGTCCCATGGCTACTTGGGTATTGGCCATGGCCAGTTGCGCGCGCATGTCGGTGTAGGTTCGCGTCGCCTGCAAATCTGCCAGGAAGGATTCGCGGCCCGCCTGGTAGAAACGGTGGGTCTGGTCGGCTGCCTGTTTTGCCGAGCGCTCGGCATCGGCCAAAGCATCTCGTCGCTGCAGCAAGGCGCTGTATTGCGCCAGGCTGGTCTGGGTTTCACGGATGGCGTTGAGCACTACCCCGTCAAAGTTAGCCAGCGCCGCCTGGGTCGAGGCTTCGGCCTCGCGAATGCGTGCCCGCGAACCATTGGTCGGTACGGTCCAGGTCAGCAGCGGGCCAAAACCCCAACGATTGGTAGCCGGCTCGCCGAGGTTTTCGAGGATACCGATGGTGCCCACTTGCGCGCCGATGCTGATGTCGGGATACAGCTGCCCGGTCGCCACACCGATGGTTGCGGTGGAGGCTGCCAGCCGACGTTCGGCCTGGCGGATGTCAGGACGGCGCTTGAGCAATGCCGCGCCATCGCCAACGGGCAACACCTGAGCAATGTGCGGCAACTCGGCGCACTCGGCCGTACCTGCAGGCAACTGCGCCACCGGCTTGGCCAGCAACATCGACAAGGTGTACAGACCGGCCTCGCGCGCCGCCTGGTAACGTGGCAATTCGGCGCGCAGGGATTTGAACTGCGTCTGTGAGCGCGTCACCTGGGTTTCATCCCCTCGCCCGGCATCGCGCAGGCGCTGGGTCAGGTTCACGCTCTGCTCCTGCAAGTCCAGCGACTCGCGGGCGATGTGATATTCCTCGTTGGCCGCACACACTTCGGTATAGGCCCGCACGACATCGGCCACCAGGGTAATGCGCGCGGTGTCGGCAGCGGCCTGGGTCGCATCGGCATTGGCCTGCGCGGCTTCGACGCCTCGTTTGAGGGTGCCCCACAGGTCGAACTGGTAGGAGGCGCTGATGATCGCCTCACCGATGTTCGCCACCGGCACCTTCTCCGGCAGCAAGAAGGCTTCGCCGGACTCCTGCAAACGCTGGGCGCCCAACTTCACGCCACCATTGAGTCCGCCTTGCGCCTCGGCTTCCTCAACTTGAGCGCGGGCGCGGGCGATGTTGGCGGCGGCGACTCGCAACTCCGTGTTGGCGGCAAGGGCCTGGCTGACCAAGGTGTTGAGCCGCTGGTCGTGATACAGGTGCCACCAGTTCGCGGGCACCGGTGCCGACACCACGCTGTTGGCGTCTTGACGCAGCTCGCCCTGCAAATCGGCGCGTTGGAACGCTGCGTCTTTTGGCAGTTTGTAGTCCGGCCCAACCATCTGACAGGCCGACAGCAGCACGCTCAGGCCAAGCAACGACAGTCGTTTCATTGATCGTTACCGTCGATGATCGATACCGTGGCGGTACGACCGGCAATCATGCGAAAGTCTGCTGGCACCTCATCGAAGGCGATGCGCACCGGAATCCGCTGGGCCAGACGCACCCAGCTGAACGCCGGGTTGACGTTGGGCAGCAGGTTGGCGCCGCTGGTGCGATCACGGTCTTCGATACCGGCGGCAAAGCTTTGCACGTGCCCACGCAGGCGAGCCTTGTCACCCATGACACGGATATCCACAGCCTGACCGATGTGGATACCACCCAGTTTGGTTTCTTCGAAGTAACCATCGACGTGGTACGACGCACTGTCGACGATCGCCAGCACCGGTTTGCCTGCGCTGACGAACTCGTGGGCACGCGGTGCTCGGTCGTTGAGGTAGCCGTCGACTGGGCTGCGAACCACCGAGCGGTCGAGGTTGAGCTGAGCGGCATCCACCGCAACTTGTGCCTCTGCCATCGCCGACTGCGCGCGTGCCTCGCGCGACTGGCTTTCCTCAAGCTGCTCCTGAGCCACCAGATTGCCCAAACCACGGTTACGCCGTGCCTCACGCTGCGCTTGGGCCAGGGTTTCCTTGCGTTCCGCCAGGGTCGCCTGGGCGTGGCGCAGGGCCAGGCGGAAACGGTCCTGGTCGATGGTGAACAGCACGTCACCGCGCTTGATCACCTGGTTGTCACGCACTTCAACCTGCTGGATCAAGCCGGAAACGTCCGGCGCGATCTGGATCACATCGGCACGGATATGCCCGTCGCGGGTCCAGGGAGCAAACATGTAATACATGACCATCTGCCAGACCAACACGGTCGCCAGTGTCACTACCAGCAGGGTCAGGACCACACGGCCCAGGGTCAATAAGGGTTTTTTCATGGCAGCATCAGGTTTCGGCAAAAGTGGTCGACCGTACCGAGCAGTACGGCGTAGAGCGCAACGTTGAACAATGCCCGGTGCCAGACCAGGCGGTAGAAATGCAGGCGGGTGAGCACGGCGTGTACCCCGAGGAACAACAGGTAGGTGGCAACCATCATCACCAGTAGCGTGGGCAGAAACACCCCGCTGATATCCAGTTCACCGATCACAGAGGCGCTCCATCGATACCGTAGGGCAATTGCGGTTGGTCATCCGAAGGCTCCAGCACTACTTCGACACCCGGCAGCAAGGCCAGGCGCAAGCCGCTCAAGGCGTGCAGCAAATGCACCCGAGCTTCGGCGCTGTCAGCCAGGTCTTCAAGGTTCAAGGCGCGGCGGGCACGCTCCATGTTCTGTAGCAACAATTCGGGTGCATGCAGACGGCGGCGGGCATCGAGGCAGGCCTGAAAATGCTCGCCCACTTCCGCTACCACGCGCTCCAGCATTCGCCGTGGCTGGGCGCCGACTCGTGGCATGTAGGCCAGCAAGTCGAGCAGGCTCAGGCCCACACGCAGGTCGCGCAAGGCGGTGCCGGTGTCCTGGCCGGTCTGGGTCAGACGCGGCAGGTGTTGCATCAAGCGATCGAGCATCTGTACGCCAAGACGGCGATGTTCGGCCAGGGTGGCTGGCCGGGTCATGCCGACAATGTCGTGCCAACTGAAGCGTGTCAGGCGTTTGGCCGCCAGCTCTACGCCGAATGGGCGCATGACCAAGGTCCAGAGAAAGGCGAACAACAAGCCTACTGGCCCGGCCAAGTTAGAGTTGATGAAGGTCAGGAAGTTGGCGTCGTAAGCACCCTGGATACTGATAAACGACGCGGTGTTAACGATGGTCAGCAACGTGCCAAGGTAGAACTGCGGCTGTACCGTCAGGGTGCCGACCCAGATAAACGGAACGGCAAACGCCAGCACCAGCATCGGAAAATCGTGCAGGTTGGGCAGCACTAGAAACAGGTACAGGCTGGCGAACACCACCGAAACGGCCGTCCAGAAGAAAAATCGGTAGATCTGTGGCGCCGGGTCGTCCATCGACGCGAAGAAACTACAGGCCACCGCCGCGAGAATCACTGCGCTGCCGCCATCGTTCCAGCCTGAGAGTATCCACAGGCTGGTGGCGGCGATGATCGCGGTCACGGTTGAAAACACCGAGTAGAGCATCAGTCCACGGTCGAAAAAGGGTGTCAGCCGACCCAGACGCCAATGCCGGTACACCGCCCGCCACGGCGACTGATCCTCATTGCGGATGGCATGCAGCAGGCTGCAGCAGTCTTGCCAAAGGTCGACCCATTCAGCCAGACGGTACAACGCATTGGACAATAACAGTGGCCCGCGCTGATCCAGCGACGCGGCACTGGGCTGCAAGTGTTCAAGCTGAGCCCGCAACGCCGACCAGCGGCTTGGTGCGGCATCGTCAGCGGTGGCCTTGAGCCACTCCCGCGCCTGTTCCAGCACTGGCCGCAGCTGTTTAGCCTGCTCGGGAGCGCGGGCCTCCAGGGCCAGCAAGGCATCGTCCAGGGCATCGACGACAGGTAACAGGTGAATCATGCGGCCACGTAGTTCACGGGAGTTTTTGACCGTTTGCGGCCCCGCGCCTTCATGGGGCAACTGGCCGATCATCAACTCCAGCGAGTTGAAGGTGGCCACCATCGAGGCACGCGCGCTGCCGACGGTTTCGGGCGAGGCAGTGCGAGCGAGAAAGCTGTCGCTGTAACGGATCGCTTCGTTGAACCAGTTTCCACTGGCGCCGACCAGCACCGGGGTCAATCGGCGGGGCCAGAAAATCGCGCCGACCACTGCGGCGCAGACGATCCCCAGGCAGATTTCCTGCGCCCGGGATGAGGCAATGTCGAACACCCGCAGCGGGTCGTCGACTACGGGCAAGGCGATCATTGGCAAGGTGTAACCCGCCAGCATCAGGGCATAGCTATTGGCGGTACGCAGGTGCAAGGACAGGAACAGCAATGTGCCGGTCCATAAAGCGATGGCCACCGTCAGCAATACCGGTGTCTGAACCAGCAACGGCACCATGAACACCGCGCCTGCCGCGCCCAGCAACGTGCCCACTGCACGGTACAGCGCCTTGGAGCTGGTAGGGCCGACAAAGGGGCTGGACACGATGTAGACAGTGGCCATGGCCCAGTAAGGCCGTGGCAGTTGCATGAGCAAGGCAATGTAAAGGGCGATCATTGAGGCGGCGAAGGTACGAGCGCCATAGAACCAGTCACGTGCTGGCGGCACGGTGCTGAAAAAACCCTTCACGAAGGCACTCCCGCCGCGCGCTGTGCTGCCTGCTCGAACGCTTGCAACACTCGCTGGGTGGCGAGGAGATCGGCCTCATCGATGTCCTTCAGTACCTCACGACGTAAACGCGTCAGTTCGGCTTCAATGGCTTCAGCCACCACACGGCCACGGCTGGTCAGATGCAAGGCTTTGGCGCGGCGGTCGATAGGGTCTTCACTGCGGCAGACGAGTTCGCCTTTACACAGCTGATCGAGCAGACGCACCAACGACGGGCTTTCAAGGCCTGCTGCCTGGGCCACTGCCACCTGACGCACCCCATCACCCAAGCGCCTGATCATCAGTAACGGCATGGCACAGGCTTCGGACACACCGTAGCCGGCCAAGGTCGTCTGACAGATGCGTCGCCAGTGCCGGCTGGCCACTACCATACCGCTGCTGATGTTCTGTTGCAGTGCGTCACGGTTCATGAAGGGAGGTTCATCGCTATATTCATAGTTTGCTAACTATCAATATTCTTCGATCGACGCCTCTGCCGTCAAGCGTGGCTGACGAGTGTCATCAAGGCTGTAATTGATCGTCGAGCTTCATGGTCAGCGCCAGCGAGCTACCCATCGCAATGGCTTGGTCGCGCCAATAGATATAGCGCAGGTTGTTGTCCGACACACTGAAGTGCACCGCCAGCTCTTCAGCGGCCTGCATCACTCCGGCCACGGCCGCCAACTCCAACCAGTAGACACCAGCCTTCGGGTCAGCGGCCACGGTTTGCCCGTGCAGCAGCCGATACCCGACTTCAAACCGGCAACGTGCCTCGCCACGCTGGGCACCCCGCAAAAACCAGCGATAGGCCATGTGCAGATCGACCGTCCATTGCTGAGAATCGCTGTCGCAGATTTCTTCCTCATAGAGGTCGCCTAAGGCGGCCGCCGCCTGCTCCATACCGCGCTCGAAGGCATGCTGGTAATACTCAGCCGCGCTGGCATACGCGACCTCTACCCCTTTACCGAAATAGTACTGCTGCCCCAGGTTGAACCATGCTGCAGCACTGCCCTGCAACGCCGCCATGCGCAGCAGATGGCCGGCCAGCGGCGGATCGGCCCGCCAGTATTTGCCATTGAGCCAGATCCAGCCCAAGTCGTTGAGCGCCGTCACACTGCCATCCAGCGCCTGAGCACGCAGGTCGCTGTACAGCGCTTGCAGGTCAGTGGCCTCTTCCAGCCGGCTGATGAGGATGAAGCTCTCGCCCAGGGCCGCGCGCTGACTGGGCATGCCGACCCCGGCGTACAACCGCTGCAACTGCCCGGAACGACCAGGTATCGGGATGATTCGCTCGGGTAGCAGGCGTTCGAGCAGTGGATAGATGTTGCTGGCAGCTGACATGTTCATCCTCGTTGAACAACCCTCCAGACTGATGGCGGGTGTAATGAGGCGTGATTCTGCGCACTGCAACGACAAAACCTGTCGCGAACAATCCGGTTGAGGCAAATCAACGGCTTCATCCTTGAGATGATAAATAAATGGCCAATTGCCATATCCCCTCACTGGGACCATGCTACAACCGCAAGCCTAGACAAGGACGTTATCTTTTGCCCTCCGCCACCACCCGCGCCACCCTCAGCCGCCAATGGGAACTGCTGCGTCAATTGCCCAGCCGCTCGCCCGGCATCACCAGCGCCGAGCTGGTCGCTGGCCTGCAAAACGCCGGCTTTTCCATCAGCAAACGCAGCATCGAGCGCGACTTGAATGAGCTGTCGCTGATCTTTCCGCTTGAACGCAACGACAAAAGCATCCCGTATGGCTGGCACTGGGCGGCCAACGCGTGCGTTGAGTTGCGCGGTATCAGTGTGAATGAGGCATTAAGCCTGGCCTTGGTTGAGGAAGCGGTACGGCCGTTACTGCCCAGCAGCATGCTCAAGGTGCTGGATGCGCGCTTCAACCATGCGCGGCAAAAGCTTGAACACCTGTCCAGTGCCAACAAGGCGGCGCGCTGGCTGGACAAGGTCGCCAACGTGCGGGCTGACCTGAACATGCAGGCCCCGGAGGTTCCGGACACCATTCTGGAAACCCTGCAAGAGGCGCTGCTTGAAGAATACCAACTGCATTGTCACTACTATTCGGCGCACAACGACAGGGTCAGCCAGCTGACCCTCAACCCGTTGGCATTGATTCAACGAGGCCAGATCAGTTACCTGATCGCCACGGCCGCACCCTACAGTGACATTCGCCAATTCGCTGTGCATCGCTTCCGCCAGCTGCGCGTGCTCAACACTGCGACCGAAGGCCTGCGTGATTTTGACCTGCAAGCCTACCTGCGTAGCGATGCGTTGCAGTTTGGCGACACTGACAAGATCGAATTGCACGCCTGGATCAGCGACAACCTGGCACGCTTGGTACGTGAAACGCCGCTGTCGGCGGATATGCAGCTCACGCAACTGGAGAAGGGCCATTGCCTGCGTGCGACGGTCAGTAATAGTTGGCAATTGCGCTGGTGGTTGCTGAGCCAGGGCGATGGGTTGATCGTTGAAAAGCCTCTGGCCCTGCGCCAGCAGATTGCCGAAACCCTCAGCAATGCGGCGGCGCAGTACCAAAGCGCTTGAGCTCTACCGGTGGGAGCGGGCTTGCCCCCGCGATTGCGGTGTATCAGACACATCGCATCGCGGGGCAAGCCCGCTCCCACAGGATGAGCAAGACAGTCGCTCCCACCCCAACCGTTAGCGTTCGCGCAATGCTTCGGCGCGGGCGCGGATGATCGGCTTGAGCAAGTAGCTCAGCACGCTCTTCTTGCCGGTGATGATGTCAACCGACGCAACCATGCCCGGAATGATCAGCAGCGGTTTGTCGTCAGTGCCCAGGTGGCTACGCTCGGTGCGCAGCTTGATCACGTAGAAGGTGTTCTTTTCTTCATCGGTGATGGTGTCGGCACCGATCTGCTCCAGCTTGGCTTTCAGGCCGCCATAGATGGTGAAGTCATAGGCGGTAAACTTGACCATGGCTTCCTGGCCAGGATGCAGGAAGGCGATGTCTTGCGGGCGGACCCGCGCTTCGACCAGCAGGGTGTCGTCCAGCGGTACGATTTCAACCAGGTCGCTGCCCGGCTGGATCACACCACCCACAGTGTTGACCAACAGCTGCTTGACGATGCCGCGCACTGGCGAGGTCACCAAGGTCCGGTTGACCCGGTCGTCCAGGGCCTTGCCGGTGGCTTGGGCTTTGCTCAGGTCAGTACGTGCTTCATTCAGCTGGGTGAGGGCATCGCTACGGAATTTGCCGCGAGTCTCGTCGATTTTGCGCTCTACTTCCTTGATTGCCGACTCAGCGCGCGGAATGGCCAATGACGTGGCATCCAGCTGACCGCGGTTTTCCACCTCGGCGCGCTTGAGGCGCAGTACTTCGACCTGAGAAATCGCACCCTGCGCTACCAGCGGTTCGGACATGCTGATTTCCTGGCGCAGCAGCTGCAGGCTGTTGCGGTATTGAGCCTGTTTGGAACTGAACTCGCGCAGCTCCTGCTGGCGCTGCACCAATTGCTCCTGCAAACCGCCAATCTCGTCCTGCAATTGCTGGCGGCGGCTCTGGTACAGGGCTTCTTCGTTCGCCGCCTGGCTAGGCGCCGCCTTGCGGATTTCTTCGTCGATTTTCAGCGGACGGTCTTCAACCTCAGCACTCAAGCGTTCGACACGCAAGGCCATGGCCAAGCGGTCCGCTTCGGTCTCACCGACGTTGGAAACAAAACGGGTATCGTCCAGCCGCAACAAAGGGTCGCCGGCTTCGACGATCTGGCCTTCTTTGGCATAAATCTGCGCAACGATACCGCCTTCCAGGTTCTGGATCTTCTGCAGCTTGGACGACGGAATGGCTTTGCCTTCACCGCGAGTGACTTCGTCGATGATCGCGAAATTGGCCCATATGCCCAGAAACAGGAAGAACGCGATCACACCCCAGATGGTCATACGCACAATGCGCGGCGCATCTTCGATCAGCGCCTTGTTGACCTCCGGCAGTGGCTGGCCGTTGAGCGACTCCGAACCCTTGAAGTATTTGCGCAGGCTGTCCTTGAGGTGGCCCATATCGATCTTATGCAACACTGATCTGCCCCTTCTTCAGCGCATCCATGACGGCGGCTTTCGGGCCGTCCGCAACAATCTGTCCCCGGTCAACGACAATCAAACGATCGACCAATGACAACAACGATGCCCGATGGGTGACCAGCACCACGGTCTTGTTTTCGATGACCGCTTGCAGGCGCTGCTTGAGTCGCTCTTCGCCGGTGTTATCCATGGCGCTGGTAGGCTCATCGAGCAGCAGGATCTGTGGATTGAGCAACAGCGCCCGGCCCAAGGCAACGTTCTGCCGTTGACCGCCAGAAAGGTTCTGACCGCGTTCGCCGACCTGCAATTCATAACCTTGCGGATGCAGGCGCGCAAACTCATGGACACCCGACAGCTCGGCGGCCTGCAAGACCATTTCGTCTTCGACATAACGCGCACCGCTGACCAGGTTGTCGCGCAGGGTGCCGGCCATCAGCTGGATGTCCTGGGGTACGTAGCCGACGTTGTGGCGCAGCTCGCTGACGTCGATCTGGCGGATGTCCACGCCATCGACCAACAACGAACCGCTGTCGGCTTCATAAAGCCCGACGATCAACTTGGCCAACGAACTTTTACCCGAACCGCTTCGGCCAATAATGCCGATTTTCTCACCTGGCCGAATGCTCATGCTGACGCCCTTGAGCGCCAGGTTCTGCTGGTTCGGGTAGGTGAAATCAACACTGCGGAACTCGATAGCGCCCTGCAGCACCTGGCGGCTCAGCGGTCGTTCTTCAAAGTTGCGCTCTTGCGGCAGCTCCATCATCTGATCGGTCGACACCATCGTGACTTTGGCCTGCTGGTAGCGAGTGAGCAAACCGGACAGCTGTGCCAGCGGGCCAAGGGCGCGGCCACTGAGCATGTAGCAGGCGATCAGCCCGCCCATGCTGAGGTTGCCGGCAATAATCTGGTAGACGCCAGCACAAATCAAAGCCACACCCGCCAGTTGCTGGATCAGCAGGGTGATATTCATCGCCAGGCCGGACAACACCTTGACCCGCAGCTCAAGGCGGCTGAGGGTGCCAATGGTCTGCTCCCACATGTATTGACGTTCGCTTTCAGCATTGTTGACCTTGACCGCATCGAGCCCAGCCAAGGTTTCGATCAGGCTCGACTGGCGTTCGGAGGCCAGGGCCATGGTTCGCTCCAATGTCGCCACCAGGGGCTTCTGCAGGGCGTACCCAATGCCTAGGGCGAGCGGGAAAGCAATGATCGGAATCCACACCAGATGCCCGCCGATGATGGCAATCACCAGCAAGATCAGCAGGGTGAACGGCAGATCGATCAGGCTGGTCAGGGTCAGCGAGGCGAGGAAGTCGCGCAGGCCCTGGAACTCATGAATGTTCTGGGCAAAGCTGCCGACCCGCGCCGGTCGGTACTTCATCGCCATTCCGACGATACGCTCAAACAGGGTCGCGGAAATAATCAGGTCGGTCTTTTTCCCGGCAAGGTCAAGGCACAGGCTGCGCAGGCCCTTGAGGATCAGATCGAAGATGTAGGCGCCGCCAATACCGATGGCCAACACCCACAAGGTCGAGGTTGCTTGGTTGGGAACCACGCGGTCGTAGACGTTCATGACAAACAGCGGCGCGGCCAGGGCAATCAGGTTGATCACCAGGCTGGCGGCGATGGCGTCGATGTACAACCAGCGGCTGCGCTTGAGCGTGTCGCGGAACCACGAACGCGCCCGTGGGATCAGGTTGCCGTGATTGACATCGAATTTGTGCTGCGGCTGGGCGAAGAATACCCGGCCGCTGTAGTCAGCCAACAGCGCCTCACGGCTGACGTGCACCTCGCCACCATCACTCTCGCTGAGCAACAGCCGCGCGGTGTCATCGTTCTCCCAGCCCAGCAACACCGTGCTGCGACCGTCCTTCAGCAACAGCATGGCCGGCATGGCGATGTTCGGGATCTGTTCAAGCTTGCGCTGTAACAAGCGCCCTTGCAGGCCGGCACGAGCTGCTGCACGCGGCAGCAGCTCCGGGCTCAGGCGCTGAGCCGGCAGCGGCAGGCCGGTGGTCAGCATTGCCCGGCTGGCGGGCTTCTGGTGCAGTACACAGAGTGACAGCAGGCTGTCCAGCAACGGATCGTCGTGCTGGCTGCGTGGATCATGGCTGAGTTGGACTCGACTGACTTCTGATTCCACGCGGCTTCTCTTAATGGTTGCGTTTGGGGTTCAACGTGAGCCTCAGTTCATGCCGGGCAGGCTCACTTGGGGTTTCAAATCGTTCTGCACCACGGTGGCCATTGGTGCGACAACACCCTGACTCTTGAGCAGTTGGCCAATGGTCGCCTTGATTCGATACTGAGTAAATACTTGAAGGTTCTTCACCTCAGTCAGACGGCGCTGAGCGGTAAAGAGTTCGTTTTCACTATCGAGCAAGTCGAGCAAAGTCCGTTCGCCCAGGCTGAACTGCTTCTGGTAGGCGGTACGCACGTTGTTGCTGTAATCGACGTATTGCTGGGCAATAGGCAATTGCGCGTTGGCGTTGTCCATAGCATTCCATGCCAGGCCTAATTCCTCATTGAGCTGGCGCAAGGCATTGTTACGAATGTCCAGCGCCTGATTGGTCAAGTACGACTTGGATTCCAGGTCGGCCTTGTTGCTTCCACCGTTATACAGGTTGAAGCTCATACGCAGCATAGCCTGCCATTCGTTATTGTGGCCGTTCATGCCATCAATGTCGTTATCGGCCGTCCGTCCGAGTTCTGCATCAAAGCGCGGATAGAAAGTAGACTTCGCCGCCTCGTATTGCTTTTCAGCTGCCGCGATATCGGATTCTGCCGAACGCAGGATTGGGCTGCTCTCGACCATCTGCGTACGCGCTTCGTCCAGCGTGGCCGGCAACAGATCGATAAACGGTGCGGGTGCGCTCAGCTCATCCGGCATCTGACCCACCACGCTCAGGTAGTTGGTCTTGGCGTCTGCCAGGTTGGTTTGCTCGGTAATAAGGTTGTTGCGGGCTTGAGCCAGACGCGCTTCGGCCTGATCAAGGTCAGCCAGGCGCCCGACGCCATTGGAGGTACGCAGCTTAATCTGGTCGTAAATGCGTTCGTGGCTACGCAGGTTGTCTTCAGCCAGGCGCACCATTTCACGCCGGGTAAGGACATCCAGGTAAACCTGGGCTACGGTCAGTGCCGTGCGCTCGGACGAGCCAAGCAACGCATAGGCGCGCGAGTTAACGGTGGCTTGTTGACGCCCTACTTCACTGGAAGTGGCAAAACCGTCAAAAACCATTTGTCGCAGGCGCAGGCTGGATTCACCCCGGTTGAGCGTCTCCCAGCGGTTGCCAGTGCTCGGGCTGTCGGTCCCTTCGCGGCCATAGCCTGCCAGCACATCAACCTTCGGCAAGTAGCCACCCTTGGCCGCACGCAGCTGGTAGTCGGCAGCAATACGGCTGTTGACCCCGGCCTGGATCTCCGGGTGCACCTCAAGGGCTTTTTGCATGGCCTCTGGCAGTGTTTGTGCTTGAACGAAGCTGGCAGCAAGGGCGAAAGGAAGAGCAGTGAACAATGACGCGCGCATTAGACTTTTTTCCTGGGGACCTCTTGTCCCAAATCACAGCAAAAGGTGTTGCTGCACTCGAAAATGGCAACCAACTAGACGTTATGTCGGAGACTTCCGAATGGGTACTGGAGCGTACGTAGGAAGGGTGGTAGCCGCAGAAATATCAATGTGACATTAGAGTGCTGATTGTTTAGGATGGCAACAGGAAGGTCAATAGTTTGGCATAAACTTAATAGCCAAAAATTATAGACAATTATTTGACGCGTTTTCCGTCAAAATAACATTTGAAACATTCCACCAGGTAACGGCAATTCAGCGCCGACTGGGCATGGAAGCCAACTGAGCGGGTAACCCGGAGAGTCCAATGAGCAGCGTTGTTGCCATCGTCAAAAGCATTGTTGGTCAAGTTATCGCCGTATCACCAGAAGGCGTTCGCCGTGTACTGATCGAAGGTGACCGCCTGTTCGTCGGCGAGCAGGTACTGACCGGACTTGCAGGCGCTGTGAGCCTGGAGCTGGCTGATGGCCGTACTCTGGACCTGGGCCGCGACACTCAATGGAGTGCCGATGCGCCGGACAGCAGCACCGACCTGGCGCAAGCCACCGCTCAGGCAGCACCTTCG
The DNA here is from genome assembly GCF_004353925.1 of Pseudomonas sp. H9. Lineage (GTDB taxonomy): Bacteria > Pseudomonadota > Gammaproteobacteria > Pseudomonadales > Pseudomonadaceae > Aquipseudomonas. The sequence continues at coordinate 1,908 of NZ_SMOK01000027.1, read as the reverse complement.
GTTGAAGAACTGCAACAAGCCATTGCTGCCGGTGCTGACCCGACTACCGAACTTGAAGCTACTGCGGCAGGCCCATCGGCTGGCGGCTCTGGTGGTGCTGCCGGTGGTGGTCACAGCTTTGTGATGCTGGATGCCACCGCAGGCTCGGTTGACCCGACCATCGGCTTTCCGACCGGCCCTATCGGATTTGCCACCGGCGATGAGCGTGAAGAACTGGGTGGACTGGACACCAATGGCAACAACCAGCAAGTACCCCCGACCGCCGACGTCGAAACCGGGCTCACCCTGACCGCAACGCCTTCGATTACTGAAGCCGGTGGCGTGATTACCTACACCGCCACTGTCGGTCAGCCACCCCTGACAGACCTGACCGTGACCCTGTCCAATGGCCAGGTCATTGTCATCACTGCCGGGCAAACCACCGGCAGCGTCAGCGTGACCATCCCGCCAAACGATACCGTCTACCTGGATGCCAGCGAAATTTCCGTGACCATCACTGGCACCACGGGCGGTGGTGGGTTAACCGTCATTCCGGACAAGACGCCGGCGGTTACCCAGATCAATGACACCGTCGACACCACCACTGTGGCGGTGACCGCTGACCCGGCGAAGGAAGGCGATACCAACGTCACCTTCAACTTCCAGCTGAGCAATCCACCGCAAGGTGCCACCACCCTGACCGTTAACGTCGGCGGCAAGGACTACACCGTCAATGTGGACGCCAGCGGTAAAGGCACGCTGTCGGTACCAAACACCAACGGTGAAGACGCCTACAAAGACGGCAGCACCCTGACTGCGACCGTTACTTCGGTCAATGGCGGTAACTACGAAGCCACCAACCTGGCCGGTGCCACCGTGACCGCTGAGGTCAAGGACACCGTTGACACCACCACCGTGGCGGTCAGCGCTGATCCGGCAAAAGAAGGCGACACCAACGTCACCTTCCACTTCCAGCTGAGCAATCCACCGCAGGGAACTACCACCCTGACCGTTAACGTTGGCGGCAAGGACTACACCGTCAATGTGGATGCCAGCGGTAAAGGCACTTTGTCTGTGCCGAATACCAACGGTGAAGACGCCTACAAAGACGGCAGCACCTTGACTGCGACCGTTACTTCGGTCAATGGCGGTAACTACGAAGCCACCGACCTGACCGGTGCGACTGCAACCGCCGAGGTCAAGGACACCGTTGACACCACTACCGTGGCGGTCAGCGCTGACCCTGCGAAGGAAGGCGACGCAAACGTCACCTTCAACTTCCAACTGAGCAATCCACCGCAGGGCACTACCACCCTGACCGTTAACGTTGGCGGCAAGGATTACACCGTCAACGTCGACGCCAGCGGTAAAGGCACTTTGTCTGTGCCGAATACCAACGGTGAAGACGCCTATAAAGATGGTAGTACCCTGACTGCGACCGTTACTTCGGTTAATGGTGGTAACTACGAAGCCACCGACCTGAAAGATGCCTCGATCACCGTTGATGTCAAAGACACCATCCAAGACACCACGGTCAAAGTGACCGCGGATGCGGCGAAAGAAGGCGACGCTAACGTCACCTTCCATTTCCAGCTGAGCAACCCGCCACAGGCCGGTTCCACTGCCGTGTTGACCGTCAATGTCGGTGGCAAGGATTACTTCGTCACGGTCGATGACAAGGGTTACGGCAAACTCGAAGTCCCGAACACTAACATCGAAGACGCTTACAAAGACGCCAGCAAAGTCACTGCGACCGTCACTGAAGTGAATGGCGGCAACTTCGAAGGCACCGACCTCAAAGGCGCGAATGCAACTGCAACCGTTGAAGACACGGTGCAAAACACCAAGGTCGAAGTCACCGCAGACGCGGCGAAAGAAGGCGACGCCAACGTCACCTTCCATTTCCAGCTGAGCAACCCGCCACAGGCC
>NZ_SMOK01000026.1 GCF_004353925.1 Pseudomonas sp. H9 | reverse complement strand
GAGCACAAGGTTGAAGTCACCCACGGCAAACACCTGACTCCCGACCAGACCCGCGAGCTGTGCCGCGCCTACGCTGCCGAGCAGATCGAAGGCCAGAAAACCGAGTTCATCCGTCTGGGGGTGCTGGGCGACTGGGACAACCCGTACAAAACCATGAACTTTGCCAACGAGGCCGGTGAAATCCGCGCCCTGGCCGAGATGGTCAAGCACGGCTTCGTATTCAAAGGCCTCAAACCGGTCAACTGGTGTTTCGATTGCGGTTCGGCCCTGGCCGAAGCTGAGGTCGAGTACGCCGACAAGAAATCCCAGACCATCGACGTTGTGTTCCCGATCGTCGACCAAGACAAGCTGGCAACCGCCTTCGGCCTGCCTGCGCTGGCCAAGCCAGCTGCCATCGTGATCTGGACCACCACGCCTTGGACCATCCCGGCCAACCAGGCTTTGAACGTTCACCCAGAGTTCAAGTACGCGCTGGTTGACGTTGGCGACAAACTGCTGGTGCTGGCTGAAGAGCTGGTTGAGTCCTGCCTGAAGCGCTACGCGCTGGAAGGTTCGGTAGTGGCCACCGCAGCGGGTTCGGCCCTGGAGCTGATCAACTTCCGTCATCCGTTCTACGATCGCCTGTCGCCGGTTTACCTGGCTGACTACGTAGAGCTGGGCGCCGGTACCGGTGTGGTTCACTCCGCTCCTGCCTACGGTGAAGACGACTTCGTCACCTGCAAGCGCTACGGCATGGTCAATGACGACATCCTGACCCCGGTACAAAGCAACGGCGTGTATGTGCCTTCGCTGGAGTTCTTTGGCGGCCAGTTCATCTGGAAAGCCAACCCGGCGATCGTCGACAAGCTTTCGGAAGTCGGCGCGCTGATGCACAGCGAAACCATCAGCCACAGCTACATGCACTGCTGGCGTCACAAAACCCCGCTGATCTACCGCGCCACCGCGCAGTGGTTCGTGGGCATGGACAAGCAGCCAGACAATGGCGACACCCTGCGCAAACGTGCAGTCAAAGCCATTGAAGAAACCAAATTCGTTCCGGCCTGGGGTCAGGCGCGTCTGCATTCGATGATCGCCAACCGCCCAGACTGGTGCATCTCGCGTCAGCGCAACTGGGGTGTGCCGATTCCATTCTTCCTCAACAAACAGACCGGCGAACTGCACCCACGCACCGTCGAGCTGATGGAAGAAGTGGCCAAGCGCGTTGAGAAAGACGGCATCGAAGCCTGGTTCAAGCTGGACGCAGCCGAGCTGATCGGCGAAGAAGCCGCTCAGTACGACAAGATCGCCGACACTCTCGACGTCTGGTTCGACTCCGGTACCACGCACTGGCACGTACTGCGTGGCTCGCACAACATCGGCCACGAAACCGGCCCGCGCGCCGACCTGTACCTGGAAGGTTCCGACCAGCACCGCGGCTGGTTCCATTCCTCACTGCTGACCGGCTGTGCCATCGACAACCATGCGCCGTACCGCGAGCTGCTGACGCACGGTTTCACCGTCGACGAAAACGGCCGCAAGATGTCCAAGTCGCTGGGCAACACCATCGAACCGCAGAAAGTTAACGACACCCTGGGCGCCGACATTCTGCGTCTGTGGGTTTCGGCCACTGACTACTCCGGTGAAATGGCAGTGTCCGAGCAGATCCTGCAGCGCAGCGCCGACGCCTACCGTCGTATCCGCAACACTGCACGCTTCCTGCTCTCCAACCTATCCGGTTTCGACCCAGCCCGCGATCTGCTGGCGGCCGAAGACATGCTGGCGCTGGACCGCTGGGCGGTCGACCGCACCCTGCTGCTGCAGCGTGAACTGGAAGAGCACTACAGCGAATACCGCTTCTGGAACGTCTACTCGAAGATCCACAACTTCTGCGTGCAGGAGCTGGGTGGCTTCTACCTGGACATCATCAAGGACCGTCAGTACACCACTGGCGCCAACAGTGTTGCCCGTCGTTCTTGCCAGACCGCGCTGTACCACATCAGCGAAGCGCTGGTGCGCTGGATCGCGCCGATCCTGGCGTTCACCGCCGACGAGCTGTGGCAGTACCTGCCGGGCGAGCGCAATGAGTCTGTCATGCTCAACACCTGGTATCAGGGGCTGACCGAGCTGCCGGAAGGTTTCGAGCTGGGTCGCGCCTACTGGGATCGCGTCATGGCGGCCAAAACAGCGGTGAACAAAGAACTGGAGAACCAGCGTTCGGCCAAGGCCATCGGTGGCAACCTGCAGGCTGAAGTCACGCTGTTCGCCGACGAAGGCCTGAGCGCAGACCTGACCAAGCTGGGCGACGAGCTGCGCTTCGTGCTGATCACTTCTGCTGCCAGCGTTGCACCGTTCGTTCAGGCGCCGGCCGATGCTGTTGAAACCGAAGTTCCGGGCCTGAAGCTCAAAGTAGTCAAGTCCGGTCATGCCAAGTGCGGCCGTTGCTGGCACTTCCGTGCCGACGTCGGGGCAAACCCGGAGCATCCGGAAATCTGCGCCCGTTGCGCCGACAACATCAGCGGTAACGGCGAGGTACGCCACTATGCCTAATCCTGCCGCTGGGCGCTTCGGGCGCCTTGGCTGGCTCTGGCTGAGCTTGCTGGTTCTGGTCCTTGACCAGGCCAGCAAGTTTTACTTCGAGAGCACGCTGAGCCTTTATCAGCAGATTGTGATCATCCCCGACTATTTCAGTTGGACCCTGGCTTACAACACCGGCGCGGCCTTCAGCTTCCTGGCCGACAGCTCCGGTTGGCAGCGCTGGTTGTTCGCCCTGATCGCGGTCGTGGTCAGTGCGGTACTGGTGGTCTGGCTCAAGCGCCTTGGGCGCAATGAAACCTGGCTGGCGGTAGCCCTGGCACTGGTGCTGGGCGGCGCGCTGGGCAACCTGTATGACCGTATCGTGCTCGGGCACGTGATCGACTTCATCCTGGTGCACTGGCAGAACCGTTATTACTTCCCGGCCTTCAACGTGGCCGACAGCGCAATCACCGTAGGTGCGGTGATGCTGGCGCTGGATATGTTCAAGAGTAAGAAGTCCGGAGAACCTGTCCATGACTGAGACCCGAATCGGCCAGAACACCGAAGTGAAACTGCACTTCGCGCTGCACCTGGAAAACGGCGATACCGTCGATAGCACCTTCGACAAAGCGCCAGCGGTGTTCAAAGTGGGCGACGGCAACCTGTTGCCTGGCTTTGAAGCGGCAATCTTCGGCTTCAAAGCCGGTGACAAGCGCACCGTTACCGTCGAGCCGGAAAACGCCTTCGGTCAGCCCAACCCGCAGAACGTGCAGGTCATGCCACGCTCGCAGTTCAACGACATGGATCTGTCCGAAGGTCTGCTGGTGATCTTCAACGACGCAGCCAATGCCGAGCTGCCGGGTGTGGTCAAGGCTTTCGACGACGCCCAGGTCACTATCGATTTCAATCATCCACTGGCCGGCAAGACCCTGAGCTTCGAAGTAGAAATCCTCGAAGTCACAGCGCTTTGAGCCTGGAGCCGAGCATGCAAATCAAACTCGCCAACCCCCGCGGCTTCTGCGCGGGCGTGGACCGGGCGATCGAGATCGTCAACCGCGCCCTGGAAGTTTTCGGCCCGCCGATCTATGTGCGTCATGAAGTGGTGCACAACAAGTTCGTGGTCGAAGACTTGCGCAACCGCGGTGCTATTTTTGTCGAAGAACTGGATCAGGTGCCGGATAACGTCATCGTCATCTTCAGTGCCCACGGTGTGTCCCAGGCTGTGCGCCAGGAAGCGGCCGGTCGCGGCCTGAAAGTATTCGATGCCACCTGCCCGCTGGTAACCAAGGTGCATATCGAGGTGGCGCGCTACAGCCGCGACGGCCGTGAATGCATCCTGATCGGCCACGAAGGCCACCCGGAAGTCGAAGGCACCATGGGTCAGTACGACGCCAGCAATGGCGGCGCGATCTATCTGGTCGAAGACGAAGACGATGTTGCCACGCTGCAGGTCAATGACCCGGACAAACTGGCCTTCGTGACCCAGACGACCTTGTCGATGGATGACACCAGTCGCGTAATCGATGCCCTGCGTGCGCGCTTCCCGAATATCGGTGGGCCGCGCAAAGATGACATCTGCTACGCCACTCAGAACCGTCAGGATGCGGTCAAGCAATTGGCCGACGAATGCGACGTAGTTCTGGTAGTCGGCAGCCCGAACAGCTCCAACTCCAACCGCCTGCGCGAACTGGCTGAGCGCATGTCTACGCCTGCCTACCTGATTGACGGTGCCGAAGACCTGCAAAAGAGCTGGTTCGACGGTGTCGAGCGTATTGGTATCACCGCTGGTGCTTCGGCGCCGGAAGTGCTGGTACGTGGAGTGATTGAGCAACTCAGGGCTTGGGGCGCTACCGGTGCTGAGGAGCTCGACGGCCGGGAAGAGAACATCACCTTCTCGATGCCCAAGGAACTGCGCGTTCGCTCAGTGAGCTGACCCGGCAGCCGCGCACAGCGGCTGCTCGAACAGCGCATCACGCAAGCTGATTCTTCCGCTGCGTGAAAGCACCACCTGGTAATGACTCAGTGCTTCGGGACGTTGGCACACATGCAACGTCCCGGCCTGAAACCCGCCTGCTTCCAGTACAGCTACTCCGAGCCCACTGAAGGTCACCTGCCGTGACACCGGCCGGTTTCCAACGATCACGGTTCGCCCGTTAGTGCGCCATTCCAGCAGCAACTGTGGCCCGTCGTCGTCTTCCAGCAGCATCCTCCAGCCATTGCTCCAATCCGATTCCAGTGCCTCCAGGCGTACTGTGCTATTGCGTAGTAGTGCTTCGCTGCGTGCGCTACGCAGGGCCTGCGCCAGGTCATTGGCAGCAGCCTGCCGCAGTAGTCCGTCGCTCATGTGGTTGTAGGCCGGGATACTCAGCTGCGTGAGCAGCCCGAGCAGAGCTGCTGCGAACAAGAGTTGTATCAGTGTTACGCCCTGTTGCCTCACCGTGCATTCCTCCCTGGAAGTGCTTCGCTATAGATTCGAAGCTCGCTCCGCTGGCGTCCAGTCGGCTGGGTTGGCAAAGGGGTGTGGAAAAGTCGCGGGAGGTTGGCCATGGATGGCTGGCAACAACAAGGCATGACGTTGATTGAAGTGTTGGTGGCGATGGCCGTGCTAGGGCTGGGTCTGTTTGCTGCCGCAGGGTTGCAGGTGCAGGCATTACAGGCGACGGAAAGCGCACTCAACGCCACACAATCCGCTTACCTGGAGCACGGCAGATTTGAGCTGATGCATGCTGGTGGGGCTGGGCAGTGAGCAGGCAGATGGGCTTCAGCATGCTGGAGGTGCTATTGGCCCTGAGCCTGGGGTTGTTACTGGTTTTTGGCTCCAGCCGCCTATTTATTGCAGCGAGCCAGTCATGGCAGGCGCAAGCGGCGTCGGCGCGAATGCAGGAAGACGCGCGGCAGGCCTTGCAGCGCCTGGCTCAGAGCATTCGTATGGCGGGCGTGTTTGGCTGCCTGCATGACGATGCCATTGTTTTTCATGATCCTGCAGCGCGCGAGGCCTTTGCGCAGCCATTGCAGATTGTGCGAGGTGCGGATGGGCGCCTGCAGCGCTTGAGCCTGACCAGTGCCGGGGTTGCCCACACCACTGGCCAACCCGACTGGACCTTGGTGACCGACTGTCGGACGCAGGCCAGCGTCCATGCTGGCGGGATGAAGCCTGCAACGGGGCAGTTTGCTGTGCCATTGCGTCATCAGCATTATCGGTTGGTAGCCAACCAGTTGTTGCTACGCAGCGGTGCGGCCAACGGCGTGCTGGTCGATGGTGTAGGTGATCTGCAGGTCGAACTGGTCAGAGACAACACCTTGGCAGTTGTCGCTGTACGCCTGGAATTGACCATGGATGACCCGCTGCAACGAGTCAGGTCGCAGACTTATCAAATGAGCATCGCACTGGGTAACCCGGTGTCCGGATCATGACGCCGCATACCCAAGCCTCGCAGCAAGGCGTTGTGCTGCTGTTGAGCCTGACGCTGGTGCTGTTGCTTGGGCTGCTGGGGCTTTCGGCCATGGGCAGTGCGACCCAGCAAGAGCGCATGGCACGCAACCTGACGAGTACGCTGCAGGCGTTCAAGCAGGCGCAACTGTTGCTGCAGCACGCAGAGGCGAGGGCGCTTGGATTGGGGGGGCCGCTTTGCGGTTTCTGCCTGCCGCCGCCAGAGGCCGCCTTCATTAGGCAAAGCGGTGTCTATGCAGGCAAAGGGCTTAGTTCCGGTCTGGCTTGGCAGGCTGCTGACGGCGGCTTTTATCTCATCCAGTCCTTGGGGCAGAGCAGTCAGGCCAGAACCCTGCCGGTCGGGCAGGCGGCAAATCTCTATCGCATCACGGTGGTGGCACGAAGCGGCACGGCCCGCAGTGTCCTGGAAACTGTGGTTGCGCAACCTGTCGGGTCGCAACCCCCACCGGCGCAGCGCATTCTCTGGCGGCAGTTGTATTAAGGAGTGAGTCAATGAAGCGGCAGAAAGGATTGAGCCTGATCGAACTGTTGATTGTCATCGCCGTGGTCGGCATTCTGGCGAGCATTGTTTACCCCAGTTACCGCGACCAGCTCAGAAAAGCGGCGCGCACCGAAATTGTCGGTTTGCTGTTAACCAGTGCTCAGCAGCTGGAACGCCATTACACACGTGCGGGGCAGTACAGCGATACGGACGCCATGGTGCTGTCGCTGGCAAGCGGCACTGCCCACTACCGCTTGCAAGCGGTGCGCGAAGAGATGTCATTCACTCTGTTGGCACGACGCCTTCCCGGTGGCCTGATGCAGGCCGACTCCTGCGGTGACTATGCGCTCGATCAGGCGGGTGTACGCGGCAATCCTGACAATTTCGGAAATAGCAGCGATGGCTGCTGGGGTGGCTGAAGCCTTTCGCGATTTACTTTAGAAGTTGGATCGATAGATGACCAAGCAAGTAGTGATAGTTGGCGGCGGAGTGATCGGCCTGCTGACGGCGTTCAACCTGGCGGCTGACGTCGAGCAGGTAGTGCTGTGTGATCGCGGTGAGCTGGGGCAGGAATCATCCTGGGCTGGTGGTGGCATTGTGTCTCCGCTCTATCCGTGGCGTTACAGCCCCGCCGTGACGGCGCTGGCGCATTGGTCGCAAGACTTTTATCCACAGCTGGGTGAGCGTCTTTTTGCCAGCACCGGCGTGGACCCTGAGGTGCATACCACCGGTCTCTACTGGCTGGACCTGGAAAACGAAGCTGAGGCCTTGGCCTGGGCCAAACGGGAAGGGCGCCCGCTAAGCGCTGTGAATATCTCTGCGGCTTATGACGCCGTGCCGGTGATGGGCCCTGGTTTCCATCGGGCCATCTACATGGCGGGCGTGGCCAATGTGCGTAACCCACGGCTGGTCAAATCACTCAAGGCAGCCTTGCTGGCCATGCCGAATGTCAGCATCCGCGAGCGCTGCGAAATTACCGGCTTTAGCCGCCAGGGCGAGCGTATTACCGGAGTCGAAACCACCGAAGGGCTGATCGAAGGGGATCGCGTGGTGCTCACGGCCGGCGCCTGGAGCGGCGACCTGTTACGTCCGCTGGGCCTGGAGCTGCCGGTCGAGCCGGTGAAAGGGCAGATGATTCTGTACAAATGTGCTGAAGATTTTCTGCCCAGCATGGTGTTGGCCAAAGGGCGCTATGCCATTCCGCGACGTGATGGCCATATTCTGGTGGGCAGTACCCTGGAGCATGCCGGTTACGACAAAACCCCGACCGCAGAAGCGCTGGAGAGCCTCAAGGCTTCGGCCATCGAACTGCTCCCGGCATTGGCGCAAGCCACACCGGTGGCTCATTGGGCAGGTTTGCGTCCCGGCTCGCCCGAAGGCATCCCGTACATCGGCGAAGTGCCTGGTTGGCAGGGTTTGTGGCTGAACTGCGGGCACTACCGCAACGGCCTGGTGCTGGCGCCGGCATCTTGTCAGTTGTTTGCCGACTTGTTGCTGGGACGTGAGCCGATCATCGACCCGCAGCCGTACGCCCCAGCAGGCCGACTGGAGAAGGCCTAGATATCCCTGTAGGAGCGGGCTTGCCCCGCGATCGCGGTACGTCAGGTACATCGCATCGCGGGGCAAGCCCGCTCCCAGCGTGTGAATCGCTTAGCGTTTGTTGCCAGGCCCTTGTTCCAGGTGCGCCTGGCTGCAATACCACTGGCTACCCCGATGCAGGGCGCGGTCATTGGGCAGGTGTACGCCACAATGGGCGCAGCGCACCATCTTCAACGGGTCTTCAAGGCTGTTGTTGGGGGTAGCGGCATTGCTGGCCTTGAACTTGCGCCACAGCCAGAAAGCGGCAGCAATCAGGGCGATCCAGAAAAGTAGGCGAACCATGGTGTCCAGCTTTGTCAGTGAAGAGCTTCAATTCTAGGGCTCGGGCATAAAAAAAGGGAGGCCTTGGCCTCCCTTTATCTGTTGCATGATCGATCAGTCGAACACACCAAAGGTCATGTAGCTGAACCAGGAGCGGTCTTCATTGTTGCCTTCCGCTTCGTGTTCCTCTTCTTCAACGGCATCGCCGTCTTTCGGCAGCAGTTCGGCCGGAATCGCTTCCTTGGCGTCTTCGTACTGCTTGATCACGTCCTGGTTGGCGCGGGTTTCGCCCGGCGGCAGCGGGGTTTCGGTTTCGATCAGGCCCAGCGTGGCCTTGGACAGCCACGAACGGTTGTCGGCTTCATCCTGCTTGGGCTGGAACTGGCCGTCGACCAGGCTCGGGTGATCCGGGTAGTTAAGTTTCAGGGTTTCCAGGCTGGTAGCCGCCAGTTCGTCCAGGTGCAGACGCATGTAGGCTTCAGTCATCACCGCCAGGCCGTCGCCGACCGATGGCGTTTCCTGGAAGTTCTCGACCACATAACGGCCACGGTTGGCTGCGGCAACATAAGCCTGACGGGTCAAGTAGTAGTCGGCCACGTGGATTTCGTAGGAGGCCAGCAGGTTGCGCAGGTAGATCATGCGCTGCTTGGCATCTGGCGAGTAACGGCTATTGGGGAAGCGGCTGGTCAGCTGGGCGAACTCGTTGTACGAATCGCGGGCAGCGCCAGGGTCACGCTTGGTCATGTCCAGCGGCAGGAAGCGCGCCAGCAGGCCGCGGTCCTGGTCGAACGAGGTCAGGCCCTTGAGGTAGTAGGCGTAGTCGACGTTCGGGTGCTGAGGGTGCAGGCGAATGAAACGCTCGGCGGCCGACTTGGCGGCTTCAGGCTCGGCGTTTTTGTAGTTCGCGTAAATCAGCTCAAGCTGTGCCTGGTCGGCATAGCGACCAAACGGATAGCGCGATTCCAGAGCCTTGAGTTTGCTGGTGGCGCTGGTATAGCTGTGGTTGTCCAGATCGGCCTGCGCCTGCTGGTACAGCTCGGCTTCGCTCAGGTTTTCGTCGACGACTTCCTTCGAAGAACAAGCAGCGGTGAGTCCGAGGATGGCGATCAGCAGCAGGTGTTTCACTTGCATGGCGGCTTGCGTCCCTATGACGGCCGCTGTCTTGGGCGTGGCCGTCCTGTTATGATGAGCACCCCGATGCAACTCCCGGGGCAAAAGACGTCGTATTTAACCACAAGCGTGCAGCCGAAACCAAAGGCTGTGCCGCCCGCTGATTCGAGCATGTCCGAGATCATTCAACTTAGCGCAGAGGTGCCGTCCGAATTGGGCGGGCAACGCCTCGACCAAGTCGCCGCCCAATTGTTCGCTGAGCACTCGCGCTCGCGCCTTTCCACCTGGATCAAGGAGGGGCGCCTGACGGTCGATGGCGCCGTCCTGCGTCCGCGCGATATCGTCCATGGCGGTTCGCTGCTGGCCCTTGAGGCCGAGCAGGAAGCCCAGGGCGAGTGGGTGGCCCAGGATATCGAGCTGGATATCGTCTATGAAGATGACCACATCCTGGTGATCAACAAGCCTGCCGGGCTGGTGGTTCACCCGGCTGCCGGCCACGCCGACGGCACCTTGCTCAATGCACTGCTGCACCATGTGCCAGACATCATCAACGTACCGCGTGCCGGCATCGTTCATCGTCTGGACAAAGACACCACCGGTCTGATGGTGGTGGCCAAGACCATTCAGGCGCAAACCCAGCTGGTTGCCCAGTTGCAGAGCCGCAGCGTCAGCCGCATCTATGAGTGCATCGTGATCGGTGTGGTCACTGCCGGTGGCAAGATCAACGCGCCGATTGGTCGTCACGGCGGGCAACGCCAGCGCATGGCGGTAACTGAAGGCGGCAAGCCGGCCGTCAGCCACTACCGCGTGCTGGAGCGCTTCCGTTCCCACACCCACGTACGGGTCAAGCTGGAAACCGGGCGTACTCACCAGATTCGTGTGCACATGGCCCATGTGAACTTCCCGTTGGTCGGCGATCCTGTCTACGGCGGTCGCTTCCGCATTCCGCCAGCAGCCAGCCCAACCATGGTCGAAGCGCTCAAGACCTTCCCGCGTCAGGCCCTGCATGCGCGCTTCCTGGAACTGGATCACCCGGTGACTGGCGAGCGCATGGGCTGGGAGTCGTCGCTGCCGGATGATTTCGTCTGGCTGCTGTCGCTGCTCAAGCAAGACCGTGAGGCCTTCGTCGGATGAGCGAGCTGACGCATGCACTGCTGATTCCGGACTGGCCTGCGCCAGCCGCGGTGCGTGCGTGCGTCACAACGCGTGTGGGCGGCGTCAGCCTGCCACCGTATGAAAGCTTCAACCTCGGCGACCATGTGGGCGATACGCCCGAGGCGGTCGCTGAAAACCGCCGACGCTTGACCGCCGAATTCGGCATCCAGCCTGCCTGGCTCAAGCAGGTTCATGGTGTGGTGGTAGCCGATGCCAACCCGGCAGTCATTGCTGAGGCTGATGCTAGCTGGACCACCACCCCTGGCATCGCTTGCACGGCGATGACCGCCGATTGCCTGCCGCTGCTGTTTTGCGACCGTGCCGGCACCCGCGTTGCGGCGGCCCATGCTGGCTGGCGTGGTTTGGCCAACGGCGTGATCGAGGCCACCTTGGACCGGCTGGCGCTGCCACCTGAAGAGGTGCTGGTGTGGCTTGGTCCGGCCATTGGCCCGCAAGCCTTTGAGGTCGGCCTGGAAGTGCGCGATGCCTTCACGACCGTTCATCCGGAAACTGCGCAAGCCTTCGTGCCCGGTGCCCGTGCCGATAAATTGATGGCCGACATCTATCAGCTGGCGCGTCTGCGCCTCGCTGCACGTGGTGTAAACGCGGTATATGGCGGTGGTTTTTGCACCGTCAGCGACCCACGCTTCTATTCTTATCGGCGCACTCCGCAAGGCGGGCGCTTCGCTTCATTGATCTGGCTGGCGCCGCGCTGACCTGAATCAACCCCGCTAAGCTTGAATCCTCCAGAATTACCCTCATCTAATGGGGTATCTCTGGCAGGTTTATCTTCATCAGGTGTGTCCATCGCTCCGGCCTGCCCATAAAGGAAGGTAACTTATGCGAATAGACCGTTTGACCAGCAAGCTACAGCTGGCTTTATCCGATTCCCAATCCCTGGCCGTTGGTATGGACCATCCCGCCATCGAGCCTGCGCACCTGTTGCAAGCGTTGATCGATCAGCAAGGTGGTTCGATCAAGCCGCTGCTGATGCAGGTAGGCTTTGACGTCAACAGCCTGCGCAAAGCGCTGAGCAAAGAGCTCGACCAACTGCCGAAAATCCAGAACCCAACCGGTGACGTGAACATGTCGCAGGACCTGGCGCGCCTGCTCAACCAGGCAGACCGCCTGGCCCAGCAGAAGGGCGATCAGTTCATCTCCAGTGAGCTGGTGCTGCTCGCCGCTATGGACGAGAACAGCAAACTGGGCAAATTGTTGCTGAGCCAGGGCGTCACCAAAAAAGCGCTGGAGAATGCCATCAGCAACCTGCGCGGTGGTGAAGCTGTCAACGACCCGAATGCCGAGGAGTCGCGTCAGGCGCTCGACAAGTACACCGTCGACCTGACCAAGCGTGCCGAAGACGGCAAGCTGGACCCGGTGATCGGCCGTGACGACGAAATTCGCCGCACCATTCAAGTGTTGCAACGCCGGACCAAAAACAACCCGGTGCTGATCGGTGAGCCTGGTGTGGGTAAAACCGCCATTGCCGAAGGTCTGGCCCAGCGCATCATCAATGGTGAAGTGCCGGACGGCTTGAAAGGCAAGCGTCTGCTGTCGCTGGACATGGGCGCGCTGATTGCTGGTGCCAAGTTCCGCGGTGAATTCGAAGAGCGACTTAAAGCGCTGCTCAATGAACTGTCCAAGCAAGAAGGGCAGATCATCCTGTTCATCGACGAACTGCACACCATGGTCGGTGCCGGTAAAGGTGAAGGCTCCATGGACGCCGGCAACATGCTCAAACCCGCCTTGGCGCGCGGTGAGCTGCACTGCGTTGGTGCTACCACCCTGAACGAATACCGTCAGTACATTGAGAAAGACGCAGCGCTTGAGCGTCGCTTCCAGAAGGTATTGGTCGAAGAGCCGAGCGAGGAAGACACCATCGCCATCTTGCGGGGCCTCAAAGAGCGTTACGAGGTACACCACAAGGTAGCGATCACCGATGGCGCGATCATCGCCGCGGCCAAGCTCAGCCACCGCTACATTACTGACCGGCAACTGCCGGACAAGGCAATCGACCTGATCGACGAAGCGGCCAGCCGTATTCGTATGGAAATCGACTCCAAGCCTGAAGTGCTCGACCGTCTGGAACGTCGTCTGATTCAGCTGAAGGTCGAATCTCAGGCGCTGAAGAAAGAAGACGACGAAGCGGCACTGAAGCGTCTGGAGAAACTCACGGAAGAAATCGCCCGCCTGGAGCGTGAGTACGCTGACTTGGAAGAAGTCTGGACCTCGGAAAAAGCCGAAGTGCAGGGTTCGGCACAGATCCAGCAGAAAATCGAGCAGGCGCGCCAGGAGCTGGAAACCGCCCGGCGTAAAGGTGACCTCAGCCGCATGGCCGAGCTGCAGTATGGGGTGATCCCTGACCTGGAGCGCAGCCTGCAGATGGTCGACCAGCACGGCAAGGCCGAGAACCAGTTGCTGCGTAACAAAGTGACTGAAGAAGAAATTGCTGAAGTCGTGTCGAAGTGGACTGGTATTCCTGTGGCCAAGATGCTCGAAGGCGAACGGGAAAAACTGCTGAAAATGGAAAGCCTGCTGCACGAGCGGGTGATCGGTCAGGAAGAGGCCGTTGTAGCGGTATCCAACGCCGTACGCCGTTCGCGTGCCGGCTTGTCGGACCCGAACCGCCCAAGTGGCTCGTTCCTGTTCCTCGGCCCGACCGGGGTGGGTAAAACCGAGCTGTGCAAAGCCTTGGCCGAGTTCCTGTTCGACACTGAAGAGGCGATGGTGCGTATCGATATGTCCGAGTTCATGGAGAAACACTCCGTGGCGCGGCTGATCGGTGCTCCACCAGGCTATGTCGGCTATGAAGAGGGTGGTTACCTGACCGAAGCGGTACGGCGTAAGCCCTATGCCGTTGTGCTGCTCGATGAAGTCGAGAAGGCGCACCCGGATGTCTTCAACGTGCTGCTGCAGGTGCTGGAAGACGGTCGCCTGACTGACAGCCACGGACGCACGGTAGATTTCCGTAATACCGTGATCGTGATGACCTCCAACCTGGGCTCGGCGCAGATCCAGGACCTGGTGGGTGATCGTGAAGCGCAACGGGCTGCAGTGATGGATGCAGTGGGCTCGCACTTCCGCCCTGAGTTCATCAACCGTATCGACGAAGTCGTGGTGTTCGAGCCGCTGGGACGCGATCAGATCGCTGGCATCACCCAGATCCAGTTGGGCCGCCTGCGTAGCCGCCTGGCTGAACGCGACCTGAGCTTGGAGCTGAGCGACGAAGCACTGGATAAGCTGATTGCAGTGGGCTACGACCCGGTCTACGGCGCACGGCCACTGAAACGGGCGATTCAGCGCTGGATCGAAAACCCGCTGGCGCAACTGATTCTGGCTGGCAAGTTCCTGCCCGGCACAGCAATCACTGCCAAGGTGGAGGGCGAAGAAATCGTCTTCGCCTGACATTTCACAGGGTTAGATCAAGGCCTCGATATTCGAGGCCTTTTTTTTCTTTGCATTTTTTCTCGAGTGCTTGTAAAGTGCGCCCCGCTGTATGTCACCCCGCAGCTTCCTGGCAAAATCGGGAATCTGAAAAAAAGTTGCAAATCAGTAAGTTGAATGCAAATTAGGGGTTGACAAGGGTTTTGAAGGTTGTAGAATAGCGCGCCTCAGAGACATGAACGCAGCGATGCACAAGGTCGAAGAGTTCGAAGCGGTAGTGATACAGTTTTCGAAATTGCAGTAATTGAAATTGATAGTTCCGCGATAGCTCAGTCGGTAGAGCAAATGACTGTTAATCATTGGGTCCCAGGTTCGAGTCCTGGTCGCGGAGCCAAATTTCAAACCGGGGTATAGCGCAGTCCGGTAGCGCGCCTGCTTTGGGAGCAGGATGTCAGGAGTTCGAATCCCCTTACCCCGACCATTTTAGGGTCGTTAGCTCAGTTGGTAGAGCAGTTGGCTTTTAACCAATTGGTCGTAGGTTCGAATCCTACACGACCCACCATTTTCGAATCCGGTTCGCTGGGTTCGGATCTTAAAAGGTTGGAACGCCATTAGCGTCCAGCCGTAAAAAAGGCGCCTTGTTTGGTGCCTTTTTTTTACCGGGGTATAGCGCAGTCCGGTAGCGCGCCTGCTTTGGGAGCAGGATGTCAGGAGTTCGAATCCCCTTACCCCGACCATATTCAGAAAGAAGGGCACCTTGCAAAAGGTGCCCTTTTTTCGTTTCAGCCCCATTGTGGGAGCGGGCTTGCCCCGCGATTGCGGTGTGTCAGTTACACCGCATCGCGGGGCAAGCCCGCTCCTACCGAGCGAAGCTTAGTGCAGCTTCAGGCGCGGCTCGGTGCCACGACCAATCCGGCTACCCAGCATCAGCATCAACGTACGGAACGTGCCATACAGCGCCATCTGGTGCATGCGGTACAGCGACACGTAGAACATCCTCGCCAACCAACCCTCCAGCATCACACTACCGGTCAGGTTACCCATCAGGTTACCCACCGCTGAGAAACGCGACAGCGACACCAGCGAGCCATAGTCGCGGTAAGCGTAAGTTGGCAACGGCTTGCCTTCCAGGCGCGCCTTCAACGACTTCGCCAGCATCGACGCTTGCTGGTGAGCCGCCTGGGCCCGTGGCGGTACATTGCGGTCGCTGCCTGGCTGAGGGCAGGCGGCGCAGTCACCAAAAGCAAAGATGTCGTCATCCAGCGTGGTTTGCAGGGTAGGGCGAACCACCAACTGATTGATGCGGTTGGTTTCCAGACCGTCGATATCTTTGAGAAAGCCCGGCGCACGAATACCTGCCGCCCAGACCTTGAGGCTGGCCGGAATCACATCGCCATTGCTGGTTTTCAGCTCGGTTGCCGTAACTTCGCTGACCGACGCATTGGTCATGACCGTTACACCGAGCTTCTCCAACGTCTGGTGAACCGGCACGCTGATACGCTCCGGCAACGCCGGCAGCACCCGCGGGCCTGCTTCGATCAGGGTGATGTGCATGTCTTTGGGCTGGATGCGATCCAGGCCATAGGCTGCCAGTTCATGTGCAGCGTGGTGCAGTTCAGCGGCCAGTTCTACGCCCGTGGCACCAGCACCGACAATCGCCACGCTGATGGTTTCATTGGCCTGGTCACCGGCATGGGCGCGCAGGTAGTGGTTGAGCAGTTGCTGATGGAAGCGCTCGGCTTGCTTGCGGGTATCCAGGAACAGGCAGTGCTGAGCGGCGCCGAGGGTACCGAAGTCGTTGGTGTTACTGCCCACGGCAATCACCAGCGTGTCATAGCCCAACACACGCGCAGGCAGCAGTTCGCGGCCCTCTTCATCGAGGGTTGCGGCCAGCTGGATCTGTTTGCTCTCGCGGTCCAGGCCACTCATGCGGCCGAGCTGGAACTGGAAGTGATTCCACTTGGCCTGAGCCACGTAGTTCAGTTCGTCTTCCGAGGAATTCAGCGAGCCTGCGGCAACTTCGTGCAGCAGGGGTTTCCAGATGTGAGTCAGGTTGGCATCGACCAGAGTGATGCTGGCGCTGCCTTTTTTGCCCAGGGTTTTACCCAGGCGGGTCGCCAGTTCCAGGCCGCCAGCGCCGCCGCCGACAATCACAATACGGTGAGTCATGGAGATATCTCATAAGGTTTACGGAATTCTGGTCGAGAGTCATCGGCCGCTCGGGGCGGGCGGTTTGGGCGAGCGCTAGGCAGCTCATAGCACCAGGTTACTCAGGAGGCGGCTCAACAGGCCCAGGCCAACGGTCACGAGCACCACCATCCAAAGGAGCAGCCACGGCCGGAAAGGCTTGCGCTCGACTTGATGTTGGGGTGCTTGCAGGTATTGATCGACACGACGTTGGTCTTCGGGGTTCAGGCGGCTGGTCATGAGGGCCTCGTCAGGTAGACGCTTGTGACTGAAGGGACGCTACAGGTTCACTGTAGTTGTTTGAGCACGCACCTGTGTGCAGCCACGCACGGTCGTTATGACGAATGATTGCGCTTTGTATCACCGCCGCGCAATTTATGCCATTACGCGTTGGCAGGGGGCCAGCTCAGAGGCTGATGCCAACATCGAAAACAATGCTGCGCCCCAGGTTGCTGCGCAGAAAGTCTGGCGCATCCGGGTGGGCGAACAACACCCTGGCAAAGGTGGGCCCCACCAGCGACAGCGAACGCCAGCCCTGGCGTAAATACTCGGTGGGCGGAGGGAAGTGGCTGTTCAGATCGAGCACTTCGCGCTTGAGGCTGGCGAAGGCGATGATGTCCAACTCGCTCAGATCGAGCCCGCGTTCCTGATAGTTGTGGGATTTTTTGCGCAAGGTTGGCGCCAAACGCTGTAACAATTCCTGAGCGCTGATTCGTCGTGGTCGTGCCTCGCGGCGCACCAACTGGCTCAGCGAAAAGGCACTGCGTCGCCGCTGCAACTCTTCGCGCCATTCGTCGTTCAGCCGACGGCCTTCGTCGAGAACGAAAAACACCTCGAAAGCGGCATCACGAAACAGAACGTCAGGCGGCTCTTGGCCGGCGGGGGTGAAGTCCTCGCTGCGATACGCGATGTTCAAGCCTTGCAACAGGCGTTGGCAAACCCAACGCTCGCGCTCCCACTTACGGGCATTGGAGAGAAACGCATTGGCTTGTTCGGCCTGAATGGTAAGCAGGCGCAGGTAATCTGAGTCGTCCATGGGGACAAGCTTAGCGTTCAATTGTGTCGGTATGCACAAAGTCGTTGAGCAATCGCAGCAGGCAAGGCCGAACGATCAATTACTTAGCGATTGCGGGCAGGGCGATTTCACTGAACGGCATGGGCATCACAATCTCTGCATCCTTTGGCAGGGTGGTGCGCACAATCCGGTACATCGCCGGTTCGTCTTTCTCGCCGCGCAGCACTTTGGTGTCTTCCAGGTTGCCGCCAAAGAAGTCTTCCCAATGGCACAACACCACCAACCGCGGTTGGGTCAGCGCGATTAACGCCTGTGGATATTTTTTCACGTTTACCCACGACGCCACCGGCAGAATGGCGACATCGATCCTCCGGTCATCACCCAGATCGGGAGGAAACCCGTAAGGTGCGTCGCTCGAGCTGTCTTGAAAGTGGATGCGATAGGCGGTTGTGCCATCTTCATTTAGCAGGTCTACCAGCCAGGCCAGGGTCTGGCCTTCCTTCCAGTTCCAGAAAGCCTTGGGCAAGGCCTTCAGGTCTTGGTTGTAGCTGCCGCCCATCAAGTCCACGCGAGTGACATTTGGCGCATGACTGCTCTGGATCGGCATGGCGCGGATCGCACCTTTGCTTGAGGTGAACCAGCCATCGTCTCGGGCAATCGGGCGCGGGCCAGTGGGGCCGGGCAGCCAGGCCATTTTCGCCTCGGCATCTTCGAACTTGCGCGTTGCAGGCACTTCGGCCCGCACGATATGCCCGGCGGTACGCGAGCCATAGAAGGTGGCGTTGGGCGTTTTATGGTTCATTACCCAAGCCACATCGAGCAAATGATCATAGTGGGCGTGGCCGACCAACAACATGGTCGCTTCAGGGACGCTGGGCATTCTTTCGTTGATTTGTTGGGTGTCGGGTGAAAGCCAGAACAGTTGCAACAACGAAGGGCGGCTGAAAAAAGGGTCGAGCACGACGGCTTCATCTCGCCAGCGCAACAGAAACCCGGCCACGCCGAAATACTCCAGCTTTGGCTTGGTCAGATTGTGCTCATCCGACGGTTTGATCGAGCCCAGTTCACTCAAGTCCTGAGCGCACCCGGCCGTCATCAGCACCAGCACCATCAGCATCCAGCGCATTGCAGCTCCTCCGTGGCCCTGTTCAGTGCGATTCGCTCACCGTGATACGTGCGCAGCCCTGGTTATTGCTGTACAGGTAGGTGGTGAAGAACGGAAAGCTCACCGCTTCATTGACGTAAAAGAACAACGGGCCATCCGCTTGTGCCGTAAAGGTACTGTTGAACACGCGGCCACCTTCGACAGGCACTGCGTCAGGCGGGCAGCGCCAGGCCTTGGGCCATTTCGTTATGGTGGGCCCGCCATTGTCGCAGTATTTTGGCGGCAGGCCCGAAGCCGGCCTGATCGGCAGTGCATAACTGTCGGTGCCATTTGCACCAATACGCACCATAGTCTGGAACCACGGCTGGTCGGTGTGCCGAAGTGCAGGGCCTGAGACCGCAATCACCCACGAGGTGGGAAACTTGAGCGGGCATTCATAGCCGCCCGGGTTGGCCGGAGTGTTTTTATCACTCCAGCGCCATTGCTCGGGCACCTGCATCTTGACCTGATAAGTGCGGCCTCTTTGAACCTGCAAGCCGGAGTAGGCGCAAGGATTGCGGGTATCGAACCAGAAAGTGGTCTGGCCATCGCTGCTACCACCTTGCGCCTGGCACAGTTCACCCGACGCCGCCGCCCAGGCGAATAGCGGTTGCCCCAGTAACATCAAGCCACCGGCGAGAATGGCCAGTACAAACACAAAAGGCAGTAGCTGATAGCCAAGGAAATACATGAACGCCTTGTAGGCTGAATGGGTACGCATTTGCTGGATGCTGCGGTCTCGCAGCGAAGGCTTTTTCAACGCAGGCATGGCCGCGACCGAACTGGGCTTGAGTGGTGCGATGCCGTACCAGATGCGGCGCATTTTGTCCCTGATCCTGGTTTCGAGGCGTTTACCCCAGGCCATGCAAACCAACAGCGCCAACAGCAGCAGCAAAAACACGTTTGGTTGGGTGGCAAACGACGCCGTCCAGGTGCTGGCGAATGAAGGCAGAACATAATCGAACAGGCGTACGAGCTTGCTCAGCATGCAGAAGGTTTCTTGGCAACTGGCCCGTGCCGGCGCATACAGTGGCATAGCAACCAGAGCCAACGACACGAACAGCGTCAGAAAATACGCGACGCGGCGTCGCCAAACCGTGTTGTAGACATCTTCCCGGGCCGCACGGAAACCCTTCATCCAGCGCTTGGGTGCGGTATCGACAGCATGACCTTGCCGGGTGTGCATTTGCGTCAGGTACTGCTCGACATTGACGATGCTGCCGTCGATGCGCACCACGGAAAAGTTTGGCGGCAGGCTGATCGGCGCGTAGCCGTCGGGGTCGACTTTGATGCGCCGCAACACACTTTCATGCACCTTGGTTCTGCGCACCCTGACCATATCAGTACGATTAAGCCGGTCAATGCGGCGCGGGTTGTAGCAATAGTAACTGGCGATGCCATGGCGCGAGTCATAGAGCTTGCCGTTTTCGTCCGACAGGGCGATCAGTTCGTTCCAGATCGACGCCTCGAAGCGCAAGCCGTGTTTGTTCGCTTCACTCATGATCCATTGCAATGGCACATAAGACAGACTGTCGTCGGCATAACCGCCCCCGACGTTGGCGTGCATGCCGCAAAACCACACCTGGCTGATGCGCTCGTCGTCGATGTGGCGGCTGGCTTTGGCCTTCGGCTCGCGTTGCTCGGGGCTAATCAAGTCGGGGTCTTCGTTCCACAAGCGCGGGTGAAAGGCATTGCGCTCGTCATCCAGGGCCAAGGCGTGACGTGCGCACCGAACCCGCGGGCTAAGGTTGTAGTCACGCATGGTCAGCGGCCAGATGAACTTGTCGATCGCGCGTGTGAGTTGATCGACCGGCAAGCCGTAGGCGTCCACGGTGTCCCATAGGCCAAGGAATTGGATCTGTATCGCGTCTTTGTGGCCTGGCAAACCAATGCGCTCGGCTTGACGGTAGGGCGTGTTGTCAAAGAGCAGATCCCTGACACTGAGAATGCGGTCGCGCAGGTCTCTGAGCATTTTTATGCCCCAGTGACTAGGAAAACGCTCGCGCCGAAACGCGCGATAGGCCTCCCAGGCCAAGCGCTCAAGGTCGCGTTCGTTACCGCGGTAACGCAGCAGACCCTGGGTCATGATCAAGCCAATCAGCACCCTGACGGTAAAAGCACCTCGGCTGAAGCCGAACACATAGATCTTGTCGCCTGGCGTATAGGTGCGGCACAGGAACAGGTAAAGGTCGATCACATTACGCGCCAGCCCGACCCCAAAACCCCCGCCAGCCAGCGCCAGCGGCTTGAACGCTGAGGTGCCGACGCCGTCATCGTAAAAGGCAAATTGCCGGGGTTGTTGCGGGTTGGCGGGGTCGCTGAGGTCGACGGCCTGGTACAGCCGCCAGACATTAGTCTTGAACAGTTTCCCGGCACTGTTGCCGGTACCGTCTGAAAACAGCACAAGATGCTTGGGCATGACCAACTCCTTGCAAAGGAGCGTCAGGACTGCCCACGACTGCTTATCCAGTGGCCTGCGCCAGGGTCGATAGTGTGAGCATAGTCGAAGGCCAACGCCGTGAACGCGCAGCTTGAGGTGTAGACTGCCGACAACGTCTTATCAGAAGGGCTGCGCGACCGTGATTGATGCTCAAGTGCTGTCTGACCAGAGCCTGACGCTGGGTTGGGTCGGCTATGCCGTTGTGCTGGTGTGGGCAGTGGCGCGTACACGTTGGGTTGAACTGTTCACCGACAGCCGCCGCCAGCACTTGCTGTTCGGCACGGTGTTCGCACTGTTCGCGTTATGGCTGGTGCGTCGCGACTTCGACAACGGCGTGTCGTACCACTTCATCGGCATGACTGCCGTCACCTTGCTGCTCGACTGGCCGATGGCGATTGTTGGCGGGCTGCTGGCGCAGATCGGGCTGATCCTGCTGGGGCGCCAGGACCTCGCGGCCATGGGCGTCAACGGCCTCTTGTTTATCGGCCTGCCGGTGCTGGTCACCGAGGTGTGCGCGATCCTCGTGGAGCGTGCGCAGCCACGAAACCTGTTCGTTTATATCTTCTGTTCAGGCTTTTTTGCCGCAGCGTTGGCGGCACTGTTGTGCCTGCTGTTCGCACTCGGGCTGCTGTGGTTCGACGGGCGCTTCGTGATGCCGGAATGGATCGAAGACTTTATCGGCTACCTGTGGCTGATCATTTTCCCAGAAGCCTTTATCAACGGCATGGTGGTCAGCGCACTGGTGGTGTTTTGCCCGGAGTGGCTGGAAACCTTCAACCGCACCCGCTACTTGCAGGCACCCTGGAAGGACGACGACTCCGGGCGTTGAGGCTTAATGGTGGGCGCGGGGATCGAGCTCGCCGGAAAACAGATCGTCTTCAGCGTCTGGGGCCACCGGGATTTTATGCTCTTCAGCCGCCCAAGCCCCCAAGTCGATCAACTTGCAGCGATCGGAACAGAACGGCCGGAACGGGCTGGCAGCGCTCCATTCAACAGGGGCGCCACAGGTCGGGCATTCAACGGTCAGGGGTTGGCTCATGCTTGGCCTCCTCGCAAAGTCAGGTAAAAGTGGTGCAGGCGGTCAACCTCCGAATGCAGCCAGGCCAGGTCGCGGTCGTTAACCAGTACATCGTGGGCGTGGCGCAGACGCTCTTCGCGGCTGGCCTGGGCCTTGAGAATCGCCTCGACCTGCTCGGGGCTGGTCTGGTCGCGCAGCAGGGTGCGCTGTACTTGCAACGCCTGCGGCGCATCAATCACCAACAGGCGCTGCGTGCGCTGGTATTGGCCCGATTCGACCATCAGCGGCGATACGAACACCGCATAGGGCGATTCCGCTTTCGCCAGGTAGCTGAAAATCTCCTGACCGATCAACGGATGCAGCAGCGCTTCCAGCCAACGCCGTTGCTCCGGGTTGCTGAAGATCAGTTGGCGCAGCGCGGCGCGGTCCAGTTGCCCGTCTTCCTGTAGCACGCCGGGGCCGAAGTGCTCGACGATACTTGCCAGCGCCGGGCGCCCGGGTTCTACCACCCAACGTGCAGCCTGATCGGCATCGACCAGATGTACACCCAGTTCGACAAAACGCTGAGCGGCAGCGCTTTTGCCGCTGCCGATGCCGCCAGTGAGGCCGAGAATCCAGGGAGTGAACGCAGCGGTGGTCATCACATTCCAGAGAATTTCAGATAAGAAGTGGTTATTTGACCACCCCAGAGCAGCGCGATCCAGCCCGCGATGGCCAGATAAGGACCAAAGGGGATCGGCGTGCTGGCTTTCAGCCCTTTAGCCTTCAACATAATCAAGCCGATCACCGCGCCCAGCAGCGACGACACCAGCAAGGTCAGTGGCAGAATCTGCCAGCCACCCCAGGCACCGATCAGGGCCAGCAACTTGAAGTCGCCATAACCCATGCCTTCCTTGCCGGTGATGAGTTTGAACAGCCAGAACACCGACCACAGGCTCAAATACCCGGCGACCGCTCCCCACAACGCATCTTCCAACGGCACGAACAGCTCAAAGGCATTGACGATTAGCCCCAGCCACAACAGCGGGAGCACCAAGGCATCCGGTAACAAGCGGTGCTCAAGGTCGATCAGGCTCATGGCCAACAAGCCCCAACTCAGCAGCATTAGCGCCAATGCCGTGTAGCTGGCGCCCAACAGCCAAGCGATAAACACCGTCAGTGCCGCGCAGCCCAGCTCCACCAGTGGGTAGCGCGCACTGATTGCACTGTGGCAACTGCTGCAACGGCCACGCAGCAACACATAACTGAGTAACGGAATATTTTCCCAGGCGCGAATACGGTGGCCACAGTGCGGGCAGTGCGAGGCGGGCAGGAACAAGTCGTAGCGCTCGGCGGCAGCTGCTTCGGGCAGGTCCAGCACCTCCCGTGCCTCGGCCTGCCACTGACGTTGCAGCATCACCGGCAAACGGTGCACCAGCACGTTGAGAAAACTACCGACGATCAACCCCAGCAGCAGGGCAACGCTCAGGTACAACAGTGGCTGGCTGGCCAGCGTATCCATCAAGTCCATGTTCAGATCACACTACCCAACTGAAAGATTGGCAGGTACATGGCGATCACCAGGCTGCCCACCAGCAGCCCGAGAATCAACACAATCAGAGGTTCGAGCAAACTGGCCAGGTTATCGAGCAAGCCTTCGATGGCGCTTTCATAATGGCTGGCGACTCTGGCGAGCATATCGTCCAGCGTACCGCCTGTCTCGCCAATGGCACACATCTGTTGCAACAGCGGCGGAAACAAACCACTGCTACCCATCGCCTGGCTCAACGCCTGGCCGCTGGCCAGGTCTTTGCGCAGGCGCAGCACCGCTTGTTCATACAGCGGATTACCACACGCCCCAGCCACCGGCCCCAAGGCCTCCACCAGCGGCACCCCTGCTGCGAACGAAGTGGCCAACGTGCGGGCGAAACGGGCGAGGGCTGTATGGCTTAACAAAGCACCGACCACCGGCAGCTTCAACACCTGGCGCAAACACCACAGACGAAACACCGGCTGGCGCTGGTAAGCGTGGCGCAAGCCCCAGGCACTACCCACTGCACACACCAGCAACCAGCCTACGTACTGCGCCAACCAATCGGACAGGCCAATCACCCGTCGCGTAAAGGCCGGCAGCTCAGCACCAAAACCGTTGAACATCGCCTGAAACTGCGGCACCACCTCAAGCAACAACAACCCGGAAACGCCCAAGCCGGTCAGCAGTACGATCAGTGGATAACTCATCGCCTTCTTCAACCGCGCGCGCAGCGCCTGACGTTGCTCCTGCAAATTGGCGACCTGCTCAAGCACCGTGTTCAGGCTGCCCGACTGCTCACCGGCGGCGATCAAGTTGCAATACAGCGCATCGAAATACGCAGGGTGCTTGCGCAGCGCATCTGCCAAACTGCTCCCGGCACTGATGTCCGCTTTCAATGCGCCCAGCAACGTGATCAGCGCCGGATTACTGCTGCTTTGCGCAATCACCTCAAATGCTTGTAACAGCGTGACCCCGGAACAGATCAAACTGGCAAGCTGACGGCTGAACTGGCTTAACTCACGCGTCCCCACCTTGCCGCGCCTGCGCCACAGCGGCGGGCGAACCCGCTCGATATGGCCAGGGCGAATCCCGCGCTTACGCAAATCGGCGCGCAGCAGGGCAGGGCTGCGCCCGCGGCTTTCGCCACTCACCAGCGTTCCTTGTGCCGTAGTGCCTTGCCAGGCGTAGCTATAGGTTTTCTCGGTCATCGCGACATCCTTGTTGCGTGGCCCACACAAACCCCGAAACAGCTTCGGGCTCAGTACGGCGAGCAGGAGTGCCCGCCGCTCACTAGAGTAGTCGAGCCGGTAGGGCCAAATCACAGGCGCAGGGTGACAAAAAGTGTCTATTCGGGCCTACTGGCGCGCTTGTTGGCAGCCTGCCCGAGAGAGCGGCTGACCAGAACCGAATTTGTGAGGGAGACCGTCCATGAAAGGGCAACGTGGCATTACCTTGATCGAACTGATGATCGTGGTGGCGATCATCGGCATCCTGGCGACCATCGCCTTACCCATCTACACCAACCACCAGATCAGCACCAAAGCGACCTCCGCCCTGGTCGAAATTTCCGCCCTCAAAGCGCCGTTCGACCTGCGCATGAACACAGGCAAAGACGTCACCGACGTCACCACCCTGGGCGGCCAGGCCAGCACCAGCAACTGCACCATCACCGCTACCGGCACGGCGGCCACGGGCGTGGGTAGCATCGTCTGCACCCTGGCCGACGTTCCGGCCATCGCCAACGGCAAAACCCTGACCCTGACCCGCTACGCCGGCGGTGGTTGGGCCTGCACCAGCAGCCTCGACGCAGACCTGCTGCCAGCAGCCTGCAAGCCCGCAGAAAGTGCGGCTGCGCAGTGAGCAATAGCTGTTAATAAACAGTGATTTGCGTAAGCGACCCGGCAGTGGTAGCGTTGGTGCCACGCCGGTGTAGCTCAGTCGGTAGAGCAGCGCACTCGTAACGCGAAGGTCGCAGGTTCGATTCCTGTCTCCGGCACCAGTTCAGGTTCCAGCGAAGGCTACTAAAATCTCTGGAACCCCCGTAAAACCCGCCTTCTGGCGGGTTTTTTCGTTATGGCGTTCCGTCGGATTCCGACAGCTGCCAGCCGACTTAGGGGTAACGTTTGGGATAAAGTCGATTCGATAAAGGGGTTTACCCTTATGGCTCGTACTACTGCTCCCCTGACCGACACAGCATGCCGCTCGGCCAAACCTACTGATCGTCCCTACAAGCTTTTCGACGGTGACGGTCTTTACCTCCTCGTTTACCCCAATGGCCGCAAAGGCTGGCGCTTCCGGTATGTGAAACCGGATGGGCGAGAGGGGCTGACCTCGTTTGGCAACTATCCCGTCATCGGTCTCGCAGATGCTCGGCAGAAGCGTCTGGAGACTAAGCGGATGCTGGCTGAAGGCACTGATCCGATTGTGTCCAAGCAGCAGGCCAAGGCCGAGGCGGTTGTCAGAGGCCACACATTCGAACGCGTTGCCTTGGACTGGCATAAGGAAATGTCCGTGAAGTGGGCGCCTGGCCATTCCCGGACAGTACTGAGTCGTTTGAAGACTCACGTATTCCCGCTGCTAGGTGCACGGGCCATCGTGGATCTGGATACCTTCGACCTCATGCAGCCGCTTGAGGCAATCAAGAAGCGCGGCACGATTGATGTGGCTTTGAGGGTACAAAACTACCTGCAGAGCATCATGCGTGAGGCAAAGCGGCTGCGGCTGATCACGGTGAACCCGGCATATGACCTTGAGGGCTTCATCAGCGCGCCACGGGTTACGCACCGACCTGCACTCCCGCTGTCTCGTCTGCCTGAGTTGATGGACCGCATCGAGAACTACAAGGGACGCACGCTCACTCGGCTGACAGTCATGCTTTCGCTGCATGTGTTCGTACGCTCCAGCGAATTGCGCTTCGCACGTTGGAATGAGTTCGACCTGAAGCGCGGTATATGGGAGATACCGGATACGCGACCTGCCTTGGACGGCGTTCCGTATTCGACCCGAGGGACTAAGATGGCGGGCGACATCCATTTGGTCCCTCTGTCACCGCAAGCGGTGGCGTTGCTCGAACAGATTCATGCGATCACGGGGTACTTCGATCTGGTGTTCACCAGTGACGCTCGCTCGTGGAAGCCTATGTCCGAGAACACGGTCAATAGCGCTTTGCGGAACATGGGCTACGACACCAAGACCGAAATCTGCGGGCATGGCTTTCGGTCCATGGCGTGCAGTGCCTTGGTCGAATCCGGGCTGTGGTCAGAGACCGCTATCGAGCGGCAGATGAGCCACCGGGAGTGCAACAACGTTCGGGCGGCTTATATCCACAAGGCCGAGTTCCTGGAGGAACGGCGAATGATCATGAGTTGGTGGAGCCGTTACCTCAAAGCGAACCGGCAGGAGCATATCTCGCCGCATGAGTTCGCGAATCAGACCGGGGCAAACGTTTCCAGCCTGAGAGCAAAGCGTGGCGCTGTCGAGTGAGCGCACGGCTTTGAAATTTCGGTGATCCGCTTTCCATACGGGTCCATCCAAACAGGGCTGCAAAGCCGCCCTGTTTGGATGGACCTCATCTGAAAAATCAAAAACACCAAATCGGCCACTGGAAACCACGGGATTCCGTACACGGCCAACGTCATTTTCAACTACAAAATCCAGCCGGCGAGTCGCTTGACCCTCTCGGATTGCGGGCGTAGAAAAGACAGTGCAAAGGCTGTCGTTGACAGCACCCCAGGTGACCCGAGCCTTCAAGGTCACGCCGCTCTCGCGGTGGTTCTCCCCAAGGGCGATTCGCATTCGGCAGCTCGCCCGGTCACCTCCCCGGTGATGGATGCTCTTACACATGTGGCCCTCGTGCGCCAGCAACACCGTATCTCGCTGCCCTGCAGCAACCTATCCGCTTGGCCGAATCTTGCGCAAACCTGTGCCCGTCTCTTTCTCTGGAAAGAGACGGGCGCTTCTAACACTGCTGCAGCCCTGATCCCACATGGCTTGGGCTTGGCAGAAAAAGCATGTGGATTGGTTTCTTGAGCATCGCCTAAGGCGACGCAGCGAGGCGACGCAGTATTACTATTTGCTGACCGTACGGCTGCTCGCTCGTCGTTTACAAAAAACATGGGTGTTCAACCTCTGATCGACGATCTGATTTTGATAGGCACGACTGACAGCAGTCGACCCAAAGTTCCCGCTGGTGAAAAGAAGTAATCGAGATTTTCAGGGTGTCCCTAGGTCCAGTGGGAGCCGCGCTTGCCGGCGATGGGCTGCGAAACAGCCCTACTATCTCAGCACTACAGGTATTCATATCTTGCTTTATGAGCATGGCTTGCCAGTAATAGGCTTCACCGTACGGCAGATAATTCGGCTGGGATCTGATCTGATGGCTCGTAGATCCGTGAACTAAAGAAAGCTGAGGCTGCAAGATTAGAGTTGCCCAGCGCTATATCCAATGCAGAGGGAAAAACTCAAGTTAAAAAAGATTCTCCTATTACCCTTGTGATTACACACGCGCTGACCTTGATCTCGACCTTAGGAAAACATTTCGCACAACAGGTCTTCGCGCATTCTTGCCCAGACCGGTTCAAGCATCTGTTTCACCCACTTCAAGTCATTATCAGTCCAGATTAAATTTTCACTGCAGCAAATTAGCGATCGAAGCGCCATTTCCAGCATCGTGCAGTTGGTCGAATTAGTATTATTGGTCGTTATCAGTTCAGCGAGGCTCTCTACCAGTGGCTCTCGACCAAGTTGAAGGTTGCCTCGGATGTAGTTATGATGCTGCTCAGGTAAGCGGTAAGCCAAATGTTGAACGCATCGCAACACACTGATAAATAGATCTTGCTCGAGAACAGCCGAAGTGCTAAGGCAACTGAAGTGCAGTTGCATGGCATGTAGGCAGCTATTCAACTCTTCGACTGTCATTGCCTCAGCAATCTGCCGCATGCTGAGCCGAGCTAGTGAAATGACATAATCCTCCGTGGCTAGAACGGGAGTGTTCCCCGTTAGCTTTTCAACGGGATTGGTCAACCAAGATAGATTCTGCTGGCTTTTACGTTGGTGCCAATCCCTGACGTTAGGTAGAAGTGTCAACTTCAGCCAATCATGGGTGAATTCAGCATCCCATTGCCCCCTAGGGCCCCAAGGACTGGAAAGCTCACGCAGATTATTGGGGTTCCAACAGATATTGATGTTTGGCTCATAGCGGCCGGTTGGACCACCTTCATCATAGGCATACGAAATAAGATGATACCCAGCATCCAGCGCCGGTGTAGTAGTTGGTGAGAACACTTTCAGGACACTATTGGATTCATCGAAAATGTGCTGATCAGATTCACCTTTGACGTAATCATGCTCGCTAACATATTCCATTATTAGACGCCAGAGAGCACGTGGAAGGCTAATAAGTGCATGGACTGGTTGGGATGATCCACTTAGCCTCTTGAACCTAAGGCATCTCCAATCGTTTTCCAGTGCTTGGATTGCGGACAGGTAGTGAGTCCATATATGTCGCAGACACCAGTCCAGCTGTTCGAATTCAGAACTGCTCAAGCTCAGTTGAAATTTTGGGGTGGTCAGGAGAAAGCGATCCGGATCGCTCAATGGTAATGTAAAAGGACCTTTCAACGGGTCGTGAGGATGCCCCGCCCATTGCAGCCATCGCACAAAATCTTTTCCATCGATAGCCAGTGATACGCCTTCTAAATTTGACCGAGCAAACGATAGGATGGCAGACGCATGGGGAGAATTTCGAGTGGGCAGAATGACTTCCACTCTGACACTTTCATTTTCGGCGGTGAGGTGCGAATCGGATTGGCCAATATAGGTGCGGTGAAATAGGCGTGGCTCCTCGGTTGGCATGCTAAGCGTGTAACAGAAACGGTCTCGAATCTCTTTGGAGAAAAAGCGCTCTACAAGCTCAGGGCTACCCCGCAAGAGCTCTTCAATAAAGCCTCGATCCCAAACCAATGCTTGAATGTCATGTGACTCTAGCTCAGTTTTCGCGGCGTCCCATGCCATCACCAGTTTAGTATCATCCTCGATATTAACTGAGAGACACAGAATCCATATTTGAGAATCCGTTGCACGCTCACCGTCTAGGAATGCTTTAAGCCAAGTTTGAATATTCGATGGCTTAACTGCTTTCCAATGTTTTACCTCGGCGACACTATATTTACATGCATCTGTAGTTTTCCAAATTATGTCAATCCCATCTTGCTCTTGGCCAGATTTTCCGTACTGGAAAACCTGAATGCCACTTGGTAGGTACTGACGTTGGACCAGGCGAGCGCACAATTTTTGAAAGTCTTCCCAGTGCATCTGTTCCCATGGTAGCTCTCCGAGTTTGGGCTCGATGCTGTTGGTGGTTACCGGTTTTGGATCAGCCAGTAGGTTCCCGAGATCAATATCTGTGTACGCCATTCATCTGACCTGATTTTAGAATGTAATCGATAAACTTGCCGAACCACCCGCTTGAGTAAATGGTTCAGGCCCCCGGATATAAATCCATCGGAACGCTTCCTGTTCTTCATCGCCATCTAGAGCGATATCGATACGTTTTTTCGCTCACGGTCAGCTAGCTCGGCTGGAGTACCCGCGCAAGAGTCCTCAAAATACTCATGGGAACTGTATAAATCAACAGTATTTTCGTTCGAAGAGTACTTGACGCTTCTGCTGGTGTGCTCAAACGACGTGATGTTGCTTTGTTCCATGCGCAGGTTAAGCGCCTTGCGATGGTTGCCGCCGTTTCTTGGTACAGCTGTCATCCATGTCTCCGGTCTATACGCAAGGCTTTGGGGCAATCCTCCTCGTGACTATTGGT
Source organism: Pseudomonas sp. H9 (assembly GCF_004353925.1). GTDB lineage: Bacteria > Pseudomonadota > Gammaproteobacteria > Pseudomonadales > Pseudomonadaceae > Aquipseudomonas. Next base: position 42,857 of record NZ_SMOK01000026.1, on the reverse strand, counting down.
GTGACAAACACCGATGTCATCAGCAACAGCCATGTAGATGATGGTGCCGCAGACCAGGGAATGGACTGCACTTGACTGACAGTCAGGCACGCCCCGGTCATCGAATTGCTGCTTGCACATGACTTAGGATCTTGCTGCACTGGTCTCGTCAGCCAATGCAGCATCCACCCGCCCACCGGTAACGGTGCTCAGGAGGCCGGATCATGAGATGCCCTTGCTCCCGGACGTAAGGAGCCGCCAGTCCCGCGTAGTGGACATACCCCACAGGCCGCAGGGGCCTTGATCCCTGATAACACTCAGCATTCTTGGCGGGATGACTTGGGGCGAGGGTCGGAGATCGGAATATGAGGTAACCGACATGGCATTGGTGGCGGGTAAACGCGATGGCCGTAATTGCGGCTATGACAGGCTCATGGTTACGCAGGGCCGCAAGCGCTAAGAGAAATATCTGGCGGTAGCAATTACGGCATGGTTACGGCGCATTATGAGCTTGTTGGAGCAAAATGCCACTAGCGGCAGCGATTGATCGCCGTTATCCTAAGTTTAGTGATTTTCGCGCCACGGGACGAATGAGTTCGCCCCGCTATAGCAGGGATGCGTAATGGAACTCAGGCTAGTATTCGCCGCAGCAATCTTTCTGGGCTCGTACCTTCCGCTCAGCATTATCCTGTTGGTCCAGGACTTGAAAATCGATCTTTTCAGTAGACCTTTCTGCTCAACGTTTACGCAGATGCTGTCGGAGTGTGAGTTACCTTTTAATAACTCTGGCCTTTCGATTGGATTTGCCCTCTGCTGTCTAGCTTGCTTTCTGGTTACTATCTTTGTGATTTGGTGTAAGCAGGAGCCGCAGAGTATTACCATCATTGAGTCAAAGCAAATTCCAACCGATCTGATCAACTACGTAGTTCCCTACATTGTCTCGTTCATGAGTCTTGAGTACTCTCAGTTGACCAAGGTGCTGGGGTTTACATTATTCATGATGTGGATTTTTTGGCTATCGTATAAAACCGGCCAAGTCGTCCTCAACCCAATTTTGATTGTCTTGGGCTGGAAGCTCTACGAGATAAAGTACACCTACCAGAATAGCCCAACTGAGCGCGTAGATAAAGCCTTGGCCAAAACTGAATTCAAACCCGCCGTCAAAGCGACCATTGACGTCGAATTTATTCAAGAAGTCATAGTTAAAAGGGATTAGCCATGGCAGTGCTGCAGGATCTACACAATTTTGACCTCCAAGAAGCAACGGTGAATTTTTGGATATTCAGGCGATATACAAAAGGCACGCCACCAGAGCCAAAATACACTGGGAAATGGGTAAGCCTGGATAACGACCTAAAACTGGCATTGAAGTCAACGGCAATGACCTTCAAGTCGGCACTCACTGAAACGCTTGAATACGGGTTGCTCGCTGAGAACAATCAATCGAGCGCACTCACAATTCCTCAGGACGAAACCCATGCAGCCAAGTTCATCGCAGCGTCGCATGACCAGACACCAGCCAAGCGAGTCTCCAAAATGGAAGAGCTGGCCAACGCCGAGTTCTACTTGGTGAAATTTTCCAGTATCCAGGGCAATCTGTACTGTCTGCGCAAGACGGATGCCACATGGAAGACTAAGAGGCGAGCTGGTGCCATTCACACATTTTTCAAATCAAAAACGCTGAAGCTGGATGAGGCTCCCAGCTTTCACATAGCAAAAGACTTTGATATGGCAGTTCTGGAAGACACCATATTCATAAAGCACAAATCTAGCTTTGAGTCGATGTTGAGCCATAAAGCAGCCCACCAAGATGACTTCAATCAACTCCTAGCTCAGGCTGATTTTCAAGCGCTTTTCACCACTACCGAGGTGGTAAGCGCCTATGTTGGGACAAATGCCATGCAGCTTCGCAGAGCTTCGGCCATCAAGATGAAGGGCCATTATCTCGATGCAAGATTCATGGGGAATTTGCGACGCGAGTATGCTAATTTTGGCCTGAACATCCCCTTCCAGGCTGACGGAAAAATCGTGCCTACGCCAGAAAGCTGCCCTGATATTTTCAAAGCACTACTGGATCATCGGCTGAAATCTCACTTTTCTGAAAAAATCTATGATGTTCAGAACACCGCTGAAACAGGGGTGTGAAACACTCTCAGTTGTGTAGATATTACCAAGCCTGCGAATGGCCAGTGGTGTTCATGGGGGCAGGCGGCTATCGATCCGTATGGGACGCTAAGACATCTACTAGGAGATCAGGCCGGAAAATTTTGGCAGCTTTAGCAAAAGCGATTTATCATGCTCGTTGCCCCGTTTCGGAGATCCGAAAAAGCATTAGGGTTCCCTGCGGTTATCTGTATTTAGCTCCTTTCAGCAAAGGTCGAAAGAATTTAAAAATCTCATGTTTTTCTAAGCCTCACAGTGATTACACTGGGCTTATCAGCCAGGAGCCGCTAACTATGAAAACATGTACCGTCTTTGGGGATATGCAATCTGACAGCACCTCTGAACAGTATCCCACTATCAATCTTTGTAATGACTGCATTGAGCGGGATGCTCAAGCTGGCGAGGAGCACCAGATAGTGTGTCAAGGCGCCTATGATATGTATTTTGGTGACAGGTGTGAGTGGTGTGGAGTTTCAGTTGAGGAGGAAGAGGAGGGTAAGGGTAACGCTTAGTTTGTTTAGGTGGAGGAGACCGTCCGGTTCGTACGATCTCCACCTAAGCGAAACGAAGAACTTATCTTCAAAAACTATGCGTTACTAGTTTCAAATGAGGAAAATTGACTTAGTAGTCCAGGGTTAGTTGTGTGATGTCGACCTTCGGCTATGTCGCAAGTGGGGTCCTGGCCAAGCGCAATCTTAACTTTGACGCGCTGCAAAAGGAAGCTGCTACGGTATTTCATGTTGACGCCATTTGCCCCCTCAATAGACTCAGTGACGAGGTTAAGGGCTTCATCTAGCTTGCCTAACTCAAGTTTCACCTGCGAGAGGTTATGAGCCAGCCATATCCGCCCACTCCCATCTTCGATGGACTCTAAAATATTCTCTGCCTCTTCGTGGCGGCCAAGTTTATAAAGCGATTCTCCCCACTTGCGCTTCTGATAGGGATCTGGTGACTTCAGCGTCTCGAAAGCTTCTAGAACAAGGCTTAGCTCAGCAGCATTGACGTCCGATGCAAGCAACATGATTTCTGCATAGCCACCGCGGCTTTGGTCATCGTCCAACATCAGAGGGGTTGGTTCGGGTAATTGCTCCAATACGCTTTTAACCCGTTCTGGTTCATGCCAAGTCAATGCACGAATGAAACTTGCGACGGAGTGATAGCCTTGCGGTATCCCGATGGCGGCACTGTATAGAGCTTGCTGTAGAAATAGCTCCTCATGTTGCTTGAGGAGTTCCCCTGCCCATGTTTGTCTCGCTCCATTAAGGGCATCGCCCAGTGCCATTAGCAGGGAAGGGGGGACATTGTCGTTGTTCAGTTTTGCATCGATTATCTCTGAGGCATATCGTTGAGCTGTTTCATAGCCATCAGGGTGACGACCAAAAGATTTCAAAAGTTGAAGTTTTGCCTGATTCAGTGGGTAACTGGAAACTACCTCCAAGAATAAGCGCTTCGCCTCCTCGTACCTCCTCAGGCTATGGAGAGTTTTCGCATGGTGATATTTAATTTCAGCAGCTTGGCGAATATCAAGGCCGGACATGGCCGCTAGGTCGTCATATGCTTCTAGGATTGTTTCAAGCCATGCTCTGGCCGTTGGCTCGCCTTTAGTTTGACGTAGATAGCGTTCTTTTGCTTCTATGGTCTCGAGAACCACTAAAATTGCCACCTCATTTTGTGAAGCGTCTAGCTGTCTGAGTCGACTTGCATCCTCAAGCGGATCAGACAGTAGTTCATGCTGAATTTCAGTGCCCTTCCAGACCATAGCTAAGGTGTAAAGGAAGGCTGGACGCCGATCACCACTTTTGACATTGCTAGCGATCTTCCCTTTAAGCTGTGATGCGATCAGTTGCAGCGCATTCCCATCCGTTCTGATTTGCTGGAGAATGAACTCTTCGAGTCTGTTATTGATTGTTCTCGCTTTTTCCTCGGTTAGCCAATTCAACGAGTTTAAGGCGGTAAAAACTATATCGTGAACACGGATTGATGCTTTGCTCTCGGGTGCAGTCAAACCATGACGCTCGAACGGTTTTAAACGCAGTGAGCCGATAACATATTTAAAAAATTCACGATCGCAGTGGCTTTGTCCTGCCCACTGGAACATACACAACTCTTCTTCCAGAACTGGTTTCAGTCGGCCGAGAATGCAGTCGGCAAGCCGTGCACCGTTATGGGCCATATTGGCGACATTAGCGCAGTCGTTGGCGAGTTCGTCCCACGGCACCTCTTCGTGGGCGGCAGCATTTAGCATAACGAGACTTAGCGGATGTCCGCCGACAGCTCTCCAAATCGTTTGAAACTCTTCCTCAGATGGGTGGGTACTGAGGCCTTTTCCAAGCAGTTCTCGAGCCTGCATCTCCTCCATTGGTGGCATAGGGAATGCTCCTTTTGAGGGGTTCTGCCGAGTGATCAGGATTCGCGAATCTGGCCCGCAAAGAGCAGCTAATTCCTCGATCTTCAGCTCTGGGCGTGCATCATCTACGACTAAGAAGGTACTGTTCTTCTTCAATAAACCGCTAACATTTCGCTCGGCGCCGCCTCGCTTGACTGGTACTGAAGAGAGCCTCTCGACAGTGTCGATATCCCGGCCGCTGACCCAAAATCTGTATTCAAAGCGGTTTGCACTCCGCAATAGACATGCGGCCGCAGCTTGTGATTTACCAATACCACCAATACCACTGATCTCAACACAGGCTGATGTTTCTAGCCGTTGATCGAGTTCTTCATCAACTGCCTCATTTCTAACGTAAAACTCGCTCAGTAGAGGCACTTTCAATGAAGCAGGGTGATCATCTCGTATCTCGGCAAGGACAGGCAGGTATTCCGCTAGGTCATCGATTGCATCGTCACAAAGCATCAGCGTGTCAATGATAGCCTCCGCGATAGCGCGGCTGTCCAGCAGATGGAGGTGCCGCTCGTCCATGCGGCTCTCTTGCGAAGCTGAATTAACCATTGCTTCAATAGCGCCTGTTTCCGCGCGCTGCGAGCTCAGCAGATAGATCTCTTTGGCGAGTGGCGCAAGCGCGAGAGTATGGTTGAGATCATCCCAGGGCTTTTTCATTGCACCGGAAAAGTATCCTTTTTGAATGGACGCCTCAACCACAATCCGACCATCTTCGGAGACAGCGTCTAAAGCGCCCCCAACTGGACTACCGTTGACTGAAGAGCCACGTTGAACCAGTTTTACACCACACATCCGCTGAACCAAGATGACCCCGAAACGCTCGAAAGTTGAACCGGGTGCCAACATGCCTAGCGAATCAATCACACGCTGAATGAGTAGATTACGGGTTTGCGGATTCATTAAAGACTCAGGTTGTCAAGTTTTACGCAGTAGACTTTAGTTTCTCAGTGGTTTGCAGGAAAATCTCGCAGTAAGCGTTCCACTATGCGCCAGATGTCGCGTGCAACCTCGTCCGGTTGCTGGTTCCCATCGATGATGTGGCAACGCTCCGGATTTTGGATTGCCACCTCCAATAGCCCGTTCCGGATGGCCGCGAAATCCCGCGTCGCTTCCGCCGGGTCGCTGATATCGTCATGGCGCTGGTCTCTCCGGGCTGCTGCGACCTTGAGCGGAAGGTCGAGAATGAATGTGAAGTCGGGGAGCGTAGTGCTTACGACAATGTCGGTGACCGAGCGAAATAATTGATGCAGATCGGTATCGGACACCGCGACTTGGAATGCATAGGTTGAGTCAACGAAACGATCAGAGATGACCCACTGGCCGTTCGCTAATGCAGGCCGAATGACATTTTTCACGTGGTCATAACGTGCAGCGCTGACTAACAACAATTGCTCAGCAGGGGCGAGGTTTCGATCGGCATGCGTTAAGATCGCCCGAACCTCCTTACCCAAATGCCCTCCATCCGGCTCTTTTGTCTGTAGCACCGAGAGCCCTAGAGCTCTAAGATGGTCAACAAGTCGTTTAACTTGCTCGCTCTTCCCGCTACCGTCAATGCCCTCAATGCTTATAAATGGCATATGTATCCTTTCGCTGTAAAGTCAAGAGAAACTGGTGTTTAATGAAGCGTTCTAATACAGTGGTATTCGTATCCGCTGGCATGTTATCGCCCAAAAAACGCGACCATATGCTTGCTCGTCGACAGCTCTATCTTAATTACGGTGCATTATCTCTTGCAACGACCCTCGATATCATGGGGACTTCGACCTTCATGGTGCATGGTGAGCATCGCGAGCCCGCCGAGGTTCTCAGGGGGCTGCTGGAAGAAGGGGTCTTTCCTTCCAATTTCCCGATAATGCTATCCATCCCAAGCTTCTATGCCCTTCCTTGGGCTCAGATTTTTTGTAGGCTGGTACGTCGCTCTGATCCAGGAGTCAAGATTATTGTTGGTGGGCGATGGGTCGTTGGGCCTGATCCTGACTGGTTACACGCGAAGCTGCCGGAAGCAGACCTTTTGGTCCCAGGTCTAGCAGAGCCACGAATAGCCAGCCTGCTCACTGAGGCGCCTGACTTGCGGATCCTCTCCGCTCCGAAGCCAGATGTCGCCCTAAACCATACCTTGGTCTCAGGCTTTGAGCGCTATCAACCGAGCGTTGAAGCGTCGCGTGGCTGTGGCATGGGGTGTGCGTTCTGCGAGGAGCGAGATATACCACTTGAGAAGTTAGGTGCGGTGAATCACATGGCTAATGCGTTAGCAGCAGTCTCTGATCAGTACGGGGGGGGGGAGATCCGGCCCTATTTTCAGTCATCAATGTTCGTCCCTAATGTGAAATGGGGCACCGGCCTTGCGAAGGCATTAAAAGCTCGTGGCCTCAATATCTCGTGGCGGACAGAAAGTCGTGTAGATGTGCTTACGCCTGAAACGATTGCTTGTCTTGCGGAGGCGGGGATGAAGGTGCTTGATTTGGGGCTCGAAACGGCCTCGCCAACACAAATTCTAAACATGCGTAAGTCGAAGGATCCCGAGCGCTATATTCGCCGAGCATCTGTTTTGCTCGAAGCCTGTAGGGATAACGGCATCTCCGCCAAAGTAAATGTCTTACTCTATGCCGGAGAAACGGCCGCGACGCTTGAGGAAACGCGGTCGTTTCTTGATAATCATAAAGACTCGATTGCTGGAGTTTCGGTTGGTCCTGTTGTGGCGTATGGGCCGCCTATAGCCGCAAATGTTCTCTTGCGAGAATGGTCTGAGCTTGGTGCTGAAGTAGTTGACTCAGCTAGTGCACATGAAAGCGGGATCTCTGCGATTCATCTAAGTCATGATTTTGATGCGGGTTCAGCTGAGGCTGCAAGCCTGGAGCTGTCTCGACGCTATATGGATAAGGATGCGTACTTCAAGTTAAAAAGTTTTTCCTATTACTCTCGTGACTACACGCGCGCTGACTTTGATTGCGATGTTGCGGCGAGTGATGTATCAAAACTACCGTTTCGTGTTTCTTAAGCAAGTTATGGAAAGAGAGGTTCGGTTTGGCGACAAGAGCTGGCTCTCATGCAGGACGTGGGTTCCGCTATCAGGATGCGGTTGCGGCAAGCCTTGCTGTGGAAAACTTCGTAGGCCAGCTTGGTTACGGCAGCGTCGTTCCTGAAGGGGGTGACGATCTTGAGCTCCGGACGGCCAGCGCTAGAACGCTCGCGCAGGTCAAGTCGCGACGCGACCATATGGGACCGTTTTCAGCTCGTTCAGTGGCGGGCTTCGTCACGAAAATGTGGGAAGGAAAAGGGCTTCCTGGAGACCAATTTCTGCTGGTGCTCGAAAGTAATGTTGGCGAACGTCGCACTGCCATCCGCCAACTGCAGGACCTTTCCGCCTATCCGACCGTTGTAGCTCAACTGAAGGGAAGCAAAGGGCTGGCTGGCCTCATTGCGCGAACCAAGGTGCTTGTGCTGCCTGACCCTCGTGGAAGCGCAGTAGTCCAGATTTCGGCTAGACAGGCTTGCACCGCCTTCGAAGCCGAGATGTACTTTGCGGACCTCCTGGGCGTGGTGGGACACCTCTCTGATGACAACGGCACTCGCGCGGAGAACGCTTATCTTGGGCTTGCCGTATCTGATGTTCAGCAGCGGTTCGACGCGCTACAGCCGCTTTTGACCTCGGCGCTAGTCGAGGCAGCACTAATCGAGGGCTTGTGTTCGGCAGTTGACTTCCTGACTTCTGACGAGGCTCCGCTGTTCTACCTGGGGGTCGATGCGCAGGCATCGCATGTAGCCGCAGGACTTGTTGTGGAGCGCCCTGAGCTCCGTGCAGCCGTTCTCCAGGGACTGGAAAGCCGCAGAAACGCGCTCATTCACGGTGCTTCCGGCTCAGGAAAGTCAGCAGTCCTTTGGGACGTCGCGTATGCAAGTCGCCACGCAGTGCGTTGGTTTCAGGTTCATCGTCTGCCGCCGACAGCAGTTTCGTCACTTGTCCAGCTTGCTCGCTCCAGACGAGCGACTGTAGATGCGCCCGTCGGCTTCATCATTGATGACGTAGGTCGAGGGTTCTCGGAGGGTTGGACCGCGTTGACTGCGGAGGTAAATCGTACTCCCGGGCTGCTGCTTTTGGCATCTATACGAGAGGAGGATCGCTATCCGCTGGTAGATAACCGTCGCGCTGCCCAGGTCAAGGTTCAGGGTGACGACACTCTTGCTGAGCGAGTGTGGCGAGAGTTGAGGGATAGAGGGCAAGACGCGAGGCAATTCTGACACATCGGCACCGCAACCCGCGGCGTTCACACAAGCCACGATCCTCAAGACATCCAGCTCGTCGTGTCGAGTGACGTCGTTCATCCGCGCAGCAATCTGCGCGTGCAGCGTCTCGCTCAATCGATGCCCCTGGGTAAGCACGTGGGTGTACTCAAGTAGGTGGCCAGCCGCCAGCGCCCAAGGTTCTCGCCATCCTTGCCAAGCGGTTTACTGAAATCAGGACTGAGGTCATCGCTTCAGGTTTGACCGCTCGCTTTTTTGGCTCGGTTAGCTCCAAGCGATCTGCGCCGCACGCTTCAGGTGGGGAGCAGCATGGGGGACTTGACCCGGCTCATGGCTTCGCTACTCGGCCAAGTCATCCCAGCTTCGTACTTGAGGGAGCTGGCCACACTTTCTCCCCCGCTTGTCGACGCGGACTTCCAAGCCGTAGTTTCGCTACTAAGAGTCACAGCAAGGGTCGACAGGGCGCTGGCGATCAGTTGGGTCGATGCAGTAGGGCAAGAGGTGTTGTTCCAGCGCTTCTCCGACCATGTCGCATGGGCTGAGGCGCCGTGTCTTAGCCCATGCGAGGAAGGTAAAGAGGTTCGCTCAGACTTCTGGTATGTAGCAACCTCCGTGCAAACCGACCTTAATCACGAGGTGTATCAGACTTGTGAGACCTTGATGGCGCTGACACCTGCAGCAGATATTGTCTCCAGCAACGCGCTCGGAGCTGACGGGAGCATCGTCCCGTCCACAATTGGTGGCTACCCGCTTGCTTGCAAACGCATGCCCAGGGCGAACGTTCCTGCGCCCGAACAGGTTGCCCGCAATCGTGCGTGGCTGGCCATTCTCAACGCGGAATTGGCTGCTAAGAGTTACACCGCATATCTAGCGCAATGCCTGGATCTGCTCAATTTGCTCGTCCCGAACCTCAGAGCCCTGCTTGACGGGCAATTCAGAGGGAAGACTGATACAACGGCACTCAACGTTTTGGGGCGCGTATTGGAGCAGCAAGGGAACCAGGATGCCCGAGGAGGAACGCATCTATCGGGCGATCTTCGAGACTCTCGACGAAGCGAGGGAGGCTTGGAGCAACTTGGCACTCACGGATGACATCAAGGAGGCTGGCCTGCAACTTGTGGATGCCGCTCTTCAAGGCGAGCTCTCGATTGCGAATGCCGCTGCAAGGCTGCTGCATGGCGAGCGGACCCAGACTATCGAAGCCATCGAGTCATTCGTCCTAGGACTTACCGTGTTCGACTGTCAGCGCAGTGCATAAGCTCGGCAATGAAAGCTATTGATGACCACCCTCCTGCTGAATGTGGGTGGTGGCTCGGCGTAGCACTTTGAATTCCTTCCAGACTGGTCTGCCGCAAGTCAGGGCTTTTTCGCGATGGTTCGCCACCTGGAAAGCCACTGCAATTGCTAGAAGTGAAACACTGATGTATAGCGGCAGGATCATACTTGGCTCTCTATATAAGCCTGCTCACCAAAGCTGTATCGAATGCTTCATGGTTCCATCGGCATGCTCGCCCTGACATTTGCTGTCAATGAAGTCGGGGGTTGAACAACCAGCGGAAATCAAACCTTGCTGCTTACCGGTGAGGGTCATGTAGCCGTGACTGGCCATAGGCGCTACTCCTTGTAGTTGAAGTAGGCAGGCTAGCCACATAGGTGGATTTCCGTATGTAGGCATCGTCCCTATAGCTCGTAGGACGACGCCTTAATGGAAAGTAACTCCCCGTTTCAGCTACATTCAACCCAGTTCACTCCACCCCGCTCAAAGCCGGCACCACATGACACCCCTTACACTCCCGAACCGGCCCCGCAGCATGTATCACCTGCACCTTCTTCAAATGACAATCACGACACAACGCATGGAAATCCTGCTCAATCCGCACCGCCAGCCCCGGTGTCTTTTTATGGCACAACAGGCAAGTGCGCTCACCTGAAGGTGGAGAGGGCGAGTGATCGGCATAGTCATGGTGGCAGGTCAGGCAGTTAACCTTGCCATGCACCTGATGATTGAAATTGAGCGGGAGGAGGGGACGCTCCCGAACCAGCGCTGCGTGGCCAGCAAACAGCGCATACCCAAGCGCAACTGCTGGAATTAGCCACCACAGCAGCGGCGCCCGCTTCATAGCGGTAAGTCGCTATTGGCAAGCAGCGAGAAACCAATCGCCAAGGCCAGTACGAACAGCATGACACCCATACTCAGGCGGCTGGCAAAGATGGCAGTGTTTCGCCGCCTCGATCCGTTACCTCGCGCCAGTGAGGGGCGGGGCAGCAGCGGCTTAAAGATTGCGGCTGCGGTAATCGCCGTCCATAAAAGCGCTTTCCACGGCTCTGCGGTATAGAAGCCAGCGCTGATCATATGCACAGACATCAGTATCAGCATTAGCGCGCACAGGCCGTAATGCCAGGTTTTGAATTGCTGATGATTGCGCCATATTTTCTGCCGGACGCTGGGTAGGCTGGTGGGCACCAGGAAAATCAATAGCAGTGTCGCCAGCGTGCCGCTGAGCATGGGCCATGTGGCTGAGGGCTTGAGGTAATTGATGACCAGTGGTTCGCTCACCAGTAGCACGCCGATGTGCACGGCCAGCAGTAGCGTGGCAGCGAAGCCCAGGTCTCGGTGCAAGTTCATGAAGAACTTGCCGTCGTAGTAGGGGCGAGCTTGTGGGCGGCCGCTGTAGAGGAAGAGTGACACCAGCAGCAGGCCGGAGAAGAAGCCGGCAGCGTTGGCGAAATCCCAGGCTGGGTTGACCCCCGGCTTTGCGCTGAGGATAAACAACAGTGCAAATGGCAGGATGTACAGGGCCGTCAGGCGCAATATGAATGCCAGCACGCCGGGCCTCCTGTGGGTAGCGGCCTGCGAAATGCGTTTTTGTTTTGGGATTATGGGCGTGTGGGGCTGTTGGTTTTGGTGTGTGAGTGCCAATTGTGTTGTTGGGCGTGACAGTTTCCAGTTGCGTCTGAATGATTAAGGTCAGACACGGGAGCGGGCCTGTCAGATCCCAAATGTGAGGCCACTGAGCTTCAGGCCAATCCTCGGCGTAACAGAGTGTTAAAAATTCATGAAGAAATATGATAAATTTATTTTCATGTAAGGTGGCATTTTGATATCAAATTGAGGGTTTTGTGCTAGGTAAGCAAAGTAAATGGTCCAAGGATTTCCCCTACATCCTCAAGCATCAGCGAGCAACATTGCATCTGCAGGCAGAGCCTTCCAGCCACACCCGGCAAGCTCTTGTGCAACTGATCGAACGACCTCTGGTAGCCAAGCGCGTTAGCGCTCCACTTGATTGCTCCCGCAGCGCTCTATTCATCAAGCGCGAGCAGTTGGATTCGCTGAAAAAAAAATGGCGTATACAACGGGGCAACCGCAAGCGCAACGGCATGTACGATTGGACGGTAGAAGAACTGACCAATACCTTTGAAGCTCACAAGCGCGGTGCACGAGTGCCCGGTGTGGCTGGTTATGGCTACACACGCTCGAACTTGGGTTTAGTGGATGGCGTCTTTTTTATTTCTCGCCTGCTAGTGGGGCATGTCGATGGTCTGACGCTTATCAGGCGTGATCCACAGGCCACTCTCCGAGTCATCGGAGCTGCTTTCGAATTGCTGCATTCGTTGCATCACCAAGGTGTGACGCATATGGACCTCTGGGCTGCGAACGTCATGCTGCCTGAGCAGGGGCAGGGTTTGGCGCAAGCCATCGATCTCGAAAACGGATTTAATACGCCGACGGCCTACTTCAGCGAAACGCTAGGCTTCCAACTCGGTTTTTTCTATTACCGCGAAATCTACCGCTACATTACCGAAGCTGACTACGATGCACTGGTTGAGGCTACTTTGGTTAACTACCCAGGGCTGGATCGTGCGGTTTTCAATCGGGTCTACGAGATCAGCAAGCATCAACATATAGATCGGCTTGAACGACGCGATATATTTTGCAAAGGCATTGTGAAAAGCCGCTGGTAGATGGGAAAAATCAGACATCAAGGATGCGGAAAACCACCAGGCTTGTTTAGGGCTGGACAGCCTGAACGAAACTACCCGCGATAGTGGTGTGTCAGGTACATCGGATCGCGGGGCAAGCCCGCTCCCACTGAGGTTGTGGTTGCATTTTTCATGTAGGCGGGGGCTATGAAAATCTGACACCATCGCGGGTTTTCACCGCAAGCTGCTTCGAGTCAGGCTTTGCGGGTTATTCGAAGGGCAGAATAAGCCCTCATTTTTTGCTGGGGCGATGGATGAAACAAGGGCCAGTCTGGGCGCTGATACTAATGCTGGTGATGATGGCGGGCTGCGCGACCGCTCCGCCGAGGGATCAGAACAATCTTTGCAACATCTTCCGCGAATACCCCGATTGGTATGAAGATTCGTTGGAGATGCAGCAGAAGTACGGCACACCACAAAATGTGGCAATGGCGATCATGAAACAGGAAAGCAGTTTCGTGCACGATGCGCTGCCACCGCGCGATTACTTGCTGTGGGTTATTCCCTGGGGCCGGGTTAGTTCGGCCTATGGTTATGCACAGGCGCAAGACCCGGTCTGGGGCGAGTACAAGGATGCTGGCAATGGCGGCTCGCGTGACAACTTTGATGACGCGATCATGTTCATCGGCTGGTACACCGCCGGTACCCAGAGGCAACTGGGGATCTCCAAGTGGGACACGTACAACCAATACCTGGCTTACCACGAGGGGCGAGGTGGTTTTAGTCGGGGCTCTTACCGCAGCAAACCTTGGCTGATGCAGGTGGCGCGTAAGGTCGAGCAGCAGTCGAAGGTCTACGGTGCGCAGCTCAAGCAGTGCAAAGCAGAGTTGGAAGACGACAGCGGCTGGTTCTAAGGCGCTTGCATCATGCTATGCGCTACATCTTCAACCAGCGCTTTGGCCATGCCGCTCAGGTAATGAGCGGCCAAGACCATCGTCTCATCCTGCTCAAACAACATGTCTTGAGTCAGTTTGCTTACGCACCCCATCAGCAGCGCTGCTTGCTCTAGGGCAAACGGCGCATCGTGCCCGGGCTCTACCCGGAACAGGCGTTCGGCACGGGTTCCGTTTTCGCCTTCACCGAACACGCCGACGCCAGTGGTTTTAAAGCCTTCTTCGCTCATCCGTTGCGCTCCTGGCAGGCACTAAGCCGCCAGCCTCGCGGCAGCAAGGCTGGCGCTCAAACTCAGTGCTGTAATTGAACCTTGCTCAACGCCAGTTCAACCAGGCGGTGGGCGTTGTCGATTTCGTGCAGGGTGGTCAGGCTCAATGTTTGGCCAGAGGCGCTGGAATGGAGCAGGACGGTTTGATGCGCCACAGTCATTGCGCACACGAGGTATTCGGAGATCTGGACGAGGATGTCTTCGAGGGTGTGGTAAGTGTTTTGAGGTGGATCTGGGACGATTTTTAGCATGATGTCTCCCGGTGAGTGGAGTCGCCACAAATCTGCTGTCAAACAAATGGGTGGCAACTGTACGCGGGTTGACAGACCGAACACCGGAGAACTCGGCGCACACGAAGGTGCCCCACGTACAATCGCCATTAAAGCTGCACATGCTCACGGTGTATCGGCCTGTCAAAACCGGTCGTTGCAATTGGCAACAACAGGCCGAGACTAGAACCCAAGCGGGAACACTGCAATGCCTTGAAGGCGGCAAAAGTATGCTTGGGAAATGGACTACATGGAATCAGGAAAGTACGACAATCTCTGTAGGAGCGGGCTTGCCCCGCGATAGCGGTTTGTCAGTCAGATCGCATCGCGGGGCAAGCCCGCTCCTACCCGTGTCATCAATTGCTATGGCGCTGACGCTCAATGCGAAGCAAAGCAAACCTGCAGGTGACGATACTGAAAAGCTCAGACGTTATTGCAGGGAGCGTGTCATGAAGTTCAGGTTTATCGCCAACAGCAACCTAAGCCGCCGGCGTGTTCTGCGTGATGCGTTCACCCTGGCCGTTGTAGCCTCGCCGTTGGCAAGCCTGGCCGAAGAAAATGCCGAAGAAGTCACCTTCGCAGCAGGCCCGCGGCCACTGGTGCAATACCCTCAGAAGCGCCCGCTGACCTTGGTGACCACCCGCCCGCCGCACCTGGAAACACCGTTCTCGGTGTTCAATGAAGGGCCAATCACGGCCAATGACGCATTTTTTGTCCGCTACCACCTGGCTAACTTTCCTACCAGCATCGACCCAGACAGCTACCGCCTGACGGTCAAAGGCGTGGTCAATACACCGCTGTCGCTGTCGCTGGCAGAACTCAAGGCCCTCGCCGAACCCGTCGAGGTGGTGGCCGTCAACCAGTGTTCCGGCAACAGCCGTGGCTTTTCGATACCGCGGGTGTTCGGCGCGCAGTTGGGCCATGGCTCAATGGGCAATGCACGCTGGGTGGGGGTACCGCTCAAGGCGGTGCTGGAAAAAGCCGGGGTCAGCCCTGCAGCTCAGCAAGTAACGTTCCGTGGCCTCGACAAACCCGTGCTGGCAAGTACGCCCGAGTTCATCAAGGCCCTGGACATCAGCCATGCCATGAACGGCGAGCCGATGATCGCCTGGGCCATGAACGGTACCGACCTGCCATTTCTCAATGGGTACCCGATCCGTTTGGTGGTGCCGGGTTATTTCGGCACCTATTGGGTCAAGCACCTGAGCGAGATCGAAGTGCTGGACCACACCTACCAAGGCTTCTTCATGGCCAAGGGGTACCAGATTCCCGACAACGATTGTTTCTGTATCGCACCCGGCACTACGGCAGCGAAAACCCGGCCGATTTCCAAGTTACCGGTGCGTAGTTTTATCACCAGCGTCAAACACGGTGACGTGTTGCCACGTAACCAAAGCGTGATGCTCAAGGGCATTGCCTTCGATGGTGGCGCGGGCGTTAACAAGGTGGAGGTGTCGGTTGATGGCGGGCGGCGTTGGCGTGAGGCCACGCTGGGTGAGGACCTTGGGCGCTTCTCGTTCCGTGAGTGGACGTTACCGCTCACCTTTGACGCGAAAGGCGCTACCCAACTGATGGTGCGGGCCACTAATCAGGCGGGCGAAACACAGTCGCTGAAGGCCGACTGGAACCCCGGCGGCTATCGCCGCCATGTGGTCGAAACCACCCACGTCACCGTCGCCTGAGGAGGCCCGCATGAAACGTTTGACTACGTGGCTGTGCGCCGCTCAGTTGTTCGGAATTGCAGTAGTAGAGGCCGCGCCGCTGTCGATCACCTTGCCGCCTGAAACTGCAGTATTGAAGGCCAGTGAATTGCCGGGTTACGCCTTGGCCCAGCAAAAATGCTCCACCTGCCATTCTGCCGATTACATCAACTACCAGCCGCCGGGCATGAGCCTGGCGCAGTGGACCGGCGAAGCGGGCAAGATGCAGAAGGTGTATGGCGCGCCGATCAGCGATCAGGACGTGAGCGTTATTGGCGCCTACCTGGCGGCGACTTATGGCAGTGCCAAGGCCAGCGATGCCGATGTGCAGGCGGCTTCGTTCCCGTCGAAGCCGGCGCCAGATAAGCCAATGGATGGCATGGCCTTGCTGCAGAACAATGCCTGCCTGTCGTGTCATGCCGTTGACCACAAAGTGGTAGGGCCGGCGTATCACGAGGTGGCGGCCAAGTACGCCAATGATCCGCAGGCAGTGGCCAAGGTGACGTCGAGTATCGCGCAGGGCGGTTCGGGGAAGTGGGGGAATGTGCCGATGCCGCCGTTTGCTCAGTTGAGTCAGGAAGACTTGAAGGCTATGGCGACGTTTATTCTGCAGCAGTAGGAGCGGGCTTGCCCCGCGATAGCGGTTTGTCAGACAGATCGCTTCGCGGGGCAAGCCCGCTCCCACCGAGCGTTACCAGCCGAATAGCTCGCAGGTATTGCGTGTACTGGCTTCAGCCAGCTGCTCCACCTCAATCCCGATAATCGCTGCCAGCGCCGTCGCAATCTGCGGCAAATGCTCTGGGCTGTTGCGTTGCCCGGCATACATCACTGGGGCCATGTCGGGCGCATCGGTTTCCAGCACCACACTGTCCAGCGGCAGTTGCGGCAGCACTTTGTGCAAGCGCAAGGCCTGAGGCCAGGTGGCGGCGCCGCCAAGGCCAAGTTTGAAGCCGAGCTTGTGATACTCACGCGCTTCTTCAACGCTGCCAGCGAAGGCATGGATGATGCCGCCGCGTGGCAGTTTGAAGCGTTTGAGGGTGGCAATCACGGCAGCATGGCTGCGGCGCACGTGAAGCAGGGCCGGCAGGTTGAAATCGACGGCCAGTTGCAACTGGGCTTCGAAACACTGCTGCTGGCGTTCGCGGTCGAGTTCCGGCAGGTAGTAGTCCAGGCCGAATTCGCCCACCGCGCACAGTTGCCGATGGCCCTGCAGGCGGCTCAGCCAGTCGCCTAGTGCTTGCAGGTGCTGCGGCTGGTGCTGGTCGATGTACACCGGGTGCAGGCCGAAGGCGGCGTACAGCTGTGGGTCGCTTTGTACCAACTCCCACACCCGCTGCCAGTTGCTCTGGTACACGCCCAGCACCACCATGCGCTCGACACCCGCAGCCCTGGCGTTGGCCAGCAGGGCCGTACGATCAGGGTCGAAATCCGGAAAATCCAGATGGGTGTGGGTGTCGATCAGGCGCATGGTCAGGCCTTGATGATGCGCTGTTTGAAGGTTCGGCTTACGGCGTGCACGCCTGGTTCGTAGTGTTTTTCTTCAACGGCGGCCAGGGCCAGCTTGAGGGCAATTTCGGCCATCACGCCATGTTGCTGAGCCATGGCGTTGACCGGCAGTGGCAGGAAGTCGAGCAGTTGGTTGTCGCCGAAGGTGCCCAGTTGCAGGCTGCGCGAGTCTTCCGGGCGCGCTTGCAGTACGTCGAACACGCCTTGCAGCAGCACATAGGAGGTGGTGACCAGCGCATCCGGCAGGCCGCCCAGTTCGGCGATCAGTTCGTTCATCAGGCGCTGGCCGCATTCGCGGCTGAAGGCTTCGCCCTGGTAACGGCTGATTTTGCCGTTAAAGCCTTGCAGGGCGTCATCAAAGCCACCGGCGCGTGCCTGGCTGACGCTCAGCTCCGGGCGGGCGCCGATCAGGGCAATGTGCGCGGGTTGGGTGGCGAGCAGGCTGCGGGTCAGTTGCTGGCTGGCGTTACGGTCGTCGCTGACCACCGAGCAGAAATGCGCAGGGTCCAGGCTACGGTCGATGGCAATCACTGGCAGGCCCTTGGCTTGCAGTTCGCGATAGCTGTCGTCACCGGCAGGCAGGCAGCTGGCGACGAACAGCGCGTCGCAGCGGCGGGCACGGAACAGTTGCTGCAACTGGCGCTCGCTGTCGGGCTGGTCGTCGCTGCTGGCAATCAGCAGTTGATAACCCTTGGCCCGGGCACCTTGTTCCAGTTGCTTGGCAATGCGTGCGTAGCTGGGGTTTTCCAGGTCGGGGAGAATGAACCCCAGAGTCTTGGTGTGTCGGCTACGCAAGCCGGCCGCTTGTGGGTTGGGGGTAAAGCCATGGGCTTCCACCACCGCACGCACACGTTCCACCGTGCTGTTGCTGATGCGTTGCTGTTCGGCCTTGCCATTGATGACGTAGCTGGCAGTGGTCACGGACACACCGGCCAGACGCGCGATATCGCTGAGTTTCACCGCAATTTCCTTGTTATACCGGGGCTGTTTGCACAGCCTGACCGGGGATTGTCGCCGATTCTATGATCGAGTCGCAGACGACCATTGTCGCAATTGTCCGACAAGATGGGGCTTCATTGATCGAAGATTATCGAGTAACGTGCTCACAATTATAGGTTAAACGTTTCAGCAGGCGAATTTTCTGCCCAAGCAATGCCTGCCAAGGGTTAAGCGCAACTGGCCCTGTGCTGAATATTTCACAACAATACCTCAGTACCCACCTGGTGCTGTAAAGGAGAAGGTCATGCTCGAGCTCACTGTAGAGCAGATATCCATGGGCCAGTCGGCTGTGGATAAGGCAGCGGCGCTGCAGCTTCTGGCCGAGCATCTGGTCAATGACGGCCTGGTTGCCGACGGTTACCTGGCGGGCCTGCAGGCCCGTGAGGCACAGGGCTCGACCTTTCTTGGCCAGGGCATTGCCATTCCGCATGGCACCCCGCAAACCCGCGATCTGGTGTTCACCACTGGCGTGCGTTTGCTGCAGTTTCCCGAAGGTGTGGACTGGGGCGATGGCCAGCGCGTGTACCTGGCCATCGGCATCGCCGCGCGCTCCGACGAACACCTGCGTTTGCTGCAACTGCTGACCCGTGCGCTGGGCGAAACCGATCTGGCCGAGGCGTTGCGCCGGGCCAGTAGCGCTGAGGCGCTGCTCAAGTTGCTGCAAGGTGCCCCGCAGGAGCTGGCGCTGGATGCGCAAATGATCGGCTTGGGAGTTGCAGCTGAAGACTTCGACGAACTGGTCTGGCGCGCCGCGCGGTTGTTGCAGCGTGCCGACTGCGTCAGCGGTGGTTTTGCCGGGGTGTTGCAACAGGTGGAACCGCTGCCGTTGGGCGAAGGCTTATGGTGGCTGCACAGCGAGCAGGCCGTACGGCAGCCGGGGTTGGCCTTTGTCACCCCGCAGCAACCGCTGCGTTACCGTGATCAACCGCTGCTCGGCGTGTTCTGTTTGGCCAGCCTGGGCGCTGCTCATCAGGCGCTGCTTGAACGCCTGTGTACGCTACTGATCGAAGGCCGTGGCCAAGAGCTGTGCCGCGCCACCAGCAGCCGCACGGTGCTTGAGGTGTTGGGCGGCGAAGTACCAGCCGACTGGCCCAGCGTGCGTATCGGCCTGGCCAATGCCCACGGCTTGCATGCCCGGCCAGCCAAGGTGCTGGCGCAATTGGCTAAAGCCTTCGACGGTGAAGTCCGCTTGCGCGTGGTTGATAGCGGTCAGCCGGCGGTTTCCGCCAAGAGCTTGAGCAAGCTGCTTAGCCTCGGTGCCCGGCGTGGTCAGGTGCTGGAGATCATTGCCGAACCGAGTGTGGCCGCCGATGCGCTGCCGGCCATGCAGGCGGCGATCGAAGAAGGCCTGGGTGAAGAAATCGAGGCGTTGGCGGTGGTGCCCGAGGCGGCCCCTGAGCTGCTGCCAATGCCTGAGCTGCAGGCCCCTGTGGCCGGGGCAATCATTCAGGGTGTAGCTGCTGCGCCGGGTATCGCCAGCGGCCCGGCGCACGTTCAGGTGCAGCGTGAATTCGACTACGCGCTGCGCGGCGAGTCGCTGCCTGTTGAGCGCGCGCGTTTGCAGCAGGCACTGGCAACAGTGAATGCCGAGATCGAAGCGCTGATCCAGCGCAGCCAGGCCAAGGCTATTGGCGAGATTTTCATCACCCATCAGGAAATGCTCGCTGACCCTGACCTGGGCGACGAAGTCGATCAACGTCTGCGCCAGGGCGAAAGCGCGCCAGCGGCCTGGATGGCAGTGATCGACGCGGCGGCGCGGCAGCAGGAGGCGCTGCACGATGCTTTGCTCGCCGAGCGCGCTGCCGACTTGCGCGACATTGGTCGGCGAGTGCTCGCCCAACTGTGTGGTGAAGCCGACGTGCCAGCGCCTGAACAGCCTTATGTGTTGGTGATGGAGGAGGTGGGCCCGTCAGACGTCGCGCGCCTCGACCCGGCACGCGTTGCCGGTATCCTCACCGCGCGCGGTGGTGCTACGGCCCATAGCGCCATCGTGGCCCGTGCGCTGGGCATACCGGCGGTGGTCGGTGCCGGCGATGCGGTGTTGCTGATCGAGCCGGGCACATCGTTGTTGCTCGATGGCCAGCGCGGGCGCTTGCAGGTCGCGCCGCCAGCCGACGAGCTGCAGCGCGCCCTGGCGGAACGCGAACGCCGTGAACATCGCTTGCAGCAGGCTCGCGCTCATCGCCTGGAACCGGCCGTGACCCGAGACGGCCACGCCATCGAGGTGTGCGCCAATATTGGTGAAAGCAAAGGCATTGAGGCGGTGGTAGATCACGGTGCGGAAGGCGTCGGCCTGTTGCGCACTGAACTGATTTTCATGGCCCATCAACAGGCCCCGGACGAAGCTCTGCAAGAGGCCGAGTACCGTCGGGTGCTTGATGGCCTCGATGGGCGACCGTTGGTGGTGCGCACCCTCGATGTTGGTGGTGATAAGCCGCTGCCGTATTGGCCGATTGCCCAGGAAGAGAACCCGTTCCTCGGTGTGCGTGGCATTCGCCTGACCCTGCAACGCCCGCAGGTGATGGAAAGCCAACTGCGGGCCTTGTTGCGGGCGGCGGGTGATCGGCCGCTGCGCATCATGTTCCCGATGGTTGGCCAGCTTGAGGAGTGGCAGCAGGCGCGGGCCATGGTCGAGCGCCTGCGCGAAGAAATCAGCGCTACCGATGTGCAAGTGGGCATTATGGTCGAGGTACCTTCGGCGGCGTTGCTGGCCCCGGTGCTGGCGCGTGAAGTGGATTTCTTCAGCATTGGTACCAACGACCTGACCCAGTACACCTTGGCCATCGACCGTGGTCATCCGAGCCTGTCGGCCCAGGCCGATGGCCTGCACCCGGCGGTGTTGCAACTGATCGACATGACCGTTCGCGCCGCCCATGCCCACGGCAAATGGGTGGGCGTGTGTGGCGAGCTGGCGGCTGATCCGCAGGCGGTTGCGGTGTTGTTGGGGTTGGGCGTGGATGAACTGAGCGTGGCGGCGCGCAGCATTGCCGAGGTCAAAGCCCAGGTGCGAGAACTGAATTATGAACACGCCCGGCAGCTTGCCCAGCAAGCGCTGTTGCAGGGCAGTGCCAGCGCGGTACGGGCGCTGGTGGAGAACGATTGAATGGCCAAGATACTCACCCTTACCCTCAACCCGGCACTGGACCTGACCGTCAGCCTCGATGCGTTGCATAGCGGCCAGGTGAACCGTAGTCAGGCTCAGCACAGCCACGCGGCGGGAAAGGGCCTGAATGTGGCGCAGGTGCTGGCTGACCTTGGCCATCAAGTGACCGTTGGCGGTTTTCTCGGTGCCGACAATCTGCAGCCGTTCGAGGCCCTGATCGCCCGGCGTGGCTTTGCCGATTGCTTTGTGCGCGTGCCCGGCGAAACCCGTTGCAACATCAAACTGGTGGAAGCCGATGGCCGAGTGACCGACATCAACGGGCCGGGCCCGGTGGTGGATGAGCAGGCCTGTGAGCAACTGCTGGCCAAGCTGGCGCATGTTGCGCCGGGGCACGATGCGGTGGTGGTGGCCGGCAGCCTGCCGCGTGGCCTCAGCCCGCAGTGGTTGCAGCAATTGCTGGAGCAGCTCAAAGGCATGGGTTTGAAGGTCGCGCTGGATAGCAGCGGTGAGGCCCTGCGTGCCGGGCTGCAAAGCGGCCCCTGGCTGGTCAAGCCCAATACCGATGAGCTGGGCGAAGTGTTGGGCAGCAGCGTGCACGGGTTTGCCGAGCAACAAGCGGCTGCTAATCAACTGATCGCCCAAGGCGTGGAGCATGTGGTGGTGTCTCAGGGCGAGCAGGGGGTCACCTGGTTCCAGCAAGGGCGTGCGCTCAGCGCCGTACCGCCGACGGTCAAAGTGGCTAGCACCGTCGGTGCGGGTGACTCGTTGCTGGCCGGTATGGTGCACGGCTTGCTCACGGCTGCGGCCGCCGCACACACCTTGCGCCTGGCTACCGCCATTGCCGCTCAGGCAGTGACTCAGATCGGTTTTGGCATTAACGACCGGGCCCAGCTCGCGCAACTGCAACACGACGTGCGCCTGAGCGAAGCACAACAAGAGGGTTGCAGATGAATATTGCCATCGTCACCGCCTGCCCCAACGGCCAGGTCTCCAGTGTGCTCAGTGCGCGTTTGCTGGAGGCCGCTGCGCAGCGTTTGGGCTGGAGCACCAGTGTTGAAGTGCATGATCCGCAGCAACCTCAGCGGCAATTGTCGGCGGCGGTGATCGCAGCGGCCGATTGGGTGCTGGTGGTCAGCACTGGCCCTCTGGACTTGCAGCGTTTTGCCGGTAAGCGCCTGTTCCAGAGCACGCCGGCCCAGGCCTTGAGCGATGTTCAGCACTTTCTCTCGCAAGCGGCGGTGCAGGCTCAGGTGTATCAGCCTGCTGTGCAGGTGGAGCCGCCACCCGTTGAGCGCAGTGGCAAAATCGTCGCCATCACTGCCTGTCCGACTGGTGTCGCACACACCTTCATGGCTGCCGAAGCCTTGCAGCAGGCTGCGCAGCAATTGGGCTACCAGCTCACGGTGGAGACGCAGGGCTCGGTGGGGGCGCGTAACCCTCTGTCGCCTGCGGCCATTGCCGAAGCGGATGTAGTGCTGCTCGCTGCCGATATCGAAGTGCCGACCGAGCGTTTTGCTGGCAAGCGTATCTATCGCTGCGGCACCGGCATCGCCCTGAAGCAGGCCCAGGCCACCTTGAACAAGGCGCTGGCGGAAGGGCGCGAGGAGTCCGCCGCACAAAGCACCACCGCCAGTACCGGCACTGGCGAGAAAACCGGGGTGTACAAGCACCTGCTCACCGGCGTGTCGTTCATGTTGCCGATGGTGGTGGCTGGCGGTTTGCTGATCGCCTTGTCGTTCGTATTCGGCATTGAAGCGTTCAAAGAGCCCGGCACCTTGCCGGCGGCTTTGATGCAGATCGGTGGTGAGGCGGCGTTCAAACTCATGGTGCCGCTGCTGGCCGGGTACATCGCCTACTCAATTGCCGACCGCCCAGGGCTGGCGCCGGGCATGATCGGGGGCTTGCTGGCCAGTACCCTCGGTGCGGGGTTCATTGGCGGCATCGTCGCGGGCTTTCTGGCCGGTTACAGCGCCAAGGCCATCAGCCGTTGGGTGCGCTTGCCCAGTAGTCTGGAAGCGCTTAAGCCGATCTTGATCATTCCGTTGCTGGCCAGTTTGTTCACCGGCTTGGTGATGATTTATGTGGTTGGTCAGCCGGTGGCGAGCATGTTGGCCGGGCTCACGCATTTTCTCGACAGCATGGGTACCACCAATGCGATTCTGCTTGGCGTGTTGCTGGGTGGGATGATGTGCGTCGACCTTGGCGGGCCGATCAACAAGGCGGCCTATGCGTTCTCGGTGGGCCTGCTGGCGTCGCAGAGCTACGCGCCTATGGCCGCAACCATGGCGGCCGGGATGGTGCCGCCGATTGGCCTGGGTATCGCTAGTGTCATCGCCCGGCGCAAGTTCGCCCAGAGCGAGCGCGAGGCGGGTAAAGCTGCGTTTGTGCTGGGCTTGTGCTTCATTTCCGAGGGCGCGATTCCGTTTGCTGCCAAAGATCCGCTACGGGTGATTCCGGCGAGCATTGCTGGCGGAGCATTGACCGGGGCGCTTTCGATGTACTTCGGCTGCAAGCTGATGGCACCGCATGGCGGGCTGTTTGTCATGCTCATCCCCAATGCGATCAACCATGCCTTGCTGTACCTGTTGGCGATTGTCGCGGGCAGCCTGCTGACGGCAGTGGTGTATGCCGTGCTCAAACGCAGCGAAGTACAAGAGCTGGCCGTACAGCCTGGGTAAACACATTAACGGTGGGAGCGGGCTTGCCCCGCGATGCGGTGTGTCAGGTAAAACGCGAATCGCGGGGCAAGCCCGCTCCTACAATTTCCGAGGGCGCGATTCCGTTTCGATGTACTTCGGCTGCAAGCTGAAGGCACCGCATGGCGGGCTGTTTGTCATGCTCATCCCCAATGCGATCAACCATGCCTTGCTGTACCTGTTGGCGATTGTCGCGGGCAGCCTGGGTAAACACATAAACTGTGGGAGCGAGCTTGCCCCGCGATGCGGTGTGTCAGGTAAAACGCGAATCGCGGGGCAAGCCCGCTCCTACAGGCGGGATCAGGTTCTGTGTTTTTGGCGTAGGGGCACCAACAGGTCGCCGAGGCCGTTGTGGTCGATCTCGTGCATCAGGGCCAACAGGCCGCCCAGTTCCCCCTTGGGAAACCCCTGACGGGCAAACCAGGCCAGGTAGTGGCCGGGCAGGTCGGCAATCAGCCGGCCCTGGTATTTGCCGAAGGGCATTTGACGGGTAACCAGCAGTTCAAGTGTCTCGGGGTTCATGCGCTGTGATTCTCAAAAGGATGCCCCGAACATACATGCAATCTGCATGAAGGCCAAAGGGCAGTTCATGCAGAACGCTCGGGTTTTGATAGTTCAATTATTTTTAAGTCATTGAAAATAAACAAAATATACTTCGTCAAACGGCTGGCACGAACCCTGCTCCGTATTCCTGCATGTTTTCTCGTGCAAAGGAGTAAGTGTCATGACCAGCCCCAACAAAGACGCTGTTTCGGTACTCAATGATCTGATCGAATTCAGCAAAGATGGCGAGAAGGGTTTCAAAACCTCAGCTGAGGATGTGAAGAACCCCGAGCTGAAAAGCTACTTCCTCAAACGTTCGGGTGAGTGCGGCAGCGCTGCTGCTGAGCTGCAACACCATGTACGGGCTTTGGGCGGTGATCCAGAAACCTCTACCAGTGTCAGCGGTGACCTGCACCGCAAATGGGTCGACCTCAAGTCGATGCTGACCGGCAAGGATGAAGAGGCGGTGCTCAATGAGGTGGAGCGCGGCGAAGACCACGCCTTGAAGGCCTATAAGCATGCGCTGGAGAAACTCACCAAGCTCAACCTGGCGCCGGGCAGTGAAGTCTATGCCTTGGTCGAGCGTCAGTACCACGGTGTGCAGCGCAATCATGATCAGGTCAAAGCGTTGCGCAACACGGCCCGCGCGCGTTCTTAAACCGCCGTTTCCACGCGGTTGCGGCCATTGCGCTTGGCACAGTAAAGCGCTTCGTCTGCATTGCCCAGCAAGGTCGCCAGGTCTTGCTGGGTGTTGGGTATGTAGCAGCCGATGCCGATACTGACGGTGACCGGCGCGGTGTCATCGCCGAACAGCGGTAGGGCTTCGACGCTGCGTCGAATGCGTTCGGCCAGCACCTGTGCGCCTTGGCGTTCGGTTTCTGGCAACACCACCAGAAACTCCTCGCCACCGTAACGCGCAGCCAGGTCTGCCGGGCGGCGGATGCTGCGCCCGATCGCACTCGCCACCTGACGCAACGCATCGTCACCACCCTGGTGGCCATGCCGCTCGTTGAACGCTTTGAAGTGGTCGACATCCACCATCAACACCGCCAGCGGACGCTGGGTGCGTTGTGCCCGCGACCATTCGCGGCGCAGCACTTGATCGAGCTGGCGGCGGTTGGCAAGGCCGGTGAGGCTGTCGGTGGCAGCCAGTTCTGCCAGGTCTTGCTCGGCGCAGTGGCGACGGCGCAGTTCGCGGCCCAGCAGCAAGGTTAGCCAGAGAATGCCCACGCACAGCACACCCGTTGCGCCGCCAACCCATAAGGCTGTGCGCCGCCAGGCCTCGAAGACTTCATCGGCGGAGCGCGCCACCACCACGATCAGCGGCAAGTCGCCCACGCGGGCAAAGGTGTAAAGCCTGGGCTTGCCGGTGCGCCCGGAGAAACTGGCAAAGCTGCCGCTGCCAGCAGCGATCAGGCGCTTGAAGTTGGGGCTGTCGGCGTAGTTGTTGCCGATCAGCGCATCGTCGCCGAGGTTGGTTTGCCGTGCCAGCAACACGCCGTCGGTGTTCATCAGGTTGATGCTGCTTTCGTTACCGATGTCCAGGCGCTTGAACAGGTCGGTGAAATAGGACAGACGCAGCGCACCCGCAGCCACCCCGGCGAACTCGCCGTTGGCGTCGGAGATTCTTCGGGTAAAGCTGATGCACCAGTCCAGATCGCCCAGCCGGGCTTTGAACGGCGGGCTGATCACCAGGCCCAGATCAGCGTGCTGACGATGGGCCTGGAATATTTTGCTGTCGGAGAAATTGGCCTGGCGCGGCGCAATGCTGGTGGAGTCGGCTACCACGTTGCCTTGAGCATCCAACCACAGCATGTCGCCACGCACCGGCATGGTGAACGCCTGATTGAACAGCATCTTTTGCCGCAGCGCCGGAGACAGAGTATTCAGGTCGGGCTGTTGCACGGCCCAGATCAGTTCGCGCAATGACAGGTCGTAGAGTTCGACATTGCGCTGAATGTCGCTGTCGATCAGTTGCACGATGTTGCTCGCCGCACGGCTGGCGCTTTGCTCGACGTTACTGCGCTCGCGCAGCAGCAGGAAGCTGACGATGGCAACAATCGCGAGCACTGCAAGGCAACTGCCCAGGTTCAGGATCAGCTCCGGATGAGACTTGTACAGTGCAGATCGTTTGGATCGAGAGGGCAAAGTCATGGTCGCTGCAGCGGGAGACCCTTAATAGAGTAGCGGCGCAGGTGCGCGGCGGCGGTATTTTAGGGGGCTCAGGATTGTCGGACAAGGACTTTGGTCGGGGCGTGGGAGAGCTGGCGAGTTCGCCAGCTCTGATACTGCGGGGATCAGAAGATGTTCAGCGGGTAGTCGATAATTACCCGGTACTCATCGACATCGTTGTCGATCTGCGAGTAACCCTGGCTGCCACGGTGGCTGGCCCAGCGCAGCAACACCGAGAGGTCTTTGAACGTACCTTCCTGGAACACGTACTGCAGGTCGAAATCGCGCTCCCAGTGCTGGGCGTTCTCGCCTTCGGGGTTATACCAGTGCTCGCCGTAGCCAACGCTGTTGGGGTCAACCTTGGTCAAATCCAGCTCACCGCGCGAGTAGGAGATGATCGAGGTCAGGCCGGGGATGCCTTGGCCGGCGAAATCGTAGGCGTATTTAAGTTTCCACGAACGCTCGTTAGGGCCGTTGAAGTCCGAGTACATCTGCGAGTTGTCCAGGTAAACGCTGTCGCCCTGGTTGATGTAGTCGAACGGCGTGTTGCCGTTGACCCGCTGGTACACCGCAGTGAGGCTGTTGTAGCCGACGTTGACGGTGAAGTGCAGGCTGTAGGTGTTGTTGTCGATGTTGCCGAGCAGTGCCTGGCCGGTGTCCTGGGTGTGGTAGAAGTGCAGGCCCGGGTTGAGGCTGACCAGGTCGTTCACCTTGTAGGTGTAGTCGAGGTCAAAGTAGTACTGGTTCCAGATGTCTTTAAGTTCGGATGCGTACAGGCTCGAGGTCAGGTTCGGCACGCCGCTCCAGGCCATGCCGGCCCAGTTCAGGTGGCGGCTTTCGCGGCCCTCTGGCAGCGCGCCGTAGAAGGTGTCGATACGGCGGTGGCCGCTCTGGTTGTAAGGCTTGGTGAAGCTGGCTTGACCGCCTTCGAGCATCAGGCCTTCGATGCTGTTGTTGGTCAGGCTTACGCCACGGAAGGTTTGCGGCAACATGCGCGACTCACCACCGGCGATCACCGGGTTGGTCAGAAACAGGTCGCCGGCCTTGAGTTCGGTGTCGAAGGCCTTGAGCTTGATAGCGGCACCGGCGGTCGAGAACGAGTCGGGGGCTTTGCCTGGCTCGCCATCGCCCTGGGTGTTGATCGGCAGAATACTGCTGCCGGAGGTACCGGCGCCGCCGTCGAGTTTCAAGCCGAGCATGCCATGCACATCCAGACCGAAGCCGACGGTGCCCTGGGTGTAGCCCGATTCAAACTTGCCGAGAAAACCCTGTCCCCATTCCCGGTTGTCGTTCACGCCGCGGTTCAACTGGTTGCGGTTGAGGTAGTAGTTGCGCGCGTGCACATTCAGGCTGGACCCTTCGATAAAACCTTCGGCCTTTTCCTCGTCGGCCTGGGCGTTGAAGGGGATCGTTGCAGCCAGTGCAACGAACAGGGGAGTGAAGCGTAAAGCAGTGTTCACCGTGGGTACTCCTTGAGGTGAAAGTAAGGCAATTTTTATTGTGCGAAAACTGATCTTGTTATGAATTAACAAAGCTGCCGACCGGCACTTTTTCGACACACGAAAAAAAGCCGCTAATAATTAGCGGCTTTGAAAGACAACCGTACAGGCGCTCAAGTCACCTGTGCGATCACCCAAGGAGTCGAAGGGAGCGACGGCGTGTCGATCAGCTCTCGGCTGCGTCACGCTCAGAAGCCTTGGAAGCGGTCTGTTCTGCGGGCTTGGAGGCTTGCTCGGACTGGGCGGCAAAGGTCTCGCGCGCTTGTTGGTGAACAGCGGCCAGTTCGGCATTGCGAGCGACGAACGCCTGAGATTCCTCGGCCATGGCCAGAGGCGACAATAACAGGGAAGACAGGACGAATACGCTGGCAACACCCATACTGTTGGACATTTGTAACAACCTTCTTGCTGTGCAAGTGTTAAGTAGGTCCGAGTAAATTAGTCGGAAACACCGGCAAGAAAAAGTTACTTTTTCGAGAAGTACTATTGCGTCCAGGGTAATAGTCGCGGCTTCTGTGGGAGCGGGCTTGCCCCGCGATAGCGGTCTGTCTGGTACATCGCATCGCGGGGCAAGCCCGCTCCTACAGGGGCAATACAATCCCGAAGGTGTTGGCCCCTGCCTGGCTACGCACAAACACGCTGCCACCGTGCATCAGCGCAATCGCCTTGACGATGGCCAGCCCCAGCCCGTGGTTGCCGCTGCCGCTGGTGCGTGCCGCATCGACGCGGTAGAAACGCTCGAACAGCATTGGCAGGTGTTGCTGGTCGATGGCAGGCCCAGGGTTGCTCACCGCAATGCTGATTTGCCCGTCCTGTTGCTCGATACGTACCTGTATGACCTGACCAGGCGCGGTGTGCTGCACGGCATTGTTCAGCAGGTTGATCAAGGCCCGACGCAGTTGTGCTTTCTCGATATGCGCCTGGGCATCGCCGCTGACTTCAACCCGTACCTGAGCATCTTCAAGGATGTAGTCGAGGTAATCGAGGGTCGCCGCCACTTCTTCGGCCAGCGAGCTGCAGGTCAGGGCGGTGGCCTTGCTGCCCTGGTCGGCGCTGGCGAGGAACAGCATGTCGTTGATGATGGTGCGCAGGCGTTCCAGTTCTTCCAGGTTCGACTGCAACACCTCAAAGTAATGCTCGGCACTACGCCCGCGGGTCAGCGCCACTTGAGTCTGGCCGATCAGGTTGGTGAGCGGTGAGCGCAGCTCGTGGGCCACGTCGGCGTTGAACGCTTCAAGGCGCGAGTAGGCCTGATCGACGCGCTCCAGGGTGGAATTGAAAGCGCTGGCGAACTGCGCCACTTCCGGTGGCAGGTCGGCCAGTTGCAGGCGACCGCTCAAGCGCGGTGGCGCCAGTTTCTGTGCTTCGGCCGAAAGGGTGCGCAGCGGTCCCAGGCCAATACGCGCCACCCAGTAGCCAAGCAGCGAGGCCAGCAATACGCCGAACACTGACAGGCTGATGATCGCCACCAGCAAGGTGTGTTGGGTTTGCCAGAAGGTTTCGGTGTCGATGGCAATCAGAAAACGCAACGCCGGGCGTGTGCCCATCGCTGGCAGTTCGCTGACCAGCACCTTGTACGGGTAAGGGCTGTTGGCCAGGCGCAGGTCACGCATGCCCAGCCGGCCCTGGGCGAAGTCGCGAATGCTGGCGTCAGGCTGGCCGTACTCGAAAGGGCTGTGGCCACTGACTACCCAGAAGCGGATGCGGCGGTCTTCTTCACTGAGCAAGTTGAGTTTGTTGGTGATCTTGGCCCAGTGCTCACGCGTGTCGTAGCGTGTCAGCGACGATTCCAGCACGCTGAAGCGCGCGTCCAGTTCGGCGGCGGGTAGCAGGTCCAGGCTGCGGTCGACCTGCTTGTACAGGGCTATGCCGATCAGCAGGAACACACCCAGCGCCACCAGGGTGAACAAGGCGCTCAGGCGCAGGGCGATGGAGTTAGTCGCCACGGCTTTCCAGAACATAACCCATGCCTCGGATGGTGTGCAGCAACTTGGTGTCGAACGGGCCGTCGAGCTTGGCCCGCAGGCGCTTGATCGCCACTTCGACGACGTTGGCATCACTGTCGAAATTGATGTCCCAGACCAGCTCGGCGATGGCGGTCTTGGAGAGAATCTCTCCCTGGCGACGGGCCAGAACACTGAGCAGCGAGAACTCTTTGGCGGTCAAGTCCAGACGTTGCCCGGCGCGGCTGGCTTTGCGGCTGATCAGGTCGACCCAAAGGTCGGCGACCTGGATCTGCACCGGTTCGTGGCTACCGCTGCGGCGGGTCAGGGCCTGCAGGCGGGCGACCAGTTCAAGAAAAGAGAACGGTTTGCCCAGATAATCATCGGCGCCTTCGCGCAGGCCATGAATACGGTCTTCTACGCGCTCGCGGGCGGTGAGCATGATCACCGGGGTTTGCTTGCGTGCGCGCAAGGCACGCAGTACGCCGTAACCGTCGAGGCCGGGGAGCATGACGTCGAGCACAATCACCGCGTAGTCGCCTTCCAGGGCCATGTGCAGGCCATCGATGCCGTCGCGGGCCACATCTGCGGTAAAGCCTTGCTCACTCAGACCGCGGTGCAGGTAATCGGCGGTCTTTTCTTCATCTTCAATAATCAGCACACGCATGTTTGCTTCTCAACTGGCATTGGGCTGCGCCACTTCCCGGGGCGCCTGACGCCGATGGAACAGACGTTCCAGGGCCAAGTATATGATCGGTGTGGTGAACAGTGTCAGCGCCTGGCTAACCAACAAACCGCCGACCACCGCGATCCCCAGCGGTTGGCGCAGTTCGGCCCCGGCGCCCATGCCGAACATCAGCGGTACGGCGCCGAGCAGCGCGGCGAGGGTGGTCATCATGATCGGTCGGAAGCGGGTCAGGCAGGCTTGATGGATGGCTTGTTCGGGGCTCATGCCCAGGTTGCGTTGGGCATCGAGGGCAAAGTCGATGAGCAGGATGCCGTTTTTCTTGACGATACCAATCAGCAGCACAATGCCGATCAGGCCCATGATGCTGAAGTCTTGCCCCGTCAGCCACAGCAAGGCCAAGGCCCCAAGCCCGGCGGAGGGCAGGGTGGAAATGATGGTCAGCGGATGGACGAAGCTTTCATAGAGCACCCCGAGAATGATGTACACCGCCACCAGCGCGGCGAGAATCAGCCAGGGTTGGCTCGACAACGAACTCTGGAACGCCTGGGCTGCGCCCTGGAAGTTGCCGATGATCGAGTCGGGCATGCCCAGTTCACGTTGGGTGCGTTCAAGGATTTGCACCGCATCGCCCAGGGCAACACCTGGCGCCAGGTTGAACGACAGGTTGGCCGCCGGGAACAAGCCGTCATGGCTGATCGACAACGGCCCGGTGCTGGGTGGTGCGACCTTGGCCAGCACTGACAACGGCACCATTTCACCGGTCAGCGGCGAGCGCAGGTAGAAGTAGTTCAGGCTTTCGGCCTTGCCGCGCTGGCGGGCGTCGAGTTCAAGGATCACCTTGTACTGGTTTGTTTCGGTCTGAAACTCGCTGATCTGGCGTTGGCCGAAGGCATCGTAGAGCGCCTGGTCGATGTCGGTGGTGGTCAGGCCGAAGCGTGCGGCGGCGCGGCGGTCGATATCGATACGGGTAACGCTGGCGCCCAGTTGCAGGTCGTTGGACAGGTCGCGGAATGCCGGGTTGGCTTTCAGGCGTTCGGTCAGGCGTTGGGTCCACAGGTTCAGGGCGGCACCGTCGTTACTCTTGAGCACGTACTGGTACTGGCTGCGGGTCGGGCCGGAGCTGAGGTTGATGTCTTGCCCTGCGCGCAGGTACAGCACCACACCGGGCACCTTGGCCAGTTTCGGGCGCAGGCGGTCGATGAACTCGCTGGCGGAAACATCACGGTCACTGCGGTCTTTGAGGGCGATCCAGAAGCGACCGTTGGCGATGGTCTGGTTGCTACCCGTTACCCCGACCGCGTGAGAGAAGGTTTTTACCGCTGGGTCGGCTTCCAGGACTTTGGCTAATGCCTGGTGCTTCTTGATCATGTCCGGGTAGGAGATATCTGCGGCGCCTTCGGAGGTGCCAAGGATGAAACCGGTGTCCTGAACCGGGAAGAAGCCCTTGGGAATCGCCACATAGCCCACCACTGCCAGGGCCAGGGTGACGCCGAATATCCCCAACATCAGCCGCTGATGTGCCAGCGCCTTGACCAGCACCCGCTCGTACCAGGCCAACAGCCGGTCCCCGAAACTGACGCTCTGCTGTTCGCGGTGTTTGGGCCGGTCCATGAACAGGGCACAGAGGGTCGGTGCCAGGGTCAGTGACACCACCACCGAAATCAGGATGGTCGAGGTGGCGGTGAGGGCGAACTCCTTGAACAGCCGCCCGACCACGCCGCCCATGAACAGCAACGGTATAAAAGCCGCCACCAGCGAAAAACTGATCGACACCACGGTGAAGCCGATTTCCCCGGCGCCTTTGATCGCTGCCTCGCGCTTGCTGTCGCCGGCTTCCAGATGCCGGTGAATGTTTTCCACCACCACAATCGCATCATCGACCACAAAGCCGACAGCAATGACGATGGCCACCAGGGTCAGGTTGTTCAGGCTGAAACCGAACAGGTACATGAGCGCGAAGCTAGCGGTCAGTGACACCCCCAGCACGCTGGACACAATCAACGTGGCTGACCACTGGCGCAGAAACAGCGCCATAACCCCGATCACCAGGGCAACGGCGATCAGCAGAGTGATTTCCACCTCGTGCAACGAGGCGCGGATGGTCTGGGTGCGGTCGTTGAGCACCGACACCTGCACCGAGGCCGGCAACATCTGCTCAAGCCGTGGCAGCGCTTCCATAACGCCGTCTACGGTTTCGACGATGTTGGCCCCCGGCTGGCGGAACACCACCAGGTTCAGGCCTTGCTGCTCACCGGACCAAGCTTTGACGTAGGCGTTTTCGGCACCGTTGATGACCTTGGCGACATCCTTCAAATGCACCGGCGCGCCGTCACGGTAAGAGACGATCAGCTGGGCATACTCCTCCGGGTGAAACAGCTGGTCGTTGGTGGCCAGGGTCGAGACGCTGCTGTCGCCATACAACGCACCTTTGGCCAGGTTCAGGCTGGTTTGCTGAATGGCCTGGCGCAGGTCGGCCAGGGTCAGGCCCAGGGCTGCCAGTTTCTCTGGCTGGGCCTGCACCCGGATCGCTGGGCGCAGCTGGCCGGTGATGTTGATCAGGCCGACCCCTTCGATTTGGCTCAACTGCCGGGCCAACAGCGTTTCGGCGTAGTCACTCAATTCGTTGGCGGGCATCTGCGGCGAGCTGACGGTCAGGATCAACACCGGGCTGTCGGCCGGGTTGACCTTGCGCCAGGTTGGCGGGCTGGGCATGTCCTGGGGCAAGCGGGCGGTGGCGGTGTTGATTGCGGCCTGAACTTCCTGGGCGGCAGTGTCGATGCTTTTTTCCAGGCTGAATTGCAGGATCAGGTTGGTTGAGCCCAAGGCACTGCTGGAAGTCATCTGGGTCATGCCGGGGATGGCACTGAACTGTACTTCCAGGGGCGTGGCCACCGAAGAGGCCATGGTCTCCGGGCTGGCGCCGGGCAGTTGCGCGGTGACCTGTATCGTTGGGAAGTCGGCCTCAGGCAAGGGCGCGACCGGCAGACGTGGAAAAGCGATAACCCCGAGTAGCACCAGGGCGAAGGTCAGCAGCAAGGTGGCGATCGGGCGGTCGATGCACCAGGCCGACAGCGAGTTGCGGCTGTTCATGGTTGCTCCCGGCGATTGACCACTTCCTCAGGGGCCGCAGTTTCAGCTGCCACCTCGACAGTGGCACCGGGTTTGAGCCGAGACTGGCCATCGGAGACCACGGTGTCACCCTTGCTGACCCCGGCGATGACGTTCAGGCCGCTGTCCTGATACAGCACTTTGACCGGCACGCTTTCAACTTTGTCGCCGACCAGCCGGTAGACGAAATGGCCGTCGATGCCGCGTTGCACCACTTGCGGTGGCACCACCAGGGCGTCCTGTTCCAGGGCAGTCTGCAGTTTCAGGGTCACCAACTGCCCAGGCCACAGGCGGGCATCGGGGTTGGCGAACTCGGCTTTGACGCGAATGGTGCCGGTGTTGGCGGCCACCTGGTTGTCGATCAAGGTCAGGTGCCCTTCAGCCAGCAAGGTGCCGCTGCTGTCGCCATCGCCTTCCAGATAGGCTTGAACAACCGCGGGCGGCTGCGCGTGCAGCAGCCCCTGCAAGGTCGGCAGCATGGCTTGCGGCAAGGAGAATTCTACGCCGATCGGGTCGATCTGGGTGACGCTGAACAGGCCTTGGGTATCAGCCACCCGCAAGAAGTTGCCTTCATCGACGTTACGGATACCGACCCTGCCGGTGACTGGCGAAAGAATCTGTGTATAGGACAACTGCACCTGTGCCGCCGCAATAGCCGCCTGATTGCCCAGCACCGTGGCTTGTAATTGATTGAACAGGGCTTGCTGCTGATCCAGGGTTTGACGGGAAACGCCGTTGTCGGTGCTGAGCAGCTTGTAGCGTTTGAGATCGACACCGGCCACCTGCAGCTGCGCCTGGCTTTGGCCGAGCTGGGCTTTGGCCTGCTCAAGGCTGGCGCGTATGGCGCGGTCGTCGATGGTGGCCAGCAGGTCGCCTTGCTTGACCCATTGGCCCTCTTTAACCATCAGGCGGGTCAGCACCCCCTCAACCTGCGGGCGGATCACCACGCTGTGCAGCGACAACACCGAACCGATACCGCTGACAAAACGCGGCACATCCTGCTGTTTAACGGCAACGACACGTACGGGCACGGCGGGGTTGTGCGCGATTTTCTCTTCACTGCGACCAGCGAACCACCACCAGGCAGCCCCGGCCAGAGCAAACAAGACAACACAGATCACAAGCGAGCGGGTGTGAATACGCATACAGAAAGTCTCAGGGCGATGCTTACTGTATAGCGGTTCGATCAGGTCAGCAGCGTGACTGCTAACTGACAGCGCTGACAGTTTTGGGTGATGAAGCTCTCCCTCTCGGTGGGAGCGGGCTTGCCCCGCGATTGCGGTCTGTCTGTTTTACCGTATCGCGGGGCAAGCCCGCTCCCACCGGGTTTATCCACTCCATCGGTTGGTGGCAAATTGCCAATATCCTGAGCTGGATCAAGGAATCGCGCTTATTTGTCACTAGAGTCGTATGCCCTGCCGATTCTCCCAAATAACAACGAGTGCCTCCGATGAAGTGCAATATGCCTGTGACCGGTCGCAATGTGGATTATCCCGGTGACGCCAACATCCTTTCTACTACCAACCTCTCCAGTGAGATCAGCTATGCCAACGACGATTTCGTCAAGGTCAGTGGTTTCAGCCGTGAAGAGCTGATGGGCAGCCCCCACAATATCGTGCGTCACCCGGATATGCCGCCTCAGGCATTCGAACAAATGTGGCACACCCTCAAGGCTGGCCAGTCGTGGATGGGGCTGGTGAAAAACCGTTGCAAGAACGGTGATCACTATTGGGTCAGCGCCTTTGTTTCGCCCATCGCCAGTCAGGGGCAGACGGTGGAATATCAGTCGGTACGCACCAAGCCCAGTGCCGAGCAGATTGAAGCTGCCGAACGCTGTTATGAACAGTTGCGCAGCGGTCGAAAGCCCTGGTGGCAGCGCTTGCCGGTGTTCGGGTTGGGTTGGCAGCTATGGGCGGGGGTGACCTTCGGGGTAATGCTGGCCACGGTACTCAGTCGGCTGTTGCTGCCGTTGTTGCCCTGGCAAGGCTTGGTGGAAGTGTTGCTGGCCAGCGGCTTGAGCGCTTTGGTGATTCTCGCTGT
This sequence comes from Pseudomonas sp. H9, assembly GCF_004353925.1. GTDB lineage: Bacteria > Pseudomonadota > Gammaproteobacteria > Pseudomonadales > Pseudomonadaceae > Aquipseudomonas. The sequence continues at coordinate 6,666 of NZ_SMOK01000026.1, read as the reverse complement.
GCTCAAGCCGTTTCAGCGCCTGTGTACCGAAGCCCTGAGCATTGCCGACAACCCGTTGAGCCAGCAGTTGTACACAGGCCGGCGTGACGGCATCGGGCAGATCGATTTTGCCCTGCGCATGCTCAAAGGCCAGCTTGGCGCGGTGGTCGGGCGCATTGGCGATACTTCGCGGCGGTTGGCCGGGCATACCGGCTCGTTGGCGCAGTCGCTGCACAGCAGCCACAGCAGTCATCTGGAACAGCAAGGTGAGGCCGACCAGATTGCCACCGCCATCAACCAGATGGCCGCCAGCGTCGCGCAGGTTGCCAGCAATGCCCAGCAAGCGTCTGCGGCTGCGGATCAGGCCGAAGACGAAACCCGTGCCGGGCACCAGTTGGTCGACCTGAATCGCAGCGCCATTCAGGACTTGGCCGAATCGTTAGAATCCGCCACCGAGGTTATCCACAACCTGCAGAGTCACAGCAGCGAAATCACTGGGGTGGTTGAGGTGATTCGCGGCATTGCCGAGCAAACCAACCTGTTGGCGCTCAACGCTGCCATCGAAGCCGCTCGCGCCGGTGATCAGGGCCGTGGTTTTGCTGTGGTCGCCGATGAAGTGCGTGGCCTGGCACAGCGCACGGCGCAATCGACCCATGAGATACAGCGGATGATCAGCGTTTTGCAGGGTGTGGCGCGCGATGCGGTGCAGGTGATGCAGCAGAGCAGCGAGCATGCCGGTCATAGCGTCGATCAGGCCAAGCGTGCTGCCAGTGCCCTGGATGGCATCAGCCTGCGGGTCAACCAGATCAGCGAGATGAGTGTGCAAATCGCAACAGCGGTGGAGGAGCAGAGCCAGGTCAGCGAAAGCATCAACCGCAACATCATCAGTATTCGTCAGGCGAGCGAGTCTACGGTACAGGTCGGCCAGCAGAGCCACCTTAGTGCCACTGATGTGGCGGCGCTGGCCGAAGACCTGCGCCGCCTGGCCGCCGAGTTCTGGCGGCGCTGTCACTGAGGGCGGTCAGAATCCGATAAAGGCGTAGTGCCCGGCCGCTTCGCTGTAAACCTGGGCACCACTGGCCTGCAGTTGCTCACACAGTGCAGGGTCAATGACATGCAGCGTCCAGGGGGCGATCGGCCCTTCAGTGCCAACCTGCTGCAGTGCCTGGGCCAAGGCCTGGGTATCAGGCAGGTAGGCGGTGAAGCCGTTGCCTTTGAGGGCGCTGGTGTCGATGCCCAGCGCCTGGCAAATCGCGACTTTGCCACGGATATCGTCGCGGTCGGCCTGGCGTGAGCGTTCGATCAGCTCGGCCAGGCGCCGGTCAACCAGCTGCTGCCCATGAATCAGCGGCGGGCCGCTTTGCCAGGCTTCGCTGGGGCAGTCTTTGGCTTCAGGGCGCAACGGAATATGCGGGTTGATTTCCATCGGGTAGATACGGCACACCAGCGGCCGGCTCTCGTAGATGGTGCACAGGTCGTTGGCATCGAGGTTGCGGCAGCGCTCCGGGTTGAAGGCGGCGAAGGTGATCGCCACATGCGCCTCGGTGCTGCCGCAAGGTACCGGCCAGGAGCGGCGCAAGGCGTGTTCGCGCTGCTCGGCGGGTAAACCCAGGCCGTTGGCCAGAAAGGCCTCGATCAAGACAATGACCTGGCCACCGGAAACCGTCCATTGACGCGCTTCGTTCAAGGTCAGGGGCACATGGTGGCCGGTGCAGCACTTGCCACAGCCGGTGCAGTCGAAGCGGATATCGGTGGTTTGTGCGCTGTTCACGGTTTCACGGGGCCCATTCGCTGACAAAGGCAGCGTTGCAAAGCGCTCAATTGTGCCTGAGCCTCAGACACTTTCAAGCGACTCGCCCGCTCCCTACTTGCAGCCCACTACTTACCGCTTACCGCTTATGCCGCCACCGCACGCGCAGCCACGATCAGGCAGTCGGTCAGTTCTGGTGAGGAGAACTTGGTCAGCACCGCGTTGGCCCCGGCGAGCCGGGCTTTTTCACTGTTCATGGCGCTGTCCAGCGAGGTGTGCAGCAGCACATAGAGGTGCTTGAAATCGGGGGTTTCGCGCAGGGTACGGGTGAAGGCAAAACCGTCCATCTCCGACATCTCGATATCGGACACCACCACGTTGATTTCCTGATCAGTGCCTTGTAGCTCCAGCAGCGTGTTGATCGCGTCTTTGGCACTGCGTGCTGTGTGGCATTCGATCCCCAGGCTGCGCAGGGTATGTACCGACTGCTGCAGCGCCACCTGGCTGTCATCGACCACCAGAATATTGGTGGCTGCCAGCACGGCGGCGTCATCGGCACTCAGTTCGTTACTGATGACTTCGTGAGTAGGCGGGGAGATGCCATGAATGACTTTCTCGATGTCCAGCACCTGCACCAGCGTGTTGTCGACCCGGGTGACCCCCGTGATGAACGACTTGCTGCCCGAGCCGTAAGGTGGCGGTTTGATGTCGGTGCTCAGGCAGTGGACGATCTTGCTCACCGCCTGTACGTGCAGGCCTTGCTTGGAGCGGCTGATGTCGGTGACGATCAGGCAGCCGCCTTGAGGGTCTTGCAGCGGCTGTTCGCCGATGGCACGGGACAGGTCGATCACCGACAGCGAGTTGCCACGCAGCGTTGCCACGCCTTTAACGTGGGGGTGCGACTCAGGCAGTTTGGTCAGCGGCGGGCAAGGGATGATTTCACTGACCTTGAGCAGGTTGATCGCCATCAGCTTGCCGCTGCGCAGGGTGAACAGCAGCAGCGACAGTGAGTCCGCGCGGGTGTTGTGCGTGGCCATAGGCACCTTCAGGGCAGATTTAATGGGGAGATGCCGGGTTATCGACCCGCCAGTCCGTGGCTTTAATCACTTGCTCAAATCAGCGTAGACCCAGGCGTTTGGCCAGGCGACCGAGGTTGGCGCGGTCCAGGCCCAATTCGCGGGCGGCGCTGGCCCAATTGTGCTCATGCCGTTCCAGGCAGCCTTGGATGAGCTGGCGCTGGTACTCATCGAGCGCCTGACGCAGGTCGCCAACCGGCAGTGCTGCTGCGGCTGGCGGCGACAGCAGGGCAGGGCTGGCCTGCGCTTCGACGGGCTTGAGGTCCAGGTCGGCGGCATCCAGGGTCAGAATCTTCGGGCGCTGGCGGTGCTGGCCCAAGGCTTTGAGCGCCGAACGGCCGATCAGGTGTTCCAGTTCCCGCACGTTGCCGGGCCAATCATAGGCCAGTAGCGCCGCCTGGGCTTCGGCACTCAGGCGCAAACTGCCCAGGCCCATGCGTGAGCGATTTTGCTCGAGAAAGTAGCCGCTGAGCAGCAATACATCACGGCCACGTTCCCGCAGTGGCGGCACCAGCAAGGGGTAGACGCTCAGTCGGTGGTAGAAGTCGGCACGGTAGCGCCCGGCACGCACCTCGTCGGCCAGGTCGCGGTTGGTGGCGGCGATCAGGCGCACATCAACGCGGTGATCCTGGTCCGAGCCCAACCGTTGCAACTGGCCGCTTTGCAGCACGCGCAGCAATTTGGCTTGGACGGTCAGGGACAATTCACCGACTTCGTCAAGAAACAACGTACCGCCATTGGCCAGTTCGAACTTGCCGCGGCGCTCACCGACCGCGCCGGTAAAGGCACCGCGCACATGACCGAACAGCTCGCTTTCTACCAGCGTATCGGGCAACGCCGCGCAGTTGAGGCTGATCATCGGCTTGTCGGCGCGGCTTGAAGCCTGGTGGATGGCCTGGGCGACCAGCTCCTTGCCAACGCCCGTTTCGCCGTTGATCAACACCGTCAGGTCGCTGCTGCCGACTAACTGAATTTCTTCGAGCAGGCGCTTTTGCGCTTTACTCTGGCCGATCAGCTCTTTGTATTGCTGACCGCTGGCCTGGCGATACACCTCGGCACGCTCATGCTCATCCTCAACACGCAAGGCCAGGCGTTCGATGCGCTCGGCCACGTTGACCGTGGCTGCTGCTAGGCTGGCAAAGGCTTGCAAGGCATCAAGCTCGACCTGCTGAAACTGCTCCGGGTCCAGCGCATCGAGGGTGATCAGGCCCCAGGGTTGTTCATCGACGAACAGCGGGCAACCCATGCAGTCGTGAACTTCCAGGTGCTGATGCAGGCCTTCGACCAGCCCGTCGTACGGGTCGGGTAGTTCGCTGTCACTGGCAAAGCGGGTCGGCGCGGTGTTGCTCAAAATGGCCGCGAAGCGTGGGTGTTCGTTGACCTTGAAGCGTCGCCCGAGGGTGTCGGTGCTCAAACCATCGACCGCCAGCGGCACCAACCAATCGCCGTCCAGGCGCAACAGGGCTGCAGCATCACATGGCAACAGGCTACGCATGGCTTCGAGCAGGCGCCGGTAGCGCTCGCGTTCGGGCAAGTCGCGGGCCAGGTCGCTGACCAGCGGCAGTAGGGCTGTGAGCAGAGATTTTGCTGTCATAAAGACTCCTATTGGTCTTATTGACTATATATCAGCTGTAGTCTTTATGACTCATTTGTTTTTAAGTAATTGATTTTAAACAATAAAAAAGTTGGCACAGATTCTGAATTAACACAGGCATTCATCAAGAAGCCACAGGCTCAGGAGTCATCCATGCTCAATGCCCAGGATCGTGCAATCGTTAAAGCCACTGTTCCCCTGCTGGAAAGCGGCGGTGAAGCGCTGACGACTCACTTCTACAAAATGATGCTCAGCGAGTACCCGCAGGTGCGTCCGCTGTTCAACCAGGCCCATCAGGCCAGCGGCGATCAACCGCGCGCCCTGGCCAATGGCGTGCTGATGTATGCCCGCCACATCGACCAGCTGGAACAGCTGGGTGGCTTGGTCGGTCAGATCATCAACAAGCATGTGGCCTTGCAGATTCTGCCGGAACATTACCCGATCGTTGGTAGCTGCCTGCTGCGCGCCATTGAAGAAGTGCTTGGCAAAGAAGTCGCCACCCCTGAAGTGATCGCCGCCTGGGGCGCCGCCTACCAGCAACTGGCCGATATCCTGATTGGCGCAGAGGCCCAAGTGTACGACCAGAAAGCAGCAGCACCGGGCGGCTGGCGTGGTGCACGCGATTTCAAACTGGTGCAGCGCGTCGACGAAAGCAGCGAGATCGTTTCGTTCTACTTCGCCCCGGTGGATGGTGGCGCGATCCTCAAGGCGGAGCCGGGTCAGTACATCGGCTTGCAGTTGTTCATCGATGGTCAGGAGCAGCGCCGCAACTATTCGTTGTCGGCCCTGAGCGATGCCGGTCAATACCGTATCAGCGTCAAGCGTGAAGCGGGCGGCAAGGTTTCGAACTACCTGCACGAGCAACTGGCGGTAGGCGACACGCTCAAACTGTTCCCGCCATCGGGTGAGTTCACCTTGAGCGCCAGCGACAAGCCACTGGTACTGATCAGCGGTGGCGTTGGCATCACCCCGACCTTGCCGATGCTTGAAGCGGCACTGGAAAGTGGCCGTTTGGTGCACTTCATCCACTGCGCGCGCAACGGAGCGGTGCATGCCTTCCGTGATTGGGTTGATGGGCTGGCGGCGCGTCATCCGCAGGTCAAACGCTTCTACTGCTACGCCGAAGACGATGGCGTCAGCGAGCCGGCCGATGCCATGGGCCTGCTCACCGCTGAACAGCTCAACGCCTGGCTGCCGCAGGAACGTGACCTGGATGCTTACTTCCTTGGCCCTAAAGCCTTTATGAGTACCGTCAAACGTCACCTCAAAGGCCTGGGTGTGCCTGAGCAGCAAAGCCGCTACGAGTTCTTCGGCCCGGCCTCGGCACTGGAATAACCCGGTTTCTCCAAACTACGGTTGAAAGCGCAAGGCACAGCCAGTGATGGCTGTGCCTTGCGGCGTTTGGTCGCCTTCTCAAACAGGGTGCCTGGCCTTTTTACTGCATGCAGAAAAAACGTCATGCGTGTGGCGCATCATCCTTTCAGCCGTATCAAGGAAACCGAAATCGTGAACAATAAATGGGCAGATCAACTGCGCAAGGGCCTGCATGGCTCGGCTGATTCGCTGGGCAACCTCTGCGTCGAAGCATTCCACTACCTGGCCCTGTTCGGCATCGGTGCAATTACTGCCTACGCGGCAGTGGTGACCTTCATCGACATGCTCAGCAAAGGCGGCGTCAGTGTCGACGACATTCTCCTGCTGTTCATCTACCTCGAATTGGGCGCGATGGTCGGGATCTACTTCAAGACCAACCACATGCCGATCCGCTTCCTGCTGTATGTTGCGATCACCGCCTTGACCCGCTTGCTCATCGGCGACGTTTCGCACCACAAAGCGCCGGATGTCGGCTTGCTGTATGTGTGCGGCGGCATCCTGCTGTTGGCCTTCGCGATTCTGGTGGTGCGTTACGCCTCGTACCGCTACCCGTCGACCAAAGCCATCGATGCCAGCGGTAAAGAAATCGAAGAAAGCAAGTAACCAGACGGTGGGAGCGGGCTTGCCCCGCGATTGCAGTTTGTCAGGCACATTGCATCGCGGGGCAAGCCCGCTCCCACCGCCTTGACCCGCTTGCTCATCGGCGACGTTTCGCACCACAAAGCGCCGGATGTCGGCTTGCTGTATGTGTGCGGCGGCATCCTGCTGTTGGCCTTCGCGATTCTGGTGGTGCGTTACGCTTCGTACCGCTACCCGTCGACCAAAGCCATCGATGCCAGCGGTAAAGAAATCGAAGAAAGCAAGTAACCAAACGGTGGGAGCGGGCTTGCCCC
>NZ_SMOK01000025.1 GCF_004353925.1 Pseudomonas sp. H9 | reverse complement strand
CCAGTTACGGATCGTCGCCTTGGTGAGCCATTACCTCACCAACTAGCTAATCCGACCTAGGCTCATCTGATAGCGCAAGGCCCGAAGGTCCCCTGCTTTCTCCCGTAGGACGTATGCGGTATTAGCGTTCCTTTCGAAACGTTGTCCCCCACTACCAGGCAGATTCCTAGGCATTACTCACCCGTCCGCCGCTGAATCAAAGAGCAAGCTCTTCTCATCCGCTCGACTTGCATGTGTTAGGCCTGCCGCCAGCGTTCAATCTGAGCCATGATCAAACTCTTCAGTTCAATACTGCTTGGGTTTTGAGAAAACCCTAAACTTGGCTCAGCAATCTCAAATGACTAAATTTGAAATCTTTCGATTTCCGTGTAGTCACTTGTGATGCTGATAATCTTTTTGACTATCAGTCTGAGTCACAAGCACCCACACGAATTGCTTGATTCGATTGTTAAAGAGCGTTTGGCTGAAGCCTTTCGCTTCAACCGAGGCGCGCATTCTACGCTTTCCCCAGAGTGTGTCAAGCGTTTATTTTGAAGTTTTCCAGAATTTCTCTTTCAACTTCAACCGCTTAACTCGCTGCGATCTCTCGTCAGCGGGAGGCGAATTCTACAGCGTTTCAATTCGCTGTCAACCACCTTTTTCACCGCTGCCGATCTTTCGATCGAAGCCCTTCCGGTACCACCTGGAACATCTAACTCATTGAATCTCAAGGAGTTTTCCGTTCCGACTGCGCCGGAAGTGGGGCGAATTATAGAGAGATTAAATCGCACGTCAAGCACTAATTCAGGCTTTTGATGCAGAAGTTGCTTTTCGACTCGCCAAGCGTGGTATTCGCTGCGCGAACAAGGGGATACGCAACGCCAGCAGAAATGCGCCAATGGCCGCATAGATAGCCCACTCTTTCAGGTCGGCGCGCACAACCCAGAGAAAGTGCAACAAACCCAAAGCAAGAATCACATAGATCAGCTTGTGCAATTTTTTCCACCGCACGCCTAAACGCCGCTGACTGTAGCGATTAGAGGTTACAGCTAAGGCCAGCAATCCAATAAAGCCCAACGCCCCCACAATAATGTAGGGCCGCTTGCTGAGTTCAACCCCCAACTGCCCCCAGTCCAACCCCAGGACAAACACCATGTACGATGTCATGTGCAGCACTATATAAGCAAAACACCACAGCCCCAGCTGACGCCGCGAGACTATCCAACCCGCCCAACCGGTCAGGCGCTGGAGCGGCGTCATACTCAGGGTAATAAGAAGAAAGATCAGCGCCCCCAACCCCAGCCGGTCGACGAGGATCTTGCCCGGATCTGGCCCAAGCGCGTTCATGGCCGCTTCGTACAACCACCACAGCGGCCAGACGCTAGCCAGAATAAAGATGGCAAGGCGAAACAGTGGATAGCGCATCAATAGTTCTTCCGCAGATCAAGCCCGCTATAAAGCCCCGCCACTTCTTCAGCGTAACCGTTGAACATCTGAGTGGGACGCACATTGGGGCTGAACAGTCCACTGGGCAGGCGGCGCTCCCGTGCCTGCGTCCACCGTGGGTGATCAACCTCAGGATTGACGTTGGCATAGAAGCCGTACTCTTCCGGTGCTATAGCCTGCCAGGTAGTACGAGGCTGTTGTTCAACCAGACTGATACGCACAATCGACTTGATGCTCTTGAAACCGTACTTCCACGGCACCACCAAGCGCAACGGCGCGCCATTTTGGTTCGGCAACTCGCGTCCATACATGCCCACCGCCAGGATCGCCAACGGGTTCATCGCCTCATCCATGCGCAGACCTTCCACATAAGGCCAGTCGATCAAGGCAAAATTGGAGCGCTGGCCGGGCATTGTTTTTGGGTCTTGCAGCGTTTCGAAGCGGATAAAACGCGCCTTGGCGGTTGGCTCAACCTGTTTGAGCAACGCCGAAATCGGAAAGCCGAGCCAAGGGATAACCATCGACCACGCCTCGACACAGCGCAGACGGTAGATTCGCTCCTCAAGCTGGTAGGGTTTCATGAAGTCTTCAAGCGCATAGCGCCCGGGCTTACCCACCTCACCATCGACAACAACCGTCCACGGCTCGGTTTTCAGGCTACCCGCATTGGCAGCCGGGTCACCCTTGTCCGCGCCGAACTCATAGAAGTTGTTGTAGTGCGTGGCATCTTTGAAGGGGGTAATCGCCTCACCCGGCGCGGTGACAGCTTGCCATTGCGTTGCGCCAAGTTTTTCACTGAACCAGCCGGGCGCCCTGCCCGCCTCGACGTCGGCGTAGCGCGAAACCTCGGCAGCCTCCACCAGGCGCGGCAACGCAGTAGCCGCCAGAGCAGCCAGCGATCCACCGAGAATGGCACGACGAGAAAAGTAGAAGGATTCGGGCGTGACTTCCGATTCTTTGCAATCGGACGCTTTGGACAGCTTGATAAGCATGGAGGCTCCGTAGAACTGGAAGACTGATGCACCAGTAGACTACGGAGCCCGAGCGAAATTACATCACTCGATATTTTTCCGCCGGCGGATGCGCAGCAAGTACTGCACCGGGCCGGAGGCCGCGTAGCCGAGGAACACCAGCAGCAGAATGCGCGGTGGATCACTAAAGACTACTGCGAACACCAGTACTACGGCCAGGATCGCTACGAAAGGTACACGCCCCTTGAGGTCCAGTTCCTTGAAGCTGTTGTACTTGATGTTGCTGACCATCAGCATACCCGCAGCGGCCACCAGCAGTGCGACCAGGAACGACAGCTTGGAGCCCTGGATACCGTAGTCACTGAAGGCCCAGACGGTGCCGGCTACCACGCCCGCCGCCGCCGGGCTGGCCAGGCCAATGAAGTAACGTTTGTCAGCCTTACCGACCTGGGTGTTGAAGCGAGCCAGACGCAATGCTGCACCTGCGACATAAATGAAGGCGACCATCCAGCCGACTTTACCCATGTCACCCAGGGCCCAACCGAACGCCAGCAATGCAGGCGCTACACCAAAAGCGACCATGTCCGACAGCGAGTCATACTCAGCACCGAAAGCGCTCTGGGTATTGGTCATGCGCGCTACCCGGCCATCGAGGCCGTCGAGCACCATGGCAACGAAAATGGCGATTGCGGCAAAAGCGAAATACTTGCTCGCTTCACGCGGGTCACCAGCGCTCAGGGCAGCCTGGGCACTCATGGAGTTGATGATGGAATAGAAACCGGCGAACAGGTTCGCGGTGGTGAACAGGTTGGGCAACAAATAGATGCCGCGATGACGAACCTTGCGGCCTTCGGCGTCATGCCCTTCTTCAACATGCTCATCGATCGGTAGCAGGCTTTCGGCGTCAGAGGCCTTGTTCGGCTCTTCGGGACGTTCGCTCATTGAGATTACCTTGCAACGGAGTGGAAAATTTCGACAGATGTCTGCGACGAGGGTTCGCCGACAGACGATGAAGCTTTATACCAGAAGCTGACCGCCTAAACGAAAAAACGCGGCCGAAGCCGCGTTTTCATCGCATTAAAGCAAGATTAGTTCTTGGCTTTGTCGACGATTTTGTTCGCTGCGATCCAAGGCATCATCGAGCGCAGTTGCTCGCCGATGACTTCGATGCCGTGAGCGGCGTTGTTACGACGCTTGGCGGTCATCGATGGGTAGCCGGTAGCACCCTCGCTGATGAACATCTTGGCGTACTCGCCGTCCTGGATGCGCTTCAGAGCGTTGCGCATAGCCTGACGGGATTCGGCGTTGATGACTTCTGGGCCGGTCACGTACTCGCCGTACTCGGCGTTGTTGGAGATCGAGTAGTTCATGTTGGCGATACCGCCTTCGTACATGAGGTCAACGATCAGCTTCAGTTCGTGCAAGCACTCGAAGTAGGCCATTTCTGGCGCGTAGCCGGCTTCAACCAGAGTTTCGAAGCCCGCTTTGACCAGCTCAACGGTACCGCCGCACAGTACGGCTTGTTCGCCGAACAGGTCGGTTTCGGTTTCGTCTTTGAAGGTGGTTTCGATGATGCCGGTACGGCCGCCACCAACGCCTGCAGCGTAGGACAGCGCAACGTTCTTGGCGTTGCCCGAAGCGTCTTGGTAGATCGCGATCAGGTCAGGAATACCGCCGCCTTTGACGAACTCGGAACGTACGGTGTGACCTGGCGCTTTTGGCGCGATCATGATCACGTCCAGGTCAGCGCGTGGTACAACCTGGTTGTAGTGGATCGCGAAGCCGTGGGAGAAGGCCAGGGTAGCGCCCTTCTTGATGTTCGGCTCGATTTCGTTCTTGTACAGCTGGCCTTGGAACTCGTCCGGGGTCAGGATCATGACCAGGTCGGCAGCAGCAACAGCGGAAGCTACGTCGGCAACTTTCAGGCCGTGGGCTTCGGCTTTGGCAACAGTGGCCGAACCTTTACGCAGACCGACAGTGACATCCACACCGGAGTCTTTCAGGTTGCACGCTTGAGCGTGACCCTGGGAGCCGTAACCGATGATGGCAACTTTTTTGCCCTGGATGATCGAAAGGTCGCAGTCTTTGTCGTAGAAAACTTTCATGAACATACCCCTGTTATCTCGGCCCGATAGGGCCATCGCTAATTTTTTGAGTTAGATGCTGAGCACTTTGTCGCCACGGGCAATGCCGGTGACGCCACTGCGCACTGTTTCGAGAATGGACGCGGTACCGATGGCCTGAATGAAGCTATCAAGCTTGTCGCTGGCGCCAGTCAGCTGCACGGTGTAGACGCTGCTGCTGACATCGACGATCTGCCCACGATAGATATCGGTGGTGCGTTTGATCTCGGCACGCTGAGCGCCCGTGGCTTTGATCTTGACCAGCATCAGTTCACGTTCGATGTGTGCGCTTTCCGAGAGGTCGACCAGCTTGACGACTTCAACCAGCTTGTTCAGGTTTTTGGTGATCTGCTCGATCACCTCATCATGACCGACCGTGGTCAACGTCAGACGCGACAAGGTCGGGTCTTCGGTCGGCGCTACGGTCAGGCTTTCGATGTTGTAGTTACGCTGCGAGAACAGACCAACCACGCGAGACAAGGCACCGGGTTCGTTTTCCAACAGCAGGGAAATAATGTGCCGCATGATTAGGTACGCTCCGTCTTGCTCAGCCACATGTCGCGCATGGAACCGTCTTTGATCTGCATCGGGTAGACGTGCTCGCTGTTGTCGACCTGGATGTCGATGAACACCAGGCGGTCTTTCATGGCGAACGCTTCTTCGAGCTTGGGCTTGAGGTCCTTCAGGCTGGTAATGCGAATGCCCACGTGACCATAGGCTTCAGCCAACTTGACGAAGTCAGGCAGCGATTCCATATAGGAGTGCGAGTGACGGCTGTTGTAGGACATGTCTTGCCACTGGCGGACCATGCCCAATACACCGTTGTTCAGGTTGACGATCTTCACCGGCAGGTCGTACTGCAGGCAGGTCGACAGTTCCTGAATGTTCATCTGAATGCTGCCTTCACCGGTAACACAGGCAACGTCCTGGTCTGGGAAGCTCAACTTGACACCCATGGCCGCCGGGAAACCGAAGCCCATGGTGCCCAAACCACCGGAGTTGATCCAGCGATTAGGCTTGTTGAAGCGGTAGTATTGCGCCGCGAACATCTGATGCTGACCCACATCAGAAGTAACAAAGGCATCGCCTTTGGTCACTTCGCAAAGGGTTTCGATCACGGTCTGCGGTTTGATGACGTTACCGTCGCCCTTGTCGTAAGGGAACATCTCGCGACCACCGCGCCACTCTTCGATCTGCTTCCACCAGGCATCCATCGCAGCCTTTTCTGGCTGCTCGCCGATTTCGCGCAAGGTCGCAACCATTTCTGTCAGGACGCTGTCGACAGGACCGACAATCGGCACATCGGCCTTGATGGTCTTGGAGATCGACGCCGGGTCGATATCGATGTGGATAATTTTGGCGTTCGGGCAAAACTTGGCCGGGCCGTTTACCACGCGATCGTCAAAACGAGCACCGACCGCGAAAATCACGTCGGCGTGGTGCATCGCCAGGTTAGCGGTGTAGCTGCCGTGCATACCGAGCATACCGAGGAACTGGCGATCGGTACCCGGATAGCCACCCAACCCCATCAAGGTATTGGTGACAGGCAGGTTGAGCATCTGGGCGATTTCAGTCAGGGCAGCAGAGCCACCACCGAGAATCACGCCACCGCCGGCATAAACCACCGGACGCTTGGCAGCCAGGAGCATTTCAGCTGCTTTGCGGATTTGACCCGAGTGACCACGGACAGCCGGGCTGTAAGAGCGCAGCTTGACCTTTTTCGGGTAAACGTATTCGAACTTTTCCGCCGGATTGGTCATGTCTTTCGGGATATCGACAACAACCGGACCTGGACGGCCAGATTGCGCCAGATAGAAGGCTTTTTTCAGCACTTCCGGAATTTCCGAAGCATGTTTGATCATGAAGCTGTGTTTCACGATCGGCCGGGAAATACCGATCATGTCGGTTTCCTGGAAGGCATCGGTACCGACCATGGTGCTAGGCACCTGACCGGAAAGAATGACCATCGGGATGGAGTCCATGTACGCAGTGGCAATACCGGTAATGGCATTGGTTGCGCCCGGACCGGAAGTGACCAGTACCACGCCGGCTTTGCCGGTGGCACGGGCGTAACCATCCGCCATATGAGTAGCAGCCTGCTCGTGACGAACCAGGATGTGATTCACTTCCGGTTCTTTGAACAGTGCATCGTAAACATGAAGGAGAGCACCGCCAGGGTACCCATAGATGTGCTTAACGCCTTCGTCACGCAAAAAGCGGACGACCATCTCAGCGCCAGATAAAAGCTCCACGTTGTTCACCTCTAAAACGCCAGAATACCGCCCACGGTGGACGGGTCTTAATAGGTTTACTGCCAAGCAGAGCATGAGCGACGGAATTGCCACTACGTCAGCACTGACTGAGCAAGTATTGGGAGCACCCCAAAGTGTTGCGGGGCTTTCCCACCCAGCGCGAGGTAACGCGTTGCGGGGTGTTACAGGTCGGCGCGGGTGTGCGCCTCATGATCTGCTTAGCGGGTCTGCTTCTGGCAGTCCCTCTACAGCGGAATCTGGATTCTTCTTTTTCGGCGCGCGCAAGTCAAGAAAAATTATTGCCAATTTCGCGCAAGGACGAACAACAGCCACCACTATTGCCAATGACAGCAGCAGAAAAACAAACATTCCATACAAAAAGAGCCACAATCTGTGGCTCCAAGGGTGAAAAGAGGGAAATTCAGGCAGATGGACTGATCAATTGATCAAATTCTGCTAGCAGCCTGCGTAGCTCGCGGCTTTCCTCCGGACGATCGGCATAAACCGTTTCAGCCATGACCAGGATGCCTGAGGCATTTGGCAGGGGTAGCCCGTTTTCGAGGATCTCTTTCATTTTTGGCAGGAAAATCCACTGCAACCACTGGTCGAAGTTCATGCTGTCGACGGCGAATGGCACCGTACTTGCCAGCGCTTGCGCACTAGGTGCCACTTCACTCCACCAGCCCTGAGCGTGCAGCTCGTGTTCGATCAGCAGCAGGTGATCGGCGATATCCAGAATGCGCGGGTCCATTACAGGTTGACCTGCGCTTTCTGCCGCGCCAGCGCTGCACCGGCCGAGTCGCCCTGTTTCTCACGGGCCTGGGCAATAATGTCCCACAGGCCTGCTTGCAGGTCTGGGCGACCGTTGGCGTAGGTCAGGGCACGACGGGCCAACTGTTCAGATTGTGCGGCATCGCCTTGCGCCAAACGCACCTGAGCCAGTCGGTAAAGCACCTGCGGCTCGCGCGGGGCGATGCGCTGGGCACGCTCCAGGCTCGAAGAAGCACCGTTGTAGTCACCACTGCCTTGCTGTTGCTGAGCGGTGGTCAACAGCGCAAGGACCGGACCGTCGAGCTGTTCATCGGCCGACAGACCGCCACTGGCTGCACTACGCGGGATGCCGCTAGGTGCGCTGGGTGCGGTGCTGCTTGGCATGGTGTAGCTGCCGGCATTGGTCGAGCCGCTCTCGAACGGCAGCGAACTGCTTGGGCCCGGGGTAATCGGGCCGGTGCTGATCGGCGCTGGTGCCGTCGACGCCGGAAAGGTTTGAATCGGCGATGCGCCCGCCCCTTGCGGCACCATCACGGTGACGCCGGAGTCCTGTGGCACCGCTTGAGCCTGGCGGGTGCCGGTATTGACCGGCGCACCGCGGTTGGCCGTGACGCGCTCGCTATTGGATACACGTGTGCCCGAGTCGACCACAGGAATCGAGCCGCGTTGCACGCTGGCGCAACCGTTGAGCAAAGCTAGAGCCGTCAAGCCAGGAATCCACCACTTGTTCACTTCACACCTCTTGCTTAATGCTTAATTCATCCAGCCCTTGACCCAATCCATCACGGATTCGGCCGGGTCCTGCGTACCGCCGCATGCGGCACCAGCAGGTGGCTCACTGCCGCGAATATACGGCATCTGTACTGCACCCGGGCAACTGCTGTCGGAACCCTGCCCGGAATGCGGGTCAATCCAGGCCTGCACTACATTGTCGGGCAATGGCATATCCAGCGGCAGCGGGTCAGCCTTGCGCATGAAACTGGTCCAGACCTGCAGGGCACCAGTGGCGCCCGTGAATGGCGTCTTGCCGTTGTCGTCACGCCCCAGCCAGACCACCGCCAGCAGATCCTGACTGAAACCTGCGAACCAGCTGTCACGCGAATCGTTACTGGTACCGGTCTTGCCCGCCAGGTTCAACGAGCTTGGCAGCACACTGTAGACCGAGCGCCCGGTACCTTCACGCATCACGCGCTGCATAGCGTTCTGTACCAGATAGATCGCTCCCGGATCGAAGGTCTGCTGGATCTGGAACGGATAACGCTTGAGCGGCTCGCCCTCGGCCGTCAGTACGCTGCGGATACCGCGCATCGGCGTGTTGAAGCCACCGTTGGCCAGCGTTTGGTACATGGTTGCGACTTGCATCGGCGACATGCCACCAGCGCCCAACAGCATCGACGGGAAGGCTGGCCAATCAACATTGACCCCCAGGCGCCCAATAGTTTTGAGCACATTGGGCACACCCAGTTCCAACCCCAGCTTGGCAGTCGACAGGTTGTAGGAGTTCGCCAGCCCCTGGTACAGGTAGATCGTGCCATGGGAACGGCGGTCATAGTTTTGCGGGCGCCAGACCTGTCCGTCGCCACCCTTGACCGAGAACGGCTCATCTTGCACCCAACTGGTCAGGGTGAATTGGCTCGGTTTTTCCAGAGCGGTCAGGTATACCGCTGGCTTGACCAGCGAGCCGATCGGCCGCACCGCGTCGATGGCCCGGTTGAACCCGGCAAAGCCAGCCTGACGGCTGCCGATCAACGCTTGGACCTCACCGGTTTCCGGGTTGGTCACCACCATCGCGGCCTCAACTTCATCGGCACCTTTACGCCCAGCCAGACGCTTGAAGGTTTCGGCCATGGCAGATTCAGACTTCATCTGCAGAATCGGGTCGAAGCTGGTGAAAATACGCAGGCCTTCTTCGGTCAAGTCTTCGTCGCGGTAGTCTTGGCGCAACTGGCGCTTGACCAGGTCAAGGAAGCCCGGGAACGAACTGTCGGCCAGGCTGCCACGCTTGGTCACACCCAGCGGCATTTTCTTCGCTGCAGCAACCGCTTCTGGTGTGGCTACACCCTGCTCAGCCAACAGGTCCAGCACCAGGTTACGTCGCACCGTCGCGCGCTCCGGGTACCGGCGCGGGTTGTAGTACGAAGGCCCCTTGACCATCCCCACCAACAGTGCCACTTGATGCAGCTTCAACTCAGACAGCGGCTGACTGAAGAAGAACTGACTGGCCAAACCAAAGCCATGCACTGCACGCTGACCATCCTGACCGACGAAAACTTCGTTCAGGTAGGCTTCGAGGATCTCGCGCTTGTCGTAGTGCAACTCCAGTAACAAGGCCATCATCGCTTCAGTCAGCTTACGGCTCAGGCTGCGCTCGTTGGTCAGGTAGAAGTTTTTGACCAACTGTTGCGTCAGGGTACTGCCGCCCTGGCGCATCGCCCCCGAGGAAGTGTTGACCCAGACTGCGCGGGCAATCGATTTGGGCGACACGCCGAAGTGGCTATAGAAGTCGCGGTCTTCCACGGCGACCAGGGTTTCCAGCAGGTATGGCGGTACCTGATCGAGCTTGATCAGGATGCGATCTTCAAGGTTTTTCGGGTACAAACCACCGATCAACAGCGGCTCCAGGCGAACCACATCCAGTTTGGAACCATTAATACCGCTCAAGCCTGCCACGTAGTCGCCGGAGAAACGCACACGCACCGCTTGCGCCTGCTCCATACCTTCATAGAACTGGAAACCACGGGTATTGAGGTCGACGGTGTTGCCGTTCACGGAAGCAGCACCCGGGCCGTTGGCAACGCTTTCACGGCGATAGCCCAAGGCATCGAGTTCGATGAGAAAGTCGTTCTTGCTCAGCTTCTGCCCGACGAACAGTTCCAGCGGCCGGGCATACACCTTGGCCGGGATGGTCCAGCGCTTGCCGGAGAACTTCTCCTGGACCACAGCATCGAGGTAAATGGCAAAGCCGGCCAGCACCACAAGGCCAACCAGGCTGAGCTTGATGGCCCAGCCGAGCCAGGCGCGAGAGCGGCCAGACGGGCGTTTTTTCGGGGTACGGGGGGATCGGGTACGAGTCATGGCGGCGGATTATACGCACTTTATTGATCGTCGACAGGCGCCCTCCGGCGGTTTGCACCAGCCACGCTTGCCGCCATAATGGCCGACTCGAAATCACCAAGACCCAAAAGGATCGCCCGTGAGCCAAGCTTTGATCACCGCGCTGCAGAACCCCGCCCTGTTCCCTCACCCGGTGAAGGAGTTCCAGCTCATTGAGACCCATATCTCATGGGTACTGCTGACCGGCGAATACGCCTACAAGATCAAGAAACCGATGAACTTCGGCTTCCTCGACTTCACCGAACTGTCGGGGCGCGAGCATTTCTGTAACGAAGAACTACGCCTGAACCAGCGCCTGACCGAGGGCCTGTACCTGGAAGTGTTGCCTATTACCGGCAGTGCCGAGGCGCCACAGCTGGGCGGTGAAGGCACCGTGATCGAATACGCACTGAAAATGCGCCAGTTTCCGCAGAACCAGATGCTCAGCACTCTGCAAGCCAATAGTGAACTGACTGCTGAGCACATCGACCAGATGGCCCGGCAGATCGCCGAGTTCCACCTGCAAGCCCCCAAAGTGCCGGTGGTACATCCACTGGGCACCCCGGACAGCGTCATGGCCCCGGTAGAGCAGAATTTCGAGCAGATTCGCCCGTTCCTCACCGACAAGGCCGACCTGCAACAACTCGATGCGCTGCAAGCCTGGGCCCAGGACAGTTTCAAGCGCCTTCACGGCCTGCTTGAAACGCGCAAGGCTGAAGGTTTCATCCGTGAGTGCCACGGTGACATCCACCTGGGCAACGCCACCCTGATCGACGGCAAAGTGGTAATCTTTGACTGCATCGAGTTCAACGAGCCGTTCCGCCTGACTGACGTTTACGCCGACGCCGCCTTCCTGGCCATGGACCTGGAAGACCGTGGCCTGAAATCGCTATCGCGCCGCTTTATCAGCCAATACCTGGAATTGACCGGGGATTACGCAGGCCTGGAACTGCTGAACTTCTATAAGGCATACCGCGCCCTGGTGCGGGCCAAGGTCGCGCTGTTCAGCATGCCGGCCAATGCCGACGCCGTGCAGCGCGCCACCACCCTGCGGACCTACCGCAACTACGCGAACCTGGCGGAAAGCTACAGTGCAATCCCTTCGCGCTTTCTGGCCATCACCCACGGTGTATCTGCAGTTGGCAAAAGTCATGTTGCCATGCGCCTGGTCGACGCCCTTGGCGCTATCCGCCTTCGTTCGGACGTGGAGCGCAAGCGCCTGTTCGGTGAACAAGCGAGCAACAACGCAGGCCAGTTGCAGGCCGGCATTTATAGCAGTGATGCCAGCCAGGCCACTTACGATCGCTTGCACCAGTTGGCAGAAACCATCCTGCGTGCCGGCTTCCCGGTCGTGATTGACGCCACTTACCTGAGTCACGCCCAGCGTCAGGCGGCGGCCGGCGTTGCCAGCAAGACCGGGGTGCCGTTCCTGATCCTCGACTGCAATGCACCACTCGCCGTGATCATCAGTTGGCTGGCACAGCGTCAGGCAGACAAGAACGATCCTTCCGATGCAACCTTGGAAGTGGTTGAAGCCCAACTGGCTAGTCGCGAGCCACTGACCAGCGAAGAGTTGCTGCAAAGCAAGCGTGTCGAAACCAACGAAAGCGGTAGCCTCGACGAGTTGGTCAAGCAGATCCGTCAACGCCTCCCCGGCCTCTGATACCTCAGGACGTGAAGCAGTCGACACTTCACACTTGAGTCCGGGCGCCTCCCGCATGATGGCACTATAATGTCATCAGGAGTCCAACAGGGAGGCGCTCTCATGAATCAGCCACGGCAACTGGACAGCGCACTGTATGCGCTGGTGCATGACGAACAGATCGCCAGCTTCAACCGCGAAAAGCCAAAGGATGCCAGCATCGACTTTCGCGGCGGCGATTTCCGCGGTCTCGATCTACGTGAGTTGGACACCACAGGCATCGACTTCACCGATGCTTACTTCCGCGCCGCCGACCTGCGTGGCCTGGACCTGCGCCAGAACGGTCTGGAAGGCGCCAGTTTGTCTCACGCGCAGATTTCCGGCACCTACTTTCCCAGCGAACTGAGCGCCGACGAGATTCTGATGTCGGTCAATTTCGGCACCCGCCTGCGTTACCGAACCCGTTGATTACATAGGCCAAAGCGCCCGCCAGCTACTTTTTAGCGGGCGCTTTTGAGCTACCCGTCGGCACAAGGATGGCAAAACGCCGCGTATTTCCCAAGTGCCGCTACACTCCTCTTTGACCTGCTTACGATTCCCTAATCAAGACCCGTTCAGCCGTCGCAAGGAGGCTTGATGAACGATGAACTGCAGCATCTGAAAAACCTTGGCAAGACCTCTGCGCAGTGGCTGCATGCGGTCGGCATCCACAGCGCCTCGGATTTGCGCCGACTGGGGGCGGTGAATGCCTACAAGGCCGTGCGTACACGTGGCTTCCGGGCCTCAAAGGTGCTGCTCTACGCGATTGAAGGCGCGTTGCTCGACATGCATTGGAATGACATTCCGGCCGAACGCAAGGAAGCCCTGAACCAGCAACTCGATGGCAAGCTCGTTCAGAAAAATAATTGAGAATATTGAGTAGCGACAGTTGACAGCGTAATGAGAATCGTTATGATTACCACAACTGGTCGCGAGACTGGTTGGATAAACTGAAAGCCCTTGGTTCGGACTCTCAGATTATCTCCTCATCAGGCTAATCACGGTTATTTGACCCGGCTCTTTGCCGGGTCTTTTTTTTGCGGTCTCTTGTGGGAGCGGGCTTGCCCCGCGATTGCGGTGTATCAGCCAAACCGCATCGCGGGGCAAGCCCGCTCCTACAGTGGATAACCCAGGCGCCACGCGGTATAAAGCGAGCGATCACACCAACTCTGTGTCCCCTGGTATGCATTTTCTCTGTTTACCCAACGAATTGGGCGAAGGCCAAAGCCGTGGCTTTACCGTCAACGACTCCAGCGTGCTCGCCGTGCGCCGCGCTGGCCGCGTTTACCTCTACCGTAATCGCTGCCCGCATCGAGGCATCCCTCTGAACTGGGAGCCCAACCAATTTCTCGACAGCAGCGCCAGCCTTATTGCCTGCTCACGGCATGGCGCGCTGTTTCTGATCGAGTCCGGCGAATGTGTGGCGGGGCCTTGTGAAGGCGATCAGCTAACGGCCCTGAACTGCCTGGAAGACGCTCAGGGCATCTGGCTCACCGGTTGAGCAACACTGGCAAGGCACGGTCGATATAAATCTGCTCGCCATCGACGTAACTACCGTAAGCCAACACCTCAACACCCTCCGCTACTGCGGTGCGCAGTGCTTGCGCATAGGCGGCATCGATTTCTTCAGCAGGCCGCACCGCATCGATGCCACTGAGATTGACGCAGTACAGTTGAACGGCCCGAATGCCTTGACGCGCCAGCGCCGCCAACTCGCGCAAGTGCTTGGCGCCGCGCTGGGTCACGGCATCCGGGAAGGCGGCCACAGCTGAGTCGGAATAGCCCAGGGTTACGCTCTTGACCTCGACATAGGCCGGCCCTTCGGCGAATTCCAGGCGAAAGTCGATTCGGCTGCGCTCTTCACCGTAGGGCACCTCGCGTTTTAACCCAGTAAATCCGGCCAGCTCGGTGATGCGCCCGGCAAGCAAGGCTTCTTCAACCAACGCATTGGCTCGCCCGGTATTCACGCACGCCAGCCGCCCCTGTGGGGTCTCACTGATTTCCCAGGTCCCGGGCAGTTTGCGTTTGGGGTCATTGGAGCGGCTGAACCAGACCTGCCCGCCCTCGACCATGCAATTAAGCATCGAGCCAGTGTTCGGGCAATGGATGGTGATCTGCTCACCACTGGCCAGTTCGATATCTGCCAGAAAACGTTTGTAACGTCGTAACAGCCGCCCGGTTTCAAGTGTTGGAGAAAAACGCATCAGCCTTGCCAACTCCGCAGGCCACGGGCGATCCGTTCTACGGCCTCTTGCAAACGCGGCAGGCTCTGGGTGTAAGCAAAGCGCACGTGGTGCCCGGCTTGATAGCGGCCGAAGTCCAGACCTGGGGTGAAAGCAACATGCTCTGTTTCAAGGAAATGCTGGCAGAACGCAAAGGCATCGCCACCGAAGGCACTGATATCGGCATACAGGTAAAACGCACCCTGCGGCTCAACGGCTATCTTGAAACCCAGCTCGCGCAAAGCGGGCAGGAGGAAGTCGCGGCGCAGAGCGAACTCGGCACGGCGCTCTTCCAGGATCGCCAGTGTCTGGGGCTGGAAGCAAGCCAACGCCGCATGCTGCGCCATGCTCGGGGCGCTGATGTAGAGGTTTTGCGCCAATTTTTCCAGTTCACCCACTGCAGCTGGAGGCGCTACCAACCAGCCGAGGCGCCAGCCGGTCATGCCGAAATACTTGGAAAAACTATTCAGGACAAAGGCGCTGTCGTCGACCTCCAGCACACTGGGTGCATCCATGCCGTAGGTCAGCCCGTGGTAAATCTCATCCACCACCAAATGGCCATTGTGCGCACGCGTCGCGGCCGACAGGCTGGCCAGCGCGGTACGGTCGAGCACTGTACCGGTCGGGTTGGCAGGGGATGCGACCAGCGCTCCGACAGTGTCTTGATCCCAGTAGCGGTCTACCAGATCAGCGGTTAGTTGATAATTGACCTCTGGCCCAACCGGCACCAACTGCGCCCCGCCTTCGACCAAGCGCAAAAAGTGTCGATTGCACGGGTAACCCGGGTCGGCCAACAACCAGTGTTTACCGGGGTCTACCAACAGGCTGCTGGCCAGCAGCAAGGCACCGGAACCGCCGGGGGTAATCAGGATTCGCTCAGGGTCGATGTCCAGGCCATAGCGTTGCTGGTAGAAACCCGAAATCGCTTCACGCAGCGCTGGCAGACCACGCGCTGCGGTGTACCGGGTGTGCCCGGCGGCCAGCGCGGCCTGCCCGGCCTCGACGATAGGCGTGGCAGTGGTGAAGTCCGGCTCACCGATTTCCAGGTGAATCACATCAAGGCCGCGGGCCTGCAACTCATTGGCACGAGCCAGCAGTGCCATGACGTGGAAGGGTTCTATGGCGCGGCTGCGCGCACTGTAGGACTGGGCCATCAACCTTCTCTCAAATGGGTCTAGAATAATGATTCTACCCGTGTCCTGAAGCGAACGTGTGGCTAAACCTGTGGTCAACCAGGAACATCACCGGGAGTAGCGCGCCCCGATTTGATCTGGTAAGTTCGGCGGCTCGCAGTCGCAGGGCCGGCGGGCGCCGGAGATGGAGCAGCCTGCGCAATGGATTAGAAAAGTGAGAGGCGGTCTATTCATGTCCACCCTAGAAAAGCAAAAAGCTAGTCAGACCATGTACGGTGTCGAGCCCTATAAGGAAACCAAGGGCGAGGAGTACATGGGCGAGCCCATGCGCAAACACTTCGTCAAGCTTCTCGGTGCATGGAAACTGGAGCTGATGAACAGCGTCGATCGGACCGTGGACCACATGAAGGATGAGGCGGCCAACTTCCCAGACCCCGCCGACCGCGCCAGCCAGGAAGAGGAATTCGCCCTGGAACTGCGTAACCGCGATCGCGAGCGCAAGTTGATCAAGAAGATCGACAAGACCCTGCAGAAGATCCAAGACGAAGAGTACGGCTGGTGCGACGCCTGCGGCGTAGAGATCGGCCTGCGCCGCCTCGAAGCACGCCCGACCGCCGACCTTTGCTTTGACTGCAAGGAACTGGCAGAGAAGAAAGAAAAAACCGTCGGCAAGGGCTGATAGCTAACCGACCGTAACGGGGCGCCACAGGCGCCCCGTTTCATTTGTGCCCCTTAATAGTCCAGCGCTGCCATGAACCAGATCTCTTACGTCGGGCGCTTCGCCCCTACTCCCAGCGGCTTCTTGCATTTCGGTTCTCTGGTCGCTGCCCTTGCTTCCTGGCTTGACGCCCGTGCCGTAGGTGGGCGCTGGTTGCTGCGCATGGAAGACATCGACCCGCCCCGCGAGGCACCCGGCGCCCAGGCTGCAATCCTGCACACTCTGGAAAGCTATGGCCTGGAATGGGATGGCGAGGTGGTTTACCAAAGCCTGCGTCATGCGGCCTACGCCGAGGTTACCGAGCGCTTGTTCCGCCAGGGCTTGGCATATGCCTGTACCTGTTCGCGCAAACAACTCGAAGGTTACAACGGCATTTACCCCGGTTTGTGCCGTAACTGCTGTCATGCTCAAGAAGATGCCGCTATTCGCCTGCGGGTTCCGGAGCTTACTTACCGATTTGAAGACCGGGTTCAGGGTGCTTTCGAGCAGCATCTGGGCCGTGAGGTGGGTGACTTCGTCATTCGCCGCCGCGACGGGCTCTACGCCTATCAGCTGGCGGTGGTGCTGGATGACGCCTGGCAAGGCGTGACCGATATCGTTCGCGGTGCCGATTTGCTGGATAACACCCCACGCCAGCTTTACCTACAGGAACTGTTGGGCCTGTCACAGCCGCGCTACCTGCACGTGCCGCTCATTATCCAGCCCGACGGCCACAAGCTGGGCAAAAGTTACCGCTCCGCGCCCCTGCCCACTGAACAGGCCACGCCGCTGATCCTGAGGGCCCTGCGCGCACTTGGCCAGGCCACCGATGCTGGCATGGCGCTAGGCACCCCGGCTGAAGTGCTGGCACACGCCGCTTTGCACTGGAACCCCGACGCCATCCCGCGGCGCCTCACCGTACCTGAAGCAGACCTCTTGTAGGAGCGGGCTTGCCCCGCGATTCGATTAACCTGACACACCGCTATCGCGGGGCAAGCCCGCTCCTACCGAGTTACACAAACTCTAATAAATTCAAATCTTTGGCTTATTTGCGCAAGGTGTCTTGCAGTCGCCAGCCCATCCGTTACCATCGCCACAGCCATTTGCGCCAATAATAAGTCCAAGCCATAGCGCCCTAACCTTTGAGGCCAGCATGTATATCTATCGTTTGGTCCTGCTTCTGGTCGTGGGGATCTACTTGTTCTCCCCGGCCATCATGGACTGGTGGATCGAGCCAACCGGTGCCTGGTATCGCCCTTACCTGCTCTGGCTGATCCTGATCGTCGTGACCTTTATCCTGCAGAGCCAACGTGATGCCGATGAGCTTTAGTCTGACCCAGATGATTCTGATCAGCGCCGCCTACCTGCTGGTGCTGTTTGGCGTGGCCTGGGTCAGTGAACGTGGGATGATCCCGCGCTCGATCATTCGCCACCCGCTGACCTACACCCTGTCGTTAGGTGTCTATGCCAGTGCCTGGGCCTTTTATGGTTCGGTGGGCCTGGCTTATCAATACGGTTATGGCTTTCTCGCCTGTTACCTGGGCGTTTCCGGAGCGTTTCTGTTAGCGCCGGTGTTGCTTTACCCGATTCTTAAAATCACCCGCACCTATCAACTGTCGTCGCTGGCTGACCTGATCGCCTTCCGTTTCCGCAGCACCTGGGCCGGCGCTCTGACCACGGTGTTCATGCTGATTGGCGTGCTGCCATTGCTGGCCCTTCAGGTTCAGGCGGTGGCCGACTCGATCAGCATCCTCACCGGCGAGCCGGTCAAGGCCAGGGTCGCTCTGGCCTTCTGTGCCTTGATCACCTTGTTCACCATCTTTTTCGGCTCGCGGCATATCGCTACCCGGGAAAAGCATGAAGGGCTGGTATTCGCTA
This sequence comes from Pseudomonas sp. H9, assembly GCF_004353925.1. Classification (GTDB taxonomy): domain Bacteria; phylum Pseudomonadota; class Gammaproteobacteria; order Pseudomonadales; family Pseudomonadaceae; genus Aquipseudomonas. The sequence goes on along the minus strand of NZ_SMOK01000025.1, from coordinate 69,578 downwards.
TCGCCTTTGAGTCGGTGATCAAGCTGTTGGCGCTGGGCGGTATTGGCCTGTATGCGCTGTACGGTGTGTTCGGCGGGCCGCATCAACTGGAAGTCTGGCTGCTGCAAAACCAGACCGCGTTGGCCGCCCTGCACACGCCACTGCAGGAAGGCCCTTGGCGTACGCTGTTGCTGGTGTTCTTCGCCTCGGCCATCGTCATGCCGCACATGTACCACATGGCCTTTACCGAAAACCTCAACCCGCGCTCGCTGGTCAGTGCCAGCTGGGGCCTGCCGCTATTCCTGTTGCTGATGAGCCTCGCGGTACCGCTGATCCTCTGGGCTGGCCTGAAGATGGGGGCCAGCACCAGCCCGGAATACTTCACCCTGGGCCTGGGGATCGCCGCCGACAACCAAGCGTTGGCCTTGCTCGCCTATGTTGGTGGGCTATCGGCGTCCAGCGGATTGATCATCGTGACCACGCTGGCACTATCGGGTATGGCGCTGAACCATCTGGTGCTGCCGCTGTACCAACCGCCCGCCGAAGGCAATATCTACCGCTGGTTGAAATGGACCCGTCGCGCACTGATCGTTGCCATCATCGCCGCCGGCTTTGGTTTCTATCTGACCCTGGAAAGCCAACAAGACCTGGCCAACCTCGGCATCGTCGCATTCGTCGCTACCTTGCAGTTCTTGCCGGGTGTCCTCTCGGTACTGTACTGGCCAACTGCGAACCGCCGCGGCTTCATTGCCGGCTTGCTGGCGGGGATTCTGGTATGGATGGTGACCATGCTGCTGCCGCTGGTCGGCAACCTGCAAGGCTTCTACATCCCCCTGCTAAACATGATCTATGTGCTCGACGACACCAGTTGGCACATGGCCGCTATCGCCTCGTTGGCGGCGAACGTGCTGCTGTTCACCCTGATTTCGCTGTTCACCAACGCCAGCACCGAAGAGATCAGTGCGGCTGAAGCCTGTGCGGTCGACAACGTGCGCCGCCCGCAACGCCGCGAACTGCATGCTGCCTCGCCGCAGGAGTTTGCCACTCAGCTGGCCAAGCCACTGGGGGCAAAGGCCGCGCAAAAGGAAGTGGAGCAAGCCTTACGTGACCTTTACCTGCCCTTTGACGAACGCCGCCCTTACGCCTTGCGCCGTCTGCGTGATCGTATCGAAGCCAACCTGTCCGGGTTGATGGGGCCCAGCGTGGCCCAGGACATGGTCGAAACCTTTCTGCCCTACAAGTCGGGTAACGAAAACTACGTAACCGAAGACATTCACTTCATCGAAAGCCGCCTGGAAGACTACCACTCGCGCCTGACCGGGCTGGCCGCCGAGCTTGATGCCTTGCGCCGCTACCACCGCCAGACGTTGCAGGAGCTGCCCATGGGTGTTTGCTCGCTGGCCAAGGATCAGGAGATCCTGATGTGGAACAAGGCGATGGAAGAGCTCACCGGCATTCCTGCCAAGCGCGTGGTCGGCTCGCGCCTGACCACTATCAGTGAGCCGTGGCGTGGCCTGCTGCTGGGTTTCACCAATATTCCTGACGAGCATCTGCATAAACAACGGCTGGGCCTGGACGGTCAAACCCGCTGGCTCAACCTGCATAAAGCTGCGATCGACGAGCCCCTGGCGCCGGGTAACAGTGGCCTGGTGGTACTGGTCGAAGACCTCACCGAAACCCAGGCACTGGAAGACAAACTGGTGCATTCGGAACGCCTGGCCAGTATCGGCCGCCTGGCGGCCGGGGTCGCCCACGAGATCGGCAACCCGGTCACCGGTATCGCCTGCCTGGCGCAAAACCTGCGTGAAGAGCGCGAGGATGATGGCGAGATTACCGAACTGAGCAGCCAGATACTGGAGCAGACCAAACGTATTTCCCGCATTGTTCAGTCTCTGATGAGCTTTGCCCACGCTGGCAGCCACCAGCACAGCGACGAGCCAGTGTGCCTGGCCGAAGTAGCGCAAGACGCCATCGGTCTGCTGGCCTTGAACCGGCGCAATTTCGAAGTACAGTTCTTCAACCTGTGCGACCCCGAGCACTGGGTCGATGGCGACCCGCAGCGTCTGGCCCAGGTCTTGATCAACTTACTGTCCAACGCCCGCGACGCCTCACCGCCCGGCAGTGCCGTGCGAGTCAAAAGCGAAGCAAGCGAGCATACCGTTGACCTGATCGTCGAGGACGAAGGCAGCGGTATTCCGAAAAACATCATGGATCGTCTGTTCGAACCCTTCTTCACTACCAAGGACCCGGGCGAAGGTACCGGACTGGGGCTTGCTCTGGTCTATTCCATCGTGGAAGAGCATTATGGACAAATCACCATCGACAGCCCGGCCGATATCCAGAGTCAACGTGGCACTCGTATTCGAGTGACTCTGCCGCGCCATGTCGTAGCGACGTCCGCTGTGAACTGAGACCGTCGAGAGAATTGAATCAATGCCTCATATTCTGATCGTCGAAGACGAAACCATCATCCGCTCGGCGCTGCGTCGCCTGCTGGAGCGGAACCAGTACCAGGTCAGCGAAGCCGGCTCGGTACAGGAAGCCCAGGAACGCTTCAGTATTACTACCTTCGACCTGATCGTCAGTGACCTGCGCCTGCCTGGCGCGCCGGGCACCGAACTGATCAAGCTCGGCCAGGGCACTCCGGTGCTGATCATGACCAGCTACGCCAGCCTGCGCTCAGCCGTCGACTCAATGAAGATGGGCGCGGTGGATTACATTGCCAAGCCTTTCGATCATGACGAGATGCTGCAAGCGGTGGCGCGCATCCTGCGTGATCGTCAGAACGCGCCAGCGGTACCGACCGAAGCGCGTGGCGGCAACAAGGCCGGCATGGCAGACAAAGGCAGCAGCACCGCTGCCAATGGCGAAATCGGCATCATCGGCTCCTGCCCACCGATGCAAGACCTGTACGGTAAGATCCGCAAAGTCGCGCCCACAGATTCCAACGTGCTGATTCAGGGTGAGTCGGGTACCGGTAAAGAGCTGGTTGCCCGCGCCTTGCACAATCTGTCACGCCGCGCCAAAGCCCCGATGATTTCCGTGAACTGCGCCGCTATTCCGGAAACGCTGATCGAGTCGGAACTGTTCGGCCATGAGAAAGGCGCATTTACCGGCGCCAGCGCTGGTCGTGCCGGCCTGGTCGAAGCTGCCGATGGCGGCACCCTGTTCCTCGATGAAATCGGTGAACTGCCACTGGAAGCACAGGCTCGCCTGCTGCGGGTGTTGCAGGAAGGTGAGATCCGCCGGGTGGGCTCGGTGCAGTCGCAAAAAGTCGATGTGCGCCTGATTGCAGCTACCCACCGTGACCTGAAGAACCTGGCCAAAGTCGGCCAGTTCCGTGAAGACCTTTATTACCGTCTGCATGTGATCGCGCTGAAACTGCCCGCCCTGCGCGAGCGTGGTGCTGACGTCAACGAAATCGCCAATGCCTTCCTCGCCCGCCAAAGTGCACGTATTGGTCGTAACGACCTGCGCTTCGGCCACGATGCTGAGCAGGCCATCCGTCATTACTCCTGGCCGGGTAACGTCCGTGAACTGGAAAACGCCGTCGAGCGTGCAGTGATTCTCTGCGAGAGCCCGGAAATTTCCGCAGACCTGCTGGGCATCGACATTGAGCTGAGCGATCTGGACGACGACGAACCGTTTGCCGGCCTGTCCGGTAACGGCAGCACGACCAACACCACCAGCCATGAACCCACCGAAGACCTGTCGCTGGAAGACTACTTCCAGCACTTCGTCCTTGAGCACCAAGACCACATGACCGAGACGGAGCTGGCCCGCAAACTCGGGGTCAGCCGCAAGTGTCTGTGGGAGCGTCGTCAACGCTTGGGCATCCCGCGGCGCAAGAGTGGGGCCACCAGCGATAGCTGATCCCTTTCAGCACTTTTTGGGGTAGCACGCGGTAACACAGGCAAATGTGAAAAAACTGTTACCTCACCGCAATCTCGTAACAAAAACCGGGGCTTACGGTAACGAAGCCCCGGTTTTTTTTCGCCCCTCCAGGGCCCCAAAACTGCTCCAACCCCTTGTTTTACTGGGGTTTGCAAAAGTTGGCACGGCACCTGCTATATGTTTGGTACAAGAACAATAACAAGCACTGCAAAAGACAATAAAAATAAGACGAATCGGCTCACGCACAATAAGAACAAGACGGCGGAGGCGCAGCTAACTGATTCTTTTGGAGAGGAGTTGTTTTTGGGGCTTGCCCCACAACCAGGCAGAGAACAACAAAAACTGCACTAAAGCAGAGCCTGAACTGGTTGGATCACATGATCATTGCAACCTCAGCGACCAAAGCAATCCGTTTGCTCTTGAATCCCGGTTAGGGAGATCGTCCACAAGCTTTGCGTTTTGTGGATAGGGCACTCAACAAAAACAAGAAGCCCGGCAAAAAAATAATAAGAGCACGCAACTACTTCTTGGGGAGCTTCGGCTCCCCTTGTAGTTTCTCCCCCTGCATCACCCCGCTTTGCTAGCGCCTACACCATCCCCCCAGTAAATGCTAGAATCCCCGCCCATCATGCGGCCATTCTTCGTTTTTGGCCGAACATTCCTTCAAACAGTGCATCCCATGCTGAAGAAGCTGTTCCAGTCGTTCCGTACTCCCGTACGTGGCGCGCACCACAAGCGCACCACGCCTGAAGTGATCAATAGCGGTCAACACTCGCTGCAACGTGGCCAATTCAGTCGTCATGCGGTGAGTATCGTTGAGCGCCTGCAAAATGCTGGCTACCAGGCCTACCTGGTGGGCGGCTGTGTTCGTGACCAACTCCTGGGCATCACCCCCAAGGACTTCGACGTCGCCACCAGTGCCACACCCGAGCAAGTCCGCGCCGAGTTTCGCAATGCGCGCATCATCGGTCGCCGTTTCAAACTGGTGCATATTCACTTCGGTCGCGAAATCATTGAGGTCGCGACCTTCCGTGCCAACCACCCGGAAAACGAAGCGGCAGAAGACAGCCACACCTCCTCGCGTAACGAGAGCGGGCGCATTCTGCGTGACAATGTCTATGGCACCCTGGAAGAAGACGCGCAACGTCGTGACTTCACCATCAACGCCCTGTACTACGACCCGGTCAGCGAGCGCATCCTCGATTACGCCAATGGTGTTCACGACATCCGCAATCGTTTGATTCGCCTGATCGGTGATCCAACCCAGCGTTACCAGGAAGATCCCGTGCGCATGCTGCGCGCCGTGCGTTTCGCCGCCAAGCTGAACTTTGGCATCGAAAAGCATACCGTTCAGCCGATCCGCCAACTGGCGCCGATGCTGCGCGAGATCCCGGCCGCCCGTTTGTTCGAAGAAACGCTCAAGCTATTCCTCTCCGGGTACGCTGCCGACACCTTCGAAATGCTGGTTGACCTGCAACTGTTCGATCCGCTGTTCCCGGCTAGTGCCGAAGCACTGGAAGAACACCCGACCTACACCCATACCCTGATCAGCCAGGCGCTGATCAACACCGACCTGCGCATCAAGCAAGGTAAGCCGGTGACACCAGCGTTCCTGTTTGCCGCTCTGCTGTGGCCTGCCTTGCCTGGTCGCGCACTGCGTCTGCAAAGCCGTGGCATGCCGCCGATTCCGGCCATGAACGAGGCAGCTCATGAGCTGATCAGCGAACAATGCCAGCGCATCGCCATTCCGAAACGCTTCACCCTCCCAATTCGCGAGATCTGGGACATGCAGGAGCGGCTGCCACGCCGCAGCGGCAAGCGTGCCGAGGTACTGCTCGACAACCCGCGTTTCCGTGCCGGTTACGACTTCCTGCTGCTGCGTGAAAGCGCCGGAGAGGAAACCGACGGCTTGGGCCAATGGTGGACCGACTATCAGGACTGCAACGACAGTGAGCGGCGCGACATGATCCGCGAGCTGGGCAGTCGTGAAGACGGTACCAGTGCGGGCCCGCGCAAGCGTAAACGCAGCCCGAGCAAGCGCAAGCGTGCCGACGGCGGCGCAGGCGAATAAGCATGGAACGCGTGTATATCGGCCTGGGCAGTAATCTGGACGAACCGCAAGAGCAACTGCGCAGCGCCATCAATGCACTGCGCGAGCTGCCCGAAACGACGGTAGCTGCGGTTTCAGCCTTCTACAGCAGCGAGTCGCTGTCACCCGGCCAACCGCGCTATACCAATGCGGTGGCAGCCCTCGACAGCGCTCTGGCGCCCTTGGACCTGCTCGACCACCTGCAGGCCATCGAGGCCGCACAAGGCCGCGAGCGAAAAGAACGCTGGGGGCCGCGCACCCTCGATCTGGATATCCTGCTGTACGGCGATCACCTGATCGACATTCCGCGTCTCAAAGTCCCGCATTACCACATGCAGGCACGCCCTTTCGTCCTCTATCCGCTGGCCGAACTGGTCCCGCAGGACTTCCGGCTGGCTGATCAACGCAGCCTCACCCAGTTGCTGGCAGATTGCCCGTTCGTCGGACTGGAACGCCTGTAACCGGGCGTTCCCCCATGCGGTAACGCCCGTAACAGCGCATTAGTAACAATGCGGTAACAGGGTAATTGACTTCAGCCCCCTCCCTCACGACTATAGGCGTCCGGTGGCGCGTGCGCGCCGCAAAAAGGCGTATATAGGCCTGGAACAGGTCGCAACCAAAACACCACAATCGATGATGTGCTGTTCCAGAAGATGAATACATGCGTTGTACGCAGTCGTTTTTCACAGCGCCTGAATGAGGATTCTTTTTCATGCCAGATGTAACCCTGACCACCCTGCAGAGCCTCAAGGCCAAGGGTGAGAAAATAGCCATGCTGACCTGCTACGACGCGACCTTTGCCCAGGCCGCCAGCCGTGCCGGCGTGGAAATATTGCTGGTGGGTGACTCCCTGGGCATGGTCCTGCAGGGCCATGACAGCACCTTGCCGGTGACCAACGCCGAGATGGCCTACCACACTGCCTGCGTCAAACGCGGTAACGAAGGCGCGCTGATCCTCGCCGACCTGCCGTTCATGGCCTGTGCCACCACTGAACAAGCGTTCGCCAACAGCGGCGCCTTGATGCAGGCGGGTGCGCACATGGTCAAGGTCGAAGGTGCCGCCTGGTTGGCGGAAACCATTCGCCTGCTGGCCGAGCGCGGGGTGCCAGTGTGCGCCCATATGGGCCTGACCCCACAGACCGTCAATATCCTCGGCGGCTACAAGGTCCAGGGTCGTCAGGAAAACCAGGCGCGGCAAATGCGCGCCGATGCCATTGCCCTGGAGCAGGCTGGCGCAGCAATGCTGCTGCTTGAGTGCGTGCCGAGCGAGTTGGCGGCGGAGATCACCCAGGCGGTGAGCATCCCGGTGATCGGCATCGGTGCCGGTAGCGCCACCGATGGCCAGGTCCTGGTATTGCACGACATGCTGGGCTTGTCGCTGACCGGACGTATGCCGAAGTTCGTAAAGAATTTCATGATCGGCCAGAGTGACATCCAAGGCGCGCTCAAAGCTTATGTAACAGCGGTCAAAGACGTCAGCTTCCCAGGCAGCGAACACGGGTTCAGTGCATGAATACAGTCAAGACCGTACGCGAACTGCGCGCCGCCGTGGCGCGCGCGCGCAGTGAAGGCAAACGCATCGGTTTCGTGCCGACCATGGGTAACCTGCACAGCGGCCACGCTGCACTAGTGACCAAGGCCGCCCAACGCGTCGATTTCGTGGTCGCCAGCATCTTCGTCAACCCGCTGCAGTTCGGCCCTAGCGAAGACCTCGACAAATACCCACGGACGTTGGCCGCCGATCAGGAGAAACTGCTCCAGGCCGGCTGCCACCTGCTGTTCGCCCCCAGCGTCGAAGAGATGTACCCCGACGGCATGGACGGCCAGACCCGCGTCAACGTTGCGCAGCTTTCAGAAGGCCTGTGCGGCGCCAGCCGTCCGGGCCATTTCGAAGGTGTGGCAACGGTGGTGAGCAAGCTGTTCAACATGGTCCAGCCGGACCTCGCCGTGTTCGGGCAGAAGGACTTCCAGCAACTGGCGGTGATCCGTGCGCTGGTGCGTGACCTGAACATGCCGATCCAGATCATTGGCGAGCCCACCGTGCGCGCCGACGATGGCCTGGCACTGTCATCGCGCAATGGATACCTGAGCGAGGAGCAACGTGCCATCGCGCCAACGCTGTATCGGGTACTGCGGCAGATGGCCGATGCGATCGAACAAGGTGAACGCGACTACCCTGCCTTGATCGCTAACGGCCAGCAACAACTGGAAAGCGCGGGTTTCCGCCGCGACTATCTGGAAATTCGCCAGGCCCTGAGCCTGCACCCGGCAACTGCCGAAGACCGCGATCTGGTCATTCTGGTTGCTGCCTTCCTCGGTGCTACCCGCCTGATCGACAACCTGCATCTGGAGCTTGGCAACGCCTGACAAGGCCGCCAACCAAGCCCTCTCCCTGTAATGCAGGCTGCATGCCTATAATTGGCATCAGCCTGCAAACAGAGCGCTGTTTTCAGTGTCCAAGGCAGTCCACGCAATAAGGAAACCTGCAGCGATGGCTTATTACCGCACCCCTCATGATGTCACCGCTTTGCCTGCCTGGCAGGCGCTCCAGCAGCACCGCGAAGCCATGCAGGACTTCAGCATGCGCGACGCATTCAACGCCGAGCCAAAACGCTTCGAGCAGTTTTCTCTGAGCACCTGCGGACTGTTTCTCGATTATTCAAAGAACCTCATCAACAGCCAGACGCGCGACCTGCTGGTCAACCTGGCCAACGAAGTAGGCCTGCAAGAAGCCGTCAAAGCGCTGTTCGCTGGCGAAATCCTCAACGCCTCCGAAGGCCGTCCGGCACTGCACACTGCATTGCGCCGCCCGGTAGGCGACAAGCTGAGCGTCAATGGCGTCAACGTCATGCCCGAGGTGCACAAAGTCCTCAACCAGGTCACTGAGCTGGTCGGGCGCATCCATGACGGGCTGTGGCGTGGTTACAGCGAAAAGCCGATTACCGACGTGGTCAACATCGGTATCGGCGGCTCGTTCCTCGGCCCTGAGCTGGTGTCCGAGGCCCTGCTACCCTACGCCCAGCGCGGCGTACGCTGCCACTACCTGGCCAATATCGACGGCAGCGAGTTCCACGAACTGTCGGCCAATCTGCGTGCAGAGACCACCCTGTTCATCGTTTCCTCGAAATCCTTCAACACCCTGGAAACCCTGAAAAACGCCCAGGCGGCCCGTGGTTGGTACCTGGCCCAGGGCGGTTCGGAAGCCGAGCTGTACAAACACTTCATTGCCGTATCGAGTAACAAGGCAGCTGCGGTGGCCTTCGGCATCCGCGAAGAGAACATCTTCCCAATGTGGGACTGGGTCGGCGGTCGTTACTCGCTGTGGTCGGCCATCGGCCTGCCAATTGCCCTGGCCATCGGCACCGCCAACTTCAAAGAGCTGCTGTCTGGCGCCTACACCATGGACCAGCACTTCCAGAACGCGCCGTTCGAACAGAACATGCCGGTGCTGCTGGCACTGCTGGGTGTCTGGTACGGTAACTTCTGGGGTGCACAAAGCCACGCCATCCTGCCGTACGACCACTACCTGCGGAACATCACCAAGCACTTGCAACAGTTGGACATGGAGTCCAACGGCAAGAGCGTTCGTCAGGACGGCACCCCGGTCAACCACGACACCGGCCCGGTGATCTGGGGTGGTGTCGGCTGTAACGGCCAGCATGCTTACCACCAGTTGCTGCACCAAGGCACGCAACTGATCCCGGCCGACTTCATCGTGCCGGTCGTCAGCTTCAATCCGGTTGCCGACCACCATCAGTGGCTGTACGCCAACTGCCTGTCGCAGAGCCAGGCCCTGATGCTCGGCAAGACCCGCACCGAGGCAGAAGCTGAACTGCGCGACAAAGGCCTGAGCGAAGCCGAGATCCAGAAACTGGCGCCGCACAAGGTAATTCCGGGCAACCGTCCGAGTAACACTTTGGTGGTCGAGCGTATCAGCCCACGCCGCCTTGGCGCGCTTGTGGCGATGTATGAGCACAAAGTGTTCGTACAAAGCGTAATCTGGGGTATCAACGCCTTCGACCAATGGGGCGTGGAACTGGGTAAAGAACTTGGCAAGGGCGTGTACCAGCGCCTGACCGGTGGCATCGAAGACGCTGCCGAAGACGCTTCGACCCAGGGCCTGATCAACTTCTTCCGCAGCCGTCACCGCGGTTGATCACCTGCGTTGCCCCTGGCTGAACGAACGCAGCCAGGGGCAACGGCTACACTGTCCTGACAAAAACAATCAGGACAGGCCCTTCTATGTTCGATCTCAGCGCCCACCCCCACGCCGATGCCGTCAGCAAAGCGGCGCAACTGAGCCAGGCCGAATACCAGCGCCTGTACCGCCAGTCGATTGAAGACCCCGACGCGTTCTGGAGCGAACAAGCCAAAGCCCTGGACTGGGTTAAACCCTGGAGCAGTGTTCAGCACAGTGACATGAAAACCGGCCAGGCCAGTTGGTTCACCGGTGCTCAGCTCAACGTCAGCTACAACTGCATCGATCGTCATCTGGCCACACGGGGGGACCAAGCGGCGATCATTCGTGAAGGCGACAACCCTGCCGACTCCAGCATCATTACTTACCGTGAGCTGCACCGCCATGTCTGCCGACTGGCCAACGTGCTCAAACAACGCGGGGTAAAAAAAGGTGATCGAGTGTGCATCTACATGCCCATGGTGCCGGAAGCGGCGTACGCCATGTTGGCCTGCAGCCGTATCGGGGCGATTCATTCGGTAGTGTTCGGCGGCTTTTCTCCCGATGCCCTGCGTGATCGCATCCTGGATGCCGACTGTCGCACGGTAATCACCGCCGATGAGGGTATTCGCGGCGGCAAGACTGTGCCCTTGAAAAACAATGTCGACAAGGCCCTGCTCAATTGCCCGAATGTCAGCACGGTGTTGGTCATCAAGCGCACGGGGGGCACCATCGACTGGCAACAGGATCGCGACCTCTGGCACCACGAGGCAATCACTCAAGCGAGTGATGACTGCCCTCCCGAGCCAATGGACGCCGAAGATCCGTTATTCATTCTCTACACCTCTGGCAGTACCGGAAAACCCAAAGGCGTGCTGCACACCACCGCCGGCTACCTGCTGCAAGCCACCCTGACCTTCAAGACCGTGTTCGATTACCGTGAAGGTGAAGTGTTCTGGTGCACCGCCGATGTGGGCTGGGTCACCGGGCACAGCTACATCGTCTATGGGCCACTGGCCAATGGTGCAATCACCTTGATGTACGAGGGCGTGCCCAACTATCCCGATGCCTCGCGCTTCTGGCAGGTGGTCGACAAGCACAAGGTGAACATTTTTTATACCGCCCCGACCGCCCTGCGCGCCTTGATGCGTGAGGGTGAGGGCCCCCTGAAGAACACTTCACGCAAAAGCCTGCGTCTGCTCGGCAGTGTCGGCGAACCGATCAACCCAGAAGCCTGGGAGTGGTACTTCAACGCCGTGGGCGAGGAGCGCTGCCCCATTGTCGATACCTGGTGGCAGACGGAAACCGGCGGCATCATGATCAGCCCGTTGGTAGGCACCCGTCGGATCAAACCCGGTTGTGCGACGCAACCGATGTTTGGCGTGCAGCCCGTGTTGCTCGATGACAAGGGCAAACTCATCGAGGGTGCCGGTGCTGGCATGCTGGCGATCAAGGCCAGTTGGCCGGGTCAGATCCGCAGCGTGTATGGCGACCCGCAACGGATGATCGACACTTACTTCAAACCCCTTCCAGGCTACTACTTCACCGGTGACGGCGCGCGCCGCGACGCTGATGGCGACCTGTGGATAACCGGGCGCATCGATGATGTGATCAACGTGTCCGGGCACCGTATCGGCACTGCCGAAGTCGAAAGCGCGCTGGTACTGCATGACAGCATCGCCGAAGCCGCAGTAGTGGGGTACCCTCACGATCTCAAGGGGCAAGGCATCTATGCCTTTGTCACACCGATGAACGGCGTGACCCCGGATGACACGCTCAAGCAGGAGCTGCTGGCGCTGGTCAGCAAGGAAATTGGCAGTTTCGCCAAACCGGAACTGATCCAATGGGCACCCGCGCTGCCCAAGACCCGTTCAGGCAAGATCATGCGCCGCATTCTGCGCAAAATCGCCTGCAATGAACTCGACAGCCTGGGTGACACGTCGACGCTGGCTGATCCCAGCGTGGTTCAGGGCTTGATCGACAACCGATTCAATACATAACCGGCAGCGCTTCGTGGCTGCCTCGCACGCAGGTAACCATGGAAGCGATACGCCGCCGCATCGAAACCCAGGTGATGAGCCTGACCGGCTTGTCCCTGGGGCAACTTGATCTGGAAAATCCCAAAGGCGATCCCGGGCTGTTCGGCCCTGATAGTGCCAGCTGGCGTGTACACGGCGACTTCCCAAGCATGCTGATCGGTGGCATCAGTGCCCTGCTTCTGCAATTGCTGCACCCCCTGGCACTGGCGGGCGTTTGGGACCACTCCAACTTTCGCCACGACCTGCTTGGCCGGCTGCGCCGCACCAGCCAGTTCATCTCCGGTACCACCTTCGGCGCCACGGGCGATGCCAATTGGCTGATCGAGAAGGTCCGTACCATTCACCTGCAAGTAGTCGGCACCGCCGCCGATGGGCGCCCCTACGCCGCCAGCGATCCCGAACTGTTGACCTGGGTGCATGTGGCCGAAGTCAGCAGCTTTCTTGCCGCCCACCTGCGCTACCGCAACCCGAACCTGCCACTCGCCGAACAAGACGCCTATTACGCCGAAATTGCTCTGATCGCTGAACGCCTGGGTGCCCTCGATGTACCGCGCTCGCGCCAGCAAGTGAGCGACTACCTGGAGGCAATGCGCCCGACACTGCAGTGTGACGAGCGCAGTCATGAGGTGGTCCAGGTGCTACTGGATGCCCCCGCACCCAGCCGCTTGGCCAAACCCGTGGCAAGCCTGATGCTGAAGGCGGGTATCGACCTGCTGCCCACATGGGCCAGCGATATGCTGGAGCTGCGGCAGCATCCGTTACAACAACGCCTGATTCGCCTGGGCATCAACACCACCGCCCCCGTGCTGCGCTGGGCCATGCACGACGGCTCGGCGCATCGCGCCCGGCGGCGGATGGGTCGTAACACCCGGTAGGAGCGGGCTTGCCCCGCGATGCGGCGAGACAGCCAAACCGCAAGCGCGGGGCAAGCCCGCTCCTACCGGATCTACCCGTTGGCGGTAGCCAGTACATCTGTACCACCATTGCCCTCTACGATGGCCCCACTGAGGGCCTGTGCTGTTCTGACGCCAAATCGAATAAGATTGAGGACCTGCGCCATGCACGGCGGCGGATGGGTCGTAACACCCGGTAGGAGCGGGCTTGCCCCGCGATGCGCTAAGACAGCCAAACCGCAAGCGCGGGGCAAGCCCGCGCCTACCGGATCTACCCGTTGGCGGTAGCCAGCACATCTGTGCCACCATTGCCCTCTACGATGGCCCCACTGGGGCCTGTGCTGTTCTGACGCCAAATCGAATAAGAGTGAGGACCTGCGCCATGCACGGCGGCGGATGGGTCGTAACACCCGGTAGGAGCGGGCTTGCCCCGCGATGCGCTAAGACAGCCAAACCGCAAGCGCGGGGCAAGCCCGCGCCTAGCGGATCTACCCGTTGGCGGTAGCCAGCACATCTGTGCCACCATTGCCCTCTACGATGGCCCCACTGGGGCCTGTGCTGTTCTGACGCCAAATCGAATAAGAGTGAGGACCTGCGCCATGCAAGATGTTGTTATCGTTGCCGCTACCCGGACCGCTGTCGGTAGTTACCAGGGAGCGCTGGCTGCCATTCCCGCCGTCGACCTGGGCGCTGCTGTGATTCGCCAATTGTTGACCCTGACCGGAATCGACGGCGAACTGGTCGATGAAGTGATCCTCGGCCAGGTGCTGACCGCCGGTGCCGGGCAAAACCCAGCACGCCAGGCCGCGATCAAGGCCGGCCTGCCCCATGCCGTGCCAGCCATGACCCTGAACAAAGTCTGCGGCTCTGGCCTCAAGGCCCTGCACTTGGCTACCCAGGCCATTCGTTGCGGTGACGCCGAGGTGATCATCGCCGGTGGTCAGGAAAACATGAGCTTGGCCAACTACGTGATGCCGGGCGCCCGTACCGGTTTGCGCATGGGCCACAGCCAACTGATCGACAGCATGATCAGTGATGGCCTGTGGGACGCCTTCAACGACTACCATATGGGTATCACCGCCGAAAACCTGGTGGAAAAGTACGGCATCAGCCGTGAAGAGCAGGATGCTTTCGCCGCTGCCTCCCAGCAGAAAGCCGCTGCCGCGATCGAAGCCCGACGCTTTGTCGACGAAATCACCCCGATCCTGATCCCGCAGCGCAAAGGCGACCCGATTGCCTTCGCCACCGACGAACAGCCGCGCGCAGGCACCACCGCAGAATCGCTAGGCAAGCTCAAGCCTGCGTTCAAGAAGGACGGCACAGTTACGGCCGGTAACGCCTCGTCACTCAACGACGGCGCCGCCGCCGTCCTGCTGATGAGCGCAGCCAAGGCCCAGCAGCTGGGCCTGCCAGTACTGGCACGTATCAAGGCCTACGCCAATGCCGGCGTCGATCCGGCCATCATGGGCATCGGCCCGGTCAGCGCCACCCGCCGCTGCCTGGAAAAAGCCGGCTGGGAATTGGCCGACCTTGACCTGATCGAAGCTAACGAAGCCTTCGCTGCCCAGGCCTTGTCGGTGGGCAAAGAACTGGGCTGGGACGCCAGCAAGGTCAACGTCAACGGCGGCGCCATCGCCCTGGGCCACCCGATTGGTGCTTCGGGCTGCCGGGTACTGGTGACCCTGCTGCACGAGATGATCAAACGTGACGCCAGCAAAGGCCTGGCCACCCTGTGCATCGGTGGCGGTCAAGGCGTAGCCCTGGCTATCGAGCGCTGATTGCAGCGGGAGGGGCCGCAACGGCCCCTCCCCTGGCTTGAACTGATAAACTGCACGTCCGCAAACCAAGGCCACGTGCATGTCCCTCTTGAATCAGGCGCTGCGCGCCGCCCTCGACGCCCGCCAGGGCCTTATCGCTGAGCTCCACGCCCAAGGCACCGACTGCTATCGCCTGTTTCATGGAAGCCAGGAAGGCGCCAGCGGCCTGACCGTTGACCGCTACGGCCCACAGCTAATGGTACAGAGCTTCCACCAGACGCTTGAGGCTAGCGCGCTGCTTGAGCTGCAGGCGCTGGTAGAAGCGCAACTGGGCCTGGAACTGTTGCTGGTCTACAACGATCGCTCGCAAGGTAACAGCCGCATTGATCGCCGTGACCCGGTGTTTCAGGCCAGCGAAGCAGCCCTGGCTGATCATGTCGGCCATGAATGGGGCTTGAACTATCGCGTGCGTGGCCGCCATGCAGGGCAAGATCCGCTACTGTTCCTCGACCTGCGCAATGCCCGTGGCTGGGTCAAACAGCACAGTACCGGCAAACGTGTGCTGAACCTGTTTGCCTATACCTGCGGCGTCGGTCTCAGTGCAGCAGCAGGCGGGGCCCGTGAGGTATGCAATCTGGATTTCGCTGAAGGCAACCTGGCCGTAGGCAAGGAAAACGCCGCACTCAACCCGCAACTGCCGGCTATGAGCTTTGTTCAGTCAGACTACTTCCCGGCTATCCGCCAGTTTGCCGGCCTGCCGATCAGCCAGCGCCGCGGTCAAAAGCTGCCCGCGTACCCGCGCCTGGAACAGCGTGAGTTCGATCTGGTGTTTCTCGACCCGCCAGCCTGGGCCAAGAGCGCTTTCGGCACCGTCGACCTGCTGCGCGACTATCAGAGCCTACTCAAACCGGCACTGTTGAGTACCGCCGAAGACGGCGTACTGATCTGCTGTAACAATCTGGCCAAGGTCAATCTCGACGACTGGCGCGAGCAAGTACTGCGCTGTGCCGAGAAAGCCGGCCGCCCCGTGCGCGACTGGCAAGTACTCAAACCGGCCAGCGACTTTCCGTCGCAGGACGGCCAACCACCACTGAAGACCCTGATTCTTCAGCTTTAAAACAAAAACCTGATCATTTCCGAGCGATCTTCGGAACCGTTTTTACGTGCCATACTCCAAGCACTCCCGTTCCAGACAGACGACGCCGCACATGTACAAAGGATTGAAACGCGCCCTCGGCGCCATGTTGGCCGCTTTGGCCCTGTATAGCCTGCTTGGTTTTCTGATTCTCCCAGGAGTGGCACTGCGAATCGCCAACCAACAGTTGGCCAACTACGCCACTGTGCCCGCGCACTTGAATCGTATCGAGCTCAACCCGTTCAGCCTCGAGCTGACCCTGTGGGGCCTACAGATCGGCGAGCCGGGCAAGGAGCAGGTCGGCTTCGAACGGTTGTATGCCAACCTGGAGCTCGACAGTCTGTGGACGGACGCGCTGCATCTGGTGGGCGTCGAGCTGGACAAACCGCGTACCGAGCTGCTGTTCGCCAAGGATGGCAGCCTCAACCTCAGCCAGCTGTTCAAGTTGCCACCCAGTGAGCCAAAACCTGACGAGCCGCCCAGCGACCCGTTTCCGGTCCGAATTGGCAGCATCAAGCTCAATGAGGGCTACCTGCACTTCCAGGACTTGCGCCCCAGTGAGCCTATCGAGTTCCTGTACGACTCGATGAACCTGGAACTGAAAAACCTCAGCACCCTGCCTGACGACAGCTCGGACATGACCCTGGTGGCCATCGGGCCTCACGGTGGACGCATCGACTGGAGCGGTAGCTTCAGCCTGGTGCCGATGGCCTCTGAAGGCACCCTGAAGGTCACCGAAGGCAAGATGAAGGCCTTTTGGCCGTATGTGCGCGACGCAGTGCCACTGGTGCTGGAAGAAGGCGTCGTCAGCCTCGATACCCACTACAAACTGAACTTGTCGAAGGAAACCGAGCTGCTGCTCGACAAAACCTCGGTGAGCATTGCGCCGTTTGCCATCAAGGCGCCGGATGGCCGCCCATTGGTACGACTGGCCAAGCTGGATGTCAGCGAAACATCAGTAGACCTCGCCAAGCAACTGGTCACGGTTGGCAAAATCCGCAGCGAAAAGCTTGAAACCTGGGCAGCGCTGGAGGCTGATGGACAACTCGACTGGCAGAAACTGTTTGCCAGCCAGCCAGCCAAAGCCACGCCGAAAGAGAAAGCCGAGCCTGCCGCCGCCGAGCCTGACAAAGCAGAAGCAAAAGCTGCCGAGCCCGGCAAGCCCTGGCAGGTGTTGCTCAAGGATGTACAACTGCGCAGTTACCAGGTGCATCTGGCCGACCGTTCACAGAAAGAGCCAGTTGCCCTGGATGTCGGACCGCTGAACCTCGACCTGCAAAACTTCGATAGCCTCAACCAGTCGCCGTTCAGCCTGAAGCTCGACACCGGTGTGGGCAAGCAAGGCAAGCTGCAAGCCGCCGGTGAGGTTAACCTCGCACCGGTGACCGCCAAGCTCAATGTCAGTACTCAGGACATCGACCTGCGCATCGCCCAGGCCTACATCACACCGTTCATACGCCTGGAACTGCGCAGCGGCATGCTGGGCAGCGATCTTAAAGTAGACCTCAAAAGCACCGAGCCTCTGGCCTTCACCATTGATGGCAAGGCACAAGTCAACCAACTGCACACCCTGGACACCATCAAAGACCGTGACTTCGTCAAATGGCAGCAGTTGAACCTGGATGGTTTGTCTTACCGCCATGGTGATGCCCTGAGCATTGGCAAAGTCAGCCTGAAGCAGCCCTACGCGCGCTTCATGATCAACGAAGACCGCACCACCAACGTCGATGACTTGCTGATCCCGCAGCCGGCCACTACACAATCCAGCAGCCAGGCCAAAACCAAAGCGCCCGCCAGCAGCGAAAAGCCGCTGGGCATTCGAATAGGCGCGATCGACATCAACGACGGCTCGGCGAACTTTGCCGACTTCAGCCTGACGCCTAACTTCGCCACTGCCATCCAGCAGCTCAACGGCCAGATTGGCACTATCGACAACCGTCAGCCCAAACCGGCCAAGGTCGATATCAAGGGCAAGGTGGATCGCTATGCCCCTGTGACGATTAAAGGCGCACTGAATCCGTTCGACCCGATGGCCAGCCTGGATATCGCGACCAGCTTCAAACGCGTCGAGTTGACCACCCTGACGCCCTACTCAGGCAAATTCGCTGGTTTCCGCATCCGCAAAGGCCGGTTGAACATCGATCTGCACTACATCATTACCCAGGGCAAGCTAAAAGCCGAAAACAAGGTCGTGGTCGAACAACTGCAACTGGGTGAGAAGGTTGAGAGCCCCGACGCCGTCGACCTGCCTATCCGCCTCGCGGTGGCTTTGCTCAAGGACACTGAAGGCAAGATCTCTATCGAACTACCAGTGACCGGTGATTTGAACGATCCGCAGTTCAGCGTCATGCCGATTGTCTGGCAAACCTTGCGCAATCTGGTACTGCGGGCGGCCCAGGCGCCGTTCAAATTCATCGGTGGCCTGATCAGCGGTGGCGATGCTCAGGACTTGGGCAGTGTGGCCTTTGCCGCGGGCTCCAGCGAACTGGCGCCCGATGCCAAAAGCGCCCTCGACAAGCTGGCTGCCGCGCTCAAAGAACGCCCTGCCCTGCGCCTGGAGATCGAAGGCACCAGTGCTCAGAGCAGCGACGGCCCGTTGATAGCCCAACAGCGCCTGGAACGTGAGTATCAGAGCACTTACTACAAAATGCTCCAGCGCCGTGGCGACAAAGTTCCTGCCCAGGCCGCGGACCTGCAGGTGCCTGAGGGCGACAAACCGTCAATGCTTGAAGGTATTTACCGCGCCCGTATGAAGCAGCAGCCACCGGCCGAATGGGAACAACTCGACCGCGAACAACGCACCACCCAATTGCGCGATGCGGTGCTCAAGTCGTGGGGTGAAAGTGCCCTGCTGCTTCGTCAGCTGGGCCAGGCTCGGGCCAGCAGCATCAAGGACTACCTGGTCGACAAAGGCAAGCTGGAGGATGATCGGGTTTATTTCATTGATGCCAGCCTTGGACAGGCCGAGGCCGATGGGCGGGTGATCACGCCGCTGCATCTGGATGCTGAGTGAGGTAAAAGCGATCGCGGGGCAAGCCCGCTCCCACCGGATTTCTACTGGTAGGAGCGGGCTTGCCCCGCGATCTGATACACGTGTTTAGTCGGTTTTCAGACCATCAGCCGACACAGCCGTCACACCATCAATTTTCTTGGTGATAGCGACCGCAGTTTCTTTTTGTGCTTTGGTCACTTGAGTATCCGAAGACAGGGACACAACGCCTTTGTTGGTCTCGACTGTGATGTCGCTGCCTGGGATGCCTTTTTCAGTCATCAGATCAGCTTTGACCTTGGTCGTGATCCAGGTGTCTTTGGTCGCGCCCGTTGCTTTGTCCATTTCACCAGCAGCAACGGTCAGCGGACCCTGGGTAGCGGGCTGTTGGGCGAATGCCGCATTGGCCAGCGTCAGGGTCAGGGCGGTGGCAGTAGCGGCAGCAATAGCGAACTTCTTCATACGAGACACTCCTGTTTTTCGAAAAGTCTGCGCCGTAAGTCCTGGCAGCAGGGGTGCAAGTACTATTGCAGGGCCTGTGCCAGCTTTTCCATAAAATTAAATCCTTTTAAATCAGTAACTTATGAAGTTACGAAAAAACCGTGGTCGTGCAATTTGCAAGCCTTGGAAAAATTTTGCGTGCAAGATGCAAGTCCACCCAGCCAGTGTAGCGGACATAAAAAAAGGACCCCGAAGGGTCCTTTTCTTTACCGCGTCAGATTAGACGCCCGATGCCTTGGCAGCAGCAACGTCTTTGATCGACAGCTTGATACGGCCGCGGTTGTCCACGTCCAGTACCAGTACTTCAACTTCCTGACCTTCTTTGAGAATGTCGGTTACTTTCTCAACACGAGCATCGCTCAGCATGGAGATGTGAACCAGACCATCCTTGCCAGGCAGGATGTTGACGAAGGCACCGAAGTCAACGATGCGCTCGACTTTACCGACGTAGATCTTACCGATCTCGGCTTCTGCGGTGATGCTCAGTACGCGCTGACGAGCAGCTTCAGCGGCGTCTTTGGTTTCACCGAAGATCTTGATCGAACCGTCGTCTTCGATATCGATCGAAGCCTTGGTTTCTTCGCAGATGGCACGGATGGTCGCGCCGCCTTTACCGATAACATCACGGATCTTGTCGGTGTCGATCTTCATGGCGATCATGGTCGGAGCGTTTTCCGACAGCTCGCTACGGGACTGACCGATGATCTGGTTCATCTGACCGAGGATGTTCAGGCGCGCTTCCAGGGCTTGGCCCAGGGCGATTTCCATGATTTCTTCGGTGATGCCGTTGATCTTGATGTCCATCTGCAGCGCGGTAACACCTTTAGCGGTACCGGCCACTTTGAAGTCCATATCGCCCAGGTGGTCTTCGTCACCGAGGATGTCGGTCAGAACAGCGAACTTCTCGCCTTCTTTAACCAGACCCATGGCGATACCGGCAACTGGAGCCTTCATCGGTACGCCAGCGTCCATCAGAGCCAGGGAAGCACCGCAAACCGAAGCCATGGAGCTGGAACCGTTGGACTCGGTGATTTCCGATACGACGCGGATGGTGTACGGGAACACGTCAGCTGCAGGCAGCATGGCCTGAACCGAGCGGCGGGCCAGACGGCCGTGGCCGATTTCGCGACGACCAGCACCGCCCATGCGGCCACACTCGCCCACCGAGAACGGAGGGAAGTTGTAGTGCAGCATGAAGGGGTCTTTCTTCTCGCCTTCGAGGGTGTCCAGCAGCTGAGCGTCACGGGCAGTACCCAAGGTCGCAACGACCAGAGCCTGGGTTTCGCCACGGGTGAACAGAGCCGAACCGTGAGTTTTTGGCAGAACACCGACTTCGATGTTCAGCGGACGAACAGTCTTGGTATCACGGCCGTCGATACGTGGCTTGCCGTTAACGATGTTTTCGCGAACGGTGCGGTATTCGATTTCACCGAAGATCTCTTTGACTTCGCCAGCCGATGGCTGACCTTCTTCACCGGAGAACTTGGCAACAGCTTGGTCACGCAGCTCGCCCAGGCGCGCGTAGCGGTCGGCCTTGACGGTGATGGTGTAACCCTGGGAAACGGCTTCGCCGAACTCAGCGCGGATGGCGTTGAACAGTTCGGTGTTGGCAGCAGCAGGCTTCCAGTCCCAGGTCGGCTTGCCAGCTTCGGCAGCCAGCTCTTTGACAGCCTGGATTACAGCCTGGAATTCATCGTGAGCGAACAGTACAGCGCCCAGCATCTGGTCTTCAGTCAGCTCTTTGGCTTCCGACTCAACCATCAGTACAGCGTCGGAAGTACCAGCAACGACCATGTCCAGGCTCGAAGCAGCCAGTTGCTCGTAAGTCGGGTTCAGCAGGTAGCCGGTGCTTTCGTGGAAAGCAACGCGCGCGGCGCCGATCGGGCCTTCGAATGGAATGCCGGAGATAGCCAGGGCGGCCGAGGTACCGATCATCGCAGCGATGTCCGGATCGGTCTTCTTGCTGGTGGAAACGACGGTGCAGACAACCTGCACTTCGTTCATGAAACCTTCTGGGAACAGCGGACGGATCGGACGGTCGATCAGGCGCGAGGTCAGGGTTTCTTTCTCGGAAGGACGGCCTTCACGCTTGAAGAAACCACCAGGGATCTTACCGGCGGCGTAGGTCTTTTCCTGATAGTGAACAGACAGGGGGAAGAAGCCTTTGCCTGGATCGGCCTGCTTGGCACCGACCACGGTCACCAGTACGGTGACATCGTTGTCGACGGTGACCAATACGGCGCCGGACGCTTGACGGGCAATACGGCCCGTCTCGAGGGTAACGGTCGATTGACCGAACTGGAATTTCTTGATTACCGGGTTCACGGTTTCCTACCTTCTTCAGTGGCTCTGGGGGAACTGGTTCTTACGAATTCTTGGGCAGCACAGGGAATCGGCCCTGTTGGCAGTCCAGATAAAACTAGAGGTTGGGAGCCTGCCCAGCCCTCGCGGTAAACCGCTCAGACGAGACAGACAGCCAACCTCATAGATACGCGCGGCGTGCTCATCGCTTCCGATGCCAGGCACCGGAAGCGATGAATGCAGCACGCCGTGCACACCACTGGCCAGGCCGCTATTAGCGACGCAGACCCAGGCGACCGATCAGGGCGCTGTAACGAGTGGTGTCTTTGCCCTTCAGGTAGTCCAGCAGCTTACGACGCTGGTTAACCATACGGATCAGACCACGACGGGAGTGGTGGTCTTTGCCGTTGGCCTTGAAGTGGCCTTGCAGCTTGTTGATGTTGGCGGTCAGCAGTGCAACTTGCACTTCTGGGCTACCGGTGTCACCGGCAGCTTGCTGGTAGTCGGCAACGATCTGAGCTTTTTCTTCAACGCTGAGTGCCATCTGGCTTCTCCAAATCAAGGGAAACCGAACAAACGGTTTCCAATAGGCCAGGGACAAATCCCTGTATTCATAAAGTGAGGCATGACCATGCCTATTAACAGCCATCCTCTTTACCACCAGCACCAGGCCGTAGCCTGCTACTGAAGGTTTCGATCATTCCGACCGAATCAGTCGACGTGGCGCAATGCGCCCGTCTTCGCTCACTTCACCGATACCGATGAAGCGACCGTTGTGATCTTGCACCCGGACCATACCGAACTTCGGCGCATCGGGGGCTCTGACCGGCTGACCATGCAGCCAGTAAAACGCACTGTGCTCGGAGAACTGCAGCAAAGGCCAGTCTTGCAGACCGCTGTCGGAAGGCATCAGGAAGCGATCTACCGCTTCATTGCCACCTTCAGCGTGGACCGCTTCGAGTTCTTCGAGGGTCACGGTCTGTGCCAGCTCGAACGGCCCGGCGTGAGTACGACGCAATTCGGCAACATAGGCGCCACATCCCAACAGCTCGCCGATGTCTTCGACCAGAGTGCGGATGTAGGTACCTTTACTGCAACCAACCGAGAGGCGAACCCGGGTGCCGTCGCACTCGAGCAGCTCCAAGCGGTTAATAGTAACAGAACGCGCTTCACGCTCCACTACTTCCCCTGCACGCGCCAGCTTGTACAACGGCTGACCATCGCGCTTGAGGGCCGAGTACATCGGCGGTATCTGACTGATTTCACCACGAAATTGTGGCAGAACCGCTTCAATTTCGGCGCGACCAACGGTCACATCGCGGGTTTGCAGCACCTCACCTTCGGCGTCGCCCGTGGTGGTGGTCTGCCCCAGTTGCATCACCGTCTCGTACCCCTTGTCGGAGTCGAGCAGGTACTGGGAAAACTTGGTGGCCTCACCGAAGCACAGTGGCAGCACGCCACTGGCCAACGGGTCGAGACTGCCGGTATGGCCGGCCTTCTCGGCATTGAGGAGCCAGCGAACCTTCTGCAAGGCAGCGTTGGAAGTAAAGCCCAACGGCTTGTCGAGCAGAATGATACCGCTGACGTTACGACGAATTCGTTTGACCTGGGCCACCGCTTACTCCTTGGTGTCCGGAGTATCGGCGTCCTGGTGCAGGTTGTCTTCGGCAACTGCACGCTCGATCAGTGCCGACAGGTGGGCACCGCGGGTAACGCTTTCGTCGTAATGGAAGTGCAGTTGCGGCACGCTGCGCAATTTCATTTCCTTGCCCAATTGCATACGCAGGAAACCTGCAGCGGCGTTGAGCACCTTGAGGCTTTGCTTGATGTCTTCAGTACCGTCCGCGCCCATCACAGTGATGTACACCTTGGCGTGACCAACATCGCGGCTAACGTCGACAGCGGTGATGGTCACCAGGCCGACACGTGGATCTTTGACTTCGCGACGAATCAATTGCGCCAGCTCACGCTGCATCTGATCGCCAATGCGTTGGGTACGGCTATATTCTTTTGCCATTTTTGCTACCTGTAACTAAAGCGGCAAACGCCCGACCAGGCGGAGGCCTGATCGGGCGTTGCGTTCAGAGGCGCTGACGACCGCCGTGTGACGGGCGTTTCGCATCTCCCATGCTCGATGCTTAGAGCGTACGAGCCACTTGGACTTTCTCGAAGACTTCGATCTTGTCGCCGACTTTGACGTCGTTGTAGCTCTTCACGCCGATACCGCACTCCATGCCGTTACGCACTTCGGAGGCATCGTCTTTGAAGCGACGCAGCGATTCCAGCTCGCCTTCGAAGATCACCACGTCTTCGCGCAGTACGCGGATCGGACGGTTGCGGTACACGGTACCCTCGATGACCATACAGCCAGCGATGGCGCCGAACTTCGGCGAACGGAACACGTCACGCACTTCGGCAACGCCCAGGATGTTCTCGCGGACATCGCTACCGAGCATACCGGTGAGGGCTTTCTTGACGTCTTCAATGATGTCGTAGATCACGTTGTAGTAACGCATATCCAGACCTTCCTGTTCGACGATCTTGCGCGCGCCGGCATCGGCACGCACGTTGAAGCCGAACAGTACTGCATTGGAAGCCAGTGCCAGGTTAGCGTCGCTTTCGGTGATACCACCGACACCGCCGCCGATCACACGCACCTGCACTTCGTCGTTGCCCAGGCCACCCAGGGAGCCCTGCAGCGCTTCGAGCGTGCCTCGTACATCGGTCTTGAGAACGATGTTGAGGGTCTTCTTCTCTTCCTGGCCCATGCTCTCGAAGATGTTTTCGAGTTTGCCAGCATGTGCGCGAGCCAGTTTGACTTCACGGAACTTGCCTTGACGGAACAGGGCAACTTCACGGGCTTTCTTCTCGTCCGCCACTACCGACAGCTCGTCACCCGCATCCGGGGTACCGTCCAGGCCGAGGATCTCGACCGGAATGGCTGGGCCGGCTTCTTTAACAGGCTTGCCGTTTTCGTCGAGCATGGCACGTACACGGCCGTAGTTCGAACCACACAGAACCATATCGCCCTGACGCAGGGTACCGTCTTGAACCAGCACGGTAGCTACTGGACCGCGGCCTTTGTCCAGACGCGATTCAACGACAACACCACGGCCTGGAGCCGATGGGGTGGCCTTGAGCTCAAGGATCTCGGCTTGCAGCAGTACCGCTTCGAGCAGTTCGTCGACACCAGTACCCATCTTCGCGGAAACCTTGACGAACGGCGTGTCTCCACCCCAGTCCTCAGACGTTACGCCTTCGACGGACAGTTCGTTACGGATGCGATCGAGGTCAGCACCTGGCTTGTCGATCTTGTTCACTGCAACAACCAGTGGAACACCAGCAGCCTTGGCGTGCTGGACAGCTTCACGGGTTTGCGGCATCACACCATCGTCCGCCGCGACCACGAGGATCACGATGTCGGTGGCCTTGGCACCACGTGCACGCATGGCGGTAAACGCTGCGTGGCCCGGGGTGTCGAGGAACGTGACCATACCGCGGTCGGTTTCTACGTGGTAAGCACCGATGTGCTGGGTGATACCACCGGCTTCGCCGGCAGCGACCTTGGCACGACGGATATAGTCGAGCAGCGAGGTTTTACCATGGTCAACGTGACCCATTACGGTCACAACCGGTGCACGGGTCTCGGTCTCGCCTTCAAACTTCAGCGATTCAGCCAGGGAGTCTTCCAGGGCGGTGTCGCTGATCAGGGTGACCTTGTGGCCCAGCTCTTCGGCGACCAGCTGTGCGGTCTCCTGGTCGAGCACCTGGTTGATGGTGACTGGAGTACCCAGCTTGAACATGAACTTGACGACTTCGGCGCCCTTGACGGACATCTGGTTCGCCAGGTCGGAAACCGTGATGGTCTCGCCGATCTGCACGTCACGAATGACTGGGCCAGTCGGGCTCTGGAAGCCGTGGGCGTTACGCTTCTTCGGCTTGCTTTTGCCACGACCGCCGCGACGGAAGCCATCGCTTTCCTCGTCGGTGGTACGCGGAGCAGCACGCGGCGTTGGCGCCTTTTCCTTTTCCTTGACCTTGACCGAAACGCGCGGTGCTTCGTTGCGGCGCTCACCGCCACGACGCTCTTCGTCACGCGACTTGTCGTTGCGACGCGCATCGTCTTTCTTGCGCTCGGCAACCGGCGCCGGAGCGGCTTCGGCAGCCTCGATCACCGGGGCAGGCGCCGGGGCAACCGGAGCAGCAGCCGCAGGTGCAGCAGGGGCTGCTGGTGCGGCCGGAGCCTGACGGCGGGCTTCTTCTTCGGCACGTTGACGTGCTTCAGCGTCGGCTTTTTCACGCGCAGCATTCTCGGCTGCACGGCGCTCTTCCAGCTCACGCTTCTGCTCGGCCTGGATTTCTTCCGGGCTGCGCTGAACGAATACCTTCTTCTTGCGTACTTCTACGCTGATGCTTTTGCTACCGGCAACACGCAGGGTGCTGGTGGTCTTGCGCTGCAAGGTAATCTTGCGCGGTTCTTCCACTTTCGCCTTGTGGCTGCTCTTCAAATGAGCCAGCAGAGCCTGCTTCTCATTGTCGGTCACTACCTGACCGGCGTCGGTGTGCGGCAGACCTGCCTCACGCATCTGCTGCAGCAGGCGCTCTACCGGTGCAGCGACCTCTTGGGCCAATTCTTTCACCGTGACTTGCGTCATGCACTTCTCTCCTCAGGCCGCGCCTAATTACTCGAACCAGTGGGCTCGGGCGGCCATGATCAACTTGCCGGCACGCTCTTCGTCGATGCCGTCGATGTCGAGCAGGTCGTCAATCGACTGCTCGGCCAGGTCTTCGCGGGTAACTACGCCGCGCACCGCCAGTTCCGCCGCCAGATCCTTGTCCATACCCTCAAGCGAGAGCAGGTCTTCGGCCGGATGGGCGTCTGCCAGCTTTTCCTCAGTAGCGATGGCTTTGGTCAACAAGCGATCCTTGGCGCGAGCACGAAGCTCATTGACGATTTCCTCGTCAAAGCCGTCGATGTTGAGCATTTCTTCCAACGGTACGTAGGCAATCTCTTCCAGGCTGGTGAAGCCTTCATCGACCAGCACCTGTGCCAGCTCTTCGTCGACTTCCAGCTCGTCGATGAAGTTGCGCAGGATGTCACCGGTTTCAGCTTGCTGCTTGGCCTGGATGTCCGATTCGGTCATCACGTTCAGGGTCCAGCCGGTCAACTGGCTGGCAAGACGCACGTTTTGGCCACCACGACCAATCGCCTGGGCCAGGTTGTCTGCACCCACAGCGATGTCCATGGCGTGGGCATCTTCATCGACGATGATCGCCGCGACTTCAGCCGGCGACATTGCGTTGATGACGAACTGTGCAGGGTTGTCGTCCCACAGGACGATATCTACACGTTCGCCGCCCAGTTCACCGGACACTGCCTGGACGCGCGAACCACGCATGCCGATACAGGCACCTTGCGGGTCAATGCGCTTGTCTTTGGAGCGTACGGCGATTTTGGCACGCGAACCCGGATCACGGGACGCGGCCATGACTTCGATCAGGCCCTCGGCGATTTCCGGCACTTCGATGCGGAACAGTTCGATCAGCATCTGCGGCGCAGTACGCGACAGGATCAGCTGCGGGCCACGGTTCTCGGTGCGGATTTCCTTGAGCAGGGCGCGCAGGCGCACACCGACCCGGAATGTCTCGCGGGAGATGATATCTTCACGAGCAAGCAGCGCCTCGGCGTTGTTGCCCAGGTCAACGATGACGTTGTCACGCGTGACCTTCTTGACGGTACCGGAGATGATCTCACCCAGACGCTCGCGGTAAGCATCGACCACTTGAGCGCGCTCGGCTTCACGGACCTTCTGGACAATGACTTGCTTGGCGGTCTGGGCAGCAATACGGCCGAATTCGATCGACTCGATCTTCTCTTCGATCACGTCGCCGACTTTAGCCTCAGGGTGAGTGTCTTTGATCTTGGCCGGCCAAACTTCAATAGCCGGATCGTCCAGATCCTTTTCCTCGACGACTGTCCAGCGACGGAAGGTTTCATAGCTACCGGTGTGGCGGTTGATTTCCACACGCAGGTCGACTTCGTCGTCAAAACGTTTTTTGGTTGCAGTGGCCAGTGCCACTTCCAGCGCTTCAAAAATTACGCCGGCCGGTACGCCCTTTTCGTTGGATACCGACTCAACAACCAGCAGTACTTCTTTGCTCATCGTACGCCTCGCCTTTCGCAAGCCATTGGATCCGCGCGGTCCGCGAGATCCGGCACGTCTCAGTCAAAACTGGGAATAATGTTGGCCTTGTCGATCGAATCGATCGGCAACAGGAATTCTTGGTTGTCTACCTGAACAACCACATCCTGGTCCTCCACGCCGCGGAGAAGGCCCTGAAAGTTACGACGACCTTCAAAGGGCGTGCGCAGCTTGATCTTCACTTGTTCGCCGGCATGCGAAGCGTACTGTTCCAAAGTGAACAGTGGGCGATCCATGCCAGGAGAGGACACTTCAAGGGTATATTCGGAAGAAATTGGATCTTCTACATCAAGAATGGCGCTGGCTTGGTGACTGACGATTGCGCAGTCATCAACCAAAATGCCGTCCTCTTTATCGATATAGATACGCAGGACCGAATGTTTGCCTTGAGAGATGAATTCGATCCCCCAGCATTGATAGCCAAGAGCCTCGACCACCGGGGCCAACAAGGCCTGCAACTGTTCTAGCTTGCTCGACACCTGAACCCCCTCGTGCATGCTATGCAAATAAAAAATGGGCAAAGCGCCCATCCCTGATACGCCGTTGAATACCGGCGTTATGACTGTTCAGCCAAGAAAAAGCCCCTGAAAAAGGGGCTCCGCTGAAACTGGTTGCGGGGGCTGGATTTGAACCAACGACCTTCGGGTTATGAGCCCGACGAGCTACCAGACTGCTCCACCCCGCGACAAAGCTGGGGCGAAAGTATACGACCGAACCCTATAGAGGGTCAATCTAACCTCCACCTACAAGAAAGCCCGCTGTAGCGGGCTATCTTGTTTCAATTGGTACCGAGAAGGGGACTCGAACCCCTACACCCTATGGGCACAACCACCTCAAGGTTGCGTGTCTACCAATTCCACCACCTCGGCAATACTACTTTGAAACCCGTTACTTCTGCTCTTGAGCTGGAGGAACATCGCCAGTGTTAGTGGCTTCGCCCTTCTGCTCCTGGAGCACCGGTACATCATCTGTTGCCGGTTTTTGCTGCTTCACTTCAAGTACCGCTGGATCTGGCAACCCTACTTGAGTCAGCTCATGAGCTTTCTCTTTAGCAAAGTATCCTAACCCAAGAGCAGTTAAGAAGAAAGAGGCAGCTAGTATAGCAGTAAACTTACTCAGAAAGGTAGCAGAACCTTGGCTTCCGAACACAGTATTTGAAGCACCTGCGCCGAAAGATGCACCCGCTTCCGCACCTTTACCCTGTTGCAGCAACACCAGCACTACCAAACCCAGTGCGCCCAACAGATGAAACACAACGATCACTGTTTCCAGCATTTTTCAGTTTCCTGCGGCGCGACAAATTGCACCGAATTCGTCTGCGTTCAGGGAAGCCCCACCAATCAGGCCCCCATCGATATCCGGCATGCCGAACAGCTCAGCCGCATTGGCCGCCTTCACGCTGCCGCCGTATAGAAGCCGCACATTCTTCGCAACTTCAGGATCCGCTGCCGCCAGCTGCTCACGAATGGCCTTATGCACATCCTGAGCCTGCTGTGGCGAGGCTGTCAGCCCTGTACCGATGGCCCATACAGGCTCATAGGCAATCACCGCATTGGCGAAAACACCGACACCGAATGCTTCGATGACGCTGTCCAACTGACGCCCAACAATCTCTAGCGTCTTACCCGCTTCGCGCTCTTCGAGGGTTTCCCCTACACAGAGCACTGGCTTCAAACCACAAGCCTGTGCCGCAGCGAACTTGCGATTGAGAACCTCATCACTCTCGCCAATGATCTGGCGGCGCTCCGAGTGCCCAATCAGTACCAGTTCGCAACCTGACTCAACCAACTGACTCGGTGCAATTTCACCGGTCAATGCGCCTTGTTCAGGCTGTACCGCAGAATTCTGAGCGCCAACGGCGATCGACTTTCCTTGCAACCCTTCAACCACCTGGTTGATGTACAGCAAGGGAGGAAACACCGCGACCTCAACACCGCTCGGCAAGGTCTGATTACTCAAACCCTTGATCAGCTCAGCGACGCTGGCGCGGGTACCGTGCATCTTCCAGTTACCAGCTACCATAGGGCGACGCATGCTTTACCTCGTCGGTCAAAGTGGGCGCAGATGTTACCCAACCCGATCACTGCTGGCAAGCGTATTTCAAACGCAAACTTCACTTACCAGTTTTGCCAGGGCTTCAGCGTGCGCGCGAACCTGACTTTCGTCGTCACCTTCGACCATTACACGCACCAGCGGCTCTGTTCCGGACTTGCGCAACAACACGCGACCACGCCCAGCCATTTCCTCGGTTACCCGGGCGCTGGCTTCCTTCACCGCCGGATGCTCCAGCGGGTCAACCTTGCTTGCACCAAAGCGCACATTGATCAGCACTTGCGGGCACTTGCGCAACCCCTGGCGCGCATGAGCAAGCGTCTCATCACGGCGCTTGAGGGCCATCAGCACCTGCAGCGCGGCAATGATCGCATCGCCCGTGGTGGTGTGGTTGAAGCACACCACATGCCCGGAGTTCTCGCCCCCGAGCACCCACTCGCGCTCCAACAGCTCGGCCATCACATAGCGGTCGCCCACCTTGGCGCGAACGAACGGAATGTCGAGATCTTTCAGCGCCAGCTCCAGGCCCAGGTTGCTCATCAGGGTGCCAACCACCCCACCCTGAAGTTTGCCGCGCTCTTGCAGGTCGCGAGCGATGATGTACAGCAACTCATCACCATCAACGATTGCCCCGGTATGGTCTACCATCAGCACCCGGTCGCCGTCGCCATCAAAGGCAATACCCAGATCGGCATGGCCGACCAGAACCGCCGCCTGCAGCGACTCGATGTGGGTCGAGCCGCAGTTTTCGTTGATATTCAGACCATCCGGCTGCGCCGACAGCACAGTGACACTGGCGCCGAGCTCACGGAACACGCTTGGCGCCACTTTGTAGGTAGCCCCATGCGCACAATCGACCACCAGCTTGAGGCCGGCAAAATCGGTGCTGGTTGGCACACTGCTTTTACAGAATTCGATGTAGCGACCAGCGGCGTCATTGATGCGCGACACTTTACCGAGCTTGCTCGACTCCACCACAGTCATCGGCTGATCGAGCAATTCTTCGATCATTTTCTCGACTTCATCTGGCAGCTTGGTGCCCTGACCGGAGAAAAACTTGATGCCGTTGTCATCGTGCGGGTTATGCGAAGCACTGATGACAATGCCGGCTTCGGCGTGGAAAGTACGTGTCAGATAGGCAATGGCCGGGGTTGGCATCGGCCCGAGCAGCATCACATCTGCGCCTGCAGCGGACAAACCAGCCTCCAGGGCAGACTCAAACATGTAACCGGAAATTCGTGTGTCTTTACCCACCAGAACCCGGCAAGCACCCTGCTTTCGGAACGCCATACCGGCAGCCCAGCCGAGCTTGAGCATAAAGTCAGGTGTGATCGGGTATTCGCCGACGCGGCCACGGATGCCGTCGGTACCAAAGTATTTTCTGCTCATAGATGCTCCATCACACTTTTATTCGGCGGCTTGAACCGCGGCAATCATTCGCACTACATCGGCGGTTTCAGCGACATCATGAACGCGCAGGATGCTCGCCCCTTTAGTCATCGCCAATGCAGCCAGTGCCAGGCTGCCGTAGAGTCGTTGTTCGACCGGACGATCCAGGGTTTGCCCGATCATGCTCTTGCGTGAAACGCCCACCAACAACGGACGCCCCAATCGATACAGAGACTCCATGTGCTTAAACAGACTGAGGTTGTGCGCAAGGGTCTTGGCAAAACCGAAGCCCGGATCGAGGATGATCCGCTCAGCATCGATGCCCACCGCTGCACACGCTGCCATCCGTTGTTCAAGATAGCTCGCCACTTCGCTGGTGACATCTTCGTAATGAGGATTGTCTTGCATGTCGCCCGGCTCGCCGCGCATATGCATCAAGCACACCGGCAAACCGGTCGCCGCTGCCGCATCCAGCGCGCCATCGCGGCTGAGCGAACGGACATCGTTGATCAGCCCGGCACCAAGCCTGGCCGACTCGCGAATGACCGCCGGGGTCGAAGTATCGACCGAGATGACCACATCCAGCTCGCGGTTGATGGCTTCAACCATGGGCGCTACGCGCTCCAACTCTTCAAGCACGGAAACCGCCCTGGCACCAGGGCGTGTGGACTCGCCGCCGATATCGATCAGGGTTGCGCCCGCCGCTACCATTGCTTCGGCATGGCGCAAGGCAGCATCACGCTGATTGAAGCGTCCGCCATCGGAGAAGGAATCAGGGGTGATATTGAGGATACCCATGACATGGGTACGAGACAAATCAAGAACCCGGTTGCCGCAAGGCAACCGGGTTGGGTACTGCTGTGACGTCATAGGAGCCCTTAGATTTGCGCCGCTGGGCCGCCGATTGGCGATTCCGGACGATCACTCTGCGGAGCAGGAGTGCCCGAGCCATCTTCCCAATCACGCGGTTCGCGTGGAGTACGCCCCGCCATGATGTCGTCGATCTGCTCGGCATCAATGGTCTCGTACTTCATCAACGCATCGGCCATCGCATCAAGCTTGTCACGGTTGTCCGTAAGGATCTGCTTGGCGGTGGCGTAGCACTGATCAATGATGCTGCGCACTTCGGAGTCGATCAGTTTGGCCGTTTCACCCGAGACACTGGCATGCTGCGAGCCTGCACTGCGACCGAGGAACACTTCACCCTCTTCTTCAGCGTACATCAACGGGCCGAGCTTCTCAGAAAGGCCCCACTTGGTAACCATGTTCCGGGCGATCTGACTGGCCCGCATGATGTCGTTGGAGGCACCGGTGGTCACGCCGTCAAAGCCAAGAGTCATTTCCTCGGCAATACGGCCGCCGTACAACGAACAGATCTGGCTGATCAGTGCGCGCTTGGACAGGCTGTAACGATCCTCTTCAGGGAGGAACATGGTGACACCCAGGGCACGGCCACGCGGAATGATCGACACCTTGTAGACCGGGTCATGCTCAGGCACAACGCGACCAACAATGGCGTGACCAGCTTCGTGGTAAGCGGTATTGCGTTTCTCTTTTTCGGACATGACCATGGTTTTGCGCTCAGCGCCCATCATGATCTTGTCTTTGGCCAGCTCGAACTCTTTCATTTCTACAACGCGTTTACTTGCGCGAGCAGCAAACAGCGAAGCTTCGTTGACCAAGTTGGCAAGGTCGGCACCGGAGAAACCAGGGGTGCCACGCGCAATGACCGCAGGATTGACGTTTTCGCCAACCGGCACTTTACGCATGTGTACTTTGAGGATCTGTTCGCGACCGCGGATATCCGGCAAGCCGACCACAACCTGACGGTCGAAACGACCAGGACGCAGCAACGCTGGGTCGAGAACGTCCGGACGGTTGGTTGCAGCAATGACAATGATGCCGTCATTCATTTCGAAGCCGTCCATCTCTACCAGCAACTGGTTGAGGGTCTGCTCACGTTCGTCGTGACCGCCACCCATGCCAGCGCCACGATGGCGACCAACGGCGTCGATCTCGTCGATGAAGATAATGCACGGCGCGTGTTTCTTGGCCTGCTCGAACATGTCACGGACGCGGCTTGCACCAACACCCACGAACATTTCAACGAAGTCAGAACCAGAGATGGTGAAAAACGGCACCTTGGCCTCACCAGCAATGGCCTTGGCCAGCAGGGTTTTACCGGTACCTGGCGGGCCGACCATCAGCACACCGCGAGGAATACGACCACCCAGGCGTTGGAACTTGCCCGGATCGCGCAGGAATTCGACCAACTCACCCACTTCTTCCTTGGCTTCGTCGCAACCTGCAACGTCGGCCAGGGTGGTTTTCACCTGATCTTCGGACAACAGCCGAGCCTTGCTCTTACCAAAGCTCATCGGCCCGCCCTTGCCGCCTGCACCGCCTTGCATCTGGCGCATGAAGAACATGAATACGGCGATGATCACCAGGATCGGGAAGCTGGCTACCAGCAGCTGGGTCCAGATGGACTGCTGCTCAGGCTGCTTGCCTTCGACCACAACATGGTTGTCGACCAGGTCGCCAATCAGACCGTTGTCCTGAATGGCTGGACGGATGGTCTTGAAGCTGTCGCCATCGGTACGTTTGCCGGTAATGACATAGCCGTCGACCGCTACGCGCTCGACCTTGCCGTCCTTGACCTGCTGAATGAAGTCGGAATAGTTGAGGGTCTGTGGCTCATTCGGGCTGGAGAAGTTGTTCATCACTGTCACCAGGACAGCCGCGATGATCAACCACAGGATCAAGTTCTTTGCCATATCGTTCAATTAGCTACCCTCTGAAGCCGGCTGACGGCGCAGCCGTGCCTCGCATGATATTCACCGGCCTAACTTACTACATTACCTACACATCTGCAGGCGCCGTCTGTAACCCTTTGTGAAACCTAGACTACACGATGTTCACCCAGGTCAGGCAGGACAGCCGATTGGAAAATACTATCGGTTACCCTGAAAGTCACCGGCCTGAAGCCTTACTCGCCGCGATAACCCCGTGCCAGCAAGTACTGTTCGCGGGAACTGTCCCGTGAAGAGTCAGGTTTGAACATCTGGACCTTGTCGAATTTCTGACGAGCGTCCTTCAGGTAAACATCAAACCCTTCGCCCTGGAAGATCTTGATCAGGAAATCACCGCCCGGCTTGAGTACCCGGGTAGCCAGATCGAGCGCCAGTTCGCACAGAAACATGGCCTTGGGGATATCCACGGCAGGCGTTCCACTCATATTGGGGGCCATGTCGGAAATCACAAGGTCTACGTGCGAATTACCTACCGCCTCAAGAATCTGCGCCAGCACTTCATCCTGGGTAAAGTCACCCTGGATGAAGGTAACGTCGGGAATGCTGTCCATTTCCAGGATGTCCGAGGCAATCAGGCGGCCCTGACCGCCGATCAGACGACTGGTCACCTGCGACCAGCCACCCGGGGCTGCGCCGAGGTCAACGACGCTCATGCCTGGACGGATCAGCTTGTATTTTTCCTGAACTTCCAGAAGCTTGTAGCTCGCACGCGAGCGGTAACCGTCCTTCTGTGCCTGTTTCACATAGGGGTCGCTGACATGCCTTTCCAGCCACTTTTTGCTTGTCTTGGAACGCGCCACTGGGCACCTCGATGATAAGGGTCGTGATTAACTGGGCGGATCCACGGGCCCTCGGGTAAAATGGCCGCCATTTTTACAGAATCAGACAAAGGGTCAGATTATGCCGCTCAATAACGAGCAGAAGAAACAGTACAAATCCATTGGTCACGACCTGAAGCCGGTTCTGATCGTGGCGGGCAATGGCTTGACCGAAGGTGTCCTCGCCGAACTGGAGCGTGCCCTGGCTGATCATGAACTGATCAAGGTCCAGGTCAAGCTCGAAGATCGCGAAGAGCGCAAGGCCGTGATGGACGAACTGAGCAAGGTCGGTCGCGCAGAGCAAGTTCAGATCATCGGCAAGATGGTGCTGCTGTACCGCAAGAACCCACAACCGAACAAGCAACTGTCCAACATCCACCGTTACAAGTAACAGTGGCTCCGATCAGCGGCGCGAATCACGCGCCCTGGTCGGGACTGGCTGAGCCGCCAGCACGATACCGCTGATCCCCAGGATCACGAAGCAGAACATCTGCCAACGCTCTCCGACGGAAATACCGTAGCGCAAGGTGTAGTAGCCGACGCAGGCGGCAAACCCCACCAGCAGCATCTGGCCGCTGAATGTCTGCCACCAGGCAGCCACTCCACGCAACCTCACCAACACCGCCAACTGGGTCAACAGGCCGACTGCAGCTACGCCGATCAACCAGCGGTCAATCTGCACAGCAACGTCCTGCACCAATAGCGGCGCCAGACCACTGACTTTCAGCGCCGGCACCAACCCCACATGAAACACCCACAGGCCGCCAACCCAGAAAACCTGGGCCAGCTGCCAGAGGATACCCTCGAGGGTTGGCGCCTGCAGGCGCCGGTCAGATGTGTTTGACTTCGACAATCTCGTACTCGACCGTGCCACTTGGCGTCTTGACGACGACAGCGTCACCCTCTTCCTTGCCGATAATGGCGCGGGCGATTGGTGCACTGGCCGAGAGCTTGCCTTTCTTGATGTCGGCTTCGTCTTCGCCAACGATCTGGTAAGTCACCTGATCGCCGGTTTCGGTGTTTTCCAGGTCTACGGTGGTACCGAAGATGACCTTGCCGGTATGGGCAATGGTGGTCACATCGATCACGACCGAGTTCTGCAGACGACCTTCGATATCACGGATACGCGCCTCGACCATGCCTTGCTCTTCGCGGGCAGCATGGTACTCAGCGTTTTCCTTGAGGTCGCCCAGCTCACGGGCTTCACCGATTGCCTGACTCAAACGCGGACGCTCGGTCTTGCTCAGGAAAAGAAGCTCTTCCTCCAGGGCGCGAGCGCCCTGGACGGTCATCGGGTACTTGGTAATGCTCATGCTTTGAGTCCTGCATGCAGATCCTGCAAGCGACGAACGGTCTTTTCAGGGCCGAATTTCAACGCTTCGCAGATGGCTTCACCGGCCGCAATGGTGGTGGTGCAGTAAATCTTGTGCTGCAACGCATTGCGACGAATCGAGTAGGAGTCAGCGATCGACTGGCGACCTTCAGTGGTATTGATGATCAACGACACTTCGTCGTTCTTGATCATGTCGACCACATGCGGACGGCCCTCGGTCACCTTGTTCACGCGACGCACTTTCAGGCCCGCCGCTTCGATAACCTTGGCGGTACCGACAGTGGCAACCACTTCAAAGCCCAGGGCGATCAGGTCACGCGCAACACCCGCCACTTGAGGCTTGTCGTCATCACGCACACTGATGAACGCAGTACCGCCGGTCGGCAGCACTTCGCTGGCACCCATCTGAGCTTTTGCGAAGGCCTCACCGAAGCTATCGCCGACACCCATGACTTCACCCGTAGATTTCATCTCAGGGCCGAGGATCGGGTCAACCCCTGGGAACTTGGCAAACGGGAATACCGCTTCCTTGACGCTGTAGAAGTTAGGAATGATTTCCTGGGTGAAGCCGAGTTCTTTCAGCGATTTACCAGCCATGACGCGGGCAGCAATCATCGCCAGCGAAGTGCCGATGCACTTGGACACGAAAGGCACGGTACGCGAGGCACGCGGGTTGACTTCAATCACGTAGATCTTGTCGCCCTGCAGAGCCAGCTGCACGTTCATCAGACCGACAACGCCCAGTTCCAGGGCCATTTTCTTGACCTGTACGCGGACTTCGTCCTGAACGTGGGCTGGCAGCGAGTACGGCGGCAGCGAACATGCCGAGTCACCGGAGTGAACACCCGCTTGCTCAATGTGCTGCATGATTGCGCCGATCACCACATCAGTGCCGTCGCAGACCGCATCCACGTCCATTTCGATGGCGCAGTTGAGGAAGTGATCGAGCAGCACCGGGCTGTCGTTGGACACTTGTACCGCTTCACGCAGGTAGCGCTTGAGCTCATCCAGCTCGTAGACGATCTCCATGGCTCGACCGCCCAGTACATAGGACGGACGCACAACCAGTGGGTAACCGATCTGGCCAGCGGCGCGAATGGCTTCGTCTTCGCTGCGCACGGTGGCGTTTGGCGGCTGCAGCAGGTTCAGACGCTGAACCATCTGCTGGAAGCGCTCACGGTCTTCGGCGCGGTCAATAGCATCCGGGCTGGTACCGATGATCGGTACGCCAGCTTCTTCCAAGGCGCGAGCCAGCTTCAGCGGAGTCTGGCCACCGTAGTGAACGATCACGCCTTTTGGCTTCTCGACGCGCACCACTTCCAGCACGTCTTCCAGGGTCAGCGGCTCGAAGTACAGGCGATCAGAGGTGTCGTAGTCAGTTGAAACGGTTTCCGGGTTGCAGTTGACCATGATGGTCTCGTAACCATCTTCACGCAGCGCCAGTGCCGCGTGTACGCAGCAGTAGTCGAACTCGATACCTTGGCCGATACGGTTAGGACCACCACCCAGGATCATGATCTTGTCGCGGGTCGACGGGTTGGCCTCGCACTCTTCCTCATAGGTCGAGTACAGGTAGGCGGTGTCGGTGGCGAATTCGGCGGCGCAGGTGTCAACGCGCTTGTAAACCGGGAATACTTCCAGCTTGTGGCGGTGACGACGCAGGTTCTTGTCGGTGATACCCAGCAGCTTGGCCAGACGCTGGTCGGAGAAGCCTTTACGCTTCAGGCGCAGCATCATGTCTTTGTCGATGGCCGACAGGGCCAGGGTTTTGACCTTCTCTTCTTCTTTGATCAGGTCTTCCATCTGCACCAGGAACCAGTGGTCGATACCGGTCAGGGCGAAGATTTCGTCACAGGTCATGCCGGAGCGCATAGCGTCTGCGACGTACCAGATACGCTCTGCACCCGGAACGGTCAGCTCACGCTTGAGGATGCTGGTAGCTTCAGGGCTGGCCAGATCGACTTTTGGGTCCAGACCACAAACACCCACTTCCAGACCACGCAGCGCTTTCTGCAGCGATTCCTGGAAGGTGCGGCCGATGGCCATGACTTCACCCACAGATTTCATCTGGGTGGTCAGGCGGGCGTCGGCTTTCGGGAATTTCTCGAAGGCAAAGCGCGGCAGCTTGGTAACGACGTAGTCGATCGACGGTTCGAAGGACGCTGGAGTGCGGCCGCCAGTGATGTCGTTCTGCAGCTCGTCGAGGGTGTAACCAACCGCCAGCTTGGCGGCGATTTTGGCGATCGGGAAGCCGGTAGCTTTGGAAGCCAGCGCCGAGGAACGCGACACACGCGGGTTCATCTCGATCACGACCATACGGCCAGTGTTCGGGCAAATACCGAACTGAACGTTGGAACCGCCGGTTTCAACGCCGATCTCACGCAGCACCGCCAGCGAGGCGTTGCGCATGATTTGATATTCCTTGTCGGTCAGGGTCTGCGCTGGAGCAACGGTGATCGAGTCACCGGTGTGCACGCCCATCGGATCGAAGTTTTCGATGGAGCAAACGATGATGCAGTTGTCCTTTTTGTCACGGACCACTTCCATCTCGTACTCTTTCCAACCGATCAGCGATTCGTCGATCAGCAGCTCTTTGGTCGGCGACAGGTCCAGACCACGGGCGCAGATTTCTTCGAACTCTTCGCGGTTGTATGCGATACCGCCACCGGTGCCACCCATGGTGAAGGATGGACGGATGATGCATGGGAAGCCCAGCTTCTCGAGAACCGCGTTGGCCTCTTCCATGCTGTGAGCGATGCCGGAGCGCGGGCACTCCAGGCCAATGGCCTTCATCGCGGTATCGAAGCGCGAACGGTCTTCAGCTTTGTCGATGGTGTCAGCGTTGGCACCAATCATTTCCACGCCGAATTTTTCCAGAACGCCTTCGCGCTCCAGATCCAGGGCGCAGTTCAGAGCAGTCTGGCCACCCATGGTCGGCAGCAGCGCATCAGGGCGCTCTTTTTCGATGATCTTGGCAACGGTCTGCCATTTGATCGGCTCGATGTAGGTAGCGTCGGCCATGGCCGGGTCGGTCATGATGGTCGCTGGGTTAGAGTTAACCAGGATGACGCGGTAGCCTTCCTCGCGCAGGGCTTTACAGGCCTGGGCGCCGGAGTAGTCGAACTCACAGGCCTGGCCGATAACGATCGGGCCAGCGCCGAGAATCAGGATGCTTTTAATGTCTGTACGTTTTGGCATGGGTATCACTCAATTCCGCAGGTCAGTCGGCAAGCCGCATTGAACATTCTTGGGGGCACCTGAACGCGGCTTGCACCGGTTCAGGGCCTTCTCACCAGATGCTCAGCGGCGCTTGGCCATGGCGTCGATGAAACGGTCGAACAGTGGCGCGACATCGGTCGGGCCTGGGCTGGCTTCAGGGTGACCCTGGAAGCTGAACGCGCTCTTGTCGGTGCGCTCGATACCTTGCAGGGTGCCGTCGAACAGCGACTTGTGAATGGCGCGCACGTTGCTTGGCAAGGTGGCTTCATCGACCGCAAAACCGTGGTTCTGGCTGGTGATCATCACGACGCCGGTATCCAGATCCTGGACCGGGTGGTTGGCACCGTGGTGACCATGACCCATTTTCACAGTCTTGGCACCGGAAGCCAGAGCCAGCAACTGATGGCCCAGGCAGATACCGAACACCGGGATTTCGGTTTCGAGGATGTCTTTGATGGCCTGGATGGCGTAGTCGCATGGCTCCGGATCGCCAGGGCCGTTGGACAGGAACACACCATCAGGATTGAGTGCCAGGACTTCGCTGGCTGGGGTTTGCGCAGGCACCACGGTCAGGCGGCAACCACGCGCAACCAGCATGCGCAGGATGTTCAGCTTGACGCCGTAATCGTAGGCAACCACGTGGTACGGCAGTTCGGCAGCGTCGACAGTCGCGTGGCTGTCGGTTTTCAGTTCCCAGACGCTGGAGCGCCATTCGTAGGCGGACTTGGTGCTGACGACTTTCGCCAGATCCATGCCCTTGAGGCCTGGAAAACCGCGAGCGGCTGCGATTGCGGCCTCTTCAGTGATGTTGTCGCCAGCCAGGATGCAGCCATTCTGCGCGCCCTTCTCACGCAGGATGCGCGTCAGACGACGCGTATCGATACCGGCGATCGCTACGACATTGTTGGCTTTAAGGTAATCAGGCAGCGACTGCTTGTTACGCCAGTTGCTGGCAATCAGAGGCAGGTCGCGAATCACCAGGCCAGCCGACCAGACACGGTCGGACTCGGCGTCTTCCGGCGTAGTGCCGGTGTTGCCGATGTGCGGGTAAGTCAGGGTAACGATTTGCTGCGCATAGGAAGGGTCAGTCAGGATTTCCTGATAGCCGGTCATTGCGGTGTTGAACACCACCTCACCAACGGTCTGACCGTCGGCTCCAATGGCTTCACCGCGAAAAATGCTGCCATCGGCAAGGGCGAGTATGGCTGGCTTAGTCAAGAAGACCTCCCAAAAATAAAGCCTGAAGGGGCGATCGCAGGTTGCAAAAAAGCGGAATGACGTATAGACACGTCACCCCGCTTTCTTCGTCGAATTATCTGCGCGCTTTTAGTGGACACACTAAAGCTGTAGCTTACAGAAAAACGCTTTTTTGGTCTACCACTGATGTGCCCGAAAGGCACAGGATTGCGACAGTAGGACGGGAAAGTACCTGTAGGAGCGGGCTTGCCCCGCGATTGAAGCTTGTCAGTGACATCGCATCGCGGGGCAAGCCCGCTCCCACCAGATATGAAAAAACCCCGCTCAACGCAGGTCGAGCACGTCTTGCATGTCGTACAGGCCAGGCTCGCGACCGTCCAGCCACAGGGCAGCACGTACGGCCCCCTTGGCGAAGGTCATGCGACTGGAAGCCTTGTGGGTGATTTCCAGGCGCTCACCCTCAGCGGCGAACAGCACAGTGTGATCACCGACCACGTCACCA
This sequence comes from Pseudomonas sp. H9, assembly GCF_004353925.1. Taxonomy (GTDB): domain Bacteria; phylum Pseudomonadota; class Gammaproteobacteria; order Pseudomonadales; family Pseudomonadaceae; genus Aquipseudomonas. The sequence goes on along the minus strand of NZ_SMOK01000025.1, from coordinate 28,298 downwards.
GCGCGGACCGTGGCAAAGCCAATGGTCTTGCGATCACGGGCGCCAGTCTGGCCTTCGCGACCATAAACAGCCACTTCCTGCAGGTCACGCCCCAAGGCATTGGCAACGACTTCACCCATGCGCAGCGCGGTCCCCGACGGGGCATCGACTTTATGGCGGTGGTGCGCTTCGATGATTTCGATATCTACATCATCACCCAGCACGCGCGCAGCCATGTCCAGCAGCTTCAGGCTCAGGTTGACACCCACGCTGAAGTTGGCAGCAAACACGATCGGGATGTCTTTACCGGCCTCGGCCAGCAACTGCTTTTCTTCGACGGTGAAGCCGGTAGTACCGATGATCATGGCCTTGCCTGCCTTGCGGCAAAACGCCAGGTTCTTCAAGGTGACCGACGGGTGCGTGAAGTCGATCAACACGTCGAACTCATCGGCAACCTTGGCCAGATCATCGGACAACAGCACACCGATCCGACCCAGCGCCGCCAACTCACCCGCATCAGCCCCAACCAGCGAGCTGTCAGGACGATCGATCGCCGCCGTCAATCCGGCCCCTGGCGTTTGCTGCACGGCTTCAATCAGGGTTTTACCCATGCGCCCTGCCGCGCCCATTACCGCTATACGTCGCATGCCCTATTCCTTCTTACAAGTCGCCGAAGAAGCGCTTTACGCCTTCAAACCAGCCATTGGCCTTGGGCGAGTGGGAACTGTCACCATCCAGCGAGTCGCGCAGCTCTTCGAGCAGCTCACGCTGACGCCGACTGAGGTTGACCGGAGTTTCGACCGCAACGCGACACATCAGGTCGCCAGCACCGCCGCCACGAACCGGGGCAACACCTTTACCACGCAAGCGGAACTGCTTGCCGGTCTGGGTACCTTCCGGGATCTTCAGCTTCACCCGACCATCGAGCGTCGGCACTTCCAGCTCGCCACCCAGCGCAGCATCGGTGTAGCTGATCGGTACTTCGCAGTACAGGTGCTTGCCATCACGCTGGAAGATCGGGTGCTCGCGCACGTTGATGACAACGTACAGGTCACCGGTCGGCCCACCGTGAGAGCCGGCTTCACCTTCACCAGACAGGCGAATACGGTCGCCGGTATCAACACCCGCCGGCACTTTGACCGAGAGGGTTTTGTACTCTTCGACACGACCTTCGCCGTGGCAGGAATTGCACGGGTCAGTGATGATCTTGCCCTGGCCATGGCAGCGCGGGCAGGTCTGCTGGACCGAGAAGAAGCCCTGCTGCATCCGCACCTGGCCGATACCGCCACAGGTCGGGCAGGTCGAAGGCGAGGAACCTTTCTTGGCACCAGAGCCATCGCACGGCTCGCAGTTGACCAGTGTCGGCACCCGGATATTAACGGTGGTACCGCGCACTGCTTCTTCCAGATTCAGCTCCAGGGTGTAACGCAGGTCGCTGCCACGCTGGGCACCACCGCGCGAGCCACCACGGCCACCACCGAAGAAGTCGCTGAACACATCACCGAAAATGTCGGAGAAGTTCGCGCCACCGAAGCCGGCACCGCCGCCACCCATGCTCGGATCGACACCCGCATGACCATACTGGTCATAGGCTGCGCGCTTGCTGGCATCGGAGAGCACTTCGTAAGCCTCGTTGGCTTCTTTGAATTTCTCTTCCGACTCTTTGTCATCAGGGTTACGGTCCGGGTGATGCTTCATCGCCAGACGACGATAGGCCTTCTTCAGGTCCGCTTCACTGGAGCCGCGCTCAACTCCCAGAACTTCGTAATAGTCACGCTTTGCCATAAGTCTTTGCACTCTTGAGGACGTTCGGCAAACCTCTGCGCATTCCGCGCTGTGCCGCCAGCACCCGCCCGCCAGATGGATCAGACAGATGCTGTAAAATTTCGGGTATTCCAGACACGCCAACGCGGGAGCAAGCCCCCGCGCGGCGACATCCTACCAGCCAACTGCTAAACCGCAGCTGGCTGGCCGACAACCTGTAGCAATTACTTGTTGTCTTTGACTTCTTCGAACTCAGCGTCAACGACGTCGTCGTGCTTAGCTTCTTCAGCCTGCTGCGCGCCAGCTTGTGGCTGTTCGGCCTGTTGCTCGGCGTACATTTTCTGAGCAACCGGAGCCGACACTTTCGACAGCTCTTCAACCTTGGCGTCGATTGCGGCCTTGTCGTCGCCTTTAACAGCGGCTTCCAGGGCAACAACAGCAGCCTCGATTGCGGTTTTCTCTTCAGCAGTGACCTTGTCACCGGCATCAGCGACCATTTTGCGAGTCGAGTGAACCAGTGCATCACCCTGGTTACGGGCAGCGGCCAGCTCTTCGAACTTGCGGTCTTCTTCCGAGTTCGCTTCAGCGTCACGGATCATCTGTTGAATTTCTTCATCAGACAGACCGGAGTTGGCCTTGATCACGATCGACTGAGTCTTGCCAGTAGCCTTGTCTTTGGCGCCTACGTGCAGAATGCCGTTGGCGTCGATGTCGAAGGTTACTTCGATCTGTGGCACGCCACGTGGTGCTGGTGGAATCTCGGCCAGGTCGAACTTGCCCAGGGACTTGTTCTGTGCAGCCTGCTTACGCTCACCTTGCAGCACGTGAATGGTCACAGCGCTCTGGTTGTCATCGGCAGTCGAGAACACTTGCGACTTTTTGGTCGGGATAGTGGTGTTCTTCTCGATCAGCGCGGTCATCACGCCACCCATGGTTTCGATACCCAGGGTCAGCGGGCTGACGTCCAGCAGCAGTACGTCTTTCACGTCACCGGCCAGTACCGCACCCTGGATCGCAGCACCCATGGCAACAGCTTCGTCAGGGTTGACGTCTTTACGAGCTTCTTTACCGAAGAAATCGGTAACAGCTTTCTGTACCAGCGGCATACGGGTCTGACCGCCAACCAGGATCACGTCGTCGATCTTGCTGACGTCGATACCGGCATCTTTCATAGCGATACGGCATGGCTCGATGGTGCGCTGAACCAGGTCTTCAACCAGCGACTCCAGCTTGGCGCGGGAGATCTTCACGTTCAGGTGCTTAGGACCGGTGGCGTCTGCAGTGATGTACGGCAGGTTGACATCGGTCATCTGGCTCGAAGACAGCTCGATCTTGGCTTTTTCAGCAGCTTCTTTCAGGCGCTGCATGGCCAGCGGGTCACCTTTGAGGTTCATGCCGCTTTCTTTCTTGAATTCGTCGACAAGGTAGTCGATCAGACGAATGTCAAAGTCTTCACCACCGAGGAAGGTGTCACCGTTGGTGGCCAGTACTTCGAACTGGTGCTCGCCATCAACTTCAGCAATTTCGATAACCGAAACGTCGAAGGTACCACCGCCGAGGTCGTAAACGATCACGGTGTGATCGCCTTTAGCCTTGTCCATACCGTAAGCCAGTGCAGCTGCGGTTGGTTCGTTGATGATACGTTTTACGTCCAGGCCTGCGATGCGACCGGCATCTTTGGTGGCCTGACGCTGGCTGTCGTTGAAGTAGGCCGGAACGGTGATGACCGCTTCGGTGACTGGCTCGCCGAGGTAGTCTTCGGCAGTCTTCTTCATCTTCTTCAGGATCTCGGCAGAGATCTGAGGTGGTGCCATTTTCTGGCCGTTGACTTCAACCCAGGCGTCGTTGTTGTCAGCCTTGACGATTTTGTACGGAACCATCTGGATGTCTTTCTGCACCACTTCTTCTTCGAAGCGACGGCCGATCAGACGTTTTACCGCGTACAGGGTGTTGTGCGGGTTGGTGACAGCCTGACGCTTGGCCGACTGACCTACCAGGATCTCGCCATCGTTGGCGTAAGCGATGATCGACGGCGTGGTACGCGCGCCTTCAGCGTTTTCGATAACTTTAACGTTGCCGTTTTCCAGAATGGAGACACACGAGTTGGTGGTCCCCAAGTCGATACCGATGATTTTGCCCATGTTAACTCTCCCGAAACTTGAATTTGGTTGCCGCAGCAGTGGTGGCTACCCGCGGTAATACTTGAATGCTTGACACCTAAATGGGGGCGCCCGAAACGATTTCAAGCCTGCTCGTCAATCGACGGCGAAACCGCTGCAGGGGCCTTGCTGACCACGACCATGGCCGGGCGCAGCAGGCGACCGTTGAGCTGATAGCCCTTCTGGAACACCTTGAGCACGCTGTTAGGCTCGACCTCGGCGCTTTCTTGCATAGCCATGGCCTGGTGCTGCTCGGCGTTGAACGGTTCGCCGTGCGGGTCAATCGCTTCAAGGTTGTAGCGCTTGAGGGTGTCGTGGAACATTTTCAGGGTCAGCTCGATGCCTTCACGCATCGGGCGAATGCTCTCGTCGTCCGGGCTGGACAGTTCCAGACCACGCTCGAGGCTGTCGATGACCGGCAGCAGGTCACCGGCGAATTTTTCCAGGGCGAACTTGTGCGCCTTTTCTACATCTTGCTCGGCGCGACGGCGCACGTTCTGCAGGTCAGCCGCGGTACGCAGGGATTGATCCTGGGCCGCCGCCAGCTGCTCTTCGAGCACCTGCACGCGGGCGCTCAGCTCTTGGTCGCCAGTGGCTTCGGCGTTCAGATTCTGTTCATCCAGCTGTTCGTCAGCCATAAAATCTCTCCTCTCGAATGGTGTCAGCGAGTCGTACTCGCGCTTCTGCCGCCTATATGGGGTCGTAAAACCCAGGTTCAAGGGCTGTCGCGCAGCTTGTACACATCCGCTCATAACCCCTGGCGATCAGAACGCCGTCCTGATAACCAAATTGAACTAAATATCAGCATTGTCAGCCGATTTAAAAACACTGTATAAATAACCAGACTTAACGCCTGGGAGCCGCCCCAATGCTGGTGCACCTGTCCGTACACAACTACGCCATCGTCGAACACCTGGACCTCGAGCTCGCCCGTGGGATGAGTGTCATCACCGGTGAAACCGGGGCCGGTAAATCGATCATGCTCGATGCCCTGGGGCTGACCCTGGGTGATCGCGCCGACAGCGGCGTGGTGCGCCCAGGCGCCGATAAGGCCGACATTCTGGCCACCTTCGACCTCGGCGACATCCCCGAAGCCCGCACCTGGCTGGCCGAGCGCGATTTAGATAACGACGGCCCATGCATTCTGCGCCGTGTCATTACCGCCGAAGGCCGCAGCCGCGGTTACATCAACGGCACGCCATGCCCTCTCGGCGACCTCAAGGCGCTCGGCGAGCTGCTCATTGATATCCACAGCCAGCATGAGCACCAGTCGCTGCTGAAGTCCGACACTCATCGCCGCCTGCTCGATGAATACGCAGGCGCCACCGACCTGGCGCGCCAGGTTCAACTGGCTGCCCAGCGCTGGCGCCAGACTCGCCAGGAACTTGAGCGGCTCTCCAACTCCGGCGACGAACAGCGCGCCCAGCATCAACTGCTCAGTTATCAGCTTGAAGAGCTCGACAACCTGGGCCTGGGCGAGAACGAACTGGAACAGCTGGAACAGGAGCACAAGAACCTGACCAACGCCGAAGCGCTGTTCGGCATTTGCCGCCAGGTCATCGATCACTGCAGCGAAAGTGACTCCGGGAATGTGCTCAACGCCCTGACCGCTAGCCTCAATCGGCTAACCGCAGTGCAGAATGCGCCCAAGGCCCTGGGCGAAGCGGCCAATATGATTGCCAGCGCGCAGATTCAAGTTGAAGAGGCCGTGGGTGAGCTGAACCGCTTTTTGGACAACTTCGACGCCGATCCTGCTCGCTTACAGCAACTTGAAGAGCGTCTCGACACTATCTATACCCTCGCCCGCAAGCATCGCGTGCACCCCACCGAGCTGGCCAACCTGCAACAGCGGCTGATGGACGAACTCGAAGGGCTCAATGCCAATGACGAATCGATCGAGCGACTCGGCGAGGAACTCGCTGCCTATGCCCGCCACTACCAGGACAAAGCCAGCGAGCTGAGCGCTCTACGCGGTCAGGCCGCTAGCCAGCTGTCCGCTGCGGTCGAACAGGAAATTCAGCGCCTGGGCATGCCTGGCGGCCGCTTCAGCATCGAGCTGCACGCTAACGGCAGCGATGATCTATCGCCTCACGGCCTGGAACAGGTTGAATTGCTGGTCAGCGCCAACCCAGGCCAGCCACTTAAAGGCCTGGCCAAGGTCGCCTCCGGTGGCGAGCTCTCGCGTATCAGCCTGGCCATTCAGGTCATCACCGCGCAGACCTCGCGCATTCCGACACTGGTGTTCGACGAAGTGGACGTGGGTATCGGTGGCCCTACTGCGGAAATCGTCGGCCAGTTGCTGCGGCGCCTGGGTGAACGAGGCCAGGTATTGACCGTAACCCACCTCCCCCAGGTCGCCGCGCAAGGCCATCACCACCTGTTTGCCCACAAGGTGCGTAACAGCGACGCCACACATACCGCAGTGGCCAGCCTGGGCAAGCGCGAGCGGGTCGAAGAGGTAGCACGGATGCTGGGCGGTATCGATCTGACCAAAGAATCGCTGGCCCATGCCCGCAAGATGGTCGTTACCAGCAAGGCGTGATACCCCCGAAAAGCACAAAGGCGACCCTCGGGTCGCCTTTGTTGCTGTACAGCAAGAAACGTTTGCTTACTTTTTCTTGCGCACGTACAAGACCAGATTATGGTCAACCAGCTCGAAGCCGTGCTCGGCAACGATCTCTTTCTGACGCTTTTCAATTTCCACGTCGAAGAACTCGATAACCTCGCCAGACTCCACGTTGACCATATGGTCGTGGTGGCCGCCATCGGCCAGCTCGAATACGGCGTGACCGCCGTCGAAGTTATGGCGCACAACCAGGCCAGCGGCTTCGAACTGGGTCAGAACACGGTACACCGTGGCCAGACCGACATCTTCGCCAGCCTCCATCAGCGCCTTGTAGACATCCTCAGCACTCATGTGACGCTGCTCGGTAGAGTCGAGCATCTGTAGAATTTTAACTCGAGGCAGTGTCACCTTGAGACCGGCTTTGCGCAGTTCGCTATTTTCAACCATGGTCAGCTTTCTCGCCGATGCTGCTTCGCAGCTTCTCTGAATACGGGTATGATCGGGGTTTACGTTGTCCAGCCAAGATAGTGGAAGTCGCCCACCGATGCAAAACACCAAGCTCTTGCTAACCAGCCTCACCTTTGTGGGACTGCTCGCACTCGCCGGTTGCTCGTTCCCCGGGGTTTACAAAATCGACATCCAGCAGGGCAATGTCGTCACGCAAGATATGATAGACCAATTACGCCCTGGAATGACCCGTCGGCAAGTACGGTTTATCATGGGCAACCCGCTGATCCAGGATACCTTCCACACTAATCGTTGGGATTACCTGTACAGCCTGCAGCCTGGTGGCGGCCAACGCCAGCAGGAACGCATGAGCATTTTCTTTAACGAAAGCGATCAGTTGGTCAGCCTGTCAGGTGACTTCATGCCAGGTGTCAGCCGCGACCAGGAAATCCTGGGTGGCAGTGGTGACACCAGCGTCAGCCCGGCACAGCCAAGCACCACCGAACAGGTCGAACCGGTCAAAGAAACCCCAGCCAAGCCTGGCTCGCTGGAAGAAAAGATCCAGCGCGAAGTCGATACCATCGAAACGATTCCGGTACCGACCCCTGCTCCAATCGAGACTTCGCCTCAGTAAATTTTCTGCAGGCAAAGAAAAGCCCGGATCTTCCGGGCTTTTTTGTGCCTGTTGAGCACTGTCTTGCTTATCCTGTAGGAGCGGGCTTGCCCCGCGATGCGATTTGACTGACGAAACGCAATCGCGGGGCAAGCCCGCTCCCACCAAGCCCCAGCAGACATTAACGCTTGGCTTTCTTGAACACCCTGGCCACCTTGGCGGCGCGCTGCTTGCGGATTTCTTTGGGATCGACCAGCAACGGCCGGTACAACTCGATACGGTCACCCTCGGCAACGGCCTGCTGCGCGCTCTCGCTGACAACCTTACCGAAAATGCCCAAAGGGCAGGCTTCTATATCCAGCCCCGGCACTTGCTCGGCGATCCCCGACACACGCACTGCCTCACGCACGGTAGTGCCGGGTGCCACTTCTACCACCAGCAGCCATTGCTGCTCAGCGGTAGCGTAAACCACCTCGACTTGCAGCAGCGCCTCAGCCATTGATTTGCTTGGCTCGCTGGCAGAAGGCGTCCACCAGCGTGTTGGCGGCCTGATTGAACAGTGGGCCGAGTGTCGCCCGCACCAGCGGCCCGGCATAGTCGAAAGACAGGTCCAAGCTGATTTTGCAGGCCTTGTCGCCGAGCGGCTTGAAGATCCACAAACCATGCAACTGATTGAACGGCCCTTCTTCCAGATTCATCTCAATCGACTGACCCGGCACCAATACATTGCGAGTAACAAACTTCTGACTCATGCCGCCCTTGGCCACTTCCAGGCTGGCGCGCATCAGCGTGTCGCTTTCCTCAAGGATGGTGCTGGAGGAGCACCAAGGCAGGAACTCCGGGTACCGCGCAACATCGTTGACCAGGTCGTACAACGCTTGTGCCGGATAAGGCAGCAGGGCCGAACGTTGAATATGGGTAGTCATCCAGGTGTCACTTCCAAAGCTGAGCGGCAAACACAACCAGAATGCCGAGTGGCGCCACGTAGCGCATCAAGAAGAAGGTAAGAGCAAACAGCAGCGGGCTGCGCATCGCCAACTCGTCGCGCACGGCCTCACGCCCCATGATCCAACCAGCGAAAATCACAAAACACAAACCACCCAGCGGCAGCATGATCCGCGAGGTGAAAAAGTCGATGACGCCAAAGAAATCCAACCCACCGCTTACACCCCATTGATAGAGCTGAAAGCCGCTGTCGTCATTCACAAAGAAGCGCGCCTGCTGCCAGATGTTGAACGAAAACACCGTTCCCAGGCCCACCAGCCAGCAACTGAACGCCAGCCAGGTGGTAATCCAGCCACGTCGTACACCGGTACGCTCCACCAGGTACGCCACCATGGGTTCAAGCAGCGAAATCGCGGAACTCCAGGCAGCCACTGCCACTAGAACAAAGAATACGACGCCCATCAATTGGCCAAAGGCCACATTTCCGAAGGCAAAGGGCAAGGCAACAAACATCAACCCCGGCCCCTCACTGGGGTTCAAGCCGGCGGCGAATACAATCGGGAACAGGGCCAAACCTGCCAACAGCGACACAAAGGTATCCAGCAGGGCAACGGCAACGATGGTGCCGCCAATAGAAGACCCTTTAGGCATGTAAGCCCCGTAGATCAACAGCGAGCCCACCCCGACACTCAAGGAAAAGAAGGCATGCCCCATGGCCGGCAGCAGGCCATCAAGCAGGCGCGAGGTGTCGAAATCGAACATGAAATGCAGGCCCTGCATGAAATGCCCAGTGGTCAGGCTATAGCCCAACAAAATCACCAACAGCAAAAACAGCAGCGGCATCATGATCCGCAGGCTTTTCTCCAACCCGGCGACCACGCCGCGTGCGATCACCGCAGCCGACAGCAACATGAACAGGCTATGCCACAGCACGAGGCGCCAAGGGTCACTGATGACACCATTGAAATAGCCACCGACCTGGTCCGCCGTCACGCCTTGAAAATCGCCCCGGCCCATATTGATGATGTAGTCGAACGACCAGCCACCCACCACGCTGTAGAACGACAGAATCAGCAACGCTGTGATCATCCCGGCGAAGGCCCACCAGGACCACCGCGGTGAATGCCCGGCCTCTACAGCCAGGTCGCGCAACGCGTTAGCCGGACTCTGGCGGGTGCGTCGGCCGATCAGGGTTTCGGCGAGCATCACTGGAATACCGATAAGTGCGATGCAAGCGAGAAACACGAGGACAAAGGCACCGCCACCATAGACGCCGACCATGTAGGGGAACTTCCAGATACTCCCCAACCCCACCGCAGCACCGGTTGCCGCCAGCACAAACACCCAGCGACTGGCCCAGCCACCATGGACAGAAACCTTGTCCGTCGACATCAACACGCTCAACTGTGCAAAAAAAAGAGCGCGCATTGTCCGGGATTCAACTCACAGGCTCAAGCGCACTGCTACCCCGTAGCCGACAGCGCAACGACTGCCTATAATGCCGCCCCTATGGCTAAACAAAAGAAACATCCGACAGGGACCATCGCGCAGAATAAAAAAGCGCGACACGATTACTTCATCGAGCATAAGTTCGAGGCCGGATTGGTCCTGTCCGGTTGGGAAGTAAAAAGTCTGCGTGCCGGCAAGGCGCATCTGACTGACAGCTACGTGGTGCTCAAAGATGGCGAGGCCTGGCTGATGGGTAGCCATATCACGCCACTGACCACTGCCAGTACGCATGTCATCGCCGACCCTACACGTACCCGCAAACTGCTGCTCAATCGACGTGAGCTGGAGCGCCTGCATGCGGCCGTCCAGCAAAAGGGCTACACCTGCGTGGCCTTGTCGATTTATTGGAGCAAGCACCTGATCAAGTGCGAGATCGCGCTCGGCAAGGGCAAGAAGGAATACGACAAGCGCGATACTCAGCGCGAGCGTGATTCTGACCGCGAATTGCAGCGTGCCGTGCGCAACAAGGGCAAGGAAGACTGATTGTCGCGGGGCAAGCCCGCTCCCACCGGGTGCTCAGCCATCCCGTAGGAGCGGGCTTGCCCCGCGATTAAATTTCACCTAATGCGCACTACGCCGCTCGGCCCGCGCAGTTCGCTGCGCTTCTTCACGCACTTCTTCCAGCACTTCCTGCACGTACAAAATGTGCCGGCTCGACACCGCACGGGCATCTTCGGCACGCCCCTCAACAATTGCCAGATACAGCTCCCGGTGCTGATCGATCAGCATGTCGCGGGTTTCTGCACGCTGCTTGTACATGCCGCCGATGTTGGTCACCACGTTGCGCTTGAGCAGGTCGAACAGACCGCGAATGGTGTGCAGTAGCACCGCATTGTGACTGGCTTCGGCAATGGCCAGGTGAAAACTGGCATCGGCCACGCCCTCTTCTGCCCGGCTGACTTCGTCTTTACGGGTGTAGCAATCCTGCAGGGTATCGAACGCCGCCTTGAGCCGTAAACGGTCAGGCTCGGTTGCGCGGATCGCGGCGTAATAGGCACACGATGCCTCCAGGGTATGACGGAACTCCAGCAAATCGCGCTGCGCTTCGGGGTTGCACTCCAGCAACTTCAACAAAGGGTCACTGAAGGTTGAACCCAATGACTCAGCCACGTAGTTACCACCACCCTGACGGCTAACCAGCAATCCTTTGGCCACCAGCTTCTGGATCGCTTCACGCAGCGACGGCCGCGACACCCCGAACTGTTCAGCGAGCGTTCGTTCGGCAGGCAGGCGCTGACCGGCACTCAGGGTGCCTTCAAGAATCATCCCTTCAAGCCGCTCGACAATATCGTCGGACAAACGGCGTTGGCGGACCTGATCAAAAACCATCACATGCTCTCCACAATCCCGAGTGCGTTCGGGGCTGTCTATTCTGGCCTATCCGCACGCTGACGACACCCATCAGATCGCAACTTTCCCTGCCGCTCAGGCCCGAATTCCTACACCCATCCGACGAAAGTTTTCGTAGGACAAATTGACACACCCATAACGAGGCTTTTAACCTAGCGCCTCGACATTGTAAATTGGTCTGACCAATTATCCAATGCCAGTGCTGACCAACAACAATTAGGGGCCACCCCATATGCAAACCTGGCAACAGCTCTACAGCCCGCTTGGTAGTCTTGGTCTGTCCGCACTCGCGGCAGTCATCCCGATCGTATTTTTCTTCCTCGCCCTGGCGGTATTCCGTCTGAAGGGGCACGTCGCCGGTAGCATCACCCTCGCGTTGTCGATCCTGGTTGCGATCTTCGCCTTCCAGATGCCTGCCGACATGGCCTTTGCCGCCGCCGGTTACGGCTTCGCCTACGGCCTGTGGCCTATCGCGTGGATCATCGTTGCGGCGGTGTTCCTCTACAAACTGACGGTCAAGAGTGGCCAGTTCGAAGTGATCCGCAGCTCCGTACTGTCGATTACCGACGACCAACGCCTGCAGGTGCTGTTGATCGGTTTCTGCTTCGGCGCCTTCCTTGAAGGTGCAGCAGGCTTCGGTGCCCCGGTGGCAATTACCGCCGCCCTGCTGGTTGGCCTGGGCTTCAACCCGCTGTACGCCGCCGGCCTGTGCCTGATCGCCAACACCGCACCCGTAGCATTCGGCGCCCTGGGTATCCCGATCATCGTTGCGGGTCAGGTCACCGGTATCGACGCCTTCCACATCGGCGCTATGACCGGCCGCCAACTGCCGCTGCTGTCGTTGTTCGTACCGTTCTGGTTGGTGTTCATGATGGACGGCCTGCGCGGCGTCAAAGAGACCTGGCCTGCCGCCCTGGTCGCTGGCCTGAGCTTTGCCGTGACCCAGTACTTCACTTCGAACTTCATCGGCCCGGAACTGCCGGACATCACCTCGGCCCTGGCCAGCCTGATTTCGCTGACTCTGTTCCTGAAAGTCTGGCAGCCCAAGCGCTCGTTCGCCGATGCCACCGGCAGCGTCGGCGCCGCTGTTGTCAAAGGCGGCAGCCAGCCTTCGCCGTACAGTCTGGGCGAAATTTTCAAAGCCTGGTCGCCGTTCCTGATCCTGACCGTGCTGGTCACCATCTGGACCCTCAAACCCTTCAAAGCGGCCTTCGCTGCCGGTGGTTCGATGTACAGCTGGGTGTTCAACTTCGCCATCCCGCACCTTGATCAACTGGTGATCAAAACCGCTCCGATTGTTGCGAACCCGACTGCGATTCCGGCCGTGTTCAAACTCGACCCGATTTCCGCCACCGGCACTGCGATTTTCTTCTCGGCGCTGATCTCAATGCTGGTTCTGAAGATCAACTTCAAAACTGGTCTGACCACTTTGAAAGAGACCTTCGTCGAGCTGCGCTGGCCGATTCTGTCCATCGGCATGGTGCTGGCCTTCGCCTTTGTCACCAACTACTCGGGCATGTCTTCGACCATGGCCCTGGTACTGGCTGGCACCGGCGCGGCGTTCCCGTTCTTCTCGCCGTTCCTCGGCTGGCTGGGTGTGTTCCTGACTGGCTCCGACACCTCGTCGAACGCCCTGTTCAGCTCGCTGCAGGCCACCACCGCGCACCAGATTGGCGTCAACGACACCTTGCTGGTTGCAGCCAACACCAGCGGCGGCGTGACCGGCAAAATGATTTCGCCACAGTCGATCGCCGTAGCCTGTGCGGCCACCGGCCTGGTTGGCAAAGAATCGGACCTGTTCCGCTTCACCCTCAAACACAGCCTGTTCTTCGCCACCATCGTCGGCCTGATCACTCTGGTCCAGGCTTATTGGCTGACTGGCATGCTGGTTCACTAAAGTGACTGATGGCCGGGTGCGTTCGAGCGCGCCCGGCATCTGCCCTTTCAACCGACGCAGCGAGACCACATGATCATTTCTGCCTCTACCGACTACCGCGCAGCAGCGCAACGCAAGCTGCCGCCGTTCTTGTTCCATTATGCCGACGGTGGTGCTTACGCCGAGTACACCCTGCGCCACAACGTCGAAGACCTGGCCGGCATCGCCCTGCGCCAGCGCGTGCTGAAAAACATGTCTGAGCTGAGCCTGGAAACCCAGCTGTTCAACGAAACGTTGAGCATGCCGGTAGCCCTGGCCCCTGTCGGTTTGACCGGCATGTATGCCCGTCGCGGTGAAGTGCAGGCTGCCCGCGCCGCCGCGGCTAAAGGCATCCCCTTTACCATGTCGACGGTGTCGGTGTGCCCGATCGAAGAAGTCGCCCCGGCGATCAACCGGCCGATGTGGTTTCAGCTGTACGTGCTTAAAGATCGCGGCTTCATGCGCAACGCGCTGGAGCGAGCGAAAGCGGCAGGCGTCACCACGCTGGTGTTCACCGTCGACATGCCAGTCCCCGGCGCTCGCTACCGCGACGCCCACTCCGGCATGAGCGGCCCGAACGCGCCGCTGCGTCGCGTGTGGCAAGCCATGACCCACCCACAATGGGCTTGGGACGTAGGTTTGTTGGGCAAGCCGCATGACCTCGGCAACATCTCTACCTATCGCGGCAGCCCGACCGGCCTGGCCGATTACATTGGCTGGCTGGGGAACAACTTCGACCCGTCGATTTCCTGGAAAGACCTGGAATGGATTCGCGAGTTCTGGGACGGCCCGATGGTGATCAAGGGCATCCTCGACCCACAAGATGCCAAAGACGCGGTTAAATTCGGCGCCGACGGTATCGTCGTTTCCAACCACGGCGGCCGTCAGCTTGACGGCGTGCTGTCCAGCGCCCGCGCCCTGCCGGCCATTGCCGACGCAGTAAAAGGCGACCTGAAGATACTTGCCGACTCCGGTATCCGCAGCGGCCTCGATGTCGTGCGCATGATTGCCCTGGGTGCCGACACCGTGCTGATTGGCCGGGCCTTCCTCTATGCACTGGCCACCGCTGGTGAAGCCGGGGTGAAGAACCTGCTGGATCTGTTCGAGAAAGAAATGCGCGTGGCCATGGTACTGACCGGTGCCAAAACCATCAGCGAGATCACCCGCGATTCGCTGGTACGCGAACTGGGCGCTTGATTGCCGCGCCCGCACCAATCACCGCCTGATTGACCGGGGCACCCGGCGCGCCAGACGCCGTGGCCCCGCGAGGAGATTGCATGAGTCTGCCCGCCGCGTTCCTCGACACGGTTGAACACCTGATCCCCCGCGAGCGGCGTTTTGACGACCCGCTCTCGACCTTGGCTTTCGGCACCGACGCTAGCTTCTACCGCTTGATTCCCAAACTGGTGATTCGCGTCGAACGTGAAGACGAAGTCGCCACCCTGCTCAAAGCCGCACATGCCCATCAGGTTGCAGTCACCTTCCGCGCGGCGGGCACCAGCCTGTCCGGTCAGGCCGTAAGCGACTCGGTATTGCTGGTACTCGGCGATAACTGGAATGGCCGCGACATTCGCGACGGTGGCACACAGATTCGCCTGCAACCCGGCGTCATCGGCGCCCAGGCCAACGCCTGGCTGGCACCCTTCGGGCGTAAGATCGGCCCCGACCCGGCCTCGATCAACGCCTGCAAAATCGGCGGCATTGTGGCCAACAACGCCAGTGGCATGTGCTGCGGCACCGCGCAGAACAGCTACCACACCCTGGCCGGCATGCGCCTGCTGCTCGCCGACGGCACCCTGCTCGACAGTGAACTGCCCGACAGCGTCACTCGCTTTCGCGAAAGCCACGGGGCGATGCTTGATCAACTCTGCGAACTGGGCCGGCAAACCCGTGCCAATACCGAGCTGGCCGCCAAGATCCGCCACAAATACCGCTTGAAGAACACCACAGGCCTGTCGCTGAACGCGCTGGTCGACTACGACGAACCGCTGGATATCCTCACCCACCTGATGGTGGGCTCCGAAGGCACCCTGGGTTTCATCAGTGCAGTGACCTACAACACCGTGCCAGACCATCCGCACAAAGCCAGTGCGTTGATCGTCTTCCCCGATGTTGAAACCTGCTGCAATGCGGTACCGGTGCTTAAACAGCAGCCGGTGTCTGCCGTCGAACTGCTCGACCGCCGCAGCCTGCGCTCGGTAGAAAACATGCAAGGCATGCCAGCATGGGTGAAGAGCCTGTCGGCCAATGCCTGCGCACTGCTTATCGAATCCCGCGCCGCGACACAATCGCTGTTGCACGAGCAGCTTGCCCAGATCAGCACCTCCATCGTCCAATTCCCGGTGGAAAAGCAGGTGGACTTCAGCGAAGACCCAGTGGTGTACAACCAGCTCTGGCGCATCCGCAAAGACACCTTCCCCGCCGTGGGTGCCGTGCGCGAAACCGGCACCACGGTGATCATTGAAGACGTGACCTTCCCGGTCGAAAAACTGGCCGAAGGCGTGAACCGGCTGATCGCCCTGTTCGACAAACACGGTTACGACGAAGCAATCCTGTTCGGCCACGCGCTAGAGGGCAACCTGCACTTCGTCTTCACCCAGGGTTTCGACTCCCCCGAGCAAGTCGCGCGCTACTCGGCCTTTATGGACGACGTTGCCCAATTGGTTGCCGTCGAGTATGGCGGCTCACTGAAGGCCGAACACGGCACCGGGCGCAACATGGCCCCCTTCGTCGAACTGGAATGGGGCAGCGATGCCTATCAATTGATGTGGCAACTCAAACGCCTGCTCGACCCGGCCGGCATCCTCAACCCCGGCGTGGTGCTGACCGACGACCCGCAACTGCACCTGAAGAACCTCAAGCCACTGCCCGCTGCCGACGAGATCGTCGACAAATGCATTGAATGCGGATTCTGCGAACCGGTGTGCCCGTCTAAAGGGCTGACGCTGAGCCCGCGCCAGCGCATCGTTATGTGGCGCGACATTCAGGCGAAGAAACGCGCGGGCAGCGATACCCGTCAGCTTGAACGCGACTACCAGTACCAAGGCATCGACACCTGCGCCGCCACCGGCTTGTGCGCCCAACGCTGCCCGGTGGGGATCAACACCGGTGAACTGGTGAAGAAACTGCGCGGTCAGTCCGCTGAGCACGTAAAAACCGCCAACTGGCTGGCTGACAACTTCCACACCGCACTCAGCGGCGCACGCTTTACCCTGACGGCGGCAAACGGTGCCCGTAAACTGCTTGGCGCACCGCGCCTGAGTCGCCTCAGTAGCCACCTGAGCAAACTCAGCCACGGCCGCCTGCCGCAGTGGACAGCGGCGATGCCACAACCCCTGAAAGCCATCGAATTCAACGGCACCAGCAACGACGCCCGGCCGCGGGTGGTGTACCTGGCCGCTTGTGTTTCACGGGTGATGGGCCCGGCGGTGGCCGATCGCGAGCAAACCTCATTGCTCGACAAAACCCGCGCCTTGCTGGAGAAAGCCGGCTACCAAGTGGTGTTCCCGGAGAACCAGGACAACCTCTGCTGCGGCCAGCCGTTTGCCTCAAAAGGCTACGCCGAACAGGCCGAACACAAACGCCAGGAACTGATCAACGCCCTGCTCCACGCCAGCCGCGGAGGGCTTGATCCGATCTACTGCGACACCAGCCCATGCACCTTGCGCCTGGTTCAAGATCTGGCCGAAACCCGCCTGGATCTCTATGACCCGGTGCGTTTCATCCGCACCCACCTGCTCGACAAACTGGAGTTCACCCCCCAGGACGAGCCGATAGCCGTACATGTGACCTGCAGTACCCAACACCTGGGAGAAAGCCAAGCCCTGATCGACCTGGCGCGACGTTGCAGCAAACAAGTGGTGATCCCAGAAGGCATCCACTGCTGTGGCTTTGCCGGTGACAAAGGCTTCACCACGCCTGAACTCAACGCCCACTCACTGCGCAGCCTCAAAGATGCGGTGCAGTATTGCAGCGAAGGGATCTCCACCAGCCGCACCTGCGAAATCGGCCTGTCGACCCATGGCGGGATTGAATACCACGGACTAGTTTATCTGGTGGACCGCGTGACCCGGGCACGGGCTATTTGAATGCATCGCGGGGCAAGCCCGCTCCCACCACAATCACCACCTGTGGGAGCGGGCTTGCCCCGCGAAATCAAATTAATCTGAACCCCCGAAAAGTACCGCAGTCCACCCAGTAAGGCCTTCCTCCCAAGGCCATCCCGCCAAGGAGATTCACATGAAGCGTATTGCGATTTCCGGACTGTTCTTGAGTGCCGCACTGCTTACTTCACCGGTGTTTGCCGCCGACGACCTGTGTGCAGCCAACCTGCAGAAGATCGATGACATGATGGCCACCGCTGGTGCCACCTCGGAAGCCTTGGGCGACAGCATCAAGACCCATGTCGACGATGCCAAGAAGGCCCAGGCTGCAGGCAACGACAAAGACTGCATCGCCATCACCAGCAAAGTGCTTGAACGTTTGGAGAAGGTTGAAAAAGGCGGCCAGTAGTCAATTGCCAGGGCGACTGGAACCGCAGTCGACGTCGCCCGAGCGATGGCGTATACTCCGTCGCAAGCATTGAAAAATGCTTCAGCTAGAGCGAAACAAATGGGGCCGATTAGGATTCGACGCCGGTAGTGAAACTCTAGGTGCATGCCGAGTTGGTAACAGAACTCGTAAATCCACTGTTGCAACTTTCTATAGTTGCCAATGACGAAAACTACGAGGGCTACGCTCTCGCTGCGTAAGCAGCTGAGCCCGCTCTTCTGGTAGCTTCGGCTCCAGCAATCATCAGGGGATGCCTGTAAACCCAAAATGATTGTCATACAGAACAGGATCGCCGTGCAGTACGTTGTGGACGAATCGGCTAAAACTTACACAACTCGTCCAAAGCACCCTGCCCGTCGGGCGGCTGCGGATTAACTCAATAGACACGGCTAAGCATGTAGTACCGACAGCGGAACACTGGCGGACGGGGGTTCAAATCCCCCCGGTTCCACCAAACACGTTAAACAAATCAGGCACTTAGCGAATCTCGCAAGTGCCTTTTTTGTGTCCAAATGGGCTGTTTTGGCTGGGGAATGCCAGCTTTATGACAGCCTCCCTGCCCGCGAAACCTATCCTCGGCTGCCTCAACATCCGGCAAAGCGTTTTCCGACGTTTTTCCGGTTTGAAATCGCGCCCCAGGAGTCTGAAAGGGTTATTAAATCTGTGTCCGGCTTACACACAGAGACCCAAACATGCCGACACATGCCCTCAAGAAATACCTGATCAGCAACACCTCTCTGCAGCAGTGCTTTGACAAGAGCCGCTCCGGCCTCGAAAAGCTGCGCGAAGCGGACCCCAATTTCCCACGCCCCATAAAATTTGGCCCGAACAAACAGGCTGGCGTTTACTTCGTCGTCGCGGACATCGAGGCCTGGTTGGAGAGCAAGATCCGCGAGCGTGATGGAGTCACTCTGGATCTCACCGGGCGTGAAGACCAATGACCACACACGAACAGATACCGTCGTTCTTGGCAGAAATGCCCGAGCCGGCACTGGACTCATACCTGAATCCAAGCATTGTGCCAAAGTCGCTCCCGAGCGGGTTGGCCAGGGTGATGCCATGGCATGACGACCTACTACCTACTGCTCTTCAGGAGTACGTGCGGGATGTCGCTGAGCGGACTCAGTGTCCGCCGGATTTTGTTGGAGTCGCGCTTGTGGTTGCTATCAGTGCCGTGGTGGGGCGCAAATTCTCCATCCACCCGAAACAGCACGATGATTGGACAGTCGTTCCCAACCAGTGGGGTGTCATCATCGGGCGGCCGTCGGCGATGAAAACACCGGCGCTCAAACAAGCACTGCGTCCCTTGGATGCTTTGGAGGCAAGAGAGCGAAAACAGCACGACATGGCGGTGGAGGAGTACAGAACCAACAGTGAGTTGCTCGATATTGAGCGCAAGTCCGCGAAGAGTAAGGCCACAAAACTTATTGGCCGCGGCGACAGAATTGGAGCGCGGGAGGAGCTCACGAAAGTTTCCAGTGACGTAAAAACTCCGGTCCAGCATCGCTACACCGTCAACGATTCAACGGTCGAGAAGCTCGGGGAGCTACTCAACGAAAACCCGAACGGCCTGCTGCTAGTGCGTGACGAACTGGGGGGCTGGCTCGCAACAATACAGAGCGAGGACGGCTCAGTTGCGCGCGCCTTCTACCTGGAATGCTTCGATGGCAACGGCTCATTTACCTACGACCGTATTGGCCGAGGCACCATGTTCATCGAGTCATGTTGTTTATCGCTGATCGGTGGCATTCAACCCTCACGCATCGCATCCCTGGTGAACGCCGCGATCAGCGGTGAACTGGATGACGGCCTGATTCAGCGCCTACAACTCGCCGTTTATCCCGACGATGTCCGTGAATGGCGTCTGGTCGATCGCTGGCCGAACAAAACTGCCGCTGAGCGCGTGGAACAGATTATTGACCATCTCGACCAGCTGCCCTCCGAAAATCGCACTGCAATCAGGTTCAACCCAGAAGCACAGGAAATATTTAACGTATGGTATACACGTCATATGCGGAAAATCCGGAGCGAAGAACTTCACCCAGCATTGCAATCTCATTATCTGAAAATGCCGAAAACCATTGCAGGCTTGGCCCTACTATTTGAGCTAATTGAAGGTAGGCGGGAGACTGTGGGCGCAGAGTCTACTACCCGGGCTATTGACTGGGCGAACTACCTGATGAGCCATGCCCAGCGGCTGTACGGCGCGGCAATCAACGCACCACTACTCGGGGCACGGCTGATCCTCGAGCGCCAGCAGAAGTTACCCGAACCGTTTACCTCAAGAGAAGTGCGCCAAAAAGACTGGACGGGATTGGGCTCGCAGGATGCCGTAAATAATG
Source organism: Pseudomonas sp. H9 (assembly GCF_004353925.1). Classification (GTDB taxonomy): domain Bacteria; phylum Pseudomonadota; class Gammaproteobacteria; order Pseudomonadales; family Pseudomonadaceae; genus Aquipseudomonas. The sequence goes on along the minus strand of NZ_SMOK01000025.1, from coordinate 8,158 downwards.
CGCTCGCAGTTCTGGCTGAACACCACTTCATCGTTGGCTACGAGGTTGCGAGTGAGAAAGGTGGCCGCCCATCGACACGCTATGTCTGGCGAAAATCGTAGCCCCTACCCACCTGTTTACTCAAAAGGCCGGCAGAGCGACCTACAAAACCTACGAAACCTGGTTCTGTAGGTTTCGTAGGTAGCCCCTCCTTGGTTGGGAGGAATAACCTGCGCTCGTATAGAGGCACATCTACACCAGTGCAGCAGGCAAAAAATAAATTTGCCAGCGACAGCTAACGGCCGATTCTGTTGAAAAAGTCGGCCATGGTTTCCACGACGGAAAAGTGCGCGCTGGAGATTGAAATCTTTACTTTGAGTAGAGGATTCCGGGCACAGATTTCACGTAGTGATGTGTAAAAAGGCGTTTTCACCGTCCCACGCATGAGTCGCCAGGCCGGGTCGACTTTTTCAACACAATCGACCCAAAGCGGTCGCCGGACTTCCTTGAGACCGGTCATTGTCGGCAGCTCAAGCCGTGAAGTCTCGGTCCAAGATCCGCGATTGGCGGGAGGTCTGATTCGAGTCGGTGGCTCACATTGAGAGAGATCAGGTACATATCGACTCAACTGATCCGCATATTTCTCCGCAGAGTCCGATCTCTCAGCAGACGTTTTCGGATGCAGGGGGATCAATCATAGAGCCAAGCCCTTTCGCGCAATGCAATGGAGCTACCGAGTAGTATGTGCGTAGCATTGATATAATCGCTGAGTGCGTTAATCGAAATTGGCTTATCAGGTGGCGTATGACCACCCCCCCTGGAGTAAAAATTGGCAGTCGATCTTCAAGATCTTTCTCGGCGCCTGTTCGCCACGGCAAACCAGCTCTGGACCAATACCGAGCTGAGGCCGGATCAGTATGCGCAGCCCGTGTTGGCGCTGATTGCTCTACGACAGATGGAAGCACGCTTCGACGTCGTCGATGCCGAGCTTCCCCGCGGCGGGCGACTCGGCAATCCCACTCCGCCGGATTACCATGCGAAGGGCGCAATCTTCCTGCCGCCGCATGCACGCTTTTCTTATCTTCTTGGCCTGCCGGAAACAGAGAATTTGGCCGAGGCGCTGAACGGAGCGATGGAGGCCATCGCCGAGTACAACCCCGATCTCACCGGCGTGCTGCCGCAGGGCTACGGCTCACTGCCCAATTCGGTGCTGCGCGAGCTGCTGCGGCTGCTGCAACCGCTTGCCATTACAGGCGACGCCTACGGTCTGATCTTCGAATATTTCATGGGCGAGTTTGCCTCCGCCTTCATGCAGAAGGGCGGCGAGTATTTCACGCCCTCGAGCATAGTGAAGCTGATCGTCGAGGTGATCGAGCCTTTTCATGGCCGCATTCTCGATCCCGCCTGCGGCTCTGGCGGCATGTTCGTCCATTCCGCGGAATTCGTGAAGCGGCACAATGAAAACCCCGCGCGTGCCATCAGCATCTATGGCGTAGAGAAGATGGCAGATACGCAGAAGCTGTGCCGGCTCAATCTCGCGGTCCACGGCCTGTCCGGCGACATTCGCGTCGCCAGTAGCTATTACGAAGATCCGCATCAGATGGTGGCCAAGTTCGATTTCGTGATGGCCAATCCGCCCTTCAATCAAAAAGAGGTGGATACAGCCCGCCTGGTGAACGAGGCGGGGCATGTGGACGCGCGCTTTTCGTTAGGTGTGCCCAGCGTCAACAACGCTAACTACCTGTGGATCGGTCTGTTCAATGCCGCTCTCAACGATCAAGGCCGTGCCGGCTTCGTGATGGCCAACTCCGCGTCGGACGCGGGCGGTTCCGAGAGGGAGATGCGGCGCAAGCTAATTGAGAGCGGGGTGGTCGATGTGATCATCTCCACCTCGCCCAATATGTTCTTCACCGTCACTCTGCCGGTGACGCTGTGGTTCCTCGACAAGGGGAAGAAGGGTAGCTCACGTGAAGGTCATGTGCTGTTCATCAATGCGCGCCATATCTTCCGCCAGGTAACGCGCGCCTATCGCGATTTTACGCCCGACCAGATCGAGTTCTTGGGTAACATCGTCCGCCTTTGGCGCGGCGAGGAAGTGGAGCTGGCGGCGGGCAGCGACCCGTCCATGACTGCGTATTTTGGGGGTGAAGGTTATAAGGATATTCCCGGCTTGTGTCGTATCGCCACCCGCGCAGAGATCGCCGCGCAGGACTGGAGTTTGAACCCTGGGTGCTATGTGGGCGTTGCTCCGGGCGAGCAGCCCAACGACGAAGACTTCCGCGAGCGGCTGGAGGCTTTGCAGGAGGAGTTGGAAGGGCTGAACGACGAGGCTAAGCGATTGCAGGCGGTGATCGCGGCGAATGTCGCTGAGGTGCTGACAGTATGAGTGAATGGCAGACTTTGCGAATAGGCGACCTCGGGAGAGTCGTTACCGGAAAGACACCTCCTTCTTCGCAGCCTGAAATGTTCGAGGGGGAAATTCCGTTTATCACGCCGAGTGATATGTTTGACGATCAACGACACATTAGCACCGAGCGCTTTGTCTCGGCAGCTTGGGGCAAGCAGCGGACATTGCTGCCGGAAGGTGCAATCTGCGTCGTTTGCATTGGAGGGACAATCGGCAAAATCTGCATGACCAGTAGATCGTCCCAAACGAACCAGCAGGTAAACAGCGTGATCGTTGATCCGGCACGTTTTGACTCAGGGTTCGTCTATTACACACTTCGGACATTGGCCGCAGAATTGAAGGCGCGGGCAGCCGGGGCCGCAACTCCGATCCTCAATAAGTCGGCATTTTCGGACGTTACTATCACCGCTCCCCCCCTCGAAACTCAACACCGCATTGCGGGGCTTTTAGGGGCTTATGACGATTTGATCGAGGTCAACCGGCGGCGAATTACGGCGCTGGAGGAGATGGCTCGCGGGTTGTTCAGCGAATGGTTCACCCGCCTGCGTTTTCCCGGCTATGAGAACGCGGCCATCGAAGATACCCCCAATGGACCTCTGCCGGCAGGGTGGAGCTGGGGAGTCGCTGGTGATTTGTTACAGTTCGACCCCCGAACCCGAGTTCCGCGCGAGGGCGAAAAGCCGTTCATCCCGATGGGGCATCTCGACACTGCAACTTCGCTGATCGCAGAGCCTGAGGCGCGCACGGGTAATGCTGGCGCAAAGTTCCAGAACGGCGATACGCTGTTCGCGCGGATCACTCCCTGTCTTGAAAATGGCAAAACCGGTCTGGTGCGGAATCTGCCCGGCCCGGATGGCGTTGGGTTTGGCTCGACCGAATTTATCGTCATGCGAGGAGAGAGAGTTGGGCCGGCCTTCTGCTATTGCCTTTCGCGGCTACCTGCCTTCAGGGAACATGCGCGCATGTCCATGTCCGGGGCATCCGGCAGGCAGCGCGCCCGAACAGATAGCGTGGCGGATTTTCCCATTGCTGTTCCAGCAGCGAATAACCTGTTCGAGCGGTTCGAGAAGGCAGCATGGCCAATGTTGGAGTTAGTTGGCCAGATTGGACTATCGAGCGAACGGCTCGCTGCCGCACGCAATCTGCTTCTCCCTCGCCTAATTTCCGGCCAGCTTTCAGTCACCCAGGCTGAGCGGGAATTGGAGGCCGCCTAAGATGCTACTACCTTCGCTCTCCAGTGAGTTTTCCGAAGACGGGGCCGTTGAGCAGCCGGCGCTGGCGTTGTTGCAGCAACTGGGCTGGAAATACATCAACCTGATGGAAGAGAAGCCGGGACCGGATAATCCCACCGGCCGCACTAGCTTTCGTCAGACTTGGCTTCCGTCGCGATTGCGCGCGGCGCTCACTAAACTCAACCCTGGCCAGCCGGCGGAAGCTCTGAAGCTTGCCGAGGAAGTGTTGACACAGGATCGCTCTGCACTTTCTCCTATTGCCGCCAATCGCGAGCTGTATCACCTACTGCGTACTGGTGTTCGAGTCGAGGTCAAGCGCCCGGAGAATGGCAAAAGCGAAACCGTCACTGTCCGCGTGATCGACTGGCGCAATGTGGAGGCCAATGATTTCCTTGTCGCCAGCCAGGTATGGATCGAGGGTTTGCTGCACAAACGTCGTCCGGACACCGTCGGCTTCGTCAATGGTCTACCGCTGCTCCACGCAGAGTGGAAGGCGCTCTCAAAGCCGATCTTCAACGCGTACGACGAAAATCTGCGCGATTATCGCGATACTATCCCGCAGCTGTTCCCGTTCAACTGCTTTGTGATCCTTTCCAACGGTCATGAATCGCTGATGGGTGGCTCGCATACCGATTTCGATTTCTTTGCGCCGTGGAAACGCGTCGATGAGGATGGCCCGGAAGACCCTAGCCTTGAGACGATGCTACGTGCCACGTGCGCGCCGGCGCGATTCCTCGACCTGATCGAAAACTTCCTGCTTTTTGATGAAGCCAAGGGTGGCTTGCGCAAGGTGGTGGGCAAATACCATCAGGTGCTGGGCGTAAACCGCGCGATGGTCGCGGTGGAGCATGTCGGCCAGAACAAGGGCCGCCTCGGCGTGTTCTGGCATACGCAGGGATCGGGCAAGTCACTCTCCATGGTGATGTTTGCCGAAAAGGTGCTGCGGCGCCTGGCCGGCAATTACACCTTTGTGATCGTGACCGACCGCACCGAGCTGGATGACCAAATTGCCGGGCAATTCGCCAGCGTTGGCGCGCTCACCAAGGAAACGCAGCAGGTGCAGGCGGATAGCCGAGCTCATCTGCGAGAACTGCTGTCGGGTAACGAACGTTATGTCTTTACTCTGATCCAGAAATTCTCGACCGCTGATAGGGAGCCGATGCCGGTGCTCTCCAAACGTTCCGACATCATCGTGATTACGGACGAGGCGCACCGCAGCCAGTATGACCAGCTCGCCGCTAATATGCGCGTGGCGCTGCCCAACGCCGCTTTCATCGGCTTCACCGGCACGCCGCTGATCCAGGGCGAGGAAAGCCGCACTCGTGAGGTGTTCGGCGATTACGTCTCGGTCTACGACTTTGCCCAGTCCGTCCGCGATGGCGCGACGGTGCCGCTCTACTATGAATCGCGCAAGCCCGAGCTTCAGCTCAACGCTGACGAGCTAAAGGCGGAGCTGGATGAGCTGCTCGATGAGGTTGAGCTAAGCGAGGAGCAGGAGAAGAAGCTCCAACGCGAATTCGGCCGCCAATATACGCTCATTACCAACCCCGACCGGCTCGACAAGGTGGCCGATGATGTAGCGCTGCACTTCGCCATGCGCGGCTATCGTGGCAAGGCGATGTTCGTTGCCATCGACAAGGCGACTGCAGTTTCCATGCATGATCGCGTCAAAGCGTCGGTCGCCCGGCTGATCGCGGCGGATGAGAAGGCGCTCAAGACTGCGCATGAGGCGGAAGGCGCGGCTATTGCCGAGCGGCTCTCGTGGCTACGCGAGTTGGATATGGCTGTGGTTGTCAGCCAGAGCCAGAACGAGATCGACGACCTCAAGAAAAAGAGCCTCGATATCCTCCCTCACCGCGAGCGGATGCAGAAGGAAGACCTGGAGGAGAAATTCAAGGACAAGAACGACCCGCTGCGACTCGTCTTCGTCTGTGCAATGTGGATCACTGGTTTTGACGTACCCACCATCGGTACCGTGTATCTCGACAAGCCGATGAAGAATCACACGCTGATGCAGACTATCGCGCGCGCCAACCGCAACGCGCCCGGCAAGACCAGCGGCGTGATCGTCGATTACGTGGGCGTGTTCAACAATCTGCAAAAGGCGTTGGCGATTTACGCAGGCAGCGCGGTCGGCACGGACAAGGACGAAACGCCGATCAAAGACAAGGAAGCCTTGGTCAAGGCGTTGGAAGAGGCGTTGGAACAAGCGCGGAGCTTCACACGGCCGCTGGGCGTCGATAGTGATGCGATCATGGCGGCGGATGCGCTCTCCCGTCTCGGTCTGATTGCCAAGGCAGTTGAGATACTGGTTGCACCCGATGAGCGGCGCAGGGAGTTTGGTCAGCTTACCAGCGCGGTGACTAAGGCCTACAAGGCGGTGCTGCCCGACGAGCGGGCTGCCCCCTATCTCAAGCCGGTAGCGGTGTTCCATATGCTGGCGGACGCAGTAAGGGCCAAGCTGGGGCCGATCGATATATCGGCCATCCAGGCGAAGATCGCTGAACTACTCGACGAGAAACTAGAAGGCGTCGCGATTCTGACGCCTATCGTTGAAGGTGCAGGAGTCGAGGGACGCGTCGATCTCTCCGGCATTGACTTCGACAAGCTGGCCAAGTTGTTCGAAAACAGCCCCAACGTCGCTGCCGAACTTGTGCGGGAGGAGGCTGAGAACAAGATCAAGAAAATGGCCGAGGCCAACCCCACTCGTGTCGATCTTGTCGGGAAGCTCGAAAAGCTGGTCGCCGAATACAACGCCGGATCTATCGACGCGGAGAAATTCTTCGAGGCGCTGAAAGCATTCGTCGCCGACCTCTCAGAGGAAGAGGAGCGCGCTTCCCGCGAAGGACTGACTGAGGAGGAACTGGCGATCTTCGACCTGCTTACTACCCCGGAGCCGAAGCTGACCACGACCGAAGAGATGGAGGTAAAACGCGTAGCGAGGGCGCTGCTAGCCAAGCTCCACGAGCTAGTGGACGGCCTGGACTGGTTGCGCGCCCAGGAAACGCGTGGTGCGGTGTGGTCGGAAATCCGGCAGCGGTTGAATGAATTGCCGCAGAAACCCTATCCAGATGCCCTGTGGAATGCAAAGGTCAGCCAGGTGTGGGACTTCGTGACGCGGCGCTATGCCGGCGAGGGCGTGCCTATTCACTAATGCTGGCTCGGATGGACAACTAGCGGCTTGCATAGCTATCTGTCAGGGATGCATAGCCGCGGGCATGGCCATCAGGATATCTACCTGTCTGCATTGGCAGCTTCGATAGGCCATTAGCAAAAACCATCTCGCGAGCGTCTTCGTCTATCGTACCGGGGGTAGTCCAACTCTCATTGACATGGCCATGCGCCGATCCCCCTGCGTATTTATGAAGCCACATGTATTTGGGTCAAATGTGGATCGGTAGCGAACCGTCTAGCGCGGCCCACTCCCCACGCCAAAATACGAGTCATGGATTCACCAGGTCGCGAGTCCAAGGCTTCTTCGTGAAACATCATTCCGGAGCGCGCATACACACCAATGAACAACTGTGTAACGCCTGTACGCGACAAGCGCACTTGGACATCGATGGTCGTGCCGTCGTCTAGAGTCTCGTCATGAGTACGGTGGTGAAGGGTCGGATCTGCCCAATTCCAGAAAGCATCACCCCGTATACGCATGTGCCCCCCTGCGACTGTAGTATTAGATGAATATCTCTCCAACATAGTCGACGAGACTCGTAGCGCAACGGCAATGGTGAAGCATTGGGTACTTCATCCGACTATCGGGCAGCATATAGCCCTAAAGGATTGGAGCCGTTGTCAGTGAGTCTTGAGGTACGAAAATCCATCCCTCCTGTTCCGGCACATTTGACGGAGGCCAGACCAAGTGATCGAGCTCGAATCTGAAGAGCCAAGCAATCAGCGCAGCAGTGAGCACATCTCGGTCGCGTCGCGACGGACACCCTCGACATTACAGGCGAATAGAAGTGATCGCACAAAATCGTCAGTAGTCTTCGCCTGGTTGATCTGTTCGCGCAGATTTCCTCGCCACGGCTTACCTCGCATCCGCAGGTCCTGGTCAACCACCACTGGAGCATCTCGGCTGAGGCGATTCCGGTCGCAGTTCCAGCCACCAACATCCCAGCCGATCATCAGCGATTCGGCACTCAAAGTATTTTCCCCGTCCGCTACCGGTCCTATGTGGCCCGTGCGGCCTCCACGAATCATACCTACCATAGAGCTCAATGCCGCTCCCGCAAGGTTAAGTCAATTGCTGGCTTCATGTTTGCCAGCCTCAGCGCCTGAGCCGCATCAGAGTGCGCTTCAACGCCAACTACCTGGAAAGTCTCGTGAAAACGCTAAAACCCAGTATTCATGCGGCTTGCGGCCACAACACCCCTTCACGACACCTCTTGACGACACCCCTTTACAACGCCAACCACCTGGAAAAAGCCCGTGAAAACGCTGAAGTCCAGTATTCATGCGGCTTGCAGCCACAACACCCTTTCACGACACCTCTTGACGACACCCCTTCACAACGCCAACCACCTGGAAAAAGCCCGTG
>NZ_SMOK01000024.1 GCF_004353925.1 Pseudomonas sp. H9 | reverse complement strand
AGCGGGCTTGCTGTGGGAGCGGGCTTGCCCCGCGATTGCGGTGTGTCAGCCAGATAGCATCGCGGGGCAAGCCCGCTCCCACAGCAAGCCTGCTCCCACCGGCCTATGCTTTTTTGACCTGACGCCGGCCATGGAGCCCGTGCTATGAAGCCTCGCTACCTGTGCAGTGCGCTGCTGGTCTTTGTGCTCAATGGCGTCGCGTGCGCTGACGCCTGGCATCTGGCCAAGGATGAAGACGGCATTCAGGTGTACCTGGACGATGTGCCCGGCTCAAAATACCAACGCTTTCGCGGCGTGACCCTGATCAAGGCCAGTGTGCGCACTTTGGGCGATCTGCAAGAGAACCTGCGGGTGGCCTGCAAATGGCTGTACGGCTGCAAAAGCATGCGCCTGCTGGATGTCGAAGGCGACAGTACCTGGGTGTACCTGACCACCGAATTGCCCTGGCCGGCCAGCCCCCGCGATATGGTGATTCAGGTCCGTACCGAACGCACTGAGGCTGACGGCCTGATCCGCCACCTCAACGCGGTTGCCGGTAAAGTTGAACGCAAGCCCGGGCTGATCCGCGTCAGCCAGCTCAAGGGCCTGTGGACCTTGGTCCCTAAAGGCGAGCAACTCACCGAAGTGACCTATCAACTGGAAGCAGACCCAGCCGGCGACATACCCTCCTGGCTGGCCAATCAGTTCGTCATCGACGCACCGATGGTGTCGCTGCGCACTTTGCGTGCGGTAGCGGAACGCCAAGGGTTACGACCTGAGTCCGAGTCGCCCGATGAATGATTACACCTCGTGGGCTTCCAGCAGGCTCGCCAACACCCCGGCAAGCTCTTTGACCATCGGGTCGGCGGTCGGCCGATGGACGATGACGATCTCGTAGCTGTCGATCACTGGCAGGCCGTTGTGCTCACCCAACACTGCATGTTCGCGGGTTGCTGCACGCGGTGGCAGCAGGCTGATGCCCATACCATCGGCCACGGCGGCCTGAATGCCACTGAGGCTTGAGCTGGTGAAGCTGATGCGCCAGCGTCGGCCCATGCTTTCGATGGCGTTGATCATGTCATCGCGGTACAGGCCACGGGGCGGAAAGGTCACCAGCGGGATCGGGTCGAGGTCGATCGACGGCGCGTTGGCACTGTCGATCCATTGCAGCTCTTCCGGCCAGCACGCCACACCTTCGCGGCTGTTGCGCCGCTGTTTGAGCAACACCAGGTCCAGCTCACCGTTATCGTAGCTCTGGCTCAAGTCCCGACACAGGCCACTGGTGACTTCCAGCTTGACCTGTTGGTACTTGCGGTTGAACGCCGACAGCGCATTGGTGGTGCGGCCGCCGACAAAGTCTTCCGGCACCCCCAGGCGCACGGTCACACCCACGGTGGCGCCGGCCAACGCTTCGAGCATCTGGTCATTGAGCGCCAGCATGTGCCGGGCGTAGCCCAGCAGGGTCTGGCCGGCATCAGTGGGCAACACATCGCGATTGCCACGCACCAACAAACGGTGGCCAACCATGTCCTCCAGGCGCCGGACCTTCTGGCTGACGGTCGACTGTGTGGAATGCAGGCGTGCGGCGGCAGTGGTAAAGCTGCCGCAATCGGCGACCACGACAATGGCCCGAAGCAGGTCCAGATCGAACAACGACCTATTCGGTTTTGCACTGATATCCATGAAAACATTTAACTTCTAAATAGGAAGTACGATTTCTATCATGCAGCCACCCACAGAACAACAGACGGAGACAAACGGATGCAGCTGGCGCACTTCAAGGTCTTGCTGGCCTTCCTGTTGACCATGATGACCTCACTCACAGCCAGCGCCGAAGGCGGTGTGCTGGAAAGCCAATTGCGCGATGCCGCGGAAAGTGGCAACGCTGAGCGCATTCGCAGCTTGCTTGAGCAAGGTGCAACACTCGAAGCCCGGGACAGACTGGGCCGCACTGCCCTGTTGCTGGCCACCCATCGAAACCAGGTAGAGGCGGCGCGGGTGTTGATTGAAGCGGGTACCGACGTCAATGCCAAAGACAGCATTGATGACAGCCCTTACCTGTATGCCGGTGCGCGAGGTTTCAATCAGATTCTGCGCCTGACCCTGAGCCATGGCGCCGACCTCAAGAGCACTAATCGCTATGGCGGCACAGCGTTGATTCCGGCGGCCGAGCGCGGGCATGTCGATAATGTGCGCACCTTGATTGATGCCGGTGTCGACGTGAATCACCTCAACCGCCTGCACTGGACGGCATTGATGGAAGCCATCGTGCTCAGTGACGGTGGTCCGCGCCATGTGCAGATCGTTGAAATGCTGGTACAGGCCGGTGCTGATGTGAACATTACCGACAAGGACGGCGTAACGCCGTTGGCCCACGCGCGGGCGCGGGGTTACTCCGCGATGGTGAAGATCCTTGAGGACGCATCGCGGGGCAAGCCCGCTCCCACCGGGATTTAACAGACCTCGGTGGGAGCGGGCTTGCCCCGCGATAATCGTCAACCCTGATCGATCTTGGCCGGTGGCGTTGGTTCATCGTCAGCGTTCACCGAGCGTCGAAAACCCTTGATTGACTCACCCAGATCACTGCCCAACGACTTGAGCCGCTTGCTGCCAAACACCAGCACCACCACGACCAGTAGTACCACCCAGTGTTTCCAGTCGAACACACCCATGGTGCACCCTCCTCCGCTTACTCGATCTCTTCGTAGGGCAGGCCCACGTAGTTCTCAGCGATGTTGACCAGCCCCGCGTGCGAATTGAAGAAGTACTCGCGGTCAGCCTGTTGCATCTTCTGGTCCCAGGCATCTTTATGCTCACCGAAGTCATGCAACAGGTTGGTCATGAACCAGCTGAAACGCTCACCTTTCCAGACCCGGCGCAAGGCCACCTCGGAGTAGCGTTCAAGCAGGTCGGTGCGGCCTTCGCGGTACACCTTGACCAGGATGCGGTACAAGTAGCAGACATCCGACGCCGCCAGGTTCAGTCCCTTGGCGCCGGTGGGGGGCACGATGTGCGCCGCGTCGCCAACCAGGAACAGTTTGCCGTACTGCATCGGTTCAACCACATAGCTGCGCAGCGGGGCGATGCTCTTTTCCAGCGCTGGCCCGGTCACCAGGCGTTGGCCCACGTCTTCTGGCAAGCGCGCCTTGAGCTCGTCCCAGAAGCGCTCATCTGACCAGTCATCCACGTGATCGGTCAGCGGCACCTGCAGGTAGTAACGGCTGCGGGTCAACGAGCGCTGGCTGCACAGCACAAAGCCACGGTCGTGATGGGCGTAGATCAGTTCGTGATTGACCGGCGGCGTATCAGCCAGCAGGCCAAGCCAGCCGAACGGGTAGACGCGCTCGTAATGGCTGAGCACTGATTCCGGGATGCTCTTGCGCGCTACACCGTGGAAGCCATCGCAGCCGGCGATGTAGTCGCAGTCGATACGGTGGGTCTGGCCATCTTTTTCGTAGGTGACGTAGGGCTGCTCACCCTTCATCTCATGCGGTTGAACGTTGTCGGCCGCATAGATGATCGGCGCGCCACTGGCAGTGCGGGCGTCCATCAGGTCGCGGGTAACTTCGGTCTGGCCGTAGACCATGACGGTCTTGCCGCCGGTCAAGGCCTTGAGGTCAACACGAATGCGTTTGCCGCCGACCAGCAGTTCAACGCCATCGTGCACCAGGCCTTCGGCGTCCATGCGTTCAGACACACCCGCTTCGCGCAGCAGGTCGACGGTGCCTTGTTCCAGCACACCGGCGCGGATACGACCGAGCACATACTCGGGGGTCTGACGCTCGATAATCACGTTGTCGATACCGGCCTTGTGCAGCAGTTGGCCAAGCAGAAGGCCCGAAGGCCCGGCACCAATAATGGCTACCTGAGTTTTCATTATTTTCGTCTCGCTAGGGGCTCCAGGTGCTGGGGGGGGGAGCACGCTGGCAGCTATTGTTGTTGTGTGCCCCTGCATTTTTGCTGACAAAAACCGGATAAAAAGGTGATATTCCTTCAACAAATTGCACTTTTATAAATTTTGTTCGATTATCGGACAAACCCCTAACCCCTCCCGCACAGCCCGGATTGCCCACCATGACACGCGCCAGCCTTCCAAAAATTCCGGTGTTCAAGCTGTACGGCGAGAGCCAGGCCTGGCCAACGCCGGATCTGCTGCACTGCGAATCGATCCCTAAACGCAGCAGCCTGCACCACTGGGAAATCAAGCCACATCGGCATGCCGACCTGTTCCAGTTGCTGTACGTTCGGCGCGGCCAGGCGCAGATCGAGCTTGAGGGACGGCGTAGTGTGGTGCGCGAGGCGGCGATCCAAGTCATCCCGCCGATGACCGTACATGGCTTTCAGTTTTCCGAAGACATCGATGGCTATGTGCTGACCTTGGGTGCGCCGCTGGTGGCGCAACTAGAGGCGCAGTTGGGCGCGCCATTGACGGTACTGGCCTCGGCCGGTTGCTACCGCTTGGGCGCTGACCAGCGCACCCTGTACACGCTGATCCGGGTACTGCATGAGGAATACGAAGGCAGCGCCCCGGCACGTGACCTGCTGCTGCACTCACTGGTGACTTCGCTGATGGTCTGGATCAGCCGCCGCAGTCAGCCCCTCACCCAGGCGAGCAATCGTGACGAGCGTAACCAGCAACTGCTTGCGCGGTTTATCAAACTGGTTGAACAGCATTATCGCGAACACTTGTCGGTCGAATTGTTTGCCCATCGCCTGGGCGTTTCCAGCGTGCACCTGAACACCCTGTGCCGCGAACTGGCAGGGCAGACGGCGCTGCAGATCATTCACCAACGCCTGCTGCTCGAAGCCCGGCGCAGCCTGATCTACACCAACATGACCATCAGCCAGTTGTCCGACAGCCTGGGCTTCAGCGACCCGACCTACTTTTCACGGTTCTTCAGGCGCTTGTGCGGGCAGACGCCCAATGCCTTTCGCCAGGCTGGGGTGTCTTGATCGCGGGGCAAGCCCGCTCCCACAGATTCTCAACCTGTAGGAGCGGGCTTGCCCCGCGAAAGAGGCTCACTTTTCTACGCGCTGCAGAAATTTCTTAACAAATCCCTCCGTATTGCCGCGGCACCAAACCAACACAATCTATAACTACTTGATTTTTAACGATTTAAATTATGGCACGTAATTTGAGAGGGGTTGCCAAGGCGTCGCTGTCCGACGCCAACTCCATAACAATAAGGTTGACCCTCTCATGTTCAAACATGCCCCGCTGCACCTCGCAACCAGCCTGCTGCTGTGCGCCTCTGCCTGGCAGGCGCAGGCCACCGAAGGTGGTATTTCCTCATGGCCGATGGGTATCGAGATCTACGGCATGGGTATCCTGCCGCCACCAGGAACCTACGGCCAATTGTTCGCCGGTAACTACCTGGCCGACAGCCTGCGTGACAACAGTGGCGACAAAGTTGCCGATATCGATTTGCGTGTCACCACCCTGGCCCCGCGTTTTGTCTGGGTAACCGAGCAGAAAGTATTCGGCGGCGACCTGGGTTTCCATGCGCTGCTGCCGCTGAACGACATGCGCCTGAATGTCAAAGGCGGCCCCCACGACCACAAACGCGGTATCGGTGACGCACACCTGGGCCCGGTGATCGGCTTTCACCCCAGTGAAAAGCTGCACATCGCCACCGGCGTCGACTTCGTCTTGCCCACTGCCAGCGAGTACGACGAAGATGACCTGATCAACCTCGGCAACAACTACTACACCGTTCAAGGTGTACTGGCGATGACCTACCTGGACCCCGCCGGATTGAATGCCGACGTGCGCTTGATGTACGACTACAACTTTGAAAACCGCGCCACCAACTACCAGTCGGGCCGCGAACTGCACGCCGACTACACCCTCGGTTGGGGCCTGGGCAACGGCTGGGTGCTGGGTGTGGGGGGGCACGCTTACCAGCAGGTCAGCGACGACAAGTGCAGCGCCTCTGACTGCGCAGCAGCTGCGCTGGTTGACGCCAACGACGGTAACCGCGGGCGCTCGTTCTCCATCGGCCCGGCGGTGCAGTACAGCAGCAAGCAAGGCTGGCTGTTCAGCGCCAAATGGCAGGACGATTCCGGTGTACGCAACCGCGCCGAGGGGCAGACTTACTGGTTCAAGTTCACCACCCCTCTCTAAGCGTGATACAGGTCAGCCACCCTTGAGCCGGTAGCTGACCTGGGCACGGCTCATGCCGAGCATTTGCGCGGCCGCGGTGACGTTGCCGCCCGAACGTTCCAGCGCCAGGCGCACCAAGCGTTTTTCGATGTCCTCCAGCGAGGTACCGAGCACCCGCTCCTGACCGGCAAAGAACGCTTGCAGGCTGGCCAGTTCCGGGGCGCTGGCCTGCGCTTGATCAGATTCAGCTTCGGTGTCGGGTGCAGCTGCACGCACCTTCGGTGTCACGGCATCGACAGCTAACCGCCCTTCACCGGTCAAGCCGATGGCCGCCTCCATCAGCGGCGCCCCCGCTTCTGCGAGGTGCACCACATCAATGACCTCACCATCACTGGCAGCAATCACCCCGCGCTCTATCAGGTTCTGCAATTCGCGGATGTTGCCGGGGAAACGGTAAGTCAACAGCGCGTTGACCAGACGCATACTGAAGCCCGCCAGCTGACGGCCGTGGCGCTGACTGAAGCGATGCAGGAAATAGCTCATCAGCAGCGGAATGTCTTCACGACGCTCGCGCAACGGTGGCAGGTGAATGGGGAAGACGTTCAAGCGATAGAACAAGTCTTCACGAAAACGCCCGGCTTCAACCTCCTTGCGCAGGTCGAGGTTGGTGGCGGCAATCACCCGCACATCGACCTGGATCGCCGAGGTGCCACCGACCCGCTCGATCTCGCCCTCCTGCAAGGCACGCAGGATCTTGCTCTGGGCATGCAGGCTCAAGGTGCCGATTTCATCGAGGAACAAGGTACCGCCATGAGCCCGCTCAAAACGCCCCGGCCGCGAGCGTTCGGCACCGGTGAATGCACCGCGCTCTACGCCGAAGAGCTCGGCCTCGACCAGGTTTTCCGGCAGCGTTGCACAGTTCAACGCCACCATCGGTATGTGCTGACGGCGGCTGGCCTGGTGCACGGTGTGGGCGAACAATTCTTTGCCCACACCAGACTCACCGGTCAGCAGCACCGTGGCTTCGGTCGGCGCCACGCGCTGCAGCAACTGGCTGGCAGCGACGAAGCTGGCCGAGATACCCACCAGTTGCTTGGCATCGGTCGGCACTTCCAGTTCGGCCACCCGCTTGTCGACCGCCGAGGTGTAGGTACTGCGGCTGAGAAAGTCACCGGGGTCTAGGTAGGCCAGATCGACGTCGATGTCGTCCCACTGCTCGGCTGGCTTGCCAACAATGCGACAGGCCGGATGCCCCATCGCCCGGCACTGCAACTCGCGAAACACCACCAGTCGCCCCAACAGCGAAGAGGCGTAACCACTGGCATAGCCGATTTCCATCCAGCAGGCTGGCTCGCCCCCCAGGCCATAGGCGGCGATGTGCTCGTCCACCTCCAGGGAGTTGTGCCAGAGAAATTCCGAATAGAAGTGACCGACGCTCGAATCGATCTCAAAACGCACCACCTCGACATTCACCATGCCTTCGAGCATGTGCAGGCGTGGCCCGGCACTGTAGAGGCTGGCGTGGTCGCCCTCAGGCCATTGCTCGCTGACCTGCGCGGCATCACGGGCACCCGCTTGCCAACCGATACGCGTGAGCAGGCCGCGGGCCTTGTCCAGGCCCAGCGCCTCGATCAATTCACGGCGAATGGCACCAAAGGCAGAGCCTTGCAGCAGCATCATGCGTTGGCCACACAGCCAGATGCTGCCGTCTTGCGGGGCAAACGCCACGGATTGCGCCAACTGCTCGGCTGAAGGCAGTCCGGTGCTGCCGAACTGGTTGGTACGGTCGACGATCAGGCTTTTCTGACGGCCCAGTACCTGTTTGAAAAATTCTTCATCCACGGCACGGCCAGGTTTGCCAGGTGTTGTAGGTGTCATAGGCAATATCAAAGGCAGAAGGTAAGCCTGCAGTATGCCCCCGACTGCAGCCGGGTCAATTAGCCAGTCCGCCAAGGGGCGTGCTGAACCGCGCAAATGGCCGATTATCGCCCGGATTCTGCACGCCCTGTAGGAGCGGGCTTGCCCCGCGATCGCGGTGAAGCTGGAAATACACGATCGCGGGGCAAGCCCGCTCCTACCGATTCACCCAGCGTCGAGCTTTCTGCAATCGGCGACTTCTCTGCATAAAAATCCGCACCGGCGACTTGGGCGCTACGTCAAAATTTACAAAAATATTTTCAACTCATTGTTTTTATTGAGTTTTTAGCGGACGCAACGACATGGCACGATAGTTGTTATGGGCTGTTCATCGAATTCCTTTCGACACAACAAGAGAGAAGCTGATGACCCCTACCCGCCCTGCCTATCAAAATCTTCACCTGCAGCCGTTGGCCGGACAATGGCGTGTTGGTAGCGCTGAGCGCTCGCTGACCGTGCTCGATCCGTACAACCAGCAGCAGTTGCTGGAAATCCCCCTGGCCAACCGTGACGACCTCGATGCCGCCTACCGCAGTGCCCGCCTGGTTCAGCCTGACTGGGCAGCACAATCACCCGCCGCACGCAGCCAGGTAATGCTCCAGGCGGTGCGCATTTTCGATGAACGCCGTGAAGAGATCATCGACTGGATCATCCGCGAATCCGGCAGCACACGGATCAAGGCCCAGATCGAATGGGGCGCCGCCCGCGCCATCACCCTGGAGTCGGCGAGCCTGCCCAGCCGTGTGCACGGGCGTATCGTCAGCTCCAACATTCCCGGTAAAGAAAGCCGCGTGTACCGCAAGCCACTGGGGGTGATCGGGGTGATCAGCCCGTGGAACTTCCCCCTGCACCTGACCGCTCGCTCCCTGGCGCCGGCCTTGGCGCTGGGCAATACCGTAGTGGTCAAACCGGCCAGCGACACCCCGGTCAGTGGCGGCCTGCTGCTGGCACGGATCTTCGAAGAAGCCGGCCTGCCCGCAGGCGCGCTGAGCGTGGTGGTCGGAGCCGGTGCCGAGATCGGCGACGCCTTTGTCGAACACCCGGTGCCTGCGTTCATTTCGTTCACCGGCTCAACCCAGGTCGGTCGCAACATTGGCCGTATCGCCAGCGGTGGCGAACACCTCAAGCACTTGGCACTGGAACTGGGCGGAAACAGCCCGTTCGTGGTGCTGGCCGATGCCGACCTGGAACAGGCCGTGAATGCCGCCGTGGTCGGCAAGTTCCTGCACCAGGGCCAGATCTGCATGGCGGTCAACCGCATCATCGTCGAACAGCCGCTGGTCGACGCCTTCACCCAGCGCTTTGTCGAGCGTGTCAAAGCTCTGCCCTACGGTGACCCAAGCCTGCCTGAGACGGTGATCGGCCCGGTGATCAACGCCCGCCAGCTGGCCGGCCTGCAAGAGAAGATCGCCACCGCTCATACCGAAGGCGCCCAGTTGCTGCTCGGTGGCGAGGCTCAGGGCAACGTGCTGCCACCGCATGTGTTCGGCAACGTCAGCGCCAACATGGACATCGCCCATGAAGAAATTTTCGGCCCATTGGTGGGCATTCAAGCTGCACGCGATGCCGAGCATGCGCTGGAGCTGGCCAACCGCAGCGAGTATGGGCTGTCCAGCGCCGTGTTCACTGCCAGCCTGGAACGTGGCGTGCAATTCGCTCAACGCCTGCAGGCCGGCATGACTCACATCAACGACATCCCGGTCAACGACGAACCCAACGCGCCGTTCGGCGGCGAGAAAAACTCGGGGCTGGGTCGCTTCAATGGCGATTGGGCCATCGAAGAGTTCACCACCGATCACTGGATCACCGTTCAACACCAACCGCGTCACTACCCGTTCTGATTGCTACGCCTACATCCGATAACAATAAGGAGTCCGCAATGTCCCAACTGCCCACCTCACAGGCTGTGCGACGGACCATCACCAGCTGCCTTGCCCTACCGTTGATTCTGCTTGCCGGCACTGCCGCCGCCGATGGCGATGGTGTGTGGAAAGGCGGCGAAAATGTCTATGCCAAAGTCTGCGGTCACTGCCATGAAGGCCAGGTCGGCCCGCAGATCACTGGCCGCCAACTGCCGCCTGCGTACATCAGCGCCATTGTGCGCAACGGCTTTCGCGCGATGCCGGCCTTCCCAGCTTCGTTCATCGATGACAACGCCTTGCAGCAAGTCGCCGAGTACATCTCCAAAGCGCCTGCGCCAGCGGCCAAACCGTGAGGGCTTAGTGATGATGAATGTCGAACGTCGTTCACTGCTCAAGGGCATGGCCTTGGGCGGCCTGGCCGGTGCTGCCCTGGGCAGCTCCAGCCTGAGCTTGGCCAACAGCGTGCTGGGCCCATCGGCGCAGCCACAGGCTGCGAGCCTGGCGATTGTCAGTGCGCCGGTGGCCGTCAGCGCCTTCGTCCAGGGCCTGCGGGCGAGCCCAGCTGCGCCTCAGGTGCAGGTCATAGCAACAGGCCTGGATCTGGCCATGCTGCAAGACCTGCAACAACGCCTGGCCAGCGGCCAGTCCCAGCGTCTGATCGGCCTGGTCGACGATGCCAGCGCCGCGCTGATCGTCGACCTGGCACGCAGCGCCGGCGCGCGCGTGCAGTGGCTCGGCCAGCACAGCGCCAGCGCCGGGCACTCACGCCATCGCCTGCTCAGTGCCCAGGCCAGCCACGGCTGCGCCTTGCAGCTGGGGCAGCAGCTCAACCGCTGTGGTCATGGCTTCGAACTGCATGAGCAGCGCTTGCACAGCCTCGCACCGGCCTTGCAGTTGAGCGCCGCCAATCGCAGCCAGAGTGGGGACCAATGGGCCGCCACCCTCGGTTACGCCCTGGCCGTTCTCGGCAGCACTGACACCGGCCAGGCGCCGCTGATTGCCAGCCGCCCCTCGGCATTGACCGGCACTTACGTGTCGTTCTCGATCCACGTCTGAAGGATTCCAACATGAGCCAAGCAACCGCCACCCCCCTGCTGCCTCGCGGCGTCGATGCGGCCCACTTCGAGCAGGCCCTTTCCCAGTTCCGTGCCCTGCTGGGTGAGGACAATGTGCTGGTCAAAGATGACCAGCTGATTCCCTACAACAAAATCATGATGGCCGTGGACAACGCCGAACATGCCCCTGCCGCTGCGGTCACCGCGACCACCGTGGAGCAAGTACAAGGCGTGGTGAAGATCTGCAACCAGTTCAAGATCCCGATCTGGACCATCTCCACCGGGCGTAACTTTGGCTACGGCTCGGCGGCACCGGGCCAGCGCGGCCAGGTGATTCTCGACCTGAAGAAGATGAACAAGATCCTGCACGTCGACCCTGAGCTGTGCACCGCGCTGGTCGAGCCAGGGGTGACCTACCAACAGCTCTACGACTACATCCAGGAGCACAATCTGCCACTGATGCTGTCGTTCTCGGCGCCTTCGGCGATTGCCGGGCCGCTGGGCAACACCATGGACCGTGGCGTTGGTTACACCCCGTACGGCGAACACTTCCTCATGCAGTGCGGGATGGAAGTGGTGCTGGCCAATGGCGACGTGTACCGCACCGGCATGGGCGGGGTCAAAGGCGACAACGCCTGGCAGGTGTTCAAGTGGGGCTATGGCCCGACCCTGGACGGTATGTTCACCCAGGCCAACTATGGCATTTGCACCAAGATGGGCTTCTGGCTGATGCCAAAGCCACCAGTGTTCAAGCCGTTTGAAATCAAGTTCGAGAATCAGTCCGACATCGCCGAAATTGTCGAATTCATCCGTCCGCTGCGTATTGCTCAGATCATCCCCAACTCGGTGGTAATCGCCGGTGTGCTGTGGGAGGCCTCGACCTGCAATACCCGCCGCAGCGATTACACCACCGAGCCGGGCGCCACGCCCGACGCGATTCTCAAGCAAATCCAGAAAGACAAAAACCTCGGCGCCTGGAACGTGTACGCCGCCCTTTATGGCACCCAGGAACAGGTCGATGTGAACTGGAAGATCGTCACCGGCGCACTCAAGCAACTGGGCAAAGGCCGTATCGTCACCCAGGAAGAAGCTGGCGAAACCCAGCCGTTCAAGTACCGCGCACAACTGATGTCGGGCGTGCCTAACCTGCAAGAGTTCGGTCTGTACAACTGGCGTGGTGGTGGTGGTTCGATGTGGTTCGCGCCAGTCAGCCAGGCGCGCGGCAGCGAGTGCGACAAGCAGCAGGCGCTGGCGAAAAAGATCCTCAACAAGCATGGCCTGGACTACGTCGGCGAGTTCATCGTCGGTTGGCGTGACATGCACCATGTCATCGACGTGCTGTACGACCGCAGCAACCCGGAAGAAACCCAACGCGCCAATGCCTGCTTCGCCGAACTGCTGGATGTGTTCGAGCAAAATGGCTACGCCGTGTACCGCGTCAACACCGCCTTTCAGGAGCGCGTTGCGCAGAGTTACGGCCCAGTCAAACGCAAGGTTGAGCACGCGATCAAACGCGCGCTGGACCCGAACAACATCCTCGCCCCAGGCAAGTCCGGGATCGACCTGAACAACCCGTTCTAACACTGCTCTCCCCCGCCAGGGCGCACCTGGCGGGTACCTTTCGTTGACAGGAACACCAATGATTAACAAACACCTGCTCACTGCCTGCGCCCTGTTGCTGGCTGCCCCGTTGTGCCTTGCCGAAGGTGACGCCACTCAGGGCAAAGCCCTGTTCAATGGCCAGTGTGGCTTTTGCCACAGCACCGAGGCTGGCAAACACCTGATGGGCCCCAGCTTGCACGGCGTTGCCGGAAACGCCAGTGCCCAGGCAGCGGGCTTTAACTATTCGGCGGCGCTCAAAGGCAGCCAACTGCGTTGGGATGACGCCAGCCTCGATCGCTGGCTGGCGGGCCCTGCCACGGTGGTGCCGGGCAACATGATGATGTTCCCCGGCCAGGCCGATGCTCAGGCACGCCGTAATTTGATTGCGTACCTGAAGACCCTCAAGTAATTGGTTGGCGTGCTGTTGCCGCACCGCCACAGCACGCTCCGTCCATCATTCAACTGCGCCAACAGGATCTATAATCACGGCTCATTTGCCCGTGGAACGTCTTGATGTCGCAACCGCCTGCCACACCAAAGCCCCGACGCTTTCTGCCCCAGGCCTGCGCGCGCCCACGGCGCATGGTGGTCCTGTGTTTTCTGATCGCCTTCGCCATCAGCCTGGTGCTTGCCGGGCGCCAGTACTACCAGTTGCAACAGCATGAACTGGAAATCCGCGAACACAATCTGCAACTGCAAGCGCTGGCCATCGAGACGGTGGTGTTCAGCGGCAAGAGCCAGCTGCAATTTTTGCGTCACATCGCCGAACGCCTGTTGATCGAAGCACACGTGCAGCCCGCCATGCGCGGCCACGAAGCTGTGCTCTCGGCACTGCGTAACCGCCAGCAGCCGCTGTGGGGGCTGACAGTGCCCAAGTCCGATGCGCCGGTGCTGGCCATCAGCGATGCTGCGGTGGCTGACATCCACGGCCTGAGTCGTGATCCTCAGCAACTGGAAGAAGACTTGCACCTGTCACGGGTCATGAGCCAGGTACTGCCCGCGCAGTTTCAGGGCGAACCCAATCTGGCGCGGATCATGTTCCTCGCCAACTCTGGCATCGTCGTCGCCTACCCGGCACTGCGCGACGAGCAACTGGAGCCGATCCTGCGCAAATTTGCCAGCTCACCGTTGATGAGCCTGAACCGTGCCAATGCCGAAGACCTCGACATCGCCTTTTACCCGATGCCCGGCACTAATCTGGGCACGATGCCGCACGTGTTGCTGAGCACACCGGTGTACCTCAATGCGGTCATGCGTGGTGCACTGATCTACGACGTGCCGCAAACCAAATTGCAAAGCTACCTGTACCAGACCACTGGGAACGACGAGCAACATGCACTGATCGACAATGAAGGCAACCTGGTCGCCTCCAGCGACCAAGTGTTCAAGTCCCCCGAAGGCAGCTGGCTTTCAAGCTTGCCAGACGCTAACCCACGCTTATCGCTGCCCATGCTGTTCCAGCGTGACCACGGCACGATCAAGCTCGAAAACGGCTACCTGCAGTTCCGCGAACTGCAAGGCATTGACCTGATGCTGACCAACTACATCAGCGCTACCGACTTGCGAGCTGCGGTGAACAGGCAAATCGACATCCTGTTTTACGGTGTATGGTTGCTGTTGGCCTTGTTGATGATATTGACCCTGTACATTGTCGATCGCCTGTTCAAAGGCCAATTGCGCTTGAACCGCCAACTGCGGGAAATGGGTCTGGTCGACGGCCTCACCCAACTGGCCAACCGCCGCCGCCTGCAGTCGGACTTCGGCGGGTTGCTGCAGCGCCTGCGCGACGATCAGCCGGTGGCCTTGTGGATGCTCGACATCGACCGTTTCAAAAACATCAACGACACCTGGGGGCACAGCGCTGGCGACGAAGTGATCAAACACCTTGCCACCCTATGCCGCGCACTGGTTCGCCCCCAGGACCTGGTGGTGCGCTATGGCGGTGAAGAGTTCTGCGTGCTGATGCCGGACACCACCCTGGCCGACGCCACCCTTGTGGCTGAGCGCTTGCGCACTGCGACCGCTCAATCGGTGTGCGTGCCTGAAGCCAGCACCTTGCTTGCTGGTGCGCCGTCGCTGGAGATTCGCCTGACCGTATCCATTGGCGTGGCGGAACTGCGCGGCGACAACTGCCAAGGCCTGGAAGATCTGGTCGCCACTGCCGACCGACGTTTGTATGCGGCGAAAAAAGGTGGCCGCAACCAGGTGATCAACCGCGATTAATGCTTGTCTTCCTGTGGGAGCGGGCTTGCTGTGGGAGCGGGCTTGCCCCGCGATGCGATGGCACTGACAGATCGCAATCGCGGGGCAAGCCCGCTCCTACAGCGTCGGTTATAGGTGCCAGTCTTGTTTGTTGGCAAAGAAGGCTTGGGCGTTGTCCTCAAGGCTCTCCAGGTGATACCCGCCTTCCTGAACGATCAGGCACGGCATACCTAGACCGCGAATACGCTCACCCAAGGCAGCAAAGCCTTCGCGAGTCACCGCAACTTTGCTTTGCGGGTCCAGTTCGTAGATATCAAAGCCCAACGACAACACCAGTACCTCGGCGCCAAAGCCGCGCACCGCTGCCAGCGCCACGTCCAGTTGCTCGAGGAAGTCTGCTTCACTGGCGCCGTGAGGCATGGGCAGGTTCAGGTTGTAACCCTCCCCGGCGCCCTCGCCACGCTCTTCGGCAAAGCCCGCGACCGCCGGGTAGAAGTTAGTCGGGTCGCCGTGCACCGAGACGTACAGCACATCGTCGCGTTGGTAGAAGATTTCCTGAATGCCCTGGCCATGGTGCATGTCGGTGTCGAGCACGGCCACGCGGCCGAAGCGCTCGCGCAGCACCTGGGCGGCAATTGCCGCGTTGTTCAGGTAGCAGAAGCCACCTGCCGCTTCCGCGCGGGCGTGGTGCCCCGGCGGGCGGCAGAGGGCATAGGCCGCGGGCTCACCGTCGAGCAGCGCCTTGGCGCCCGCGACCGCGCTTTGTGCCGACCAATAAGCCGAGCGCCAGGTCTGTGCGCCGACCGGGCAACTGCCATCGGCCAGGTAACGGGCCGCCTGGGCCAGTACACCACGCAGGGTGTTAGGTTCACGCACGAAGATGTTCGACATCACCTCGTCGCCCCAGTCCTCGGGGATCTCTTCCCAGCGCGGGTGCGCCTCCTCCAGAAATCTCAGGTAGGCGCTACCGTGCACCGCCAGCAGCGGCTGCAGGCCGGCATCGGCCGGTTGGATGATGTCGAAACCGAGGTTGCGCGCGGCTTGCAACAGGTGCTGGGCACGCTCGGGCACTTCCTGTGGTATGCGCATCTGGCCACGCGAGTAGTAGCTGCGGGGATGATGCAGGAGCTGCTCGGGGTGGAAGTAACAACGCATGCGCTTCTCCTTAGTCGACACGGCCAGCACGGGCCAATACAGCGTTGAGCAACACATCGGCGCCTTGGCTGACGTGTTCTGGTAACACATCTTCGGCTTCGTTGTGGCTCAAGCCGCCCACGCAGGGAATGAACACCATCGCTGTCGGGCAGTAGCGCGCCAACAAGATAGCGTCGTGGCCAGCGCCACTGACAATCGATTGCTGACTGTAGCCCAGGCCATCGACTGCCGCTTGCACGGCCGCCACACACTCGGCATCGAACGGCGTCGCCGGGCTGACCCAGTGGCGGCTTATGCTGAGTTTCAGACCGCGCTGAGCGGCAATCGCCTGCAGGCGGCTGTTGACCTGTTGCTCCATGTCGGCAATGGCGTTGTCGCTGTGATGACGCAAATCGACAGTGAACTGCACACGCCCGGGAATGGTATTGCGCGACGACTTGCTGATGGTCAGTTCGCCGACTGTGGTCAGGCCCTGGGGAGCAAATTCACTGGCCAGTTGTTCAATTGCCTGAATCATCGGTGCGGCGCCATACAGCGCGTCTTTGCGCAGCGGCATCGGCGTGGTACCGGCATGGGCGGCCATGCCTTCGACCTGCACGTCGAGCCAACGAATGGCTTGGCCACCGCTGACCACGCCGATGCTCTTGGCGTTGTCTTCAAGGATCGGGCCCTGCTCGATGTGTGCTTCGAAATAGGCATCCACCGCGCCGCCCAAAGGCCGCGTACCCGCGTAACCGGTGCCCTGCAAGGCCTCGGCGACACTGACGCCGTCGGCATCGCGCACGGCCAAAGCATCCTCCAGCTTCATCGTGCCGGTGAACACCGCCGAGCCGAACATCGCCGGGGTGAAACGCGCGCCCTCTTCGTTGGTCCACACCGCCACTTCCACCGGTTTGCGGGTCTGGATCTGCAGCTCGTTGAGACGGCGCACAACCTCCAACCCGGCCAACACGCCGTACACACCATCGAAGCGTCCACCTTCAGGCTGGGTATCGAGGTGGCTGCCAATCATTACCGGGGCGGCCTGCGGGTCGGTACCGGGGCGACGGGCAAAAAGATTGCCAATAGGGTCAACGCTCAGGCTCATACCCGCCTCACGGCACCAGTGCGCAAACAGTTCACGTCCGGCCTTGTCTTCATCACTCAGGGCCAGGCGGCAACTGCCACCACGCGCCGTCGCACCGATTTCGGCCATGGCCATCAGGCTCGCCCACAGGCGTTCGCCGTTGCTTTTCAACATTGCAACTACTCCAGAATTCATTAAGGGATCAGGCCATTTCCAGGCGATGGGTAGCCGCATGACGGCGGGCCAGGGCCAGCACGCAGAGCAGCGAGATGGCGGCAATCACGCTGTAGAACAGCGCCATCGGCCACCACTGGCCAACAAATTTGTGTGCCAGCCAGGTGCCGACCAAGGGCGTCAGGCCGCCAGCAATTGCACCGCACACCTGATAGGCCAGGGAGATTGCCGTGTAGCGCACTCGGGTCTCGAACATGCCACTGACGTAACCGGCGATCACCGCATAGAACGACGCCATGCACACCACCGCCAGGGCGATACCAACGATAATCAGCGGCGCCTGGCCGGAGCTGACCAGCACGAACATCGGGTACGGCGAAGCCATGGCCAGCAGCGACACCAGGCAAAGGAAACGTGTGGCACCGATCTTCTCGGCGATCCAGGCCGCTGCTGGCTGAATGCAGAACTGAATGATCGCCACCACAAACAGGCACTCCAGAATCAGCGAGCGTGGCAAGGCCAGTTGCTGGGTGCTGTAGGCAATCATGAAGGTATTGGTGAAATACACCCCGGCGATTCCCAGAGTATTGGCGCCAATGCACAGCAACAGCGGACGCCAGGCGGTACGCAGCACCTCCATGACCGGCGCCTGCTCCTTGCGCTTGGCGTTGATCGCTTGCTCACGGCTGGCAAGGAATTCCGGTGACTCATTAACGCCCAGGCGAATGGCCAGGCCGACCAACAGCAGCAGAGCACTGGCGAGGAACGGCAAGCGCCAGCCCCAGCTCATCAGGTCTTCTTCAGGCAAGCGGGTCACTGCGCTAAAAGCCAGCAGCGACAGAATCAAACCGGCCGGGCTGCCCAACTGGGCGAACGAGGCGAAGAAGTTACGTCGCCCCTTGGGTGCATGCTCCCCGGCCATCAACACTGCGCCGCCCCACTCGCCGCCCACGGCAATGCCCTGAACAATACGCAGCAGAATCAGCAGCACTGGTGCGGTGGCACCGATTTGCGCATAGGTCGGCAACAAACCGATGCATACGGTGACCACGCCCATCATCAGCAAGGTGATCACCAGTGACTTCTTGCGCCCGATCCGGTCACCGATATGGCCAAAGACGATCCCGCCCAAGGGCCTGGCAAAAAAGCCCACAGCGAAGGTGCCGAAGGCGGCCATGGTGCTGAACAGTTTGTCGTCGGAGGGAAAGAACAAAGCGCCGAACACCAGAGCGGCGGCGGTCGCGTAGATGTAAAAGTCGTACCACTCGATCATGGTGCCGATAAAGGCGGCAGCGGCAGCCCGGCGAGGCTGGGGCGAAGCGGAAGGCTTCATGGTCAGGCTCCTTTGATTATTTTTCTGGCAGGAGGGAACGGTGCGTTCGCGGCGCTCTGATGACGCCTGTATGACCACGATTTTTCGTCTGCGGGCTATGATTAGTCAATTTTCTATTTATTATTCACAGTATTACCCAGCCTTATAGTTAACCCAGGGCCCTGCCATGTCTGATCGCTTGCTCAACGACCGCCTGGACTGGAACCTTTTGCGCACCTTTCGGGTGATCGGCCAAGAGCTAAGCATCAGCCGTGCCGCCGCGCGCTTGCACCTGACTCAACCGGCGGTCAGCCAGGCGCTCAAGCGTCTGGAAGAACAGCTTGGCCGTCAGCTCATTGCCCGTCGCGGGCCACGCTTTGCCCTGACTGAAGTGGGCGAACAGATCTTCCACCTGGCCGGTGAAATCTACGGGCAGATGTCACAGGTCAGCAGCGTGTTGGAACAACCAGCGGATGAAGTGATCGGCAAAGTCCGCCTGCTGATGATCAGCCGTATCGTCTACGCGCGTTTCGACAGTTTTCTGGCTGACTTCCACCGCCAGCACCCGCGGGTGGATCTGGAAATCGACGTGATGCGCAGCTCCGACATCGTCAGCGCCCTGCAGGAAAAAACCGCGACCCTGGGCCTGAGCCTTAACCGCCGCCCACAACCGCGCCTGGAACAGCGCTTGTTCCTGAGCCAGCGCTACGCTTTTTTCTGCGGCAAACACCATGGGCTGTTTGGCAAGCACGACGTTGCCGAGGGCGATTTACAGCGGGAGAACTTCGTCAGCTTCGCCAGCGACCAGATTGGCGGGATGCTTTCGCCGCTGACGATTTTCCGTGACCAACAAGGCTTCAGCGGGCGCATCGTTGCCTCTTCGCCGAGCCTGGAAGAAGTCCGCCGTCTGGTGATTGCCGGGTACGGTGTGGGCTGCCTGCCCGCCCATGCGGTGGCAGCGGATGTCGAAGCCGGCCTGCTCTGGCCGTTGCCGCCGTATGACGGCATCGCCGATGTCGACATTCACCTGTTGTGGAACCGTGAGCAGCGCATGAGCCGTGCAGAGGCGGTGTTTCTTGAAGCGCTGCAAGCCACATTGTGAACAGGAACTGCGGGAATGCTCTGTGGGAGCGGGCTTGCCCCGCGATGCTCTGTGACTGACACACCGCCATCGCGGGGCAAGCCCGCTCCCACAGAGGTCGATAAAAGTCGGGAATTGTGTGTGATTTAATCGACACCCTAACAAGTCGCAAAATCAGCCAAAGCAGCGAGATAGAGCCATCACCTGAAAAACCCCGTCACAACCCTGTAACAATTTGTCAGAATTTAATTGACACAGCTATCCCACTCTTCTTAAGGTCCACCTGCCTCATCGCTCCAAAAAAATAATTCCAAATACATTCGGGCAAGTGCCATCCATGATGCCAGTCTTTTCACGCGCACCTAACAAAGAGAACCAAGGACGCGTTCTCACCGTTTCATCCCGCAAGACAGCGATAGCAAGCGCCCGCTCCTTCCGGAATCAGGAGCACACCCCGCATGCAGAGTAACAACGTCACTGCCTCCGGCACCCAGTTCAAGAAAACCCTGAAACTCTGGCAAGTGGTCATCATCGGCCTGGCTTACATCGCCCCGATGACCGTCTTCGACACCTTCGGCATTGTCTCTGGTATCACCGATGGGCATGTGCCCAGCGCTTATGTGCTGGCCCTGCTCGGCATTCTCTTCACCGCTGTCAGCTACGGCACCCTGGTGCGCCGTTTTCCTGAATCCGGCTCGGCCTACACCTACACCCGCCGGGCGATCAACCCGCATGTGGGCTTTCTGGTGGGATGGTCGTCATTGCTCGATTACCTGCTGCTGCCGATGGTCAACGCCTTGCTGGCCAAGCTCTACCTGTCAGTGATGTTCCCGGAGGTCCCGGCATGGGCCTGGGTCGTGGGCTTTGTCACCATCATGAGCCTGATCAACATCCGCAGCATCAACCTGGTGGCCAACTTCAACACCCTGTTCGTGGCGATCCAGGCAGTCATCATCGGGGTGTTCATTTACCTGACCATTCGCGGCCTGCACAACGGCGAAGGCCTGGGCACCAGCTGGAGCCTGCTACCGTTTGCCGGTGAAGACACGCACCTCAACGCACTGGTCGCCGGTGCCACCATCCTGTGTTTCTCGTTCCTGGGCTTCGATGCGGTAACCACACTGTCGGAAGAAACCGAAAACGCCGAGAAGGTGATTCCGCGGGCAATCTTCCTGATCGCGCTGATCGGTGGCCTGGTGTTCATCGTCGTGTCGTTCTACATCCAGTCGTTCTTCCCGAACATGGACCGTTTCCAGGATCATGAAGCCGCCCTGCCGGAAATCGCCTTGTATGTGGGTGGCAAGCTGTTCCAGTCGATCTTCATTTGCTGCACGTTCATCAATACCCTGGCCTCCGGCCTGGCGTCGCAGGCCAGTGTGTCGCGCCTGCTGTATGTGATGGGCCGCGACAACGTCATCCCAAAACGCTACTTCGGACGCCTGCACGGCAAGTGGAAAACTCCAGCGGTGAACATCGTCATCGTCGGGTTCATTTCCCTGTCGGCGATTTTCTTCGACCTGGTCACCGCCACCTCGGTGATCAACTTCGGCGCCCTGGTTGCGTTCAGCTTCGTCAACCTCTCGGTCATCGTTCACTGCTATTTGCGAGAAGGCCGCAGCAAGACCCTGGCCGACAAGTTCAAGTACCTGGTGGTCCCGACCATAGGCTTTTGCATCATCGCCATCTTGTGGCTGGACCTCGATGAGCACTCGCTGATGTTCGGTGGGGTCTGGGCGGCGTTAGGTGTGCTGTACCTGGCGTACCTGACCAAAGCCTTCAAGGTTGCACCACCGAGTTTCATTGCCGAGTAAATCTATGAACATGGCCCGTCGATTTCGATGGGCCTTTTACTGTCCACTTCCCTGAAATCACAAGGACGTCACCATGCTGCGCAGCCTGCTCATTCAATGGAAGATCACCCTGCTCGCCGGCTTTTGCCTGCTGACCATCGTGGTACTGCTGATGGGGGCCGCGTTGTTTCAATCCACCCGCAGCGCTGCGCTGGTGAACAGCGCCAGCACACAACTGCTCGACCAGAACGCCCGCCTGCGCTTGCACACCTATGCCCAGTTGCAAGCCGTGCGCATCCAGCGCTACTTCAAGGACGCTTATCTGTATGGCAATGGTGTCGCGCACCTGATGATGGTGCTCAAGGCCCAAGGCGCCGACAACCTGCGCCAGCAGCTCACCCAGCAAGCACATACCGCGTTGGGTGATAACCCTGAACTGCTGGGCCTGTACCTGGTGTTCCTGCCCGACGCGCTGGATGGCAAAGACGCAGCGTTCACCGACCAGGCCGAGCTGGGCAGCAATGAAACCGGACGCTTTTCGCTGTATTGGTCGCAACCGCAACCCGGTCAGCTGGAGTCAGAGGCCATGCCCGAATCCATGCTGGCCGACACCAGTCTTGGTGCCAACGGCTTTCCTTACAACCGCTGGCTGACCTGCCCGCTGGAAACCGGTGAAGCCTGCGTCATTGACCCGTATTTCGATACCGTCGGCGACCGCACGCCGCTGATGACCAGCATTGCCATCCCACTCAAGCAAGACGGTAAGGTGATTGGCGTGATGGGCCTGGACATCAGCCTCGACAACTTGCAGCAGTTGAGCCTGGACGGCCGTCAGGACTTGTTTGACGGTAACGGTCAGGTCAGCATTGTCAGCCCTGCGGGCCTGCTGGCCGGGCACAGCCGTGATGGTAAGCAGTTAAGCAAGACCCTTGAAGCGGTGTTCGGCCAGCAAGCCGCAGCCCTGTCGCAGCAGATGCGTGCGGGCAAAGCGGCTGAGTTCAGCGACAACGGCATGCTCCAGGTCAGCCAGTCGTTTGCCCCGGTCCCCGGCGCACAACCCTGGAGTGTATTGCTGGAAGTGCCAGAGCAAGTGCTGCAGGCGCCTGCCCTTGAACTGACCACACGCCTGGATGCGCACAACAGCAGCGCCAACCTTAACAGCCTGCTGATGGCTCTGGCCGCTGCGGTGCTGGGCCTGATCGTGATCTGGATGACCGCGCGCGGGGTGACGCGTCCGATCCTCGGTGTGGCGGCGATGCTCAAAGACATCGCCAGCGGCGAAGGCGACCTGACCCGCCGCCTGGACTATACGCGCAAGGATGAACTGGGTGAGCTGGTCAGTTGGTTCAACCGCTTCCTCGACAAACTGCAACCGGTGATCGCCAACGTCAAAGCCTCAGTACAAGATGCACGCGGCACCGCTGACCAATCGGCGGCGATTGCCAGCCAGACCAGTGCGGGCATGCAGCAGCAATACCGTGAAGTCGACCAGGTAGCCACGGCCTCGCACGAGATGAGCGCCACCGCCCAAGACGTGGCCCGCAACGCTGCACAGGCGGCTGAAGCAGCACGCGGCGCTGATCTGGCCACACGCGAAGGTCTGGAGCTGATCCGCAGCACTACGCGTGCCATCGAACAGCTGGCTTGCGAAATGAACGCGGGGATGGAAGAAGTGCAGCAGCTTGCCAGCCGTAGTGAGCAGATCGGCTCGGTGCTTGAAGTAATCCGCGCCATTGCCGAGCAAACCAATCTACTGGCCCTGAATGCGGCCATCGAAGCGGCACGTGCCGGTGAAGCTGGCCGCGGCTTTGCTGTAGTGGCCGATGAAGTGCGCAACCTGGCCAAACGTACCCAGGACTCGGTCGAAGAGATCCGTACAGTGATCGAAGGTTTGCAACAAGGTACCCGCGAGGTGGTGGGCTCGATGCACAGCAGTCATCGCCAGGCCCAGGGCAGCGTGGCCCAGGCCGAGCAAGCAGTGCCGGCGTTGCAACGGATTGGCGATGCGGTGGCGGTGATTACCGACATGAACCTGCAAATCGCCTCTGCTGCTGAAGAACAAAGCGCAGTGGCTGAAGAAGTGAACCGCAACGTAGCGAGTATTCGCGACGTGACCGAGTCGTTGTCTGAGCAGGCGCAGGAATCGGCGCAGATCAGCCAGGCCTTGAACCGCCTGGCCAATCACCAGCAGAGCTTGATGGCGACGTTCAAGGTGTAACCGCCTCGATGGAAGAAGACTTGCTGTAGGAGCGGGCTTGCCCCGCGATGCAATGTGGCTGGTAGATTGCAATCGCGGGGCAAGCCCGCTCCCACTGAGCAAGACAGTGCTCCCACCTACGTCAGCAGGTGCCGATCACTTGTTTGAGCATGTGTTTGAAGGTTTCGATCTGCTCCGCAGAACAACCGGCAAACACCCTGCCCTGCTGCTCGGAAGCAATGGTCCACAACGCTTCGGTCTGTTCGACACCCGCAGGCGTCAGGCCAAAGCAACCGCCAGCCAGGTCTTCGACCAGGCCTTTGCGCTTGAGAATATCCACCGACTGTTCAATCTCGCGCATGGGCATCGCCACCTCACGCTGCAAGCCGTTCATGTCCAGGCCGGCATCGTTCTCCAGCACCATGAGCATACGCGCCTCGCTGGTGCGCAAGCCGGTAGCCAGTTGGCGCGGCTGGTAGTCCGCCTGGTAGCTGCGTACCGCCTGGGTCATCAGGTAATACAGGTTATGGCTCAACCGCCCTTGAAAGGCGCTCTTGCCGGTACCTTCAGGTCGCGACGTCAGGCGCGGGTGCGGCAGCACCGAGGAATAAGCCCCTTGGTGATAAAGCAGCGGCGATCGACCGAAGTCGTCAAAGGCGATCACTTTGCCAATCAGAATCCAGTGATCACCACCGTCTACTTGTTGATGCATTTCACACTGAAAGCGCGCTGCGCAGTCACTGAACAGCGGTGCGCCACCGGCACCTTCTTCGTAGTCGATGCCGGCAAATTTGTCGTCTTTGGGGCGGGCGAACTGATTGGACAAATCAATCTGGTCAGCCGCCAGGATGTTCACCGCGAAGTGGCTGGCATCATTGAACACGTCGTAGCTGGTGGAGCGTTTGTCGATACTCCAGAGAATCAGTGCCGGGTCCAATGAAACCGAGTTGAAACTGTTGGCCGTGACGCCGGCTTTGCGACCGCCAACGGCGGCGGTCATGATCGTCACACCAGTAGCGAAATTGCCCAAGGCACGGCGAAAGGCGCGCGGATCGAAGCCCGCTTCTTGTGGGTTATTCATGATGCCCTCAGGGCCGGGCGAACCCGGCAGGTCGATTCAAAAATGAGCGTATGGCTTCAAACCATGCTGGGGTCAGGCTCAAGCCCCATCAACTCACGCCCCAGAATCTGTGAACAGACATCATAGTCGGTGTAGGCATGGGCTGCGGTCATGTGCGAGTCGCGCCACAAGCGCTGCAGCTCGTTGCTTTCCATCCAGGCAGTACCGCCTGCGGCTTCAAACAGGCGATCGACCGCCTGCACGCACATTTTTACCGCATAACCTTGGTTGGTGCGCCAGAACGCCAGGGTTTCGCGGCTCGGGTACTCATGGCGCTCGCCATGCTCGGCGTGGTCGCGCCAGGTCTTCTCCAGGAACGCCCGGGCGGCGGCGACCTGGTGGGTCGATTCGGCCAGGCGCATCAGCGCTGGGGTGGCGACACCGACATTGACGCCCGTGTAGGCACGTACGCGGTTGCGGGTTTTCTCTTTGAACGCCTCAAGCATACGCTCGGCGATACCCAGGCTGATGGTGGCGAAACCACTGGCGAAGTACGGACGATAGGGGGTGTAGAAGATCTTGCTGTCGGGGTACAAACCAAAGCCGGCCGACTTGCCTTCCATCATGTCCTTGGCTTTTTGAATGCGGTGTTCAGGGACGAACACGTTGTCGATCGACAGGGTTTTGGTGCCGCTGCCCTTCATGCCAACGGCATACCAGTCATCCAGAATCTGATAGTCGCTGCGTGGCAGCACAGCGAAGCAGTAATCCTGGGCGCCCTCGGCATTCACCCGGCGGCAGCCGACAATTGCCCATTCGGCGTGGTCGCTACCACTGCTCCAGCCCATCTGGCCGCTGAACATGACACCCCCTTCGACCTCTTCCACCTTGCCGAACGGCGCAATCGAACTGCTGGCAGTGGCATCCGGGTTAGCGCCCCAGATTTCATCCTGCAATTGCTTGGGGAACATCGCCAGTTGGTGGCTGTGGGTACACAACAGGCTCATGGCCCAGGCGGTACTGGCGCAGGCGCCGGCCAGCAAAGCGATGCAGTCGCAGAAATCCGGCAGGGACATTTCCAGGCCACCGAACGGCTTGGGCTGAAACGCACGGTGCAGGCCAATGCCTTTGAGCATGGCAATGTTCTCAGCCGGGACCATACGGTCTTGCTCGGCTTGAGCGGCATTGGCGGCGATGGCAGGGAGGATCTCCTTGAGGGCCTCAAGGAGTGGCGTTGGCTTTTTCATTGTGAGCGACCTTGTTGTTAGAAATTCGCTTAGTTCTGAGGAGGATTATGCGCAGCCCGAACAGTGCTAAAAATGGACATTTCGAACTCTGCATTGCACTTTCCATGGCTTTTTGGGTGGGAGTGGGCTTGCCCCGCGATTGCGGTTTGTCAGTCAGATCGCATCACGGGGCAAGCCCGCTCCTACCGGTTCAAAAAAATTGTTAACAAGGCAACGAACCCAGTACGATAACGCCCCCTTCTTGCTCCGGAGCGGTTCTCTGTCATGCGTCACTGGCCCAGCTCCCTGCGCGCTCTGCGCCATCGCAATTTCCGCCTGTATTTCTTCGGCCACGCGATTTCCACGCTGGGAACCTGGATTCAGCAGGTGGCATTGAGCTGGCTGATTTACCGGCTGACCGACTCGGTCGCCCTGCTCGGCCTGACCACCTTCGCCGCACTGATTCCGCAATTGCTGGTGGGGCCGTTTGCCGGTGCCTGGATTGATCGACATGACAAGCGCCGTTTGCTGATCATGGTGGAATCAGCCCTCGCGGTGCAGGCACTGATCCTCGCCGGTTTGACTGCCAGCCAACTGATCGGGCCGACGCTGATCGTGCTCATGGCTGTGCTGCTCGGCATACTCAATGCGGTCGACACGCCGCTGCGCCAGTCGTTGCTCAGCCAGTTCGTCGACGACCGTCAAGACCTGCCCAACGCCCTGGCCCTCAACGCCATGTTGTTCACCCTGTCACGTTTTATCGGCCCGCCATTGGCCGGGCTGCTATTGGCGGTGGTCAGCGAAGCGGTGTGCTTCACCCTTAACGCCGTGTCGTATCTGGCCTTGGTGATCGGCCTGGCCTGTGTACGCCAGTTGCCCTCGCCACGGGCCAGCGGTTCGTTTGGCAATGTGTTCCGCGAGGGATTGCGCTATGCGCTGGACACCCCTCACGTGAAGCAACTGATGCTCAGTGTGATGGTGATCAACCTCACCGCTTCTACCTACGTGGTACTGCTACCGGTGTTTGCCCGCGACATTTTTGCCGGAGACGCGCGCACCCTCGGTTGGCTGTGGGGTGCCGCCGGGCTGGGGTCATTGGCCGCCAGTGTGGTGCTGGCCGGCCATCGCAACACCACGCCAATGGAGCGCTTGATACTGGCCAGTGCGGCAAGCAGCGCCCTGGCCATGCTGGTGTTCGCCGCCAGCACGCAGCTGTGGTTGTCACTGCTGGCCATGGCTGCGCTGGGCTTTGGCATTACCCTGTGCAATGTCGGCACCAACATCGTGCTGCAGAGCCAGGCACCGGAAGCGCTACGGGGTCGGGTGGTAGCCCTGTACACCTCGACACGCTTCGGGTTTGACGCCATTGGCGGCTTGCTGGCCGGCCTTGTTGCCGCACAGTTGGGAGCACCGACGGTGTTGCTCGGTGCCGGCGCATTGCTGTTGGTCTACTGCGCCTGGGCCGTGCGCCGCCCAGGCATCAGCCACGGCTGAGGCGGTAGGCCAGAAAGGCGCCCATACCGGCACCGCCCACCACCAGCGCCATCGGCCAGGGGCTGCCGTCGTACAGGGCACCGACCAGCGCACTGGCCAAGGTGCCCAGGCCAAATTGCAGGGCAACTGCCAACCCGGCAGCCGCCCCGGCCTGACGCGGGAAAATCGCCATCAAACAGGCCAGGCAGTTGGCCGCGACCAGGCCGGTTACGCTGACGAACAGCAGCACACACAGCACCAGTGCCGGCAGACCTCCCAGCGCAGTACCAGCACACACCAGTAATGCAATACCAGCGCCCGCAGCCAACGTTGCGCCAAAGCCAAGCATGCGCTGCGACCCCAGGCGCCTGACCCAACGCGCATTGATGAAGCTCATGCTCATGATCCCGGCAATGTTCAGGGCAAACAGCCAGGCATAGTGCTGTGCGGACACGCCAAAATACTGGATGTAGACGAAGGGCGAAGCGGTGATGAACGCAAACATTCCGGCGAAGGTCAGGCCCATGCACAGGATGTAGCCCAACGCCTGCGGCGTACGGGCAATGTCGCCATAGGCTTTGAACACGCTCAGTAGCGAAGCACCGCGTGCCTGTGGTGGATGGGTTTCCGGGATGTAGCGCATCACTAACAGCAGACACACACCGGCAAAGCCGAGCAGCACCAGAAACAGCACACGCCAGCCACTCCACAGCATCAAGTAACTGCCCAACAGTGGCGCCACCAGCGTGGCGATCATGGTCACCTGCTGCATCAGCGACAGTACCCGAGCGGCGTCGTTGAGCGGGAACAGGTCACGGACAATGACCCGTGCCAGCACCGACGCTGCCGCCCCGCCCAACGCCTGCACCAGGCGCCAGCCAATCAACTGGCCCGGCCCGCTGGCCAGGGCGCAACCGACACTGGCGAGCATGTACAGGACAATCCCGGCCAGCAGCAGATTGCGTCGACCAAAGCGGTCGGACAGCGGCCCGTAGAACAACATGCCTAGGCTGAAACCGGCGAGGAACAGACTGATGGTCAGTTGGATCTGCTGCTCGCTGGCCCGCAGATCGGTGGCAATCAGTGGCAGGCTGGGCAGGTACATATCAATAGACAGGGGCCCGAAGGCCACCAGGGCGGCGAGCAGAACAATCAAACGGTGGGGCATGGGGACTCCAAAGCGTCGCGGGGCAAGCCCGCTCCCACAGATTCTCAACCTGTGGGAGCAGGCTTGCCCCGCGATGACCACTTAAAACGCCAGCAACCAGAGGCTCAAGCCCGGAAAGGCCACCAACAAGGCGATGCGCAACAGGTCGGAACACAGGAACGGCACAATGCCCCGAGCGGTTTCACCGTATGGCACATCCCCCGCAGTGCGCTGAACGATGAACAGGTTCATCCCCAACGGCGGATGGATCAGGCCGATCTCCACCACCATCAGCGCCAGGATGCCAAACCAGATCGACTTGTCGGTTTCGCTCATGCCGAAGAAGTCCAGGCCCATGATCATCGGGTAGAAGATCGGAATGGTCAGCAGGATCATTGCCAGCGAGTCCATGACGCAGCCCAGTAGCAAGTACAGGCCAAGAATGATCAGCAGTACCAGCATCGGCGCCAGGCCACTGCCAATCACCCAGGCGGCCAGCTCGCCAGGCATCTGGGTCAGCGCCAGGCCCGAGTTGAGCAGGTCGGCACCTAGCAGCACCAGGAAGATCATCGCCGTGGTTTCGGCGGTGCCGAGCATACTGGCGCGGAACCCGCTCCAACGCATCCCGCCCTGGAACACCGCGAGCAGGCCGCAAGCTGCCGCACCGATGGACGCTGCCTCGGTGGGGTTGGCCCAGCCGCCGTAAATACCGACGATCACTACCAGGAACACACCAATCACTGGCGACACCGCGATCAGTGCCTTAACCCGCTCGACCGCCGAAGCCTTGGGCGATACGGTCGCCTGGCTTTCATCACGCGAAACCATGATGCGCAGCACGATCATGTAACCGATGATCGCCACCACGCCCGGCACGATGGCCGCGACGAACAGCTTGGCAATCGATTCCTGGGTCAGTACGGCATAGATGATCAACGGTACCGACGGCGGAATCAGAATGCCCAGCGTGCCGCCCGCCGCCACAGTGGCGGTAGCCAGGCGTCCGGAGTAGTTGTGCCGGCGCAGTTCCGGCAACGCTACGTGGCTCATGGTCGCTGCCGTCGCCAGAGACGAGCCGCAGATCGCTCCGAAACCGGCGCAGGCACCGATGGCCGAGAGGCCCATGCCGCCTTTCCAGTGACCGATGAACGCAGCCGCACAGCGGAAAATCGCCCGTGACAAGCCGCCGTGAGTGGCGAACTGCCCCATCATCACGAACAGCGGGATCACCGCCAGGTCGTAGTTGGACAAGCGCGAGTAAGCCAACGAATTGAGGGTGTACAACAGGCTCGACAGGTCACCATCGTTGATTGCCCAGAAGCACGCGGCACCACCGACCAGCATGGTCACGCCGATATGCACCCGCAGCAACAACAGGCCTGTGGTAATACCCAGGGCAATCAGCCCCAATACCAGACCGCTCATGAACGCCTCCCGGCTTTACGACAGATATCCTGCACACGCGCCAGGGCGCACAAACCCAGCAGCACCAGGCTGGGCACGATGAGCAACAAGGGGATCCACAGCGGGAATGACAACAGCGTGGTGGTATCGCCAAACTCTCGGCTTTCCAGCATCTGCAGCCAGGTGCGCCAAGCCAGGATCCACGCAGCGGCACAACACAACAGGTGGCCGATGCCGTCCAGAGTGTCGCGCACCCCAGCCGGCAACCAGGAGGTCAGCGCATCCACCTTGATGTGGGTGCCACGTAACTCGCACAACGGCAGGAACGCCGCGATGGCAATCGCGGCCCCCACCTCGACCAGTTCCATGTCACCACGCACCGGCATGGAGAACAGCTTGCGCCCGATAATGGACACCATCGACATGGCGATCAGGCCGATCAACAGCAGACCGCCCGCCATGGCAAAGCCCTGGGTCACCCACAACAAGGTGCGACGTGCCCAGCCACGATGCTGCTCGGCATCGAACTCGATAGTCAGAGATTCCTGCATAGCGATTACTGCGCCAGGCCGGAGAGGCTGCGTACATCCTGTACCAGCGCGTTGCCATCCAGGCCTTTCTCATTGGCTTCCTTGATCCACTGCTGCACCGCGCCTGCTGCCGATGCCTGCATCTGGCTGTAAGCGTTGGCATCGATACTCACCAGCCCGGCCGCCGGGGTCGCGGCATAGGCTGCATCGGAAGCTTTGTCCCAGGCCGTGGCGAAGCGCTCGGACAACGCCTTGCCGCTGTTACGCTCGATGATCGCTTGCAGATCGGCCGGCAAGCTGTCGAATTTGCGCTGGTTCATCAGCATAGCCAGCACGGTGTAGCCAAAGGCGGGCTGCCCGGCCGGGGTCACGCTGTGGTACTGGGTAACTTCGTCGAGCTTGGTCGCGGGCACCACTTCCCAGGCGGCCAGGGCACCGTCGACCACACCTTTGGATATGGCTTCAGTCATTTGAGCTGGCGGCATACTCACCGGTGTTGCGTCCAGGCTCTCGACGGTTTTTGCCGCAGTACGGCTCGACGCCCGCAACTTCAAGCCTTTGAGGTCGGCCAGGGTCTGCACCGCCTTGCCCCGGGTGTGCAGGCTCATGCCGCCATCGCCATGCACCACCAGCACTTTGTAGCCTTTGAAGTCGTCTTTGGCGTACTGCTCGTAGAACTTCCAGATGATTTCGTTACCGGCCTTGCCGCCATAGGGCAGAACGAACGGCAACTCCAGCGCTTCGACGCGCGGGAACTTACCGGCTGAATAGGCAGGTGCCGTCCAGACGATGTCCGCTACGCCATTGCGCGCCATATCGGCGAGCTTGGCCGGGGTACCGCCCAGTTGCATCGACGGGTACAGCTGGCACTTGATGCGGTCGTTCGACTCCTGACGCAGCTGTTCGCACCACGGCTCGATGATGTTGGCCTGAGCATTGGAGGTCGAGGGCAGAAAGTGAGCGATCTTGAGGGTGACGGTTTCGGCCTGGGCCGACGCCGTACCCGCCATGGCCAGGAACAGGGCAGCAATTGTCATTGTTTTCATAGTGTTAGCTCCGTGTTGTTGTTGTGGCCACGCTGGTGCGA
The DNA here is from genome assembly GCF_004353925.1 of Pseudomonas sp. H9. GTDB lineage: Bacteria > Pseudomonadota > Gammaproteobacteria > Pseudomonadales > Pseudomonadaceae > Aquipseudomonas. Next base: position 160,781 of record NZ_SMOK01000024.1, on the reverse strand, counting down.
TAGCGCTGAGGAAGCGGAATACGTTAATAAGTTAATTTTTTGACAGAGATTGTCAACCACCCTGCGCGCCGTCGTGACAATCGAACGTAGACTTCATCGTTTCGAAAAATCTATTTTTATTGTTATTTATCAATTGCTTAATTCATTTTTTCGAAGCAAAAAAGGCGTTTAGATCTTTTCATCCCATGAAAAAGACCATTGTTAATAACTTAACAATATGGCTACATGATTAGACACGGCCCAAGGACCCAATGCCGTTTAGACACGCCAACACCAATCCTAGAGACAAGAACAATGATCAGGATGCCCCGCACTACCCCGGCCCTCGTCTGCCTGTTTGGTACCGCCTGCGGCTTCAGCCAGGTGGCGACTGCCGACTTCTTCAGCGACACCAAGGCCAGCCTCGAAGCCCGTAACATGTACATGAACCGTGATTTCCGGCAAAGCAACGCGCCTCAGGCCAAGGCCGAGGAATGGGCGCAAGGCTTCACCGCACGGGTGGAGTCGGGCTTCACTGAAGGCACGCTGGGTTTCGGCCTGGATGCCATTGGTGAAACCGCCATCAAGCTTGACTCCAGCCGTGACCGTCGCGGTACCGGCCTGCTGGCCTATGGCGCCGACAGCCTGGAGCCGGACGATACCTACAGCGAGTTGGGGTTGACGGCCAAGGTGCGGCTGTCGAAGACGGTGTTGAAGGTCGGCACCTTGCAGCCAATACTGCCGGTAGCGGCCTACAACGACACTCGCCTGCTCTCCTCCACCTACGCCGGGACCCTGCTGAATTCACAGGAAATCGGTGGCCTGACCCTCAACGCCGGTCGCCTGGAGAAGGTCAATCTTCGTGACTCGTCGAGCAATGACGAGATGAACTACAACGGTGTCGAAAGCGCGCACCTCGACCTGGCCGGTGGTAGCTATGCAATCACCCCAAGCCTGGTTGCCAGTTACTACTATGCGCAGATGGACAACATCTACCAGCAGCACTACGCCGGCCTGGTACACAACGCTACCCTGGCCGAAGGCATTAGCCTGAAAACCGATTTGCGCTATTTCGACACGGGTGAAAGTGGCGACCATCGCTATCGCAGCGCTGGCCGCGTCGACGCTGGGCGTATCGACAACCGTTTCTTCAACGGCATGCTGACCTTAGGTATCGGTGCGCATAAATTCGGCGCGGGCTATCAGAGCCTGTCGGGTGATGGCGACTTTGCCTTCCCCGGCCTGGACCCGTACTCGGTCAACCTGGTGACGGTCAACACCTTCACCAAAGCCGAGACCGATGCCTGGCAAGCCCGCTACGACTACGACTTCGTGGCCCTCGGCGTGCCCGGCCTGACCTTCATGACCCGTTACGTCAACGGCCGTAACATCGAAACGGCGAAAGTCAGCGGCGGTAAAGAATGGGAACGGGATACCGACCTGGTCTACACCTTCCAGTCCGGCACTTTCAAGAACCTCAACATCCGCCTGCGCAACGCCACCTTCCGCTCCAGCAGTGGCCTGACCTCGGACATTGACGAGAACCGCATCATCATTGGCTATACCCTGCCGCTGATGTAATCAGTGGGAGCAGGCTTGCTGTAGGAGCGGGCTTGCCCCGCGATTGCTATGTATCTGACAAATCGCAATCGCGGGGCAAGCCCGCTCCTACAGTAAGCCCGCTCCTACAGGGTGCGTTGGCGCTGGCGGTACTCGCCTGGCGTGACGCCGGCATGGCGGGTGAAAAAGCGGCTGAAATAGGCTGGGTCTTTGAAGCCGAGCTGGTAGCAGATTTCGTTCACGGTGCTGCCGGTAAACAGCAGCAAGCGTTTGGCCTCCTGCATCAGCCGTTCGAACACCAGGCGCTTGGACGGCATGTCGGCAATGCGCCGGCAGACATCGTTGAGCCGCGCCTCGGTCACGCCCAACAATTGCGCGTATCGGCTGAGCGGTAAATGCTCAAGGTAGTGCGCTTCAATCTGCAAATTGAATCGCTGAAAAATGTGCAGGTCTTCGCTGCGCGACGACTGCGCAGTCAACGAACGCGCCGACAGCCGCAACAGGCTGATAAAGATCAAGCGCGTCAGCGCCTCCAGGCTCAAGGCACGCCCCGGCTGATTCGCCGCGAACTCGTTGCGCAATTGATCGAACAACAGATTCAAACGCGTCACCTCATCAGCGTATGCCTCATCGAGGTCGCCCACCGCCACGCAGATCGGCGCAATCCGCGCGCCAGCAGCCAGGCCCACGCTTTCTTCCAACAACGGCCAGACCAATTGCTGGCTGACCGTCAGCACATGCCCATCACTCTGTGCATCAGTGACAAAGGCATGTGCCACAGTCGGCGGGGTCAGGAAGAACATCGGCCCCTCTTGCAGGTAACGCTGGTCGTCGAGGTACACCCTGACCGTGCCGCTCTTGACGTAATGCACCTGAAAAAACCGGTCGTGCCGGTGCACGGGCATATTGCGGCCAAAAAAATCCGCCAGCTTGCCCAGTGCTTCGTAGTGCACTTCGGCATCGGCATAGCGCTGGTCGTAGGCCTGGCCGATGTGGATGTTGGGGATAGGCGGCCGGACTGCCATCAGTACTTGATCTGCTTCAACTCATCGAGCAAGCCGAGCAGCAACTGCAGCTTGTCTTCGCCGAACTGTTCAAGGATGCGCTGGTAGTTGCGCTCCATGTCTTCACTCATCGACACGAAACACTGCTGGCCCTTCTCCGTCAGGCCCACGTGCACGCGGCGCTGGTCCTGCGGCGAGCGCCAGCGGCGCACCAGGCCATCGCGCTCCATGCGCGACAACACGCCGGTCATGCTCGGCTTGAGGATGCAGGCCTGCTCGGCCAGTTGGTAGCTCTCCAGTTCGCCGTTCTGGCGCAGGATGCGGATGATCCGCCATTGCTGTTCGGTCAGGCCGTGCTGATTGAGCGATGGACGAAAGAACCCCATGGCCGCTTCACGGGCTTGCAGCAGGGTCAATGTCAGTGAGGGACGAGGTACAGGCATAAGGCTATCGGCTCTCCGGCCAAATAAAGGAAACAGTAAATGATTTAAGCAACAACCGGTGTGCCGAGGCAAACCGTCAATCATGTCTTGGCGTGAACCATGGCTTGACCATCGTTAACATATTAATTATAACATTAGCATGTTAACAATCTTCCGGCGACTGCCCTCCCCACAGAGCATCGCCTAACGCTATCAACGGCGGCTTGCCGCCCGATCCAGGAGTGAAGCATGCGTCGCGCCACCCGCGAAATTGCCACCGGCAGCCTGTTTGGCATCGCCTTGAACTACACCGGCCTGCTGCAAAGCCGTCTGGCCGAATTCAACCAGCCGCCCTACCAGCAGCCACCGGTCAAACCGGTGCTGTTCATCAAAACCCCCAATACCCGCAATGGCGATGGCCAGGCGGTGGTCGCGCCGAGCGGCGAGCGTTTGCAGCCTGGCCCGGCGCTGGGTGTAGTCATTGGCAAAGACGCCAGCCGCGTCAGCGCTGAGCAGGCCTTTGAGCATGTGGCCGGTTACCTGATCGTCAACGAATTCAGCCTGCCGGAAGACAGCTACTACCGCCCTGCGGTGAAAGCCAAATGCCGTGACGGCTTTTGCGCGCTGAGCAGTGAAGTGATTCCCGTGAGCGAGGTCGCCGACCCGCACAACCTGACCCTGACCTTGCTGGTCAATGGCCAGGTACGTCAGGAGAACTCCACCGCCAACTTCGTGCGCAGCATTCCTCAACTGATCGCCGAACTCAGCGAGTTCATGACCCTGCATGCCGGCGATGTGCTGATCACCGGCACCCCGGAAGGCCGTGTCGATGTGCAGCCAGGCGATCAAGTGGTCGTCGATATCAGCGGCTTGGGCCGCCTGACCAACACCATCGTCGCGGAATAAGGAGAGACCCATGAAACACGCCCGCATCCGCTACGAAAACCAGATCCACGCGGTGACCGTCGAAGCCGATAACGCGGTTCGTCTGCAGGATGGCCGCTTGCTCGCCGAAAACCAGGTGCAGTGGTTGCCACCCGCTGAAGGCAGTATGTTCGCCCTCGGCCTGAACTACGCCGACCACGCCGCCGAACTCGCGTTCAAGGCACCGACCGAGCCGTTGGCGTTCATCAAGTCGCCCGGCACCTACACCGGCCACAACCAGGTCACCTGGCGCCCAGACAACGTCAAGTACATGCACTACGAGTGCGAGCTGGTGGCGGTAATCGGTAAGCCGGCGCGCAACGTCAAGCGCGAAGATGCCCTGAGCTATCTGGCCGGCTACACGGTGTGCAACGACTACGCCATTCGCGACTACCTGGAAAACTACTACCGCCCCAACTTGCGAGTGAAGAACCGCGACTGCACCACCCCGGTCGGCCCGTGGATCGTCGATGCCGCCGATGTGCCCGACCCGTCAAAGCTGAAACTGCGCACCTGGATCAATGGCGAGTTGAAACAGGAAGGCAGCACCGCCGACATGATCTTCGACATCCCTTACCTGATCGAATACTTCTCCAGCTTCATGACCCTGCAGCCGGGCGACATGATCGCCACCGGCACGCCCGAGGGCCTGGCCGATGTCGTGCCTGGCGATGAAGTGGTGGTGGAAGTCGAGGGCGTGGGCCGTTTGGTCAACCGTATCGTCAGCGAAATCGAATTCTTTGCCGCACGCGGCTAACCTCAGAACACGAGAGACACACAGCATGATCAAGCATTGGATTAACGGCCGCGAAGTCGAAAGCCAGAACACCTTCACCAACTACAACCCGGCCACTGGTGAAGCCATCGGTGAAGTGGCCAGTGGTGGCGCTGAGGAAATCAACCTGGCCGTGGCTGCTGCCAAAGAAGCCTTTCCGAAGTGGGCCAACACCCCGGCCAAGGAACGCGCGAAACTGATGCGCAAACTGGGTGAACTGATCGACCAGAACGTGCCACAGCTGGCTGAACTGGAAACCCTCGACACCGGCCTGCCCATTCACCAGACCCGCAATGTGCTGATCCCGCGTGCGTCGCACAACTTCGACTTCTTTGCCGAAGTCTGCACACGCATGGACGGCCATAGCTATCCGGTCGACGATCAGATGCTCAACTACACCCTGTATCAGCCCGTGGGCGTGTGCGGCCTGGTGTCGCCATGGAACGTGCCGTTCATGACCGCCACCTGGAAAACCGCGCCATGCCTGGCGCTGGGCAACACCGCCGTGCTGAAAATGAGTGAGCTGTCGCCACTGACCGCCAACGAGCTGGGCCGCCTGGCACTGGAAGCCGGCATTCCGCCAGGCGTGCTGAACGTAGTGCAGGGTTACGGTGCCACCGCTGGCGACGCATTGGTGCGCCACTCGGACGTGCGGGCTATCTCGTTCACCGGCGGCACTGCCACCGGGCGCAAGATCATGCAGACCGCCGGCCTGAAAAAATATTCGATGGAACTGGGCGGCAAGTCGCCAGTGCTGATTTTCGACGACGCCGACCTCGACCGCGCCCTCGACGCCGCGCTGTTCACGATCTTCTCGCTGAACGGCGAACGCTGCACTGCGGGCAGCCGTATCTTTATCCAGGAAACCGTCTACGACCAGTTCGTCGCCGAGTTTGCCGCCCGCGCCAAACGCCTGATTGTCGGTGACCCGACCGACCCGAAAACCCAGGTCGGCTCGATGATCACCCAGGCCCACTACGACAAGGTTACCGGCTACATCAAGATCGGCATCGAAGAAGGCGCCACCCTGCTCGCCGGTGGCCTGGAACGCCCGGCCAATCTGCCTGCGCACCTGGCTAAAGGTCAGTTCATTCAGCCGACCGTGTTCGCCGACGTCGACAACCGCATGCGCATCGCCCAAGAGGAGATCTTCGGGCCGGTGGTGTGCCTGATCAAGTTCAAGGACGAAGCCGAAGCCCTGCGCCTGGCCAACGACACCGAATACGGCCTGGCCTCGTACATCTGGACCCAGGACATCGGCAAGGCCCACAGACTGGCCCGTGGCATCGAGGCCGGCATGGTGTTCATCAACAGCCAGAACGTGCGTGACCTGCGTCAACCGTTCGGTGGCGTGAAAGGCTCGGGCACCGGCCGTGAAGGCGGCGAGTACAGCTTTGAAGTGTTCGCTGAAATCAAAAACGTGTGCATCTCCATGGGTAGCCACCACATTCCGCGTTGGGGCGTGTGAGGTTGCACTCGCAAGAGTGACCCGACCGGGTTTATAACCCGGTTAGGGTCGCCAGTTTCCTGCGTGCAGACCAATCACAAGAATCAGGCCCCTGGGGGCCGCGCTAGGAGAAGTACTATGGGCAAGCTTGCTCTGGCTGCCAAAGTCACCCACGTACCATCGATGTACCTGTCCGAACTGCCGGGCCCGCGCCAGGGCTTTCGCAAGGCGGCCATCGACGGTCATATCGAGATCAGCCGACGGTGCCGCGAACTGGGCGTGGACACCATCGTGGTGTTCGATACCCATTGGCTGGTGAACGCCAATTACCACATCAACTGCGCCGCGCACTTCAAAGGGCTGTACACCAGCAACGAGTTGCCGCACTTCATCAGCAACATGGAATACGAATTCCCTGGCAACCCGCAGCTGGGCAAGCTGCTGGCCGAGGTGTGCAATCAGTTCGGCGTTGAAACCATGGCCCACGATGCCACTACCCTGGCACCGGAGTACGGCACCCTGGTACCGATGCGCTACATGAATGCCGACCAGCACTTCAAGGTGGTCTCGGTCTCGTCGCTGTGCACCTCGCACTACCTGAACGATAGCGCCCGCCTCGGCTGGGCCATGCGCAAGGCGGTGGAAGAACAGTACGACGGCACCGTGGCGTTTCTGGCCAGCGGCTCGTTGTCGCACCGTTTTGCCCAGAATGGCCAGGCGCCGGAATTCGCCACGAAAATCTGGAGCCCGTTCCTGCAGAACCTCGACGAGCGTGTGATTCAGATGTGGGAAAACGCCGAGTGGGAGGCCTTTTGCGCCATGCTGCCGGAGTACGCCGCCAAAGGTCATGGTGAAGGTTTCATGCATGACACCGCCATGCTCCTGGGTGCCCTGGGCTGGTCGAAGTACGACGCCAAGGCCGAAGTGCTGACGCCCTACTTCGCCGCTTCCGGTACCGGGCAAATCAACGCAGTGTTCCCGGTCACGCCACAGGACGGCTCAAGCCTGCCCCCGGCGCAGGCCTCCAACCCGGACGGCGTGGTGTCTACCAGCCGGCTCTGATCAATGCCCCGCACAGCGGCCGCCGCCCACACCGGGGCGACCCTGTGCTGGTCTTCCCCCAGGATAACCACCATGCCTCACCTGGTACTGCTCTACACCCCCGACCTTGAACAGCAGGCGGATATCCCCGGCCTGTGCCGTGCTCTGGCCGACAGCATGCTGCAGCAACGTGACGAGGCTGGCAAAGCGGTGTTCCCCACTGGCGGCACCCGTGTGCTGGCCTATCCGGCAGCGCACTGCGCCGTGGCCGATGGCAAGGGCGACTACGGTTTTCTCTACGCCAACCTGCGCATGGGCGCCGGGCGCAGCGCGACGGTACACAAGGCCGTGGGCGACAGCCTGCTGGCGGTGCTGCGCAACCATCTCGACGACCTGCTGCAGCAGCGCCCGGTGGGCATCACCGTGCAGATCGATCAAAGCCCCGGCCAAGTGTACGACGGTAAACACAGCAGCCTGCATCCCCTGTTCAACACGCATTCCTGAGGTTTCACATGCTTGACGCCACGCTCATCCAACAGGCCGCTGCCCGCCTCGACGCGGCGGAACGTTCGCGCGAACAGGTACGCCAGTTCTCGCTGGACTACCCCGAAATCACCATCGACGATGCCTACGCAATTCAGCGCGCCTGGGTGGCCCAAAAAATCGCCAGCGGGCGTAAGCTGGTCGGCCACAAAATTGGCCTGACCTCCCGCGCCATGCAGGTTTCGTCGAACATCACCGAACCCGACTACGGCGCGCTGCTCGATGACATGCTGTTCGATGAAGGCAGCGACATTCCTTTCGAGCGCTTCATCGTGCCGCGTGTAGAAGTGGAGCTGGCGTTCATTCTCGGCAAGCCGCTGAAAGGGCCGAACGTCACGGTGTTTGACGTGCTCGACGCGACCGAGTGGGTGATCCCGGCACTGGAGATCATCGACGCGCGCATTCAGCAGATCGACCCGCACACCAAGGCGACGCGCAAAGTCTTCGACACTATCTCCGACAACGCTGCCAACGCCGGTGTGGTCATGGGCGGGCGCGCGGTGCGACCGACCGAGATCGACCTGCGCAAAGTGCCGGCCGTGCTGTATCGCAACGGCGTGATCGAGGAATCCGGGGTGTCGGCTGCGGTGCTCAACCATCCGGCCAAAGGCGTGGCCTGGCTGGCCAACAAACTGGCGCCTTACGACGTAACCCTCGAACCTGGGCAGATCATCCTCGGCGGTTCCTTCACTCGCCCGGTGGCTGCCAGCCCCGGTGACACCTTCCACGTCGATTACGACATGCTCGGCAGCATCGCCTGCCGCTTTGTCTGAGCCTCCAGGGAGAAGCGCGGTTATGCAAATGCCCATCAACACCTTCAAGCAACGCCTGATATCCGGCGAGGCGCAGATCGGCCTGTGGCTTGGCCTGGCCGACCCGTACTGCGCCGAGCTTGCGGCCAACGCCGGATTCGACTGGCTGCTGATCGACGGTGAACACGCCCCCAATGACCTGCGCGGCATGCTCGGCCAGCTACAAGCCGTCGCGCCCTATGCTGCGCAAGCGATCATTCGCCCGGTTATCGGTGATACCGCGCTGATCAAGCAGATCCTCGACATCGGCGCCCAGACCTTGCTGGTGCCGATGGTCGAAAGCGCCGAGCAAGCCCGTGAGCTGGTACGCGCCATCCATTACCCGCCCAGCGGCGTACGCGGTGTGGGCAGTGCCCTGGCCCGTGCTTCGCGCTGGAACAGCATCCCCGGCTACCTTGACCAGGCTGATGAACAGATGTGCCTGCTGGTGCAGATCGAAAACCTCGAAGGCCTGGCCAGGCTCGACGAGATTGCGGCAGTCGATGGCGTGGATGGCGTGTTCATTGGCCCGGCTGACCTGAGCGCAGCCATGGGCCACCGCGGTAACCCCGGGCATCCTGAGGTACAGGCCGCGATTGAAGACGCCATCGTGCGCATCCAGAAGGCAGGCAAGGCAGCGGGCATTCTCAGTGCCGACCAGACCCTGGCGCGTCGTTACATCGAGCTGGGCGCGCGCTTCGTCGCGGTTGGCGTAGACACCACCGTATTGATGCGCGGTTTGCAGACCTTGGCCTGCGCCTTCAAAGACGCCCCGCTCCCCACCACCGGAGGTGGAGTTTACTAACGCGCACTGGTGGGAGCGGGCTTGCCCCGCGATTGCGGTCTTTCAATCACATCGCATCGCGGGGCAAGGGTACAGGCCGCGATTGAAGACGCCATCGTGCGCATCCAGAAGGCAGGCAAGGCAGCGGGCATTCTCAGTGCCGACCAGACCCTGGCGCGTCGTTACATCGAGCTGGGCGCGCGCTTCGTCGCGGTTGGCGTAGACACCACCGTATTGATGCGCGGTTTGCAGACCTTGGCCTGCGCCTTCAAAGACGCCCCGCTCCCACAGCAAGCCCGCTCCCACCGGTCAAGCCCGACCTGATATTTCTGTCAGTAGACCGCCACGCGCTCCCGAATGAATATAGGCCTGCACACGTTGGTACCAACGGAGTCTGGCCATGCCCCTGTTCACCTGGCTCGCGATCAGCAGCTACCTGCTGGCTTTTGTGATCCTTGCAGCCTTCGCTGTCATTTACCTGACGCGCACACAGTTCATGCCTTATCACCGTGATGCCGTTGCCCGCCCCTGGAGCGACCTGGACCCTCGCTTGCAGGTGCTCTTGATGGCGCTGATACGAATCGTCGGTTGGGCTTGGCTGGCCTTGGCTTGCGCAGGGCTGATGCTGCTCTACGGCGTATTCTTTGTGTCCAGCGGGCTGCTTCAACTCATCAGTTTTCAAGGGTTCTGTTTGTTGATGATCACGCCGGCAATTGTTGTCACCACCCGCGTTCGCCGCCAAACAGGCGCCAAGCCTCCTACATTGACCAGTGCCTTGGTGGCGCTATTGACCGTAGTGGGTTTTGTCTTCGCCCTGCTCGCCGGGCATCACACATAAACACCAGAGGAAGATTGAACATGGATAGGGACAATCCGTTCTGGCGCATGGTCGAGGGTAAAGATCCTCTACCCAATGCCGCCTACCTACTCGGCTGGTCGTTCATCGACTACATCCCTAAGCATCGACAAATCGAAGTTTCATTCAATGCACTGGCCACCTTCACCAACCCGCTGGGTGGTATTCAGGGCGGCATGATGACCGCGATGCTCGACGACACCATGGGCCCGACGGTTTATGCCAATCTTGAAAAAAACCAAGGGGCGGTCACCGTCAAATTGAGTACGTTTTACAAACGAGCAGCCAAGCCAGGGCACATCACAGGCATCGGCAGGCTGGTTAAATGTGGGCCTAAATACTGGTACACCGCTGGCATGCTCAAAGACAGTGACGACAACATTCTGGCAACCGCCACGGCAACGTTCAAAATCATCCGGTTGTAGGCGCGGCCATCAAGGCTTGGACAAAGCAGGACACAAACATTCATAATGAGACTCGTTTTCATTAGCATGTTTGCACCAAGGAGCTTCGGTGCCCCTAGCCTTGTCCACTGCCCGTCGTCAGCAACTGCACGACCTCTACACCGATCATCACGCCTGGCTGCTGAACTGGCTGCGCAAACGTCTGCAGCATCGCGAGACCGCTGCAGATTTGATGCAAGACACCTTCGTGCAACTGCTTGGCCGCCCCGCTGCGGGCGATGAGCTGCAGCAACCCCGTGCCTGGTTAACCACGGTCGCTAAAGGACTGATGGTTGATCGCCTACGTCGACAACGCCTCGAACAGGCCTATCTGCAGGTACTTGCCAGCCAACCCGAGGCGTTTGAGGTATCACCCGAAGACCGCCTGCTGTTGCTTGAAACCCTGGTGCGCATCGATGCCCTGCTCGATGGCTTGCCAGCCAACGTACGCACTGCGTATTTGCTGTCACGGCTGGAAGGCATGCCTTACCGCGATATCGCCGTGCACCTCGGGGTGTGCTTGAGTTCAGTGGAGAAGTACATGGCCGCCGCCATCCGCCACTGCTATCAAGCCCAGTTGTCATGAATTCCAGCCCGGTAGACGAGGATGTGCTGGAGCACGCCATCACCTGGATGGTGCGCCTGCGCTCAGGTGACGCCCCTGAAGAACTGTGGCAAGCGTGCAGCCGCTGGCGTGCGGCCTGCCCTCGTCATGAAGCAGCCTGGCAGGCATTGCAGGCCAGTGAAGGGCTGTTCGACATACCGACGCCCCAGGCACGCATTGTGCGCCAGGCCCTCGATGACGCTGGGCGCTCCCCGATTACCCGGCGTCATGCCCTGAAGCTACTTGGCTTGCTGGGTGCCAGCTGGCTGGTACTCAACACACCGCCATCAACGCCCGCTGGCTTTACCACCGCCGTCGGCCAGCGCCGTCAGTTGACCTTGGCCGAACATACCCAGTTGTGGTTGAACACCGACAGCGCGATTGGCCGCTCAAGCCCTGCGCAGCCTCTACTCATTGCCCTGCAACATGGGCAGATTCAAATAGCTCACCATGCACCGGGCCTTTCGCCCCTGCAGGTACGCAGCGGTGAATTGCTGCTGCACACCCGACATGCGCGCTTCGACCTTCAGCGCTTAGGGCGCCAACATCACTTGGCGATGCTCGAAGGCAACGCTGAGCTCCGTGTCGCCGGGCATCCTGCGGTTCAAGTGAATGCAGGTCAGCAGTGGCTGATCGACGCACACGGCCGGCAGCCACTGCCAGACACCCACATGATCCCTGGCACGTGGGTGGAGGGCCGGTTGGTGGTCAAACGCATTGCACTGGCACAACTGGTTGAAGAGCTGGGGCGTTACCGCCACGGCTGGCTGCAGTGCGCCAGCGAAGTCGCCAACCTGCCAGTGTCTGGCGTTTTTCAGCTGGACGATATCGAACGCACACTGGATGTGCTCAGCGCCTCATTGCCGGTGAAAACCCAACGACTGTCCCGGCTATGGGCACGGATCGTACCGGCCTGATTTTTTTTACGTCGGTGATTACGGGTTTCTGCGCGCCCTTCGACATAAGAGAAAAACACGCATTTGTCGAAGGAGCTTCACGTTCATGCATCACCGCAAACACCGCCTCGCGCTCATGCTCAATGCCGTCCTGGTCGCAAGCACCCTGCCCCTGACAGCCACCAGCGCGTTGGCCGCCAGCAGCGCAGCGACTTACAACGTGCAGGCGGCCACGCTGGAAGACGCCCTGAGCCAATTCGCCCAGCAAGCCGGCATCACCTTGCCCCTTGATCCAACACTGCTGGCAGGCAAGCAAGCACCCGCACTCCAGGGCGAATACGACGTCAAGCAGGCGCTCGATCGCCTGCTGCAAAACAGCGGGCTGAAAGCTCGTCAGGTTGGCGAACAGATTTGGGCGCTGGAACCTGTCAACAGCACCGCCCTGAACCTGGACAACATGGTGATCACCGCCAGCCAGACGGAGCACAGCGAACTCACCGCACCCGCCAGTGTCAGTGTGATCAACCGCGAGCAGTTGCAGCAGATGCAGGCACTGGACCTTTCCGAAGCCGTGGCCAAAGTCCCTGGGGTGAGCATTGCAGCGTCTTCCACCTATGGCCGCCACAAGATCAAAATGCGTGGCCTGGACTCTGACTACACCCTGCTACTGGTCAACGGCCGTCGCATCAACTCGCGTGACGCCCTGACCAGTAACTACGCCAACGATTTCGACCTCTCGGCCATCCCACTGAACGCCGTAGAGCGCATCGAGGTCATTCGTGGCCCGATGTCATCCCTGTACGGCGCCGATGCCATGGGTGGGGTCATCAACGTGATCCTGCGCCGTCCCGGCAACGAAGCCGAGGGCTCGTTGAGCTACAGCTATCACCACACGCCATCCGGCGAAGGCGGCGATGTGCACAACAGCACGATCTACACCGCAGGGCCGTTGATCAAGGACCGCCTGCTCGCCAACCTGTTGCTCGACGGCAGTGACCAGGCCGCCTGGAAAACCAGCATGACCTCGGACGACCGCGCCCATGCCCGCGAACAACGCCAGAACTGGGCGCTGATGTCCAACCTGATCTGGCTGATCGACGACAGCCAGGACCTGGAGCTGGACTTCAGTGCCCGCAACGACCAGCGCGACGGTGTATGGAACAACTCCAACGTCAACTTCCCGCGCAACCAACAGGAAATGGAACGTTTCACCTTTGGCCTGACCCACAACGCCCAGTTGGAGCAAGGCAACACCCGCCTGCGCTACTACCACGAACAGGTCAACCTCAACGACGACTCGCAACTGACCACCAGCCTGCGCGGTATGGTCGGTGATGTCCGCCAGCGTAACCAGACCATCGACGGGCAGATCAGCGGCGAGCTGGGCAACCATCTGCTGACCGCCGGCGCCGAGTACCGCCATACCCTGCTGGAGCACAACCAGAACCTCAACAATGGCGGCACCACCGACTTCCAGCGTGCGCTTTACCTGCAAGACGAAATCGGCCTCGGCGACCTGCGCCTGACCCTCGGCGGTCGTCTGGATGATCACAAATCGTTCGGTTCCGAGTTCAGCCCCCGTGCGTATGCGGTGTATTCGCTGACCGATGAGTGGGTAGTCAAAGGGGGTGTGGGCAAGGCCTTCAAGGCCCCGAGCATCAGCCAGTCCGACCCCAGCTATGCGATTGCCGCCTGCCGTGGTCGCTGTGTGGTGGCCGGTAACCCGGACCTGAAGCCGGAAACCGCAACCTCCTACGAAATCGGCACGATGTACCAGAGCGAACGGCTCGAACTGGGTGCCAACCTGTTCTACAACGACATCAAGGACATGATCCTCGCTGACGGCTGGCGTCGTGGCCACACGCCTTCGGTGCTGACCTACTACAACGTCAGCAGCGCCCGCACCCAGGGTGTCGAGCTGTTCTCTACCACGCAACTGAGCGACAGCCTGAAGCTGACGGCCAACTACACCTTTACTGAAGCCGAAGACCGCGACACCGGCGAGGAGCTGCGTCAGGTGCCAAAGCATACCGGTAATGCCGACCTCAACTGGCAAGTCAGCCAGCGCTGGCAAGCACAGCTGGGCTACCAGTACATCGGCAGCCAGGTGTTGCGTAACACCATCAGCAACACCGACGTAGACAGCGCCGCCTATCACTTGGTCAACCTCGGCAGCCAGTACCAACTGACCCCGCAACTGAGCCTGAATGGTGGCGTGAAGAACCTCGGCGACACCAAGCGCGACTCGGCCGCCCGTGACAGCGACTACATCGAGTTGAGCCGCACGTTCTATGTCGGTTTCACCTTGGCGTTCTGACACGCACTTGGATTGCTTCTTTCCGGCAGGCGAAGTGGGCGTCCGCGTCCACTCGTCGCATTGGCCAGTGCAACAGTCAATTTTCCAGCTCTTTTGGCGTGGCGATTGCACAAGCGGCCCCAGCGGCCCCGAAAAGACGTAATTCTGACGCGGCAGCGAGCAAAATTAACGTTTAAGGGTCGCTACGAAGCGCCTGCCCAGTCATCGGAGATGTAACGTGTCAACGCTCAGTGAAATCGCAATGAACCACGCGACCATGGTCAAACGGCTGGCGCAGGAAGCGATCATAGTCGAACAACGCCAGCCCCTCGTGGTGGGGGCGATCGAGGTTTCATCGATCGACACACCGCCCCCGCTACCGCTGCACTTTTTCCTCGAAGGTGCAGATTACGCCCTAGCGGATGGCCCGCAGGCCTCTGGCCTTTAACCGTCTGAGCATGGTCATCACCGGCCGCAGCAGCGCGGACCTGTCCATGATCGACAGGTCATGCAAGTCTGTGCGTGACGGCCGCTGATAACCCAGGTTCCAGGTGAAGTAATAGGCCTTCACGTCTTTTTGACTGTGGATCAGGGTATTGAGCGCCGCATCGTAATGCATCGGCCCGCCATCCGGATGCCCTGGCGGGCGTTGCAGAAGCTGAAGGAGAAAGTCTCTTAGTCGCTCGATGCACTGACCGTTTACAGCATAGAAATGGCTTAAATGCACGGGTCGATCGACCACTTTCCAGCTGGGAGAACTTGAGTCACCGTCAAACGGATGACCAAAGTAGACGATGTCCCAGTCCATTCCTTCTAGCGCCTCGACGGCCTGTTTTCCATAACTGGCGATGCATTTGGAAAACTGGATGTCGTCTTCCATGATCAAGATGTTGTTCAAATCTGCGTGTACGGCCTCTTGCATGATGCCCAGATGACTCATAAAACAGCCTCTGGCGCCGAGACTCGGGAAGCCCTCTAACTCGGAAGGTGTCACGGCCTTGAAAAAAGCAGTTTTGTCGTTATCGATGAGAAAACCGTTACGGGTGAAATCTTCGGTGGTTTCTAAGCGGCGGTCCTTTCTTGACACGATGTTGATGATTCTGGCTCGATCGAAGTAGTCGATCACATTCATCCGTCAGGTCCTCTGCGCAGGCATTAAGGGCATTTGGATTGCAGTATAGGAGCTGGTTGGCACATAGCCTGGATATTGAACTCAGTGGGAGCGGGCTTGCCGCGCGATTGCGGATTGCCAGTCGCATCGCATCGCGGGGCAAGCCCGCTCCTACAGGTTTCTAGGCTCTGGAGCAGGTGAGCGCGGCGTCCAGTAGCCGTCCGTGGTCATACCAGGCATCGCGCTGATAAGCCACATAATGATGCTGGCTGCCGTTGTCTTTGATTTCGACAAGCCCTGCGGCCTTGTTGGGGTCGGTGCTGTCGACGAAGAGTTGAAGTGTATTGTTTTCCTGCTGCGTATAGACCTTGGTATGTTTCGGAAGCTCGCCCTGCACACAACCCAGGTAACTGGAAGGATTATTCACAGTGGTACCCGAGGTGTTGTCTGGCCCCATCCGTATATCGGGGTTGTGTGCACAACCGGCAAGGAAAAACCCAATAAATAACGAAAATATAAAACCGCCGAACATCGGCTGTAACGCCGACACTTTCGCGGAACCTTTCATAGCAGAACCCTCCGACTCCCCCATTGAAAAATGGATATCAAGAGAGCAAACCATGTCGATTGCTCAAGACGACTGGGTTGAATCAGCCACTGCCTGTAACAGCCTGGGTAAATTATCCAAGGCTTGTTTTCGGGCTTGGGCAAACCGATTCAACACGGCCAACTTCGCAGGATCACCCTCCTGCAGGGCTTGCATGACGGTGGGCAACAGATGCAAATGACAACGCGCCAACCAACTGGACAAACCGGCGTGATGTTTCCATTGCCGTTGGTTATCAAGGTAGGCGGCCCACATGTTCAGCCAGTCTTGTGGTGAGTGAGGCGGTGGAACAAAGCCACACAGCTGATTCATCTGCACCTGATCATCGAGGTGGCATTCGACATAAGCGATCAGTGCCGCACTGAACAGCAGTTGATAACTGCTCACGGTCAATACGTTGACGCGATTGCCATCAAAGGCTTTCAGGCTACCGTGGGGAATAAAGGGCACAGCGCTCGCGCTGCAATCCACGTAAAGGGCGTTGGATACTGCCGCAATACTGCCCCGCTCCAGAGCGATGCGATCGGCCTCAATGGCGCAGACCCGCCCCAAACGCACCACATTTTCGATACGCCGCAGGGCATTCAATTCGGCCTGGGTAATGGTCGCAGCGCGAAAGGCGCTGGGCATTACTGAGGGGTCGAGGCGCAGCAGCTCGCCAGCGCGCTCAAGCCGGAGCATCAGGTCAGGCAGCGAGTCTGCAGCGCCGATGGCCTCAAACTGGTTGGCAAGGCTGCCAATGGTACGCAGCAGGTTCTCCTGACCCGGCTGAATATTGGCGCGGTCGAGAAACCAGCAATCGTTGGGGATGATCCATTGCAGCGTTGCCGGTGCCACGCCGTTGTGCAGCAGCCACAGGCAAGCATCGATGCCTGTCTTGCCGCCACCCACCACAACGTATCGCGCGTAGGGGTGCGCGACATTGACCAAGTCGTTCAGCGGTATGCAGCAGACACCGGGGCCTACCCGGTAGCGCGGTGGATGGGTGGACGGTACGGCGGTCTGCGCAATGGTTGCATCCACCACTTTTTTGCGCACCTGCACGGTACTGCTGTCGCCAGTCAGCAGGGAGGTGATGCTATGGCGTTCGCTGCGGTCGCCCTCGTAGCTGTGCATCGGCAAATAATGCACGCGCCCCGACGGCAAGAAGCGTTGCTGCATCAACTGGTCGAAGTAACTGACAATTTCCGCGCCCGACGCCAGCTCATACAAGCCGCCGCCCCACTCGGAATCGTCCTTTCGACCCGAGCCCAATGCGCGAGAGTTAACACCATAGAAGGCTGACGGCTGATGCAGACGGACAAAGGCGTAAGTGTCGTTCCAATGCCCGCCGGGTTGCGCATGACGATCGACCATCAGCACATGAGCATCAGATTCATCGAGCATAGTATCGACGAAGGCCATCGCTGTAGCGCCCGCGCCGATCACCAGATAATCCGTCGCCAGGGAGGTGTTCATGGATACGGCCTCACCACGTTGGAGTGACCTCTTCCATCCAATCAGGCTAGTTGTTTTGCGGCCGCCCACGAGAACAGTTGTGTCTAAACAAAATAGCCAACGGCAGTAACAGCGCCGCTGGCCGCTTACCTTACCCGTTGCCAAGGCCGTCATGAATAAACAATAATGCGATCAATTCCCATTTGAGCTTTGCATCATGCCGGCCGAGTCCTCTGCCCTGCCCGCCGCTGTCGGCGACCTTTACGCTGAACACAGCTCATGGCTGCGCGGCTGGTTACGCAAACGCATGGCCAATCACTGCGATGCCGCCGACCTGGTACAGGACACCTTCGTCAAGATCATCAAGGCGCGCAATGCGTTGGAAATCCGCGAACCCCGTGTCTATCTGACGACCGTCGCCAAGGGCCTGATGATCGACCTGTTTCGCCGTCGCTCACTGGAACAGGCCTACCTTGAAGCGCTGGCCAGCTTGCCTGCTGCCCATGTCCCCAGTGCCGAATCCCAGGCACTGCTGTTCGAAACTCTGGTCGAGCTGGACCGCCTGCTCAGCGGGCTCGGCGCCCGGGTGCGTCAGGTTTTCATCTTGTCGCAACTCGACGGCCTGACCTACCCACAGATCGCCCAGCAGCTCGGCATTTCCCTGCGCACGGTCAACAATCACATGGCCAAAGCCATGGAGCATATCTGCCTGTTGCAATGGGAACTGAACGAGTGAGCCTTTCGCCCACACCTGCGCAACGCGAGGCCATCCGTACCGCCGCCCGGTGGTACGCACAGTTGTCTTCAGGCACTGCCAGCAACGACGATCAAGCACAATGGCAGCGCTGGTACGACAGCGACCCCCTGCACCAACAGGCCTGGCAACGCATGCAGGCCGTGAGTAATACCCTCGGGCACCTGCCCCGACAGTTGGCTTCCTCGACACTGTTGGGCGCCGGACGTTCGCGTCGGCAGGTGCTCTATAGCCTGGCGGTGCTGCTGGGTGGTGGCACCCTTGCGACCCTGGGCTGGCGCAGTGAAGTGCGTCAAGTGTGGACGGCCACCCACCGTACTGCCGTAGGTGAACGCCGTAACCTGACGCTGGCCGACGGCAGCCAACTGATGCTCGACACCGATAGCGCTGTGGATGTGTACTTTGACGCGCAGCAACGCCTGCTGGTGTTGCGTCGTGGCCAACTGGCAATCAGCACCGCCGCCGACCCTGCTGCCCGCCCGTTTATGGTCGACACCCGTTTTGGTCGGGCTTTGGCGCTGGGCACCCGCTTCATCGTCAGCGTTGATGACGACAGCAGCGAAGTGGCTGTACTGGAAAAAGCCGTGCAGGTGTCGGCTGGCGCAGCACAGCCCGTGCGCCTGGAGGCGGGCCAACGGGTGGCTGTCGGGGCAACGGGCATCGGCCCTGTCCACAGTAACGATGCCTCGGTGGGCGCCTGGCAGGATGGCAGCCTGATCGCCATCAACCAGCGTCTGGACACCCTGCTCGCTCAACTGTCGCGCTATCGTCCCGGCTTTTTGCACTGCGACCCAGCCGTCGCAGCCCTGAAGATTTCCGGCGCCTTTCCGATCACCGATACCGACTTGGCACTGACAGCGTTGCAAAGCGCTTTCCCGCTCAACGTGCATCGCCGCAGCCGCTACTGGGTGACCGTTGCAAAACGCGAATGATTTTTTTTACCTGGATGTGCACTTTTGCGCAGGCTCAATCGGCTCTCCCTTCCATCTGATCAACCGAACGGTTTGGGGAAGGGAAACATGAGCAGTAAACAACGGGCGCACACCGCATTGGCCCTGACAGTGCACCTCTCATTCGGTACGGCCATCGCCTGGCCTGGAGTCGCGTTCGCCGAGCAGGTCAGCAGCAGCCAGACCCGCGCCTACACCATCGCCGCCGGGACCTTGACCGAAACCCTGAGTCAGTTCGCCAGCCGTTCCGGGGTGGCCTTGTCGTTCGATGGCGCCAGCACCCAAGGGCTACGTTCGCCAGGGTTGCAAGGCACCTACAGTGTCGATCAGGGTTTCGCAGTGCTACTGGCCGGCAGTGGATTGCAGGCCGTACGTCAGAGCAACAATGTGTACCTATTGATCTCCAGCAAGCTCAACGCAGGGTCGGTGGAGTTGGGTGCCACCACCATTCAGAGTCAGAGCCTGCAAACAGATGCCAAGGGTTACGCCGTCAGCGCCGCAACGGTTGGCAGCAAAGTGGCGACCTCGTTGCGTGAGGTGCCGCATTCGGTTTCGGTCATCACTCGCCAGCGTATCGAAGATCAGAACCTCAACAACCTGACCGATGTCATGAGCAAGATGACCGGTGTGTCGCTGCAAAAAGGCGGAATCTCCCAGGCGGCCATGGGTAACGAGAGCAACTTCTTCTCACGCGGCTTCGCCGTCTCCAACACCACCATCGATGGCGGTGCTCCGTTGACCACCTCGATTGCCGGCTATGGTTCGCTGAGCCAACTCGACATGGCCCAATACGATCGTGTCGAATTTCTGCGCGGTGTCGATGGCCTGTACTCCAGCACCGGTGATCCCGGTGGCACCATCAACCTGGTACGCAAACGCGCCCTGCGGGAAAACCAGCTGGCCTTCTCCGCCTCGGCCGGCAGCTGGGACAACTACCGCAGCGAGTTTGACCTGACCGGCGCACTGGTCGAGAGCGGCGACATCCGCGGGCGCCTGGGTATGGCCTATCAGGACAGCAAGTCGTTCCTCGACTACGTAGATACCCAGAACGCCCTGACCTATGGCTCGCTGGAGTTCGACCTGGCCGCCGACACGACCCTGACCTTCGGCGGCAGCTACCAGGACAACGACGGCGTACCCTACTTCGCCGGTCTACCTCGCTACACCAATGGCGACGACCTGAAACTGCCGCGACACACTGCCTACACCGCCGACTGGAACACGGTGCAGGAAAAGACCACCCAGCTGTACACCAAGCTGGAGCACAACTTCAATGCCGACTGGTCGCTGACCACCGACCTGAACTACGTCGATATCGACCGTGATTCCGCCGGCCTGTACTTCTTCGGCGGTGTTGATCCGCTCACGGGCAGCGGCCCGACCTGGCACCAGTTCCCGAACAAGGGCGGCAGCGTGCGTAAAACCGCTAATAGCTATCTCACAGGGGGTTTTGACGCATTCGGCTTACGCCACGATGTGCTCTTGGGTGTCGACTACACCCACACCGTTGGCACCGTCATACAGCGCACTGGCCGGATCCAGGGAATCCCGCTTGACCTGAGCGACCGCAACCCACCGGAAGATCAGGGCAGCACGCCGACCAAACGTCAGGATCTGCCCGAGATCCGCCGTTCAGCCTACGGCATGACCCGCCTGGCCTTGACCGAGGAGCTGAAATTGATCCTTGGCGGCCGCCTTTCCGACTACAGCTACCAGAACAAGCAGGACTTCGCCAACGCCCCGTCGTCGCGCCCATCTACCGAGCACAAGCGCGGTGTATTCACCCCCTATGCCGGCCTGACCTACGACCTCAACAACGCCTGGACTGCCTACACCAGCTACGCCGAAACCTTCACCCCGCAAGCGGGTTTCACCGACACCGACGGCGTGCAGCTCGACCCTGCCACTTCGAAGAACTATGAAATCGGCCTCAAGGGCCAATTGCTGGATGGCCGTCTGAACACCTCGTTCGCGGTCTACCGCATCGAACAGGAAAACAACGCCGTCTATGACGAACTCGGTACCGGCCCGGTTGGTAGCGAAGCCACGTGCTGCTACTTCAATGCCGGCCAAGTGGTGAGCAAGGGTTTCGATGCCGAGGTCAGCGGCGAAGTTGCCACCGGCTTGCAGTTGATGGCCGGTTACACCTACAACCGTCTCGAAGCCAAGAACGCCGAAGAAGGCCGTAGCACCTTCGAAGGGGTCACCCCTAAGCACCTGATCAAAGTCTGGGGTACCTACCAACTGCCTGGCGAGATGCACGACTGGAAAGTTGGCCTGGGTGCCATCAGCCAGAGTGCAACCTCCAAGCAAGGCACGGTATCACCGTTCAACCCCAACACCGGCAAGTTCGACGGCGACCCTGTGAACTACAAGTTCCTGCAGTCGGGCTACACCGTCTGGAGCGCGAGCCTGGACTACCAGATCGACAAAAACTGGTCGGCCACGGTCAATGCCAACAACCTGTTTGACAAAAAGTACTACTCGACGGTGGGTACCTCGGCGTACAACAACTTTTATGGCGACCCGCGCAACTTTATGCTGACCGTGCGTAGTAAGTTCTGAAGAGCCTCAGGTGGGCGCATAGCACCTGTGTTGAGGTGCCTGCCAAGTTGAGGCAACCTTGCACAGGTGTATTGGCCAGAAAAGGAATTCAACGATGCCATTTCCACCGCAGGAACGCACTGCACTGCTTGAACTCAAAGGCGTAGGCCCAACCGTCATAACCCGGCTTGAGCAGATGGGTATTGAATCGCTGGCTGAGCTTGGCAAAGCGAATGTCAATGACATCCTGGCTCAAGCAGCCGCTGCGTTAGGGTCTACCTGCTGGAAAAACAGCCCACAAGCCCGAGCGGCGATCAGCGCGGCGGTCGAGCTTGCCAAAAGCAAAGCAGGCGGTTGACGCCGCCTGCGCCCTGCAGTGGGAGCGGGCTTGCCCCGCGATTGCGGTGTGACTGACAGATCGCTATCGCGGGGCAAGCCCGCTCCCACCAGGCTCATCCACCGAGGATATCTTCGTGGGAATGGTTGGGTATGGCGGCCCCGCTAGCCCCTTCCGCCTTTACGGTGGCTTACTTTCCTCTTGGGGGGAAGTAAGCAAAGCCGCTGGCTCTTGCATCCGGCCCGTCACCTCACTAGGCAATACCTCCACTCAGCCTACTGAAGTCGCAGACTGCGGCGTCAAAGCTTGAAGCTTGAAGCTTGAAGCTTGAAGCTTGAAGCTTGAAGCTTGAAGCTTGAAGCTACGGACAATCCGTGAAGAACCAAAAATCAGGAGCTTTGAGTGAGCTCGGCGGAGCACCTATTACCCTCGCTTAATCCAACGCCCCACTCAGCACTTCGTAAATGATCCCCGTAGCGATAGCGACAAGGATCAAATCCGTCCCGACCTGCTGCCACTCATAGCCATCGTAGCGCGGCAGATGCCCTATCAGCCGTCCATCCAGCTTCTTGGCAATGCCCGGTGGCAGTGGCTTTCCTCGGGCCAGGTTTTTCTGAATCCCGGGAGGCAGTGCAGCCCCTGGGCTCCAATAGTCTCGGTAGCTCGACAACACACTTAGAACACTGCCACGGTCAACATCAGGTCCGTGACTCCAGTCACTTCGGCCCGAATTCTTGCCTTTTTCCTGGCCACCGTGCGCTTGAGCTTTCTGCGAATTACCTTTGCCGTTGCCATTGCCATTGCCCGGATCAGCCAATGTAGCGGCTGATCCCGTAACAAGTGCAAGGCTGGTAAGCGCAGCTATTAACGATTTGAATCTGATCATTTGCGTTCTCTCAGAAAGGGGATGTGCTGCAATGTAGACAGCAGAGAAAAGAAATCTCTCTCAGGCAAACAGCTTGGTGATCAACACCCCGATCCAGGCACCGACCCCCAGCGCTGGCAGCACAACCAATTCACGTTTCCAGTCCACAAGCCCCAGTTGGCGATTGACCTTGAAAATCAGGAAGAGCGTCGTGTAAGTATGCAAGGCAACCCCCCAGAGCGCATAGGTCACACCACCGATCGCCAACAGCAACGGCATCAGGGTGAACAACGAGACAACCCGGATAATGTTATCCATCGCCACGTATTTGGTCAGTCCGAGGGCCAACCAGACCTGATGCGCCAGGGAATAGCGCAAGGTAAAGAACGACAGCGAAAGGATCGCCATCATGTTGCCCGCACCGGCATAGCGTGCGTCGTACAACCAACCGATGATCAAGGGGCTGGCGGTTAGCAAGAAGCCACAAGTGAGCAACGAAAGTACGTCGAAGATGAGCCTGAAGTTGTAGTACAGCGTGCGTAAACGCACTTTGTCATCCGCTCGGGTCGCTTCACTGAAGGCTGGCAGCACAACAGCCCCCGCCAGCCGCTGCAAGCTCGACTGAAACGTCCCCAGCATGCTCACGGCGATGGAATACACCCCCAGCTCCACCACCGACATACTGCCGCCAAACCAGATCCGGTCACCCTGCATAGCCAGTACGCCCACTGCCGATGACAGCAGGATCCAGCGGCCATAGTTGAGCATTTCGCGCAATGCCGCCGGGTCCCATTGCAGGCGGTTGTTGGGGCCCTGGAACATCACATGACTAAGAATGGTGAAAACCAGGGTACTGAACAGGCCCGACGCCACCAACGCCCAAATGGAACGTGTGAAATAGCCCGCCACCAGCATCAGCACCAGGCCAAACAACTGCGTAATCAGCTCCGCAAGGACCACGCGTTTCTGTTGGAATGCCCGGATGGCCACATCGACCTTGGTCGACTGAAAGCCATTGAAAATCGCAAAAAAACCGGTGATAGCCAGCACCAGCGGCAGCTCTGGGGCGGCATAGGTGGAGTGAGCCGGCCACAGTTCAATGTACTGCGTGAACCAACTAGCCAGCGCCAGCAGTTGCATCAGGAAAAACAGGATAAACCCGCGAATGATCTGCACAGACCACAGGGTATTGAGAAACAGCGGGTCGTCGCCCCGTGGGCTCTGAATAATGTTTTGCCGCAGGCCGACATCAGACAACAGCAGCAGCAGTACCGAAACCGTGGTGGCGATGGCCATCACACCGAACATTTCCGGCACCAACAGGCGGGTAACGATCAGATTGCCACCCAGTCGGATGATCTGGGAGACCAGAATACCCCCGATATTCAACACCCCTGCCCCGATCACCCGCTTGCGCAGGCTCTGCGGTGACGACAACTCAATCGAAGGCATAGCACCCTCTCTGACCTGATTTAAGAGGTTACTATAGTCTCAATCTGCATTACGGTTAGCCTTCTTCATTCCAGCACATGGAAAGAGCGTTTCTGCTGCAAAAATGTACGGCCCGCTCCTCCATTTTTTTGCTGCTACGCTTTGCTTGACCTGATAGCCAAGTGGAAGCCTGAAGAGCAAATGCCACTATGATGACTTTTGTATGTTGCGTCGAATACGGCCGCCTTGAGCAACAAACACTGCTAATGATCGAGTCGCTGCGGACATTTGGCGGCGACCTCTCCTCTTCGCGCGTGCTGGCAGTCAAAGGACGGCGAGGCCCTTCGCTCGCGCCATCGACGCTTCGCGCTTTTGAAAGGCTGGGCGTTGAGTTCGTCGAAGCGAAAGAGGGAGAAAACCCGCATCCATGGCTCAACTACGCAAACAAGGTTGTTGCCGTTCAAACCGCCGAACGCATGGCTCGCACCGAGACGATTGCCTGGATAGACAGCGATATTTTCGTACTGAGCGCGCCGAACTCACTGGTGCTCAAGGGCGAAGAGCAGTTCATTGCCCGACGCGAATGGTTACCTCCGGCAATGCTCAAAGGCGACGCTCACTTTGAACCTTATTGGCGCGATGTATGCCAGGTGCTCGGCACGTCATTGGACGATTTACCATGGCTCGCCACTGAGGGTCGGTGCGCAGAACAATTGGCTTACTTTAATTCAGGTTTGTTCTCGTGGAGACGAGGAATCGGTTTCGCCGATGCTTATTACTCAGCCTTCTCAACGCTGCTTCGCAGTAAGTTGGCAACGCCTGAAGGGCAATTTTTTACAGCAGACCAAGTTATTCTAAGCCCCATTGTCGCCCGCCTTGGTCTGAAGTGGCGCGAACTGACGCCTGATGAGCACAACATGGTATTTCAAGGTTTGATCACCGGCCCCTCTGCCGCGCCCGCCATGAATAAGTCTTCCATCGTTCACTACTCCCGATCCATGGAGCAGCCCTATCGCGAGGCATTTTTGCAGAGACTCAATGCCGAGCGCCCTGAATTCGCGAACTGGCTGACACGCTATTTTGCGATGCATGACAAGAATGAATCCAATTCCAGGAGCACCGACAAGCTCGTTGCAAAAGCCCTGCGAATCGCGCGCGGACTGCAATATCGGCTCTATGATCGGTCAACGATCCGCTCAAGGTCTGGGAATGCCCAGTGACGTTAAAGGGGGCCGGGTAGCATTACGGCAACAAAAGCACCAGCGTCGCAATGGCGCCGGTGCTTTGTCTGGCCGTTATCCCTCACGTTGACGGCTGCAACGTTCAGACAGACACACAGCTCAACTTCAGCTGCAACCTGACAATCGGCGAATGGTAGCGAGTGGCGAGCGTCGTTTCCTCACCGGGATCGACCGTTCGGCGCACACGAAGCTGTTCTGAACCGGTATTGAACAGCGCCGTGCACTTAGCGGCCTGCTGGCCGCTGTTCTTCACCCGAACGCCGCTAACGCCGGAGCCATAGTCCTGGGTGGCGTAGGTCAGTTGGGTGCCGGCAAGGTTCTGTTCAACATCCACTGGGTAATCGAGCGATACCGCTGTCAGCGGCAGTGAAGCGAGCAGGATACAAAGGAGACCTTTCATGATCGTCTCCGACGGGCTTTCCATTCTATCAACAGCCCTGCGCACCGGTTTGTGGACGGACAAGCGGCACTTTTGATTAGCTCGCGATGTGATGTGTCTGGTACACCGCAGTCGCGGGGCAAGCCAGCTCCTACCGCCGAGGCTACTCAGCATATCCTCCGACATTTGCAGCCCCCCCTTTGCCAACCTCTTCGCATAGGCCGTGCGCAACGTGGGCCGCTGTCGATCAAAGGTGTGCAGCAACAGGCCCCTGCTCACTGGTGCGCGCGAATGCAGTTCCGGGCCCTTGGGCGCATTGGCGCGAAATGACGACCGTTCTTGCTTTCGTTGCTGGGTTTGGACTGCTTAGGATTTAGCTGCCCTGGCTAGCACCACCTGCCAGCGTATGCGGCATACCAGCCGCACTTTGTGCCAACGACAGCGACACGATCGCTCACCAAATACAAAAACAACAGGTGATCCACAGCATGAAATACGCGCTACCCACGAGCACACCTCAACGACTGCGTCCGGCCCTGTTGGCCGCAGCCGTCGCACTTGCCAGCAGTCAACCGCTGCAGGCTGCTTCCTTCCAGATCGGCGAGCAATGGAACTTCGCCGTCAACACCACCCTCAGCCTCGGCACCAGTTGGGCACTGGAAGATGCTGACAAGGGTCTGGTCACCAAGGCCGACGCCCTCAGCATTGGCAAGTCTGGCAGCGGCATCAACTACAACGGCGATGACGGCAGGCTCAACTTTGACGAGGGCGATACCATCTCCACGGTGTTCAAGGGACTCACCGATCTGGATCTGAACGATGGCAGCCAGGGCGCCTTCCTGCGCCTGAAATACTGGTATGACCACTACCTGGAGACCCACAACGGCGATTTTCGCAAGTTCGACGACTCCGGTTGGCAAGACTTGGCCAAGTACAAGGGATTCGAGGCACTCGACGCGTACCTCTGGAAGGACTTCGACATTCAGGGCCACAAACTGGGCGCCAAGGTCGGCAAGCAAGTGCTGAGCTGGGGCGAGGCGCTATTTATGCAGAACGGCATCAACACCATCAACCCGCTGGACGTTTCCGCCTTCAACCGCCCCGGTGTGGAGCTCAAGGAAGGCCAATTGCCGGTGGAGATGGTCAGCCTCAACTTCGACCTCACCGACGCGTTGAGCGTCGAGGGCTTCTGGCAGTACAACTTCCGCCCCTCGGTGCTTGATGGCTGCGGCACCTTCTTCAGCTCCGGAGACAACACCCAGGAAGGCTGCCAGTTCCGCACTTTGATCAGTGGCCGCGGTACCACCGAGCAGAACATCGCCGCCGGCGGTTTCGTGCCGCGCACCAGCACCGACTGGGCCAGCGACACCGGCCAATATGGCCTGGCCATGCATTATGTGATCGAAGAGTGGAACAGCACCGACATCGGTGTTTACTACGCCAACTACCATAGCCGCACACCCGTGGTGAACGGCATCACCACCACCGGTACCACAGCGGCTACGTTGCTCAACCAGGCCAGCTACTTCACCGCCTACCCCGAAGACATCCGCATGTTCGGCCTGAGCCTGAGCAGTGTGCTTGGCACCACGGCGGTGTTTGGCGAACTGAGCTACCGCCCCAATCAGCCGATCGCGTTCAACGGCAACGACACCATCGCCACCCTGACCCGCGCCAACAACAGCTCCACCACCCCCGAGGGCGGTATTCCCGCTGGTGTGCTGTTTCAGGGCTACGACCGGCTGCCGGTCTGGCAACTGAGCCTGGGTGCTACTGACACCGTGTCCAACGTGCTCGGCGCTGCCCGCTTTGCCTGGGCCGCAGAAGCCGGTGCCAACTGGGTCGAAGACATCAACGGCCAGCGTTTCGGCCGAGCCGGTGCCTTCGGTCGTACGCCACCGACCGACGGCAGCACCTGCGTCGGGGTTCCCGCCCCAGGCCGCGTTGGCAACGGCGGTTTGAGCCCAGACGAAGTGATCGCCTACAACGCCGACAACTGCAACACCAAGGGCCTGGTCGATCACTTCTCCTGGGGTTATCGGGCACGTCTGTCGCTGGCTTACGAAGGCTTGCTGCCTGCGACCACCGTCACTCCGGCGGTGGCCTGGCGCCACGACGTCAAAGGCTACGGCCCAAACTTCCAGGAAGGCCAGCAGTCTGTCGGCCTCAGCCTGACCTTCGACTACCGCAACGACTACTCCCTGGAGTTGGCTTACAACGAAAACTTCGGCAGCAACGACTTCTCCACCATCGATGACCGCGATTTCGCCTCCGTCACCCTCAAAGCGAGCTTCTGATCATGCACAGCACTATGAAGAAACTGTCCCTCGCTATTGCCCTCGTTACCGCTTGCACCCTGGTTCAGGCCAAGGACACCGACCTCAGCAAACTGGGTAGCCAACTCAACCCCATGGGAGGCGAGATGGCCGGCAACGCCGACGGCAGTATTCCGGCCTGGACTGGCGGCTTGAAAAAAGGCGCGGCGCCGATTGAAGCCAATGGCAACTATGTTGATCCGTTCGCCGGCGAGAAGCCGCTGTTCACCATCGATAAAAGTAACCTGGCGCAATACAAAGCCCAGCTTACCGAGGGCCAGCTGGCCATGTTCAGCCGGTTCCCGGACTACAAGATGAACGTCTACCCGACACACCGCACTGCGCGGATTCCGCAAAAGTACCTGGACCAGGCGCGGGAAAACGTAACCAAGACTGAACTGGCCGAAAAGGGCAATGGCCTGTTGAACTACGCCTACGGCATCCCCTTCCCGATGCCGACCCAAGCGCTGGAGGTCATGTGGAACCACATCGCCCGCTTCCGTGGCGGTTCCATCAGCAATCGCAAATTCTCTTCGGCCACCGTGCAAGAAAACGGCACCTACACCATCGTCGACTACGACAGCCAGGCGGCCTTCCGGGAAAACCTCACAGACCTTGAGCCAGACTCGAACATCCTGTTCATGACCTACTCGCGCACCCTCAGCCCGTCGCGCTACGCCGGAGAGGTGACCCTGGCCCACGAGCCGATCAACCAGGTGACCGAGGCGCGTAATGCCTGGCAATACATTCCCGGCCAGCGTCGCGTACGCCGAGCCCCCACCGTTGCCTATGACAGCAGCGCCCGCTACACCTTCGGCCAAGTGGTTTCCGACAGCCTCGACGGTTACAACGGCGCGCCCGATCGCTACAACTGGAAGCTGATCGGTAAGCAGGAAAGGCTGGTGCCCTACAACTCTTACAAGCTGATGGACAAAAAGCTCAGCTATGACGACCTGCTCAAGGTCGGCCACTTGAACAGCGACCTGCCCCGCTACGAGAAGCACCGCGTCTGGGTGGTCGAAGCCACTCTCAAGGAAGGCCAGCGCCATGTCTACGCCAAACGCCGCTTCTACATCGACGAGGATTCCTGGTCGATCCTGAGCACCGACATCTACGACTCGCGCGGAGAACTGTGGCGCATGCAGGAGAACTACCTGGCCCAGTTCCACGACGTCGAATTGCCGTTCTACGCCACCGAAGGCACCTTCGACCTACTATCTGGGCGCTATGCAGTGAACAACATGACCAACCACAGCCCGAAGTGGGTCTGGGGCGAGCAGATGTCCAAAGCAGAGTTCACCCCGGCACAGCTCAAGCGCTTGGGTAAATAATCCAGATGATGTGAAAAAAGGGGGCGAAAGCCCCCTTTTGGAACGATCCCAAGAGAACGGGTGCCGATGCGCGGGCCAACACCTGCTTTATCGCTTGGTATACGCAGGCATAAAGGCGTTGAAGAAAAGTACACTTGCCGGCCCAACAAGGAAGCTCACGCTCGTTCCTGGGCTAATCAACGGCACGACCAGAACAGTTGCGAACAAACCTGTCCCTGCCCACAATCGCCGACGCGGTGTTAGCCACTCTCGAAATTTTTCCAACCCTTCGCGCATTACCACGTTCCCTGTTTGGTAAGCGGCGAAGCATATCACCCACTTCACTGCAACCACGCACTATTTGCTGAAACGTGATTGGCGGGCATGCCCACGCCGATGGTAATGCTGAGGTGGGCTGCCTGACGTGGGAAGTTAGTTCGACTCACATTCTCGGATCAGCTTTTTGTTGATTTTGCCTACGCTGGTTTTTGGAATCTCTGTCACGAACTTAAACTGCCTAGGGATTGCCCATCTGTTGATACGGCCGGACTTAACAAACTGCTGTAGATGAATTTCAAGATGAGCTGGGTCGAGGTGCTTGCCAGGTACGCATACCACCAACGCCATGGGACGCTCTCCCCATTGCGCATCGGCGATGCCAACGACTGCAACCGCACTGACAGCAGGATGTTCGCTGATCAAACTCTCCAGCTCCAACGAGCTGACCCACTCCCCTCCTGTCTTGATCACATCTTTGATGCGATCCTTGATTTCCACCACCCCACGCGAATCAATCGAAGCTACATCACCGGTGTGCAGCCATCCGTTGTGCCAAAGGGCTGCACCCATTTCCTGGTCCTTGAAGTAGCCCTGTGTCAGCCATGGTGTCCGCACCACGATTTCGCCCAGCGATTCACCATCATGCGGAACGTCTTGACCGTTCGCGTCGATGATTTTCAGATCCACCATCGCAATAGGCATCCCGGTCTTGATACGGCTGGCGAGCTGAGTTTGCGTGGGCTGTTCAAGCTCTCCCGCATGCAGGTAGGTTGTGCAAAGTAACGGACAGGTCTCAGACATCCCATAGGCGCTGTGCACGCAAATACCAAGGTTGTTCGCTTGCTGCGCAACGCCCATTGTGAGGGAACTGCCCCCCAGCAGCATTTTCCAACCCGAGAAGTCAGTCTGGAGAGCCTCCTCGCATCCCATAATCATTTGCAGGATCGTTGGCACACAATGGGAAAATGTGACCTTCTCATCGCGAAACAGCCTGACCAGGCGATTAGCCTCATAGCGGCCGGGATAAACCTGTTTGACCCCCATCAGAGTCGCCACGTATGGCACACCCCAGGCATGCACGTGAAACATGGGCGTGATGGGCATATAGACGTCATCGGAACGCAGCAGTGGCTGACCTTGAAAGGCACCTAAAGTGCCGACGGCACTCAACGTATGCAGTACCAATTGGCGATGCGAGAAGTACACCCCTTTTGGGTTCCCGGTTGTACCTGTCGTGTAGAAAAGAGTCGCCACCGAGTTTTCGTCAAAATCAGGAAACGCGTAATGGTCACTGCTTCGGGCCAACAGATGCTCATACTCTCCCACCACCGGTAAAACCGTTGCAGCGGCTTCGTCGTCGGTGAGCTGGATGTACCCTTTGACGGTCAATAGCTCCTCATGAATCTGCTCAATCAGCGGGAGGAAATCGTCATGAACCAACACCAGATCATCCTCTGCGTGGTTCATTGTGTAACGCACTTGGTCCGCAGACAGGCGGATGTTCACGGTGTGTAAAACTGCACCAATCATCGGCACAGCAAAAAAGCATTCCAGATAACGATGACTGTCCCAATCCAGCACCGCTACGGTATCGCCTGCTTTGACGCCGGCTGCCGTCAGGGCATTGGCCAAACGCTGGATTCGCGCATTCAACGTCCGGTAGCTGTAACGCAGTTTGTCCGCATAAACAATTTCCTGCTCCGGCTCGTACCTTTCTCCTGAAAGCAGCAAGCGCTTGATCAATAACGGATAGGCATACGCGTCTGGCGATGGCTTGATTATTTTTGTTGTCAGCATGGTGTTACTTTCCACTCCTGTCACTGAGACGTCGGCTCAACGCCCCCTGCCGACAGATCGCCGGTACGGAAGCCGAATGCACCTCAAGCCGTGGAAATGAAAAGTAGGATTTGCCTGCTCGCTGCGCTGTTCAATCAGCGTCAAATGCTAGCCTTTTGATGACAGATAACAAAAACAGCACCGTCCTGAATCGAGACAGGATAGATTTGCAAACCCACGGATGGGGGATGCCTGCCACGCGGTTTTCATTTCCTGCTCAACCCTCTATAAATGGGCCGAGATGGAGTACTCGTTCAGCATTTCTCCGCCCCCATCGCGCCTGCATTGCACAGTGCATGCAGGTGAACATAACAATAACGAGGCAATTTCAATGGCCCTGATGGCTCGTACCGCTGCGCTGACGAATTACCTTGAACTGTGCACACAATTGGGCATTAACCCCCATCAGCTGCTCAATGAGTTCGCACTCAGCGTGTCGATGTTAAAGAGTCGAGAGCTGCGTATTCCCATGACAGTGGTAGCAATGCTGCTGGAGGCGACCGCAAAAGCCAGCGGCTGTGAAACCTTTGGCCTGCGTATGGCCGAGTCGCGACAGCTTTCCAATTTTGGTGCAATCAGCCTGTTGCTTACCCATCAGCCAACCTTGCGCGATGCCTTGAACACCATTGGGCAATATCGACATCTGCTCAATGAATCCCTGGCAATGGAAATCACTGAGACGGACAAGATCGTGATAATCCGCGAGGAGATCATCATCGACCCCTCCACCCCAAAACGCCAAAGTATCGAGCTGGCAATCGGCGTGCTGCATCGGCTATGCGGTGCTCTGCTGGGCACGAGCTGGCGCCCGTTGCGCGTCAGCTTCACTCACACCGCGCCAAAAGACCTGAATGTTCACCGCCGTGTGTTCGGATGCAACGTTGAATTCAACGGCCAGTTCAACGGCATTGTCTGCCTGGTGTCGGACCTGAATACGGCCAACCCCACTGCAGACCCGGTGATGGCGGATTATGCACGGGAGTTTCTCGAAACATTGCCTGGGGTAAGCAAAGGCTCGACGCTGAACGAAGTACGCCAGGCCATTTACCTGCTGTTGCCCCTGGATCGCGCCACGATCAGGCAGGTAGCCCAATCCCTCGGCATGAATGTGCGCACCTTACAACGGCGTCTGGAAGACAGTGGCGTCAGTTTTTCCGAATTGCATGACCAGGTTCAGCAAGACCTGTTGCACCGGTACATGGAGAACCCACGCTATTCGCTGAGCCAGGTCGCAGGGCTGCTGGGTTACTCAACGCCCAGCTCTTTCACCCGTTGGTTTACGGCACAGTTCGGTGTGGCACCGTCGACCTGGCGCCGTCAACGGTTCAACAACCCTGAATAACAGACATCATGGGGCCACCTCCCAACAGGCAAGCCCCATGATGCAGTTACTCAGACGGCTAACTCGCTCCTATCGCGAAAGTAAGCCAATGCTTCAGGGTTAGCGAGCGCCTCGACATTTTTCACCGGCTCACCCTGCACGACGTTACGAACCGCTAGTTCGACGATCTTGCCGCTCTTGGTCCGGGGAATATCCACAACCTGCAGAACTTTTGCGGGAACGTGGCGCGGCGTAGTGTTGTCGCGGACCTGTTTTTTGACCCGCTCCACTAACGCATCATCTAGTTGATCCCCTTCCCGTAGCTTCACGAACAGCACCACGCGCGTATCGCCCGCCCATTCTTGTCCGATTACCAAAGACTCGACAATTTCCGGCAATAGCTCAACTTGCCGGTAAATCTCCGCAGTCCCGATGCGCACCCCTCCAGGATTTAACGTGGCGTCGGAGCGTCCATAGATTACAAATCCGCCACGACTGTTGATCTCGGCAAAATCTCCATGACACCAGATGTTCGGGAAGCGGGCGAAATAGGCTGCGTGATAGCGCGAACCGTCCTGGTCATTCCAGAACCCGACGGGCATGCATGGGAACGGTCGTGTGCACACCAGCTCACCTTTGGTTTCCCGGACAGACTTGCCTTGCTCATCAAATACAGCCACCGCCATACCCAAACCTGCCCGCTGGATTTCCCCGCGATACACCGGCTGTATTGGAACGCCTACAACGAAACCGGAAAGAATGTCCGTCCCCCCGGCGACCGAAGACAGATGAACATCACTTTTGATCTCGCGATAGACATACTCGAAGCCTTCCGGCGCCAATGGGCTACCTGTCGACAAAACGCTCCGTAAGGTCGCAAGAGAATGGCTACTGCGCGGTGATAGCCCCTGCTTGAGCAGTGCATCGATAAACTTGGCCGATGTACCGAAGTGAGTCATCCCTTCCGCATCGACGTAGTCGAAAAGAATACTGCCAGGGCGGCCATCTTGCCCGGCAAGGAACGGCGAGCCGTCGTAGAGCAGTACCGTAGCTCCGGACGCCAAGGCGGAAACCAGCCAGTTCCACATCATCCAGCTGCACGTGCTGAAGTAGAACAATCGATCACCCGGTTGCACATCGGTGTGTAACTGGTGTTCTTTGAGGTGTTGCAACAAGGAGCCGCCGTGACCATGAACAATACATTTAGGTGCGCCAGTGGTTCCCGAGGAAAACAAGATAAACAACGGATGATCGAAAGGCACCTGAACGAACGCAATCTCGGCTGTAGCATAGGGCTTGATAAAGTCAGCGTAACCCACACCGCCAGCAACATTGGTCACGTCCAGACTTTCGCCCACATAGGGCACTACCACGGTGCACAGGAGGCTAGGCAACTGCGCCACTACCTGTGCGTTTTTCTCCATGCAATCGATACGTTTGCCGTTGTACCAATAGCCATCAGCACACAGCAGTAGCTTGGGTTCGATTTGCCCGAATCGATCCAGAACGCCTTGAACACCAAAATCAGGTGAGGCGGAGGACCAGACAGCACCCAACGAGGTGGTCGCTAACATGGCCACCAAAGTTTCAGGCATGTTCGGCATAACCGCAGCAACCCGATCGCCCTGGCCGATCCCCAATGCTTGCAGACCTTGGCGAAAGCGTGACACCTGCTCGTAGAGCTGACCTCTGGACAGTCGCACCTGGACCTTGTCTTCACCCCAGAATACCAATGCATCAGTGTCGTCGCGGCGCGCAAGCAGCGATTGTGCATAATTCAATCGAGCATTCGGAAACCAATGCGCTCCGGGCATCCGTTCGGCCTGCTCCAACACTACTTCGCCCAGCTCGCCGACGCCGCCACAAAATGCCCAAACCAGTGGCCAGAACTGCTCTATATCTTGGACAGACCAACGCCAGAGTGCGTCATAGTCGATGAATTCATGCCCAGTACGCGACTTCACGAACTGCATGAAAGCGCTGAGACGCGTGTTGGCAATTCTCTCAGGGGAAGGCTGAAAAACGGGATTCTCGTTCATATCAATTTCTCTCGATACAGGCTGAGGGCCGGAGCGATGCGGCCGAAAAAAAGTCGGTGCAAGGTCAACGCTGGCGACGTCTGGGCATAAGCGTCATGTTCACGCCACGCCTGCGGTAGCTGTGTCGGGCAGTCCCGATTTTCCGATATCACGGTGGTAGTGACGCTTGCCGTACCAAAACACCAGAGCGGATGCGATGGCCATCAGCGGGATAATCTGAAAGGCGTGGTCCAATGCCAGGGCATCCGCGAGCATGCCCGTGACCAGCGGGCCAGGTGCCAGGCCCAGGATATTGTTGGCCAGTGCCAGCACCGCAAATGCCGTGGCATGCACCGAAGGGTGAGTCAAGTTAGCCACCATGGCACCGGCCGGCCCACAGGTGCCGCTGGCAACCAGCATCCCCAGGCAGACCAGGGTGAGCTGCCCAATGCCGGGCGGCAAACGGAACGCAGTTGCCAGTAAAAAACCGCTGATCAGGCAGTACGTGATGGCCAGGGAGATCTTTCGGTCGGGTGCATTGCGGCACAGACGATCACTCAATATGCCGCAAAGAATCATTCCGCCGCCGCCAATCAGAACAATCAAGGCGGATAACATCCCGGCCTTGTCGGTGTTCATGTGGTAGTAGCGATTCAAATAGCTCGGAAACCAGGCAAGCACCGAGCCCACGATGAAAAGCTGAAGCCCGTTGCCAACGTAGGCGCAGATCACGGAGCGACTGGCAAACAGCGTAGCCAGTGGGCGCTTGGCTGATGCCGTCGAGACCTTCTGCTGCGCACCGATGCGCCCTTCACGCACTACGATCGGATACAGCACGGCCAGACACAGGCCAAACACCGCCATGCTGGCAAATGCGCTGCGCCAGCCCAGGTGTGCCGCGATGATGCCGCCCAGCGCCATACCCAACACAGAGCCGAACATAGTGCCGGCCATGAACGCGCCCGAAAGAGACGCACGCATGTGTTTGGGGAAAACGGATAGCACCACGGCAATGCCGACACTGCCGTAGGCAGCCTCACCAGCACCTACCAGAAAGCGTGCGACAAACATCTGGTTGAAGCTTTCCGCGATTGCACAGCCCAGCGTCGCCAGGCTCCAGAACATGGCCATCAACACCAGACTTTTGATGCGCCCCCAGCGATCTGCGAGTAACGACAAGGGGATAGTCAGTACGCCAACCATCACCGAGACGATGCTACTGAGCATCCCCAACTGTGCGTCACTCAGCGCCCATTCGACCTTGAGCAGTGGGAAAACCGCGTTGAGCACCTGGCGCGACATGTAATCAGAAATCAGCAAGCCAAAGGTCAGTGCGAACACGACCCAGGCAAACGTACGGGGGACGCTGGTGGAGACGTCCGCGCTATCACCGACGGCAGCGTGATGAAAAGCCATGGCAGGTCCTCGAGTCGATGCGTCTTGTTGTTATTGGTTTTGATGGCAAAGGGCGTGCTACGCCCCCGCCATGGGTAGACTGACGTCAGGTTAATGCCGCGCTGTTAGTGTCGAGGCTTGCGATTCGGTGCGAAACCGTTCGCGGCCAGCGTTTCGTCCGCATCCTTGTAGAACGTACCGATCTTGTAGATTTCCCGTGCTTCTTTGCCATTGGCAACGGGCCGAGCGCATTCATTGGCAATTCGCACCAGTTGCTCGACCTGCTCCACGCTGCTCATCTTGCGCGAACGATCAGGCGTCCAGATCGTATCTTCAATGCCACAACGCACATGCAGTCCCATCGCGATGGCCATCATGTTGAGCGGCAGCACGTTGTTCATCTGGCCCTCGAACGTGAGCACTGCACCGTCGGGCACTGCGCGTAAAAAGTTCGTCATGTTGTAAGGCGTCATGGCATCCGCACCACCGCCGATGGGAATCCAGGTCAAAATCAGCGGAACGTTGCACACACCGCGGCGCATCATGCGCTCCACCGTTTCCAACGAGTTGATGTTGCCCATCTGGAACTGCACCTGGATGCCGTTCGCAGTCAAACGTTTTACGTGCTCTTCAACCCAACCGGGCCCTGCCGGAATAGTCATTTCACGGTAGGCAATCTGCTTTAACGGATCGGCGAATGAGGTGCCAGCGACATCATCTTCGGACAGCGCCTCAATAATGTTGAATTGGTTCGAGTTGATGGCCAGAGTGACCTGATCCGGCTTCGGCGTCAGTTCAGCCAACATGTGGCGCGTGTCGTCAGACAGCCATTTGGCGATTTCGCCATCCGACTCCGGCGCAAATGAAATCGAGCCCCCTACCTGAATGATCATATCCGGTACGGCTTCTCGTACCCCGGCAATCAGCTCGTTGAACTTGGACAGGCGTTTAGAGCCCTTGCCGTCGAGTTCACGTACATGCAGGTGCAGCACGGTGGCACCGGCCTCATAGCAGTCGACAGCTTTCTGGACTTGCTCGTCCATGGTGACCGGAATGTCTTCCGGAAAATCATCGACTTCGAACTGGGGGCCGTAAGGAGCAACGGTGATGACCAGTTTTTCCTGATTTTCGGGGTACAGCGAGCCGTCTATGAAATTCATAGGTATCTCCGAGGACATATTGTTGGATTTAGTATTTTTGTCAGTCGACAGGAAGAAACATTTAAAAAGTCTTATTGCCTATGATCCCGGCACGATCCATCTTTCGATGGCACGCCGGATAATCCATTACTGCGTAATGTTGAGTGGCGCTGTTGTCCCAGATCGCGACACTGTTGGGTTCCCAGCGCCAGCGAACCTGATACTCCGGGATGCATGCCTGACTGATCAGGTAGCGCAGCAACTCTCCGGCACCAGGGTTGGCGTCTTGCCCATAGCGGACATGTTCGGCGGTGTGGAAGTTGGTGAAGTGCGTAGTGAATACATTGACGTACAACACCTTCTCTCCGGTTTGCGGATGCGTTCGCACCACCGGATGCTCTGCGTCCGGGAACTTCGCTTTGAGTGCCAGGCGCTTTTCCATTGGCATCGATGCACCAAAGGTGGCTTCGATACTGTGGCGAGCCCGTAAGCCGGCAATCTTTTCTTTGATGTAGGCAGGTAGGTTTTCATAAGCCAGCACCATGTTTGCCCACATCGTATCGCCCCCAACTGGCGGGCATTCAACACACCTCAACACCGCACCGAATGGCGGTGCCTCCCTCCACGTGGCGTCGGAGTGCCATGCATTCTCGTAGCGGTCCGGCTGTTGATCCGGTGTTTTGTAAATACGAACCAGGCCTTGATGTTCCGGGTCACTGCCCGCGACCGGGTGATCTTCGAGCTCACCGAATCGCTGGGCAAACGCCACATGCTCAGCGCTGCTGATCACCTGATCCCTTAGAAAAAGCACACGATACTTGAGCATTGCCGCGCGAATTTCGGCGAACAATTGGTCATCGTGAATGGCATCTACGAGCTTTACACCCACCAGTTCGGCGCCTAACGCGCAGGTTTGTGGTTTGATGTGCATATCGCAAAGTCTCCTGCGTCGTTTTTGGAGTTAGGCGCTGTGACTTTACGGAACCAGGACAGTCGCCCCGATTGTCTTGCGTGACTCCAGCATGCGATGTGCGTCAGCGGCCTCTGCAAGCGCAAACAACTGTTTCGGCTCACCCGAAATCTTCCCGGCAAGCACCAGATCGAACAATTCCTTGGCCATGCTGAGCATGTGGGAGCGAGGCTGGATGTAGTGCACCATCGCCGGACGCGTGAACCAAATGGAGCCTTTGAGCGCAAGCGTCAAAGCATCGACATTGACCGGGCCGGAACTCGTTCCATTGCTGACGAAGGTGCCGCGCACTTGCAGGCTGTCCAACGATGCCTGCAGGGTATCCTTGCCAACAGAGTCATAGACGACCGGTACACCCTGCCCGTCCGTCAACTCGCGCACCCGCTCCGCGATGTTTTCACGGGAAGTCACGATCGTATGCGTGCAACCGTTAGCCTTAGCGATTTCCGCCTTTTCGTCAGTGCTGACGGTACCAATCATCGTGACCCCAAGTGCACGCGCCCACTGACAGGCGATCAGCCCCACCCCTCCGGCTGCTGCGTGATAGAGAATTGTCTCGCCACCTTTCAACGGATAGACTTGACGGAACAGATACTGAGCGGTCAGGCCTTTCATGATGAGCGTCGACGCGGTGCGATCCGAGATCCCATCAGGCAGCGGAATCAACACTGCGGCAGGCATCACCCGCACGTCGGCATAGGCGCCCTGCGGCCCCATCAAATAACCGACGCGATCGCCGACTTTGATATCGGTAACATCCGGCCCCACCGCTTCGACAACGCCAACTGCGTCCGACCCCAGGCCGCCCGGCAACTGTGCCGGGTAATAGCCGGTGCGGTGATAGATATCGATGAAATTGACTGCGATGTAACTGTGCCGGACGCGCGCCTGCCCTGGGCCTGGCTCACCGACGTCGACGTCTTCATAGCGAAGTACTTCAGGTCCGCCGGTTTCGTAGAAGCGAACAGCTTTGGCCATGTTGTTTCTCCAGTCTGAGTGTTCTTGGAGGGCTACAGCCCTTTAGACTGGAATATACGAATGTTCGAGCGCGGGTTATGTACATCTCATGACTGAGGCTATCCACTTCATGACAAGCTGCGCCACAAAGCGAAGAACAATGTTGAATCGCAGAATCTGGCGCATTGGGTCACGTTCATGAAAATCCCCGCTTCAACCTACCTGATTCTGCTACAACTCATTACGCTTACCGCGCTTGGTTCCGATTTCTGACCCTGATGATTATGAAGACGATGTTCGGCAGCATCATGATGATTAGCATCCCCGAGAAGCCAACATGACCCGCTTCGTGAAGGAAGGCGCCCAACGCAATAAACACCACTGTCAGCAAGAACCGCAGCGATACGAATTTCTCCAGGCCTCTCACCCTAACTCCTTAGATTCACTAATAAATTTCTCACGATTCTACAGTCTGCTTAGCGGGCGTGGAGAGCTATTGCGCTGCAGCAGTCTCAAGGAGAAAGAGGCACACCGAGGCCATAGCTGCGATGTTCAACGCGCAGGGCGCTGAAACAGTGTGGGGTTGGGCTCAAGAGTCACCGGGTTTCTGTCGGAGGAACCGAGTTCCTGTAATCCTCTCTACAGGTCTGTCTCGCCAGCTCCATAATGTAGTGGTCAACTTATCCTGGACACTGCGTTGAGCTTTTCTTCGACCATGCCGGTCAGGTAGTGCGCGCAGGCGGCGCCCGTGGACAGGAACAGCAACCACGCCTTTTCGGTCTGTCAGTTCGTCCCGGTGCCACCAACTGGCCCAGTCGAGCTTTTCGAGCAGGCGGTGCAAATACTCCATGCGCTCGACTCCATTGGCATCACTAGGTTTGGAACGGCCCCAGCAGCACTCCCTGCTCAAAGCGATGGGCGTGGTGGAGCCGAAAACAGAAAGGGCCCGATCAATGTCGAGGCCCTGAATTGGTATGCGGTCTTTCCCGCCTTCCGTGAATCGCACCTTCAATGGGCATCAAAGCGTACCGGGGACGTCAGCTCACCACGGCAAGCCCTTCACAAGCCCGATAGCACTCTGAGATCATTCGTGTCTCAAGCAGGCAATTCGAATCAAGGACGCAGATTGAAAAAGCTATTCATGTTAGGGGTTATGGCAGCAGTGATCTCGGGCTGCTCCAACAACGAAGACGACTACCTAGAAATCATTAAGTGCAACTTATCTGCACAACGGCTCTCGCAAACCCAGGCGCTCTACGAAATTACCAGTTATGCGCAGGAGTTTACTCGGAGCACCGGCTTTTTACCGAATGCTGAAGAGATCAAAAAAATATCCCTAGGCGGAAGAGAAAAGTTGGGACTTGATAAGCTCGACAGCCAAGAGACTCACGAACTCATGGTCGAAATTTTCAACTCTTCCACGTGCAAAAAAATGCATAAACAGCCTGAAGTTGACGGATGATTGTCAAACCCGAAGCAAAAAACCGACTAAATGGCCGACTCTTGGTTGTCACTCGATATCGTGTAGGTTCGCCCGTTTTTCTTGCATAGTGAGCTCGCCAGATCGGCGCGGGTTTCCGCACATCCAGCATGAGCAGACCTTGCCATGATTAGCAAATAACCCAGCGTTGTGCTCACTGGTTACCCATGATTCATAGGCTCGCTGCTTCAGGTAAAAGCGAGCCTTAATTCGGCGTGTATCGTGTCGGCGTTGTGCTCTGGACATAATTCCTCCTAAGCCAAAGCCGACAATGCCCCGGCAGATTTCTCTGGCGAGGCTTTTGCGATCAATCCTCAACACGCGCAGGAATGTCAGGACGAGAAACAATGTTGCACCGTTGCACAGGTGTCAAGCGGCATCTGCCATCAGAACGCTTTCCTCCCGAAGAATCTTGCCAGCCACAGCCAAAGCCTCGGCCACCATTTCGTCCAACACCTTCTCGATGGCCTTCCTCCAGCGCCATTAAGTGGTCCTGTGAGGCCCTGGCTGTCCCAGGTGTTGATGTCGTAAAACCCAGGCGGTAGCACGATCATGTCTGTGGGGCGCTTCACGTACTGCTCGCGCCTGGCTTGCCCTGCGTCATCAGGCAATTCTCCACCCCTCAGGTGACCGGTCACGGCAGCGTTAAGTGATTCGAACTCTGTGCGCTCTCGGGCCGATCGGCTCGCGATCTCGTTTCCGGATGAAGCCTGCCCCTCTTCACTGGCGGAATAGCCCAAACGGTGACGGCCTTGTACCAGAAGAGGTTCGGCACCTGAGTGGCGATCAGCGGCACCAGCTTGCCCATGGCATCGACCTTCTTGGCCTTGTGATACGCGGCCATGAGCTGGAGCCCATGGGTTGGATGGAACACGAGATGCAGACCGGTCTGATCGGAGAAGATGGCGGCAGCGGGTACAAGTGTTTCTTGGCCCCGGGCAAGCTCCGGGCCTTCCACATCGACAACGATGCCAGCGGCATCATGGACCAGATGCAGGGCTGCATGTGGATCACCGGGCGCGACATAAACCGCCCGATCGGCACCATCACCACCCTGGACCGCTGGGCATTGGTCGACGGTGATCACATGCAGATACTCACTGCCAACGAGGCCCTGGCCGCGATGTCGTTCCCGGCTGACACGCTGCGCCCGGACAACCACCTGCTGACCATGCACATGGCTGGTAACGCTGTTCCACCACTGGCTGGCCAGAGGGTGATTGAGGCGCTGCTGATGGCGGCTTAACCACCCACAACCTATTGCGCCGAAGCATCGGCACCGTGTGAGTTTGGTTTGATTTCTGTATACCAGTGAGGCGGCTCACCTACCCCCCAGATCACGATATTGATCTTTTGGCAGTGCTCACACTGGAACTCAAACTCAGGCCTTGGGTCATCGGGGTCGAAGTTCATTGCCTCCCCGCAGCCCGCACAACCCGACATTAGCATCGCTTTATTGGCACTCTCGCTCATAACGCGCACCTCTCTGCAGTACGTTAAGCGTAGCCGACTCCAACGCCACAGAATCAAGCCAGCCCGACGAGGTATCCCCATGCCCACAGAAAACCGATCCAGCAACATCGAACAGATGGTCAGTGTGCCGCGCGATGAAGTTGAGCGCCTGGTGAAGCTGCTCCCGTACCAAGCCCACCCCTGCCCGTCACCACACGCAGAGTTCTGGCAGGGTCTACTTGATGCCCCTGTCGCCCAGCACCAAGCGAGCCATTCTGCTGGTCCTACAAGCTCGGCGGCGAACAGCGGTTCTAATCGAGGCGGTAAATAAGGTATCGGCTACCGATTCTCTCGGGCCGGTACTGACAATATTGAAGAGGAGGCAGGCGTAAAATCCTGAGAAGTCACGCAAATGTCACGCACATGAAAAAGGCCAGCTCTTACGAAACTGGCCTAAGTCATTGAATTTAATGGTCGGGACGGAGTGATTCGAACACTCGACCCCTTGCACCCCATGCAAGTGCGCTACCGGGCTGCGCTACGCCCCGACTGGGCTTGAAGCATGATCTCCTAATTGCTGAGAACGTTGAAGAATGTACCCTAACCTTTTGAATTATGGAAGCATTTTTTCCAAAATTCCCGGCCCGGTATGGGCTACTTCTTCAGCACCACCAACACATCTTCCAACTCGACAATCATCTGCCGGATCAGCTGTTTGTACTGGGTGGTGTCGTCCTTGGCTTCATCGCCAGAGAGGCGCAAACGCGCCCCGCCGATGGTGAAGCCCTGGTCGTACAGCAGCGCGCGGATCTGGCGGATCATCAGCACATCCTGGCGCTGATAGTACCGCCGGTTACCGCGGCGCTTCACCGGGTTGAGTTGCGGGAATTCCTGCTCCCAGTAGCGGAGCACATGCGGTTTTACCGCACAAAGCTCGCTCACTTCACCAATGGTGAAGTAACGTTTGCCTGGAATCGGCGGAAGCTCGTCGTTATGACTTGGTTCCAGCATAGGCCTCAACTCGGGCTTTCAACTTTTGCCCTGGACGAAAGGTGACGACTCGACGCGCCGTGATCGGGATCTCTTCCCCCGTTTTGGGGTTGCGGCCCGGCCGCTGACGCTTGTCACGCAGGTCAAAATTGCCGAATCCGGACAATTTGACCTGCTCGTTGTCTTCTAGAGCGTGCCTGATTTCCTCAAAGAACAGCTCAACCAATTCCTTGGCTTCACGCTTGTTCAGGCCCAGCTCCTCGTACAGCCGTTCAGCCATCTCAGCTTTCGTCAGAGCACCCATACGCTATTTCCTTAACGTGGTGTTCAACCTTTGTTCGAGCGAGGTGAGGATGTTTTGCGTTGCGGTATTCACCTCTTCGTCATTAAGAGTGCGCGACGGATGCTGCCAGGTCAAGCCTACTGCGAGGCTTTTTCTATCAGGATCAATGCCTTTACCCTGATAAACATCAAACAGCCTGAGGTCTGTCAGCCATTCGCCTGCATTGTCACGAATTACTTCAAGCACCGAGCTCGAAGCAACATCACGTCCTGCAACCAAGGCCAAGTCACGACGGACTTCCGGGAATTTCGACAGTTCGCTGAATGTCGGCAGGCGGCCTTCGGCCACTTCACCCAGCACCAGCTCGAAAACGAACACCGGACGATCCAGGCCGAGGGTCTTGGCCAGTTCCGGGTGAATGGCACCCAGGTAGCCGACTTCGCGACCGTCACGCTCGATGCGGGCGGTTTGACC
This sequence comes from Pseudomonas sp. H9, assembly GCF_004353925.1. Classification (GTDB taxonomy): domain Bacteria; phylum Pseudomonadota; class Gammaproteobacteria; order Pseudomonadales; family Pseudomonadaceae; genus Aquipseudomonas. Next base: position 116,541 of record NZ_SMOK01000024.1, on the reverse strand, counting down.
TGGATGCAGCGCCGGGTGTTTGCCCGGTACAAAGCTGAACTCGGCCAACGAACCGGAGAAGCCCAGCAGCGCTTCTACGTCGGCTTTCACATCGAAGAAGTCGATGGTGTCGCGACCGTTGGCCCAACCTTCTGGCAGGCGGCTGCCGCACACAACGCCAGCGAGCATTGGCTGCTGTTTGAGGCCTTCAAGCTGCCCCACAAAGCGCAGGCCACTTTCGAACAGGCGCACGCGGTCTTGCTGACGGTTAAGGTTGTGCTGCAGCGACTTGACCAGGCCCGGCCACAGCGATGCACGCATGGCGGCCATGTCGCTGGAGATCGGGTTGGCCAGCAGCAGCGGCTCAACGCCTGGGCTGAACAGCTCGAACAGTTTCGGGTCGATGAAGCTGTAGGTGATCGCTTCCTGATAGCCACGGGCAACTAGCAGACGACGCAGCGCCGGCAGTTCGCCACGGGCCTCGGCTTTGGCCTGCGGGGCCAGGCGCGCTTGCGGGTAGCGAACCGGCAGGCGGTTGTAACCGTACAGTCGGGCCAGCTCTTCGATCAGGTCGACTTCCAGGCTGATGTCAAAACGATGACTAGGTACTTCGACCTGCCACTGCCCGGCTTCACCGCTGGTTTTCAGACCCAGGGCGTTGAGCAGGCGCTCGACTTCGGCGGTGTCCATGTCCATGCCGAGCATCTGGTTGATACGCTCGGAACGCAGGGTCACGGGCGCAACCTTGGGCAGGTGCTGTTCGCTGACAGTTTCAATAACCGGGCCGGCTTCGCCGCCGACGATGTCCAGCAGCAGACCGGTAGCGCGCTCCATGGCTTCACGCGCCAGTTGCGAATCTACACCACGCTCGTAGCGATGCGAGGCATCGGTGTGCAGGCCATAGGAACGGGCTTTGCCAGCTACGGAAATCGGCTCGAAGAAGGCGCTTTCGAGGAAGATGTCGCGGGTCTTGGTCGACACGCCACTGTGTTCGCCACCCATGACGCCGGCGATTGCCAGGGCGCGGGTGTGGTCAGCAATGACCAGGGTGTCGCTGCGCAGAGCGACTTCCTGACCATCGAGCAGAACGAGCTTCTCGCCCTCTTCGGCCATGCGTACGCGAATGCCGCCGTTGATTTCGGCAAGGTCGAAGGCGTGCAGCGGCTGGCCCAGCTCGAGCATCACGTAGTTGGTGATGTCGACAGCAGCGTCGATGCTACGGACGTCGGCGCGACGCAGACGCTCAACCATCCACAGCGGGGTTGGGCGCGACAGGTCGACATTGCGGATGACGCGACCCAGGTAACGTGGGCACGCCGCTGGCGCCAGTACTTCAACTGGGCGCACTTCGTCGTGTACGGCCGCGATGGCAGGCACTTGTGGACGGGTAACGGGTTCTGCGTACAGGGCACCCACTTCACGCGCCAGACCCGCCAGGGACAGGCAGTCGCCGCGGTTCGGAGTCAGGTCGACTTCGATACTGGCGTCGTCCAGGTCGAGGTACACACGAATGTCTTCGCCAACCGGCGCATCGGCAGCCAATTCCAGCAGGCCGTCGTTTTCTTCGCTGATCTGCAGCTCGGCAGCCGAGCACAGCATGCCGTTGGATTCAACGCCACGCAGCTTGGCCTTCTTGATTTTGAAGTCGCCCGGCAGTTCGGCACCGATCATGGCGAACGGGATCTTCAGGCCTGGGCGCACGTTAGGCGCGCCACACACCACCTGGAAAGTTTCGCTGCCGCTGCTGACCTGGCACACACGCAGCTTGTCGGCGTCTGGGTGTTGCTCGGTGCTCAGCACCTCACCGACGATGATGCCACTGAACTGACCGGCAGCCGGGGTGACGCTGTCGACTTCAAGACCGGCCATGGAAAGACGTGCAACCAGCTCGTCTCGGGATACATGCGGGTTGACCCAACCGCGCAGCCATTTTTCACTGAATTTCATCCTGCTCTCCTGAAAGATTCGTTACGGGTGCGCGACCTAGCGAAATTGCGCAAGGAACCGCAAGTCGTTGTCGAAGAACAGGCGCAAATCGTTGACGCCGTAACGCAGCATGGCCAGGCGCTCGGCGCCCATGCCGAAGGCAAAGCCCTGGAACTCTTCAGGGTCGATGCCTGACATGCGCAGCACGTTCGGATGAACCATGCCGCAACCCATGACTTCCAGCCAGCCGGTTTGCTTGCACACACGGCAGCCTTTGCCGCTGCACATCACGCACTGGATGTCGACTTCAGCCGAAGGCTCGGTGAAGGGGAAGAAGGACGGACGGAAACGCACCGCCAGTTCCTTTTCGAAGAACACCCGCAGGAACTCTTCGATGGTGCCTTTGAGGTCGGCGAAATTGATGTCGCGATCGATCAGCAGGCCTTCGACCTGATGGAACATCGGCGAGTGGGTCAAGTCCGAGTCGCAACGATAGACGCGGCCCGGGCAGACAATGCGAATAGGCGGCTGGCTGGACTCCATGGTCCGTACCTGCACCGGCGAGGTGTGGGTACGCAGCAGCATGTTGGCATTGAAATAGAAGGTGTCATGCATTGCCCGGGCCGGGTGGTGGCCGGGAATGTTGAGGGCTTCGAAGTTGTGGTAGTCGTCTTCAACCTCTGGGCCTTCGGCGATGCCGTAGCCGATGTGGGTGAAGAATTGCTCGATGCGCTCCAGGGTACGGGTGATCGGATGCAGACCACCGGAGGTCTGGCCACGGCCCGGCAAGGTCACATCAATGCACTCGGCCGCCAGACGGGCGCTGAGCTCAGCTTCTTCGAAGGCTGCTTTGCGCGCGTTGAGCACTTCGGTGACGCGTTCCTTGGCGTCGTTGATCAGCGCGCCAACTTTTGGCCGCTCTTCGGCAGGCAGATTGCCCAGGGTCTTCATCACCTGGGTCAGCTCGCCTTTCTTGCCAAGGAATTGAACCCGGATCTGTTCCAGGGCATTGATGTCTTCAGCGCGTTCCACGGCCTCCAGGGCTTGGGAGACCAGCGCGTCCAGGTTTTCCATGTACAGACTCCAGATACAAAATAGGGGAAGAGCGCAGGCTCTTCCCCTATTAAGACGTTAACACCTGGCGCCGGAAATGACGCCGGGTGATTGTCGGGGTACTTAAGCCAGCGAGGCTTTAGCTTTCTCGACAATCGCAGCAAACGCCGCTTTTTCGTTCACTGCCAGATCAGCCAGAACCTTACGGTCGATTTCGATCGACGCTTTTTTCAGGCCAGCGATCAGGCGGCTGTAGGACAGACCGTTGATACGCGCACCAGCGTTGATACGAGCGATCCACAGAGCGCGGAACTGACGTTTTTTCTGGCGACGGTCGCGGTAGGCGTATTGGCCTGCCTTGATGACCGCTTGCTTGGCAACACGGAATACGCGCGAGCGTGCGCCGTAGTAGCCTTTAGCCAGTTTCAGAATTTTCTTGTGACGCTTACGAGCGATGACGCCACGCTTTACACGAGCCATGAGTAACTTCCTCTATCTTTGACCGAAATTAACGTACGCGCAGCATGCGCTCGACTTTTGCAACGTCCGACGGGTGCAGCAGGCTGCTACCACGCAGTTGACGCTTACGCTTGGTCGACATTTTGGTCAGGATGTGGCTCTTGAAAGCGTGCTTGTGCTTGAAGCCAGAAGCGGTTTTCAAGAAACGCTTCGCTGCACCGCTTTTGGTTTTCATTTTTGGCATGTTCGGATACTCCGCATTCAGTGGATAAACATAACCGCAAGGCCTGCCGTGCCCTGGTGGTTATTTCTTTTTCTTGGGGGCGATGACCATCATAAGCTGGCGTCCTTCCATCTTCGGATGCTGCTCAACGGTGCCGTATTCAGCAAGGTCAGCTTCAACCCGCTTCAACAGCTCCATGCCCAGCTCCTGGTGAGCCATCTCACGGCCGCGGAATCTCAAAGAGATCTTGGCCTTGTCCCCATCATTAAGGAAACGTACCAGGTTGCGTAGTTTTACCTGGTAATCCCCTTCCTCCGTCCCTGGACGAAACTTGATTTCTTTAATCTGGATCTGCTTTTGATTCTTCTTGGCTGCGGCTTGCTGCTTTTTCTTCTCGAAAAGGCTCTTGCCGTAGTCCATGACGCGGCATACCGGAGGTACCGCGTCGGCAGAAATCTCTACCAGATCCAGCTTCGCTTCTTCAGCGATACGAAGCGCTTCATCGATCGAGACGATGCCAATCTGCTCGCCGTCAGCGCCAATTAACCGAACCTCGCGTGCCGAGATATTCTCGTTGATCGGGGCTTTCGGTGCAGCTCGTTTATCGTTTCTCATATCACGCTTAATAGTAATTACTCCGATTCTAGGCGACCACGCCGGGAAACCGCCTGCGCAAGGAACTCCGCGAACTGGGCGACCGGCATCGAGCCAAGGTCAGCACCTTCTCGGGTTCGAACAGCGACGGTTTGCGTTTCGACCTCACGATCCCCTATAACCAAAAGGTAAGGGACCTTGAGCAAAGTATGCTCGCGGATTTTAAAGCCGATCTTCTCATTTCTCAAGTCGGACTTGGCACGGAATCCGCTTTCATTGAGAGTTTTTTCAACATTCTGAGCAAATTCAGCCTGCTTGTCGGTGATATTCATGATCACCGCCTGGGTTGGCGCCAGCCAGGCCGGGAATGCGCCTTCATAGTGCTCGATCAGAATTCCGACGAAACGCTCGAACGAACCGAGGATGGCGCGGTGCAGCATCACCGGATGTTTACGGCCGTTGTCTTCAGAGACGAACTCGGCGCCGAGACGGATCGGCAGGTTGAAGTCGAGCTGCAGGGTACCACACTGCCAGACACGACCCAGGCAGTCTTTGAGCGAGAACTCGATCTTCGGACCGTAGAAAGCACCCTCGCCTGGCTGCAAGTCATATGGCAGGCCGGCGCTGTCGAGCGCTGCTGCCAGGGCCGCTTCAGCGCGGTCCCACAGTTCATCGGAACCCACGCGCTTTTCAGGGCGGGTGGACAGCTTCATTTCGATGTCTTTAAAGCCGAAGTCGGCGTAAACATCCATGGTCAGCTTGATGAACGCAGCGGACTCAGACTGCATCTGCTCTTCAGTACAGAAGATGTGCGCGTCGTCCTGGGTGAAGCCACGCACACGCATGATGCCGTGCAAGGCACCCGAAGGCTCGTTACGGTGGCAGGCACCGAACTCAGCCAGACGCAGCGGCAGCTCGCGGTAGCTCTTCAGCCCCTGATTGAACACCTGCACGTGGCATGGGCAGTTCATCGGCTTGATGGCGTAGTCGCGGTTTTCCGACTGAGTGGTGAACATGTTGTCGGCGTAGTTGGCCCAGTGGCCCGACTTTTCCCACAACGAACGGTCAACCACCTGCGGTGTTTTGATCTCCTGGTAGCCGTTCTCACGCTGTACCTTGCGCATGTACTGTTCCAGTACCTGGTACAGGGTCCAGCCGTTAGGGTGCCAGAACACCATGCCCGGCGCTTCTTCCTGAAGGTGGAACAGGCCCAGGCGCTTGCCGATTTTACGGTGATCGCGTTTTTCCGCTTCTTCGATGCGCTGAATGTAGGCAGCCAGCTGCTTCTTGTCGGCCCAAGCGGTGCCGTAGACGCGCTGCAGTTGCTCATTCTTGGCGTCGCCGCGCCAGTAGGCGCCAGACAGCTTGGTCAGCTTGAAGGACTTGAGGAAACGCGTGTTCGGCACGTGCGGGCCACGGCACATGTCGACGTATTCTTCGTGGTAGTACAGACCCATGGCCTGCTCATCAGGCATGTCTTCGACCAGGCGCAGTTTGTAGTCTTCGCCACGGGCCTTGAACACTTCGATCACCTCGGCGCGCGGGGTGACCTTCTTGATGACATCGTAGTCCTTGTCGATCAGCTGCTGCATGCGCTGCTCGATCGCCGCCATGTCTTCAGGCGTGAAAGGACGCTCGTAGGCGATGTCGTAATAGAAGCCTTCATCGATGACCGGACCGATGACCATTTTCGCCGTCGGGTACAGCTGCTTGACCGCGTGGCCAACCAGGTGGGCGCACGAGTGACGGATAATCTCCAGCCCCTCTTCGTCCTTGGGCGTGATGATTTGCAGGCTGGCATCGTGGTCGATCAGGTCGCAGGCGTCGACCAGCTTGCCGTCGACTTTACCAGCAACGGTGGCCTTGGCCAGGCCAGCACCGATGGACGCGGCTACCTGGGCAACGGTTACGGCGTCGTCGAACGAACGTTGACTGCCATCGGGAAGAGTAATAACGGGCATGGCGCCTCCTCTCCTAGTGGTGACCCCTACCAAAGGTCACGTGGGTTGGGATGAGCCAGTACGCGATCCGCCCCTGTCTTTGCACATGCAAAGCCTGCCTCACAGTGGCAGAAGCCCGAAAGCCTGCCAGGGAACGAACCAGAGTGACTGGAATAGTAAAAAAGTTAAGCGCTCTAAGCCGCAAGCTACAAGAGAAAGCTTGAGGTGAACGCAAGCCAAGCATGCTAGCACAAAGCTTTGCGGCGGTTGCGGGGAACTTGGCGGGAAAATTTTCGCTCTGACGCTGTGAAGCGTCCTACTCTTGTGAGACTAAACCCCAAGGAGTGTTTGGTTATGCGATTTCAGTCTCTTCTGGCCCTGGCGGCCACCTCTGCCCTGCTGCTGCCGCTGAGCGCCACTGCCGGCAAACTGCCCGCCAATTACCAGGCCACCTGTGTCACTCAAGCCCAAGCGCAACAGAAAACCATGTCGAAGGCCGACGCCGAACGGCATTGCAGCTGTGCCGGCAACGTGCTGGAAAAAGAATTCAGCGATGCGCAAATCAAAGATCTGGACAGCAGCGATGGCGTCGATGCCGACACAATGAAGCGCGCCCAAGAAAAAATTGCAGCGGCCTGCAAGCCGAAAAACTAGGCCCTTGCGGCCTTTACCCATCGCTCAATTGCTCCAGATCAGCATTCTGCGAAGGTAAAAGGGGATACAAACCCATAATTAGACTATGATGGTCAGCGTGCACCCTGTTGGCCTCGGCAACACCGCACTACTGAAAATCATGTTTCTGGAGATACACCCATGTCTAATCGCCAAACCGGCACCGTAAAATGGTTCAACGATGAAAAAGGCTTCGGCTTCATCACTCCACAAGGTGGCGGTGACGACCTGTTCGTTCACTTCAAGGCTATCGAAACCGACGGTTTCAAAAGCCTGAAGGAAGGCCAGACCGTTTCCTTCGTTGCCGAAAAAGGCCAGAAGGGCATGCAGGCTGCACAAGTTCGTCCAGAGTAATCTCTGACCGAATAAAAAAACCCGCCCATGTGGCGGGTTTTTTTGTGCCTGTAGGAGCGGGCTTGCCCCGCGATAGCGATCTATTCGTCATATCGCATCGCGGGGCAAGCCCGCTCCTACAGGTGGTCAGCCGCAGTTGACGCGAATAACTACACCCTGGGCATCGGTGTGCAGATTGAGGCGTTCGGAGCGGTAATCCATGGTCATGGCATCACGCGGGCCAAGGGCATGCGCAATCTGCGAGCCGCTGGCTTTGCGGGCTTGCTCAACCAAGGCAGGGGTGGCTTGCTTGCCGATTGCGAACTCAGCGCCGCTTGCCTGGCAACGTCCGTCATTGTTCGCCACAGCCTCTGGCGCCTTCGACGACGAACCACCGGTGTTGCTGCAGCCAGCCAGTACGGCGACCGCCAACAGGCTCATCAATGATGCACGGAACATGAATCCTCCTTTGGATACGGGAATGCTGCTGTCTATCTGACAGTCTCGCTGATTTTTTGTTGCAAAACCCGTCAAGTCTGCCTGAGCCAGCGCACTCAGGTAAAAGTGCAATCGTCACCGGATTTTGCACACGCTTGAGCGCCACTCAATACAGGTCGATGTAATCGCTCGACGGGGTCGGCCAGTTCGCTCGCAAGGCATTGAACACCTGCTGAACCCAGCGCTCGTCCGCTACCGCCTGTTCGCCCACACAACCGGAACCGGCCGCCCAGGTTTCCAGACGAAAGGCCAGGCCGTCCAGTTCACGGCTTCCCACCACCTGCGACAGCCAGGCGATACCACCACGGTTGACGCGCAATTGGTTGTGCACCCCATTGCTGCCAGCACCGAGCAAGTGGCGCACAGCCTCCAGGGTGAACTGTTCAGGATTGTTCAAATCGATTTGCACCACACTGTTGCGCCCCGCTGGAAACCGTTAGTTTGCCACGACCCGTGTGCTTATGCCTAAGTTGCAGTGCCTTGACCGGCATCGGCATGATTTACTGCTGCCTTGGGCAGAGCGCAATCAAGCCTCCCCTTCAAACGCCAGGGCAGGTATTTGAATCCACAGTGCGCGCAGTTTCATTCCGGTATAGCTCATGACAAGCCACATTATCGATGCCGACATCAAGGTCAAATGGCCAGAAGGCCAGAGCGCCTTCAGCCCCGCCAGTGCCGAAGAGCTGATGCTGATTGCCGTCGACCTGTTGGTCAAAGACCTGGGACATGAGGCCGCACGCGGCTTTGTCGATCAGGTGTTCGAACGCTTCGAGCACGCTACTTCAGACACGCAAGCCGCGTACTGAGCAGGTCAAAAATGCCCTGGGCATCAGCGTCTTCGATCCAGACGACGTTGCCAGGCTGCTCCGGGGTCGTGTACTCGACAACGATGGTCTGCCCGTAGGTGGCGCCTTGGCGACGGTCCACCTGCAGTTCGACCGACCTTCCCTTGAACAACTCCGGCTTGATCAGGTAAGCGATCACACTCGCGTCGTGCACCGGGCCACCCGTCATGCCGTAGCGTTGCATGTCAGCCTTGATGTACTCCATGAGAATGTCCACCACCAACTGGCTGGCCTGGTTGCCTATTGCAGCCAGTTGCGAAAAGCGCGCATCGCTGGTCAGCACCTTGTGGGTGACGTCCAGCGGCAAATAGGTCAGCTCGACGCCGCTATTGAGCACCACCTCGGCCGCTTCTGCATCGGCATACAGGTTGAACTCGGCCACTGGCGTGATGTTGCCCGCATTGAGGTGGGCACCGCCCATCACCACCACTTCCTTGATGCCACGGACGATTGCCGGTGCCTGGATCAGCGCCAGGGCGAGGTTGGTCTGCGGGCCCAACACAGCCAGGGTGATGCTGTGCGGTTGCGCTGCGCTCAGGGTGTCCACCAGGTACTGCACGGCGCTGCCATCGGCCAGGCCTTGTGCGGGCTCGTGCACCACCACGCCCGGCAGCCCTTCATCACCATGGATGTTGGCGGCATAGATAGGCGGGCGCAGTAACGGCTTGGACGCCCCTGCGTACACCGGAATGTCTTCACGCCCACCCCACTCCCTGGCCAGCCGTGCATTTCGCGAGGTCTTATCCAACCGCACATTACCGGCCACCGTAGTGATGGCGCGAATCCTCAAGACATCAGGCGAAGCCATGGCCAGCAGCAAGGCCACCACGTCGTCAGCGCCGGGGTCGGTATCGATGATCAGATCGAGCGGTGCCGTGGGTGCGACACGTGCCGACAACACAGGCATCAGCAGTACTCCTTATTCCATTAAGCGAACGTCAGGCGAGCTAATTCCATAGCACCTGTAGGGGCAATCATCTAGAACGTGACGCCGGCAATCAAGACAATGTTGCTGTAGGGCTGACACTCGCCGGTGCGCACCACGGCGCGAGCGCCGCGGCTGAGCTGTTTGAATTCGCTGTGACTGAGCAGGTTACGGGCGCCGAGCTGCCCATGCGCATGGCATTGCTCAATGACGGTCAAGGCCGGGGGGTTGGCCTTGAACATTTCGTCGGCCAGTACATGGCTTTCCACCTGCATTTCACTCAATACCGTACGGAGCACGCTGGCAAAGTCCGGCACCCCAGGGGTCAGAGCCAGGTCGATCAGTTCGACACCGGGTGGTACCGGTAATCCTGCGTCACCAATCACCAGAATGTCACCATGCCCCAGCGAGGCAATGACCCGCGACAGCGCGATATTGAGTAAAGGTGTTTTTTTCATGGCGACAACTCGGCCAAATAAGGGATGGAGGGCTGGGCACCCGCGCGAGTGACTGACAGCGCCGCCGCGCGCTGCCCAAAGGCAATCGCGGCGCCCTCTTCTTCGCCACGCGCCAGTGCGGCGGCAAAGCCACCGACAAAGGTATCGCCAGCCGCTGTGGTGTCCAGCGGCTGCACCTGCGGTGCCGGAAAGTGCTTGAACCCTTGGGCATTGGCGAACAGTGCCCCCTGAGCACCGAGGGTGACAATCACGTTTTTAACCCCAAGGTCACGCAAATGGTTGGCAGCTACTTCGGCGCTGGTCAGGTCGGTTACCGGCAGCCCGGTCAGCGCTTGCGCCTCGCTTTCATTGGGGACCAAGTAATCGATGCTGCGGTACCAGTTCAGCGGCAACGGGCCAGTGCACGGTGCAGGGTTGAGGACCACCGTTTTGCCCAGTGCACGGCCACGCTCAAGCGTGTACGCCACTGTCTGTGGAGGAACTTCCAGCTGGCAGATGATCACCTCGGCGCCTTGTAACAAAGCGTCGAACGCCTGCACCGACTCAGGCTGCAACTGGCCGTTACCGCCTGGGATGATGACAATCGAATTCTGGCTACTGGCATCAACCACAATCAATGCCAGGCCACTCGAGACTCCAGCACACACCGCGACCGCCTGGCAGTCGATCTGCTCATCAAGCAAAGCCTGGCGCAACTGCTGGCCGTAGGCGTCATCACCGACATTGCCGATCATCGCCACGGCGGCACCCAAGCGTGCTGCGGCCACCGCCTGGTTAGCCCCCTTGCCGCCCGGTACGGTGGCAAAGGATTCGCCCGCCAAGGTTTCGCCAGCGCGCGGCAACCGTGGCGCCCGGGCCACCAGGTCCATGTTCAGGCTACCCACCACCACTACCTTGGCTTGCATAGCTGTTCGGCTCTCAGCGGTAATCATTGAAAAGGTCTGGGCGTGGCGCAGTGGACTCGCGCAATACGATTTTCGGGGCAACGATACGCTGCTCCGGTGCACCACGAAGCGGCTGGGCAATGCGCGATAACAGCAGGGCTGCAGCGTTTTCACCCAACTCCCGTATCGACTGGCCGACAGTGGTCAGGGCCGGGAACACATAGCGGCTGAGCTGGATGTCGTCGAAGCCAATCACCGACAACTCGCCGGGTACGCAAATATTGCGCTCGGCAGCAGCCCGTAACACGCCGATGCCAATCAAGTCATTACCGGCAAAAATAGCCGTTGGCCGAGGGCCGTCGAGCAGTTGCGCGGCGGCGCCATAGCCACCCAGGCTGGTGAAGTCGCTGTAAACGATGTGATCGTCGCCTGGCGTAATGCCCGCTTCGGTCAAGGCACGGCGAAACCCCGCCAGGCGCAGTTGTGCCGTACTGGTACTGGCCGGGCCACCGATGCAAGCAATGTCGCGATGCCCCAGCTCAAGCAAATGACGAGTCGCCAGGTAGGCGCCCTGCTCATGGTCGATGCTCACCAGGTCGGCGTCGACACCTTCCAGCGCGCGGTCGACGATCACCATCGGCGTGCGCACGCTGGCCAGGCTGCCTTGCAAGTCGCTGTCTTCACCCACCGAAGCGACGATCAAACCATCGATGCGCTTTTCCAGCAGCACGCGCAAGTAGCTGCGCTGTTTTTGCGGGTTGTCGTCGGAGTTGCACAGAATCACGCAATAGCCATTGCGTTCACAGGCGTCTTCGATCCCGCGTGCCAGCTCGGCGAAGTAAGGGTTGACGCTGTTGGGCACCAACAAGCCAATGGTAGCCGTACTGCGCGCTTTGAGTGAGCGGGCCACAGCGCTGGGCACGTAATCGAGCTCAGCGATGGCCGCCTCGACTTTCAAACGCACATGCTCGCTGACCGGCCGGGTTTTGTTCAGTACATGGGACACGGTGGTATAGGAAATACCCGCCAGTGCAGCGACGTCTTTGATAGTTGCCATGATTCAGTTCCGCCGACTTGCACGTCGGCTGCGGTAGGTGTCGAGGACCACGGCGATGACAATGACCGCCCCGGTAATAATGCGTTTGGTCGGCTCTGAAGCGCCGATCTGGGCCAGGCCTGCGGCCAGCACCGAAATAATCAGTACGCCAAAGAAGGTGCTGATCACCGAGCCGCGCCCACCCATCAGGCTGGTGCCGCCAATGACCACTGCGGCGATGACCTGCAGCTCAAGGCCGGAGCCGGCATTCGGGTCGGCGGCTTCGAGGCGGGAAATCTGGAACAGCGCGGCCAGGCCCGCCAACAGCCCCATCAGTGAGAACACCAGAATCTTGTAAGGGCGCGGGTCGATACCGGCCAGGCGTACCGCTTCTTCATTAGTGCCGATGCCGATCAGGTAGCGACCGAACACCGTACGGGTCAACACCAGCTGCGCCAGGATGATCACCAGCAAAGCGATGATGAACGACGGCGACACACCAAACGCCAACGGGTTGGAAAGCCAGGCGAAGGCATCGCCGATATAGGCAGTGCGTGAATCAGTCAACTGATAGGCCACACCGCGGGCCATTTCCAGCACACCCAACGACACGATGAACGACGGGATCCGCCAGGCCACTGTGATCGAGCCAGTAATGCTCCCGGCCAGCGCCGCCGCGCCCATACCCAGCAATGCGGCGGGCAGTACGCTCCAGCCCCAGCCGAGGATCGCCACACTGACCGTCGACGCCGCCAGAGCCAGCACCGAGCCCACCGAGAGGTCGATGCCGCCAATGATCAGCACGAAGGTCATGCCCACCGCCAACACCATCAGATCGGGGATTTGATTGGCCAGGGTGCTGAAGGTGGCGTACGAAAGAAAATGACTGCTGAGCACAGAGAACAACACGATCATCGCCAGCAAGGCGCCGGCCAGGCCCAGATAGGTACCCAGGCCGTAATAGCTGCTACCGCGCTTGACGGGGGTGGCAGTGCTGTCCAGTGGAGTGGTTTTCATGGGGTCATCCTGGGTGCCGCTTCATGCAGCAACGCATCACGTTTCTGATAGCCCGCGAAGGCCGCGGCCAATAGTTGATCCTGGGTCCAGTGCGCACGCTCAAAGGTGTCGATCAAACGCCCGGCACTGAGCACACCAATGCGGTCACAAATCAGCATCAGCTCGCGCAGATCGCTGGACACCACCACCAATGCCTTGCCCTGACGCGCCAGCTCGGCGAGCAAGCCATAGATGTCGAACTTGGCACCGACGTCGATGCCGCGGGTGGGCTCGTCGAACAGCAGCACGCTGCAATCACGCTCCAGCCAACGGCCGATGACCACCTTCTGCTGGTTGCCACCGGACAGCTCGCCTACGACCTGATCGGCACTGGAACTGCGTATGCGCATGGCGCCGATCTGGCGTTCGGCCAGCTCACGCTCGGCCTGACGGTTGAGCACACCCCCACGGGAAACAGCGGCAAGGTTGCCCAGGGCGATGTTGGCGCTGATCGATTGCGACAGCAGCAAACCTTCGCCTTTGCGGTCTTCGGTGATCAGGGCAATGCCTTCGCGCACTGCAGCCACCGGCGAGTCGACTTGTACCGAGCGCAACGGGTTGCCCAGTTCGATGCTGCCGCTGTCGGCACGGTCGGCACCATAGATCAACCGCAGCAACTCGGTTCGGCCGGCACCAATCAATCCGGAGATGCCAAAAATTTCACCACTGCGCACAGTAAAGGATACGTCGCGCACCTTGTCGCCACGGCTCAAGGCATTGACCTTGAGCAGCGGCGCGCCGATCTGGCGTTCACCCAGATCGATGTGCTCGGCCAGCTCGCGGCCCACCATCAAGTTGACCAATTGCGCGCTGCTGTAGCGGGCCATGGGCTCGACACACACCAGCTTGCCGTCGCGCAGCACCGCAATGCGCTGAGCAATACGTTTCAGCTCTTCAAGGCGGTGTGAGATGTAGACGATGGCCACCCCGCGTTGCTGCAAGCGCTCGATCTGGGTGAACAGCAACTCAACCTCTCGCGCCGTGAGCATGGCCGTGGGCTCATCGAAGATCAGCACATGACAGTCGCCGATCAGGTTGCGGGCAATCTCGACCATCTGCTGGTGGCCAATCCCCAACTCCCCCACCGGGGTGTCGGGGTCGATCGCTTCCAGGCCGACTTGGGCCATGGCCGCCTGGGCCAGTTGGCGCAGACGCTTACGGTTGATCCAACCCGCTCGGCTGGGCAGGTTATCGAGAAACAGGTTCTCGGCCACAGTCAGGGTCGGCAGCAGGTTGAGTTCCTGCATGACCATCCGCACACCAAGCCGCTCGGCCACCGCGCGACTGCCTGGCTGGTAAGGTTGACCCTGATAGTGCATCTGCCCGGTGGTGGGCACTTCAAGGCCACCGATTATTTTTGACAGGGTACTTTTACCCGCGCCGTTCTCCCCGGTCAGGGCCAACACTTCACCACGGTACAAGTTCAGGTCGATATCGCCGAGCACCGGCTGGGCGTAGGTCTTGCCGATTGCACTGACTGAAAGTACCGCCTCTGCGGTCGCTGACATTGCCTGTTCTCCTGGCGCCTGCCCGATAGCAGGCGCACGCTGTGCGACTACGGTGTGGTCACCAGCTCAACCGGGGTCTGGATGACGTTGTCAGCGTTCACTTCAGGCTTTTCGCCCTTGAGCATCTTCAGCGCCGCCTCGATACCGAACACCGCCTGCTTATCGGCGTACTGCTCCGCAGTGGCGAGCACACGGCCGTCCGCGAGCATCGGCTTGATGGCCTTGATGTTGTCGTAACCCACCACCTGGACCTGACCGGTTTTACCCGCTGCCTTCACTGCCGAGACTGCACCCAGCGCCATGCTGTCGTTACCCGCCAGCAGCGCCTTGATTTCAGGGTGGGCATTGAGCATGGAGGCTGCCACAGCATTGCCCTTGGCAATTTCCCAGTCACCGGATTGCACCGAGACAACCTTGACCTGCGCGGCCGCCATCGCATCCTTGAAACCGGCGGTGCGTTGCTGGGCATTGGTGGTGGTCGAAACGCCTTCGATAATCGCCACTGCGTCACCGGCCTTGAGTTTCTGTTTGGCCAGGTAATCCCCTACCAGGCGCGCACCTTCACGGTTGTCGGGCCCTACGAACGGCACACTGAGGTTTTTGCTTTTCAGCACCTCAGGGTCCAGGCGGTTATCGATGTTGACCACGGTGATACCGGCATCCATGGCTTTTTTCACCACCGGCACCAGTGCTTTGGAGTCAGCCGGGGCAATCACCAGGGCGTTGACGCCGGAAACAATCATTTGTTCGACGATGCGAATCTGGTTACCCGAATCGGTTTCATCCTTGATGCCATTGGACACCAGGTCGAACTCACTGGCGTGTTCTTTCTGGTAGGCCTTGGCACCGTCTTCCATAGTCAGGAAGAACTCGTTGGCGAGGGATTTCATCACCAGGGCGACCTTCGGCTTTTCATCGGCCACGGCCTGGGACAGGGGTGTTACAAGCGCAAGTGAAGACAGTACGGCAATCGCCAGGAGGCGTCCTGCGAACGGCAATTTCATGGGTTTACTCCGGATTTTATGATTTTTATCGGGTCGCAAACGTTTGCATGAGCTGACTATGCGAAAGCAACCAGACTTTGTCAAATTAACAACCGGAAACACTCTGGAAGTTGCACGTCTGAATTATCATCAAAACGCAGCAAAAACCGAACCCCCCACTGCAGGTGGCATTCGGACATCTGAATGTTCACCGGCATAGCAACCTTAGCGGATATTCTCCGGGTGCCCAGTCGGGGCTTGCGAAATCACTTGCCTGCTTTGTAAGACGCAAACCAGCACCGCTCCTGCCCACAGCAAAAAAACCTTAAACGCACTGCAGCAATTCGCAGTGTTCACGGTCTCATGCGCTCTTTCACCGACAAGCTGTTGCGAATTTGCTTACAGTGAAATACTGTATGCGCATACAGCTAAATAAGGAACGTTTCGTGGCCAGCACTTCCGCCCCTGTCAGCAGTTACGAGCAACTGGGCCTTCGCATCCAGAAAATCATCAACTCACCGACCGCACAAAAAGCCCGCGCCGCCCTGATCTTTCGCCTGGAGCATGAATCGCCAGACGATTGGGCCACTTTGCTGGAGGAAATCGCCGAGAACGATAACGTCACCCTCGCCTACCGCGATGATGGCGGCGTGCAGATTTTCTGGGTTGTGCCGAAGGAAGATTGAGTGCGCATGAGAGTTTCGTTTTTAACCGTTGTTTGTCTGCTGTTCAGTGCCACCACCGCCTACGCCGATGCCCCTCGCACCTTCAGCGAAGCCAAGAAAGTCGCCTGGCGCCTGTATGCGCCGCAGTCCACCGAGTTCTACTGCGGCTGCAAATACAATGGCAACAAGGTTGACCTTGCGGCGTGTGGCTACATTCCGCGCAAAAACGCCAATCGTGCTTCGCGCATCGAGTGGGAGCACATTGTCCCGGCCTGGCAGATCGGGCATCAGCGTCAGTGCTGGCAGGACGGCGGACGTAAGAACTGCGCCCGTAACGACAAAGTCTTTCAGCGTGCTGAAGCCGACCTGCACAACCTGGTGCCCAGCATCGGCGAGGTTAACGGCGACCGCAGCAACTTCAGTTTCGGCTGGCTGCCCGAGCAACGCGGGCAGTACGGTTCATGCCTGACGCAGGTGGACTTCAAGGCCAAGAAGGTCATGCCGCGGCCCTCGATCCGCGGGATGATCGCGCGCACCTACTTCTATATGAGCAAACAGTACAACCTGAAGTTGTCGAAACAGGACCGTCAGCTCTACGACGCCTGGAACAAGACCTACCCGCCACAACCCTGGGAGCGCCAGCGCAATCAGCGGGTGGCCTGTGTCATGGGCCACGGCAATGAGTTCGTCGGGCCGGTGAACCTCAGCGCCTGCAGCTAACGCTCAGGCCAGCGCCTGCAGGTAGGCGCTGGCTTGCTGATAGCGGGCCAGGCGGGCAAGGTCTTCAGGGCCGGGGGTGGCGATTCGCGAGAGGTCGCTGTTATCGGCAAGGTCGGCCAGCTTCACCACCCGTGCCAAGGGGTCATCACCCAGGCGTATGACAAACGCCTCATAACTTTCCTCATCGCGGCGGCTGAGCGCCTGTACCGCCGCCAGGATCTTCAAGGCAAACCCTTCACGTGCCAGGTCCGACAAGGTAATGGCGGAGTCTTCCAGCACATCGTGCAACACCGCGACGATACGCTGCTCAACCGTCGAGACCCGCAGCATCACCCGCAACGGATGCAGGATATACGCACTGCCGCCCTTGTCCTGTTGCCCTTCATGCGCCCTGGCCGCCACGGCAATGGCCCGCTCCAGCGTAGACATAAGGCCCTCCTGGTTTAACCCTGACGGCGCTTCAGGCGCGCCATGCTATAGACATCGGCAAACACGCCGTCACGCAAAGCATAGTCAAGCAAATGTCCTTCGACTTCAAAGCCATGGCGCTTGTACAGGGCCAGTGCCGGTTGATTGTCGGTGAACACCGTCAGTTCGATGCGCTGCAGCCCCATCCAGTTGTCTGCCACGTCGAGCACCGCCGCCAACAGTCGGGTGCCTACCCCCTGCCCCTGCCAGGCCGACGCCACGCCCATGCCGATGCTGGCGCAGTGGCTGCGGCGCACCCGTGGATTCTGCTCCAGCGAGCAATTACCAATGACCTCGCCTTGATGCAGAGCGACCAGGCTCAACGAGCGCTCGTAGTCCACGCCGGGGCCCAGGCGCTTACGCCAGTTGTCGAGGGTCTGATACGGTAACTGCAAGGCTTGGCGGGAGACGCGCGGGTCGCTGTACAACGCCGCCAGCCCGTCAATATGCTGTTCGGTGGCGCGTTGCAAGGTTATGGCGGGGGATGAATCCTTCATCACGGCTCTCCTTAGGGTGAGCCGTGAGTGTACGGGGCAAGCAAAGGCGCTGGCTAGCGGGTAGCGCCGTGCTGGATGACGATGGAGTCAGTACCCAGGCGGGCCATGACATCAGCCTGCCGGGCCTCGGCATCGGCTTTGTTCGGGAACGGGCCGAGCAGTACCACCGGTTTGCCGTCGCGGTATTCCACCGAAGACGGGATCTGCTTCTCGATCAGGCGTGCGGTCATGTCACTCAATGCGCCCATGTTCGGGCCCTGAATGATTTCGACGTCCCAGCCCTCAGGTGCTGGTTGATCGGCCAATGCATCGGCACGGCGTTGCAGATCGGCACCGCCACAGATTTCGCGAATCTGCAGGTTGCTGCCCTTGTCGGCAAGGATGATCTGGTAACCGTCGGCTTGCTTGATGGCAACATAGCTGCGGTATGGCAGGAAGGTGCCGGCATCATCTTTACTGCGAACCTGGCCGCAAATGGCACCCTGCTTATCGATGCGCACGTTACCGAACTTGGCTGTTTTCGGGTTGGGCAGTTGCTCGGCAATCTGCTTGTGCACGCCTTCGACTTCATTTTCACAGCCGGCCAGGGCCAGTACTGCCATTACCACCGCAATTTTGCGCACGTGTCGCTCTCCTGTATGCAAGCGGCGGATTCTAGCATTTCTAACGTTCCATCGGACGCAAACTTAAGGTAGGAGCGGGCTTGCCCCGCGATGCGGTGTGACTGACAAACCGCAATCGCGGGGCAAGCCCGCTCCTACCGGTTTTATTCCTCAGGCGCGACCGTACAGGGTCACCACACAGGCCCCACCCAACCCAAGGTTATGCTGCAATGCTAGGTTCACACCTTCCACCTGCGTGGTCCCGGCTGTACCGCGGATCTGCCGGGTCAGTTCATAACACTGGGCCAAACCGGTAGCGCCTAACGGATGGCCCTTGGAAAGCAAACCACCGGACGGGTTGGTAACCACCTGGCCACCGTAGGTGTTGTCACCATCCAGCACGAAACGCTCGGCAGTCCCGACATCGCAGAAACCCAGGGATTCGTAGGTAAGCAGTTCATTGTGCGCAAAGCAGTCGTGCATTTCGGCGACACGGATGTCACGTGGGTCTACACCGGCTTGCTCGTATACCGATCGGGCCGCTCGCTGGGCCATGTCGAAACCGACCACTTCGATCATCGAACGGGCTTCGAACGCAACCGGCCGGTCAGTGGCCATCGACTGCGCGAGGATCACCACGTCGGTGCGCAAACCGTGCTTTCTGGCGAACGCTTCGGTACAAATAATCGCCGCTGCAGCGCCACAGGTCGGTGGGCAAGCCATCAAGCGCGTCATCACACCCGGCCAGATCACCTGATCGTTCATCACGTCTTCGGTGGTTACCACCTTGCGGAACATCGCCAGCGGGTTGTTGGCGGCATGACGGCTGGCCTTGGCACGGATGGCCGCGAAGGTCTCCATTTTCGTGCCGTACTTGTGCATGTGCTCACGCCCGGCACCCCCAAACATCTGCAAGGCACCCGGCATACCGGCGACATCAGCAGTCAGTTCATCAATGATGCCCTGAGTCATGTGGGTGGTGGCGCGTGGGCGGTCATCCCAATGGCCTTTGAGGGCCCCCGGTTGCATCTGCTCGAAGCCCAGCGCCAACGCACATTCCACCGCGCCGCTGGCCACGGCCTGGCGAGCCAGGAACAATGCGCTGGAACCAGTGGCGCAGTTGTTGTTGACGTTGAGCACGGGAATGCCGGACATGCCGACTTCATAGAGGGCGGCCTGACCGCAGGTTGAGTCGCCATACACGTAGCCGACAAAGGCCTGTTGCACCAGGTTGTAATCAAGCCCCGCATCCTGCAGCGCCAGACGCGTGGCCTGAGCGCCCATTTCGATGTAGGTGCCGCTGGTACCCGGTTTGACGAAGGGGATCATGCCGACACCGGCAACGTAAGGTTTCTGAGACATTGTTCTACTCCTGTTAGAGGACGGGTTAACGAACACCGGCATTGCGCAGAGCGGCCGGGGTAAAGTCGTTCTGGGTCAGAGGCTGGTCGTAGGCAATGGCATGGCGGGCCTCGTTGACCAGGTTCATGGCCAGGTAGCGGCCGGCGATCAGGTCGTAGATGGCCATGGCCGACCAGGTGTTGATGCCGTGTTCAAAGTCGTTGTAGTTATGCCCTTCGGCCACACGCCACAGTTGACCGCGGCTGTCGTAGTGATCGACGCCCATCAGTGCCCAGGTGTCTTCATCGAAATACATATGGCGCTTGGCATAGATATGGCGCTGGCCTGGACGCAACGTGGCTTCCACTTCCCACACCCGGTGCAGCTCATAGCGGGTGTAGTCCGGGTTGATATGGCCGGGTTTGATGATGTCGGTGTACTTGAGCGACGGCGATTGCAGCTGGTACTCGTTGTACGGGATGTACATCTCTTTCTTGCCGATCAGCTTCCACTCGTAACGGTCTGGTGCACCGTTGTACATGTCGCCGTTGTCAGCGGTGCGCATACCGTCGGCAGCGGTGCCCGGGCCGTCATAGGCCACCTGCGGTGCGCGACGTACACGGCGCTGCCCGGCGTTGTACGACCAGGCCATGCGCGGCTCTTTGATCTGGTCGACCGTTTCGTGCACCAGCGTCACTGAACCTGCCAGGCGCGAAGGCGCAGTGACGGCCTGCTTGTAGTAGAACAGGATGTTGCTGGTCTGCTGTGGATCAGCATCAGGCATGTACTGCGGAAAGCCGGCATTGTCCTGCATTTCCACCGGTGTAAACGCACCGTTGACCTGCGGCACAACCTGCACATGGTTGCGGGTGTAGTTGGTGCCGCGATAGCGGGTCATATGGTTCCACACCACTTCAACGCCGTTTTTCGGAATCGGGAAGGCATACACCCGCGATTGATCGAAATTTTTCAGGTCGTTGCCACCGTTCTGGCTTTCGGTGGTCACCGCGCTTTTACGCGCGGCGTCATAGATCGCCTGCGGCGCCCAGGCCGTGCGATGGCTCTGATACACCGGTATGCGATAGGTGTCCGGGTAGCGTTTGAACATCGCCAGCTGGCCGGCCGACAGCTTGGCCTTGTACTGCTCAACTGTAGCGGCGGTGATGACGAACAAGGGCTTCTCGTCCTTGAACGGATTACCGAGAAAGCCGTTGCTGTCTACCGGTGCTGCGCCCGGTTTGAGCCCGCCGGTCCAAGCCGGGATGCTGCCGTCGGCGTTGCCGGCTTTTTCGGCACCCAAGGGCGTCAGGGTGGTGCCCAGTTGTGCGGCTTCCTGGGGCGAAACGGCGGCCATCACACCAGTCGCCAGCAAGGACAGCGCCAGCGCGCTGGTACGGATCAATGCGTTTTTCATTTTTCGTTCCTCTGCAGTTTGCCGTCAGAAGTTCCAGCCGAGGCTGAGTGCGACGTAGTCGCGGTCACCATTGGTGTTGAAATGCCCGCCAAAGAAATCGGTGTAACTGAGGCTGGCGGTGTAGGTGCTCATGTAGTCGGCATCCAGGCCAAGGCTTACGGCCTTCAGGCCTTCTTCGAAGTTCGGGCCATTGCCCTCCACGTCGTGCGACCACGCCAGGTTTGGCGCCAGGTTGATACCGGCGATCACGTTCGGGTAATCCAGGCGCGCGCGCAGGCGATAGCCCCAGGAGTCGGTGGTGTAGAAACCGTGGCTGTTGCACTCCTGCTGCGGGTTGCTGGGCTGAACCACACCGGCCGGTTGCCCGGGAACCGGATTGAGGGTGCCGGCACACGTCGCCGGGCCTGCGGCGGTGGCTAACTCGCCAGCGCCAAAAATGGTGCTGCGGCCAAAGCGCAAATCGTTGCCATCGCTGTCGCCCAGGCCGTTGATGCGGTTGTAGCCCACCTCGCCGACCAGGGTCAGGCGGCTGGCGGCCATCACTTGGTCAATGAAGTGGGTAGCGCTGACCTGGGCTTGCAGCACTGGCATGCGCTTATAGCCCTGCAGCGCTTGACCGGCACTGTTCGGCGCCCAGCCGGAGACGAACAGTGGCGACGCCGGGTTGCCGACGGCGGCAAGGTTAAGGTCGGCACCGTTAAGCTGCAGCGGCATGTTCGGCCGGTAACTGATTTCACCGCCAACCGCTGTGCCCTGGACGTTGGTCGAAAAACTCAGGCCATACAGCCGGATGTCTTCGGGATACACCGTGTGGTAGCTGGCCGAGCGTACTGCATTCAACGACCCCGCTGTGGCCCCGAGCCCGGCCCCGCTGGGCGCAGTATTGGTGGCACGGGTGAAGTCCAGCGAGGGTGTGCGGCTGTGGTAGTTGAGGTAATAGAGACCAAACTCCGTGTCGTTCAGCTCGGGCACGAACCAACGCAAGGCAAAACCGTACTGGCCACTGTCGCGGGCATCTTTGGTCTTGGTTCGCGGCACATAGGCATCGTCGGTCCCACTGAACGGGTTGGCAAGGAGGTTGCCTCCGGCGTTGACCGTAGAACCAAGAATGGTTTGCAGGTTGTTACCGGTGTTGTTGGCAACCCCCGGAGCCAGGTCGAGGCCGGCAATCTGGGCGCGATCGGTACAACCTTCCGGGGTAACATCGTTGCCGAAGAAGGTGCCGCAGTTGTCCAGCACCGAAGGTTTCCATTCGATCTGGTAGAAGGATTCGAGGTTGAGGTTCTCTGAAAGGCCCTGAGACACATAGAACATATTCACCGGGATCAAGCCTTCCTTGACCTCGGAGCCGGGGCGACGCAAGGCCGCCACATCCACCGGGTTGATGCTGTTGAGCGAGTTGCCGATGAAGGTGCTCTCACCCCAACTGACCACCTGTTTGCCCAGGCGCACGTTGCCCGGCAAGTCGGCCAGTTGATAGTTGTGGTAGACAAAGGCGTCGAGGAACTGCGCACCGGACGATTTCGCCTCACGCTGCCGACCACTGTCGTCAATGTCGTAGAAAGAGAGGTGCTCGTCCTTCAGTTCAAAGTCATACCAATACTTGCCACGCACGAAGACACCGCTGTCGCCATACTTGAGCTCGAGGTCATGCAGGCCTTTGAAGATTTTCGAGAAGGTTTCCCCCTTTTTGAAGTTCAAACGCCCGTCGTCGCTGGTACGCGAGGACGCGTTGCCCCGCACGCCCTGGGAGTTGAAGTTGGAAATGAAGTCAGGGTCGGCACCGCGCACTGCCCAACTGGAGCCGATAGACAACGAAGAGTCGAACTGCCCTTCGATTTCACCGATCTGAAAATTGACGGCCTGTGCCGGGTGACTGATGGCTGCAGCAATGGACAATGCAAGCAATTGCAGCGGCATGGCGCTGCGCGAAACAACGTAACTCATGGGTCGAGCTCCGCGAGATGTAGAGGGTCACGCCGGGCAACGGGGCTCCCTGCCGGAGCTGCCGACTGCGTCATTGATCTGGAGGTTGCGGGCGGCACTGCCGCCCGTGAGGCCGTCAGGACACGCCGCGTTGGCGCCCTTCCCAGAACGGTTTGCGTAACTCGACCTTGAGCACCTTACCCACGTTGGACAGCGGCAAGACGTCACGGAACTCGACACTGCGCGGCACCTTGTAACCGGCGATGTGCTCGCGGCAGTGAGCAACAATTTCGTCAGCACTGGCGACCCGGCCGGGTTTGAGCAAGACCACTGCATGCACCGTCTCGCCCCAGCGTTCACAGGGGATGCCGATGACCGCACTCAAAGCCACCGCCGGGTGACTGGCGATCGCCGTCTCGACCTCGGCGGAGTACACGTTCTCGCCACCGCTGACGATCATGTCTTTGAGGCGATCGCAAACGTAGACAAAGCCCTCTTCGTCCATGTAGCCGCCGTCACCGGTGTGCATCCAGCCGCCACGCAGGGCCTCAGCGGTGGCCTCCGGTTTGTTCCAGTAGCCAAGCATGACGTTAGGGCCACGAACCAGAATCTGGCCCACCGTACCGCGTGGCAACTCTCGGTCGTGCTCGTCGGCAATACGCACCTCGACACAGGCATAGGGTTGACCGGCTGAGTACATTTTGCCGCTCTTCTGGTGCTCGGGCGTGTGGTAGTCGGCGCTCAGGAAGGTCGCCACCGGCGACAGTTCCGTCATGCCATAACCCTGGGTAAACCCGGCGCTGGGGAACATACTGCGGGCCCGGTCCAGCAGCGTCGGCGTGATCGGTGAAGCGCCGTAACCCACACGCTCCAGTGCACTCAAGTCGTAGTCCCGGGCAGCTGGGTCGGCCTCACACCAATCCAGCAACATCTGGATCATGGTCGGTGCCAGTAAGATCTCGTTTATGCGTTCGTGGTCGATAGCTTCCAGCACCGCTTTGGGGGTAAATGCCGGCAATACCACGTGGGTGCCGCCACTGCTGAACAACGAGACCATGGCAGCAAAGTCGGCCAGGTGGAACATCGGCATCGAATGCAAGAAGCGTGTGGTGGCGTTGCAACGCCCGGACTGCTGCGAGGCCATCGAAGAGAAGGCCACGCTGTTGTGGCTGAGCATCACACCCTTCGGAAAGCCTGTGGTGCCGCCGGTATAGAAGATCCCCAAGAGCGAGTCGCCACCACGCCGGGCGTCTTCCACAGGCTCGCTCTGAGCGATCAGTTGCTCATACGACAATAGCCCTTGCGGCGCCTCGCCATCATCGGCGTAAATCACCGTGCGCACGGTCTTGGACTCGGCAACGATGCGCTCGGCCAGGCCCTTGTAGTTGTCATCCACCAACAGCACGGTGGTCTGCGAATCGTCCAACGAGTAGATGATTTCCGCAGCACTCCAGCGGTAGTTGACCGGATTGACCACTGCATCAGCCCAGGGCACGGCCAGGTAATACTCAATGTAACGCAGCGAGTTGGCCGACAGCATGGCCACTCGATCACCGCTGTTCACACCCAGTGTTTTCAACGCACCGGCCAGCCGCGCGACACGCTCGCCGAACTCGGCGTAGGTAATACCGCGGCCACGGTAGCGGATCGCGGTCGCATGAGGTTTGGCCTGAATATGGCGGTGCAGGCCTTGAGTGATATACATGCGAATCTCCTTTGTATTTGTTGTTGTGCAAGGAACGGCGAACGCAGTGTTCGCCTCGCAACGTTCGTGCTCGCCTTTACCCGAACACCCCTAGAGCGAACGGGCTACCACCTCGCGCTGAATCTCGTTCGAACCGCCATAGATACGGGCGACGCGGGCATCGGCCCACATCCGTCCAATCGGGTACTCGCTCATGTAGCCGTAGCCACCAAACAGCTGCAGGCAGCGGTCGAGAACTTCGCCCTGGCGCTCGGTCAGCCAGAACTTGCCCATCGATGCCAGGGTGGTGTCCAGGCTGCCGTCTACCCAGCGCTGGGCAATCAGGTCGGCGAAGGTTTTAGCCGCGAGCACAGTGGCCTTGACGTCGGCCAGCACAAAGCGACTGTTCTGGAATTCAATAACCGGCTTGCCAAAGGCTTTGCGGTCCTTGGTGTATTCCAGGGTCAGGCCCAGGGCGCGCTCCATCACCGCAACGGCACCAATGCCTATCTGTGCGCGCTCGTAAGCCAGTTGATTCATCAGGGTGTAGAAGCCCTGCCCTTCTACCCCACCGAGCAGACAGTCTTCGGGGACCTCAACGTCATCGAAGAACATTTCCGAGGTGTCCTGGGCATGCATGCCGATCTTGTCCAGGCACTTACCGCGGCGAAAACCCGGAGTGCGGGTATCGACCATGAACAGCGAGACGCCCTTGGCCCCTTCGCCGCTGTCGGTCTTGGCCACTACCAGCACCATGTCGCAGGTCTGGCCATTGGAAATGAAAGTCTTGGCGCCGTTGATCACATACTTGTTGCCCTGCTTCACCGCCCGCGTGCGCACCGACTTGAGGTCGGAGCCTGCGCCGGGCTCGGTCATGGCAATGGCACAAATAGCTTCGCCGGTGCCGATTTTCGGTAGCCAATGCAGCTTTTGCGCTTCGGTGCCGGAATCGAGGATGTACTTGGCAACGATGTGGCTCAAGCCTGTACCCAGGCCGCCGCCGTTAGCCGCAAACGTCTGCAACACGCAGATGTAGTGCCCGGCATGGCCACCCGCTCCACCGTATTCTTCAGGGAAGTCCGGCAGGATCAAACCCAGTTCACCGGCCTTCAGCCAGGCGCTACGGTCAGCGTAATGCTGCTCGCGCCACTTCAGCTCGAACGGCTCGATGTACTCTCGGGCAAAACGCTCGACCATGTCCTTGAACGACTCAAGGTCTTCGGTCAACCAGGGGGAGCGGTAGTTTTCCAGCATGCTGCGCACCTCGAATTCTTGTAGGGGCAACCGCCGCTGCCGGGCGGTTGCCGAGAGCGAACGACGTCTTAGAAGTTGGAACCCGGGCCACCACCGCAGAACAGGGTCTGGCCAGACAGGTAGTCAGACTCCGGCAGGCACAACATGACCACCGAGCCTGCCGCTTCAACCGCAGTACCCGGACGGCCCAGGGGAATACCGGCCTTGGCCTTTTCCACCAGTTGCTGGCTGATGCCGACCTTGATCTCACGCCCCTCGATGTTAACGGTGGCGCTCTCGGACCCTGCGAAAGGTACGGTCAGGCGGGTTTCAATGTGACCGAAGGCAACGGCGTTGACGTTGACTTTCAGGCGGCCCCACTCCTTGGCCAGGCACTTGGTCATGCCCAGCACACCGGCCTTGGCCGAGGAGTAGTTGACCTGCCCGACGTTGCCGCCTGCCGAACCAGACGAGATGTTCACCACCTTGCGGAACACTTCCTTACCTTCAGCCGCCTCGGCCTTGGCCGCAGCACTGATCACCGGATAGGCCGCACGCAGAATGCGAAACGGTGCGGTGAGGTGGCAATCGATGATCGCGTACCACTGCTCATCGGTCATTTTCTGGATCACGTTGTCCCAGGTGTAGCCGGCGTTGTTGACGATGATGTCGATGCTGCCGTACTGCTTGACCGCAGTCTGAATGAAGCGATCGGCAAAGTCCGGGGCGGTCACACTGCCGACGCAGGCGACCGCATCGCCACCGGCGGCACGGATCAGCCCTACCACTTCTTCGGCAGGCGCGGCATCCAGATCGTTGACCACCACCTTGGCACCCAAGGCAGACAGTTGCAGTGCGACTTCACGACCGATACCACGACCGGAACCGGTCACCAGGGCGACTTGGCCTTCAAGCTTTTTCATTGTTCTGTTCCTGAAATCAAGTAATGGGGAAAAGGATCAGGCGAGTGCCACAACGGCTTCACCAACCAGTTTTTCTTCGCCGTACTGGTTGTTGCAGCGAATGGCCAGGCGCACGCGCTTCTCGCCATTGGCCTCGAACTTCTCGGTCACCACACCGCTGCAGGTGGGCACATGGCCCAGGTGGGTAATGCCGGTAAAGCGGATCGACAGCTCGCGCAGCTGGGCCTGCGGTACCCAGTTGGTCACCAGCCGGCCCAAGTAGGCGGCCGACAGCATGCCGTGGGCAAACACGTCGGGCTGGCGGGCCTTGCGGGCAAAATCAATATCGATGTGGATCGGGTTGTGGTCACCCGAGGCACCGGCGTACAGGGCCAGGGTGGTGCGGTTAATGGCCGGCAATTGCAGTACCGGGATCTGCTCGCCAACGCTGATGTCGTTGTAGTTCGGAACGGTCATGGCGGTTCTCCTTAGTTGCGGTGCACGAGCGAATTGCGCACATCGGCGACATGCGCGCCATGCTGGTTAGTGACCTTGGTTTCCTGCACCACGAACTGCAGTGCGCCGCCTTTTTTCTCGTACACATCCACGATGCGGGTCTCGGCGCTCAACACATCGCCGGCGTACACCATCTGGTGGTACACGAAGGACTGTTCGGCATGCAGAATGCGCCCCAGGTCCCAGTTCAGCATCTTCATCAGCCCTTGAATGTCGCCTCGCAGCTCACTGAGCAGCGGCATCAAAAAGGTTGGTGGGATGGGCAACGACGGATGGCCTTCGTCCTTGGCGGCGCCCAGCTCGCTGTACAGCGGATTGGTTTCGCCAATGGCCTTGGCGAAAAAGCGCAGCTTGCCCTTCTCCACTTCGACGCTGCCTTGCGCCGTTTGCCTGCCGATCAGACTTTTGTCTGCCATGTCTCATGACTCCTGTTGTGGTCTGGCGCATCGACCGATGCGCTGGGAATACTCAGTTACGGCCGTACAGCGTCACTACGCAGGCGCCGCCCAGGCCAAGGTTGTGCTGCAGGGCAATGTTCACGCCCTCCACCTGGCGCTTGTCGGCCGTGCCACGCAGCTGGTGGGTCAGCTCGTAGCATTGGGCCAGGCCGGTGGCGCCCAGCGGGTGGCCTTTGGAAAGCAGGCCACCGGAGGGGTTGGTCACGTACTGACCGCCGTAGGTGTTGTCACCATCAAGAACAAAGCGTTCGCCCTCTCCTACCGGGCACAGCCCCAGGGCTTCGTAGGTAAGCAATTCGTTGTGGGCAAAACAGTCGTGCAGCTCGACCACTTGCAGGTCCTGCGGGCCGATGCCAGCCGCTTCGTACACCTGTGCAGCGGCGGCCTGGGCCATGTGGAAACCGGCGTAGGCAATCAGCGATGGCGGCTCGAACGACTGCACCGGGTCGGTAGCCATGGCCTGGGCGAGGATGGCGACATCGGTACGCAAGCCATGCTTCCTGGCAAACGCCTCGGTGCAGACAATCGCCGCCGCCGCGCCACAGGTCGGCGGGCAGGCCATCAGGCGGGTCATCACACCCGGCCACATGACCTTGTCGTTCATGACGTCTTCGGTGGTCACCACGTTCTTGAACAGCGCCAGGGGATTGTTGGCAGCATGACGGCTGGCCTTGGCGCGAATGGCGGCGAAGGTTTCCATGCGCGTGCCGTACTTCTGCATGT
The DNA here is from genome assembly GCF_004353925.1 of Pseudomonas sp. H9. Lineage (GTDB taxonomy): Bacteria > Pseudomonadota > Gammaproteobacteria > Pseudomonadales > Pseudomonadaceae > Aquipseudomonas. Next base: position 88,020 of record NZ_SMOK01000024.1, on the reverse strand, counting down.
GCTCGCGGCCCGCGCCGCCAAAGGTACGCAGCGCCTGCGGCAGATCGGCGGCATCGGCCGTCAGCTCTTCCATGACATGAACCACGCTGGCACGGGTGCGCGGGCGGTCATCCCAATGCGACTTCAACGCACCGGCCTGCATCTGCTCGAAGCCCAGGGCCAGGGCACACTCCACCTGGCCGCTGGCGACTGCGGCGCGGGCCAGATACAGCGCGGTGGAGCCGGTGGAGCAGTTGTTGTTGACGTTGACCACCGGAATGGCCGTACGCCCGACTTCATACAAGGCGGTCTGGCCACAGGTAGAGTCGCCATACACATAACCGGCAAAGGCCATTTGCACTTTGTCGTAGCCAATCCCGGCATCACGCAATGCCAGCCGCACCGCCTCAGCGCCCATGTCGGTATAGCTGGGGCTGGCACCTGGCTTGCTGAAAGGGATCATACCGACGCCTGCCACCACGACTTTACTGCTCATTCGCTTCTCTCCTGGGAACCCATCCAACCCCGAACGGGGCGTCTTGCAATCCATGCTGGAACAACGACGGGGGTTGCGGCGACGGTCGAAGGGATGAACTTGCAGCACCAGTGAACAGCGTTCGAAAGAACCAACTACAGGCGTAAGCCCGCCGCTCAATGCAGACCACACCCGGCCTGACGTCGCTCATCGGCTACGCCCGGCCTTGGTCCGAACGAACGCTGCGCGCTGCCTCCCTTGCTTCATCCGTTCAGGGGACGCCACACAGAGGCCCTGCTCCTAGCATGAACGCACCCCCAGACGCCTGACGCGTTGGCGTCGTAGCCATGAGAGAGCGAGGATTCCCGCATGAATGAACACAGGCCGTCCTGGCTGTCCGAAGAGTTGGCGATGTTCCAGGCCAGCGTGCGCCGCTTTGCCGCCGAAGAGCTGGTGCCTAATGAAGAACGTTGGGCCAAACAACAACACGTCGATCGCCAAACCTGGCTGAAGGCCGGGAGTATGGGCCTGCTGTGCCCGGCGATTCCGGAGGAGTACGGAGGTGGTGGCGGCAACCACGCCTTCAACGCCGTGGTCGGCTACGAGCTGGCACGCGCTGTTGCCACCAGCATCGGTACCAACGTACACAGCGCCATCAGCGCCCACTACCTGCTGCGCTATGCCAGTGAGCAACAAAAGCACAAATGGCTGCCGAAGATGGCCAGTGGTGAACAGGTCTGTGCCATCGCCATGACCGAACCAGGCGCCGGTACCGACCTACAGCGCATCAAGACCAAAGCTGTGCGCGATGGCGACCACTATGTGATCAACGGTTCCAAGACCTTTATCACCAACGGTCACTTGGCCGACCTGGTGTTGCTGGTGTGCAAGACCGACCCGAGCCTGGGCGCCAAAGGCATTTCCATCATTGTTATTGAGACTCAAGACCTGCCAGGCTTTCGCCGTGGCCGCATCCTTGAAAAGATCGGCCAGAAAGGCCAGGACACCTCCGAGTTGTTCTTCGACGATGTGCGCGTGCCGGTGGCCAACCTGCTCGGCCCGCAAGAAGGCCAAGGCTTCGTACAGCTCATGCAACAACTGCCGGAAGAGCGCATGTTCATCGCCATGAACGCCTTGGGCTCAATGGAGCGTGCCGTTGAGGAAACCATTGCTTACACCCGCGACCGCAAGGTATTCGACAAGCCGCTGCTGGACCAACAGAACACCCGCTTCAAACTGGCGGAAATGCAGACCACGGTGAGTGTCGCCCGAGCCTTCATCGATCAGTGCATGGAAAAGATGATCCGCCACGAGCTCGACAGCACCACCGCAGCCATGGCCAAGTGGTGGGCCAGTACCCAGGCCTGCGACATCATTGATGAGTGCCTGCAATTGCACGGCGGTTACGGCTATATGCTCGAATACCCGATCGCCCGCCTCTACATCAACACACGCCCGATGCGTATTTATGGTGGCTCCAACGAAGTGTTGAAGGAGCTGATTGCCCGCACCCTGTAACCCTGTCGGCAACCGTCGGCCTTGACCGGACGGTTGCCGCTCGTCCTGCCCGAGAGGTAGTTATGAACGACACCCCGCTCGCCCCGACGCCCTGCACCGATACACCTCCCGACGGCTTCCAGCCCATGCCCTCACAGGGCTTCGTTGCCCATTGTTGGTTGTACCAGCACACCGAGAGCGGCATCCTCGGTACACGCATTCGCGCCGAACACCTCAACCCGCTGAACATCGCCCATGGCGGCTTGCTCGCCACCCTCGCCGACACGGCGCTGGGCCGGGCGATCTTCAAACAGTGCGGTGCAACACGGCCGTTTGCCACCGTGTCGTTGAGCCTCGACTACCTGCACCCGGCCTGCCCTGGCCACTGGATAGAGGCCCACACCACCGTGCACAAGATCGGCCAGCGCCTGTCCCACGCCAGTGTTGAACTGCGCGACAAGCAACGCGTGATTGCCCGCGGCAAGGCGATTTTCACCGCCCTTACGCCAGACTACTGACGCCCTGAGCGGGCCGCTTTAAGGTCGCGCAGACAGGCAATGGCCTCATCGCGACTGTTGACGCCCAGCTTCAGGAAAATGTTCTTCAGGTGCCATTTGACCGTCTCGGGTGACACATTGAGCACCCGGGCAATTTTCTTGTTGGGCAAAGCCTGCGCTACCAGTTCAAGCACTTCAATTTCACGCTGGCGTAACCCACCCAGTGGCGCATTGTCTGGCGCTGGAGCGTCCTGTTCTTCCGGCTCGTCGATCAGGCCCAGCAAGCGCTGGGCATAGCGATCGAGCACCGGATCCAGCATTTTGTCTGCACGGATTTGCTCAATCAGGGCCACCACGTCCGGCGCTACATCCAGCACGCTGCGATGCAGCCCAAGACGATGGCCCAGGCGCAAAGCGTCCAACGTACGCTGCGTAGCCGCCTGCAGGTTGCCGGCGCCTCGCTCGCCCAGTGCCAGCTGCAACGTCAGCACCACCACCCGGCGGTAACGGCCGCGCGCCTGCGACTGGCGAATCAGCGGCTCGGCACGTGTCAGCACCGAGTCCCAGTCGCCTTGGCTCAAAGCCAGCATCAATCGGGCGCGCTCTACAATCATGTAGATTTCCTGGGCAATGCCCTGCAATCGAAAGCCGTCAGTGCCGGCCAGTGGCTGCAGACGCACGAACGTTGCCTGCGCCCGCTCGGTGTCGCCCCTGAGCAACTGATGACGTAACTCCAAAAACAGTGCATAGGCCAGCAAACGCTTCATCCCATCGCGCTGCGCATAAGTAGCGAGCCGATCCAGGCAGCTGTCAGACTCTTCCCGACGGCCAAGCTGCCACAGTACTTCAGCACGCACGCAAAGCACCTGAAGCACGGTATCGGGGATGGAAATACGCTCCAGCAAACTCAGACGCGGCTCTACCACCTGCAACGCCGCCTCGCACTGATTCTGCTCATACAACGAAATGGCCAGCAAACCCGCCGCCATGCCGGCGACGATGACATAGCCAACGCCCTGAGCCTGCGACTCATCCAACGCGTCGCGGAATATGTGCTCCGCCTGACTCAAACGCCCTTGCAACGCGATACTCATACCGCCAAGGCACCGCGCCATCAGGCTGCGCCGCGGTGAGCCTGCCGGTCGGTCACTCTCCTCAAGCATCGCCCGGGCCTGTTCGAAGTGCCCCTGATACATGGCCAGCCAAGCCAGGTTGATAGAGCGCCCGGTGTGAATGAAATCGTCGATATCCATGGGAATGGCCTGCAGTTCAGGCGCCAGGCGCTCCATGGCCAGGTAGTCATCCAGATGCAGCGCCTGTTCGGCATACAACAGTGTCAATGCGTGGCACTGGCTGCTGCTCAACCGCAAGCGCTGGGCTTCCAGGTATTCAAGGTTCTTGCGCAACTCCACGAAATTACGCGCATAGAGCTGCAAGTGGGCCATAAGCAGACGCAGGCCCAGGCGCTGGTTCAGCATCTCGGCCGGCATGCGCCGCAGCAAACCCGAGAGCTGGGCCAGGTTGCCACGCGAGAGCAATTCACTGGCGCAGGCCTCGATAATGTCGGCCGCCGCCTGTGAATCGCCTGCCTGCACGGCATGACGTACGGCCTCGTCGACATGCCCACGGCTGTAGAACCAATCGCGGGCAATGGCATGCAGCGCTTGCAACTCGGGGCCCTGTTGCGGGATACGGGCACGCAACACCTCGCGCAACAACGGATGCAGGCGGTACCAGGTTTCCCGGTCGAGGCTCTTGACCTGGGTAATGAACAGATCGCCGTTATCCAGGCGCGCCAGCCGGTTCATAATCTTCGGCAAGGAGTGTGGCGCACCCAGCAAGGTGGCGCACAACGACGCGCAAAAGCGGTTACAGATCGAAGCCACGCTCAGCGCCGCGAGGTCTTCGTTGGCCAGGCGTACCAGCACCTCACGCTCGAAGTACTCAGCGAACGCACTGGCATCACGCATTTGTACCGGCAGGAACTGGGTACCCTGTTTGCCCTTCAAGTCAAGGGCGAACAGCTGCAAACCGGCGACCCAGCCATCAGTCAACGCATGCAAACGCTCGACTTCCCGCACATCGATGTCGGCAAACTGCTCGCGCAGGAAGCGCTCCGACTCTGCCAGGCTGAAACGCAGGTCGCGCAAGTCGAACTCGCTGAGCGCGCCCTGGGCACGCAACCGCGCCAACAGCTGTGGCAGCGCAACCTGATGACGCGTGCCCAGCACCAGATGAAAGTTGGTCGGCGCGTATTCCAGCAGATACTGCAAAAGCAGCAGCACGCGCGCGTCTTCCAGATGATGCAGGTCATCGACCATCAGTACCAGGTCGCGTGTCGGCTGGCGCGCAGCCAGGCCTTGAGACAGGGTGATGGCCCAGTTTTCCACCGCCAGTTCATCGCTGTCACGCCCGAGCAGGATGCTTGCATCACGCACGACATCAGGGCTGACCTGCGCCAGGCTGGTCAGCAAACAATCGGCGAAACGCGTCAGCTCGTTGTCTTCGGCCATCAGCGACAGCCAGGCTACCTCGAAATTGAGCGGTAACAGTTCACGGCGCCAGGCCAACAAGGTACTGGTCTTGCCTGAGCCGGCCGGCCCCTGAATTACCACGCAGCGCTGCCGCCTGGCCTCCAGCAGCCGGGCCAGCAGGGTTTCACGCGGCACCATGCGCCGAGCGCCCCGCGGTGGCACCACCTTGGTATCGGGAATCGACTGGCCAAGGTGTTCCGGGAAGGAATGCGTACGCGGGCCGGACTGGGTGAAATCAGACATACAGCAGTCTCATTTTTTATTTTCAGACAGTTTAAAGCGTGTTGGCGGCGGATGCCGATACCCGATTGATAGTCACCGAGCCAAAATGGCCAATCCTCCCTACCCACCGGCTGCCCGCCGTCTATGGCCCAGTCGGCCCCGGCTCACGCCGGGCGTCGTCGCATCAGGCGCAGCGGCGTATAGACCAGCACCGATTCGCCCCGCTGATTGACCACCGCATTGCGCGTGCGCACCAGCCCGCGGTCGGCTTTGGAGGTGGGGCGCGACTCGATGACTTCGCACTCCACCTGCAGCGTATCGCCCACCAAAGTCGGCCCGTGCATCTGGAGTTCAGCACCGAGAAAAGCCAGCCCGGCAGCCCGGAACGAAGGCGCCACCAAGCCTTCGGCGAAGGTGTAGACCAATCCGCCAGGCACCACCCGCGCACTGATTGCCATGCGTGCACGGTCACTCGGCTCAGCATTACTGAACAGCTCTTCGGTCAACCAGGTGAGGTTGGCGAAATTCACCAGATCAGTTTCGGTGACCGTACGTCTGGCCGTGCAAAAGCGCGTGCCGAGCAGCAAGTCGTCCCAGAAAATGTCGGGTTCAATACAAAGCATCGTGGGTGCGTTCATCGTTCCACCGTTCAGTAGGACTTGGGCAAACCGAGCACCTTCTCGGCAACGAAGCACAGAATCAGCTCGCGGCTGACCGGCGCGATACGCGGGATCAACGCTTCACGCAGGTAGCGCTCAACGTGATACTCCTTGGCGTAGCCATAACCGCCATGGGTCATCACCGCAGTCTCGCACGCCTTGTAGCCTGCCTCGGCGGCCAGGTACTTGGCCGCGCTGGCCTGCACGCCACACTCCTCCTGGCGATCGAAGCGTGCAGCGGCATCCAGGGTCATCAGGTTGGCCGCCTCCAGCTCCATCCAGCGTTCGGCCAACGGGTGCTGGATTGCCTGATTGAGGCCGATGGGCCGGTTGAACACTTCACGCTCCTTGGCATATTGCGTGGCCCGCGCCAGTGCCGCCCGCCCCAGGCCGATGGCCTCGCCCGCCACCAGAATGCGTTCGGCATTCATACCATGCAGGATGTAGCGGAACCCCTGGCCTTCCTCACCGATCAAGTCGTCCTTGGGGACTCGCAGGCCATCGATGAACACCTGGTTGGTGTCGACGGCTTTGCGCCCCATCTTGTCGATTTCATGCACCTCAATGAACCGGCGGTCGAAATCGGTGTAGAACAGGCTCAAGCCCTCGGTCTTGTTGCGCACCTGCTCCAGCGGTGTGGTACGCGCCAGAATCAGCATCTTCTCGGCTACGCTGGCCGTGGAGATGAAAGTCTTGACCCCATGCAGCACATAATGGTCGCCATCACGCACGGCGCGGGTTTTCAGTTGCGTGGTATTAAGGCCGGTGTTGGGTTCAGTGACGGCGAAGCAGGTACGGTGCTGCCCGGCGATCAGCGGCGGCAGCATGCGCTGCTTCTGTGCCTCGCTGCCGAACACCACTACCGGGTTAAGGCCGAAGATATTCATGTGCACCGCCGAAGCACCGCTCATACCGGCACCCGACTCGGCGATGGCCTGCATCATTACTGTCGCTTCGGTGATGCCCAGGCCGGAACCGCCATAGGCTTCGGGAATGCAGATGCCCAACCAGCCATCTTCGGCCAGGGCCTGGTGGAAGTCGCTGGGGAAGCCGCCGACGCGGTCTTTTTCCAGCCAATAGTCCGCATCAAAGCGTTCGCAGATGCGCAGAATTGCGTCACGGATTTCTCGATGTTCGGGCAACAGATCAACGGTCATGGGACCTCCTCGAAAAGACGATGAATTCACGGCTGTACCGCGTCAGGCAGACCATCGGGCCAGAGCAGGCGAACGGCATCGCCTTCTGCGCGGTAGGTGTGGCAGGTGCCGACCACCCATGGGCGTACCGCCGGTTTGCGCTTCTCACCACTGCCTGCACGCTCACTGGCCTGTTGCCGGTAGGTGGAAAACAGGGTCTGCATCGCGGTCTTGGCCATTCGCTCCAGCAACTCGGTCATATGGGTACAACCGCTCTCACTGCCGATTGCAGCCTTGAGTGCCTTGAGAAAGCCCGGTCCGATCCGCAATCCGGTCAACGCGCCGTAATTGGGTAGCACTTCAACGCAGAACGGGCTGGCGCCGGTGGGCATCCGGGCCTCGATATGACGAATGAGCATGTCGCTGTCGATGGTCATCAACAGTTGCATGTCATGGATGTGGCCACTCGGTGGCACACGGTGGAAGGGCAAGTCAGTGGCGGCGTTGGTGAGGTCTTGCAAGCGCCCCTCGATGTCGTACAGACCATCGTCGCGCAGGAAGCCTCTACATTCGATGCAGCGGGTGTGCAGTAAGGTTCGCGCACCGGCGCGTGGCGTGCTCTGGGTCATCTCGGCTCCTCGTAGGGCATGGCCCTGCAGACACCGCCTGGCACCAACGGCGCCAGGCGGTGTGGCGACATCAGCGTGGGCCGCCGGCGCAATACAGCACCTGGCCCGAGCAGTAATCGGACTCCGGCAGGCAGAACAGCACAACCGAGCCCGCCGCCTCTTTGGCCGTGCCTGGGCGGCCGAGCGGGATGCCGCTTTTAGCACGCTCGACCAGCGATTCACTGATGCCGACCTTGATCTCACGCCCCTCGATGTTCACCGTGGCGCTTTCAGTGCCGGAGAACGGCACGGTCAGGCGGGTTTCGATATGCCCGAACGCGATGCAGTTGACGTTGACCTTCAGGCGTCCCCACTCCTTGGCCAAGGTCTTGGTCATGCCCATGATGCCGGCCTTGGCCGACGAGTAGTTGGTTTGCCCGACATTGCCGCCAGCGGCGCCGGAAGAAATATTGACGATTTTGCGCAGAACCTGACGGCCTTCGGCGGCCTCCTGCTTGGCCGCAGCGCTGATCACCGGTTGTGCCGCACGCAAGATCTGGAACGGCGCGGTCAGGTGGCAGTCGATGATGGCGTGCCACTGTTCGTCGCTCATCTTCTGGATCACGTTGTCCCAGGTGTAACCGGCATTGTTGACGATGATGTCGATGCCGCCATAGCTGTCCACTGCTGTCTTGACGAAGCGCTCAGCGAAATCTGCGGCGGTCACACTGCCGACACAGGCCACCGCTTCACCGCCAGCGGCACGGATTTGCGCAACGACCTCTTCGGCTGGCGCGGCATCCAGATCATTGACCACGACCTTGGCGCCGTAGGCCGACAATTGCAGGGCAACTTCACGGCCAATGCCGCGACCAGAACCGGTGACCAGGGCGACTTTACCTTCAAGCTTTTTCATTGTTGTAGTCCTTGCAGTAAGAATGACGACCGGCACCGCCAATGGTGGGCCGCTCGTGTGCACACGCGTCAGAAACCACCACGACCGCCGCCGCAGATGATGGTCTGGCCGCTGACGAAGTTGGATTCGGGAATACAGAACATGAACACCGAGCCGGCCGCTTCTTCCGGGGTGCCAAAGCGACCCAACGGGGTGTCGCGGTACGCGGCGGCAATGCGGTCCGGGTGGACGCCGACCTTGATGTCTCGACCTTCCACCTGCACGGTCTTCTCTTCGATGGTGGACTGGGTCAAGCGTGTTTCGATGGCACCGAACGCGACACAGTTGACGTTGACGTTCAAGCGCCCCCACTCCTTGGCCATGCTCTTGGTCAAGCCCACCACACCGGCCTTGGCGGCGGCATAGTTGGCCTGACCGGCAGCGCCCTGGGTGCCGGCCACCGAGGAAATATTGACCACCTTGCGGTACACCACTTCACCGGCTTCGGCCTCGGCTTTGCTGGCTTCGCGGATGTAGGGATAGGCGGCGCGCAGCAGCATGAACGGGGCCTTGAGGTGGCAATCGACCACCGCGTCCCACTGCTCGTCACTCATCTTCTGCACCACGTTGTCCCAGGTGTAGCCAGCGTTATTGACGATGATGTCGATACGCTGGAAAGCTTCCAGGGCGGTTTTCACGCAACGCTCGGCAAATTCCGGGGCGACCACATTGCCACACCAGGCCACGGCTTCACCGCCCATGGCCTGGATCTCGGCCACCACCTCGGCAGCCGGTGCCGGGTCGAGGTCGTTGACCACTACACGGGCGCCTTCGCGGGCGAATTTCAGGGCGATGGCGCGGCCAATGCCGCGACCGGAGCCGGTCACGATAGCGACCTTGCCTTGCAGTTTCTGACTCATGTGCTGCCTCCTGTTGAACGATCAGTTACGGCCATACAGGGTCACCACGCAGGCGCCCCCCAGGCCCAGGTTGTGTTGCAAGGCCAGTTGCGCGTCTTGCACCTGCCGCGCCTGGGCAGTACCGCGGAGTTGGTGGGTCAGCTCATAGCACTGGGCCAGGCCCGTGGCGCCGAGCGGATGCCCTTTACACAGCAAGCCGCCGGAAGGGTTGGTCACCACACGGCCGCCATAGGTGTTGTCACCGTCGAGCACAAACCGCTCGGCCTCGCCTTCGCCGCACAAGCCAAGGGATTCGTAGGTCAACAATTCGTTGTGGGCAAAGCAGTCGTGCAGCTCAACCACACGGATGTCCCGTGGGCCGATGCCGGCCTTTTCGTACACCGCCCGTGCAGCGCGCTGAGCCATATGGGCACCGACAAAGCCGATCATGCTGCGTGGTTCGAACGACTCCACCGGGTCAGTGGCCATAGCCTGGGCGAGGATCGCCACATCAGTACGCAAGCCATGACGACGTGCGAAGGCCTCGGTACACAGCACCGCCGCCGCAGCGCCACAGGTAGGTGGGCAAGCCATCATGCGCGTCATCACCCCTGGCCACATCACGGTGTCGTTCATCACCTCTTCGGTGCTGACTACCTTGCGAAACAGTGCCAGCGGGTTGTTCGCAGCATGGCGACTGGCCTTGGCACGGATGGCGGCAAAGGTTTCCATCTGGGTGCCGTATTTGCGCATGTGCTCCCGGCCGGCCCCGCCGAAGGTGATCAGGTTGCGCGGAATATCACCGGCGTCGGCGCACAACGCGTCCTGAATTGGCAGGTAGTCAGCCCGAGGCTGCGGGCGGTCAGGGAAGTTGGAACGGGTGGCACCCGGCTGCATCTGCTCAAAACCCACCGCCAGAGCGCACTCCACCGCACCGCTTTCTACCGCCTGGCGCGCCAGGTAAAGCGCGCTGGAACCACTGGCACAGGCATTGTTGACGTTGAACACCGGAATCGCCGTGCGGCCGACGCGGTACAACACCGCCTGACCACAGGTGGTATCGCCATACACGTAGCCGGCGAAGGCCATCTGCACCTGGGCGTAATCCAGGCCGCCATCCTTGAGGGCCAGGCGCACGGCATCGGCGCCCATGTCGATATAGCTGGGGCTGGCGCCCGGTTTGCTGAACGGGATCATGCCGACACCGGCCACTACCACTTTGTTGCTCATAGCGCACTCCAAACAGCAACGCGCAATTTCCGCGCAGGGGATGGGAATGCGAATGCAAGGCGCATTCGCGTAAGTTCAACGGCTAAGTCAACCTTGCCAGACAGCCGTCAGGTCGCCACGGTCAAGCGCCGCGAGAACCGCCTCGGTGTCCTGACCACGGCGCGGCACCGGCCCGGGGACCACCCGTTGGCCGTCAAAACGCGGAGCCGGAGCGGTTTGCAACAGGCCGTCATGCTCGAAGTACACGCCACGCTCAACCATGTGAGGGTGGCTGGCCGCTTCACGTGGGCTCAGTACCGGGGCAAAGCACACATCGCTGCCTTCGAGCAGCGCGCACCACTCGGAACGGCTACGGCTGGCAAACACCTGAGCCAGCTGCTCACGCATCTGCGGCCAGTTTTTGGCGTCCCATTGCCGGGCGAAACGTGGGTCGTCGGTCAACCCCAGCTTCTCCAGCAACAACGCATAGAACTGCGGCTCCATGGAGCCCAAAGCGATGTAGTGGTCATCGGCACAGCGATAGGTGGCATAGAAATGTGAACCGTCATGCACACTGGTGCCGCGTTCCTCACGCAACAAGCCGCGACCGCGCAAGCCATTCATCAGTTGCATCATGTGCGCCGAGCCATCGACGATGGCAGCATCTACCACCGTGCCTTGACCGGTGGCGCGGGCGTTGAGCACCCCGGCCAACAGTCCCACGGCCAGGTACAGCGCACCGCCGCCGATGTCACCAAGCAGGGTGATCGGTGCCGACGGCGCCTCGCCTGCACTGCCGCTGTGATAGAGCGCGCCAGACAACGCAATGTAGTTATTGTCATGGCCGGCGGCCTTGGCCAAAGGCCCGGACTGGCCCCAGCCAGTCATGCGCCCATAGACCAAACGCGGATTACGCGCCAGACACACGTTCGGCCCCAGCCCCAGACGCTCCATCACGCCTGGGCGCATGCCTTCGATCAGCGCATCGGCCCCCTCGATCAACTTGAGCAGGGTTTCCCGGCCTTCAGCGGTTTTCAGGTCGGCAACGACCGAGCGCTTGCCACGGTTCAGCGAGTTTTTCGCGGCATTGGCCTCACCGGTGATGGAGGTCGAGGTTTCGCGTTCCACGGCGATCACCTGCGCCCCCAGGTCTGCCAGATGCATGGCGCAGAACGGGCCAGGGCCGATTCCGCAGATTTCGACGATCTTGATACCGCTGAGCATGTGCAGCCCTCGTAGTTCCTGGGCAGTACCGCACCCTGTGAATGTGGTGCTCACGGTAACAAGCAGAAACATCGAAGCTCAGCCACCCTTGCCGGGGGGCACAGAACAGGGGATCAAAACGCCCCCCACCACGGGGGGCCGACGTGCAGAGCGGGCATTTGTATGGTCGGCGTGGCAAAGCGCAGGTGCTTGTCCGTGCGGCGAGCGCCGAGCCCCCCATCTAAAACAAGAGAACAATGAAGATGAACGCTGCTTGCTCCCGACTTACCGTACTGGCGACCTGCCTCGCCCTCCCCCTGCTGGCCAGTGCCGAGGGCCAGCAGGTACCGGCCAACCCGTACCTGGCGCAGTCGTATAACAACCAGTCGCATTGGAACGACGCCGCCTCGGACAGCACCGACATCAGCGTGGCGCGTGGCTCGTACAAGGTCACCCCCGGCTCCTACCAGGTGGTGCCTAATGAGTCGGCCAGCCTGATGCAGTTTTACGACAAGGTGAACGGCACAGACATCTATTGGTATTGGGCAGGCTTCTCGCTGCGTAAACTGAAAATCGAAGACAACTTCAAGTTCACCGAAATCGCCCGCGTCGACATGCCTGTGAGCCTGCCGAACTACCAACCGATCAGCCCTGAGCAACGCCTGAAACAGGCCGCCGAAACCCGCAAGCTGCTCGAAGCCGGTGACGAGAAAGGCCTGCTGACCTATATGCAGGGCCAGCCCAACCGCATGTTGACGGCGACCACCGACCAGGTGCTAGGCGGCGCGATCTACTCACTACTGACCCGCGACGACGCCTTCATCGCAGCCAGTGGCCGGAGAGTGTTTCGCATCGATCAGAACGATCCGAAAGATCCCCACTCAGGCATGACCCTGAGCCATGAGGTCAAACTACCCGCCGAGCTGTTCAATGATGCCAAGGTCAAGGCCGCCCTGAATGTGCCGGTTGACGTTACCTTCGGCCTGGGCATGACCGCCAACGGCTTCCTGGTGGTCAACACCATGGGGGGTACCGTCGCGACCCTCGACCGCAACAGCCTGCAACTGATCGACAGCTATCGTCTCGAAGGCGCCGATGAGCTGTTCCTCAACTCCTTTGCCACCGGCTCCGAGCTCAATGGTGGCGCCGTTTACGTGGCCTCCAACCAGAACATGTACCGCCTGGCGGTGGATGCCCAAGGCAAGATCCACACCGATGAAAACAGCGGTGCCTGGAAGGCCGCTTATGATCGCGGCGTGCGTTTCGATGCGGTAAAGATTGCCGATGGCACTGGATCAACCCCCACCTTGATGGGCTTTGGCGCCGATGAAGACAAACTGGTGGTCATCACCGACGGTGCGAAAAAAATGCGCCTGGTTGCCTTCTGGCGTGATGGAATCCCGACGGGCTGGAAACAGAAGCCCGGCACCCTGTCGGCGCGCATCGCCGACCAGAAGGAAGTGAACGTTGGCGCAGGCATCGACACCGTGCAATCCGAGCAGTCGGTGGCGGTGTATGGCAAAAATGCCTTCGTGGTGAACAACATTCCGGCTCAGCCCAAGGCCAGCCTGGACAAGTCCAACTACTACGTGACCCTGCTCAACGGGGTCACCCGGCCGATGCCCCAGGGTGTGGCCATGCTCAAATGGGACAGTGACAAGGATGCCTGGACCCAGCAATGGGCACGCAGCGACGTCAGCTCGATCTCGGTGGTACCGATGATCAGCGGTGGTAGCCGCATGGCTATCATCAACGGCTTCTACACCCAGCACCCAGGTGAGGGCTACCACATCGGTCTGGACCTGGACAGCGGCGAAACCGCACTGGAAATTGCTTCGGGCAGCGACCCGCTGTTCAACGGCATGTACGCACCGGTGAAAGTCGACCGTCAGGGTCGTCTGATGTACGGCATGGCCTTTGGCCTAGTGCTGATGGACACCACACGTATGGAGAAAGTCAAAGCGACCACGTCGCTGTCGCAACGCTAAGTCGGTTCGCCCTTGGAGGCGGCGTATACCGCCTCCAAGGGACGGCTTGGTCCGGTGTCAAACACACCACTCAGGTAAGGATGCCCCCAGAACAGCGAGACGGTGCCCGCCCCCCGCGTATGAGGCACCGTCCTGAGAGGTTTACAACATGCCCGCCCTTTCACCGAAGCTCGCTGCCGAGCCGCGTACCGTGCTCCGCCCATACATTCCGACCGGTATCAAATTCACACCGCCGACTTTCGGTGCCAGCCAATTGCCTCGGCCTCGCTTACTGGAACAACTGGGTGCCAGCGACACCGCCCGCCTGATCCTGATTCGCGCTGCGGCTGGCTTCGGCAAATCCACTTTGTTGCACCAATACCACACGCAGCGTCTGGCTCAAAACAAGGCCAGCCTGTGGGTGAACCTGGATGCCACCGACAACGATCTGCAACGCTTCGTGACTACCCTGGCTGAAGCCATGCAGGGGCTGACCGGTTTCGAGCGGGTTGTGCGCGAGCCACAGGAGTTGCTCGAACACCTGGTGGCCGTGAGCGAACCATTTGCCTTGCTGCTGGACGAATTCGAAGCTCTGCACAATGTCGAAGTGCTCGGTTTTGTGCAGCAGATACTGACGTTGCTGCCCAATGGTTGCCTGATAGTGATCGCCTCGCGGGCCATGCCCGGCATCGGTCTGGGGCGCTTGCGCGCGCGCGGCCAACTGCTGGAAATCCGCCCGGAAGACTTGCGCTTCACCTGCGAGGAGGCACACCGCTTTCTCTGCGACAAACGCCAGCTGCCGCTGAGCGATGACGACACCCGCACCTTGCATCGGCGCACAGACGGCTGGATCACTGCGCTCTATCTGGCCAGCCTGTCGCTGGCCGGACGCGAAGATCACAGCGCCTTTATTGCCTCGTTTTCCGGTTCCCACCTGGAACTGGCCGAGTACCTGACCGAAGACGTGCTGGCTCGATTGTCGCCCGAATGCCGCGATTTTCTGTTGCTGTCGAGCATCGCAGATCCGTTCTGCCCTGCCCTGTGCGATGCCTTGAGCGGGCTGAACAACGGTCAGGTGATGATCGAACAACTCGAACGAGCCAACCTGTTTCTGGTATCGGTGGATGCGCCCCAGCACTGGTACCGCTACCACCCGCTGTTCGCCAGCTTCCTGAGGGCTGCCCTGCAACGCCAGGACCCGCAGCGGGCCGCACGACTGCACGAAATTGCTGCGCACTGGTTCCTGGCACAGAGCCAACCGATCCCTGCCATCGAACACCTGTTCAAGGCTGGCCATGATGACAACGCCGCGCAGGAAATCGACCGTCACTTGCACACCCTGCTCGACGCTGGCCGCACCAACCTGACATTGCGCTGGTTGGACCGTCTGCAGGCATCGACCCTGGATCGCTACCCAGCCATCGCCCAGGCGTATGCCTTGCTGCTGGCGCTGACCAGCCGCCTGAAGGATGCCACCACCGTGGCCAACCGTCTGGTGATACACGCCGGAGCGCAATACGCCTATGTGCCGGACGCGATCCTTTGCTTGCATCTAAGTGCTACCGACCAGGTAGATGCGCTGTGTGACTTCGCCCCACAGGTGCTTGCACGCATACCCCAGGAAAACCTGCACCTGTACGTTGCCCTCTCCCACAACCTGATCGCGGCCCTGCACTCCAGTGCACGACACGAAGAGGCCAGCCGCCTGATGTCCTCAGGCATGCAACGCGAAGCACACTTGCACCAGGGCTTTCTGGGCTACAACTTCAACGTCAATCAAGGCATTCTCGACCTCGTTCAGGGCCGCCTCGACAGTGCCCTGACGCGCCTGAACGGCATGCGCAAAACTCCGCGCCACAATCCTATTGGCAAACCTCACGACACCCTGCTGGCGCTGGATGTACTGCTGGCACTGGTGCATTACGAGCGCGGCGAACTGACCGAGGCCGAACGTTTGCTGCAACACAGCTTGGGGTTCGTTAAACAGGTCAGCTCGCCAGATCTGCAAATCGCCAGCCACGTGCTCTGCGCCCGCCTGGCCCTGCGCCGTGGCGATCGCCATGGCTGGCTGCGCCATCTGGTCGACTTGCAGCACCTGGGTGAACACGCTGATTCGCAGCGCATGCGCTGCGCCTCCTGGTTGGAACGTGCACGCGTGGCCACCCTTGAGCGCCAGTTCGATACTGCTGCCCAGGCCTTGCGCCATGCCGAACAACTGGCCGACTGGGATCGCCCCGGCTTCAGCAAATTCAGTACTGATTGCGACACGCTGGTGATTGCCCAAGAGCGCTTGCGCATTGCCCAAGGCAATCATGGCGCGGCGCTTCGTGCATTGCGCTCAGCGCTCGATAGCGCCTTGCACTGCCAACATCTGCGCCGAGCGTTGAAACTGCGTCTGTTGCTGGCACTGGCCCTCGACGGTCAAGGGCAGCGTCAGGAAGCCCTGGAAGCACTTGACCAGGCACTGCGTCACGCCAGCCAAGAAGGGTTTGTCAGCCCTTTTGACGAAGAAGGCGAGCGCATGCAGGTGCTGCTGCAAAGCTGGGCCAGCCAGCAACGTACCAACGGGCTCGAACCTGGCCCACAGGGGGCTTTCGTTGATCGACTGCTGCGTAAGCCAGGCAACACTGCCCTTGCGGTACAACAAGCTACCACTGCACCGTCGCTACTGACCGAGCGCGAGTCTCAGGTACTGCGCCTGCTGGCCGCCGGGCACCGTAACAAAGTCATTGCAAGCAAGATCTTTCTCTCCGAGTGCACGGTCAAGTCGCACTTGCAGAAGATCTACGCCAAGCTGGAAGTCAACGGCCGCACCGAAGCCCTGGCCATTGCCCGCCTGCAAGGCTGGATCGACTGACGGCCGACAGGAGGACAAATGGAGGGATTTGCGCCTGGTGCGAAAGAACCAATGGTGGGCGTAGCCGACAGACAGTCCGCGCGCCTGCCAGCTCGGGCTGCCGGCCCCGTGGCGACCTTAGCCCGTCAGGTTACCAACGGCGCGTCAGCCACCCTGTTGCCAACGCTGGCACTCGGCAATAATGGAGCGACTGAACCTTCCCTGGAGTACCTTGTGAGCCACGTGCGCAGCGTCAACCCACTGCTCGACTTCAGCGTCGATACCTCGGCGCGAATCAGCGACGCTACGAGGGTGCCCGGCTCGCCGTTCAAATTCAGTGAACCGGTCGCCAGCGCCACCCACTTACCACGTGAAACCCTGCTCGCCCACCTGGCCCGGGTACCACCCCGGCTGTTGCTGGCCTGCGCACCAGCCGGATTCGGCAAAACCACGTTCCTGCTGCAGTATCGCCAGGTGTGCCTGAACGAAGGGCGCGAGGTGATCTGGTGCAACCTGGATACCGCCGACAACGATTTGGGCCACTTTGTCCAGGTCGTGGGTGCTCGTCTGGCGCACTTATGGCAACTGCCACAAGTACCGCTGTCACCGAGCCAGTTGCTGGCCTGCTTCTGCCAGCGTGAAACCGCCTACACTCTGATCCTCGACGAATTCGAAGTGCTCGACAACCCGGCGCTGCTGGCGTTCATCCAGCACCTGCTGGACAGCTTGCCTGCCCATGGTCACCTGGCCATCGCCTCACGCCGGGCACCGGACCTGAACCTGGGGCGTCTGCGTGCCCGCGGGCAAGTACAAGCGTTCGGTCAAAGCAGCTTGCGCTTCAGCCTCGAGGAAACCCGGCACTACATCCGCGAACGCTGTGCGCTGTCACTGCGTGATGACGACATTGCCAACCTGCTGGCGCGTACCGAAGGCTGGATCACCGCACTGTACCTGGCGACCCTGTCCCTACGCTGGCATGACAATGCCAGTGCCTTCATTGACGCCTTCAACGGCAACAACCTGGAAGTGGCCGAGTACTTGAGCGAAGACCTGCTGCTGCACCAGGACCAGGCAACGCGCCAGTTTCTTCTCGACACCTGCTGGCTCGATACCTTCTGTGCATCGCTGTGCGATGCCGTGACGGGCCGTGATGACGGCCAGGCACAACTTGAGCGCCTGCTGCAAGCCAACCTCTTCGTGCTACCACTGGATCAGCGTCAACACGGGTACCGCTATCACCCACTGTTTGCCAGCTTCCTGCGCAACCTGGCCGAACAGACACAACCACAGCTCAGCGCCGATCGGCATGCCCGCGCCGCCCACTGGTATCAACAAAACGGCCAGTACGAGCCCGCTCTGGAGCATTTTTTTGCCGCAGGCCAGACAGCTCAGGCAGTCGACCTGCTGGCCACCCACGCCGACACCTGGATGCTCGGCGGCCACGCGCGGATGCTATTGACTTATCTGCAACGGCTGCCCGAAGACACCTTCGACACACAACCCGAACTTGGCATGGTGTACATCTGGGCGTTGCTGCATGCCCGCCGCTATACCGATGTCGAGCGTTTGCTCGCACGCCCCGTGTTCAGCGCACGCGCAGCCATCGCCAAGGTGCAATGGCTGGCCATGACCGACCACATCGAAGACGCCTACACCATTGCACAGGCCCAACTGCACACCCTTGGCACCTCACCCGACGCCCCCTCCTATGTGCAATTGGCCTACTACCTGTCGCACTGCATGATTTGCACCGGTCGCTTCGATCAGGCTCGTACGCAACTGGCCAGGTTACCGCGCCAGTCCAATTACTTGCGTAACGGTGCTGACAGCCTGGAATCGCTGTTAGACCTGCACCAGGGGCAACTGGACAGCGCGCTTGAGCGCCTGCGCGCGACTGAACAACGCAACCAGCTGCTTGGCGAGCCGGCCACCACCTCGTTGCAAGTGTGCCTGTCCCTGCTGCTCTACCAGTGCGACCAACTGACCGAGGCCAGGCAACGCCTGGAACAGACGCTACCGCAAATCAAAGAAATGAGCTCCCCGGATGCCCTGATCAGCGCCCATGTGCTATTGGCCCGCATGGCCGCGCTGGACGGCGATCACGACACCTGGATGCGCTACCTCACCCAACTGGAGCAGTTTGGCCACCAGACCGGCTCCCGGCGCATGCTTTGTTCCGCCTGGCTGGAGCGCGCCCGGCTGGCCACCCTGGCAAACCGTCCGGACACCGCCCGGCATGCCTTGCGTTCGGCTGAACAGCTGGGCGATTGGGCGCACTCCGGAGTGCTGTTCTACGCCAACGAGGTAGACACCCCCTTTATCGCTGCCCAACGCCTGGCCATCGCCCAGGGCGAACCCCAGGCCGTACCCGCGTTGCGCGATGCCCTGACACAGGCGCGTGGCGAGCACCGCCTGTACCGAGCCTTGAAGCTGCAGACCTTGCTGGCCTTGGCTCTGGACAGCTGCGGCGAGCACCGCGCGGCGCTGGATGAACTGACAGAAGCGCTGCGCGCTGCCAGCCAGGTGGGCTTCAAACGCAACTTCCTGGATGAGGGCTCCGCCCTGGCAGCCTTACTGGAGCGCTGGGTTGTGACCCACTATGGGCAGGAACAGGCATTGGCGATCGCGCCTGGCTTCGTTGCCCAATTGCAGGCGCGCATGACGTTGGTCGCAGCGAGTCACGAGGTTGAAACAGACGCCTGCGAAGCCGGGCTGACCGCGCGGGAACTGCAAGTGGTGCGCTTGCTGGCACTGGGTTACCGCAATCGGGAAATCGCCGAGAAGCTGTTTCTCTCCGAACTCACGGTCAAATCTCACTTGCGCAGGGTCAATGCCAAACTGGGTGCACAAGGCCGTACAGAGGCGGTGGCGATCGCCAGGCAGCGCGGCCTGTTGGACTAAGCGACTGAGCCCCGGTAGGAGCTGGCTTGCCCTGCGACCTGGCGCGGTAGCTTTACGATTACTGCGCGACCCATCGCGGAGCAAGCCGAGCTACCACCGAGATGGATCTGCTACCGCGGCGCAGCCAACGCAGTCTCGACAAAGTCGAGCATCTGCCGCTGCACCGCAGGCAATTCGATGCTCACCGGATCCAGCAGGTATTGCAGCATCACGCCGCGCAAGGTAGCGAGAATCAGCGTGGCGCCGGTTGCCGCATCGACGCTGCGGCGAATGTCACCGCTGGCGATACCCGTGCGAATGTGCTCAGCCAGGTAGCCTTGCACCTGGCGGTTGTAATCGCCGAGGATCTCGCGGGTTTCAGCATCCTCGGTCACTGCTTCTGCCATCAACGCCAGCAGAGCCCGAGTGTTGGTCCAGTCGGTGTCGCCACGGCCCAGGTAAACCCCGACAAATCCCAACAGCGCATCCAGGCCCGGCGTACGACGTGGCAGTTCGAGGTCGACCAGGCACATGAAATTACGGTTTACATAAGCCGCCAAAGCCCGCAACAGGCCAGCCTTGCTACCGAAGTGGTGGGCAGCAAGACCGCGGCTGTAGCCGGCCTCTTCACCAACTTCGGCCAGCGTCATACCGACCCACCCCTTGCGCGCAACGAGCTGCCGCGCGGCTTCCAACAGGCGACGTTCGGCATCGGCCCGACGTTCGGTCTGGGTTCTGCGGTTAGCGTGGCTGGTGGGGGTTGTGCTGTCGGTCATGACGCTTCCTCGTTAGTGGCCGGTGAATACTGGCAGGCGCCGCTCAGCCATGGCGCGGTTGCCTTCGGCGAAGTCGGCGGTGACGATCTGCCAGGCCTGTTCGCTGGCCTCACGATCGATCACGGCGTCCACCGCATCGGCAAGGCCGCTGCGTAGTGTCTCACGACTGGACATCACTGCCAGCGGTGAACTCTGGGCAATCTCCGAGGCCAGCGCCATCGCCGCTTCACGCTCGCCGCCCACGTCCGCCAAAACATCGGCCAACCCGATCCGTACCGCTTCCCGGCCGTCGATACGGCGCCCGGTGGCAATCAACAACGAGGCCATCTGGATCCCCACCACTCGCGGCAAGGTCACAGAAATGCCGAACCCCTGGTGAATACCCAGGCGGTTGAAGTTGGCGCAAAAGCGCGCCCGCTCGCTGGTTACCCGGTAATCGCCCACCAGCGCCAGCCCCAAACCACCACCAACCGCTGCCCCTTCGACCACCACGATCAGCGGCTTGCGAGTGCGGAACATACGTACGGCGTATTTGTACAACTGGCGCGGGAAATCCGGGTTGCGGGTTTGCTCGCTGCCGTTGAAGTCGGCGCCGGCGCAGAACGTCTTGCCAGCGGCCTGCAACACCACCACTCGGCATTCGGGCAACTGATCCAGGTACTCCAGGGCGGTCACAAGGTCCTCGATCAACGCCTTGTCGAAAAAATTCAGCGGCGGCCGGCTGAACTCCAGGACCGCCACATGCCCTTGCAGAGCGAGCTCAAGTCCAGGACCCGGATTGAAAGGTGTAGCGACTGACATGGCGAACTCCTTTGAAAAAACAGACTTGTCGGACAGGTGAAGCTGCTGCTAGCGTATTTACTTGCTGACTGACAAGCAAGTTAAACTTCTTCCACCTTGCGAGCAGATCCCTATGCAAGCCCTTGATATACGTCCTTGTACACTGAACGCCACCAGCGAAACGTTGCGGGCCGAGGTTCGTACCTTTCTGAGTGAAGTGCTGCGCGACTTCCCCGCCGCCGAGCGCGCCAAAAACTGGAACGGCGCCAATGAACAATTCAGCCGCCAGCTGGGTGCACGCGGCTGGCTGGGCATGACCTGGCCGCGCCAGTTCGGCGGCCATGAACGCAGCGCCCTGGAGCGCTACGTGGTGCTGGAAGAGCTGCTCGCGGCCGGTGCGCCGGTCAATGCTCACTGGATTGCCGAGCGCCAGAGCGGGCCGCTGTTTATCCGCTTTTCGCCGGACAACCTGGCGCCGCGAATTTGCCCGGGTATCGCCCGCGGCGAAACCTACATCGCCATCGGCATGAGTGAACCGGATGTCGGCTCCGACCTCGCTGCAGTCCGCACCCGCGCCGACAAGGTGCCCGGTGGCTGGCGGGTCAACGGCCAGAAAATCTGGACCACCGGTGCTCACCGCGCACAGCACATGGTGACCTTGCTGCGCACTTCACCGCGTGACGAGAGCAATCGCCATGCCGGGCTTTCGCAATTTCTCGTCGATCTGAACGCCCCTGGCATCAGCATTCGTCCGATCCTCAACATGCTCGGCGAACACGACTACAACGAGGTGTTCCTTGAAGATGTGTTCGTGCCTGACAGCGATGTGATTGGCCAACTGGGTGACGGCTGGAAACAGGTGGGCGCGGAACTGGCACTGGAGCGCAGCGGACCGGAGCGTTACCTGAGCAGCACTCAGCTGTACCTGGAAATGCTCGAAGTTGCTGACCCGAACGACGCACGTCATACCGCCGCCCTCGGCCGTGTCGCCGCACGTTATGCCGCATTGCGACAGATGTCGCTCGGGGTTGCCGGCATGCTCGCTCGTGGCGAGAACCCCGCAGTCGCCGCCACGCTGGTCAAAGACCAGGGTGCCCTGCTGGAGCAAGCGATGCCCGACCTTGCCCATGAGTTGTTCGGTGGCCTGCGCCCAGCAGGTTCGCCCCTTGACCAGACCCTGCGTTACCTCACCCAGACCGCGCCGTCCTTCTCGTTGCGGGGCGGCACCCGAGAAATTCTGCGCGGCATCATTGCCCGAGGACTTGGACTACGATGAATTGCCTCGAAACCCTTGGCGCTGACAGCGCCACCCCATCCGAACTGCACACTCTGATTGCCGAGAGTGTCGAGCGCCTGTTCGCCCGCGAGATCAGTGCATCGGCACTGGCCGACTTCGACCGTGATGGCTGCATCGAAGCGCTGTGGCAGCGTGTGGTCGACATCGGCCTGCCCCATGCCCTGGTTCCGGAACAGGCAGGCGGCAGCGGTGCCAGCCTACGTGATGCCAGTGCCATTCTGCGGGCCATCGGTTACTGGCAAGCCCCCCTGCCCCTGGGCGAAACCTTGTTGGCCACGGCCCTGCTGACGCGTGCCGGCCTGGACATTCCCGAGGGGTCGGTCAGCCTGATCCAGGCCGGTCGCCTGGGCGACGTGCAGCTCGATCTGCAAGGGCTCAGCGTCAATGGCCGCGCCGAACAGGTACCGTGGTCGCGCGCCTGCCCGTGGGCGGTGATCGCCGATGACCAGCACATAGCCCTGGTCGATCTGCGCCACAGCAGCGTGGAGCGCAGCGCCGCGTGCAACGTTGCCAACGAGCAGCGCGACACCCTGTGCTTCCAGCGCACGCCCCTGCTGGCCAGTGCCGCGCTGCCCTTGCCGGGGGTGGGGGAACCGGTGTGGCTGCTGGGTGCATTACTGCGTGCCTGCACCTTGGTGGGCGCGTTGGAGTCGGCGCTGGACAAGGCTGTGGGTTATGCCAACGAGCGCGTGCAGTTCGGCAAGCCGATCGGCCGCCAACAAGCGCTGCAGCAACTGCTGGCGCAGATGGCTGGAGCGCTGGCCATGGCGCGCATGGCCACGCAGATCGCCTTGGGCAGCGCCAGCGACTTCCTCGACGGCCAACTGGCAACGCCTCAGCGCCTGCTGTTCGACATCGCTGCCGCCAAGGTCTGCGCCAGCGAAGCTGCCACCCTGGGGTGCTCGGTGGCCCATCAGGTGCATGGCTCGATCGGATTCACCCATGAGCACAGCCTGCACCACGTCACCCGACGGCTGTGGTCCTGGCGCGAAGAGTTCGGTAGCGATGCCCAGTGGGCACAGCAACTGGGCAGTGCTGCTATCGAATCAGGCGCATTGGGTTTCTGGGACGGTCTGGTGGAGCGTGACTTGTGGCGGACACGGCGGGCCTTGGCCTGACGCGCTATTGAGGGTTTGATGTGCGCTGAAGCAACAGGGGACGCTGAGGCCCCCTGTTGCGTTCTGAACTTCGGGTTCAGGCTTCGAGCCGCAGCAACGAGGCATGCTCGTCGTAGGGCTGATAACGTGACTGGCGGTCACGGCAGACCCGGATCATCGCTACCCGCGGGTCACGGGCCAGCACCATACGCCCGCGTCGGGCGATCAGGTGATCGAGCAGTTGCTCTTTTTCTTCCACCAGACACTCCGGGTTACGGGCGTGCGCACTGGTGACGTCCAACTGCAGCCAGTGTGTTCCAGGCACCAGATCACCGGCGAAGATCAACGGACCTGAAGGAGAATCGATTTCCGGCAGTAATTGCCCCGGCGTGTGGCCGTCGCTCAGGTGCAGGCGCCAGCCCTCCCCCAGTAGCTCACAGCTCCCACCCTCGACAAGCTCAAGCCGCTCGCTGTACTGCAACCGCCCGAGAATCTGCGGCACGAACAGGCGGCGGTCACGGGGGTGCGGGTGCCGCGCCCGGTGCCAGTGGCGTGCGCTCACCAGGTAACGCGCCCGGGGAAACAGTAAACGCGGCAGTTCCCCGTCGTCGGCGGCCGCCTGAAGGCGCGAAGACAGCTGTGCATGCAGGTGGCTGAGCAGCACCACATGAATGTCGTGCTCGCTCAGGCCAAGCTTGGCCAGGTCGTCCAGCAAACCATGCCCGTGTTGCTGGCATCGGCAGGTGTTCGGCAGCGGCGCGAGCAGAATGTCGGCGCCGGCCAACAGCAGAATGTTGCGGCCATCTTGCTGCACCAACAGCGCCCGGGAAGGCAGCTCGATCTGGTTGTCATGATCAGGCCTGATCCACTCAGCCCAGACCTGTTGCGGCGTGGAGCCGAACAACACACCGCCATCCATGCGGCGGCCGGGTGCATTCAGAACAGTGAATCTACGGGTCACGGCATCGCCTCCTGGTACCTGTCGCCACCGAAGGACGGCGATCATCGTCTGGCACGACTCTACCCACACCTCCAAAGTGTCGCGCCCCCCGACTCGGGTAGGGACATTTCCCCAGGCCTACCCTAAGGTCCCAAACCTCCCCACCCACAAGAACAAAAACACGCGCCCACGCACCGGAGATCACCCATGTCATCACCGTCCGAGCAGGTTCTGTCGTTTGCTCCGCCGTCCACCGCTGAAGCCGATGCCGTGCTGCGCAAGGCCCTCTGGCGACTGTTGCCATTGCTGTTCCTGGGCTACGTGATCAATACCATCGACCGTGCCAACGTGGCCTTCGCCAAACTGCGCATGGCTGAAGACATTGCCCTGACCGATGCGGCCTACGGCATCGGCGCGGGCATCTTCTACCTCGGTTACATCCTCTTCGAAGTGCCCAGCAACATGTACATGCAGCGGGTCGGTGCGCGTGCCACCCTGGGCCGCATCATGATCCTCTGGGGCCTGGTCACGGTCGCCACGGCCTTCGTCACCACCCCTACCCAATTGATCATCGCCCGTTTCTGCCTGGGCGTGGCGGAAGCCGGATTCTTCCCCGGCATGATCCTCTACCTCACCTTCTGGTTCCCGGCTGCCTGGCGGGCGCGTATCACCGCCGTGCTGCTGATGGCCGCCATGACCGCCGGCATGATCAGCGGCCCACTGGCGGGCATGATCATGAGCCACTTCGATGGCTGGTTGGGGCTCAGGGACTGGCAGGCACTGTTCGTGCTGGAAGGCATCCCGGCCATTCTCCTGGGCCTGCTGGTCTGGTGCTGGCTGGCAGATCGCCCGGCAGACGCCCGCTGGCTCAACGACCGCGAGAAGTCGGTGATCGCTGCCACCCTGTCACAGCAACAGGGCAGCGCGCCGCCACCGGCGCGCCTGATCGAGGTACTGCGCCAACCCAGGGTGTATATCGCCGGCCTGGTGTTCTTCTGTATCTACAGCGGCTCGAATACCGTGTCGTACTGGATGCCCACCCTGATCCGCGGCTTCGGTATAGAAGACCTGAAACAGATCGGGTTGATCTCCAGCCTGCCCTACGCCGGGGCGATTGTCGGCATGTACCTGCTGGCGCGCAGCTCCGACCGCCGCCTGGAACGCCGCTGGCATCTGGCGTTCACCGTGCTGCTCAGCGCCCTGTGCTTTTTGCTGATGGCGCCGGCTCAGGGCCACTTGCTGGCATCGGTGATCCTGATGAGCGTTGGTGCCGCCGCCGCCCTGTCGGCGGTGTCATTGTTCTGGACCATTCCGCCCGCTTTGCTGTCGCCTTCCTGCGCCGCCATCGGCATTGCAGTGATCAGTTGCATCGGCGGCCTGGCAGGCGTGGTCAGCCAGGCGGCGGTCGGCGCCATCAAGTCGGCCACCGGCAACCTGTACCTGGCCTTCGATATGATCGCGATCACGCTGGTAATCGGCACGCTGTTGCTATTGTTTGGCATCCGTGCCGAGCATTTGAATGACACCAAACACTGATGACGGCGCCCCGCGGCGCCGTGCCTCTTTTGAAGGACGCCCTACCATGCATGTCGATGCTGCCATCCGTTCACGTAAATCAGTCCGCCGCTTTCAGCCATGGCCGGTACCTCGCGCAACCCTCGAACAGCTGCTTGAACTGGCAGCCCGTGCGCCCAGCGGCAGCAACACCCAACCGTGGCAGGTTCACGTCATTACGGGCGAGCGCAAGCAAGCGCTGTGCGCCGACATCCTCAGCCATGTGGCCAGTGCCCATGCACCAGACGCGGAATATGCCTATTACCCCGAGCACTGGTTTGAGCCTTACCAGCAACGCCGCCGTGAAGTGGGCTTCGAGCTCTACGAAACCCTGGGCATCGAACGCCACGACAAAGTTGCCCGCCGCCAGCAAGAGCTGCGCAACTTCAGCTTCTTCGATGCTCCGGTGGGGCTGCTGATCAGCCTCGACCGTCGTCTGGGTGCCGGTAGTTTCCTGGACCTTGGCATGTTCCTTCAGACCTTCATGTTGGCGGCCCGGGCACGCGGCCTGCACACCTGCGCCCAGGCCGCCTTTGCCGGTTACCATCAGGTCGTGCGGGCGCACGTGCAGTTACCTGCGGAGCAACTGCTGGTCTGCGGCATTGCCTTGGGTCACGAGGTGCATGATGCGGCGGAAAACACCATGAAAACACCGCGTGAAGCCATTGAAGGTTTCACCAGCTTTCATGGTTTTGCCGATTGAGTGAGGCGGTGCCGGTCGGCACCGCACAAGCAAAAAGGGCGATCCTTTCGGATCGCCCTTTTTGTCGAGATTTGGTAGGCACAATTGGACTCGAACCAACGACCCCCACCATGTCAAGGTGGTGCTCTAACCAACTGAGCTATGTGCCTGCTGTGGGGCGCATATTACGCAGGTATGTACCTGTCGTAAAGCGAAATTTTATAAAAAAACCAAAAAAATCAGCGGCTTTAGTCCTGGGCTGAAATGACCGGTCCCGGACCCGTCACACAATCTGGCAGACACACGCAAACGGATGGCAAGCAGGCACAAGGACGACCTGAAGCGACGACTTAGTATCCGGGCGTACTCATTCGAGTTGCTCGCCGACACTAATAAGAACGGAACCCCGTCCATGTACAAGTCGCCCTTGCTTCACCTCTCCACCCTCGCGTTGCTGGTCTCAGCTGCTACTCAGGTTGGCGCATATGAGCTGTATGCCGATGACAACAGCCACCTGAACGCCAACCTCGAAGCCGTATTCGGTGTGTTCCACAGCCAGGAAAACTACGCGATTTCCGGGCGCCTGAACGAAGGCTCGTCCTCGTGGCGCGAGGGTTACATCAAATATGGCTTGAGCGGTGACCAAGGCCTGGGCGGCGCGGGTAGCGCCTATGGCGCCTTCGCACTGCTGAGTTCGGGGAGTTGGGGCGACGGTGATGCCGCCGGTTTCAGCGATGGCTCCGAGCGCACCACCAAAATCGAAGACGCCTACCTCGGCTGGCGCTCCGGCAACCTGATCCAGGCGCTTGGCGAAAATGGCGTCGACCTGTCGTTCGGCCGCCAGAACATCAGCGTTGGCGATGGCTTTCTGATTCAGGGCGACTCCTTGAACCTGGGTAAAGGCCTGGCCGATGGTGAGTTCAACCGCGGCGGCGCCTACTACCTGGCGGCGCGCAAGAGCTTTGACCAGACCGCCGTGTTGCGCCTCGGTGGCCAGGAAGGCTGGCGCAGCGACCTGATGTGGCTGAAGTCAGACAACCGCGCCCAGGCCAAAACCGAAATGTACGTCGCCACCCTTGAGCACGTGGCCGAAGCCGGTACCGTCGGCCTGACTTACATCGACACCACTGATGTCGATGAGCAGTACGCATCGCCAGCGCAGCTGGAACGCGACGGCATGAAAACCTACAGCCTGCGCGCCACCGGCAACGCCGGGGTGGAAAACCTGTTCCTCTCCGGCGAATACGCCCACCAGGACAAACCCCACACTGCCACCGAAGACGCCTGGTACCTGGAAGCCGGCTGGACCTTCGCCGACGTCGCCTGGTCACCCAACCTCAGTTACCGTTACAGCCGCTTCTCGGAAGGCTATGACACTCTGTTCTACGGCCTGAGCCGTGGCTTCGGCACCTGGTTCCAGGGTGAGGTCGCCGGTAACTATGCCGGCCCGTTCAACACCAACTCGCGCATCCAGAAAGTCGGACTCACCGTATCGCCACTGGAGAACGTGAACGTCGGCGCGCTGTGGTTCAACTACGACACCATCGACCGTGATCTGGGCAACACCGATGGTCGCGAGGTCGACCTGTACGTGGAATGGACCGTCAACGAGCACCTGATGGTCATGCCGCTGGTTGGCCTGTACCAACCGGACAAGAGCGCCGAACAGGGCGGCACCCAACTGGGCAATAACGACAGCAACCTGTATGCCCAACTGGTATTCGCCACCTTCTTCTGATGCCCTTCGGGTGACGGCACCGCCGTCACCCGCAATGGATTGCCCCCTGATCTGAGTGCCTGTCATGCGCCCCAGCCTCCTGACTATCCAGAACAAGATCACCCTACTCGCCAGCCTCTGCTTACTGCTGATCGTCGCCCTCCTCGTTGGGCTGTCGCTGTATCAAGCCGGGCAAAGCAATGAGCAAGTCAAATCCTCAAGCAGCGCCATGTTGGCCAGCGCCGCCGAACGCCATATGCAGGCCCTCGCCCAGGTACAGGCCCTGCAAGTACAACGCACCTTCATGCAGACCCACGAATACGGCCAGGGGCTATCGCGCTACCTGCTGTATTTACGCCAGCGCGCTCAGCACGGCGAACTAGCGCCGCAGCAGTTACGCGAGGAACTGACCCGGCAACTACGCCAAGCCTTGACCGACAAGCCCGACCTGCTCGGGCTGTTTGTCATTTTCGAAGCCAATGCCCTGGACGGCGCAGACAGCCAATTTGCCGGCCAGGCCGAACTGGGCAGCAACGAGGCCGGCCGCTTTGCCCTGTACTGGGTACAGAGCAAGCCCGGCGAGCTGCAACCGGTGATCGGTGACGAGGGCCTGCTGGCCAACACCCAACCCGGCCCCAGCGGTAGCCCGTACAACGCCTTCTACACCTGTGCCCGCGACCGCCAGGCGGCCTGCGTGCTGGAGCCCTACTTCGACGAAGCCTCCGGCACCCGCAAGTTGGTCACCAGCATTGCCTTTCCTCTACTGGAAAACGGCAAGGTCATCGCCGTCATCGGCCTCGACATCAACCTCGCCGCCCTGCAACAGAGCAGCGAGATCAGCAGCCGTGGCTTGTTCGACGGCAACGGCAAGATCAGCATCATCAGCCCGAGCGGGGTGATGGCGGCGCACAGCCAGGATGCCAAGCAGTTAGGCCAACACGTTAACCAGGTACTGGCACGTGATGCCACCGCCGTCCTGAGTGCCTTGCAACACAAGCAAGCCAAAGTGCTCGTCGACCCTACGCAGATCAACGTACTTGAACCGCTTGAGCCCATCGCCGGTGCCACCCCTTGGGGCATCCTGGTCGGCGTACCGCAACACACCCTGCTGGAACCGGCGCAGCGCCTGCAGCAAACCCTGGACCAGCAACGCGACCACACCACCAACCTGGAGCTGCTACTGGGCGGCGGCGCGGCCTTGCTCGGCGTGCTGTTGATCTGGCTGGCCGCCTTGCGCATCACTCGCCCGTTGCAGAGCCTAACCCACATGCTTGAAGACATTGCCCAGGGCGAAGGCGACCTGACCCGCCGCCTGGCTGTGCAATCGCGCGACGAGATTGGCCAGTTGGCCACGGCGTTCAACCACTTCGTCGAGCGTATCCACCGCTCGATCCGTGAAGTGTCGTCGGCCACCCGCCAGCTCAACGAGGTGGCCACGCGGGTGGTCAGCGCTTCCAACTCATCCATGTGTAACTCCGACGAACAGGCCAGCCGTACCAACAGCGTCGCCGCCGCGATCAACCAACTGGGCGCCGCCGCCCAGGAGATCGCCCGCAACGCTGCCGACGCCTCCCATCAGGCCTCGGATGTGCGCCAACTTGCCGAGGAAGGCAGCCAGGTCCTTGCCCGGACGATTTCGGCCATGCACCAGCTGTCGAGCAAGATCAGTGCCTCCAGCAGCACCATCGAAACGCTCAATAGCAAAACCGTGGATATCGGTCAGATCCTCGAAGTGATCAAAAGCATCTCCGGGCAAACCAACCTGCTCGCACTCAATGCTGCTATTGAGGCGGCGCGAGCCGGGGAAGCAGGGCGTGGTTTTGCCGTGGTCGCCGATGAAGTGCGCAACCTGGCCTACCGCACCCAGGCTTCGGCCCAGGAAATCCAGACCATGATCGAGGGCCTGCAGGTAGACGCCCGCGACTCGGTGACGACCATGAACGAAAGCCAAAACCACAGTGCCGACAGCGTGGTGATCGCCAATCAGGCCGGTGACCGCCTGGGTAGCGTGACGCAGCGCATCGGCGAGATCGACGGGATGAACCAGTCAGTGGCCACCGCCACCGAAGAGCAAACCTCGGTGATCGAAGCCCTGAACATGGACATCAACGAAATCAACACCCTCAATCAGGAAGGCGTGGAGAACCTCAACGCCACCCTACGCGCCTGCGCCGACCTGGAACAGCAGGCAGCCCGCCTGAAACACCTGGTGGACAGCTTCCGCATTTGAACCCACGCTCAACCCGCAGCCCCTGCCCGCCCGACGAAAGGCGCGTGCTGGCAGAGGCAGCCGACTGGCACAGGTACACAATGGGTTGGCAGACACAACAATGCCCCTTGTCTGCCCTCAAGGCAGACTAGACCAGTACAAACTTGCCAATACTTTCGCGTTCCGCCAAATCCAATAATTAAGGGAGCCCCCCTGATGCGAATAACCAGGATCCTTGCTCAAACCACACTGGCTCTTGGTGTGTCACTGGCCGGCGTGCACATGGCCCATGCCGAGCTGCCCGCTGACAAAGGCATCGGCCAGACCGTGTTGCCCTTCCCGCCTTCGCCGCACCGCGCCTACATGATCGACGTCGAATTTGACAGCTTCGTCGCCGGTCGCGTGATCGTGATTGACCCGGACCAGAAAAAATTCCTCGGTATGGTCAGCACCGGTTTTGCCGCACCCTCGACCCTGAGCCGTGACGGCAAGCAGTTGTACAGCGCCGACATTTTCTACTCGCGCGGCACTCGCGGCACTCGCACCGACGTGCTGACCGCCTGGAATACCTCCACGCTGTCTCCTGACTGGGAGCTGGAAATTCCGTCCAAGCGTTCCGAGTCGCTGACCCAGCGTTTCGGCCTGTCCACCAGCGCCGACGACCGCTTCGTTTACGTCTACAACTTCACCCCGTCCACCTCAATCACCGTGGTCGACACCCAGGCCAAGGCCGTGGCCGGCGAAATCGCCATTCCCGGCTGTGTGCTCAGCTACCCGGTGGGCAAACGCCGTATTGCTTCGCTGTGCGGTGACGGCAGCATCCAGTTGCTGACCCTCGACGACAGCGGCAAAGAAACGGCCCGAACCCAGACCAAGTTCTTCGACCCGAACGCCGAGAAACTGGTCGAGCGTGCAGTGAACGTTGGCGATACCTTCTACTTCACCAACACCACCGGCACCGTGCACACCCTGGACCTGTCCGGTCCGGAAGCGAAAATCCTGCCGACCTGGTCGCTGGTCAGCGACGAAGAACGCAAGGCGGGCTGGGCGCCGGGTGGCTGGCAGCTGCTGGCGGTGGCACCTAAACTCAATCGTCTGTACGTGCTCATGCACGATGCCCACGAAGCCATGAAGTGGGAAGACCCGAGCAACACCATCTGGGCCTTCGACCTGAAAACCCAGAAGAAGATCGCCACCCTGAGCACCGAGGGCGCGCCGATCTGGAGCCTGCAGGCCACCAGCGATGACACCCCATTGCTGCTCGGCATCAACGTTGGCGGCGGCATGGAGATCTTCGACCTCAAGAGCAACAAACACACCGGCACGATGGAAAAGCTGCATAAAACCGCCACACAAATTCTCAGTCACTGAGTGAGGTGAGCCCATGCACATCGATCCGATCTTCATCATTGCCAGCGCGATCACCATTGCGGTGATCCTGGCCAGCGCCGCGACTCACAAAGTCCGCGCGCCGGCCCGCTTCGCCGGGCAACTGGAAGATTACCAGTTGCTGCCCAAGGTACTGGTCAAGCTGATTGCCCGAGGCCTGCCGCTGGTGGAAATCGGCGTGGCCTTCGCCTTGCTGGTTCCGGCCAGCCGGCCGATCGCTGCGCTGCTGGCCGCCGGCTTGCTGGCGCTGTATGCAGCCGCCATCGGCATCAACCTGTGGCGCGGCCGTGCTGACATCGACTGCGGCTGCTCTGGCCCCGATCAGGCGCAACCGCTACGCCCACTGCTGCTGGCCCGCAACAGCGTGCTGGTGGTACTGGCGCTGACCGCCGGTATCACCCCGCAGGCACGCGACCTTGGCTTTTTTGACGGTTTCGTGGTGATCGCCGCCAGTACCGTTCTGCTGCTTGTTTACGCTGCTGCCGAAGGCCTGCTGGCCAACGGCCCTCGTCTGTTCAAACTTATTGGAAGGTGAATTATGGAAGGCCTGATCGTCTCCAACATTCTGCTCTGGGCACTGCTGATCGCCGTGTCTTTCGTGATCATGGGTCTGGTACGCCAGATCGGCGTACTGCACTCGCGCCTGGCGCCCGCCGGCGCACTGATGGTCGACAAAGGCGTTGCGGTCAACGAACCCGCGCCACAAGTTACCGCGTCTGATCGTAACGGCCGCCCGGTCAACTTCGGCTATGCCGGTGAGAAAGCTCAACTGCTGTTCTTCCTCTCGCCAACTTGCCCGATCTGCAAGTCGCTGCTGCCGGCGATCAAATCGATTGCCAAAGACCAGGCCAACCGCCTCGAGGTGGTGTACGTCAGCGACGGCGACATGGACGCCCAACAGAAGCTGATCCAGGAACACAAACTCGAAGGCGCCACCTACGTGGTCGGCCCGGAAATCGGCATGACCTACCAGATCGGCAAACTGCCGTATGCAGCACTGATCGACCAGAACGGCGTTTTGCGTGCCAAGGGTCTGGTCAACTCGCGCGAACACCTGGACAGCCTGTTCGAAACCGAGCACCTGGGCAGCGCCACCCTGCAGCAGTACCTGCATGGCAACGGTAGCGACCATACGCACGCGCATGACCACAGCACTCCACACTCCCACGCATAACGATAACCAAAGGAGAGGCCCATGAAACTCCTCGACCGCCTGTTCGAGCGCTCCACCCGCCACGTTGCTGACACCACCTCGCGACGCAAACTGCTTGGCCGCCTTGGTTCGCTGATGATCGCCGGTGCTGCCCTGCCGGTACTGCTGCCGATCGACCGCACCAGCAAGGCACTGGCCGCCGACAAGCCGATGGCGGGCGACCCGGGTGACCCGAACAGCTGCGACTACTGGCGTTACTGCTCGGTCGACGGCTTCCTGTGCGCGTGCTGCGGCGGTAGCGTGAACTCCTGCCCACCCGGCACCGAAGCTTCTCAGGTCACCTGGATCGGCACCTGCCGCAACCCGGCCGACGGCAAGGACTACATCATTTCCTACAACGACTGCTGCGGTAAGCACAGCTGCAACCAGTGCGCCTGTACCCGCAACGACAGCGAAGAGCCCGCGTACCGTCCGTTCAACAACAACGATGTGAACTGGTGCCTGGCGGCCAAGTCGCACATCTACCACTGCACCGTGTCGATCATTCGCGGCGTTGCGATCTGATATGGCCCGGACCCTGCGCTCTTTACTGATCGTCGGTCTGACCTGTGCCATGGCCGCTCCGCTGGCCATGGCGCGTGCCATTCCTGATCCGAACCAGAAGCATGCCCCGGGCAACGAAGCGGTGCAAACGCCAATCGCCGAAGCTGGCTACAGCACTGCGGTGAACTACCAGTTGCAATGCGCGGGTTGCCACCTTGGCGACGGCAGTGGTTCCAAGGCCAATGATGTACCGCGCATGAAAGACTTCGTCGGCAACTTCCTCAAGGTTGACGGCGGTCGTGAGTTTCTCGTGCGGGTGCCCGGCATGGCCCAGTCGGCGCTCAACGACGACCAACTGGCCATGCTGATCAATTGGCTGATGCGCAAAGACGGCATTGCGGGCAACAGCACACCCGAGCATTTTCAGCCGTACACCGGTGAGGAAGTGGCCGCGGTGCGGCGCCAGGCGTTGCTCAACGTGCCGACGGTGCGCGTCGGTCTGATCTCGCAGATGCGCGCCAAGGGCATCGCGATTGAAGATGGCATGAGTTACTGACCTTCCGGCGGCCTGCTTTGCTCTTGGGCAAAGTAGGCAAAGCCGCTCCCTCCTGCATCCGGCCCTACGCTTCGCTCCGGGTCCCCTCCAGCGTCTGAACTAACCCACTCGCAAAAGCTTGAAGCTTGACTTCAGCAGGCCGAGTGCAGGTGATTGAAGGACTGATCTCGGTAGGAGCGGGCTTGCCCCGCGAAGCGATTTAGCATGCAAAATCCAATCGCGGGGCAAGCCCGCTCCCACCAGGGTTTAAAAAATTCTGTGGAAGCGGGTTCACCCGCGAAGTAAACACCGCGATGAATGGCACGGGCTTCGCCCGTGTTCGCGTCGGTTCGACGCCTCGATGAACCCGCTCCCACAAACTGTAGACAGCTCCCACAGGTAGAACCCGCGGCTTTGCCTACTTCCCCACAAAACAATGGGTAAACTCACAACGCCAATAGCCCTACAAAAAATCCAGCCCAAAAAAAAAGGCAGGCACAAGGCCTGCCACAAAAGAGCAAACAACGATCAGTGCGAGATACACACCGACTTGATTTCGGTATAAGCCTCAACCACGCTACGGCCAAACTCACGCCCCATACCCGACTGCTTGACCCCACCAAACGGCATGTTCGGGTCAAGCAACACATGAGCGTTAACCCACACCGTACCCGCTTCGATACGCGGTACCAGGTTCATCGCCTTGGTCAGGTCGTTGGTCCATAGGCTGGCCGCCAGGCCGTATTCACTGTCGTTGGCCATGGCAATGGCCTGTTCTTCATCGTCAAACGGAATCACCGAAAGTACCGGACCAAAGACCTCAGCGCGGGCTACTGCCATGCTGTGGTTGACATCAGCCAGCACCGTCGGTTGCACGTAGAAACCGTCGCTCTCGACCGGCTCGCCACCGGTGACCACGCGGGCACCTTCCTGCTTTGCCGTCTCGATGTGCTTGAGTACGCTCTGTTGTTGCTTGCGCGACACCAGCGGGTTAACCGCCGCAGTGGTGTCCATGCCTGCACCCATTGGCATACCAGAAACCGCAGCAGCCAGGCCGGCCACGAAGTCGTCGTAGCGTGAGCGGTGTACATAGAAGCGCGAAGCTGCAGCGCACACCTGGCCGTTGTTGAGCAAGCCACCCAGCAAGGCACCCTGCACTGCTTTGTCGATGTCGGCATCGGCGAGGATGATCATCGGGTTCTTGCCACCCAGCTCGAGGGCGAAGCGGGTCATGTTCTGCACCGCTACACCACCGACAATCTTGCCCACCGCAGTCGAGCCAGTGAACGATACTTTGTCGATTTTCTTGTGCGAGGCCAGTGCCTGGCCGACGTTGCCGCCGCCGGTGACCAGGTTGAACACACCCGCCGGCACACCGGCTTCAAGGGCCAGCTCGACCAAGCGCAGTGCGGTCAGCGGGGTTTCCGGCGATGGCTTGATCACCACCGTGCAGCCTGTGGCCAATGCTGGCATCACTTTCCAGGCGGTGATCATCAGCGGGAAGTTCCACGGCACAATACCAGCCACTACACCCACCGGCTCGCGACGGGCAAATGCGGTGTAACGTGCGCCCTCTGGCAGCGGAATCGAAACGTCGAGGGTCTGCCCTTCGATCTTGGTCGCCCAACCGGACATGTAGCGCATGAACTCAACGGTGGCATTGACGTCGAGCATCCGCGCCATGTTGATCGACTTGCCCTGGCACAGTGTTTCCAGTTGCGCCAGTTCCTCGCCGTGCTCTTCGACCAGCGCCGTGAAGCGCAGCAGGATACGCTCGCGATCCGCCGGACGCAGCCCCGACCAGACCCGCGTCTCATGTGCCTTGCGCGCCGACAACACCGCGCGCTCGACCAGCTCGATACTGGTGTCAGTCACTTGGGCGATGGTTTCACCGGTGGCCGGGTTCAACACCGGCGAGGTGCTGCCTTCAGACGCAACCCACTGACCGTCAATGAAGCACCCATGCCGACGCTGCAGAAACGCCGCAACCTGCGGCAGTACATCAACCTTGCTCATACTCATTCCTCATCATTCATTGGGCCGACCCGACCGATCACTGCTGGGTCAGGAAGCAGGCAACAGCGGCGCTTTCGTCAGCAGAGGGCATGCCCATGTACGGCATGTAGGTACCCGGCACGTAGGCCTGTGGCTGGGTGATGAAGGCCTGAAGGGTCTCGGCTTTCCACGCGACGGCTTTGTCTTTCATCGCCTGCGAGTAGCTGAAACCGGGCAAGGTGCCCGAGGTGCGGCCTGCCACACCATGGAGGTTGACCCCCATCATGCCGGTCACACCTTCCTTGACCGCATGACACACCGAGCAATCCCGGGCGAACAGTTTGCTACCGGTTTCCACCGAAGCGGGCGCACAGGCAGCGGCCTGCGCCTGAGAGACCTGAAACAGCGCGAACACTGCCAAACCAGCCAGGCACTGGCGAATCTTGTTGTTATGCATGGAACTGAAACCTCTGACCTGGGCATCCACTTTGCCCGCTGAATCTCCTGCCACGGGGAAGCCAGCGATCACTCAGGTCGGAGCGCTGGCTTTTGACATGTCGATTTAAACCGGAGTGGTCAATGAAGGTTTTTTTCTGCCTGCCAGTTGTGTTGGCTGCACTGCCAAAACGTAGCGACTTCAGGAGGCCGAGTGCAGGTGACTGGAGGGCTTATCTCGGTGGGAGCGGGCTTGCCCCGCGAAGCGATTTAGCCTGCAAAACCCAATCGCGGGGCAAGCCCGCTCCCACGGGTAGGGCCGGATGCAGGAGCCCGCGGTTTTGGTTCCTTTTGCCAAGATGTATAAACGGACAAAAGGCGGACAGCAAATCAGTGCTGATAACGCTTACGGTACTCGCCCGGCGAAACACCAAAACGCGCTTTGAAAGCAGTAGAGAAATAGCTGGCGTCAGAGAACCCCCAGGCATACCCCAAGGCAGAAAGCTTCTGCTCCGCCCCACCGTGACGCAGGGACTCGGCACAGAAATCCAGGCGACGGTTCTTGATGTACTGCGCAACCACCATCCCCTTCTTCGAGAACATCCGGTACAAACCGCGCACCGACACCCCAACCTCGCGAGCCAACAGCTCCGGGCACAGTTCTTCATTACGGATGTTATCGTCGATAAAGGTCACGGTTTTGCGAAACAGCCGCTCATGCACATCCGGATCCGCCTCGGTGCTGCCAAGGGCCGGACGCAACAGACTGATGATAGCCTCCAGCGTGGCTTCACTTTCCGACAAACTGAGGGTCTCGTGACGCGCAGCTTCCAGCACCAACCGATTGGTCAGCGCTGCGACAGGCGAACGCGCATCGATGCGCTGGGCACAACGAATGCTACTGAAGCGCTGGCTGTGCTCAACCAGGTGCCGAGGCAGGATCAGCGACAGCTGACGTGAGTTGTCGCTGTAGGTGAAATCGCTGGGCAAGGTCGCATCAATCAGCGTGATGTCACCCGGCGACAGCGTGACGCGATTGCCGTCCTGTTCCATTTCAGCCTGGCCCTGCAACTGAAACGCAGCGAAAAAATGCCGGTTCTCGCTCTGTTCCACTTCGCGCCCGGTGCGGTAGAGGCGGGCTTGCGCCACATCGACGAAGCTCAGCTTGATCGCACCGGCCTTGTGCTCTTTTACCGAGCCGGAAAACTCTGGGCCGAGGGTCTGGGCGCAAAACCGGCCGCAGGCCTGATTGATTTTCTGCAGCCATTCATCAAAACGGTCTGCCCTGAGTGCATTTGCAGTCATCATGATGTTTCAGGCCTCACTGATATTTTTATTATTTGCCAGGCGCACACTGTAGCGCGCCTGGATTATTGCATTTTCACGTGATATTTACGCAACCGAATATCTATTTAAGCCCACCAAAGCGCCGATAGAAACTTTCTCCGACCTCCGGTAGCGGGCCGTCGGCGGTTTCCAGTGCGCTACTCAGGTGTTCCTCACCTTTGGCGCTGACCAAACGGTAGATATTGCGGCACAGTTGCCGGGCCGCCCGCCCTTCCCAGTCGCCGGGCAGCAGCTCGTCGGGCAGCTGCGGGTCGCGCAACAGCAGCTTGCGGTATTCGTGAATGAGCAAGGTTCGGGCCAGGAAGCAGTCCATCGGCTGCAAGCTGTCCTGCTCGCGCAACGCTTGCCACAGTGGCCGGAACAACTGGATGAACTCGCTGTACTGCGCAGCCAGCGCTTCGATGTTCCAGCTCTCGCGCACCTGCATGCGCAGGGCCTTGGAGGCCAGAACGTCCTGGGCGGCGGTTTCAAACAGAATGGTGTCTTCCAGCACATCAAGGTCTTGCAGGGTCGCGGTGACATCGACGCGATCACAGCGCGGGCAAGCGAGCATCACCGGCGAAATTGCACCAAAACCTTGCCATTCCAGCTCTTCACGCACCTGTTTACGCTTGTCCTGCGGCAGTTGCGACAGCAGTGCCAAGGTCCAGGAGCCGTCCCAGGCCGGCAGCGCCGAACTGTAAACCCGTTTGAATGCCTTCTCGAAACGCCGCCGACCGGTGCCCGTCAGGCTGTAGTAACTGCGGCGCCCGACTTTCTCGGCGCTCAGCCAACCTTCTTTGGTCAGGCGAAAAATCGAGGTGCGAATCAGCCGTTCGTTAATGCCAATGGGCTCTAGCAGCTGAATCAGGCTACCGAGCCAGACCGTGCCACCGTGCGGTTCGATGGCATCGCCGTACAGGGTGATGATCAACGAACTGGCACGCAGTGGGGTTTGCTGCTGGAAACGGGTTATCAACTGGTTGAGGGGAGCAAGGGACGTCATGACAAGACCGGGCATGGAGTTGCTGCGAAATATACCCCCTGAGCGCCCGGCCTGACCATCGGCGTCGGCCGACTTCATCACACGCCTCACTGTCCCTCCCCCTTGGGTCGGAAGGTGCTGGCACTGATTCTTGGTCGCGACGCTTCGACCTCGGTCAACGGCTCGCAAGCCACCAGGCCCTGGGCGCAGCGCTGGGCAAGCCGCTGGTATTCCTCGGTGCCCGCGCGCTTCCAGGCCACTTCTTCATCGCTGAGGCGGCGCTTGACCGCTGCCGGGGCGCCGAGCACCAACGACTGCTCTTCGCAGGAGAAGCCCGCCTTTACGAAGGTTGTAGCCGCCACGAACGAACGCGCACCAATCTGCGCGTTGTCCATGACCACCGCATTCATCCCGACCAGCACATCGGCACCGATGCGGCAGCCGTGCAGCACTGCGCCGTGACCGATGTGGCCGTTGCGCCCCACCACTGTGTCACTCTCGGGAAAGCCGTGCATCACACAGGTGTCCTGAATATTGGCGCCTTCTTCCAGGATGATGCGCCCAAAGTCGCCGCGCAGGCTGGCCAACGGGCCTACATAGCAACCGGCGCCGATAATCACGTCACCGATCAGTACCGCCGTGGGGTGCACATAAGCACTGGGGTGAACAACCGGGGTCAAGCCGTCGAGGCTGTAGCAGGTCATGGCAAGGCTCTCATTGGGCCGCGTGGCGGCGGCTCTGGACGACCACGAAGCGGCGACTGACGAATGCTGCGTCACAGATCGAGGCGTTCGCTGCCGGGTTGCCACCGGTGGCATGGAAGTCGCTGAAGGCTGCCGATTGGTTAACCAGCACGCCGCCGTCGAGGTTCACCGACAGCGCCACGGCAGCCTCCTGGGCCAGGGTTTCGGCCTGGGCGAGGAACGCCTCGTCGGTGGAATACACACCTAGGGTCATGGCGCCTTGGGCGGTGATCACCTCACGGGCAACCTGCACGCTGTGTGCACTGTCGTCGGTGGCAATGATGAATGCGATCGGGCCGAAACGTTCTTGCGCATAGGCATCGCGCTGTGCGGCATCAACCTTCAGCAGCAGTGGCGTGCGCACCCGTGCGCCAGGGAACTGTGGATGCTCGCGCACTTCACTGTCGAGCAGTACCTCGCCCAGCGCCCGGCAGCTATCGATGCGTACAGCCGTGGCCTCGGACTGGATAGCACCCAGCACCGCGCAGGCACGGTCATTGTCGGCAAGGAAGCCTTTAACGGCGGACGCCAAGGTGTCGGCAACCTGCTCGAAGCTGAGGTGTTCGTCAGCATTGCGGATGCCACCGCGCGGTACATAGATCGCTTGGGTGGTGGTGCACATTTGCCCGGAGTACAAGCTGAGGGAGAACGCCAGATTCTTAACTACCGCCTTGAGGTTGGCCGTACTGTCGATGATCACTGTGTTGATGCCGGCCTTTTCGGTGAACACCTGAGCCTGCAGTGCGTTGCGCTCCAGCCACTCGCCGAACGCATTGGAGCCGGTGAAGTCGACCAGCTTGACCCGCGGATCGAGGGCCAATTGCTGCGCCACCGGGGCTTGCGGGGTGTCAACCACCAGGCTGACCAACGCCGGGTCGAAGCCCAGCTCGGCAAGTACCTCTTGAGCCACTTTGACGCTCATTGCCACCGGCAGGATCGCTCCCGGGTGCGCCTTGACCAGCACCGGGTTACCGGTGACCAGGCTGGCGAACAGCCCTGGGTAGGTGTTCCAGGTCGGGAAGGTCGAGCAGGCGACTACCAACGACAGGCCGCGCGGCACGATATGCCAGCGTTTGTCCAGTTGCAGCGGGTCGAGCTTGCCCTGTGGTTTGACCCACTGCGCCGCCTGCGGCACTTCGGCCATCGCTCGCCAGGCATAAGCGACGGCTTCCAGGCCACGGTCCTGGGCATGCGCGCCGCCGGCCTGGAAAGCCATCATGAAGGCCTGACCGGTGGTATGCATCACCGCATGTGCCAATGTCGGGCTCAGGGTGTTAAGGCGCGAGAGGATTTCCAGGCAGGCACCGACCCGCGCCTGCGGCCCGGCATCGCGCCAGGCCGGCAGCGCTTTGTGCTGACGGTCGAGCAGTTCCTCGGCGTCGTACTGATCGTACGTCACCCCCAGGTCGAAGCCGTAGGGTGAACGCTCGGCACCGACGCTCCCCACCGCCACCGGCCCCTGCAACGCGAACGGCTGATTGAGCAGCGCCTCGAAGGCAGCCTGGGCTCCTTCGACGGCCGCTTGTGGGTACTGCTTGAGCTGTTCGCTGTACGGCGACCAGTAACCCCGCTCGGCAATCGCCTGCAGCGCGCGGTCGAGCGTGCCGCGGTGGTGATCAAACAGTTCCAGTGCGGCACGGGTGGCGGTGGACGACATGACGTGAATCCTCAAAAACAGACGACAACAGATGAAAGATACAGAAAGCGATGCATTAACTGAGCATTTCTGTATCACAACGCTTTTTTACAAATAAGTAAAGCTATCTGTATCGGATTATCAGCCTGGCGCGAGGCAAACCGCCGTAAAACACCTGTCTAAATTGGAAAAAACGCTATCCACCCCACGAAATAAGTGCCCTCACTGCTAGCCGTTCGAAAGCTGACAGCTCGTCTATAAGACACAATATTGTGCTTTTCAGTTGTTGTTTTGTATCGCTTTCTGCGTATACTCGAAAAAATGCAGCCTGACAGCCGCCCTCGACGGTGCCCTGTCAAAACGTTGCAACACCCAATAACTAGCCGGCTAACCAAGCCGCGCGTATAGCCTGAGGAGCGTTCGATGCCTCGCACCCTTGCCGTCCTTGCCCCGGAAGCGGGCGTCCGCCTGATCACCCTGCAGCGCCCGGAAGCGCTTAACGCCCTGAACACCGAGTTGCTCGGTGAACTGGCGCTTGAGCTGGAGCAGGCTGAACGCGACCCCGAGACCCGCGCCGTGGTCATCACGGGCAGCCGCAAAGCCTTTGCTGCAGGCGCCGACATTAAAGAAATGGCCGAGCGCGACTTGGTAGGCATCCTCAATGACCCACGCGTAGCGCACTGGCAGCGCATTGCCGCCTTCCCCAAGCCGTTGATCGCTGCGGTCAACGGTTTCTGCCTGGGCGGCGGCTGCGAACTGGCCATGCACGCCGACATCCTCATCGCCGGTGAAGACGCACGCTTCGGCCAGCCGGAAATCAACCTCGGCATCATGCCCGGTGCCGGCGGCACCCAACGCCTGCTGCGAGC
This sequence comes from Pseudomonas sp. H9, assembly GCF_004353925.1. GTDB lineage: Bacteria > Pseudomonadota > Gammaproteobacteria > Pseudomonadales > Pseudomonadaceae > Aquipseudomonas. Next base: position 45,863 of record NZ_SMOK01000024.1, on the reverse strand, counting down.
GGTCGGCAAGTCGCTGGCCATGCAGATGGTGCTCACCGGAGAAGCCATCGATGCCCGCTTTGCTCAGCGCGCCGGCCTGGTCAGCGAAGTGACCCAACCGGAATTCACCGTCGACCGTGCCATCGCCATCGCCCGCGTGATTGCGCAGAAAGCGCCATTGGCCGTGCGCCTGGCCAAGGAAGCGCTGCTCAAGGCCCAGGACACTGACCTTGCCAGCGGCCTGCGTTTCGAACGCCACGCCTTCACCGTGCTGGCCGGTACTGCCGACCGCAATGAAGGTATCGCCGCCTTCCAGGCCAAGCGCCGCCCTGAATTCACCGGTCAGTAAGCCTGGCCGCCCCTTCCCTGGTTATCCCTAGAGCGCCCTTTGCCATGAATTTCCAGCACATCCTGTTTGCCATCGAGGACGGCGTCGCCACCCTCAGCCTCAACCGCCCGGAACAACTCAACAGCTTCAACACGCTGATGCACACTGAAGTGCGCGAAGCGCTCAAACAGGTGCGCACCAACGCCGATGTTCGCGTGCTGCTGATCACCGGTGAAGGCCGTGGTTTCTGCGCAGGCCAAGACCTTGGCGACCGTAATGTCGCCCCCGACGCCGCTGCGCCAGATCTGGGCGTGTCTATCGAGCAGTTCTACAACCCACTGATTCGTGCCCTGCGCGACCTGCCACTGCCGGTGATCTGCGCAGTCAACGGTGTTGCGGCAGGTGCCGGGGCCAATATTCCGCTGGCCTGCGACCTGGTGTTGGCGGCGCGCTCGGCGAGCTTTATTCAGGCTTTCTGCAAAATCGGCCTGATCCCGGATTCGGGCGGTACCTGGACCCTGCCACGCCTGGTCGGCACTGCCCGCGCCAAGGCCTTGATGCTGCTCGGCGACCGCCTGAGCGCCGAGCAGGCCGAACAGTGGGGCCTGATCTACCGGGTGGTCGAAGACGCCGAATTGCGCAACGAGGCGTTGAAACTGGCGCGCCAGCTGGCGACCCAACCAACTTACGGCCTGGCGCTGATCAAGCGCAGCCTGAACGCCAGCCTGAGCAACAGCTTCGACGAGCAACTCGACCTTGAGCGCGACCTGCAGCGCCTGGCCGGGCGCAGCGAGGACTACCGCGAAGGCGTGAGCGCCTTCATGGCCAAACGCACCCCGACTTTCAAGGGACGCTAAGCAATGAGTGCATTGAACCTCAGCACCGTCGTTGCCGTCATCGGCGCTGGCGCCATGGGTGCCGGTATTGCCCAGGTAGCCGCGCAGGCCGGCCATCCGGTGAAGCTGCACGACACCCGCCCCGGCGCCGCTGCCCAGGCCATCGACGGCATCGACCGGCAGCTCGGCAAACTGGTGGAAAAAGGCAAGCTTAGCGCCGAGGCGCGTGCCGCCACCGTGGCGCGCCTGCAACCGGCTGACGCCATCGAGGCTCTGGCCGACGCCGGCCTGGTGATCGAGGCAATTGTCGAGAACCTGGACGTCAAGCGCGGCCTGCTGCGCCAGCTCGAAGCGCTGTGCAGCGCAGAGTGCATCTTCGCCAGCAACACTTCGTCGCTGTCGATCACCAGCCTGGCCGCCGGCCTCGCCCACCCTGAGCGGGTCATCGGCATGCACTTCTTCAACCCGGCGCCGCTGATGGCCCTGGTCGAGATCGTTTCCGGCCTGGCCACGCCACGCGCACTGGCCGACAGCCTGTACGCCACGGCGCGTGCCTGGGGCAAGCAACCGGTACACACCGCGTCCACTCCGGGCTTCATCGTTAACCGCGTGGCCCGGCCGTTCTATGCCGAAAGCCTGCGCCTGCTGCAAGAGGGCGCCGCCGACTGCGCAACCCTTGATGCGCTGCTGCGCGACGCCGGTGGTTTTCGCATGGGTGCCTTCGAACTCACCGACCTGATCGGCCATGACGTCAACTATGCGGTGACCTGCTCGGTGTTCGCTGCTTATTACGGCGACTTCCGCTTCCAGCCATCGTTGATCCAGAAAGAGCTGGTCGACGCCGGCCGCCTCGGTCGTAAGAGCGGCCACGGTTTCTATAATTACGCCGAAGGTGCCGAGCGCCCACAGCCGGTCGAGCTGAGCAGCAATGCCTCGGTCGACAGCTGTGTAGTTGAAGGCGATCTGGGTGTCGTCGAAGCGCTGATCCCGCGCTTGCAAGCGGCAGGCGTACAGGTCGTGCGGCGCGACGGCAGCGGCCTGCTGCGCGTTGGCGATGCGGTACTGGCGCTGTCTGACGGACGTCTGGCCAGCCAGCGCGCCCAGGACGACGGTGTGCGCAATCTGGTACTGATCGACCTGGCGCTGGACTACAGCAAAGCCAGCCGCCTGGCCATTACCTGCGCCGCCGATACCAGCGATGGTGCGCGTGATCAGGCCGTGGCCCTGTTGCAACGTGCCGGCCTCAAGGTCAGTCAGCTGGCCGACCTGCCCGGCCTGGCCGTGCTGCGTACGGTCGCCATGCTCGCCAACGAAGGCGCCGACGCGGTGCTGCAAGGCGTCGGCAGTGCAGCCGACATCGACCTGGCGATGCGCGCCGGGGTCAACTACCCGCAGGGGCCGCTGGCCTGGGCCGACACCATTGGCCTGCCGGGCGTGCTGCGCACCTTGGAACATCTGCAAGCCAGCTACGGTGAATCGCGTTATCGCCCTTCCCTGTTGCTGCGTCGCCTGGTCGCTGAAGGGAGGCACTTCCATGACTAACCATCAAGCCCTGTCACTCGCCAGCCGCTGCGCCGAATCCATGTTCGAGCGCGATACCGCCAGCCAGCGCCTGGGTATTCGGTTGCTCTCGGTTGCGCCGGGCCATACCTCAGTCGGCATGAGTGTGCGCGAAGACATGATCCAGGGCCACGGCACCTGCCACGGCGGCTATCTGTTCGCCCTCGCCGATTCAGCGTTCGCGTTCGCCTGCAACAGCTACAACGACGCCTGCGTGGCGATCGGTTGCAGCATCGATTACGTCGCCCCGGCGTACCTGGGCGACACCCTGACGGCGCAGGCCAGCGAATTGAGCCGCAGCGGCCGCACCGGCAACTACGACGTCCGCATCGAAAACCAGCACGGCCAGTTAATCGCCCTGTTCCGTGGCAAGTCCTACAAAGTGCGCGGCACCGTGCTGGCGCAGGAGACCCCAAATGAATGACGCCCTGATCATCGACGCCATCCGTACCCCCATCGGTCGTTACGCTGGCGCCCTCGCCAGCGTGCGTGCCGACGACCTCGGCGCCATCCCGCTCAAAGCCCTGCAACAGCGCCACCCTGAGCTGGACTGGAGCGCCATCGACGACGTGATCTACGGCTGCGCCAACCAGGCCGGCGAAGACAACCGCAACGTCGCGCACATGGCCTCGCTGCTGGCCGGCCTGCCGATCAGCGTGCCGGGCACCACCCTGAACCGCCTGTGCGGCTCGGGCCTGGATGCCATTGGCAGCGCCGCACGCGCCATTCGCTGTGGCGAAGCCGGGCTGATGATCGCTGGCGGTGTTGAATCGATGTCGCGTGCGCCGTTCGTCATGGGCAAGTCCGAACAAGCCTTCGGCCGTAGCGCAGAGATCTTCGACACCACCATCGGCTGGCGTTTCGTCAACCCACTGATGCAGGCCCAATTCGGCATCGACTCGATGCCGGAGACCGCAGAGAATGTCGCCGCGCACTTTAATGTGTCGCGCGCCGACCAGGACGCCTTTGCCCTGCGCAGCCAGCAAAAGGCCGCCGCCGCCCAGGCCAATGGTCGTCTGGCCAAGGAAATCGTGGCGGTCGAAATTCCTCAGCGCAAAGGCCCGTCGAAATGGGTCGAGCACGACGAACACCCACGCGGCGACACCACCCTGGAGCAACTGGCCAAGCTCGGCACGCCGTTCCGCCAGGGCGGTAGCGTCACCGCTGGCAACGCTTCGGGGGTCAACGATGGCGCCTGCGCACTGCTGCTGGCCAGCCCACAAGCCGCTGCCCGCCACGGCCTGAAAGCCCGGGGCCGTGTAGTCGCAATGGCCACCGCCGGCGTCGAACCGCGCCTGATGGGCATCGGCCCGGTACCGGCCACCCGCAAGGTGCTGGAACTGGCCGGCCTGAGCCTGGCCGACATGGACATCATCGAACTCAACGAAGCCTTCGCCGCCCAGGGCCTGGCCGTGCTGCGCGAACTCGGCCTGGCCGACGACGATGCACGGGTCAACCCCAACGGTGGCGCCATTGCCCTCGGTCACCCACTGGGCATGAGCGGCGCGCGGCTAGTCACCACCGCGCTGCACGAACTGGAAGAACGCCAAGGCCGCTATGCACTGTGCACCATGTGCATCGGCGTTGGTCAAGGGATTGCACTGATCATCGAGCGGCTCTGACACTTCAGCCTCCTGGGGTTATTCTGCTCATCAGCACTCAAAGGCCTGCGTGCGGGCCAATGCACAAAAACAATTCGAGTGAAGCCATGAATATGCTTATCAACACGAACCTGCTTGATCCGATGGAAACTGCAAGCATCGATCAATTGCGCCAACACCAGCTCGATCGCCTGCGCTGGAGCCTCAAGCACGCCTATGACAACGTGCCGCTTTACAAGCAGCGTTTCGACAGCCTGGGCCTTCACCCCGACGACCTGAAGTCGCTGGAAGACCTGGCCAAGTTCCCCTTCACCGGCAAGAACGACCTGCGCGACAACTACCCCTACGGCATGTTCGCCGTGCCGATGGAAGACGTGGTACGCCTGCATGCCTCCAGTGGCACTACCGGCAAGCCTACGGTGGTCGGCTACACGCAGAATGACATCAACACCTGGGCCAACGTCGTGGCACGTTCGATCCGCGCTGCCGGCGGCCGCCGTGGCGACAAGGTGCAGATTTCCTACGGTTACGGTCTGTTCACTGGCGGCCTGGGTGCGCACTACGGCGCCGAGCGCCTGGGTTGCACGGTAATTCCGATGTCGGGCGGCCAGACCGAGAAGCAGGTCCAGCTGATCCGTGATTTCCAGCCGGACATCATCATGGTCACCCCGTCATACATGCTCAACATCGCCGACGAGATCGAGCGTCAAGGCCTCGACCCGCACAAGCTGGCGCTGCGCCTGGGCATCTTTGGTGCTGAACCGTGGACGGCCGAGCTGCGCCGGGCAGTTGAAGAGCGTATGGGTATCACCGCCCTGGACATCTACGGCCTGTCGGAAATCATGGGCCCGGGCGTGGCCATGGAGTGCGCTGAAACCAAAGACGGCCCGACCGTCTGGGAAGACCATTTCTACCCGGAAATCATCGACCCGGTGACCGGCGCAGTGCTGCCCGACGGTGAATACGGCGAGCTGGTGTTCACCTCGTTGAGCAAAGAAGCGCTGCCGATGATCCGCTACCGCACCCGCGACCTCACTCGCCTGCTGCCGGGTACTGCGCGGCCGATGCGTCGTATCGACAAGATCACCGGGCGTAGTGACGACATGCTGATCATCCGCGGGGTGAACGTGTTCCCGACGCAGATCGAGGAGCAGGTTCTTAAAATAAAACAGCTTTCCGAAAATTATGAGATACATCTGTATCGTAATGGCAATCTCGACAGCATGGATGTACATGTCGAACTCAAGCATGAGCTACAGGGCCTGGACCCCGATCAGCAGCGTCTGATTGGCAACGAGCTGAGCAAGCAGATCAAGACCTACATCGGTATCAGCGCCCGCGTACTGATCCAGCCTTCGCACAGCCTGAAGCGCTCGGAAGGCAAGGCCTGCCACGTATACGACAAACGCACACCCGTTTGACCACAGCGCCTCTCAGCCCCGCTTCGGCGGGGCTTTTTTTTGCCCGGTAGGAGCGGGCTTGCCCCGCGATGGGATGTGACTGATACACCGCTATCGCGGGGCAAGCCCGCTCCCACCGGGGGCTCTTTCGGGAATGTGATACAAAAATCTTATGCGACACACAATTTTTTGTTTGATATTTATTTTTGTATCATTTAAAAATACAGCCATGGCCAAGGCCTCCCGACAAACCTATAAAAGGCTGGAGACACAGCATGTACGCACAACTGGTTGAGACCGGCGTTAAGCGGGTCAAAGCGCTGGACGAAATGTCCCCTGAGGAGCGCGCCTTCCAAGAGAAGATTGACGCCGAGATCAAGATCGAGGCGAAGAACTGGATGCCGGACGCCTACCGGCAGACCCTGATCCGTCAGATCTCCCAGCACGCCCACTCCGAGATCGTCGGCATGCTGCCGGAAGGTAACTGGGTGACCCGCGCACCAACTCTCAAGCGCAAGCTGCAGCTGATGGCCAAGATCCAGGACGAAGCCGGCCACGGCCTGTACCTGTACAGCGCGATGGAAACCCTCGGCGCCGACCGCGACGAAGAAATCGCCAAGCTGCACAGCGGCAAGGCCAAGTATTCGAGCATCTTCAACTACCCCACCCTGAGCTGGGCCGACATGGGCGCGGTGGGCTGGCTGGTTGACGGCGCAGCGATCGTCAACCAGGTGGTACTGCAGCGCACCTCCTACGGCCCTTACTCGCGGGCGATGATCCGCATCTGCAAGGAAGAAAGCTTCCACCAGCGTCAGGGCTACCAGCTGCTGCTGACCATGATGAAAGAAGGCACCCAGGCCCAGAAGGACATGGTCCAGGACGCTATCAACCGCCTGTGGTGGCCAGCCCTGATGATGTTCGGCCCAAGCGATGAACACTCGCCCAACAGCGCGCAGTCGATGGCCTGGAAAATCAAACGCCAGGGCAACGATGAGCTGCGCCAGCGTTTCGTCGACCAGACCATCCCGCAACTGGAACTGCTCGGCTGCACCGTGCCGGACCCAGACCTGAAGTGGAACGAAGAGCGCGGCCACTACGATTTCGGCGAAATCCAGTGGGAAGAATTCTACGACGTGCTCAAAGGCAATGGCCCGTGCAACACCGAACGTGTAGCCACCCGCCGCAAGGCCATCGAAGACGGCGCCTGGGTTCGTGAAGCCGCTGTTGCCCACGCCCGCAAAAAACAACAACAAGCCAAGCGCGACGCCGCTTGAACCGCCCCTGATCTGGAGAGTCCCGCCATGTCCGAATGGACCCTGTTCGAAGTGTTCGTGCGCAGCAAGCACGGCCTCAACCACAAACACGTTGGCAGCGTGCACGCCGCCGACCCGGCAATGGCCATCGAGAACGCTCGCGAGCTGTACACCCGCCGCAACGAGGGTGTGAGCCTGTGGGTGGTGCCCTCGGCACTGATCACCGCCTCTTCGCCAGACGAGAAAGACCCGCTGTTCGTCCCTTCCGAAGACAAGGTCTACCGCCACGCCAGCTTCTACGAGCTGCCGGCCGAAGTCGGGCACATGTGAGGCCACTGCCATGAATCAACGTGAAGACCTCATTCAATACCTGCTGCGCCTCGGCGACAGCGCCCTGATCCAGGGCCAGCGCCTGTGCGAATGGTGCGGCAAGGCCCCGGCTCTGGAAGAAGAGCTGGCCCTGATGAACGTCGGCCTCGACCTGGTTGGCCAAGCGCGCAACTGGCTGGATTACGCCGCCGAACTGCTCGCCGACGGTCGCGATGCCGACGACCTGGCGTACCGCCGCGACGAGCGTGCCTATCGCAACCTGCTGCTGGTCGAACAACCCAACGGCGACTATGCGGTGACCATCGTCAAACAGTTCCTTTACGACGCCTGGCACTTCCAGGTACTGCACGCCCTGAGCAGCTCCAGCGATGAACGCGTCGCCGGTATCGCCGCCAAGGCACTGAAGGAAGTCACTTACCACCTGCGCCGTTCCGGCGAGTGGGTCGAGCGCCTGGGCGACGGCACCGACGAGAGCCACCAGCGCATGCTGGCTGCAATCGAACAGGTCTGGCGCTTCAGTGTCGAGCTGGTCAACGGCGACGATGTCGAGCAGCGTCTGGCCGCAGCCGGTATCGGTGCACAGCCAGACGAAATCGCCAGTGCCTGGCTGGCCAAGGTCGCCGATGTATTCGGCCGAGCCACCCTGCCCGTTCCACCGGCGGCCAGCTACTTCTACCTGAGCGGGCGCCGTGGCCTGCACAGCGAGCACCTCGGGATTTTGCTGGCCGAAATGCAGTTCCTGCCGCGAGCCTATCCCGATGCAACCTGGTGAGCTGATTGCCAGCGACCGCGGCGCGCGCTCGCTCCAGGCCAACGACCTGGAGCAGGCCTGGGCCGTGCTCGGCGCCGTGATGGACCCGGAGGTCCCGGTGGTCAGCGTGGTCGAGCTCGGCATTGTCCGTGGCCTCGACTGGCAAGGCGGCCACCTGCATGTGGTGGTCACTCCGACCTATTCCGGCTGCCCGGCCACCGAGGTGATCGAGCAAGACATCGCCACGGCGCTGGAACAGGCGGGCTTCGCTGCACCGCAACTGGAGCGCCGGCTGACCCCGGCGTGGACCACCGACTGGATCAGCGACAGCGGCCGCGAGCGCCTGCGCGCCTACGGCATCGCACCACCGGCGGGCAGCTCCAGCAAGCGCAGCCTGCTGGGTGAAGGCGATGAAGTGTGCTGCCCGCAATGCGGCAGCGCCCACACCGAACGCCTCAGCGAATTCGGCTCCACCGCCTGCAAGGCGCTGTACCGCTGCATCGACTGCCGTGAGCCTTTCGACTACTTCAAGTGCATCTGAGCAGCGTGCTGCCGGAGACAAAAAAATGAGCAAGTTCCACAGCCTGAAGATTAAAGAAGTACGCCCGGAGACCCGCGACGCGGTGTCGATCGCCTTCGACGTACCGGCCGAACTGGCCGACGATTTCCGTTTCACCCAGGGCCAGCACCTGGTGATGCGCACCCACCTCAATGATCAGGAAGTGCGCCGCTCCTACTCGATCTGCACCGGGGTCAACGACGGTGAGCTGCGCGTGGCGATCAAGCGCGTGCCCGGCGGGCAGTTCTCTGCCTACGCCAACGACAGCCTCAAGGCCGGCCAGAGCCTGGAAGTGATGCCGCCGTCCGGACACTTCTTCGTACCACTCGACCCGGCACATCAGGGCCATTACCTGGCGGTAGCCGCCGGCAGTGGTATTACGCCGATCCTGTCGATTATCAAAACCACACTGGAGCGCGAGCCCAACAGCAGTTTCACCCTGCTGTACGGCAACCGTTCGAGCAACTCCGCGCTGTTTCGCGAACAGCTCGAAGACCTGAAAAACCGTTACCTGCAACGCCTCAACCTGATCTTCATTTTCAGCCGCGAGCAGCAGGACGTAGACCTCTACAACGGCCGTATCGACGCCGAAAAATGCGCCCAGTTGTTCAGCCGCTGGCTCGACGTCAAAGCCCTCGACGCCGCCTTTATCTGCGGCCCGCAGGCGATGACTGAAACCGTTCGCGACCAGCTCAAGGCTAACGGCATGCCTGCCGAACGCATCCACTTCGAACTGTTCGCCGCCGTCGGCAGCACGCAGAAACGCGAAGCACGCCAGGCCGCCGCCCAGATCGACAGCGCCAAGAGCCAGATCACCGTGATCAGTGACGGGCGCGAGCTGTCGTTCGAACTGGCGCGCAACAGTGCCAGCGTGCTCGACGCCGGTAACGAACACGGTGCCGAACTGCCCTACTCGTGCAAGGCCGGAGTGTGCTCGACCTGCAAGTGCAAAGTGATCGAAGGCGAAGTGGAAATGGACAGCAACTTCGCTCTGGAAGACTACGAAGTGGCAGCCGGCTACGTGCTGTCGTGCCAGGCCTTCCCGATCAGCGACAAGGTGGTACTCGACTTCGACCAGCTCTAAGCGCTGAACCCAGTACAAGCCTTGCCTGGCAGGCGGCAACGCGTGCCAGGCAAGGCCCTTGCTGTACCCCGAAAACACTGTCTCGACAATCATAAAAAGAGAGCGTGAACGCATGACCACTCAAGACCACGAACGTCTCCGGCAACACCCGGATTTCATCCAGCTAGTGCGTCGCAAGCAGCGCCTGACCTGGTCGCTGACCCTGGCAATGCTGGCCATCTACTACGGCTTCGTGCTGGTGATGGCCTTCGCCCCCGGCGTGCTCAGCCAGTCGCTCAACGGTGGCGCCACCAGCCTCGGCATTCCGGTGGCCGTGGTGGTGATTGTGCTGTCGTTCGCGCTCACTGCCTTCTATGTGCAGCAGACCAATCAGGTGCTCGACCCGCTGGTTGCCAAACTTGTGCAGGAGGAGCAGCAATGAATCCTTCTCGCCTCGTCTTGCTGAGCGCTGGCCTGTTGGCCAGCGGTACCGCACTGGCCGCCGAAACGGCCGCGCGGCCACTGAACTGGAACGCCATCGGCATGTTCCTGGTCTTCGTGTTGTTCACCCTCGGAATCACCCGCTGGGCCGCCCTGCGCACCCGCTCGGCCAGCGACTTCTACACGGCGGGCGGCGGCATCAGCGGCCTGCAGAACGGCCTGGCGATTGCCGGCGACATGATCAGTGCCGCCTCGTTCCTGGGCATCTCGGCGATGATTTTCATGGCCGGCTACGATGGCCTGCTCTACTCCCTGGGCGTGGTCGCAGCCTGGCCGATCATTCTGTTCCTGATCGCTGAACGCCTGCGCAACCTCGGCAAGTACACCTTCGCCGATGTAGTGTCCTACCGCCTGGAGCAAACCCCGATCCGTATCGTCGCAGCTGTCGGCACCCTGATCGTGGCGCTGATGTACCTGATGGCGCAAATGGTCGGTGCTGGCAAGCTGATCGAGCTGTTGTTCGGTATCAGCTACCTGCACGCAGTCCTGCTGGTGGGCGTACTGATCATCTTCTACGTGACCTTCGGCGGCATGCTCGCCACCACCTGGGTGCAGATCATCAAGGCAGTGATGCTGCTGTCGGGCGCCAGCTTCATGGCTTACATGGTGCTCAAGCATTTCAATTTCAGCACCGAAGCGATGTTCGCCGGTGCGGCTGCTGTGCATGCCAAAGGTCAGGCGATCATGGCCCCAGGCGGGCTGCTGAGCAACCCGATCGACACCCTCTCGCTGGCCGTCGGCATGATGTTCGGTACCGCTGGCCTGCCGCACATCCTGATGCGTTTCTTCACTGTTAAAGATGCTCGTGAAGCGCGCAAGAGCGTGCTGTATGCCACCGGCTTCATCGGTTACTTCTATGTCCTGCTGATTGCCATCGGCTTCGGCGCCATTGTCATCGTCGGTACCGACACGTCCTTCCGCGACGCTGGCGGCGCGATCATCGGCGGCGGCAACATGGTTGCTGTGCACCTGGCCCAGGCCGTGGGCGGTAGCCTGTTCCTCGGTTTCATTTCGGCCGTGGCCTTCGCCACCATCCTTGCCGTGGTTGCAGGCCTGGCGCTGTCTGGCGCTTCGGCAGTGGCCCACGACCTGTATGCCTGCGTGATCCGCAAGGGCCAGGCCACAGAACGCGAAGAAATGCGCATGTCGCGTATCGCCACGCTGGTGATCGGTGTTTTGGCAGTGATCCTCGGCCTGCTGTTCGAGTCGCAGAACATTGCCTTCTTGTCCGGCCTGGTGCTGGCCATCGCCGCCTCGGTCAATTTCCCGGTGCTGTTCCTGTCGATGTTCTGGAAAGGCCTGACCACCCGTGGCGCTGTGGCCGGCAGCCTGGTTGGTCTGGCGTCTGCCGTGATCCTGCTGGTACTGAGCCCGGTGGTCTGGGTCGGCGTACTGCACCACGAGAAAGCGCTGTTCCCCTACTCGAACCCGGCGCTGTTCTCCATGACGCTGGCCTTCCTCGGCGCCTGGGTGTTCTCGGTCACCGACCGCTCACCACGGGCTGAAACCGAACGTGGCCGCTACCTGGCCCAGTTCATCCGCTCGATGACCGGCATCGGCGCAGCTGCCGCCAGCCGCCACTGATTCAACGGAAGCATAATAACAATGACCGATTTCCGTACTTGCGCGCCGCTGCTGGCGGCGCTTGGCCTGGCCACCTCCCCGGTGGTCATGGCCGATTTTATCGACGACAGCAAAGGCACCCTGGAGCTGCGTAACCACTACCTCAACCGCGACTTCCGCCAGACTGGCGCCCCACAGGCCAAGGCTGCGGAATGGGGGCAAGGCTTCACCGCGCGGCTTGAGTCCGGCTTCACCGAAGGCGATGTCGGCGTTGGCCTCGACGCCATTGGCGAGCTGGGGATCAAACTGGATTCCAGTCGCGACCGCCGCGGCACCGGCCTGCTGCCGTTCGGCCCGAACAGCCACGAACCGGTGGACGACTACAGCGAACTGGGCCTGACCGGCAAGCTGCGCGCCTCCAAGAGCGTGCTGCGTGTGGGCACCTTGCAACCGTTACTGCCGGTGGTCACCTATAACGATACCCGGCTGCTGTCGGCCACCTTCCAGGGTGGCATGCTGACGTCGCAGGAATTCGACGGCCTGACCTTGAACGGTGGTCGCCTGACCCGCGCTAACCTGCGCGACTCCTCCGGCCGCGACGACATTGGCTACGGCGCCGCCACCAGCGATGCCTTCGACTTCGCCGGCGGCAGCTACGCGATCAACCCACAGCTCGCCCTCAGCTACTACTACGGCAAGCTCGAAGACATCTACCGCCAGCAGTTCGTCGGCCTGATCCACACCCAACCGCTGGGTGGCGGCTTCAGCCTGCGCAGCGACCTGCGCTACTTCGACAGCCGTGAAGACGGCCAGTCACGCGCCGGCATCATCGACAACCGCAACTTCAACGGCATGCTCAGCCTCAGCCACGGCGGCCATAAGGTCAGCGCGGCCTGGCAGCGCATGTCGGGCGACAGCGCCTTCCCGTTCCTCAACGGCGGCGACCCGTACTCGGTGAACCTGGTGACTTTCAACACCTTTACCCGTGCCGAAGAAGACGCCTGGCAACTGCGCTACGACTACGACTTCGCCGCCCTCGGCGTACCCGGTCTGAGCTTCATGACCCGTTACGTCGACGGACGCAACGCCCGAACCACCACCGGCGATCACGGTGAAGAGTGGGAACGCGACAGCGATCTCGCTTACGTCGTGCAAAGCGGCCCGCTGAAAAACCTCAGCCTGCGCTGGCGCAACGTCACCTTCCGCTCCGGCAACGGGCTGACCACCGACGTTGACGAAAACCGCCTGATTCTCGGCTACACCCTGGCCCTCTGGTAGGGCCTGCGGTGCGGCTACCCCCGACACCCTGGAGAGTTTGTAATGATCAACAACACCACCCTGCAAAGCTTCATCGGCGGCCGCTGGATCGGCCAGCACGGTGCCCAGACACTGCGCAGTGCGATCAACGGCCAGCCGTTGGCCTGCACCCATGAAGAAACCCTGGACTTCGCCGAGGCCGTCGCCCATGCCCGCCAGCGCGGCATCGCCGAGCTGATGGCGATGGATTTCCAACAGCGCGCCGCACGCCTCAAAGCCCTCGCCAAGTTCCTGCTTGAGCGTAAGGAACAGCTGTACGCGCTGTCTCACCACAGCGGTGCGACCCGCGCCGACAGCTGGATCGACATCGAAGGCGGTGCCGGTACCCTGTTCGCCTACGCCAGCCTCGGCAGCCGCGAGCTGCCGTCCGGCAATGTGGTGCACGAGGGCCCGGTGATGCCACTGGGCAAAACCAACAAGTTCGCCGGCAGCCATATCCTGGTACCGCGCGGTGGCCTCGCGGTGCACATCAACGCCTTCAACTTCCCGATCTGGGGCATGCTGGAAAAGTTCGCCCCAAGCTTCCTCGCCGGCATGCCGTGCATCATCAAGCCTGCCACCGCCACCAGCTACCTGACCGAAGCCACCGTGCGCCTGATGGACGAATCCGGCCTGCTCCCGGCGGGCAGCCTGCAGCTGATCATCGGCGGCACTGGTGACCTGCTCGACCGCTTGCAAGGCCAGGACGTGGTGACCTTCACCGGTTCTGCCGACACCGCCGCCAAACTACGCATCAACGCCAACCTGGTACGCAACTCGATCCCCTTCAACGCCGAAGCCGACTCGCTGAACTGCGCGATTCTGGCACCGGAAGTCACCCCGGACGACGAAGAGTTCGACCTGTTCGTCAAAGAAGTCGCCCGCGAGATGACCACCAAGGCCGGGCAAAAGTGCACCGCCATTCGCCGTGCCATCGTTCCGGCCAAGCACCTGGACGCTGTTGCCGAACGTCTGCGTGATCGCCTGGCCAAGGTGGTGGTCGGTGACCCGTCGGTAGAAGGTGTGAAGATGGGGGCACTCGCCTCGCACGCACAACAGGCTGACGTCGCCGAGCGCGTCGAAGCGCTGCTGCAATCGAGCGACCTGCTGTTCGGTGCCAAGGACGGCTTCGCCCCGCGCGGCGAAGGTGTCAACGAAGGCGCCTTCTTCGCCCCGACCCTGCTGCGCAGCCGCGACCCGCATGCCGAAGGTGGTGCCCACGACATCGAGGCGTTCGGCCCGGTCAGCACCCTGATGGGCTATGACGATATTGACGAAGCCATCGCCTTGGCCGCCCGCGGCAAAGGCAGCCTGGTCGCCAGCCTGATCACCAAAGACCCCCGCGTCGCTGCCAAGGTAGTACCGGCCGCTGCCGCGTTGCACGGCCGTCTGCACATCCTCGACCGCGAATCGGCTGTCGAATCCACCGGCCACGGCTCGCCGCTGCCACAGCTCAAACACGGTGGCCCAGGGCGTGCTGGTGGTGGCGAAGAGCTCGGCGGCCTGCGCGCGGTCAAGCATTACCTGCAGCGCACCGCAGTGCAGGGCTCGCCAAGCATGTTGATGGCCGTCACCGGAGAATACGTACGCGGTGCCAAGGTCTACGAAAGTGAAGTGCACCCGTTCCGCCGCCATTTCGAAGACCTGCAGATCGGTGAATCGCTGTTGACCCACCGTCGCACCGTGACCGAGTCGGATCTGGTCAACTTCGGCTGCCTGTCTGGCGACCACTTCTACATGCACTTCGACGACATCGCCGCCAAAGACTCGCAGTTCGGCAAGCGTATCGCCCACGGCTACTTCGTGCTGTCGGCGGCAGCCGGCCTGTTCGTTTCCCCAGGCGTCGGCCCGGTACTGGCCAACTACGGCCTGGACACCTTGCGCTTCATCACCCCGGTGGGCATCGGCGACACCATCCAGGCGCGCCTGACCTGCAAACGCAAGATCGACCAAGGCAAAGTCAGCCCGAAAGGCGAGCCGCAAGGTGTAGTGGCCTGGGATGTAGAGGTGACCAACCAGAACGGCGAACTGTGCGCCAGCTACGACATCCTCACTTTGGTGGTCAAGCGCAACGCTTGACACTGACCGGTGGGAGCGGGCTTGCCCCGCGATTGCGATCTATCAGACACATCGCATCGCGGGGCATGCCCGCTCCCACCGGGGGGGCACGAAGTCATGCCAAAGCACTAGATAACATTGGCACAGAACAAGTCGTGATTGCCGTCTGCAGCACTAGCGCGCACCACCAGGGCATAGTTGCCCGAGCGCAGACTATCGAGTGACAAGGGTGCGACCTTCACCAACTCCATGCCAGGGCCATGGAGATCTGACCGCACGGTTTGATTCATCGAGTAAGCTGGCTTTTCACTCAGACCGCCGCACCCGCCCGTGTAGAGGTAGGTGTAGAGACGAGCAGGAATTGTCGTTGAATCAGGCACACCACTGACAGCGATCCGGATTTCCGTCTTGCTGCCCATCGCCACCAGGCTGGCATGAGCGATATGCCCGGCGTTGTCCTGAGTTGCATTCAGCGGGAGGCTGACCAGTTGATGATCAGGCCCTGTAGCACAACCTGAGATCCATCCGGCTGCCATCACCAGCGCCAGTGAAGATAGCATCTTCATTGTAGGACTCCTTACAAGCAATACGCATGAAAGTTATCCCCCTGTTAATTCTAGCGGTGCTGTCTATACAGGCTGTTCTTCGGATAGCCGGTCCTTGAGGGAGGTGGGACGGGCTTGCTGTGGGAGCGGGCTTGCCCCGCGATTGCGGCCTGTCAGACACATCGCATCGCGGGGCAAGCCCGCTCCCACCGGGGGGGGCTAGCAACCTGTGCTAGGGGGCCTTCAGCAGCAAATGCCGTGGCGGGGCATTGACGACATGTTTGAGCACCGCCAGCGTCGATGAGACCGCCTCAAGCGGGTTTTGCTTGTCTTGCAGGCACTCGTAGAGCAGGCCGGTAATCGACAGGCGAAAGAACGCCACCACTCCGGGAATATCGAGTGCCGTTGGCAGTTCCGCCCGGGCCACCGCGCGCTCCAGCAACACCTGAAGATGACACAGCAATGACTGCCGCACTTGGGTAAAGCGCCGTTGATGTGCGGCCGGATCGGCACCGTAAGCGCCTTGGTACAGCATGATCTCCGACAGGCACCGCGAGGTCTCGCCACTAATGGTCGCCACCAGGTCATCGTGCAGGCGCTGCCAGCCACTACTGAAGTCCAGGCTTTGCGGGACATCGACTTCCAACGGCAGCCGCTGCTCGTTGAAAAGCGTGTCGAGCAAATCCTGCTTGCCCTTGAAGTGCCAGTAAATCGCTCCGCGCGTGACATTGGCCTGGCGTGCGATCTGCTCGAGCGTGGTATCGCTCACTCCTTCCCGGGAAAACAGATCGCCAGCTGCCTGCAGAATAGTGCGACGCGTACGCGCTGCCTCGGCAGCCGTTTTTCTGGCCATGTCCCACACTATCCTTGTTCAACGCGAGGTGAACGACCGATCACCTCTTCAATGTCACGCTTGCATGCCTGCAACGCTGCCTGTAACACCTCGGCCCTGGCCGCAGCGCGCGAGTTGGGCAGGACGATCGAGATCGAATACTTGCCAAGGTAGGTGTCCAGCAGAACGGCGTAAGAACACAAGCCTTCGATATATTCATCCTGATCCTCGGCCAGATTGTTGGCCTTGATCGCTTGCAACTGCTCAAGCAATACCGCTCGTGCCAGCGTCTTCGGTGTGCAGACAGGCAACGGATCAGGCAGTAGGGCCTGGAGCATGTCGGGCGGCAATTCGGCCAGCAGCACTTTGCCGCCAGAAGTGGCCGTCGCCGGTACATGTATACCGATGGGAAACACCACGCGCAGTTCGCGTTCGGCGACGATGCGGTCGAGTACATAAACCTTGTCGCCCGACAACGACGACAGGCAAGTTGACTCTTGCATCGCTTCCGACAAGGCCAACAGATAAGGCCTTACCAGGGAAATGATATCGACCTGCGCCTGGGTCACCAGTTGGCCGAAGGCCGGACCGAGACGAAAGCCGCCAGCCGGCCCCAACGTTTCGACAAGATGCTCCACGCACAGCGCATTGATGATGCGCTGCACGGTCGAGCGCGGCAGATCCACGACCTGAGCGATGGCCCCCAGGCTCAAGCCCTGCGGGTTGCTTCCCAACGCGCGCATGACTGATGCCGCCCGCGCAATAACCTGTATTCCAGCGTGTTTGCCGCTGCCTTCTTGCATATCACTCATACGACTCCTTGGATCTGGCCGCGAGGCCGCCGTGCCTGATTCTGTTGATTGGCCGCCACTCTAGTGGCAAGCCGCCGATCAGACCAGTCATGCAATTCATGGCTTGCATTGACTGAATCGCATGGTGATACACTATACCGCAATACGATTCACACAAAGTGATTTTGATTTTTCAGCGTTAAACAGGAGACAAGCGGTGAGACTCAAGCATGTTCGGCGTGCACGGCAATTCATTCCCCTGGCGGCCCTGTGCCTGCTGGCCGGTTGCGGTGGCAAAGAAACAGGATCCAGTGCCGTGGTTATCCCGGAAGTCGGTGTCTACACCGCCAAAGCCCAGGCCCTGACCCTGACCACCGACCTTCCCGGAAGGACTTCGGCCTATCGCATCTCCGAAGTACGCCCTCAGGTGTCCGGCATCCTGCAACAACGCCTGTTCGTCGAGGGCGCCGAGGTCAAGGAAGGTCAGCAGCTGTATCAGATCGACCCGCGTACCTATCAGGCACGGCTGGCCCGCGCCGAGGCCAGCCTGCTGACCGCACAGAACCTCGCCCGCCGTTATGAGCGCCTGCTCAAGACCAACGCCGTGAGCCAGCAGCAGTACGACGACGCGATGGCCACCTGGAAGCAGGCACAAGCCGATGCCCAGATGGCCCGTATCGATGTGCAGTACACCAAAGTGCTGGCCCCGATTTCCGGGCGCATCGGTCGCTCCGCCGTCACAGAAGGTGCGCTGGTCACCAATGGCCAGGAACAGACCCTGGCCACGGTGACCCAGCTCGATCCAATCTATGTCGACGTCAACCAACCGATCACCAAGCTGCTGGGCCTCAAGCAAGCCTTGGCCTCGGGACGCCTGCAAGCCAACGGCAAAGACCAGGCGCAAGTCAGCCTGACGCTCGATGACGGCACGCCCTACCCGCTCACAGGCACACTGAAATTCGCTGAAGTCAGCGTCGACCCCACCACCGGTTCGGTGACCCTGCGCGCCGAGTTTCCGAACCCGGAGCGCAAGTTGCTGCCGGGCATGTTCGTCCACGCACAGCTCACCGAGGGCGAACAGCAGGCCGCCATCCTCGTGCCGCAACAGGCGGTTGGACGCGATGCACGCGGCAGGCCGACAGCCTGGGTGGTCAAACCCGACAACAGTGTCGAGCAGCGTGAACTACAGACCCTGCGCACCGTTGGCAATGCCTGGTTGATCGGCGCGGGCCTCAAGGATGGCGAGCGGGTCGTCACCGAGGGCGTTCAGCGCGTACGCGCCGGCATCACCGTAAAACCTGTCGCGGCCAGCAACGTCAGACTGGTCGCCGAATTCGGCGCGCCAGCGGACCTCCCGGTCAATTGAGGAGTAAGCGATTTCATGTCACGTTTTTTTATTGACCGGCCGATTTTCGCCTGGGTACTGGCCATCGTGGTCATGCTCGCAGGTGCGTTGTCGTTGCTGAAAATGCCCGTCAGTCAGTACCCCAACATCGCTGCACCGGCCGTTTCGATCCAGGTCAGCTATCCCGGCGCTTCGGCCAAGACCGTGCAGGACACGGTGGTCCAGGTCATCGAGCAGCAATTGTCCGGGCTTGATGGCTTTCGCTACATGGCCGCGGAAAGCAACGCCGATGGCAGCATGAACATCATCGTCACCTTCGAGCAGGGCACCAACCCGGATATCGCTCAGGTGCAGGTGCAGAACAAGCTGCAACTGGCCACCCCACGCTTGCCCGAAGAGGTCCAACGCCAGGGCTTGCGGGTGGTCAAATACCAGATGAACTTCTTCCTGATCATCGGCCTGGTGGACAAGACCGGTAAACTGGACAACTTCGACCTCGGTAACCTGATCGCCTCGCAACTGCAGGATCCTATCTCGCGCATCAACGGCGTCGGCGACTTCCAGTTATTCGGTTCCCCCTATGCCATGCGCATCTGGCTCGACCCTGGAAAGCTCAACAGCTACCAGCTGACACCGGGTGATGTCGCCCAGGCGATCCGCGAACAGAACGTGCAGATTTCCGCCGGCCAGCTTGGCGGCTTGCCGACCCTCTCCAGTGTGCAGCTCAACGCCTCGGTACTGGGCAAGACCCGCATGACCACTGTCAGCGAGTTCGAGGACATCCTCGTCAAAGTCAAAGCCGACGGTTCGCAGATCAGAGTCAAGGACCTGGGCAAGGTCAGCTTGTCCTCGGACAATTTCGCCATCTCTTCCAAATACCGTGGCCAACAATCAGCAGGCCTGGCCCTGCGCCTGGCCAGTGGCGGCAACCTTCTGGAAACAGTGAAGGCGGTCAAGGCCGAACTCGAAAAGCAAAAGGCCTACCTGCCAGAAGGCGTGGAGATCATCTATCCGTATGACACCACGCCAGTGGTCGAAGCCTCCATCGACTCGGTGGTGCATACCATCTTCGAAGCCGTGGTCCTGGTGTTTCTGGTGATGCTGCTGTTCCTGCAGAACTTGCGCGCCACGATTATCCCGACCTTGGCGGTACCGGTGGTGTTGCTGGGGACCTTTGCCCTGCTGCCCCACTTCGGCCTGAGCATCAACGTGCTGACCATGTACGCCATGGTCCTGGCCATCGGCTTGCTGGTCGATGATGCGATCGTGGTGGTCGAGAACGTCGAGCGCCTGATGCACGAGGAAGGCCTGTCGCCGCTGGAGGCAACGCGCAAATCCATGCAACAGATTTCCGGTGCCCTTGTGGGTATCGGCATGGTGCTTTCGGCGGTATTCGTGCCAATGGCCTTCTTTGGCGGCTCGGCCGGTATCATCTACAAACAGTTCGCCGTGACAATCGTGCTGTGCATGAGCCTGTCGGTGCTGGTCGCGCTGATCTTCACCCCGGCGTTGTGTGCCACCATTCTCAAAGCGCCAAAGGGCGGCGCGCACCACGAGAAAAAGGGTTTCTTCGGCTGGTTCAACCGTGCCTTTGACCGCAGCACCCTGCGTTTCGAGCGCGGCGTGGGCGGCATGCTCAAGCATCGCGGCCGATACTTGCTGGCCTTCGTGCTGATCACCGCAGGCACCGGCTACCTGTTCAGCCAGATCCCCAAGGCCTTCCTGCCGAACGAAGACCAAGGCCTGATGATGGCCGAGGTGCGCATGCCGCTCAACGCTTCGGCCGAACGTACTGAGACGGTGCTGCAGGAGGTCAAGGACTACCTGGTCAATGAAGAAGGCCAAAGGGTCGAGCACGTCATGACCGTCAACGGCTTCAACTTCGCCGGACGCGGGCAGAACTCCGGCCTGGTGCTGGTAGTACTCAAGGACTGGTCCGAACGCAAGGCCGCCGGCGACGATGTGTTCAGCCTGGCTCAACGTGCCAACCAGCGCTTTGCCAGCATCAAGGACGCGACCGTCATGGCCTTCGTACCACCGGCGATCCTGGAGATGGGTAACGCCATGGGCTTCGACCTGTTCCTGCAAGACAATTCCGGCGTTGGCCATGAGGCCCTGATGGCTGCGCGCAACCAGTTCCTGGCCTTGGCGGCGCAAGATCCGACGCTGCGCTCGGTACGCCCCAACGGCAAGGATGACGAGCCGCAATTCCAAATCAGGATCGACGACGAGAAAGCCCGCGCCTTACAGGTCAGCATCTCCGCAATCAACGAAACCATGAGCGCCGCCTGGGGCTCGATGTACGTCAACGACTTCATCGATCTGGGCCGGGTAAAGCGCGTTTACATCCAAGGCGTGGAAAGTGCACGGATCGCCCCGGAGGACTTCGACAAATGGTATGTGCGCAACAGCCTTGGGCAGATGGTGCCGTTTTCTGCGTTCGCCACCGGCGAGTGGGTTTACGGCTCGCCCAAGCTTGAACGCTATGGCGGCATTCCTGCAGTGCAGATCCTCGGTGAACCGGCGCCTGGCTACAGCACCGGCGATGCAATGCTGGCCATCGCCCGCATCATGCAGCAACTGCCTCCCGGCATTGGCCTGAGCTACAACGGCCTGTCCTATGAGGAAATCCAGACCGGCGACCAGGCACCGATGCTCTATGCCCTGACCGTACTGATCGTATTCCTCTGCCTGGCCGCGCTGTACGAGAGCTGGTCGGTTCCAGTGTCGGTGATGCTCGTGGTACCGCTGGGCATTCTCGGCGCAGTACTGGCAACGCTGTGGCGCGGGCTGGAAGCCGATGTGTACTTCCAGATCGGCCTGATGACTACGGTCGGCCTGTCGGCGAAGAACGCCATCCTGATCATCGAGTTCGCCAAGGAGCTCTACGAGAAACAAGGCATGCCACTGGCACGCGCGGCCATTGAGGCAGCCAAACTGCGCTTGCGGCCGATCATCATGACGTCCCTGGCCTTCACCTTCGGTGTATTGCCCATGGCCATCGCCTCAGGCGCCGGCGCTGGTAGCCAGCACTCCATCGCCACGGGCGTGGTCGGCGGGATGATCACCGCCACGGTACTGGCAGTGTTCTTCGTGCCCTTGTTCTACGTCGTAGTGGTGAAAGTGTTTGAACGCAAACGGCCTGCGGCGGCCGCGCAAGGAGAAACGGCATGAAGCGTGGTTACCTCTCGATCGCCTTGAGCCTGGCGCTGGGCGGCTGCAGCCTGATCCCCGAATACCAGCGCCCGGACGCTCCAGTGCCATCGAACTGGCCGCAGGGCATGGCGTATGGCAACCCTGCGCCAGCCAGCAGGCAAAGCGCCGAAGCGCGGGATAGCGCACTGAGCTGGGAGGCATTCTTGCGCGACCCGCTGCTGCGCAAGCTGGTTGCCAGTGCCGTGGACAACAACCGCGACCTGCGCCAGGCGGCGCTCAATGTCGAGGCCTATCGTGCGTTGCACAGAATCGAGCGCTCGGCGCTGTTCCCAAGCCTCGATGCCAGCGGCGCCGGGGCACGCCAACGCCAACCCGCCGACCTGTCACCTAGCGGTGAGGCGCAGATCCACAGCCAGTACAGTGCAGCACTCAACGTCTCCTATGAAGTAGACCTGTTCGGCCGCCTGCGCAGCCTTGAACGGGCGGCACTGGAGCAGTACCTGGCGACCAGCCAGGCACAACACAGCGTGCAGATTGCGTTGATCAGCGATGTGGCCATTGCCTACCTGACCTGGCGCAGTGATCAGGATCAGCTTGAACTGGCGCGCTCGACCTTGATCAGCTACGAGAACAGCCTGCAGTTGATCAACTCCAGCCGCGCAGTTGGCACGGCGTCGGCGCTGGATGTGCGTCAGGCACGCAGTCTGGTGGAAACCGCGCGGGTACAGCAGTCGCTGTATACCCGCCAGGTCGCGCAAGACATCAACGCCCTGCAACTGCTGGTTGGTACTGCACTACCGGCTGAGCTGTCACGCGCTCAGGCCTACTCGCAGCCGCTGGCGCCGCTGCCCGAAGGCCTGCCGGCCGACTTGCTGCTGCGTCGTCCTGACATCCAGGCCGCCGAACATCGCCTGCTGGCCGCCAATGCCAACATTGGCGCGGCGCGTGCCGCATTCTTCCCAAGCATCACCCTGACGGCAGCGGCCGGCACCACCAGCAGCGAGCTGGACGGCCTGTTCGAGGGTGGCTCCGGGCTATGGAGTTTCGTCCCTCAGGTCAACCTGCCGATCTTCAACGCCGGGCGTCTGCGCGGCAACCTGGACTACCGCCGAGTGATCAAGGACATCAATGTCGCCCAGTACGAGCAGAGCATCCAGACCGCATTTCGCGAGGTCGCGGACGGCTTGGCAGCGCGGGGCACATTTGCCGAGCAGCTACAGGCCCAGCGCGACCTGGTACACAACAACCAGGCGTACTACACGCTGGCTAACCAACGCTACGACGAAGGCGTAGACAACTATTTGGCAGTGCTCGACGCGCAGCGTGAACTGTTCAGTGCGCAACAGCAGTTAATCAGGGACCGGCTGAGCCAGCTCAGCAGCGAAGTGCTGCTGTTCAAAGCGCTGGGCGGCGGTTGGGACAAACACACGACGATTGCCCTGGCTGCACAGCAACCACAACCCGGTAGTTGAAAGGCACACAATTGCGTTGCAAGGCGTAGCTTTCCGCAACGGATAACGGCTGCTCCCGCTTGGCCAGACCATGCAGTTCTACTGCATGACTGGCCTTTTTTGAATGTGCCTCTCAGCGCTTCTACTTCGATACCGCGTGTTATCCAGCGCTGACGGCAGGTTCTGCCGTGGGCGCATTGGGTATGGCAACGGCTTTCCTCGCGCCCCACAGGAGAAAACAAAAAAGGCGACCCTTTCGGATCGCCTTTTTGGTACCGCCAGCAGGGGCGGATTTAATGTGGTAGGCACAATTGGACTCGAACCAACGACCCCCACCATGTCAAGGTGGTGCTCTAACCAACTGAGCTATGTGCCTGCTGTGAGGCGGCATTCTACGGAATCGACAAACTGTGTCAACTCTTTTTTTCGCGCTAAGCCACTGAATCTTAAAAATATTTGTGAAAACCCCGAGTAAAGGATTTTCAACACACGACTAGCGGGTGTTTATTATTATTGATAGCATCGGTACAGTCGTAAAAAATATAAAACAGAGGTTTCGCAGCATGGCCAATACCCCCTACCCTCAGTCCTACTACGCCGCATCGGCCAATCCGGTTCCGCCGCGCCCGGCGCTGCAGGAAGAGGTACAGACCGATGTCTGCGTGATCGGCGCCGGCTACACCGGTCTGTCCAGCGCGTTGTTCCTGCTGGAGAATGGCTTCAGCGTGACCGTACTGGAAGCCGCCAAGGTCGGCTTCGGTGCCTCTGGCCGTAACGGTGGCCAGATCGTCAACAGTTACAGCCGTGACATCGATGTCATCGAACGCACTGTCGGCCCCAAGCAGGCGCAACTGCTCGGCCAAATGGCGTTTGAAGGCGGCCGCATCATTCGTGACCGCGTCGCCAAGTACAACATCCAGTGTGACCTCAAGGACGGTGGCGTATTCGCCGCGCTGACCTCCAAACAGATGGGCCACCTGGAATCGCAAAAACGCCTGTGGGAACGCTTCGGCCATACCCAACTGGAGCTGATGGACCAGAAGCGCATCCGTGAAGTGGTCAACTGCGACCAATACCTGGGCGGTATGCTCGACATGAGCGGCGGCCACATCCACCCACTGAACCTGGCGCTGGGCGAAGCTGCAGCGGTCGAATCGCTGGGCGGCAAAATCTACGAGCAGTCGCCAGCTGTGCGCATCGAGCGTGGCGCCAACCCGGTCGTGCATACCCCACAAGGTAAAGTGCGTGCCAAGTTCGTCATCGTCGCCGGTAACGCCTACCTCGGCGGCCTGGTGCCAGAGCTGGCCGCCAAGTCCATGCCGTGCGGCACCCAGGTGATCACCACCGAACCACTGGGCGAAGAGTTGGCGCGCAGCCTGCTGCCACAAGACTACTGCGTCGAAGACTGCAACTACCTGCTCGACTACTACCGCCTGACCAGCGACAAGCGCCTGATCTTCGGTGGTGGCGTGGTCTACGGTGCACGTGACCCGGCGAACATTGAAGCGATCATCCGTCCGAAGATGCTCAAGGCCTTCCCGCAGCTCAAAGACGTGAAGATCGACTACGCCTGGACCGGCAACTTCCTGCTGACCCTGTCGCGCCTGCCGCAAGTCGGCCGTCTGGGCGACAACATCTACTACTCCCAGGGTTGCAGTGGCCACGGCGTCACCTACACCCACCTGGCGGGCAAGGTGCTGGCCGAGGCCCTGCGCGGTCAGGCCGAGCGTTTCGACGCCTTCGCCGAACTGCCGCACTACCCGTTCCCAGGCGGTCAGATGCTGCGCGTACCGTTCAGCGCCATCGGTGCCTGGTACTACAGCCTGCGCGACCGTCTGGGCTTCTAAGCTTAAACGCCGCCTGTGCCGTCACTGCCCCAGGGCACTGACGGCCTGGCGCGCCGCTTGTTCCTGGCCCGCCTGGGCCAGGTCATTGGCCGCCTTCAGCCAACGCTGACGGTCAACCTGGGCCGGCAACTGGCTTGGTTGCTGCACCAGCACCGCCCAACTCCCCTGCTTGTTCCAGGCCGATGTGAAATCATCGAAGTCCATCAGCAGTCGCCTGCTGTTTCCTGCCCGCAGCAATACCCGCTGCTTGTAACGGTCATAGCCGACCAGCAAGGCATAGCGCGGCTCGCCCCAGAAGGCTGCACCCTGATCGAAACGCAGCAGCACCGGATTGCCGGCGGACACCTGGGCCAACAAAGCGTTAAGTGTCGGCTCCAGCGGGTACACCACCATGCCGTATTGACGGGCGACGTTCTGCATTGAGTTCTGCAGTTTGTCGATGCCCTGCGGCAGACCCAGAGGTTGTTCAAGCAAGCCCGGGGTAATGCGCACGCCCTGTTGCGACAGAATCGCCGCCAGCGCCATCGGCGCACTCTGGTAAGCGTTACCGCGATAGAACGGCACCGACCCAATTTCCACCCGCTGCGCCAGCCCCGGGATGGATGCAGGCGGCTGACTGGCACAACCGGCCAGGGCCAGCACCAGCGTGCAGGCCGCCAGCAAGCGTTGCGGGGCGAAAGCGGAAAACTTGATAGACAGTGGCAGCATGAACACTCGCTTGTGCTGATGCCCGGCAGACAGCGCCCGGCCCTGGGGTGCGATCATAGGCCGGCAAGCCCCGCGGGTATAGAGCGAAGGCGTCTTAGAACAAAGCAGTGCAAAGGGCTAGACTATCGGTCAATAGCCTGCAACTTGGCGTGGGCTAGACTCTAGGGGTGTCCGCGTGGCCAGCATCTATGGCTGGCCAGGGACCTGAGGAGGCGTACATGAGCCTGACAATGGCCATTCTCATGCTGGTAGGCGCCTGGCTAAGCGTCGCCGCCGCCATGCTGTGGGGCGTGCTGCGGATTGCCCGCCGCCACCACCCGCACCATACCTTGCCGAAAAAAACCACCGAGGCAGTACCGACGCGGCGTAGCCGTCGGCATGCTCAAGCGCATTGATCGTTAAACGGTAAAAAGCATCGCGGGGCAAGCCCGCTCCCACCAGGTTACCCCTGTGGAAGCGGGCTTGCCCCGCGATTTACATCAACCCTCAGCCGCTTCGCGCTTGATCCGCGCACGGCGCGCCATGATGTTCAGCGCTTCGATCGCTGTCGAGAACGCCATCGCCGCATACACATAACCTTTCGGTACGTGGGCGCCGAAACCTTCGGCGATCAGGGTCATACCGATCATGATCAGGAAGCCCAGGGCCAACATCACCACGGTCGGGTTATCGTTGATGAACTTGGCCAGCGGGTCGGCCGCTACCAGCATCACGATTACAGCACTTACTACAGCAATGATCATGATCGGCAGGTGCTCGGTCATGCCCACGGCGGTGATGATGCTGTCGATCGAGAAGACGATGTCCAGCAACAGGATCTGACCAATCGCAGCAGCGAAGCCCAGGGTGACGGTGGAGCTCGCCTTAGCCTCCTCCTTGGCCCGCGGGTCGACACTTTCGTGGATTTCGGTGGTCGCCTTCCACAGCAGGAACAGGCCACCGGCAATCAGAATCATGTCTTTCCACGAGAACGCATGGTCAAACACCTCAAACACAGGTTCGGTCAGCTGCACGATCCAGGCGATGGTGCTGAGCAGACCCAAGCGCATCACCAGCGCCATGCTGATACCAATACGACGCGCCTTGGAGCGGTATTCCTCGGGCAACTTGTTGGTCAGGATAGAGATAAAGATCAGGTTATCGATGCCCAGCACGATTTCCATAGCCACCAGGGTCGCCAAGGCTACCCAGGCGGTCGGGCTTGCAACGAGTTCCAACAAGTATTCCATGAATCATTCCTGCATCGAGGTAAGGGGTGGGTCAGATTTCTTTGCTGCTGTCGTCGCGTTCGGATTTAGCGGCCTTTTCGCCCTCCGAACCCGTGGCTTCGCTCAGGGCCTGCTGGGCAGCTTCGTTGGTTTTATCGATGGCTTCCTTGGCAGACTCTGCCGCCTGATTGAGCACCTGCTGGGCAGACTTCTCTGCCTGCTCGCAGCCGCTCATGGCAAACAGGGCCAACAGTAGCACCAGGGGTGTTCCGATGGATTTTAGATACAGCATCTGTCGTTCTCCGTGTCGATGTTCAGCGCCTGGTCAGTGGCACCGTGATGGCTGGGGATTCTAAATATCTCGATACATCAGGAAAATTCGTATTTTCAGCAGTTATACTTCGGTTTTTACGAATCGGGACGCGACATGCTCAACTACCGACAGCTGCATTACTTCTGGGTGGTAGCACGCACCGGCAGCATCGTGCGTGCCGGCGAGCAACTGAACCTGACGCCGCAAACCATCAGCGGGCAGATCAGTCTGCTTGAGCAGACTTACGGCATTGAGTTGTTTCGCCGAGTCGGGCGGCAGCTGGAGCTGACCGAAAGCGGTCGCCAGGCGCTGAGCTATGCCGAGCAAATGTTTCAGATTGGCGGTGAACTGGAGGCCATGCTGCGCACCCGCCCGGATGAGCAGCAGATTCTGTTCCGGGTCGGGGTGGCCGATGTGGTACCCAAATCCATCGTCTACCGCCTGTTGGCGCCGACCATGGACATGGAAGACGCCCTGCGCCTGAGCTGCCGCGAAGACAAACTGGAACGCCTGCTGGCCGACCTGGCAATTCAGCGCCTGGACCTGGTGATTTCCGACAGCCCGATGCCCAGCCACCTCGATATCAAGGGCTACAGCCAGCGCCTGGGGGAATGCGGCATCAGCTTTTTCGCCACTCCGGCCCTGGCGGCCGAACTGGGCAAGGACTTCCCCGCCTGCCTGCAACACGCGCCGTTGCTGATTCCTGGCCAGGAAACCGTGGTGCGTAGCCGCCTGTTGCGCTGGTTCGCCGAGCAGCAAATCCAGCCGCGCATTGTCGGTGAGTTCGATGACAGTGCCTTGATGCAGGCCTTCGGCCAGTCCGGCAGCGGCATTTTCATCGGCCCCAGCGTGATTGCCGACGAAGTTTGCCGCCAGTACGGCGTTGAACGGATCGGCGAGACCGATGCAGTGATCGAGTCGTTCTACGCCATTTCCGTGGAGCGCAAGGTTAAACACCCCGGCATCATTGCCATCACCGAGGGCGCGCGCCGCCAACTGTTCAACTGGTAGGTGCAGCCCTACCCATACGCATCAACACCAGTGCCAACAGCACCGAAGCACCAATCAGCACGGCTGCGGCATTGCCCAAAGCGGCCAGGCCGACGCTGTCGATCACCCGGCCACCGATGATTGCGCCAAGGCCGATGCCCAGGTTGCCCCCGGCAATGTTCAACGAAGCGGCGAAGGCCGGTGCCTGCGGCGCGGCCTTGATCAGGCGTACATGGCTGACCAGAAACAGCGCCGCCTGGCTCATGCCCCAGATTGCCAGCGCGGCGATCAAGCCATAGTACGAATGAATGCTCGGCACCACAGCAATCAAGCCCACCAGCAACAGCGCGCAGAAACCGCCAGAGGCCAGCAGCGGGTGACGATCCACCGCACGCCCGCCAAGGCTGTTGCCGATCAGGCCCACGGCACCGAAACCCATCAGGTACCAGCCCACCCGCGCACCGTCGAACCCGGCCAGGCGTTCGAGGATATCGGCCAGGTAGGTGTACGCCGTAAACATGCCGCTGAATACCAACACCGAGAGCAGCACATGCCCCTGCAACAGGCGGCTGCGCAGAATCCCGAACTGCCCGCGCAGAGAAGTGGCCTGATGATGCCGTGGGGTAAGCGGCAGATAACGGTAGAGCAGCAGCGCCTTGATCAAGGCCAGCAGCGCCAACAGGGCAAAGGCCGCCCGCCACCCCAGCGCATCGCCGACCAAAGTGCCGACCGGGATGCCAAACACCGTGGCGCACACCACACCAAAGCTGATTTTGGAGATTGCCCGCCCGGCATAGGCCGGTCCGACAATGTCTACCGCCGTTTCACTGGCCAGCGCCCAGAACACCGGCAAGCCCAAGGCTGGCAACAACCGCGCCAGACCCATGACATAAATGTTCGGCGCCACCGCCGCCAATGCGTTACAAGCTGCAAACAACAACAGAACACCCACGAACAGGCGTTTACGTTCGAAACGCGCACACCAGGCAGTCAGAAACGGGCCGAAGCAGGCCACGGTAAAAGCAAACAAGGTCACCAACAGCCCGGCCTGCGGCACACTGACCGCCAAGTCACGGGCGATCCCCGGCAATAACCCGACAATCACGAATTCGGTGGTCAACACGGTGAAGCCGGCCGCCGCCAGCAACAGAATCGGCAATAACATCTACACTCCAGCTCGCTACACGTCGTCGGCACAGAGCCGTTTACAAGGGGCGCGCATACTACACGCCTGCCCTACCGTCTGACACAGGGCAAGCACCAAGTGGGACTCGCTGTGCTAAAGTCGCGCCCCTTTCATGCCCCTGAGCACCCGCCTCCCTTTGTTTTGCGGCGTGGCAACGGGCTGATAGCCCTCTACAAGACTGAGAAACACCCGACATGACACCTGTTCTAAAGCTATTGAACCGTACCAGCCTGGTACTACAGATCATGATCGGCCTGGTGGCCGGTATCGCCCTGGCCCTGATCGCCCCTGAGGTCGCCTTGAGCCTGGGCTTCGTCGGTAAGGTGTTCGTCTCTGCCCTGAAGGCAGTGGCGCCGATCCTGGTCTTCATTTTGGTCATGGCCTCGATTGCCAACCATAAACACGGCACCGAAACCCACATTCGCCCGATTCTGGTGCTGTACCTACTGGGTACGTTTGCGGCGGCTGTGGTTGCTGTAATTGCCAGCATGCTGTTCCCATCGAACCTGGCCTTGAGCACGTCAGACGTGGCCCTCAGTGCTCCGGGCGGCATTACCGAAGTCTTGCAGAGCCTGCTGCTCAGCGTGGTCGACAATCCGGTCAGCGCGCTGATGAACGCCAACTTCATTGGCATCCTGGCCTGGGCCATCGGCCTCGGCGTGGCCATTCGCAATGCCGGACAAACCACGCGCACCGTGGTCGAAGACCTGTCCAATGGCGTGACGCTGATCGTGCGGGTGGTGATTCGCTTCGCCCCGCTGGGTATTTTCGGCCTGGTGGCCTCGACCCTCGCCCAGTCGGGCCTGGACGCTCTGCTTGGTTACCTGCACCTGCTGGCCGTGCTGATCGGTTGCATGCTGTTCGTCGCCCTGGTGGTCAACCCGCTGATCGTGTTCTGGAAAATCCGCCGCAACCCGTATCCGCTGGTGTTCCTGTGCCTGCGCGAGAGTGGCATTACCGCATTCTTTACTCGCAGCTCGGCGGCCAACATCCCTGTCAACCTGGCGTTGAGCGAGCGTTTGGGCCTGCATGAAGACACCTACTCGGTGTCGATCCCACTGGGCGCTACCATCAACATGGCCGGTGCGGCCATCACCATCACTGTACTGACCCTGGCGGCGGTACACACCCTCGGCATTGCTGTCGACATTCCAACAGCAATCCTGCTCAGTGTGGTTGCCGCGGTCTGTGCCTGTGGTGCCTCGGGCGTGGCCGGCGGTTCGCTGCTGTTGATCCCACTGGCGTGCAGCCTGTTCGGTATCCCTAGCGAAATCGCCATGCAAGTTGTTGCAGTAGGTTTCATCATTGGCGTGCTGCAGGACTCGGCGGAAACCGCGCTGAACTCCTCCACCGACGTGCTGTTCACCGCCGCCGCGTGCATGGGCGAAGAGCGCAAAGCCGCCTGAGGCTGACCCGCAGCCGGTGCGTCCTGCACCGGCTGCTTGTGTTTTACCCTGTCGCGCACCTAGGCTAGAGGCCTTTCTTTGCATAGAGACAGGGCCATGTCCGACGATATCGAATCCTCCTCCGAAGCCCGCTTCAACAGCACCGAAATCCGCGTGCTTGGCTCGCTGATCGAAAAACAGGCCACCAGCCCGGAAACCTACCCACTGACGTTGAACGCCCTGGTGCTGGCCTGCAACCAGAAAACCAGCCGTGAGCCGGTGATGAACCTCAGCCAGGGCCAGGTCGGCCAGGCCCTGCGCGCTCTTGAAGGCCAAGGCCTGACCCGCCTGCAGATGGGCAGCCGTGCCGACCGCTGGGAACAGCGCGTGGACAAAGCGCTGGAGCTGGTACCTGCACAAGTGACCCTGTTGGGCCTGATGTTCCTGCGCGGTCCGCAAACCATCAACGAACTGCTGACCCGCAGCAGCCGCATGCATGAATTCGAAGACACCGAACAAGTGCTGCATCAGCTGGAACGCTTGATTGCCCGTGGCTTTGCCTTGCACCTACCGCGTCAAGCCGGACAGCGAGAAGACCGCTATACCCATGCCCTGGGAGACCCGGCAGAGATCGAGGCGATCCTGGCGGCGCGCCAGCAAGGGCCGGAGCGCAGTGCAGGTGGTGCAGTTTCACTCGAACGCATTGAAGCCCTGGAAGCTCGCATTGCCGCCCTGGAAGAGCGCTTGGCCGCCCTGGAGTAAAGCCCCTCACTGGAAACACCTGTGGGAGCGGGCTTGCCCCGCGATTGAGGCCTGTCAGCTACATCGCATCGCGGGGCAAGCCCGCTCCCACAGAGTCAGTCAGTGCCTACCGGTGCAGGTTTAGGTTCGGGCGTACTCCACCGCCAGCGCCACCTGCTCCACGCTCGGCCTTACACCGGTGTACAACACAAACTGCTCCAAGGCCTGCAAGGCAATCACCTCCAAGCCGGTGATCACCGCCTTGCCTTGCCGCTCAGCCTCGATGATCAGCGGCGTACGCGCCGGCATCGCCACCACATCGAACACCACCTGCGCCGCCGCAATCGCCTCGCGGCTGAATGCCAACTGCTCCGCCTCGACACCACCGGCCATGCCAATCGGCGTCACGTTGATCAACATCGGCGGGCACACATCGCCAAGCTCGGCCTGCCAGCGATAATCACAACTGTCGGCCAACTGCCGCCCGGCCTGTTCATTGCGGGCCACAATAATGCCCTGGTTGAACCCGGCATCCCGCAAGGCGCTGGCCACCGCCTTGGCCATACCACCACTACCACGCAGGGCAAAGGCCGTGTCTGGGGGCAGTTGATGCTGCTCCAACAACTGGCGTACGGCCAGATAGTCCGTGTTGTAGGCCTTGAGCCGACCGCTGTCATTGACCAGGGTATTGATCGACTCAATGGCAGCCGCCGACGGATCAATCTCGTCCACCAGGGCCATACAGGCTTCTTTGTAGGGCATCGACACCCCGCAGCCGCGAATACCCAGAGCGCGTATACCACCCACCGCGGCTGGCAAATCCTGAGTGGTCATGGCCTTGTAGTAAAAATCCAGGCCCAGCTGTTGATACAAGTGGTTATGAAAGCGCACACCAAAGGTGCCGGGACGACCGGCCAGAGAAATACACAGGACGGTGTCTTTGCTGGGAACGTGGGCCACTGGACTCTCCTTTGCGATCGATGGGGCATTATGCACCGTCAGCTCGATTACGGTGATGAGCACTATCATCCCGGTCGATTTCTATCCGCCGACGGCACGACGTAAGGTAGGCCCATGAACTGCAGGAGAGTCCCATGCCCCCTATCAACATCATGTCCGTCATCGGCAGCGCCGTCCCTGCCCCCTTCAGAGAACTGGGCCTGCTGGTGGTGTGGTACCTGACTCGCGATGGCGAAACCATTTCCGGGCCTTTGACCTCGCTGAGCGCCGCGCAGTCCCTGGCCTGCCAACTGCAAGGCCACAGCCTTCACGCGTAAAAGGCCCACCAGATTTATCGTGCGTTGCTCCGCACAGCCCCTTGCCCCGCCTCTTGGCGGGGCTTTTTATTCGGTAGCTACAAGCTACAAGCCAAAGCCAAAGCCGGGGAAATTTCGAGCAGGTGTTCAGGCAGCTGCATCTGAGGCTTAATAAGCAAGTTCGAAAATCACACCAACGGTAGCGTTGATAACTGGCAAGGAGCCCATCGCATGACTTTAAAATCGACCCTGCTGTTTGCGGCGCTGATCTCGCTCACGGGTTGCGGCACACTCAACACCGTCTTCCGGGATGATTCCGTTACTAGCAATAAACTTGCCCGCTGGCATTCCCATTGCGACTCACTGCCACGCATCTATAGCGGTGCCGCACTGGACTTTTGCGCCTTGAACGCCGAGCCACGAGATTGGGTGGGCTTTGATGGGCACCCTACTGCCCCTTTGGTAGCACTCGACATGGCACTGTCCGCCGTCGTGGACACTGCAATACTGCCCTACACGGTCTATTTGCAAAACAAGTACGGAGACATCCCCAAAACCCGATTGGAGTGACAACCCCTTGCCCGGCATCGAGGAGCTGGTGGAATCAACGATTTCAACCGGTGGACACCATAATGGCAAAACGGTATCGTACAGTTAGAAACGGCTAGTAAAGGATCTAACCGCCTATTTCTCGATTCTGTTTTAGCCCTATCGTGATCCCGCCGCGCTATAACACGACATTGAATGTCGCATAGTTAATAAATACATCGGCACTTAATAAAATTGCCAGATTCAAACTATTAACCAACCACAACAGTAAGGAAGCTTCATGTCATCAATCACCGAGCTAAAAGACACTGTAAACACAAAAACCTTAAATCTTGTGCTCTTGTCAATCGCCACCGGCGGAATCTACTCAATACTATGGATGTACAAAAATTCACCAACGATCGCGTCCATTACTAAAAAGCCAATTGTAGACGACACGTATGTTATCTGGCTCGCTGTTTGTGTTGGTCTGGGTAGCGCGTTCGCCAGTACCGGCGAGGAAGCCTTTGATATTATTTCTGGAATTCTGACACTCGCCAGTGCAGTGCTCTATATCGTCTGGGCTTTCAAAGCAAGATCATCACTTCAAGATTACGCCCTCAACGTGCATAAAGTTGATCTTCGCATGAATGCGTTTTACACATTTATATTCCACGTTTATTACGTAAACTATTGCATCAATGACTTGCCTGAAGTCAAACGCAAGCAAGAAATTCTCACGGGCACTCAGCCTACACAAGTGCAAAGCTGACAAAGCCAGACAGAGGGGCACAACCACCACCGATCCACTCTGGTTTTAGTGCCCTTTCTGGCGAAGCTGGATACAACCAGCATCCTATCCATCGCCCCTTGAGGCAACATGATGGACACGACCACCCTCGGCGCAAGAATAGGCTATCTCGGCCGAGGAATGGGGCTACCCGCAGGCGTCGAGTTCATCGCCCCCCCGGGGATCACTTCAATAAAGCGTTCGCAAGCGGTTTCACTCGAAACTCGAGGCATCTGTCAGCCGTCCAAATGGCTACAGAATCGGTACAGCATTAAATTTCCTTCATCTTTGCCTCAATGATCACAGGCTAATCGACAGACTCTAGGCCATACTCCAGAATGCGAGCGTTTTTTGGGGGAAAACCCTTGCACAGCCAACGACATACCAACTTTTAGTGAGCCTCGACGTGAAAACCTCCCTTTCGATTCTAAGCCTGCTGCTGTTGCTCACCAGTACCGCGACTGTCCCCACGGCCACTGCTGCGCAACCCCCCGCTCAGGTGCAACGTGATCCTGCCAAGTTGCACCTGGCTTCCGGCGCTGCTCTGCTGATTGATCTGCAGACCAACAAAGTGCTTTACGCCAACAATGCCGACCGGGTATTGCCCATCGCTTCGGTGACCAAGCTGATGACCGGCATGGTGGTGCTCGACGCCAAGCAGAACATGGACGAAATGCTCACCATGACGATCGCCCAGAACAAGGAAATGAAGGGCGTGTATTCGCGGGTGCGTCTGGGCAGCCAGCTCAGCCGCCGGGAGACCCTGCTGATCACCTTGATGTCGTCGGAAAACCGCGCAGCCTCGACCCTGGCCCACAACTACCCAGGCGGCTATAACGCTTTCATCAAGGCCATGAACGCCAAAGCCAAGGCTCTGGGGATGAGCAAAACCCGCTATGTAGAGCCTACCGGCTTATCGACCAGTAACGTGTCCACCGCGCGCGACCTGGGCAAGCTGCTGATGGCGGCTCGCAACTACCCGATGCTCAGGCAGTTGAGCGTCACTCCAGAAACAACCGTGGCGTTCAAAAAACCCAACTACACCCTGGGCTTTCGCAACACCGACCACCTGGTCAAGAAGAGCAACTGGGATATTGACCTGACCAAAACCGGCTTTACCAACGATGCCGGGCACTGCCTGGTGCTGCTGACGAAGATGGATAACCGTCCGGTGGCGATGGTGATTCTCGACGCGTTCGGTAAGTACACCCACTTCGCCGACGCCAGCCGTATGCGCCAATGGCTGGAAACCGGCAGCACCAAGCCAGCACCTGCGGTGGCCATGCGTTACAAATCCGAACGCAGCCAGAACCGCCCTTCCGCCGACTGAGCACAGTAGGAGCGGGCTTGCCCCGCGATCGCGATCTTTCTATCACATCGCCTCGCGGGGCAAGCCCGCTCCCACAGCTTCAAGCGGTGGTGCTGACCATACCGCCCGCACCACCGCCACTTTTAAGCAGCGCTTCGGCCAGTTGAGCGGTCGCCGTCATGAGCGCACCCATGGTGGTACTGACCGCTGACTGCGCGGCCGCCACCGCAGTCGCCTTGGCGGTCTCCTCCATCTTGCTGGTCATGATCGCCTGCAATTGTTTCTGCTGTTCGGCCAGTTGTTTCTTCAACTGCTCGATGATTTTGCGCAGTTGCTGGATGTGAGCCGGCTCATCGCTTGCGCTGGCTTCGCTGGCCTGCTGGGCTTGTTTGCTCTCGGGGACGCCAGAAATAGTCAGGCGCAGCGGGCTCTCTTCGCCTTCTGCCTGCACTGCGGTAGCTTGCGTGCCCGCATTAATGTTGACGGTCCCGAGAGTCGCGCTGTTCGAAGGGGCTCCGAGCGAAACGGCATTGATGCCAACCATGCTTGTATCTTCCTGATGACCTGGGGATTCGCCTGTGTATCGGCCAGCGGCGGCACAACTTGAGTCGCTTGCCCGCTCGTAAATTTAACGCCCCGCCACTCGTCCCTCCTGATACCCGAGCTTTGCCCCTGGCACACCCATGCGCCGGGCAAGCCGTTCCAATCAGCTCAGCGTTGAGATGGCAATGACCAAGACCAAGCCCCGTTCCCGCAAAGCCTTGTACATCGGCTTGCCCCTTGCCCTGGCGGTCGCCGTGGGTGCTGCCGCTACCGGCTATTTCTACAGCCAGCAACACACCGGCTACCCTAGCAAGGTCGTCGAGCAAGCCAACGCCCTGCACGAGCACATGCTGTCGTTCGACAGCCATGTCACCGTGCCGCTGGATCTGGGCAGCGCCGGCAACGAAATCGACAAGGACGGGCCCGGCCAGTTCGACCTGGTCAAGGCCGGAAAAGGCCGACTGTCTGGCGCCGCGTTAACCCTGTTTGGCTGGCCGGAGCTGTGGAACGGCCCCAACGCCCCGCACCGCCCAACCCCGGGTTTTGTCGACGAAGCGCGACACCAGCAGGAAGTGCGCTACAAAATCATCAGCAACATGGCCCGCGACTTCCCCAACCAGGTCGGCATCGCCTACACCCCGGAGGATTTCCGTCGCCTCAACGGTGAAGGCAAGTTCGCGATTTTCATCAGCATGCTCAATGCCTACCCGCTGGGTCACGACCTGTCGCAGTTGGACCTGTGGGCGGCGCGTGGCATGCGCATGTTCGGTTTCAGCTACACCGGTAACAACGACTGGGCCGATTCCTCGCGACCGCTGCCGTTTTTCAACGACACCGCCGATGCCCTCGGTGGCCTGTCGCCGCTGGGTGAACAAGCGGTCAAGCGCCTCAACGACCTGGGGGTGATCATCGATGTCTCGCAGATGTCGACCCTGGCCCTGGAAGACGTGGCACGCCTGAGCCGTACACCGATGGTGGCCTCCCATTCGGCGCCACGGGCGCTGGTGGATATCCCGCGCAACCTCAGCGACAAGGAAATGCAGCTGATCAAGGACAGTGGCGGAGTGATCCAGGTGGTGGCCTTCGGCACCTACCTCAAGCCGCTGAGCAAACCGACCCTGGACAAGCTCGAAGCGCTGCGCGCCAAGTTCGACCTGCAACCGCTGCAAGGCCTGGCCAACGCCCTGATGCCAGGTGACGCAGTGATCGCCATCTGGCCCGAAGCACGCTTCGGCGAATACGCCGGCAGCCTGTATGGCATTGTCGATGAAGAGCCCAAAGCCACACTCAAAGACTTTGCCGACGCTATCGACTACACGGTGAAGAAGGTCGGCATCGACCATGTCGGCATCAGCTCCGATTTCAACGACGGCGGCGGCATCGACGGCTGGAAGGATGTCAGCGAAATCCGCAACGTCACCGCCGAGTTGCTCACTCGCGGTTACTCCGAGGCCGACATTGCCAAACTCTGGGCCGGGAATTTCCTGCGGGTCTGGGAGCAGGTGCAAAAAGCCGCCCACCCTGTCGCCAGCACCACTCAGCCCTGATCCGGACGCCACTTCATGACCCATCGTCGTACCTTCCTGAAACAGGCTGGCCTGCTCGCCGCCAGCCTGCCATTGCTGCCCCAGGCCATGGCCGCCCGTGCACCAGCCCCCTTGAGCGGCGCAGACAAGTGGCACAACCTGCGCCAGCTGTTCCCGCAGTCGCCGGAGGTGATTCATTTCTCCAATTTTCTGATCACCACGCATCCCAAGCCGGTGCAGGACAGCATCGACCATTACCGCGCCGAGCTGGATCGCAATCCGGCCAAGTGGATGGACTGGCACAGCCAGTCGGAATGGAAACGCGAAGCCGAAGTGCGCGACTGGGCCGCTCGTTACCTTGAGGTCAAACCCCGGCAGATCGCCCTGACCGGCAGCACCACCGAGGGCCTGGGCATGATCTATGGTGGCCTGCAGGTGGCCGCGCACCAGGAAATCCTCACCACCGAGCACGAGCACTATTCAGCTAATACCACCTTCGACCTGCGCGAAAAGCGCCAGGGCACCAAGGTGCGCAAGCTGCGTCTGTTTGACGATCCGTGGAACATTTCCACCGACCAGGTGCTGAGCACCATCGACCAGGCCATCCGCCCGGAAACCCGCGTACTGGGCATGACCTGGGTGCACTCCGGCAGCGGTGTAAAACTGCCCATCGGCCAGATCGGTGAGCTGGTACGCAAACACAACCGCAACCGCGACGAACACGAGCGCATCATCTACGTGGTCGATGGCGTGCATGGCTTTGGCGTTGAGAACATGCGCTTTGCCGACCTGAACTGCGACTACTTTATTGCCGGCACTCACAAATGGCTGTTCGGCCCGCGCGGCACCGGCCTGATCTGCGCCACCACGGAAAAAATGCCGACCCACCTGGTGCCCACCTTCGCCACGTTCTCTGAAGACGAAGACTTCGCCACCATCATGACCCCCGGTGGATACCACAGCTTCGAGCACCGCTGGTCGGTGGGCAAGGCCTTCGAGCTGCACCTGCAACTGGGCAAAGCCGACGTGCAAGCCCGCATCCACCAGCTCAACGACTACATCAAGCAGCGCGTACTGGAGATTCCTCAGTTGCAGCTGGTCACCCCACTCAGCAGCGAACACTCAGCCGGCTTCACCTTCTTCCGGGTGAAGAAGCACGAAGACCAGGATCCGTATGCCAACTACCTGATCGAAAACAAGGTGATGGTCGATGCCGTCTACCGCGACGTTGGCCCAGTGATCCGAACCGCGCCAGGGCTGCTGAACAACGAACAGGAAGTGGATCGCGCCCTTGCCCTGTTGCAGAAAAAACTATGAACCCACCCACGGAAGGAACTGCACGATGACAGTGAAACTGTTACGCCCGCTCACCCTGCTGGGCATGCTCGGCTGCCTGCTCGCCAGCCCCGCGCACGCCGCCCATGACCACAAGCCCGGTGAAGTGTTCAAAGACTGCAAAGACTGCCCGGAAATGGTCGTGCTACCCGCCGGCAGCTTCCAGATGGGTACACCTGACAACGAAGTCGGGCGTCAGCCCGACGAAGGCCCGATGCACCTGGTGACCTTCGACAACACCTTCGCCATCAGCCGTTTCCATGTCACGGCCGGGGAATGGCAGGCTTACCTGAAGCAAACCGGCACGGTGATTGCCGACGGTGACGACCGCCCTGGCCGACGCTGCACTAACAGCATCCCGAGCTACAAGATCGACCCGAAGACCGCCGACCGTCACCCTGCCGTGTGCATGAGCTACAAAGACATCGAAGGCTATGTGGCCTGGCTGTCGAAAAAGACCGGCCACACCTACCGGATGATCAGCGAAGCCGAACGCGAATACGCCGCTCGGGCCGGCAGCACCGGGCCGTTTCCGTTCCCCATGGACCCAGGCGCCGACTACGAAATCAGCCAGCACGCCAATGTCTACGGGCCCAAGGACGGCTACAGCTACACCGCCCCGGTCGGCAGCTTCCCGGCCAACGCCTTCGGCGTGTACGACATGCATGGCAACGTCTACGAATGGACCGCTGACTGCTACCACGACAGCTATGTCGGCGCACCCAGCGACGGCAGCGCCTGGAAAGAAGCGAACTGCGAGTTGATCCAGCTGCGTGGCAACGACTGGGGTGAGGCGCCGGTGTTCTCACGTTCCGGCAACCGCAACCAGACCTACCCTGAAGATCGCGGCGACTGGATCAGCTTCCGTGTCGTGCGCGAATTGCACGCAGACAACAACGCTAAATTCCACGGCTGACGGCTCGTTCTATCGGTGTACGTGTGCAGGACCCGGGCGCCGCCAGGCGCCCCACCTCCGACAACCCGAGGAATTGCCCCCCATGAGCCAGAACCGCACCCGCGAAACCCTCCACGACCTGATCGGCGTAGGCTTCGGCCCTTCCAACCTGGCCCTGGCCATTGCCCTGGAAGAACTGGCCGAAACCAACGGCTACGCCCTCGATGCGCTGTTCATCGACAAACAGCGCGACTACCGCTGGCACGGCAACACGCTGGCCACCCAAAGCGAACTGCAGATTTCCTTCCTCAAAGACCTGGTGTCGCTGCGCAACCCCACCAGCCCCTACAGCTTCGTCAACTACCTGCACCAGAAACAACGCCTGGTCGACTTCATCAACCTCGGCACCTTCTACCCCTGCCGCCTCGAATACAACGACTACCTGCGCTGGGCCGCTGACCACTTCGCCACCCAGGCAGTGTACGGCGAAGAAGTGCTGCGCATCGAACCGGTACTGGACGCCGGGCGCATCAAGCACCTGGCCTTGATCTCCCGCGACGGCAACGGCCATGAGCAACGCCGCCTGACCCGCTCGGTAGTGGTCGGCACCGGCGGCACGCCAAAAGTGCCGGCAACCTTCGCTGCCTTCAAAGACGACCCACGGGTATTCCACCATTCGCGCTACCTGAGCAGCCTGGCTGCCCTGCCCTGCGCCGAAGGCAAGCCGATGCGCATCGCCATTATCGGCTCCGGGCAAAGCGCTGCCGAAGCCTTTATCGACCTCAACGACAGCTACCCATCGGTGAAAGTCGACATGATCGTCCGCGCCTCGGCCCTCAAACCGGCCGACGACAGCCCCTTCGTCAATGAGGTGTTCGCCCCGGAATACACCGACCTGGTATTCAACCAGACCCAGGCCGAGCGCAAGAAACTGATCGACGAGTACCACAACACCAACTACTCGGTGGTCGACATCGACCTGCTGGAGCGCATCTACGGCATCCTCTACCGTCAGAAAGTCGCCCACCAGTTCCGCCACGCCGTGCTCTGCCGCCGCCAGGTCGAAAGCGCCGCGGCCACCGCGCAAGGCATCGAACTGACCCTGCAAGACCTCGCCACTCACCAGCTGCAAACCCACCGCTACGACGCAGTGATTCTCGCCACCGGTTACGAACGCCGCTCGCACCGCGAATTGCTGGCGCCGCTGCAACAGCACCTGCACGACTTTGTGGTCGACCGCGACTACCGCGCCCTGGCCAGTGACGACCTGCAGGCCGCGGTGTACCTGCAAGGCTTCTGCGAGAACTCCCACGGCCTGAGCGACACCCTGCTCTCGGTGCTGCCAATGCGCGCCAGCGAGATCGGCCAGTCGTTGTATCAAGCGCTGGCCAGCCAGCGTGCCGCGCTGCGTGAAAGCGTCGCACTGACCAGCGCCTGAGCGCATCCGCAGGTGTTTTTCGAGGACGTTTCATGAGTTCGACCAAGGCTACTTCCCGTGAACTGCTGGCGATCTTGCGCCCGTTGCTGCCGATGCTGGCGATTTCCATCGTCCTGGGCATCGTCGGCGGCCTGAGCGTCACCGCGCTGCTGGCACGGATCAACGCACTGATGCACAGCGGCGACAGCATCAGCAGTGCCGTGATGCTCGGTTTTGCCGGGCTCTGTGCCCTGGCGCTGGGCTGCGCCATCGCTTCGAACATCGGCACCAACTATGTCGGCCAGCACGTGATCGCACGCCTGCGTATCTCGCTGGGCGGCAAGGTGCTGTGCGCACCGATCGAGCAACTGGAACGCTACCGCAGCCACCGGCTGATCCCGGTGCTGACCCACGACATCGACACCGTCAGCGACTTCACCTTCGGGTTGCCGCAACTGATTGTGTCGCTGACCGTGACCCTCGGTTGCCTCGGCTACCTGGCGATGCTCGATCTGTCGATGTTCCTGATCACCGCCACTGCCGTGGTGCTGGGCTGTATTGCTCAGTACGTGGCACGCGGCTACGGCATGAGCGGTTTCGAGGCCGCACGCGAAGAAGAAGATCAGTTGCAGAAGTACTACCGCAGCATGGCCGAAGGCGCCAAGGAACTGCGCATGCACCGCCAGCGCCGCCGTAGCCTGTATCAGCAGCAAGTGGTGCCGACCGTGCAACGCATCGCCGCGCTGCAGATCCGCTCGGTGAACATCTTCCTCAGCGCCAGCACCTTCGGCTCCCTGCTGTTTTTCATCGTCATCGGCGTGTGCCTGGCGATGCAAACCTGGGGTACGGCGGTGCCAGCCCATGTTCTCAGCGGTTTTGTCATGACCCTGCTGTTCATGAAAGGCCCGATGGAATCGGTGCTCAGCCTGCTGCCGCTGATCAGCCGCAACAGCGTGGCACTCAAGCGCATCGCCGAGATGAACGCCACGTTCTCCACCCCCGAGCCGTTCCTGTTGCCCGACCGCGAAGCCGGGCCGCGCCAAGCGCTGCATAGCCTGGAACTGCGTGACGTGGCCTACGCCTTCCCCAGCGTCGACGGCTTGCCGCCGTTTCGCATGGGGCCGTTCAACCTCAAGGTCGAACCGGGCGAACTGCTGTTCATCGTCGGCCAGAACGGCAGCGGCAAAACCACCCTGATCAAGTTGTTGCTGGGCCTGTACGAGCCACATGCCGGCGAGGTTGTGCTCAATGGCCGAGAAGTCGGCGCCGATCAGCGTGACGATTACCGCCAGCTGTTCACCACCGTGTTCGCCGATTTTTTCCTGTTCCAGGAGCTGCTGGAGCGCAAAGGCGTATTGCCAGAGCACACCCAGGCCTACCTGGAACGCTTGGAACTGGCGCACAAGGTAACCATCCGCGACGGTGCCTTCAGCACCACCGACCTGTCGACTGGCCAACGCAAGCGTCTGGCGCTGCTGCATGCCTGGCTCGACGAGCGCCCGGTGCTGGTGTTCGACGAATGGGCTGCCGACCAAGACCCGGCCTTTCGCAAGGTGTTCTACACCGAGCTGCTGCCCGACCTGAAGCGCCAGGGCAAAACCGTCATCGTCATCTCCCACGACGACCGTTACTTCGACCTGGCCGACCAGCTGATCGAAGTGCGCGGTGGCCAATTACACCCATTGACCGAACGCGCCTGAGCCCTCAGGCGCGCGTTTTCGCCTGCCCACAAAAAAAGTTTTCCGGTTTTGTGCAGACGATGCGTCTTCTTAAACACGAGCAATTCTCATTCACTTAAAACAAGTTCCTTCAAAGGAAACGCGATGTCTGTCAAACACACGCTGTCACCGCTGGCCCTGGCCCTCATGCTGCCCTGCGCAGCCATCGTCCAGGCTCAGGAAGTCAACCTGAACATCCCGTCGCAGCCACTGGGCTCGGCTCTGCAGGCGCTGGGGCAACAGACCAACCTGCAGATCCTCTTCAGCCCCGACACCGTCAGCGGTAAACGCTCCACGGCGATCAACGGCCGCTACGAGCCACAACAGGCACTGCGCGTGCTGTTGCAGGGCACTGACATTCGTTACACCCTCGAGGGTAATCAAGTGACCTTGCAGGGTCCGTCGAGCGGCGACGCACTGGAGTTGGGGAACGTCCAGATCGACGGCAAAGCGTACAGCGCCATGTCTGAAGGCACGCATTCGTATGCGGCCCAGGCCGTCACAATTGGCAAAGGCACCGAGCGCCTGAAAGACATCCCGCAGTCGGTGACCGTGGTCACCCGTCAGCGCATGGATGACCAGAACATGAACAACCTGCAAGACGCCATGCGTCAGGTCACCGGCGCCACCATCAAGACCTACAACACCGGCTCCAGCCTGAACGACGTGTACATGCGCGGCTTCCTGGTTGATCAGGTGCAGGTCGATGGCGTTTCGCAGATCACCGGCCAGGGCGACATGGCCACCAGTTTCGACCTGGCCATGTACGACCGCGTGGAAGTACTGCGCGGCCCGGGCGGCCTGTATGCCGGCTCAGGTGAACCTGCCGGTACCATCAACTTGGTCCGTAAACGCGCCCTGAACAAGTTCGCCCTCAACGGCGAGCTGGGTGCCGGGTCTTACGACCACTACCGCAGCATGATCGACGTTACCGGCCCGCTGAACGATGCCGGTACCGTCCGTGGCCGCGCGGTCGCCGCCTACGAGAACAACAAGTCGTACGTTGACTACGTGCAGAACGAACGCCCGATGTTCTACGGTCGCCTGGAAATGGACCTGAACCCGGACACCACCCTGGCGTTCGGTGGTGCCTACCAGAAGAACAACTCCACCCCGGCCTTCGGCCTGCCGGCCTATGCTGACGGCACCCTGCTCGACGTGTCGCGCTCGCGCTACGTCGACGCCAAGTGGAACCAGATGAAGGAAGAGACCTGGGAGGCGTTCTCCGAACTCGACCATGCCCTGGATGACGGCGGCCAGTGGAAGACCTCCCTGACCTACCGCGATGCCCGTGCACCGAACCGCCAGTTCAGCTGGACCACCTGGGTGGTGGATCCGACCACCAACCTGGCTGAATCGTCGATGTACTCCTACTACACCCGGATCAAAACCCTGGGCCTGGACAGCTTCGTCACCCGCCCATTCACCTTTGCCGGCCGCACCCACGAGTTCACCCTGGGTGGCGAATACCAACACCTGGACAAGGCCTTCACCTACGGCTCGGTCGACCTCAATGGCGACGGCTGGGCCGACAGTTTTCCCACCGGTATCGAAGGCCCCAACAACCTGCCGCACCTGGACATGCCGCACACTCAGTTCAACTACTCCAAGAGCCATCAGTACGGCGTGTATGGCCGTACCAAGCTCAACATTACCGATGAGCTGGACGTGATCCTGGGGGCACGCACCACTTGGTTCGAGGCCGAAGCGAAAAACCACAACACCTTCTTCCAGAACTTCGGCGAGCCGTCTACCGAGGTCAACGCCAAGGTCATTCCGTACGGTGCCATCACCTACAAGCTG
Source organism: Pseudomonas sp. H9 (assembly GCF_004353925.1). Lineage (GTDB taxonomy): Bacteria > Pseudomonadota > Gammaproteobacteria > Pseudomonadales > Pseudomonadaceae > Aquipseudomonas. Next base: position 1,167 of record NZ_SMOK01000024.1, on the reverse strand, counting down.
ACCCCGGACCTGTCGGCCTATGTCAGCTACACCGAAGTGTTCAAACCGCAGAGCGATACCGATGCCACTGGCAACTCCATGGTTGGCCCGCACAAGGGCAAGCAGTATGAAGTGGGCCTGAAGCAGGAACTGCTCGATGGTCGTCTGAATGCGTCGCTGGCGGCGTTCCAGATCATCGACGAGAACCGCTCGCAGTGGAACGGTGTCAACGGCTACGAAGGCAGCGGCAAGGCACGCAGCCAGGGCTGGGAAACCGAGCTGACCGGCAACCTGACCGACAACTGGAGCATCGTCACCGGTTACGCCTTCACCATGACCAAGTTGCTGGAAGACGACACCACCAACAACGTGGAAAAGGGCAGCCAGTTCAGCACCATCACGCCGAAGCACAACTTCAACTTGTGGACCAAGTACGAGTTCCTCGACGGTGCGCTGAAAGGCTTTCATGTCGCCGGTGGTACCCGTGTAGTCAGCGAGACTTCCTACACCCGTAGCGGCATTGACTTCGTACAGCCTGGCTATGCCGTTTCCACGGCGCAGGTTGGCTACAAGTTCAACGAAAACCTGAGTTCCACCCTGACCGCCAACAACATCTTTGACCGCAAGTACTACGACCGCGTCGACAGTGCCTGGGGTTCAAACTTCTATGGCGACCCACGCAACCTGACCCTGACCCTGCGCGCCAGCTACTGATAGCGGCCCTCTTCGCGGGGCAAGCCCGCTCCCACCGGCAATTGGCCAATCGGTGGGAGCGGGCTTGCCCCGCGATGCTTCTTCAGCCCCGCAACCGCTCACCAATCAAACCAGCCAGCGCCACCAGCATCCCTGGCACTTCAAGCCACCACCTCACCCATGCGGGCATCGACGGCGACCCACGCAACCTGACCTGACTCTGTGCGCCAGCTACTGATAGCGGTCTCTTCGCGGGGCAAGCCCGCTCCCACCGGCAATTGGCCAATCGGTGGGAGCGGGCTTGCCCCGCGATGCTTTTTCAGCCCCGCAACCACTCACCAATCAAACCGGCCAGCGCCACCAGCATCCCCGGCACTTCAGCCACCACCTCACCCATGCGGGCATCTACGGCGACCCACGCAACCTAGCCCTGACCCTGTGCGCCAGCTACTGATAGCGGCCTCTTCGCGGGGCAAGCCCGCTCCCACCGGCAAT
>NZ_SMOK01000023.1 GCF_004353925.1 Pseudomonas sp. H9 | reverse complement strand
GCTGCGCTTAGGGAGAAGGAGATGCTGGTGAACAGGGGGAGCAGCAGGTAGGACAGAATGGTGTTGCGCATGAGGGTAAGACTCCTGGGTGGTTTCGAAGGCAGCTTTTCCTTGGCTGCCTTTGAACCGTAGAACGGGTTGGGGGGGAGTCAAATTTTTGGGGTGGGGGAAACGTTACTGAATTGGACGGAGGGTTTGATTGTTACAATAAAAGTCACTATGCATTAATATATATTATATTAACGACCAAGCATCGCCTCAGAAACAATAAGACCAGAATTCAACTCAATAAGGCTCAATTCGCCATCACCAAAAGAACAACCAGTATCCATGTACACAACATTCCCCAATTTCTTCACCTTAGGGACTGTTGTGTGCCCGACATAAACTTCTTCAACTCCAGAAACTGGTGCTATGTTTTTATTGTCGATTTTTGATCTTGAGTACAAAGCCAGCTTTAATGCACTGCCCTGATTTTGGGCGCCTGCAGCATGAGAAATTGACTCCTTAGCTTCACTCCAGCCATGCGTATCGTGCAGAAGGGGCACTTCTGCATGCACGATGCCAATTTTTCGGGCACCCGATAGCTCGATCTCAATCATTACCGGGAGTCTACTAAGTGCAGAATATATTTTTAGCTGCGCCAGTTTAGGCATATCATAGAGCCACGCACCACCGTTTCGGGTGTGCCTTGGTATATCCCCTGAGCCACCTATACAATCGATCGCCATTTGCTCATGATTACCACGAACTGCATGAAACCAAGGTTTATTCAACCAATCTGTTACCCGCTCTGAATGTGGCCCCCGGTCAATAAGGTCACCTACCGAAAATACACGGTCGTAGCAGTAATTAAAGGAAACCCTTTCCAGGAGAAGATCAAAAATATCGAAACAACCGTGTATATCACCAACAACAAAGTCACGCCCTAGCTTATTGACCGAGAAATACTTTACAGCTGGCGATTCAATTAAATTTAAAATGACCATTTTTGAAAAATAAATCTACGCCATCCAAATAAAAATTTTCTCAGCAGAACATATGGAAGAAGGGAGTTTATCCCACACTTCACAACGGGGTCAGAAACCATGACAAGATTAACTATATCAACCTGATCACCCGACCACCGTAATCTGTCAAACTCAGCAAATTCATGGCTCCAAACGGCGCTGCTGGTAGACCCAATCAACGATTTCTCCATCGGGATTGTAGCCGCTAACTGTCTCACGGAGCAATTTTCGGACCCACACATAATCATCTACTGAAACAGCCTCAAGCAAATCAGATAATCTTTCCTTCAATATCTCCCAAGGTAGAAGGTCCTCCTGAGCGCTCATGATCATCGGATGCTGAGTTGCAATTACATTGTCTCCAATCAAAAGCTCTTCGTAGAGCTTTTCGCCCGGCCGCAGCCCAGTAAACTCGATTGCGATATCTCCATGTGAATTCTTTTCTGATCGAACACTCAATCCGGACAAGTGAATCATTTTCTCAGCCAGCTCTACAATTTTAACAGGCTCCCCCATATCCAGGACAAAAACATCCCCACCCCGCCCCATTGACCCTGCCTGTATGACGAGCTGGGCTGCTTCAGGAATAGTCATAAAGTAACGGGTGATCTTAGGGTGGGTCACAGTGAGAGGACCACCAGACTTGATCTGTTTGTGAAATAGTGGAATCACGGACCCTGAAGACCCTAAAACATTCCCAAAGCGAACCATAGTAAAACGAGTTTTGTTGACCTGAGACACATTGCTCTCATCGCCAAATAGCACTGGAGCTATCTCTCGGCTCAAAGCTTGCAAAGTCATTTCTGCCAGCCGCTTTGTACTTCCCATAACATTCGTGGGGCGCACGGCTTTGTCAGTAGAGATCAACACGAAGTTGGCGACTCCAGCTTGTAATGCAGCCTGAGCAGAATTCAGCGTACCAATCACATTGTTTAATACGCCCTCAGCAATATTGTGCTCAACCATCGGGACATGCTTGTAAGCTGCGGCGTGATAGACGGTATCCACGTGCCAAGTTTTCATGACTTCAAGAAGCTTGTCTTGGTTTCGAATTGACCCGAGAATTGGCAGCAGACGGACAGGCAGCGACTCACGTGCTACTCTCTGCTCCAGTTCACTCAGAATACTGTAAAGATTGAACTCACTATGCTCGAATAGCAAAAGTGTAGTAGGGCGCAAGTTCAATATTTGTCGACAAAGCTCCGAGCCGATCGACCCACCTGCTCCTGTCACCAATACCGACTGTCCAACAATACAACGCTCAAGTAAGTCAGCTTGCGCTGGAACGGCATCGCGCCCAAGCAAGTCTGCGATATCCACCTCCTGGATATCGTCGACTTTAACACGCCCACTTGCGAGGTCCATAAAGCCAGGAACCGAACGCACGTGCAGCGGAAACCCTTCCAAGAACTCCAAGATTTCTCGGCGGCGCGAACGTGAAGACGATGGTACAGCGAGTAATATCTCCTGTGCTCCTGTCAGATCTACCATTCGCTGGATGTGTTTAGGTTGGAATACTTGAAGACCGGAAATGGTCCGATCTTCAATGCTTGGATCATCATCTATAAAAGCGACGGGACGCATCACCCTTCCCATCCTCAACGCCGTTACCAATTGATTACCGGCGGAACCTGCACCATAAACCGCAACCTTGGGCAATCCATCATCCCGGTTGGTAAACGGGACGTGCTGAACAGCTGCGAACCAATCCCCCATAAAATATTGGCGCAGTATCAGACGAAGCCCGCCCAGCAAGACCATGCTCAACCACCAATAGTTGAACACAATAGATCGAGGTACGACCGTTGTGTGGTTGCTATACCAAAAAACCACCAATGCAAGCAGCAGCGCCGAGAGACTGACCGCTTTACAGATTGCTATGAGCGCATCGTTGCCAAAGAAACGCATAACAGCACGGTACATGCCGAAACGTATGAAAATCGGTATCGCGATCAAAGGTGCTGACGCAAAAAGCCAAAGGTGGTTCGAGATCGGATTAATGAGATTGTCAATCCCGAGCCGGACGACAAAAGCTAACCACAAAGCGATCCAAACCAAGATGACGTCCATCAGGACTTGAAGTGCGCGCTTTTGCCCCCGCGGCAGCCCCAACATGCTTGATCTCAACCTATCCATAAAACCTTCGCGCACCTAAGGTTGCTCCCAAGACAAAATTCATCGCTATTTTACGTAACCGCAAGGCTTCATCACCCGAAAATAGGCGTTGAAGCGAAAACAGATCACCCTTCAAAGGTCTCAAGTTCGCCTGCGCGAAATTTAACAGCCAAGATCACCAAAGGTAGGTAGGCAATCACAACGCCGAGCCCGCCATCCAGGCCGAGCATAACAACACATGCTGCAATGGGCAGTAACCAGAAGATATTAATAGCGGCAACGGCCAAAGTCACTGGCAAATGTCTACCCAGTTTCCGTGAGGCGAACTGATAGGCATGGCTGCGATGGGCTTCATAGACTCGATCCCCACGTAGCAAGCGCCGAACCAGTGTCAAAGTCGCATCAACGATAAAGGCGCCCAAGAGAATCAACCAAGCCCAGAACAAATCAGGCGAAGCCCAGGCAGCTTGGAGAGATAATAAACCAAGCATGATACCCAAAAAGCCACTGCCCGCATCTCCCATGAAGATTCGCGCTGGTGGAAAATTCCAGAACAGAAAACCAGCTACCGCCATTGCTAATACCATCGGCGCAATGATGAGAGCATCAAAACCGTTCAGCCAATATAAAAGGGACGCTCCAAAGCAAACGCACAGCGCTTCGATGCTAGCAATACCGTCGATCCCATCCATGAAGTTGTAAAGATTGAGTAGCCATACTAGGTAGAACAGTGTAAAAATCTGCCCAAACCGGCCAAATTCAATTTGATACCCAAACACAGGCAGTCCAGGAAGCCCCCCCAGCCAGTACAAGGCCCATATAGAAGCTAAAAAATGACCGAGTAGCCGCCAGCGCGCTGCAATATGGCCATGATCGTCCAGAAACCCTAGAAGGGCTATCCCTGCTCCAGCCCCCAACATGCCCCAAGTAGGTGCCCACAGCAAAAAGCCACTATGCGCCAGTAAAGGCAGAACTGCTAGAAAACTCAAAACAATGGCAACCCCACCTCCACGTGGCGTTGGTACCGAATGGGAACTTCGGGCATTAGGAACATCAATAATACTCCGAGCTAACGCATACCGACGCAAAATCCAAGTCAGTAGCAAAGATGCACAAAACACCATCGTCAATAAAAGCCACAACATCATTTACGAGATTCCAAGAAGTGCTTTGTTGTTTTTAAAATAGCCTGATCAACCTTGATCTCAGGACGCCAATTCAGCAAATCACAGGTTTTACCGATATCAACCTGAAGTGAACTACACAACCGCCGAGAGAATTCTCGTCTACCGAATATTACAGCAGCCATCTTTAAGGCCCACAAAGGGACAGGAAGCAAAATAGCCTTTCTGTTTAAAGCATTGGATATACTACGCAGCAACTGAGTAGTCGACAGATCTTCCCCATCGCTCACCAAAAACACGTTATTTCCTGCTGCTGGGTGCTCAATGCAGGTGAGGATTAAGCTCACTAAATTATCCAAAGCAACCAGGCTTCGTTTATTATGAATAGCACCGAGAGGCAATGGAACGCCACTATTTAGCCACTTCATCATATTCAGGAAATTTGCTTTAACGCCCGGCCCATAGACCAACACCGGCCGAATAATAACTACATCCATATCAACTTTCGCAGAAAGCTCAAGCAGCGCCCTCTCAGCTTCCATTTTGGACACGCCATAGGCATCTTTTGGAGCTGGATCATCATCTGGCCTAAATGGTTTGCCTGGCTGAGTTCGCTCCCCGTTAACTTTAATCGAACTGATAAAAATGAACCTTCTCACACCCGCTTCTGCGGCCTGACGAGCTAGGTTCAGTGTTCCCTCAACATTGGCTTTTCGAAACTCCGTCAACGGATCACTGGAAGACTCTTGCATGACGTGAACTCTGGCGGCAGCATGAATTACCACTTCCACCCCGTCCAGCGCTGATTTCCAAGAGATGTGCCCATTTAAATCCGGAATCAAGTGCCGATTCGGATAGTCTTGTAGCTGGTTCTCATTCCGCACCACTACAGAGAGGTGAAAAGTGTCTTTCTGATAAATTTTATCAGCAACTGCCTTCCCCACAAATCCTGTCGCGCCCGTCAACAGGATATTTGTCATTGGTGACTCCCGCGAGGGCGCTTAACGTACTCGAGTAATTTAAACGGAATTTTACTTAGAACCATTAGCAAGTTCGTATAGACACCATTTCGACGGCAGGCCTGAACAATTTCTGAGTTCAAACGCATACTGCTTTTAAAGCCTGAAGTACTCACTCCACCGGCCCGCATTCGAACAATAACTTTATCAAGACGAGTATATTTTTGCTTGCAAACCAATAGCAACCGAACAAACATCTCATAATCTGCAGAGATCTTGTATTGCAATGAGTATGGCCCTACCATTTTATAAGCATCAGCACGTATGAATGTTGCTGGGTGTGGGGGCATCCACCCAAACCTGAGTTTCCACGAGCGAAAATGTGCTGCTCCATAAAATCGGGTAACCTTAGTCAGGTCATCCGGACTCACGAATACAATATCACCGAAAATGACACTACTTTCAGGAGCTGCTCTGAAAGATAGAGCAACAGCCTCGACCGCGTCGTCAGCTTCATAATAATCATCAGAATTCAATATACCGATAACATCGCCAGTTGCTAAAGCGATACCTTTATTCATCGCATCATAGATACCCTTATCTGGCTCACTGATTACCGAAGAAATTTTATCGCGATACTCCTCAACGATGGTCATCGTTCCGTCTTTCGAGCCACCATCGACGATAATATACTCAATATCCTTATAACTCTGGGAAAGCACCGACTCGATAGTGTCCCGAATAGTTGCTGCGCTATTATATGAAACAGTAACAATTGAAATCTTCAAACCATTATCCCTTTACGCGGCCGTATCTGTCTTCGAAACGGACAATGTCGTCTTCACCCAAATACGCACCTGACTGAACTTCAATCAACTCCAACGGAATAACACCCGGATTTTCCAAGGCATGAACTTGACCTATTGGAATAAAAGTAGATTGATTCTCAGTTACCAAATAAGTTTTTTCTCCATTTGTCACACGTGCAGTTCCGCTGACGACGATCCAATGCTCCGCGCGATGGTGATGCATTTGAACTGATAATTTAGCGCCTGGGTTTACCGTGATGCGTTTTACTTGATAGCGAGGTCCACTATCAATCGAGTCATAGACGCCCCACGGGCGATACACCTCTCGATGGCTAGTGTGTTCTTTGCGCTTGCTAGCTTTCAATTGATCGACAATTTTTTTAACATCTTGAACTTCATCCTTGTGAGCAACCAGAACCGCATCCTTGGTTTCAACAATAACTAAATCCTCAACACCTACTGTCGCAATCAAACGATGGGTAGAATGCACATAGCTAGCATGTGTACGCTCTAGGATCACATCGCCTTTGAGAACATTTCCGAGGCTGTCTTTATTATTTACCTCCCAGAGCGCTGACCAGGAGCCAATATCGCTCCAACCCGCATCAAGAGGTATCATTACGGCATCTGCCGTATGCTCCATAACTGCATAATCTATGGAGTTCTCTGGGCACGAACTGAAAGCATCGGCATCAACTCGGGTGAAATGCATGTCCTGTTCTACTTTTGCAAACGATTTTTGGCAGGCATCCAAAATAGTGGGCGCGAATCGTTCCAGTTCTTGTAAATAACGGCTGGCGCGAAACATGAACATACCGCTGTTCCAGAGGTACCTACCGGTAGCCAAATAGGTCTTTGCAGTAGCCAAATCAGGTTTCTCGATAAATCTAGAAACGCTAAAGCCACCGTGAGAAACCGACTCGCCCTGCTCCAGATACCCGTATCCGATCTCAGGATGGGTTGGCACAATTCCAAAAGTAACAAGCTTGCCTTCTTCCGCCAATGCTGCCGCACTTCGAACACTCGTGTGAAAAGCCGGTAAGTCTTGAATCAAATGGTCCGCTGCCAAGATCAGCAGAATTGGATCCTCCCCCGCCGCTGTTGCTTGCAACGCAGCTAGAGCAATAGCGGGGGCGGTATTGCGCCCCACTGGCTCGAGAAGAATATGAGCTTCGTCCATCCCAAGTTGGCGCAATTGTTCTGCGGCAAGAAAGCGGTGCTGCTCGTTGCAGACCAAGATGGGCAATCCAATGTCAAGGCCCTCCAAACGTTTTATCGTCGCTTGAAGCAACGATTGCTCGGAGCTCACCATAGGCAAAAACTGCTTGGGATTGAGTTGCCGAGACAGCGGCCAGAGGCGGGAGCCCGAGCCACCTGCCATGATTACCGGAAGAAGCATCAAAATCGTCCTATGACTTCTATTAGATCAATGAAAGAAGATATGCACGGGTATTTTCATGAGTGTCTGAACAAGCGTTCAACTCTAGAATCGAATCCCAACGGTATTCGGCGTGTTGCTGGGCAGGTAACTCTAATATGTCACCGACAGGAACAAACAACTGATAAGCCAAAACAACGTAGTGGGAAGAGGGATCCGCTACTGCTTGCCCGAACACACTGTCTTCATAAAAATGCTCATAAATGCCCAGAAAGGAAGCCTGGCTGCGTTCATAGCTACGCCCCAATTCTGAATGGGTCAAGCGTTCAAACGCATCATCAAGCGTCTCGTTCTTCAGAACCCGCCCACCAGGGACGAACCAAGAACCTTGAGCAGGCCTGTTTAGACGCTTTCCGAGCAAAATTTGCCCCTGCAAGTTACGAACAATCAAATCAATTGCAATCAACGGCGTTGATGCAACGATGGTCCGGAAGGTTTCCAGGGGCAGGAACATGTCAACCTCGTGCGTCTAATTGATTATCGACGAACCAGAGATATGCATCACGAAGGCCGTCTTCCAAACCTATTGTAGCCTCCCAGCCCAACGAGCGTAGCCTCGAAACGTCCATCAATTTTCGAGGTGAGCCGTCCGGCTTGGAGGAATCGAAACGCAGCGAACCTTGAAAGCCTGTGACCTTGGCGATTGTCTCAGCCAACTGACGAATCGTGCAATCTACGCCAGTACCCACATTAATATGAGACAGCATAGGCAGAGTGCTTTCTTGATAGACCCGAGTCTCCAACTCCATTACATAGATGCTCGCTGCCGCCATGTCATCAACATGCAAAAACTCCCGCATTGGGTCACCACTTCCCCAAATTACTACTTCAGCGATGCCACTCCGAACGGCTTCGTGAAAACGCCGTAATAGAGCTGGAATTACATGACTGTTCTCCGGGTGATAATTGTCGTGGGGACCGTATAGATTGGTCGGCATGACACTGCGGTAATCTCGCCCGTACTGCCGATTGTAGCTCTCACACAGCTTGATACCTGCTATTTTGGCAATTGCATAAGGCTCGTTAGTCGGTTCCAGCGTGCCAGTCAACAATGCCTGCTCTTTCATTGGCTGCTCCGCATGCTTGGGATAGATGCATGAAGATCCAAGAAATAAAAGACGCTGAACGTCAGACTGATGCGCCGCCTGAATGACATTTGCCTCAATGATTAAGTTTTCGTATATAAACTCAGCGGGAAAATTGTTATTAGCCTGGATCCCACCTACTTTCGCTGCAGCCAAATAGACCTGATCTATTTTGTTTTCAGAAAAGTAGTCACGCACAGCGCGCTGATCAAGCAGATCGAGTTCGTCCCGCCCCGCGCATAGGATATCTCGGTAGCCTGCGGTCTGCAGAGATCGGAAGATGGCTGATCCAACCATCCCGCGATGGCCGGCGACAAAAATACGCTGGTTCAAATCACGCGACATCATCAATTCTCCACGGCAACTGGTACGTCATGGCCATGTTGTTTGAGCAATGAATGGCGTTGCGCCACCTTTAGATCCTCACGCACCATTTCGGCACACATTTCCTGGACAGTGATTTCCGGCACCCAACCTAATTTCTGTTTGGCCTTAGCAGGATCTCCCAGCAGTGTTTCTACTTCGGCGGGGCGGAAATAGCGTGGATCAACGCGAACTATAATATCACCTACATTCAGCGCTGGCGCCAATGCACCATCGATCCGTTCAACAACGGCACATTCGTCTACACCAGTCCCCGCGAAGCGCAAAGTAATACCCAGCTCAGCTGCAGACCAGCGTACAAAATCACGCACTGAATACTGCACACCAGTGGCGATGACGAAGTCCTCAGGTTGATCCTGCTGGAGCATCATCCACTGCATGCGAACATAGTCTTTGGCATGCCCCCAATCTCGCAAGGCATCCATATTCCCTAGGAACAGGCATTGCTCCAACCCTTGAGATATGTTAGCCAATGCGCGCGTGATCTTGCGAGTTACGAAAGTTTCACCACGACGGGGAGACTCGTGGTTGAACAATATTCCATTACATGCATACATACCGTAGGCTTCGCGGTAGTTTACAGTAATCCAGTAAGCGTAGAGCTTAGCAACAGCGTAAGGCGAACGCGGGTAAAACGGAGTAGTCTCCTTCTGCGGAATCTCCTGTACTAGTCCGTATAGCTCGGAGGTCGAAGCTTGATAAAAACGAGTTTTTTTCTCCAACCCCAACAGGCGGATCGCCTCAAGGATTCGGAGAGTCCCCATTGCGTCAACATCGGCCGTATACTCGGGTGACTCAAAGCTTACAGCTACGTGAGACTGTGCTCCCAAGTTATAAACCTCATCCGGCTGAACCTCTTGGATTATACGTGTTAAATTAGAAGAGTCACTCAAGTCTCCATAATGAAGCACAAAGTTACGGTTATCCACATGAGGATCCTGATAAATGTGATCCACACGATGCGTATTAAAAGACGACGCTCGACGTTTTATACCGTGAACCTCATAGCCTTTTTCCAGCAAAAACTCAGCCAAATAGGAGCCATCTTGACCTGTGATACCTGTGATTAGCGCTTTCTTCATATTTCGCACCTGAAAACCTTTCATTAACATATGCAGCCAAACATGACTACGAGGAAATAGTACTCAGTGACCATCCCTCTTTAAGGAATAGCACTCGCTTGCCCAACGACTTATACTCGTACCCAAGGAACGAGTCATAGGAGGCCATATAGTCACTATCGGGAAAATCCGAACGCCCCACCAACTCATCAGCCATCTCAGTTAGAGCATTAACTTTTTCTCCGTAAATATGTTTCGGGTGTAACTTTACAAGAACGTAATAATCAAAATTCCCCTTCACAAAACGAAGAAATTCGATTTCGATATCCAAATAAGGCTCCGAAGATGCCAAGAATAGCGTAGGTTTAGATGTGGAGCACGGGTACATATTAATTTTCGGCGCGACTTTCCCTATTTGCTCGATCGAAAAATAACGCGAGAAAACTTCTACGAACAACTGATCGAATACATAAAGTTTGCCTAACCGACCAAAGGGAGCCTCAAACTCTATATCTCCGTGGATAAATGCATGCTGGATAAGTGAGGAATGAGGCGCTAGGTGACTAATAATAAAGTCCCATCGTTGAAGATTGCTGTCGGTAATCGGACGCTTCCCATAAAAATCAAGTTTCGCTACGAATATAGCAAAACAACTGATAGAGATGAGGTCACGCATATGGAGCGCTACATCTCGAAAACGAATATCTTTGTCGTACCGCCTGATTAGACAGCGCCACAACACTCCCTGGACTACGAAAAATGCCCGAGTAAAATCAACAACAGAAAAATATTTTACGAAAGCAAAAGTACCCCGACATAAAAACCTTTGTCGCCTATCGAAATCTGAAAAAAGGTAGTTATACAACTTAAAATTATTCGAGACTGGAAAACTAATTTCCTCTTCTAAATCCACATATCGCGGCAGCCGTCGAAAGCTCGCATATAGCACACCTAGCAATGTAAAAAAAACCGAAGCAACAAATAAAAGCGGTAACAAAGTTACGATAGCCACCCATAGCCCCAACGAAATCAGACAAGGGTATTTCTTATAATATGGCAAAACCACCATCATCTTGTAACGAGGCAAAAAACTTGCGGCGGGCTCGCTAGCAAGGAATTTATTGCGCAACGCGATATCCAGGCAAACTTCATTTACATATGCATTAAAGACAACACGTGAAATATCTTTAAATTTCATATTAGACATGATCATGACTCAACCCTGACAAACAAAGCACGTCCAAAAACAATTAGAAAAACATAGACCAGCATAGAAAACAAATCAATCCATGCTATCATGCTGCCACGGAACACACTCAAAAAATGCAAATACCCCAAAACATAGATAAACATAAACACGGGACCAAACTTGAAGCGAACGGAGTAAAGAACGCACATAAACAATGAGTACAAAAATACCGGGACCGCCCAAAAAACATAATACCCATAATTCAGGTAAAGTTCTGTCTCAATAGGCCACTGCTGCGTAGCCCCACCTTCAAACCACTGAGCGGGAAAATATATAGATGTTAGCCAACGGCTAATATCGTGAAGGTGGTCTTCACTAGGAATACCCACGAATGTAAGCCACTTTTTAATGGGAAACCCTATAGTTTGAAAAAACTCAGGATTCATATCCTGAATAATTTTATCATGCAGAAATATTGTATTGAAATAACTTAAAAAATACTCCAACAACATCTCTGGGCTACTATAAAAACCATTAGACCTAAAATACATCGAAAACATGAACAGAATCATAAATGCTATAAAGACACTTATCCCTTTGACTATGGATATACGTGCATAAACAAGCCAGGGAACGCTAAAAAATACTGCATAATAAAATAACCTGCTCTTAATACCTTGCAAGTATGCACAAAGCACTAAAACTGAGAACGCATACAAAAATAATACCCAACTGACTCGCTTTTCAACTCGCCAATAAAAACCTAACACGAATGCCAAAAAATTCGACCCGACGATCAACAAGAAATTAAGCAGCCCATACCCTTTTTTGTTTTTCAGGTACGTATCACTGTAGCTCCCCAACCATTGATCCACCCCACCTGTAACCTGAATAAAAGCCACTGCTCCGAAAAAAATTAAAGATATAAAAATAAAAAACGCTAAAGGCCGTACGCTATAGCTCTCAAAAAAATTTTCGTCCGCCGTGCGACAAATTCCTATTTCGAGCAAGCGCGAAAATACAAAAAACATTAAAAAAACATAAAGATACGACAGTATTGCCGTTTCAGATAGTGCGGACCAATCGTTCGTCTTGCCCCACGGAAGAACATACTCCCAGCTTACAGCTTCCAGAAAATAGAACAGCACAGCAGGAAATACAAAGTACAGAGCATAGTTCAAAAAAATAATATTAGAAGGGCCGAGTGCGCTTTTATTCCGAAAAGCCAAATAGACGAAAACCATTATAAACGCAGTAAACAAGACCATTCTATTGCTCCATCAGGCCTTAGAACCTGAAAACTCATACAACACCTGGCTCAAAACATTAAAAACTTGGTCATGACCTGTCGTATTCAAATGGTGATTATCGCTCATAAAAATTCGATCCCCACTATCCGCGTAGCAATCAGCTAAAACCTCAGACCCAAACAAATCCATAAATATTTTATTGTAATTATTAACAGCAATCTCAATCAAAGGGTTCTTAGCTCTATAATCAGAGCACGGCGGAGCAATTGGCACAATGCGAAACTGTGAACCAGGAAAAATTTTTCGCACCTCCAATAAATTATTTCTGAACTCGGTCGCACCAACATATTGTATTTTTCGGCGCTTAATCAAATAGCCGTAATGGCGCTTAACTAGTTTATGCAGCATCATATTAAGCGTTTTCGGTAAGCGCTTTATAAGGGACACCTCACCCCGTTTAAGTGCTCGGGGATAGCAGTCCACAATACCTACTTGAAGAATGACCAGATCCGGATTTATAGCCTGATGGTAATCTCGGCTAGCCACAAGCAACTGACGAGTATCCATGCCGGGTGTACAAATTGTACGAAACTTTAGCCTCTGATTAAATAAATCTTGAAGGCGGTAGACCCAGCATTCATCGTCTGCAATGCGTTCAGGTTTTACTCTAGGAAGGCCTAAAGAATCAGTAATTATTAAAACTGTTTTCATACTTTTACTGCCTTGATGCGCACGAGCAGAACGCCAAACAGCGCAATAATCAATATACAGTTTGAGAGAGGCAAAAACACAATCGCCTCTTTGGACAAGAGCAGGCCAACCAACAGGTGGGTCACTAGTATAGAAACAGAAGTTGCAATAACATAGTATACCGCCAAACGCTTTTCACCATCATTGGCCAAATAAAAATTACATATAGTCCCAAGCATGATCAATGAAGTTTTCATGAGGAGCATTGAGAGCATTAACTCAAACATCATCGAGTCAAGTCGACCCAGCACAAATAACAAGATTGTCGCAGCCACCAAAAAAAGCAGAAATACGCAACCTAAAAGCACTGTTATTTTCTTAATCGACTGTAGAAAATGCGTCACAGAAATTTCACCCGCTGACTTGTACCGCCGCAGTAAGTTTGGCGTGAAGTAGTACAATATCGCAGAAAGACCAAGAAAATATATATTCGACAAAGTATCCATGTATTGAAATTTGGCTAAAATTACCTCTTCAGCCTTATGAAGGTTTAACATAACTCGATCAGAGGTCAATAGAACGACGCCTCCAACAGCCATAACAAACATAAACTTAGAAGCATTCAATATTTTTAAAAACAAGTTTCGATTATAACGCCGACGATTAAATAAGCCTACTCTTCTTCCACAAACCACATAGAACACCGCTACCACCATGGTGGTAGCAGAAAACCAAGCAAGAAAAAAATCCTGCTCGATTGGTAAAGAGCTATTCAGCCCTTGAGTCAACGCAAACAGCAGGAAAAAAACCAATGCACACGACACATTCAAAAGATTGAGATAGTTACTCTCACCATTAAGTCTAAACACTGCCTGACAAGCTGCTTTTAAATGGTTGGCCCCGCCGATCATCATTCCAACCATCAAATAAAAGCCAGAATGAAAGACAAGCGATACACTCCAAAGGATCAAAGCAACCGCTAAAGAAAACAGAAGTTCCAGCCTTAAAATTTCACTACGCTGCTCAAGTGTCGTGGCCACAGAACCATCCCGTGTTACTCCATTGTGAAATCCGAATGCAAGAAACACACTGTAGGAAATCACAATAAAGGTAACGCTCGACTCCGCCAATACTTCAGCTGACGCAGTATTGACAAAGTACAATGTGAGCAACGCAACCAAAGCGAATTCACTGTAAACAAAAAACACATAACGCAATGCGCTTTTTAATTCTGGGATATCACCCACGCTGGCCTCCCCCCAGCGTTTCAATCTAGCAATCATAATTCGCGATTCGTGCATACATGGTACTGCTGGCCAAGTGTTCTTGTAAGGAACACATCGCACTGAAATCTTCATCCAAGAAGTGCTTTACCTGCAAAAACAGCCCTGGCTTATATTGCTGGTCAAGTGAATCATCCACTTCACAATAATCTACAGCAACACTATTACGATTTTGTACTTGTAGCTTTTCCATCGGCTTGAAAATATAACGTCGTTTTGATGTCATGACCTCAACAGCCCAACGCCCCGGTGCGTCCCAATCTCCGGAGTAGGAAAACAACGCCCCGCAGTTGGTCTTACCTGCACCGAAAAATCTCGAGGCCCGGGAATGCCAATCTAACTTTCCCGCAACGTAGCAAGAAAGCTCCTCAGGAAGCCCTCCCAAATAGAAAGCCAAGTCAGTAACATGGCTAGTATTTGCAAAGAACCAATTCTCTTTTACTCCTTCAGCCTTATGGATCTTAGCAATCGAGTCGGACCATTCAGTAAGCTCGAAAATGAAACTAGTTACACCTCCATCGTCAGCGATCATGTCCTTTGCAAGGAGTACCGAGGACAGAAAACGCCGGTTATAGGCGATGAAAACATTAGCATTCCGTTCAGTCGCCAACGCCTGCAAAGAATGGATGGAAGCGAGAGTTAAACCACCTGGTTTTTCAACTAGGATACGAGTTACGCCATGCATAAGTAACTGTCTTGTGGCCTCCTCCAATTGCTCAACGCTCACCGCGACAATTGCGTGCTCAATAACTTCATCGCATCCTTTCAGAAAGGACTCCAACCCACCGACGGAGGGCGTGACACCGGTAGCCTTTTCGAAGGTTTCCGCTGATTGAAGACTTCGCCCTACCACACGAAATTCTTTCTTCAACCCTTTAAGTACATTTGCATAGTGCACAGCCATCGGGCCAGCGCCAATAAGAAGAATCATGGGTACCTTAATAATCAAGTTATCGGACAATGATCGCGCACGACGTCGTCGTGCTCATTGAAAAATGCGAGTAAAGCCGTTAGCAGTGGCCTATGCAGCGCGACAGAGTCCTCAAAAGAAGTAAGTTCGCAGTGCCCGTGCTGCAATAATGAATCGGCTACGAGATGAGTGAGTTGGCTCTGGTAGAGAACCGAGAATCTTTTCTCCATTTCAACTTGTCCTGTCGAATCTAGAATTCGACAAACCCCTTGAGATTCGAGAATATTAATCACTAAGCTCTCGGTCTCAATCCGAACCGTCAACGGCTTTTTCTCCTCAGCCTCTAATGCTCGAGAAGTCAAATGAAATGAGTGCTCCGCCGCATTTCCCCGCAGAGTCCCTGTGATTTCCTTATAGCCTGAACGCTTGCTATCAATAACCTTGGTATTCAAAGCAGAGAGATCGATATCATAATCTATGCACCCTGTCAGATAAGACCATAGATCAATAAAATGAATAGCATTACAGGCCAGGCCCCAATCATCACCTTCAACAGTTAGAACGAGCCGTTTAGAGCCCTTAAGGTAGTCGTACAACTCTTGGTAGATTGGAAACATCCGGCGGGGGCAGTTAACATACGCGCCAATTTCGAATTTCGCAATTAATTCAAGCGCCTGATCAAGTTGATCCGCAGACTGGAACAGAATTTTTTCAAGCAGGAGATATTTTACACTAGACTTCGTCAACAACCGTTGTATGACCTCAAGCCGGCAATTGGCGTTAGTAGCGATCACAGCGAAATCGATTATTGGCCATACATGCTCAATTTCTTGGAAATAGGAAAGTTCCACATTACTTGAGCTATCTTCAACCGATTCAGCGCGTTCACGTGCAAGATCCAAAGAAGATTGGATAGGATCAACAATTTGGATAGCAGTAGATCTGCGCGCATTCCCAACTAACGCTTGGAGATGTCGCGTCCCTAACTGTCCTGCCCCTACCAGAAGATAGTTCGATTTCTCTCGTTTGCTTTGGTTCATAGCGAAAACCCATCATCCACCACTAAATTCTGACCATTTACATATTTAGACTGATCACTTAGCAGAAAGGCGATTGATCCAAGCACATCTTCAACATCGAGCATCCCTTTACTCAGACTATGTTGTTTATAGCGCTCAAGGAAGGACTCTGGCTGGTGGTCGAATAGTCCCCCAGGGCTAACAACATTGCAGCGGAAATCACTGCACCCTACATAGCGAACTACATATTTGCTAAGGTGAATTAACGCGGACTTAATGGCCGCATACTCGACAGGCATTGTCATCTTGAGCCCGTCGTATATATCAAAGCGCGGCGCCACGACACCATATATTGATGCAATATTAACTAGAGAAAATGGTGTTTTTACACGCTCAAAATAAACGGCCGCTTGCTGCATTAATAAAAATGAACCACCCAAGTGCAACGAAATATTTTCGTTAAAACTTGCGAGATCCACATCATAAAAATGCGCGCCATACTTGGAATTACGCGGATAGGAGCAGTTAACGCCCCCATCGAGATCGGACCTATCACCAAAAAAACTGATGACCTGCTGTTCATCGTTGAGATTAAGGGCCTCAATCTCAACAGCTGTCTCCTGCGCATAAAGGCTCTGCAGCTTTTCAAAATCAATGTCAACGGCTACCACTAGCGCATTTTGCTCTATCAGATGCTTTACCAGCTTTCTCCCTAATAGACCTGCGGCGCCTACGATCAGAAACTTTTTGCCTATGAACATCTTACTCATCCTGCATTGAATAAAAAGCTTCAGCAACTCTGAAGTCATAGATGTCATCAATATCAACAGCCCGATGTTTCGGGACTATCCACGATTTCACCTGACCGGCAAACAATCGATCATTACTTACAATAAATTTCGGTGTAGTAACGTAAGCTACCGTCGTGATGTCATACACAACTGGAGCATCCTGACGTCGGCTGATCGCCTCACCCGAATTCACAACGCTACAAAAGCCAGCCTCATCAATAACAACCATATTAAAGAAAGGACTTCGGGCGGCAGCTGTTACTGTGATAACCGCATCTGTGCCTTCGGTCAATAAGTCCAAGCAGCCTTGAACATCCTCTTCAGATCGTAAAGGGCTAGTCGCTGGCAAGCTAACGAACACATCAAATTTATAATTTCGCTCAGCCAAATAATCAACAGCATGCTGCCAAGCGTACCACTCGGCAGCCGTGTCGGATGCCAAGTGCGCTGGGCGCTCGATGACCTCCGCTCCGAACTGTTGTGCTATTTCGGCGATTTCTTTCGAGTCCGTGGATACAAACACTCGATCTATGGCAGGCATGGCCGCTGCCAACTTAATGCTATGCCCGATCAGTGGAACACCACCTAGCAAACGGATATTTTTGCCAGGTAAGCCCTTAGAATTACCTCGGGCAAAAATAAAAGCGGCAATTCGCATGCTAAACCTTCTTAATATTCACAGGGAGCCCCTGATCGGAGGACTGGCGCATTGCTTCAATCAAACACAGGGTATGGGTTGCTTCTTGCAAGGTCACGCTAGCAGCAGCGTCATGTTTGAACATATTTACAAAGTTCCGGAGCTCAGCAACATACATATCGTTACGATCATAATCGCTCCCCTCATACACTCTGCGAACCAAACCAGCAGGACCATAAAAGTCAACATGATTGTGATTTAGGTTCCAAACAATTGTGCCTTTATCTCCAATTATCTTGCAGGTGCGCATGGGGGCACGCTGTAAAAAATCCATGTGCAACGTGGCCACTATATCGTCGGAAAAAGTGAGCATTGCATCCACACAGTCTTCAACATCGATGTCGAGAGCCCCGGTGTTTTTAACTTTACAATAAACCGAGACGACAGGCCCAAACAGCCAATTAAGGTAGTCAAGCTCGTGACTCAACTCTAGCAAGACCCCACCACCAAGGGATCTTTGAGCAGATACGTTATGCCTGAAATCAGTCATTGGCCGCCAATCCGGCAAATATTGACCTACGTCAGCATGCACGGAGTAGATGCGCCCCAAGCTCTCCTGTTGGATGAGGTCCTTTACACAACGTGCCGAGGGAAGAAATCGCAAATTATAACCAATGTCGACGTACGCATTATGCCGAACAGCCTGCGCGGCAATCTCTATAGCATCTTGCGTTGTTACAACTAGAGGTTTTTCAATTAGCACAGGGATGCCAGCCGCCATCAATTGATTCGCATGGGATAGATGCCAGGGCGCTGGTGAAGCAACAATTGCGCAAATTGGACCGGTAGCGATCGCACTCTCTAGGCTTGAGTGGACAACATCTGCATGTACTTCTTCAAGCTTCAGTTGCCGTCCTGATGCCGAAACACAATGTACCGAAGTTCCGGGTAGTACTAACCGGAGATTGCGAATATGGCGCTTCGCTATACTTCCACTACCTATCACTAGGCAACAGTTTGAGGCGTTCATAAGTGCCCAAACTCTTGCTGGGCCTTCTGGAAGTCCTCCATACGACCAATATCCAGCCAATATTCGTGCAATGGGAACATACTGACATCGTTCCCATGCTCAATCTCATTTTCCAGCAGAGTAGGCATATCAATGCGCGTAGCATAAGGCACAGATCTTACGAGCTCCGGTGCTAGCACGTAGATCCCGGCATTGATGAAAAATTTCTGCACAGGTTTTTCCACCATTGCGCGAACTTTGTGCCCATCGCTTTGAACAACACCGTACGGAACGCAATATTCATGTTCGCGAACACACATGGTAGCAACCCCACCCTTTTCCTCATGAAATTCAAGAAGACTCCGAAAATCAAGGGTGGTCAGCAAGTCACCATTCATCACGATTAACGGAAGATTTATCTCATTATGAGGTAATAGTCCCAGAGCACCACCTGTTCCGAGTGGTTCTTGTTCGTGGATGTAATGAATGGTCACTCCCCATTGACTGCCATCTCCGAAATGGGCTCGGATCATTTCCGGCATGTAATGCGTCGAAATATAAAAATTATGGAAACCAGACTTGATGAAGCTCTCCAAAATCAACTCGAGAATGGGTTTTTCACCCACTTTGAGCAAAGGTTTTGGACAGTTATGGGTCAAGGGACGCAACCTCGTGCCAAACCCGCCTGCCATGAGAAACACCGGGTTGTCCTGCTTTGGAGGGTTGACTAGGTCATGCAACGTCTCAAGACCAACTACCACGCCCTCATCGCCAAGGACTGGAATCTGCAAAAGTTGATACTTCTCCATCACAGCCAAGACACGGTCCTTGCTCCACCCTCGTTCCGCTGTTCGAGGTGAGCTACACATAACATCTTGCACCGGCGCGCTGAGTGAGTAACGCTTGAGCAAGGCACGACGAACATCTCCATCGGTTAGCGTGCCCAACAAGCGATTCTGATCATCGATGACCAACACTATACGCAGAGCCACACGATCCAGTATGGCTATGGCTTCTTCAAGCGTCGTCAGAGGCCCCGTCAGGGTCAACTCCCAAGGTCTCATTGTCATTTCTCACTCATCATGTTTATTAAATCACCTTAGTCTTGCTGTCGGCCCGATCACACATTGGTGCTTAGCCAGGTCCTGGACCAATGTTGTACCCGCACCAACTATCGCACCACGTGCAACGGTAAGCCCTGGTAACACAGTACAGCCCGTGGCGATGAATACCTCTTCCTGAACTGCAACATTCCCACATAGCACTGCGCCAGGCCCGACGTGCACATGCGCTCCAACTCGACAGTCGTGGTCAACGCTTGCTCCGGTATTGATGATTGTCCCTGCTCCTATTGTGACATCAGGCTGGATGATGGCACCTGCCATAATCTGCACTCCCTCGCCTAAAACAACAGTTTCATCAATCCAGGTGTAGGGATGCACTAATGTAGCGAATTTAAACCCCTTGGCTTTCAACCGATCATGTATACGCTGCCTTACAAAATTGCGCGGCAACTGACCAACCCCATGAATCAACAGCACTTGCTCCGGATCGAGCATATCCAGTGCATCATCGCCTCCTAAGACCTTAACCCCACGCCAAAGACTTCCGCGCTGATCGGCGAGCTCTGGAGCACATACACCCTCGACGGACAGCCCTGAAGCTCTTGCCAAGGCAAGCAATACCTTGGAATGGCCGCCTGCGCCAATGATGATATGAGGACGCGAGTTCACTGGATAACTTCTCCTACCGCGTAATCCCGCTGTGCAACCTGCCCTACCAGACTCCAAATATGGGTCGGCATCAACCCTGATCCACATCGGGCGGTGGTCAATTGATCGGATTCGATAACGCTACCTTTCCGTATCGATTTTGATGCAATGATCTGTTGCCTCGCTGCCAACCGGGTATCCCACTCGCTTGGTTGAGGTGCCTTGAAGGAGTCACCAAGAGCAACTTCCAGCTCTCGAATATCTAAGACTAAACGTTTGAGTTCTTCAGGCTCTAACGATGCAGCATGATCCGGCCCTGGGAGCTTACGATCAAGGGTGAAATGTTTTTCAATCACACACGCCCCGCGAGCAACGGCTGCGGTAGAAATGAGTCCCCCAGCGGTATGATCCGAATAACCGACCGGAAGGGAAAAAGTCGAAGCAAGGGTGTCCATAGCTCTCAGATTGACTTCATGCATGGGCGTTGGGTACTGCGACGTGCAGTGAAGCAAAGTCACCCAGCCTTGCAAGGATTCACGCGCCTCGGAACGTGCCCAGCATTTCCAAATCTCATCCAAATGGGCTGGTTCTTCTTCATTTAGTCGTGCATGAGCGATGATAGCTAAGGCTTGTTCAACTTCACTCAGAGTCGCCATACCGGTCGAAACAATCAGCGGCTTGAAGGTACGTGCAAAACGCCAGAGCAATGGACCGTTGGTTATTTCTCCAGAAGGAATCTTGAACATGGCCATGTCTAGCCCAATCAGAAATTCCAAACTGGCGGAATCGAAAGCAGTAGACAAAAACTCAATGCCTTGGGCACGAGCATGAGCCTGGAGCTCTACATGCCATTGCTGAGGCAACTCTAGCTTGCGCAACATTTCTAACTGGCTTTCGGACTCTGACGTCGAAGCTTTCTGATAGCTTGCCTTTGGTGCAAACCGTGAAGCTAGAAGCTCAGCACTGAATGTCTGAAATTTGACGGCGTCGGCACCAGCTGCAGCAGCCGCATCAATCAGCGAGAATGCAAGGTCGCGTTGCCCATTGTGATTAACACCGGCCTCTGCGATTACATAAACCTTCTGTTTGTTCATTTTTGTACCTTATGCATCGAAGAAGGGCTTCGTAGGCTGCATTTCAAATGTCGTCAAGATCTCAACGATACGCTCCACAGTGTGACCATCGCCATAGGGATTGACAACAGTACGGCTCAGCTCTTGAAACGCGGGAGACGACGCTTTCGCGATTGCATCCGTAATCTCCTGCACATCAGCAGAACAATGGAGGACCGATTCAGCTGCCAGGCGCCCTCGCTGGCGGATTCCAACATCAACTGATGGTACTCCCAAGCTGGGTGCTTCGATAATTCCGCTTGAGGAGTTGCCTACAACAACCAAAGCATGCTTCAACGCGCTGTGATATCGCTTGAATCCCAGTGAAGCTATGGCCTTGACACGTTGCGGATAACTGTTGGCGTAAGTCTCTATCAACGGAATTATAGCTCGCCCCCCGTTATCAGCGTTGGGGTAGGTAATGATCACTTGCCGATCGGGGAATTGATCGAGAGCAGCTAGCAACGAACAAAATGCCTGCGCCGGCTCTTCTCCCTCTAGCGTCACTGGATGGTAAGTGATCAGCATAAAGGGTTGTTTCAACTCGAACCCCAAACTCCGACTCAACTCCTCAAGACTCATCACCGGACTGCGATTAAAATGCTCAAGTCCAATGGCGCCAACATTAAAAACCCGATCAGGTGACTCACCTAACTGGATTACACGCTTGCGATAAACGTCCGTTGCAACAAAATGCAGATAGGACATCTTGGTAATACTATGGCGTATTGCGTCATCATAAGCCCCTTCAGTAACCTCCCCCCCGTGAAGATGCGCAATAGGGACTCTCATAATCATCGCGCACTGGGCCACAGCCAAAGCTTCGTAACGATCCCCCAAAATGACTAAGCAATCTGGCTTGAGTCGCTCAAGCGTATCAGCAAAGCCCAGCAGCCCAACCCCAATAGACTTAACAACACCCACAGGACTATCAGAAGACAGCAGCATTTCCACTTTGGCGTCTATATCGAAACCGTCTTGAGTAATGGCTTTCCAAGTATCACCAAATTCAGGCGACAAATGCATTCCGCTAACGATCAGCTGCAGGTCGACCGAAGGAGACGCTCTCAGCTCACTCAGCAACCAGTACAACAGCCCGTATTCGGCGCGAGTACCGGTGAATACTGCGACACGCCGCTTCATACGATTGCACTCGGCAGTACGCTGCTCGGCAAATTTACAACCCTAGCCTCGAGCCACTCAGCGTTGCTCAGGTCTCCTTTTAGGCAAGTATCATATGCTGGTAACTTGTTCATAAGTGCCCAGATAGGCCTAGTCATTACATTCTGAGCATTGGTAGCCTCAAGTAACTCATCACGCTGTTTTGAGTTTTCGCAAATGACAGCATTTAGCCAATAATTTGAACGGCACTCCGCAGGCTCTTTGAAAAAGACCAGCCCTGTGCCCTCAAGCTCATGTTCATAAAAAGCAGCAAGTTGGCGCTTAACCGCAATAAAACGGTCCAACTGCTCAAGTTGCGCACACCCAAGTGCTGCGTTTAGGTTGGGCAATCTGTAGTTGTAGCCAACCTCGTCATGCCGAAACTCATAGGCATGGCTAAGCTTGGCTGTTGTTGTGAGGTGCTTCGCCCGGCTCCCCAATCGGGCGTTGGTCAAGATCATACCGCCACCGCCAGTTGTAATAACCTTGTTCCCGTTAAAGCTTAGGGTGCCCAATGTACCGAAAGTACCTGTATGGCGACCTTTGTAAAGGCTTCCAAGAGACTCAGCAGCATCTTCAACTAGTGTCAAGCCCCAGCGCTTACAACATTCGATTAGCGCATCGAGCTCGACAGGATGACCAAAGGTATGCATAGGCAAGCATGCTTTTATAACTTTGTCATTGATCTTAGCTCGGCACCGTCCCTCCACGTCAACGTAGGCGTTCTCCGTGAGCCAGCTCTCCATTGCCCACGGCGATAAACCCATTGTGTGCAGATCAACATCCACGAAAACCGGCTCGGCACCGCAATATGCAATCGCATTACACGTCGCAACAAAGGTTAATGGCTGAGTAATCACCAACTCGCCGGGCTGGACGTCTGCTAATAGCAAAGCCATGTGCAACGCTGCAGTGCCATTAACAGTGGCGATAGCTCGCTCACTACCAGTGAAAGCGGCCATACGACTCTCGAACTGGTCGACGAATGCCCCGACACTCGAGACAAACGTGGATTCAAGAGTAGCGTTGACATACTCCCGCTCTTTACCGATAAAAATCGGTGCATGCAAAGGAATAAACTCCGTCGTCCCGAAATATTCGCGAATGAAACCAATCAGAGAATCGTACATACCATCCTCACACGTTATAGATATCGGCTTTGTACTTGGAGAGATTCTCAGGACGCACCAGCCACTCAATGGTTTTTTCCAGTCCATGGCGAATGGAGTAGTCTGGCTTGAAACCGGTCAGCCCCTGAATTTTACTGTTATCGCACCACAAACGAAATACTTCCGATTTTTCCGGGCGTAAACGTTGGTCATCTTGGAGAAACTCTACGTCACTACCCATTATTTCCTTAATGAGGTTTAAAGTATCCCCCACTGATATTTCATAATTCGAGCCAATATTGACCGTCTGACCAATAGCTTCTTCACAATTGGCCAACGCCAAGAACCCCCGACAAGTATCCAACACATAGTTGAAGTCTCGAGTTGGCGATACATCACCTAGCTTAATCTGCTTCATCCCACTTGCAATCTGGGTAATGATCGTTGGAATTACAGCACGCGCTGACTGTCGGGGACCGTAGGTATTGAAGGGTCGCGCAATGGTAAGAGGCAGATTGAACGCGTTGAAAAAACTCATCGCCATGGCATCAGCGCCAATTTTGGAAGCACTGTAAGGAGACTGGGCTTGAAGAGGGTGCTTTTCGTCGATGGGGACATATTGGGCCGTACCATAAACCTCACTGGTTGAGGTATGGATGACGCGCGACACTCCATTATCCAGAGCAGCTTGGCAAATGTTCAACGTGCCTTTGATATTTGTATCGACGTAGCTGTCGGGCGCAACATAAGAGTAAGGAATTGCAATCAAAGCTGCCAAATGGTAAACGACATCGACATCCTTTGTAATATGCTTGCAGAAATGAGGGTCTCTGACATCACCACTGACGACTTCAATCGAATCTCGGCAGTTGACATCTTCCAGCCACCCCCAATTATTAAATGAGTTGTACTGGGAAAGGGCTTTGACATGATAGCCTTGAGCCGCCAGCATTTCGGTCAAATGTGAGCCAATGAACCCATCAGCTCCTGTCACCAATACCTTTTTCATGCCCCGAATTGTTCCTATGTAGATTTTATTTAACTCAGCCGACATCTGGCTGAGGTCTAAAAAACTGTAAATCGGTCCCTGCCCTGCGCAGTTCTATGCACACTGCCTGACAGGCAATCCTATCAACGAGCAGCAAGCTCCCTTGTGAAGTGCTTGCATCGCTGTGTTTTTGCATTTCCAGCGAGCTTTCTTCAGTTTCGGCAGTACGGAGGTGTTGCTGACTACCTTATTTTGCCAAGCTCACAAGCGACACGCTGGGCACCTACTGTCGATTGAACCTATCTTTCAATAGAATAACGCGTCTTTCGCCGTCCTTCTCCAAAAAAATGAGATCTGCTTTGGCAAATCCATCAATGTCAAGACTCACCTTCAAACCTGGAGAGTGCTGCACAGCTGGGCCCAACGCTTGCTGTAGCTGAGCCGCTCAAATAGCTCATCAGCAACCACTGAGGGCTGCCAACAAAAGAACAACTCCGCCTTCCTTGCGTCAAGCGTAAAAGTATCCAGCGACTTTGGACTCAGGTTCGAGACCCGTCCTCCAGGCGAAAGCTTGTCGAGTTGGCTGTATAGCCCTCTGCCAACCAAGGAGACACATGCGGCACCCGCAAGCGCTAAGCATCAACCTGTGCGGAGCACATAGCAAGTCACTCGTATAGTACGGAGGACCGAAGCTCATCTACATGCAAAAGTTAACTGATCAATCCATCACAGCTGAATGGGTTATCAGCTGGAAATCCCGATCACCTCACCACCAATGATGGCGAATTGATACCTGTATCGAAATTTTTCGCCATAGCCGATGAGATACGCGCCTGCTCGCGACGTCGCTTTTTGAACGCATAACGTAGCAATGCGATAATACACCCAATGATTCCACCTAAGATCAACCCTAGGGCAATGTACATTGATCTATTGGGCTTGACCGGACTGGTCGGCTCTACTGCCAGACGATCAATGCTGACCAAACGTAATCCACTCATATCAGTGGATATGTTCATCAACCGAGTCCGTTCAGCCCTCAGAGACTCGATACCCTTCACAAACAACTCTTCATTTTGGCGCTGCTGGAGTATCTGGACCTGCCGGTTGCTACTCAACAACAGGAGTTCTTTGCGTATTTGAGCAATACGCGGATCAACGAAATCATTTGACAAACGCTTTCGAAGGGCTTGCTGTTCGGCCTCTAGGGCATCCGTACCTAGAAAATACAGCGGGACCTGCTGGTTGTTGACCTCGGTAATAACATTACCAGTGACTTCTGCCTCGCTACGCCCCATGGCTGAAGGGGTTGTAGGCTTCTTCAGGCCAAGGGATCGGGCAATTGAGATTGCTTCATTCAGTTGCGCGATCCGGTCATCACGGCGCAGATTGAGCTGCACTCTCAACGCCCTTAACTCGTCATTCAACTCGGCTCGCTTTAGATTATCAGCCTCTAGCAACCCTGCGATTTTCCCCTCCTTTGCCGCGTCATGTTTAACACGTGCCGCCACTAAATTGGCATCCACCTCTTTGATGCGGTTACCAATGATCACCTTGAGGTCTTCAGTTATCTGTCGGCGCTCGCTTTCGATTGCATATTGCACCAAGCCGTTAAGCGCCTCTTTCCCATCGACTTCTTGCGGATAGCGCATTTCAAGTCCAATGAAAGAACTCAACAAATCCGTTTTTTTAGGATCGGGCTGAACCAGCTTCAAAGCAGTGCGATTAAAAGCCTCAAAGGCTTGTTCCGGCGTGCGCCCAGACCTACTGAATGCTGCTTGTAGCCCGGTATTTGAACGGAAGTAGCCTAGTCGAGTTTCATAAGAGTCGAGAGCAGCCCCAACACGGACTAGGGCCTCCCCTGGTGGCAGCGAATAAACCTTAGACCGATTTAACTCATCTAAATCATTCAAAGCAGCAGGTCGCAGAATGGTGCTGACCTCGTACTCGGGCGTGACCGAATAGACATACACTGCAGCTAGCAGAGAGAACAGTAAAGCTACAGCGGAGATCAGTACTTTTTGTCGCCACAGCGCCTGAAGTATTGCCAGTACGTCTATTTCATCACGAAGTACAACGGGGGGAAGAGGGGAAATGCTTGTCACGCCAATGCCTGTCTGTCTGATCAGAAAGAAACGCATTCTCATGACAGGGGTAGCATCTTCGTCATCATCGTCTCGTCCTGAGCGTCAACAAGAAGCAGAACCATCCCTGTCCAAAGAAAACGAACAGATGTCATTGTGACAGCAAAATCGTAAATTCTCCAATCCCCACCCCACCGATGGTTTCCAATCACGCCATTGGGGGCACTCGGCGAGATATGGTTGGCCACATATGCCGAATTAGGGCAATGGAAATACCAAGCACCAAACCAGCAATCACGCCTAACACCACAATAAATTGCTTCTTGGGTTTCACCGGCCTATCCGGCAACTCAATAGCTCCATCCTGCCTATACATCTCAATAACACCAGGGTCAAGCTCTAGTGTACGGTAAAACGCTATTGCCTCCTGCCTCGCTCTCAAGTTGTCAATAAAAGGATCATCCGAGGCTCGGTTGCGTAGGTTTTCAATTTCAGCTCGCAACGCCTTGCTACCGCGCATATAGGTGAGCGTACCATCCATTCCTGCCGAGACTTCACTCGAGAGGCTGTTTGAGATAATCGGCGGTCTCTCCAAACCGATCGACTCCGCAACCCTTAAAGCTTCTGTCAATTGTATGATCTGGTCTTCCCTTTGCTTGCGCGCCGTTTCGCGCCCTGCGGTAATCTGTTGCTCCAAATTACTAGCTTTGACCATGACGTCCCCACGAACATCTTTGATCACTTCCCGCTTAGCATGCTCACCTGCCATTTGCACATACTGCACCACCCACTGAGCCGCCTGCTCAGCAACAGGGAGGCTAGCCATGACGTAGTAACGACTTGGCGTTTCTTTACTCGTGACCGCTACTGTAAGAATACTGTTCATGCGCCCATAGAGATCATCCTGCGACCCTTGCCGCTCACCTTCCTGTAAGCTGGGCAGATAAACCTTCCGAAAGAACTCACGCCTCAAGGACTCGGACAGGAGATTACGAAGATAGACATCATAAACATCCTTGACAGACAAAACGGCCAAACCACTATCCCCACCTCGCCCATAGTTCAGCTGCGCAATATTGCTCTGCGTAGGCGGCTGGACAACGACTTTGGCCTCATAAATCGGTGTAGCCAGCAACGCATAAGCTACCGCCCCAGCGGTCACAATCACCGTTGAGAGAATGATCAGCAGCTTCTGCCTCCACAACCCCTCCAGCAACTCAAACAAGTCAATCTCATCATGACTACGGCGCTCAGATTCATTGCGCATTTATTCTAATTTTCCTTGGGTCCGTCTAACTTTATTCGTACGTAAGGTGCGCTATGGTCGTGCCTGACCGATCCCTTCACCCCAGAGCCAGGCGGCTTTCAACCCCTGAACCCTGAAGCGTAGCGTCATTTTGCCAATATGCTCACGAGCCCTGCATCCGGTTCATCGGCACCCAGGGCTCGAAGCATTAATTTGTAATAGAACCACTGGAAATACAATAAGTTCCATCATTCCCGACCAATGATTTTCTCACCGCTGAACGGTCAATCCAGGCCAGGAATGGTGACGGTCACTTCTCGCCCCAATTGCGCATACCGCCGCTGCAACGCTTCAGCCAACAGCCGCTTCGCCTGGCGCTCTCCATGCACTAACACCACCTCTTTAGCAGGCTGCTCCATACCAACCGCAAACTGAACCAACCCCGCCTGGTCCGCATGCCCGGAATACCCCTCCAGGGTAATAACCTTCGCCCGCACCTCATACATCTGCGCATCCAGATCGATCATGACGAAGCCTTCAGCCCCCTCACTCGCTTGGATAACGGCGCCAGGCGTCCCTTTTACCTGATGCCCGACAAACACAACTTCATGCCGCGGATCACCGAGCATGGCCTTGAGGTAATTGACGATACGACCACCCGAACACATACCGTTACCCGCAATGACAATAGCTGGGCGGCCCGTGCTTTTGAGGTAGTTAACGACTGTCTGGTGCTTGGCGTGGCTATCGACGCTGATGAGTTGACGAAAACTCAGCGGGGCTCGCCCCTGAATCAAGCGCTCTTGCGCTTCGTCATTCCAGTAGGCGTGCAAGTCTCGGTAGGCTTGGGTGATTCGATGAGCCAATGGCGAGTCGAGAATGATCGGCAGTTGCGACCAGTCTATGGCCTCTAGGGGATCTAGCTCAGCATCGGGCTTGCCGTCTTCATGCTGCAGCAACGCCTTGCGATGAAGGATGTCTTCAATTTCGTAGAGCAGCTCTTGGGTACGACCCAAGCTGAAAGCCGGGATCATGACTGTGCCCTGATCCTCAAGCGCTCGATCGATGGCCGCCTCCAGCCTTTGCTGACGCTGGCTACGATCAGCATGTAAACGGTCACCGTAGGTGCTTTCCAGAACGAGAATATCCGCACGTTCAGGGGGCAGTACTTCACGGAGCAGTGGATTGCTAGACGCACCCAAGTCTCCGGAGAACACGACACGGGTATCGCCGCCAGTGATGAGGTTTTGCACATCGCACTCAACGTAAGCAGAGCCCAGCAAGTGCCCCGCCCGCTGCAAGCGAATACGGCAGCGAAGCGCTTCGCGCTCCACAATAAAATGCCACTGCCCAAAGGCCAGAGGGACGATGAGTCGCTCGACAAGTGCGATATAGCGGGCCACTTCAGTCGGCTCGCTGCTGACACTTAACTTGTAAGCGTCTTCCAACACCAATGGCAGCAAACGAGCAGAAGGCTCACTACAGAGAATCGGGCCACGAAACCCTGCAGCCAGCAAGGCCGGAATTCGGCCGACGTGATCAAGGTGCACATGGGTAACGATCAGCGCTTCGATGCCCTGAATGTCAAAACCCACACGCAACTCGTCCATTGAAGACTGTGCGTCTGAACCTTGCTCCAAACCGCAATCAACCAGAAGGCTGCAATGAGCATCAAGGTGGAGCTGGTGACATGAACCGGTGACACCTCGGATGGCACCGTGATGCGAAAGAACAGGATAACCTCTCATGAGAGGCATGCTCCTAGCTGGGAAAAGAAGCGCTATGCTCCCACACCACCTAAAGCACCCAAGCCAGTCAAATCGCACTGGAGCATGGGAAAAATCTACACGCGATAGCGAGAAGCTCGCTTAAAGCGCTCGCCGTATCCGGCGCTTGCTGCGCAGTACTCCGTACGCCCCCAGTAATGGGCCGACCGCCAGGCCAATCAACAACGCAGCCAACACAGGCACCGCCACCGGCATCGCTGGTGCCGACCAGCCAAACATGACCAAGGCAACTGCTTGCTGATTTTCCAATACGAAAAACAATACTAAGGCTGCCAGTGCCAAGACAAATAGCAGCACCAAGGCGCGCTTCAGATTACGCATGACTCACACTCCCTGGCAGTCACTGACTGGCATGCTGCTCTTCTTCGTTGACGCGATCGCGCAGTTCTTTACCAGGCTTGAAATGCGGTACGAATTTGCCATCGAGACTGACAGACTGTCCGGTCTTGGGATTGCGACCTACCCGCGGGGCACGGTAGTGCAAAGAGAAACTGCCAAAACCACGGATCTCGATGCGATCTCCGGTCGCCAAGCACTGCGACATTTGTTCAAGCATGGTCTTGATGGCCAGCTCGACATCCTTGGATGAGAGCAGCCCTTGATGGGTGACAATACGTTCGATCAGCTCCGACTTCGTCATATTTTTCCCTTCTTTATCAAGCAGCTAGATCATTGCTTCATTGTTTTTAGCATGACCTGAGGGTTTTGAACAGGGTGGTTATTGACTTAATCGAAGAATCTTGCATTGCCTGCTAGCGACAGGGGCGCAATGCCTTGGTGGGAGCGGGCTTGCCCCGCGATGCAATGTGATTGCCAGATTGCAATCGCGGGGCAAGCCCGCTCCCACAGACCAATGCCTTTACCCCATGGGAGATTTTTGCAGGCACAAAAAAGGGCGACCGAAGTCGCCCTTTTTTTGATCCAAGCAGAACTTAGTTCTGTTTGGCCATTGCCTGACGCAGCAGCGCGGCCATGGTGGTATCAGCAGCTTCCGGAGCAGTTTCTTTCAGGCTCTGGATAGCTTCTTTCTCTTCAGCGTCGTCTTTCGACTTGATGGAGAGGCTGATGACACGGCTCTTACGGTCAACGCTGATGATCTTAGCTTCGATCTCTTCGCCTTCTTTCAGGACGTTACGCGCGTCTTCAACGCGGTCACGGCTGATTTCAGAAGCTTTCAGAGTGGCTTCGATGTCGTCGGCCAGGGTGATGATAGCGCCCTTGGCGTCAACTTCTTTAACGGTACCTTTGACGATAGCGCCTTTGTCGTTGACAGCAACGTAGTTGGAGAACGGATCGTCTTCCAGTTGCTTGATGCCCAGGGAGATACGCTCACGCTCTGGATCTACGGACAGGATCACGGTGTCCAGCTCGTCGCCCTTCTTGAAGCGACGTACGGCTTCTTCGCCTACTTCGTTCCAGGAGATGTCGGACAGGTGAACCAGACCGTCGATGCCGCCGTCCAGACCAATGAAGATACCGAAATCGGTGATCGACTTGATGGTGCCGGAGATCTTGTCGCCCTTGTTGAACTGGCCAGAGAAGTCTTCCCATGGGTTGGACTTGCACTGTTTGATGCCCAGGGAGATACGACGACGCTCTTCGTCGATGTCCAGAACCATAACTTCCACTTCGTCGCCGACTTGTACGACTTTCGATGGGTGGATGTTTTTGTTGGTCCAGTCCATTTCGGAAACGTGCACCAGACCTTCCACGCCTTCTTCCAGCTCTGCGAAGCAGCCGTAGTCGGTCAGGTTGGTGACGCGCGCCATGACGCGAGTGCTTTCTGGGTAACGAGCTTTGATAGCAACCCATGGGTCTTCACCCAGTTGCTTCAGGCCCAGGGATACACGGTTACGCTCGCGATCGTACTTCAGAACCTTGACATCGATCTCGTCGCCAACGTTGACGATTTCCGATGGGTGCTTGATACGCTTCCAGGCCATGTCGGTGATGTGCAGCAGGCCATCAACGCCGCCCAGGTCAACGAATGCGCCGTAGTCGGTGAGGTTCTTGACGATACCTTTGACTTGCTGGCCTTCCTGCAGCGATTCCAGCAGAGCTTCGCGCTCGGCGCTGTTTTCGGCTTCCAGGACGCTGCGACGGGAAACGACAACGTTGTTGCGCTTCTGGTCCAGCTTGATGACCTTGAATTCCAGCTCTTTGCCTTCCAGGTGGGTGGTGTCGCGCACTGGGCGGACATCAACCAGGGAGCCCGGCAGGAACGCACGGATACCGTTAACGTCGACAGTGAAGCCGCCTTTAACCTTACCGTTGATAACGCCCTTGACCACTTCTTCGGCGGCGAAAGCTGCTTCCAGAACAATCCAGCACTCGGCGCGCTTGGCTTTTTCACGGGACAGTTTGGTTTCGCCAAAGCCGTCTTCGACCGCGTCCAGCGCAACGTGAACTTCGTCACCGACCTTGATGGTCAGCTCGCCAGCTTCGTTGTAGAACTGCTCGAGCGGGATGACGCCCTCGGACTTCAGGCCAGCGTGTACGGTAACCCAGTCGCCGTCGATGTCGACAACGATACCGGTGATGATTGCACCCGGCTGAAGATTGAGGGTTTTCAGGCTTTCTTCAAAGAGTTCTGCAAAGCTTTCGCTCATTTTAATTCCTGTAGATTCGGGCGAAACATACGCCCATCAGCCACATTCCAGACAATGTGGGTTTCGTTCATATAAAGGAAAGCCTGCAGGACGTTGACTGGTGCCCCTGCATGCCTTCCTGGTCATCAGGCGATATCGCGCTGGGCAATCTCGCTCTTGATGCGTTCCAACACCTGCTCGATGGACAACTCCGTGGAATCCAGCTGTATCGCATCGGCCGCCGGTTTGAGCGGGGCCACTGCGCGCTGGGTGTCGCGCTCATCACGCGCACGAATCTCATCTAGCAGACTCGACAGACTAACATCTTCGCCTTTTGCCTTCAACTGCAAGTAACGGCGACGCGCACGCTCTTCAGCGCTAGCGGTCAGAAAAACTTTCAACGGCGCATCCGGGAACACCACGGTACCCATGTCACGACCGTCGGCAATCAGCCCGGGCGCCTCTTGAAAGGCGCGCTGGCGCTGCAGCAAGGCGTCGCGTACGGCCGGCAGCGAAGCGACCTTGGACGCACCGGCCCCGACCGTTTCGGTGCGGATGACATTACTGACATCCTCACCTTCGAGAATGATCTGCTGCAGCTTGCCAGGTTCCGCAGCAATGAACTGCACATCGAGGTGTGCAGCCAGCTTGACCAGCAGCTCTTCGTTGGTCAGATCGACACCATGATTACTCGCGGCGAAGGCCAGCAGGCGATACAACGCCCCCGAATCCAGCAACTTCCAGCCCAGCTCCCGGGCCAGGAGGCCGGCAACGGTGCCCTTGCCCGAGCCGCTTGGACCGTCGATGGTAATGACCGGCGCATTCACACTCACGACTTGCCCTCTTCTGCAACACGAATACCGACTTCGGCACACAACGCCAGGAAGTTCGGGAACGACGTCGCGACGTTGGCGCAATCATGGATGCGGATCGGCGCCGTGGCGCGCAGCGACGCAACGCTGAAGGCCATGGCAATACGGTGATCGCCGTGCCCGTGCACTTCACCACCACCAATCGGGCCACCATCAATGATGATGCCGTCCGGGGTCGGCTCGCACTTCACACCCAAAGTCAGCAGGCCATCAGCCATGACCTGAATACGATCAGACTCCTTGACCCGCAGCTCTTCTGCGCCACGCAGTACGGTACGACCTTCAGCGCAAGCGGCAGCGACGAACAACACTGGGAACTCGTCAATGGCCAGCGGCACCAGGTGCTCAGGAATCTCGATACCCTTGAGTTTAGCCCCGCGCACGCGCAGGTCGGCAACGGGCTCGCCACCTACTTCACGCTGGTTTTCCAGAGTGATGTTGCCACCCATCAGGTTGAGGATATCAATGACACCGGTACGAGTCGGGTTGATACCGACGTGCTCGAGCACCAGCTCGGAACCCTCGGCGATGGATGCCGCCACCAGGAAGAACGCCGCCGAGGAGATGTCTGCAGGCACTTCGATGTGGGTCGCGGTGAGTTTGCCACCCGACTCCAAGGAAGCCGTCGGGCCTTCAACGTTAACGTTGTAGCCAAAACCACGCAGCATGCGCTCGGTATGGTCGCGGGTAGGCGCAGGCTCGGTGACAGTCGTCTTGCCTTCGGCATACAGACCCGCCAGCAGCAGGCAGGATTTAACCTGGGCACTGGCCATTGGCAGGGTGTAAGTCAGCGCCTTGAGCGCGTGACCGCCACGAATGGTCATCGGCGGACGGCCCTCAGCGGCGGTTTCGATGACCGCACCCATTTCCCGCAGCGGGTTGGCAACGCGATTCATCGGGCGCTTGGACAGCGAAGCGTCGCCGGTCAGCACGGTATCGAATGGTTGCGCGGCCAGTAGGCCCGCCAGCAGGCGCATGGAAGTACCGGAGTTGCCCAGGTAAATCGGGCCCGGCGGCGGCTTCAAGCCATTGAGGCCCACGCCATGAATGGTAACCCGACCATGGTGCGGGCCTTCGATGACCACACCCATGTCGCGGAACGCTTGCAGGGTCGCCAGGGCGTCTTCACCCTCAAGGAAACCTTCGACTTCAGTGGTGCCTTCAGCCAGGGAGCCCAGCATGATCGAGCGATGGGAAATCGATTTGTCACCCGGTACGCGAATTCGGCCAGACAGTTGGCCACCAGGTTTTGCCAGGAAAATCAGGTCGTTGGAGTTCATAGCGTCCACATAGGCCCGGCGGGCCAGGATTTTACTGAAATGCTCACGGGCAACCCGGGCGCGGGTGAATACACCCAGCAGTTGGTGCCCATCCCCTGCATCGACCGCGTCGCGCAAGGCGTCGAGGTCGCTGCGATATGTATCGAGTGTGCGCAGAACAGCTTCGCGGTTGGCGAGAAAAATGTCGTGCCACATGACCGGGTCGCTTCCGGCGATTCTTGTGAAATCGCGGAAACCTCCGGCAGCGTAACGGAAGATATCCAGGTTTTCATTGCGCTTGGCCAGCGAATCAACCAGGCCAAACGCCAGCAGATGCGGAAGATGGCTCGTGGCTGCCAACACTTCGTCATGGCGCTCGACCTGCATGTGCTCGACATCAGCACCGAGGGCGCGCCAAAGCTGGTCAATCACGGCCAATGCCGCCGGATCGGTCTCAGCCAGCGGCGTAAGGATCACTTTATGCCGGCGGAACAGCGCAGCATTGGAAGCTTCCACTCCGCTCTGCTCGGAGCCGGCAATCGGGTGACCGGGCACGAAGTACGGCAGGTGTTCGGCAAAAGCCTCGCGCGCAGCTCGCACCACGTTGCCCTTGGCGCTGCCAACATCGGTCAGCACTGCATGCCCAAGATCCAGTTGCGCCAGGCGAGCCAGGACTTTTTCCATGGCCAGAATGGGCACTGCCAACTGAATGACATCAGCACCCACGCAGGCGGCAGCCAGGTCTTCTTCGCAGCGATCGACTACACCCAGCTCCACCGCTAACTTGCGCGACTGCGGATCGAGGTCGACCCCCACCACTTCACGGCACAAACCGCTTTCACGCAGGCCCTTGGCGAACGAACCACCAATCAGACCCAGACCGACCACCACCAGCCGCCCAATCAACGGCTCGACCTTGTTCACCACGACTTCAACCACGGAGCAGGACCCTATTCAAAACTGCATGCATGCCACTCATTGCTTCAGAGCACCGCTTTGGGATAGGAACCCAATACTTTGAGGGCCACGGCTTCCTGGCTGATTTTCTCCAGGACAGCCTTGATCAGCGGGTCGCGATGGTGACCGATGAAGTCAATGAAGAACACGTAGGTCCACTTGCCACTGCGCGACGGACGGGTCTCGATACGCGTCAGGTCGATTCCGTTCTCGTGGAACGGCACCAGCAGCTCGTGCAAGGCACCCGGCTTGTTGCTCATGGAGACGATGATTGAGGTTTTGTCATCGCCCGTCGGCGGCACTTCCTGGTTACCGATCATCAGGAAGCGCGTGGAGTTGTCCGGACGGTCTTCGATCTTCTCGGCCAGGCGAGTCAAACCATAGAGACCTGCCGCCATATCGCCAGCGATAGCTGCCGAGTTCCACTCCCCCTTGACCCGCTTGGCCGCCTCGGCGTTGCTCGATACCGCCACGCGCTCGACGTTCGGGTAGTGAGCATCCAGCCACTTACGGCACTGAGCCAGGGACTGAGCATGGGAGTAGATGCGACTGATGCTGTCGGTCTTGGTGTTTTCGCCGACCAACAGATGATGGTGAATCCGCAGCTCGACTTCACCACAGATGACCATGTCATGTTCGAGGAAGCTGTCGAGGGTGTGGTTGACCGCACCTTCGGTGGAGTTTTCCACCGGCACCACGCCAAAGTTGACGGCACCGGCCGCCACTTCGCGGAACACTTCGTCGATGGCCGCCATTGGCTTGCTGATCACCGCATGCCCGAAGTGCTTCATGGCCGCAGCCTGGGTAAAGGTACCCTCAGGCCCCAGGTAGGCGACCTTCAGGGGCTGCTCAAGCGCCAGGCACGACGACATGATTTCACGGAACAAGCGGGCCATTTCTTCATTGCCCAGCGGACCCTGATTGCGATCCATGACGCGCTTGAGCACCTGAGCCTCACGCTCCGGGCGATAGAAGATCGGCTCTTCGCCCGCTGGCAAGGACGACATCTTGACCCGCGCTACTTCCTGGGCACAGCGAGCACGATCACTGATCAGCTCGAGGATCTTCTCATCGAGGCTGTCAATGCGCACCCGCAGCGCCTTGAGTTCCTGCTCGGACATCAACCGTGCTCCTTCTCGAATTCAGCCATGTAGGCAACCAACGCCTCCACAGCATCGAGGCCCAGCGCGTTGTAGATCGAGGCACGCATGCCGCCCACCGAACGGTGGCCCTTGAGGTTAAGCAGACCACGGGCATCAGCGCCGGCGAGGAAGGCTTTATCCAGGCGCTCGTCAGCCAGGCGGAACGGTACGTTCATCCAGGAGCGGGCATTGAGACTGATCGGGTTGGTATAGAAGTCGCTGCTGTCGATAAAACCGTACAGGCGGTCTTTCTTGGCGCGGTTGCGCTGCTCGATGGCGGCCACGCCACCCTGCTCCTTCAGCCACTCGAACA
This sequence comes from Pseudomonas sp. H9, assembly GCF_004353925.1. Taxonomy (GTDB): domain Bacteria; phylum Pseudomonadota; class Gammaproteobacteria; order Pseudomonadales; family Pseudomonadaceae; genus Aquipseudomonas. Next base: position 158,957 of record NZ_SMOK01000023.1, on the reverse strand, counting down.
CCAGGCCCGAGAGGTACCAGGAGTAGGTTGCTGGCGTGTTGTACATGGAGCCGTTGTCGGCAGCGACCTTGTAGTCAAGCATGGTCGGGCAGCTGCTGCGGGCGCGACCCAGCAGGTCTTCACGCACGATTGCGACCACCAGGCCACTCGGGCCGATGTTCTTCTGCGCACCAGCATAAATCAGGCCGAAGTCACTGACATTGATCGGGCGAGAGAGAATATCCGAAGACATGTCAGCCACCAGCGGTACTTCACCGGTCTGCGGCACCCAATCGAACTGCAGACCACCGATGGTCTCGTTCGTGGCGTAGTGCACGTAGGCAGCGTCCGGGGTCAGCTTCCACTCGCTCTGAGCGGGAATATCCAAGTAATCATAAGGTTTGGCGCTGGCAGCGATATTGATGTTGCCGTAGCGACGTGCCTCATCAATAGCTTTTTTCGACCAGATACCGGTTTCGATATAGTCGGCAGTGCCACCTTCAGGCAGCAGGTTCAGTGGGATTTCAGCGAATTGCTGACTCGCACCGCCCTGCAGGAACAGCACTTTGTAGTTGGCGGGAATGGACATCAGGTCGCGCAGATCCTGCTCGGCCTTCTCGGCAATGGCAACGTAGTCGTCGCTACGATGGCTCATTTCCATCACGGACAAACCCTTGCCGTTCCAGTCCAGCATTTCGGCCTGGGCGCGCTGCAGGACAGCGTCAGGGAGCGCAGCAGGGCCTGCGCAGAAGTTAAAGGCTCGTTTGCTCACATCCACTCTCGCTCTGCTCTTGATGTCCGTGGGGGCAGTCGGCGGTGTCAGGTGCACCGCGACGACCACCCCTCCAGGGTTACGCTACTGCGTTGTTTATTCCTGCGGCGCCTCTTCATCGCCAGCGGCCTGGGCCTCTGGTGCTTCAACGGCATCCGCGCTTTCCTCGTAGTCCTCGTCGCCTTCCTCTTCGGATGGCTCCTGGACACGCTCCAGGCCTACCAGAGTCTCGTCGCTGGCCAGCTTGATCAGGGTGACACCCTGGGTGTTACGACCCAGGCTGGACACTTCGCCGACACGGGTGCGCACCAGGGTGCCCTGGTCGGAAATCAGCATGATTTCCTCACCATCCTGCACCTGCACTGCACCTACCAAGCGACCATTACGCTCGTTGCTGACCATGGCAATAACGCCCTGACCGCCACGCTTGTACTCTGGGAACTCACCAATCTCGGTACGCTTGCCATAGCCACGCTCGGAGGCGGTAAGAATCTGGCTACCCTCCTCCGGAATGATCATGGAGATCAGCTTCTGCCCTTCGCCCAGACGCATGCCGCGGACACCACGGGCGGTACGGCCCATGGCACGCACGTCGGACTCTTTGAAACGGGTGACCTTGCCGGCGTCGGAGAACAGCATGACTTCACGCTCGCCATCAGTAATGGCAGCGGAAATCAGCACGTCGCCTTCATCCAGTTCCAGTGCAATCAGACCAACGCTGCGCTGACGGCTGAAGGACTCCAGCGGGGTCTTCTTTACAGTACCGTTAGCGGTGGCCATGAAGATGTAGTGACCTTCGGTGTACTCCTCGACCGGCAACATGGTCGAGATGTACTCGCCCTCGTCCAACGGCAACAGGTTGACCAAAGGTCGACCGCGCGCCGCACGCGAGGCTTCAGGGATTTCGTAGGTCTTGAGCCAGTACACCTTGCCCTTGCTGGAGAACAGCAGCAGCGTGGTGTGGCTGTTGGCGACCAGCAAGTGCGAGATGTAGTCCTCGTCCTTGACGCCGGTGGCCGACTTACCTTTACCGCCACGGCGCTGCGCCTGGTAGGCCGCCAGTGGCTGGGTCTTGGCGTAGCCGCCATGGGAGATGGTCACAACCCGGTCTTCTTCCGGAATCATGTCACCCAAGGTCAGGTCCAGACGTGCATCGAGGATTTCGGTACGGCGCACATCGCCGTATTCGGCGCGGATCAGCTCCAGCTCTTCGCGGATCACTTCCATCAGGCGCTCTGCGCTGCTGAGGATACGGATCAGCTCGCCGATCTGGTTGAGGATCTCCTGGTACTCGGCCAGCAGCTTCTCGTGCTCAAGGCCGGTCAGACGGTGCAGACGCAGATCCAGAATGGCCTGGGCCTGTTCCGGCGACAGGAAGTACTTGCCATCACGCAGGCCGTACTGCTCGTCGAGGTTCTCCGGACGGCAGGAGTCGGCGCCAGCGCGCTCGACCATGACCTGCACGGCACTGGATTCCCAAGGCGTGCTGACCAGTGCTTCTTTAGCTTCCGACGGGGTCGGCGAGGCCTTGATCAGAGCGATGACCGGATCGATGTTGGACAGCGCAACTGCCTGACCTTCAAGGATATGGCCACGCTCACGCGCTTTGCGCAGCTCGAACACGGTACGACGGGTAACCACTTCGCGACGATGGCGAACGAACGCCTCGAGCAGGTCTTTGAGGTTCAGCACCCGTGGACGGCCGTCGATCAGCGCCACGATGTTGATGCCGAATACACTCTGCAGCTGGGTTTGGGCGAAAAGGTTGTTGAGGACAACCTCTGGCACTTCGCCACGGCGCAGCTCGATGACGATACGCATACCGTCTTTATCGGACTCATCGCGCAGCTCGGTGATGCCTTCGAGCTTCTTCTCCTTGACCAGCTCGGCGATCTTCTCGATCAAACGGGCTTTGTTCAGCTGGTAAGGCAGTTCGGTAACGACGATCTGCTGACGACCACCCACTTTGTCGATGTCTTCGACAGTGGAGCGGGCGCGCATGTAAATACGGCCACGACCGGTGCGGTAGGCTTCGATGATGCCTTGGCGACCGTTAATGATGCCCGCAGTCGGGAAGTCCGGCCCCGGGATGAACTGCATCAGTTCATCAACCGTGATGTCGGCGTTATCGATCAGCGCCAGGCAACCATCGATGACTTCACCGAGGTTGTGCGGCGGAATGTTGGTCGCCATGCCCACGGCGATACCGCTGGAACCGTTGACCAGCAGGTTGGGGATCTTGGTCGGCATGACCGCCGGGATCTGCTCGGTGCCGTCGTAGTTGGGCACCCAGTCGACGGTTTCCTTGTGCAGGTCCGCCAGCAGCTCATGGGCCAGCTTGGTCATGCGTACTTCGGTGTATCGCATGGCCGCGGCGTTGTCGCCGTCGACCGAACCGAAGTTGCCCTGGCCGTCGACCAGCAGGTAACGCAGCGAGAACGGCTGCGCCATACGAACGATGGTGTCGTAGACCGCGGTATCACCGTGCGGGTGGTACTTACCGATCACGTCACCGACCACACGGGCGGATTTCTTGTACGGTTTGTTCCAGTCGTTACCCAGTTCGCTCATCGCATACAGAACGCGGCGATGCACGGGCTTCAAGCCATCACGCGCATCGGGCAGTGCACGCCCGACAATGACGCTCATCGCGTAGTCGAGGTAGGACTGTCTCAGTTCGTCTTCGATATTGACCGGGAGGATTTCTTTGGCCAGTTCGCCCATGAGAAGCCTGATTCCTTTTTCTGGTGAAACCTCGTCACATCCATATGGGACGAACGAAGCTCGCCGCTGCAAAGTGACTCCTTGCAACGACTTACGACAAATCAACGAGTTAAGCCATGGATCTGCGCAGTAAAGACAGCCTCACTGAGCTGCCTTGGAAACCGTCGGATGTTACCACAATCGCCCAGACGGTGGGAGTGGGCTGCGGCACTACTACCCTACTGCTCGTCAGTATCGCCCGCTAGCCGCCGCAACAGGCAGCAAACAGGCACCAGGCTTCAATGCAAACGCTTGCGACACATCAATTGTGCCATTTTCACAGTGTCCGGGCGCTCGACAATACCTTTCTCGGTCACGATTACATCGATAAGGTCTGCCGGCGTCACGTCAAACACCGGATTGAAGGCCTCGACACTTGCACCCAGGTGCTGATCGCCGAAGTCGATCAACTCACGGCCGCTGCGTTCTTCAAGCAGGATGTCTTCGCCACTTTCCAGGTTCAGGTCAATGCTTGAACTAGACGCCACCACCATGAAACGTACGCCGTGGTGCATGGCGTTGACCGCCAACTGATAGGTGCCGATCTTGCTGGCCACATCACCATTGGCGGTGATGCGATCAGCGCCGACAATGACCCAGGTAAGGCCTTTGGTTTTCATCAGATGTGCTGCAGCAGCATCGGTGGTGACTGTCACCGGAATACCGGCACCCGCCAATTCCCAGGCGGTCAGGCGTGAGCCCTGCAACCAGGGCCGGGTTTCATCGACATACACCCGCTCGACCATACCCTCCAGATGCGCCGCCCGGATTACCCCTAGAGCAGTACCCACACCACCGGTCGCCAACGCACCGGTATTGCCGTGCGTGAGGATCGCTTGCTCGTTGCCCTGATGCTTGCGAATCAACTCGACACCCAACTGAGCCATGGTCAGGTTGGCCTCGCGATCACTGTCATGAATGGCAACCGCTTCGGCGATCATGATCGCCGCCACATCCTCACCTTCCTTGACCCGCAACAAACGCTCACGCATGCGATTGAGCGCCCAGAACAAATTGGCACCGGTGGGACGCGAATGCACCAGCAGGTCAAAATCTTCTTCCAAGGCCATTTCCCAGTCATCGCCTTGCGCCAGGCGCTGCCCCACCGCCATGGCCAGGCCGTATGCTGCGCTGATACCAATGGCGGACGCACCACGCACTACCATTGAGCGAATGGCCTGTGCCACTTGCGCGGCATCCGTACAGGCTTGCCAGGTCTGTTGCGATGGCAGCGCGCGCTGATCGAGCAGGTACAGGACACCATCACGCCAATCGATGGCTTTCACCGTCTCTGCTGCCAGTAACTGATCGCGCATGCCCCACTCCATCGTCCAGACATCAAAAGCGTACGATTATAGCGAGCCCCGGACGCAGACGCTCGGGTATACTTCGCCCTCAGCCCAGCCCCAGAGAAATCCTGCATGCCTAAGCCCGCTACGCCGCTCGACCTGCTGCTCCTGCCTACCTGGCTGGTGCCTGTCGAACCTGCCGGCGTGGTATTGAAGGATCACGCTCTGGGCGTTCGCGATGGCCAGATTGTGTTCGTCGGCCCCAAGACCGAAGCCCAACGCTTCGTGGCCAGCGAAACCCGGGAGTTGCCAGGCTGCCTGCTCAGCCCCGGGCTGATCAACGCTCACGGCCATGCGGCCATGACGCTGTTTCGCGGGCTGGCTAACGACCTGCCGTTGATGACCTGGCTTGAGCAGCATATATGGCCAGCCGAAGGCCGCTGGGTCGATGAAGATTTCGTACGGGACGGTACCGATCTGGCCATTGCCGAGCAGATCAAAGGTGGTATCACCTGTTTTGCCGACATGTACTTCTTTCCCAAGATCGCCAGTGAACGGATTCATAACAGCGGTATACGCGCTCAGATCGCCGTGCCGCTGCTGGACTTCCCGATACCAGGCGCACGCAGCACCGAAGAGGGCCTGCACCTGGCAGTCGAGCTGTTCGGTGATTTGCGCCATCACCCGCGCATCACCGTCGCCATGGGCCCACACGCGCCCTATACGATCAGCGACGATAACCTGGAAAAAATCCGGGTCATCGCCGAAGAGCTCGACGCGCCAATCCACATGCACATCCATGAAACCGCGCACGAAGTGGAGCAATCGCTGGCCACCCGCGGCGAACGCCCGCTGGCGCGCCTCGCGCGTCTGGGCCTGCTCGGGCCGCGACTGCAAGCGGTGCACATGACACAGGTCAGCGACGACGACCTGGCCCTGCTGGTAGAAAGCAACACCAGCGTGGTGCATTGCCCGGAATCCAACCTCAAGCTGGCCAGCGGCTTCTGCCCGGTCGAACGCCTGTGGCAAGCAGGTGTCAATGTAGCAGTCGGCACCGACGGTGCAGCCAGCAACAATGACCTTGATCTGCTCGGTGAAACCCGTACGGCCGCCCTGCTGGCCAAGGCCGTGGCAGGCTCTGCCACCGCCCTGGATGCCCATCGGGCACTGCGCATGGCCACACTCAATGGTGCCCGGGCGTTGGGCCTGGAGGCATTAACCGGAACACTGGAAGTGGGCAAGGCCGCCGACCTGGTGGCCTTCGACCTGTCAGGCCTGGCTCAGCAGCCGATCTATGAGCCGGTCTCGCAACTGATTTACACCAGCGGCCGCGACTGCGTGAAGCACGTCTGGGTCGCTGGCAAGCAACTGCTCGACGAGCGCCGCCTGACCCGCATGGACGAACAGGCACTGCACGCCACTGCCTGCGCTTGGGGCCAGCGCATTGGCGAGCACACTGAATAACCGGCAGGCAGCTGCTGTAGCTGCCCGCCCGTAACACCTTTAATCAAAGTTTCAGAGGACCGTTCCATGAGCAACGTCGACCACGCCGAAATCGCCAAGTTCGAAGCCCTGGCCCACCGCTGGTGGGACCGCGAGAGCGAGTTCAAGCCACTGCACGACATCAATCCGCTGCGGGTCAACTGGATCGATGAGCGGGTCAAGCTGGCCGGCAAGAAAGTCCTCGACGTCGGTTGCGGCGGCGGCATCCTCAGCGAAGCCATGGCCCAGCGCGGCGCCACGGTCATGGGCATCGACATGGGCGAAGCGCCATTGGCCGTAGCCCAACTGCACCAGCTCGAATCCGGCGTGCAGGTCGAATACCGGCAGATCACCGCCGAAGCGCTGGCCGAAGAAATGCCTGAGCAGTTCGACGTGGTCACCTGCCTGGAAATGCTGGAGCACGTACCCGACCCATCTTCGGTGATCCGCGCCTGCTACCGCATGGTCAAACCGGGCGGCCAGGTTTTCTTCTCGACCATCAACCGCAACCCCAAGGCTTATCTGTTCGCGATCATCGGTGCCGAATACATCATGAAGCTGCTGCCACGCGGCACTCATGACTTCAAGAAATTCATCCGCCCTTCCGAGCTGGGTGCCTGGAGCCGCGAGGCTGGTCTGGACGTCAAGGACATCATCGGCCTGACCTACAACCCGTTGACCAAGCACTACAAGCTGGCCAACGATGTTGACGTCAACTACATGATCCAGACCTTGCGCGAGGAATAAGCATGCGCCTTAGAGCAGTACTTTTTGACATGGACGGCACCCTGCTCGACACGGCGCCGGACTTCATCGCCATTTGCCAGGCGATGCTCGCTGATCGCGGCCTGCCCGCCATCGACGACCAGCGTATTCGCGACGTGGTGTCTGGCGGCGCCAGGGCGATGGTCTCGGCCACCTTCAACCTCGACCCGGAAGCGGCAGAGTTCGAAGCCCTGCGCCTGGAGTTCCTTGAGCGCTACCAACAAGGGTGCGCGGTGCACAGCAAGCTCTACGATGGTATGGCCGAACTGCTGGCGGACATCGAGAAAGCCAACCTGCTGTGGGGCGTGGTCACCAACAAGCCTGTGCGCTTTGCCGAGCCGATCATGCAGCAACTTGGTCTGGCCGAGCGCTCGGCACTGCTGATCTGCCCGGACCACGTGAAGAACAGCAAGCCGGACCCTGAGCCACTGATTCTTGCCTGCAAAACCCTGGACCTGGACCCTGCCAGCGTTCTGTTCATCGGTGACGACCTACGCGACATCGAGTCGGGCCGTGATGCCGGCACGCGCACAGCGGCAGTTCGCTATGGCTATATTCATCCAGACGACAACCCCAATAACTGGGGAGCAGATGTGGTAGTCGACCATCCACTGGAACTGCGCAAGGTGCTGGATAGCGCGCTTTGCGGCTGCTGATTTTGACACGGATCGCGGGGCAAGCCCGCTCCCACAACCAACCTGTGGGAGCGGGCTTGCCCCGCGAAAACGTCACACTCTTTTCATGAGGTAACCCCATGTTCGATTACTCCGCCCGCCCCGACCTGCTGAAAGGCCGGACCATCATGGTCACCGGCGCGGGTCGCGGAATTGGCGCTGCAGCTGCCAAGGCCTATGCGGCCCACGGCGCCACCGTGCTACTGCTGGGCAAGACCGAAGCCAATCTGAGCCAGGTGTATGACGAGATCGAAGCCGCCGGCCACCCCAAGCCTGCGGTCATCCCGTTCAACCTGGAAACCGCCTTGCCGCATCAGTACGACGAATTGGCGGCGATGATTGAAGGCGAGTTTGGCCACATCGACGGCTTGCTGCACAACGCTTCGATCATTGGCCCGCGCACGCCGCTGGAGCAGCTATCTGGCGATAACTTCATGCGCGTGATGCAAATCAACGTGAATGCCATGTTCATGCTCACCAGCACCCTGCTGCCACTGCTCAAGCTGTCGCAGGATGCGTCGGTGATCTTCACCTCCAGCAGCGTCGGGCGCAAAGGCCGGGCCTACTGGGGCGCTTACGGCGTTTCCAAATTCGCCACCGAAGGCCTTATGCAAACCCTCGCTGACGAACTGGAAGGCGTTGCACCGGTACGCGCCAACAGCATCAACCCGGGCGCTACCCGCACCAGCATGCGCGCACAGGCCTACCCGGGCGAGAACCCGGAGAACAACCCACTGCCCGAGCAGATCATGCCGGTGTACCTGTACCTGATGGGCCCCGACAGCACTGGCGTCAACGGCCAGGCGTTCAACGCCCAGTAACCTCAGCCTTCGACCAGTTCCGCCTGAGCACGGGCGGGCTGGCGTTGCTCCACTTCCAGCTGCATGCAGCGTTCAAGAAACAGGTACATGTAGTCGTAGCTCTTGCAGATGGCCCGGCGCAATTCGGCCTGTAGCGCCTGCGGCGGGTTGTTGCCTGCCAGGGTACAGACGATTTCCAATGCTTCCCAAGGGTGGGCATCGTCGTACTGGGCATGCATCTTCAACCACTTCATCGCGCGCTTGCGCCCTTCTTCTGGGAATCCCTGGGCATACACGCCGGTTGAACAGACCACTGCCGACCACTCACCCGTCGCCCCTTCAATCGCATAGTTGGTCGCCGCAATCGCAACAACCAGCGAATCGGCAGCACAGGTATGCCAGCACCAGTCACTCAGACCGTTGAGCTCGGTCGGAACGTCCTGGGCCTGCAGGTCTTCCAGGCTCACACCGTGCGCCTGGCTCCAGTACAGCCAGTAATCGGCATGATTGAGTTCAACGCGAATGTTGCGCATAAGCCAGCGCCGCGCCATGTCTTCGCCAGGGTGACGTGCATAGCGGGTTTTGGTGAGGTTGGTGGCCATGTACAGGGAAAACTGCTCAACCACCGGCCAGCCACCTACCAGGTACTGGCGCATGGTACGAGCACTGAGGCGGCCATCGCGCATGCGTTGATAGAGTTCGTGTTCTACCACCCGGCGTTTGCTTTCGAAACAGTCCTTGATTAACTGTTGAGCCCACAGCGGGTAACTGGTCGGGTCCATCAATGGGCCCGTACGGATAAACGCGTCAATCACTGTCAGCTCCTTATTCCTTGTGATTATTGTGCGGATTTCAGCGAAAGGTCCCTGGTGCCTTGAATAACAAGGGCCTCGCAACCATCCGTTGACGTTGCAGACTTTCACAGGTGAACACTTGCGGTCGCTCGATCAGATACCCCTGGGCATAATCGACGCCTATGTCCTGCAGGGCCTGCTCGATCAACGGCGTTTCAACGAACTCAGCAATGGTGCGTTTGCCCATGACATGACCAATGTGATTGATGACTTCAACCATCGCCCGATTAACCGGGTCATCGAGCATGTCTTTGACAAAACTTCCGTCGATTTTCAGGAAGTCTACAGGCAAATGTTTCAAATAAGCGAACGACGACATCCCGGCACAGAAGTCATCCAGGGAGAACCTGCACCCCAGGCTTTTGAGTTCGTTGATGAAGCGTATCGCACTCCCCAGGTTGGCGATGGCGCTGGTTTCAGTGATTTCGAAACAAATCATGTGTGGCGGAATCGCATACTCGCCAAACAGACGCTTTAAATACTCAAGAAACTTGTCATCGCCAATGCTGCTGCCGGACAAATTGATCGCGCACATTGCCAGAGGCCCCTCGCGCTGCTCGTCCAGGCACTGACGAATCACCTTGAACACACTGCGCACCACCCAGCGGTCCAGGGCCGTCATCAACCCGTAGCGCTCAGCCGCCGGAATAAAACTGTCCGGCAGAATAATGCGCCCGTTTTCGTCTTGCAGGCGCAGAAGAATCTCAATGTGCCCTGGCCCATCTTGCGGCCCCAAAGCGGCAATTTCCTGGGCGTACAGGCAAAAGCGGTTTTCCTCCAGCGCTACGTGCAGACGTTGTATCCAGGCCATCTCACCGAAGCGGATGGACAATTCGCTGTCGTCAGTATGGTACACCTGCACCCGGTTACGACCCTTCTCTTTGGCCATGTAACAGGCCATATCAGCCGCCCGCAAAGACGCCTCCAAGGTAGTAGGCGCCTGAGCGATGTGCACCAGCCCCAAGCTCACCGTGGTCATGAACGGCCGACCTTTCCAGACGAAGTGCAAGCTTTGCACCGCCTGGCGCAAGCCCTCAGCGATGCGCTCAGCCTGCTCTTGCGGGCAATTCTCCAGCAGGATGCCGAACTCATCGCCGCCCAGGCGCGCCAGGGTGTCTCCGTCACGCAGCCCGGCCTGCAACACCGCGCAAATGTGCCGCAACAGTTCATCGCCGGCCGCGTGCCCGCAGGTGTCGTTGACCAGCTTGAATTGATCAAGATCGAGAAACATCAAGGCATGCCGCGCCGGTTTGCGCGCCAGGGCATTAAGGGCCTGCTCCAGGCGATACTCGAACTCACGGCGGTTGGCCAGCCCGGTCAGCGCATCATGGGTCGCCTGCCAGGAAAGGTTGGCGATGTACTGCCGCTCCTGGGTCATGTCGTGCAGCACCAGCACGATGCCCCTGACCTGCCCTTCGGACATGATCGGCGCGCCCACCAGCGTTACCGACACCGTGCTGCCATCAAGCCGCTGGATCAATTGGGTGTGCTCACTACCGCTCTTGAAGCCACCACTGAGGATGCGCTCGACCAGGGTCTGGCTGTCTTTCTCGGCATTGTCATCGAGCAGACTGAACAGTGACGCCAATGGCAGGCCCTGAGCTTGCGCCGCATGCCAGTGGGTCAGTTGCTCGGCGGCCGGATTCATGTAGGCGATGCAGCCTTCGACATCGGTGGTGATCACCCCATCGCCAATGGACTCCAGCGTGATCTGCGCCCGCTCTTTTTCGACCTGCAGGGCGTTGGCGAAGGCCTGACGCTGTGCCAGCAACTTACTTGAGCGCATCCACGCCAAGGCGATCAGAAACAGTGCCGTGGCAAGGTTGGTCACCAGCAGCACCCGCAGCAGCATGCGAGACCCCTCACCCAGCGCATCGCTGAAAGCCCGGGCAGCGGGGGTCACACCGTCATTGATAGTGGCAATGCTTGATTTCCACTCAGCCACGTCCTGGGCACTGGCGGTACCCGAACGAAAACCTTCGTGCATCCGCTGCGCCAGTTCGCCCAATTGACCGAGAAAGCCATCCCCCACCGCCCACAGCTCAATGGCTTTGCTCAGGTAGCTGACATGGCGGAAGTTAAGGTACAGCCAGATGAGGCTGGAGACGTCATCCGGATGGTTGCCTCCCTGCAGAATGCCACGGCGCGCGGCCTCCAGATCCGGGGAAGGCAAGTCCAACGCGACACGCAACTCGTGCCCACCCTGTGGAACCGCAAACGCTTTTTGATACTCACGAAACACCGCTTCGTCGCGGCTGTCGGCGTACTGATTGAGGTAGTAAATTGCGTCTTTCTGGCCCTTGGACCAAAGACTCTCCCCCGCCACGTATCCGCGCACGGCAGACAAGGCGTACAGGCTTATACCCCCCAACAGCGCCTGGAACAGCACTACTGCAACAAATGGCCAGATGATGCCCAACAGGTGCGGGGCTTCGAGAGTCCGTGTTTGCTTCATGAGGTCCCTTTCACAAAGAGCCGAATAATTCTTTATTTTATAGATGCACAGCCTAGGCTATTTGCGCCCAACAAGAGAGAGCTTTTCTCATTTGCTCAACAGGTTGCCGTTAACTCTGTTGCAAATGACCGTACAACTTGGCGTACAAACCACCGTCAGCAATCAACTGCTGATGGTCGCCATCTTCGGCCACATGCCCACCATCGAACACCAACACGCGATCGGCCTGCTTAACGGCCGACAGCCGGTGCGCAATGATCAACGTGGTCCGTGCACTGAGGAAACGGGCAAGGGCCTGATGCAGGTTGTATTCGGTGGCCGCATCCAGGGCTGAAGTGGCCTCATCGAGAATCACCACTTTAGGTTCGGCCAACACCATGCGCGCAATCGCCAGCCGCTGGCGCTGGCCACCTGACAAGCGGACCCCCGAACGGCCGACCACGGTATCAAGCCCGCGCGGTAAAGCCGCGATGGTGCCCTCAAGCTGGGCAATGCCCAGTGCCTGCCAGCACGCCTCGTCGCTGCAGTCACGGCCCATGGTGAGGTTGGCGCGCACGGTATCGTTGAACAGCGATGGGTGCTGCAACACAACAGCGACATGCTCACGCAAGGTTTCCAGGCCGATCTCCTGCAAGGTCGAACCACCGAAGCGGATGGTGCCAGCCTGAGCGCTGTAAAGCCCCAACAACAACTGCACCAGGGTACTCTTGCCACCACCGCTGGCGCCGACAATGGCCACCTTCTCGCCTGGGGCGATGGACAAGTGCAACTGGTCGAGCACCGGCTCGTCGGCATAGGCGAAGCGCAGTCCCTGCACTTCAATGCCAACGGTGTCACGCCCCTTGAACGGGTCGACACCTCCGGGGAATTGCGGCTCATCGGCACGCGCCAGCAACTCATTGAGCCGACTCAATGCGCCGCCGGCAGCGTAATAGGCGTACTGCAGGTTCAACAACTGCTCTACCGGCCCGATCATGAACCACAGGTAGCTGAACACGGCCAGCATCTGCCCGATCGACAGGTCAGAGAACAAAACCGTGAGCATGGCCGCAGCACGGAAGATATCAATGCCGAACTGAAACAGCAGACCACTGGCCCGACCACTGGCGTCGCTCTTCCACTGCGAGGCTACTGCATAATTGCGCACTTCTTGGGCACGCAAGCCCAAACGCCCGAGGAAATAGCCCTGGCGGTTGCTGGCACGAATTTCCTGAATGGCGTCGAGGGTTTCGGTCAGCGCCTGGGTAAAACGCGAGGTGCTGTCGTTCTCCAGTTTTTTCAGGTGTTTGACCCGCTTGCCCAACTGCACCGTGGCAAAAATCACCAACGGGTTGAACAGCAAGATCAGCAGGGCCAGCTTCCAGTGCATCCACATCAGGATGGCCGCAGTGCCGGTCAGGGTCAGCATGGCCACCAGGAAGCGGCTCAGGGTTTCACCGACGAACTTGTCCAGCGTGTCCAGGTCGGTCACCAGGTGCGTGGTTACCGTGCCGCTACCCAGGCTTTCGTATTCTTTCAGGGAAATACGCTTGAGCCGTTCGATCAAGCGAATGCGCAGGCGATAGACAATGTCTTTGGCAAGCCCGGCGAACAGCTTGGCTTGCACCACGTTGAAGGCCAGCGCCGCGCAGCGCAGGCCCAACGTCACCACCAGCATCAAGCCAATGTAGCCGGCTGCCACCTGCCAACTGCCAGGCAGTAGTTTATTCATCCACTGCAGCGCAGCATCGCCGTGCCCGAGCAAGACTTCATCGACCAGCAACGGCAGGAGTAAAGGGATCGGCACACTGCATAGCGCCGCCAACACCGCGACACCGTTGGCAATCCACAGGGCTTTTTTATGGTGTAGCGCCAGGCGGCGGATTTCCGCCCAGCTCAGGCGATCGGCAACAACCGGGGCAGGCCCCGGCACAGGGTCGGGTGACCCTGGCAGGTCAAGCACAAGCGGCCTGCTGCAGCCAGCGGCCGAGCAGCGGGCTCAAGGCGTCGAGTGGCTGGTAGCCATTGGTCAACAACGCCAACTGGCCGTTGCGCTCGGCCAACAAGGTGGGGAAACCGGCAATGCCCAGGTCCTGCACCCAGGTAAAATCTGAGGCAGTCAGCGCGCGCACCTCAGCACTGGCATAACGCTCGGCGAACAGCGCGCGCTCGAAACCGACCTGCTCGGCCAACTCGACCAGTTTGGGGGCACGGGTAACATCATCCCCCCCCTGGTAGAAGGCGTGCTGGATCGCTGCGAGCAACGCCCAGGTACGCTGACGGTCAAGCCCGCGGGCCGCCACCAGCGCCCGACAGGCCGGCTCGGTGTCATAGACAAAACCGTCCGGCATCGCCCCTTCCAGGGTGAAGGGTTGGCCAGTGGTCTGGTGAACCGCCTGCCAGTGCTCAAGGATGTAACCGCGGGTCGAGGCATCCAACGCAGTGCTGCCTGTGCGCAAGCCGCCGGGCACCAGGTGGGTGTCGATCCCGGCCTCGCGCGCCTGGGCGATCAGGGCCTGGGCCACTGGCGCAAACCCCCAGCACCAGGAGCACATCGGGTCCATCACATAGAGCAGGCGTGCAGACATCTATCAGGCCTCGGCTGCTTTGCGGTAGTTGTGGCCGATCGGGTGTGGCTGGTTACGGGCCTTGGCCAGCTCGATCTGCTTCTGCCGGTCAATGGCACTGCGTCGGGTCTTTTCGCTCAGGCTGTCCCAGCAATGCGGGCAGCTGATGCCTGGCGAATAGTGCTCGGACGCACGGTCTTCCACGCTGATCGGGGTACGGCAGGCATGGCACTGATCGTAGTCGCCCTCGCTCAGGTCGTGACGCACGGTGACCCGGTTGTCGAACACGAAGCAATCACCCTGCCAGCGGCTTTCATCCTGAGGCACCTCTTCAAGGTATTTCAGGATCCCGCCCTTAAGATGATAGACCTCTTCGAAACCTTCACCGAGCATGTAGCTGGAAGCTTTCTCGCAGCGAATACCCCCGGTGCAGAACATCGCCACTTTTTTGTGACGTGCCGGGTCGAAGTTTGCCTTGATGTACTCGGGGAACTCACGGAACGTGGTGGTTTTCGGGTCGATTGCACCTTCGAAGGTACCAATAGACACTTCGTAGTCATTGCGGGTATCGATCAGCAGCACTTCCGGATCGCTGATCAACGCGTTCCAGTCCTGCGGCTCGACGTAGGTGCCGACCTTTTGGTTCGGGTCTACACCCGGTACACCGAGGGTGACGATCTCTTTTTTGAGCTTGACCTTGGTGCGGTAGAACGGCTGTTCGTCGCAGTAGGATTCTTTGTGGTCGATGTCCACCAGGCGGGCATCGCTGCGCAGCCAGGTCAGCAAGCCATCGATACCTTCACGGGTGCCGGAAACGGTGCCGTTGATGCCCTCTTCGGCCAGCAGCAAGGTGCCTTTGACACCGTTGGCCTGCATCGTTTCGAGCAGCGGCTCGCGCAGCTCGACGTAATCTTTCAGGGTGACGAATTTGTACAGTGCCGCAACGACGATAGCGTGGGTCATGCAAACAATCTCCAGGTGGTCACCCTCGTAAAGGGCGGACCGGATAGCAAAAAAAACGCGCCGACGAGCGGCGCGTTGCACATTCTAACAAAAACCTGACGAGGAAATCAGTGTTTGCTGCCACCTGCGCAGGTGGGTGAAGCCGGGGCTGCGCCGACCTTCTGCCACTCTTCGGGGGTATAGGTGTGCAAGGCCAGGGCATGGAACTGCCCCATCAGCTCACCCAGGGTGGCGTAGACCTTCTGATGGCGCTTTACACTGTTCAAACCTTCAAACTGCTCACTGACCAGCACGGCCTTGTAGTGGGTCTCTTGCCCACGGCTGTGCATGTGGCTTTCGTCGAGCACCGACAAGTGCTGCGGCGCCAGCGCGGCCAGGCTTTGTTCAATCTTTTGCTGCATCGACATGGACAACTCCGCGTATTACTTCTTCGCTGGTGCGGCCTTGCCAGCGTTAGGGTCAAGTTCCTTGGTCATATCAGCCAACAGCTTGTTGACTACAGGCACGGCGCTTTCCAGTTTCTGCTGGGTCAGCTGAGCCGACTGCTGGGTTACCTGCGGCATTTTTTCCAGCACTTTTTTGCCCAGCGGCGATTGGTAGAAGGCAACCAGGTCCTTCAGTTCTTGCTCGGTGAAGGTGGTGGTGTAGAGCTTGACCATGTCAGGCTTGAGCTTGTTCCAGCCGATGGCCTGATCCAGGGCAGCGTTAGCCTTGGCCTGGTAGCTGTCGAGCACGGACTTTTTCGAAGCCGGGGCCTTGGTTTGCTCGAAACGCTGGGCAAACATCTGCTGCACCTGCATGTAAACCGGGGTTCCCAGCTTGTCGGCGTGCGCCATCATGAGGAATTTTTCGGCACTGGCATTGTGGCTGGCAGTATCGGCAAGCACCTGGCCGCTGGCGCAGACCAGCGCAACAGCAGTGCAAAGGGCGCGAAGACGGGTCATCGTAATTCCTTCATTAGACAGAGGAGGTAGTACCGAAGAGTAGAGCATTCTGCGCCGACTCGGGCACGGCACTCAAGTGGGTCGACGAGCGATGGAACCGCTGCGACGAAAAGGGACCTAAACTGCGAATTCAGACCACAAGGGAGTGAGTGCAGCATGAGCCGTATCGAAACTGACAGCCTGGGGCCGGTCGAAGTTCCTGAGCAGGCCTACTGGGGTGCCCAGACGCAACGCTCGCTGATCAACTTTGCTATTGGTAAAGAACGCATGCCGCTGGCCGTCCTGCATGCCTTGGCGATGATCAAAAAAGCCGCCGCACGGGTCAATAGCCGCAACGGAGACCTCCCCGCTGAAATTGCCCGACTGATTGAACAGGCGGCCGATGAGGTACTCGACGGCCAGCTCGACGACCAGTTTCCGCTTGTCGTCTGGCAAACCGGCAGCGGCACCCAGAGCAACATGAACGTCAATGAAGTGATTGCTGGCCGCGCCAACGAGCTGGCGGGCAAAGGGCGTGGCGGCAAGGTTCCGGTGCACCCGAATGATCACGTCAACCGCTCGCAAAGCTCTAACGACTGCTTCCCCACCGCCATGCACATTGCCGCCGCGCAGGCTGTGCAGCAGCACCTGCTGCCGGCCATCGCCGAGCTGTCGTCGGGGCTGGCAGAGCTGGCGGCGCGTCATCAACACCTGGTCAAGACCGGCCGCACCCACATGATGGATGCCACCCCGATCACCTTTGGCCAGGAAGTGTCGGCCTATGTGGCACAACTCGATTACGCCCAACGAGCCATTCGTGCCGCCTTGCCAGCGGTATGCGAACTGGCACAGGGCGGGACGGCCGTAGGCACCGGGCTCAACGCTCCGCACGGCTTTGCCGAAGCCATTGCCGCTGAGCTGGCGGCACTCTCCGGGCTGCCATTCGTCACCGCACCGAACAAATTTGCCGCGCTGGCCGGGCATGAACCGCTGACCACCCTCGCCGGTGGCCTCAAGACCCTCGCCGTGGCGTTGATGAAGCTGGCCAACGACTTGCGCCTGCTTGGCTCTGGCCCCCGTGCCGGGTTGGCTGAAGTACGCTTGCCGGCCAACGAACCGGGCAGCTCGATCATGCCCGGCAAGGTCAACCCGACCCAGTGCGAGGCGCTGTCGATGCTGGCTTGCCAGGTGCTGGGCAACGACACTGCCATTGGCTTTGCCGCCAGCCAGGGCCACCTGCAGTTGAACGTGTTCAAACCGGTGATCATCCACAATCTGTTGCAGTCGATCGAACTGCTGGCCGACGGCTGCCGCAACTTCCAGCAGCACTGCGTGGCGGGCATTGAGCCGGACGCCGAGCAAATGGCTGCACACCTGGAGCGCGGGCTGATGCTGGTCACCGCGCTGAACCCGCACATCGGCTATGACAAGGCCGCAGAAATCGCCAAGAAAGCCTACAGCGAAGGCACTACCTTACGCGAGGCAGCTCTGACTCTGGGCTACCTGACCAACCAACAGTTCGACCAGTGGGTCCGCCCGCAAGACATGCTCGAACCCGGCAAAAAAGGCTGAATCACCGGGCCAGGCGCACACGCCTGGCCCGCCAGCCGGCCACCAGCGCAGGCCCCAAGGCGGTCAATACAGAACCCAGCACCACTACCATCGCACCGAGGTAGCCCAGCGTATTGATCTGTTCTGCATGCACAAAGTCTGGCCAGAACCAGGCCGCCAGCGCCACGGCCACGAAGGTCACCAACGGCGTCAGCGCCAGCGTTGCGCTGACCTTGGACGCCTCCCAATGCGCCAGCGCCTCCGCGAACGCGCCGTAGGCCACCAAGGTGTTCAGACAGCACGCCAGCAGCAGCCAGCCTTGCACAGGGCTTAGCTGCAGTGCTTCAAGCGGATGTACCCAAGGTGTCAACAGCACCGCGCAGCACAGGTAAATCACCATCATCACCTGCATCGAGTTCCATACCGTCAGCAACTGCTTCTGGCTCAAGGCATAGAACACCCAGATGGTAGTGGCCAAAATGATGGTCAATACACCAGTGGTGTAAACGCTCAGCGAGGTCAGCAGCTCTTCCAGGCGCTGATTGAAGAACAGACCGAAGCCCAGTAGCAGAATCATCAGGCCTATGCCCTGCCCAAGGCTGAAGCGTTCCTTGAACAGGAATACGCTGGCCACCAGCAGCATGACCGGCCCCAACTGGACGACCAGCTGCGCCGTGCCGGGGCTGAGCAGGTTCAAGCCCATCAGGTACAGCACGTAGTTACCGACCAGTCCAGCGGTGGCCAGCGCCACCAAGCCCCAGCCCTTACGTCCGAGGCGCCGGAACGACGGCAATCGTTTGCTGGCGGCCAGCCAGGCCAGCAGCAAACCACCGGACACCGAGAGGCGGAACCAGGTCACAGTGATCGGGTCCATCACTTGCAGCACTTGCTTGAGTTTGATCGGCAGGATGCCCCAGAGGAACGCGGTCAATAGCGAAAGAGAAAGGCCATAGACCCAACGTCCGGAAGTAATGTGCATACCAGCCTCAATAGCCCTGTGGTGGGGGGGAGGCTGAATTCTACGGGTTGGGTGGTGGGGGCCGACAGGTACAATTCTGGAAAAGATTTCACCTGCGTTGTAGCGATGATCGCGGGGCAAGCCCGCTCCTACCAGTGGGAGTGGGCTTGCCCCGCGATCAAGGCCTACTTCTTGTCACGCTTGAACGCCGCTTCCAGTGCATCGTTAATGGTGCGCAGTACCTTGACCCGAGCCCAGCGTTTGTCATTGGCTTCCACCAACGTCCAGGGTGCGATTTCGGTACTGGTACGGTCGACCATATCTTCCACCGCCGCCGCGTACTGCCCCCATTTGTCGCGGTTGCGCCAGTCTTCCTCGGTAATCTTGAAACGTTTGAACGGGATTTGCTCGCGCTCTTTGAAGCGCTCCAGCTGGGTCTGCTCATCGATCGACAACCAGAACTTGACCAGTACCACACCAGCGCTGGTCAGTTGTTCTTCGAAGTCATTGATCTCTCCATACGCACGCATCCAGTCACCTTGGGTGCAGAAGCCCTCGACCCGCTCAACCAGCACCCGGCCGTACCAGGAGCGGTCGAACACAGTGAACTTGCCGCGCGCCGGAACATGCCGCCAGAAACGCCACAGGTAGGGTTGCGCACGTTCTTCTTCAGTGGGGGCAGCAATGGGCACGATACGGTACTGGCGGGGGTCCAGTGCAGCGGCGACCCGGCGGATAGCGCCGCCCTTGCCGGCAGCGTCATTGCCTTCGAAGACCGCCACCAGGGCATGGCGACGCATGTGCTTGTCGCGTAACAACCCGGCCAGGCGCGCTTGCTCGGTGATCAACTGCTCCTGGTAGTCGTTTTTGTCCAGGCGCAGGGTCAAGTCCAGGCTACCCAACAAGGTGCGCTGATCAATGCTCTGGCCTAGGGGGGCAATGTTGGCTTGATGGATCGGTGCGTGCTGCGCCTTGAGCGCCGTTTGCAAACCCTCAAGCAAGATGCGCCCGACCGCCAGGCTGCGGTAATGAGGGTCCATACCTTCGATGACATGCCAGGGCGCATAGTCACGGCTGGTCTGGCGCAACACCCGCTCACCGAAGCGCACGAAACGGTCGTAGGTTTCCGATTGCTGCCAGTCCAGCGGGCTGATGCGCCAACTGTGCAGCGGATCATCCTTGAGCGCCTTGAGCCGGGCTTTCATCTGTTTTTTGGACAAGTGAAACCAGAACTTGAAAATCAGCGCGCCTTCGTCGCAGAGCATCTCTTCCAGGCGCTCAGCACCGCGAATGGCTTGGTCGAGCACTGCATCCTTGAACAGGCCATGAACCCGGCCCTGAAGCATCTGGCTGTACCAATTGCCGAAAAACACACCGATGCGGCCCTTTGCCGGCAGTGCTCGCCAATAGCGCCAGGCCGGCGGGCGAGCGAGTTCTTCGTCGGTCTGCTGATCGAACGTGCGTACTTCGATCAGGCGCGGGTCCATCCACTCGTTCAGCAGCTTGACCGTCTCGCCCTTACCAGCGCCTTCAATGCCATTGATCAGCACAATGACCGGAAATCGAGCCTGTTGTTTGAGCTCGAACTGCGCCTCGAGCAAGGCTTCTCGTAATGCCGGAACTTCAGCATCGTAGGTTTCTTTGTCGATGGCGTGACCAATTTCAGCGGATTCGAACATACCAGGCTCCCTACTTGGATAAGCAAGACTAGCGGATCCGGGTAGAGTTTGTCCGGGTAGGCTAAAATGCCGCTCTAGCCTGACCTGAGCCGACCATGACCGAAGAATCCCGCTACGCCCAGATCGACTGGGACGACCAGGGCCGCCCCCATTCCCGTCAGTTCGATGACATTTATTTTTCCAAGGACCAGAGCCTGGAAGAAACCCGTCACGTGTTCATCGACCAGAATGACCTGCGCCAGCGCTTCAGCACGATGCTGCCCGGCGAGCGCCTGGTGATCGGCGAAACGGGTTTTGGTACGGGGCTGAACTTCTTCTGTGCCTGGCAATTGTTCAGTGAGTGCGCCAGCGCTGAGGCGCGCCTGCATTTCGTCAGTGTCGAAAAATACCCGCTCAGCCACGCCGACCTGAGCCGCGCCCTGGCCCTGTGGCCGGAGCTGGCCCCCTTCAGCACGCAACTGTTGCAGCAGTACGTGGCGGTCCACGACGGCTTCCAGACCTTCGTCTTCGATCAAGGCCGGGTGCGCCTGACCCTGATGATCGGTGATGCCCTGCAACAGTTACCGCAACTGGATGCACAGATCGATGCCTGGTTCCTCGATGGATTTGCCCCGGCGAAAAACCCGGAGATGTGGACACCGGAGCTGTTCACCCAGATCGGCCGCCTGTCTGCCGCCAATGCCACCCTGGGCACCTTTACCAGCACCGGCTGGGTGCGCCGTGGCCTGATTGCCGTGGGCTTTGAAATGAAGCGTATTCCCGGTATCGGCAAGAAGTGGGAAGTGTTGCGCGGCGTTTTCCGTGGCACCCCTCAAGAAGCGAATGCAGCCGCTGCCGTGGCGCCCTGGTTTGCCCGCCCTGCCCCCCTTACCGGCCCACGCCAGGCGCTGGTGATCGGCGCCGGCCTGGCCGGTTGCGCCACCGCTCTGAGCCTGGCAAACCGAGGCTGGAAGGTCAGCGTGCTGGAGCGTCACGCCAGCGTCGCAGCCGAAGCCTCCGGCAATCCTCAAGGGGTGCTCTACCTCAAGCTGTCAGCCCATGGCACCGCTTTGTCGCGCCTGATCCTCAGTGGTTTCGGCTACACCCGGCGCCAGCTCGAAACCCTGCAGCGCGGTCATGACTGGGACAGCTGTGGCGTGCTGCAACTGGCATTCGATGCCAAAGAGGAGCAACGCCAAGCACTGCTGGCCAACGCCTTCGACTCACAGTTGCTGCAATGTCTGGATCGTCAACAGGCAGAATCCGTGGCAGGCGTGGCATTGACCAGTGGCGGGCTGTTCTACCCCGAAGCGGGTTGGGTACATCCGCCAGCACTGTGCCAGGCGCAACTACAACACCCGAACATCACCTTGCTGACGCACCATCAGGTGCTGGAGCTGCGCAAAGTCGATGGTCTTTGGCAGGCCTGGGAGAGCGAAAAATGTCTGGCCAGTGCGCCTGTGGTGGTGCTGGCCACGGCTGCCGAGATTCAGCGCTTCGAACCCTGCGCGGCGCTACCGCTCAAGCGCATTCGCGGCCAGATCACCCGCCTGCCGGCCACTGCGCACAGCCAGGTGCTGAAAACCGTGGTCTGCGCCGACGGCTATGTGGCGCCCAAACGCGCCGGTGAGCACACCTTGGGCGCCAGCTTCGACTTCCACAGCACCGACCTTACCCCTACTGCAGGCGAGCACATCGGCAACCTGCGCCTGCTGGAAGAGATCTCCAGCGACCTGGCCGAACGCCTCAACGCCCATCAGGTTGATCCTCACACCCTGCAGGGCCGGGCTGCGTTTCGCTGCACCAGCCCTGACTATTTGCCCATCGTCGGCCCCTTGGCAGACCAGGCCACCTTCAACCAGCAGTACGCTGTGCTCGCCAAGGATGCGCGCCAGATACCAGACACACCCTGCCCCTGGTTCGAAGGCCTGTATATCAACAGTGGGCATGGCTCGCGCGGGCTGATCACTGCGCCGTTGTCGGGCGAATTAATCGCCGCCTGGGTCGATAATGCGCCGTTGCCCATACCACGCGATGTCGCCGAAGCCTGCCATCCCAATCGCTTCATGCTGCGCGAACTGATCCGCGGCAAGGGCAAACGTGGCTAAGCGCTTATAACCGATCGATCTAAAACTCTCGCTAACCGCACCGGTCACTACCCATGTGCCCGCGTTCGGGCACCTTCCCCAACGGCAAAACCGGTAAGGACTTATGTGCGGATTAGCTGGAGAGTTTCGTTTTACCCCAATTGACCATCCACCACGCCCGGCAGACCTCGCTGCCGTCGAGCGAATAACCCACCACCTGGCCCCTCGTGGCCCCGACGCCTGGGGCTTCCATAGCCAAGGGCCGATTGCGTTGGGCCACCGCCGCCTGAAAATCATGGACCTGTCCGACGCCTCGGCGCAGCCTATGGTCGACAGTCAACTCGGCCTGTCACTGGCCTTTAATGGCGCCATCTACAACTTCCCGGAACTGCGCAGCGAGCTGGAAAGCCTGGGCTATGCCTTCTATTCCGGCGGCGATACCGAGGTGCTGCTCAAGGGTTATCACGCCTGGGGCGCCAAGCTGCTGCCTCGCCTGAACGGCATGTTTGCCTTGGCGATCTGGGAACGCGATAGCCAACAACTGTTTCTGGCCCGCGACCGTCTCGGCGTTAAACCCCTGTACCTGTCACGCACCGGCGAACGCCTGCGCTTCGCGTCCAGCCTCCCCGCCCTGTTGCAAGGCGGCGACATCAATCCGGTACTCGACCCCGTAGCACTGAATCACTACCTCAACTTTCATGCAGTGGTTCCGGCGCCGCGCACCCTGCTGGCCAACATCGAGAAACTGCCACCCGCCACCTGGATGCGTATCAATGCCCAAGGCCGTGTTGAGCAACAGCAATGGTGGCAATTGCACTACGGACCACGCAGCGACGAGCAACAGCTGAGTCTGGAGGATTGGCGAGACCGGGTACTCGACAGCACCCGTGAAGCCGTGGCGATCCGTCAACGTGCCGCCGTGGATGTCGGTGTGCTGTTGTCTGGCGGGGTCGACTCCAGCCTGCTGGTCGGTTTGTTACGTGAAGTTGGCGTCGAAGACTTATCGACCTTCTCGATCGGCTTTGAAGATGCCGGTGGCGAACGCGGTGACGAGTTCCAGTATTCCGACCTGATCGCTCGCCACTACGGCACCAATCACCATCAGTTGCGCATTGACGAGCGCGAGATCATCGAACAACTGCCGGCCGCGTTCCGCGCCATGAGCGAGCCGATGGTCAGCCATGACTGCATCGCCTTCTATCTGCTGTCCCGGGAAGTGGCCAATCACTGCAAGGTGGTGCAAAGCGGCCAGGGCGCCGATGAGCTGTTCGCCGGATACCACTGGTACCCACAGGTCGAAGGCGCGCAGAACCCGTTTGATGCCTACCGCGAGGCGTTCTTCGACCGCAGCTTTGAAGACTACCGCGCAACCGTCCAGCAGCCCTGGCGGTTGGGCCATGATGCGGCAGGTGATTTTGTCCGCCAGCACTTCGCCCAACCCGGCGCCAGCGCTGCCGTGGACAAAGCCCTGCGCCTGGACAGCACGGTGATGCTGGTCGATGACCCGGTCAAACGCGTCGACAACATGACCATGGCCTGGGGCCTGGAGGCGCGCACACCGTTCCTCGATTACCGCTTGGTGGAGCTGTCGGCGCGCATTCCGGCACGCTTCAAATTGCCGAACGGCGGCAAGCAGGTGCTCAAGGAAGCAGCGCGCCTGGTCATTCCCGCTCAGGTAATCGATCGCAAGAAGGGCTACTTCCCAGTGCCGGGCCTCAAGCACTTGCAAGGCGCCACCCTCGACTGGGTGCGTGAACTGTTATTGGACCCAAGCCAGGACCGCGGCCTGTTCGAACCGGCCGCGCTGGATCGCCTGCTTAGCGACCCTGACGGCCAGCTCACACCGCTACGCGGTTCAAAGCTCTGGCAACTGGCCGCCTTGAACCTGTGGCTCAGCGAACAAGGAATCTGACCGATGAAAGCCCACACTTCACCCTATGGCCAGCGCCTGTTGCGCGGCCAGGTGCCGTCGTATGAGCGCTTGCAGGCGCAACTGGCCGGCGATGGCAGCGACCCTCACGACCAGCCGCGCTCGTTGCATTGCGGCTGGGGGCGCTTGCTGATCGGCCACACCTACCCCGATGCCGCAACCCTGGCCACGGCCCTGCAAAGCGAACAACCCGGGGAACGCGATATCGCTCTGTACGTAGCGGCCCCACAGCAGGTCCTGGCTCAAGCCCCGCAGCAACTGTTCCTCGACCCCTCCGATACCCTGCGCCTGTGGTTCAGCGACTACCGCCCGGCGCAACGGGTGTTCCGCGGTTTTCGTATTCGCCGCGCGCAAAGCAGCAGCGACTGGCAAGCGATCAACGCCCTGTACCTGGCCCGCGGCATGCTGCCGGTCGACCCGGCGCTGTTGACCCCACGCCATCAGGGTGGCCCGGTGTACTGGCTGGCTGAAGATGAAGACAGCAGCGCGGTGATCGGCAGCGTCATGGGCCTGAATCATCACAAAGCCTTCGACGACCCCGAACATGGCAGCAGCCTTTGGTGCCTGGCGGTGGACCCACAGTGCACTCGCCCCGGTGTCGGCGAGGTACTGGTGCGTCACCTGATCGAGCACTTCATGAGCCGCGGCCTGAGCTGCCTAGACCTGTCGGTGTTGCACGACAACCGCCTGGCCAAGCGGCTCTATGCCAAGTTGGGCTTTCGCACCCTGCCGACCTTTGCGATCAAGCGCAAGAATGGCATCAACCAACCACTGTTTCTTGGCCCAAGCCCGGAAACCGGGCTCAATCCGTATGCCCGTATCATTGTTGAAGAGGCCTACCGACGTGGCATCGACGTACAAGTCGATGACGCCGAGGCCGGGCTATTCACCCTCAGCCTCGGCGGGCGTCGGGTACGCTGCCGCGAATCGTTGACCGACCTCACCACTGCGCTGAGCATGACCCTGTGCCAGGACAAAAGCCTGACTCACAAGGTGTTGAAAAACGCCGGTCTGCAACTGCCGGCGCAACAGCTGGCAGGCAATGCCGATGACAATCTGGCCTTTCTCGAAGAGCACGGCGCCGTGGTAGTCAAGCCGCTGGATGGCGAGCAAGGTCAGGGGGTAGCGGTGAACCTCACGAACCTTGAGGACATCAACCAGGCCATCGACACTGCCCGACGTTTCGACAGCCGCGTGTTGCTGGAAAGCTTTCATGAAGGCCTGGACCTACGCATCGTGGTGATCGGCTTTGAAGTGGTCGCCGCGGCCATCCGCCATCCAGCGCAGATTGTTGGTGACGGACAGCACGCCATCGGTGCCTTGATCGAAGCCCACAGCCGTCGGCGCCAAGCGGCCACCGGCGGCGAAAGCCGTATTCCGCTGGATGACGAAACCCAGCGTACCCTGCACGCCGCAGGTGTCGACTACGACACGGTACTGCCGGCGGGCCAGCGCCTGGTGGTGCGCCGTACTGCCAATCTGCACACCGGCGGCTGTCTGGAGGATGTCACCGAACGCTTGCACCCGGCCTTGGCCGATGCGGCGATTCGCGCGGCTCGCGCGCTGGATATCCCGGTGGTCGGCCTGGACCTGATGGTGAGCGCCGCTGATCAACCTGCACACGTGTTCATTGAAGCCAATGAACGCGTCGGGCTGGCCAACCACGACCCGCAACCCACCGCCGAACGCTTTATCGACCTGCTGTTTCCACACAGCCGGTCGCTCGCTTGAATACAGGAGGCCGCATGTCTGAACAACTCCCGGAACCGGACCTGAATTACCTGCAGAAAGTCTTGCTGGAGATGCTTGCCATCCCCAGTCCCACCGGCTTTACCGACACCATCGTGCGCTACGTCGCCGAACGCCTGGACGAAATCGGAATCCCCTTCGAACTGACCCGACGCGGCACCATTCGCGCCACCCTCAAGGGTCGCCAAAGCTCGCCGGACCGCGCGGTTTCAGCACATCTGGACACCATTGGCGCCAGTGTCCGCGCTATCCAGGACAACGGCCGCCTCTCGTTGGCGCCTGTCGGCTGTTGGTCCAGCCGCTTTGCCGAAGGCAGCCGGGTCAGTGTGTTCACCGATAACGGTGTGCTACGCGGCAGCGTGCTGCCGTTGATGGCCAGTGGGCACGCGTTCAACACCGCCATCGACCAAATGCCGGTGAGTTGGGAGCACATCGAATTGCGCCTGGATGCTTACTGCGCCACCCGTGCGGACTGTCAAACCCTGGGGGTGGATATCGGTGACTTCGTCGCCTTCGATCCCTTGCCCGAATTCACCGAGAGCGGTCACATCAGTGCCCGCCATCTGGATGACAAAGCGGGGGTTGCCGCCCTGTTGGCCTCTCTCAAGGCCGTGGTCGACAGCGGCGCGCAGCCCTTGATCGATTGTCACCCGCTGTTCACCATCACCGAAGAGACCGGCTCCGGCGCAGCCGCCGCCTTACCGTGGGATGTCAGCGAATTCGTCGGCATCGACATTGCCCCCGTCGCCCCGGGCCAGCACTCCAGTGAGCATGCCGTCAGCGTGGCCATGCAAGACTCAGCGGGCCCTTATGACTATCACCTGTCGCGGCACTTGCTCAAACTGGCACGCGAGCATGAACTACCCGCACGACGGGATGTGTTTCGTTATTACTTCAGCGACGCCCACTCCGCCATCACCGCCGGCCATGACATTCGCACTGCCCTGCTGGCCTTTGGTTGCGACGCCACCCACGGCTATGAACGTACCCATATCGACAGCCTGGCCGCGCTGAGCCGCCTGCTGACAGCCTACTTGCTCAGCCCACCAGTGTTTGCCAGCGACTCGCAAGCCACCGGCAGCTCACTGGAAAGCTTCAGCCATCAGTTGGAACATGAAACACAGATGGGGAGTGACACTCGGGTGCCTGCGGTTGATAGCCTTATCGGTAACCAGAATTAAAACAGGCTAGCGCTGACTGGCGTTGTGGCATGCCCGCAACTTTCGCGTGCGAACAGATCAAATTCGCAGCTGTCGCACACCCAGCATAAGTGCCAAAAACTTGCTTTTGCAACTCTGTCAACTGTTAGTTCTGCCAGGTGACACCTAAGACCGCGGGGCATAAATTCAGGAGGCAACTTGGCTTTAAACTAACCCCATGAGTGAGAGGAAAATAAAATGACAACCAACACAAAGCGCCCCGGAGACTTAAAACAGGCGTTCAATGGTGGGCGTGTGAAAGTAAATAGCGAAGCGCCTGAACTTACCAACATCCTGAGAACGCAGGTTGACGAAAAAAGCGTATACATAAGTGCACTTATCATTGGTACAGAGCAATTTGTTGTCAAATACGATCACGCTGGAAAGTTGGATGATTCTTTTGCAGACAGCGGCAGGCTGAACCTGTTTGGAATGGGCGCAGGCGCATTCGATAACCAAGGGCGCATCTTGCACTCCTATGCCTTGACCGGCGCCTCGATTGAAATCCGTCGCTACCTTTCAAGCGGGCTCCCTGATTACGATTTCGGCAAAGGGGGAGTTTGCATCGTCGATATCAGCCATCTTAATGCAACGTTGAGGAATATTGATACGCCATCGAAAAATTCGAAACGTTCAAAAGACAATGACGAAACCAAAGCAGCAGCTGATTTTGGACTAGTGGAAATAATTACTGGCCAAGGTGAGCTGTATTTGGTGGCTACCGTTTTCTTTAATAGCGAAGTTTACAACGGCACCCTCGTGGCCCGAATTACTGAAAGCGGTCATTTGGATGAAGAATTTGGCAATCAAGGATTCTTTGTCTACAGACCTACCGGTCAGGGTGAGTATTACTTTAGAGGGGCGAGCCTTGATAAAACGCTATCAAATCTGACACTTCTTGTTTACGAGGTACCCTCTCATGGCTCTGAAATGAATGTGAGGTTAATTAGAGTGACGCCTGAGGGTGCGTTGGACCCGGAGTTTAAATCGCCCGTCATTAAGAACACCGCAAACAATATTTCCCAAGGGCCTTTCTTCGATGCCGCGAATACGCTAAAAGTCGTCGCGGACATCCCTGAGGGTAGGCACCTGTTCGGATGGACTCACCAGGGCGACCCGGACCCTGAATTCAACAATGGCAAACCGCTTGAGTTGAAATGGCCGAACGATGGCCTGCAGAACTTTTTTGCGCTTGCCTCTCAAGGCCAAGGTGATGCATACCGAATTGTGCATGCCGGATATTCGGATAACTTAGTTTCGATTAACCGAATGGGGGCTGATGGTGTTCCAGACACCACTTTCGGTGAAAATGGTTCAGCTAAATTTACGCGTAATGACAACGCGATTTTGCCTCCCTATCCGCTGGTTAACGCGCTGAAAAACAATGAAATCCTGTTCACAGTTTGGAACGAAGTTCTCTGGGTGGTGGGCTAGCGCCTACACAGTCAGGACAGGTTTCGCGTAGCATAGGTGCACACTTCGCCAAACCTGTCCTGTTTATGCTGATTCCCTACGACCAACTGGAAGCCGAAACCCTCACCCGCCTGATCGAAGACTTTGTCACCCGTGACGGCACCGACAATGGCGACGATACGCCGTTGGAAACCCGTGTGCTGCGTGTGCGCCAGGCTTTGGCGAAGAAGCAGGCCTTCATTCTGTTCGACCTTGAAAGCCAGCAATGCCAACTGCTGGCCAAGCACGATGTGCCCAAGGAACTGTTCGACTGATCAGCTCACATCCTTGGCCGCCTGCTCGGTAATGCGCCGGTAGATTTCTGCACGGTGCACTTCGATGTGACGCGGAGCGCTGATACCAAAGCGCACCACGTTGCCCTCCACTGAAATCACTTTGATCTTGATATGTTCGTTGATGGCGATGACTTCGCCGACTTCGCGTCCTATAACCAACATGTTCAAATCCTCCACACGACTGAGGACTTTGAGACTGCACGCGGTGTCAGACGGCTTCAATCCACCGCCATCCAAATAGACAATTCCCACTTTATTTGACGAATTTACCTACAGTATTTCGTAGTTTTTGCTCGTTCACGCACTTTGTAGCCGAGGCCCCAGCACAATGATGCTGGCACCCAGTACGCATAACAGTGCACCGATCCAGTCACTGCCCAGCGGTCGCGCGCGCTCGATCAGTGCCAGCCATAGCAGTGACGTGACGATATAGATACCTCCGTAGGCGGCATACGCGCGGCCGGCGTAGGCCGCTTCGACGCGAGTCAGGATCAGCGCGAACAGCGTCAGGCTCAGCAATGCCGGGGCAATCCACCAGGCGCTCTTGCCCAGGCGCAACCACATGTAGAAGGCATAGCAACCGGCGATCTCGAAGACCGCCGCGAGGAAGAACCACAGGTAATTGATCACACCAGGTATCCCGGTCAATAAAAAAGGCGCCTAGGATAGCCGATTAGTTCAAGGGCGAAGTTGCTCGGTAGGAGCGGGCTTGCCCCCCGATAGCGGTTTGTCAGTCACATCGTATCGCGGGGCAAGCCCGCTCCCACCGACTTTGCTTTGGCGCGCATCTTATCGGCCATGCTGGCCATCTCATCGTAGATCCGCTGCGGATCACGCTGCTTGACCTGCCAGGCTTCGCGCCCCAGCTCATGGGGCAGAATCATGAACTGCTCATCGGCGACTTGCCGGTAGATATAGTCGGCAATATCGGCAGCGCTGATCGGTGAGCTTTCCAACAATTTACCCACCTGAGCCTTCATGGCCGGGGTCGGCCCACGGAACGAATCCAGCAAGTTGGTCTGGAAGAACGATGGGCACACCACATGCACGGCCACTTGCTGATGGCGAAGCTCGACCAACAAGCTCTCCGAGAGTGCCAGCACACCGGCCTTGGCCACGTTGTAGTTGCTCATGGCCGGCCCCTGCATCAACGCTGCCATCGAGGCGATGTTAATGATTCGGCCCTTGCTGCGTTCCAGTAGCGGCAGGAAGGCCTTGCAGCCTTTGACCACCCCCATCAGGTTGATCGACAGCTGCCACTCCCAATCTTCCAGCGACAATTCACAGAAAAAGCCACCCGCCGCAACGCCGGCATTGTTAACGATGACATCGATACCACCGAGCTTCTCTTCACAGGCCTGGGCCAAGGCTGTCAGCTGGCTGTAGTCACGCACATCACAACGCTGCACAAAACCTTGGCCACCGGCCTGTTTGACCAGCTCCAGGGTTTCCTTCAACCCCACGTCGTTGACATCCGCCAGCGCCAACTGCCAGCCCTCGCGGGCCCAGCGCAGTGCTATTTCACGGCCCAGCCCGGAGCCTGCGCCAGTAATCATCATGCGATTTTGCATAGACCGATGCCTTTTACGGTTCTTGAAAGTATCGCCAGTGTAGCGAAGGCAGGCCGGGCACCCACGCTGTATCAGGATGCTGAATGCCCCGGGCAAAAGACGGTGAAACGGGCGAATTAAACTTTTCGCGGCGGGCAGGAGTCGGAATTAACAGGCGGTCGTGAAACCCATGACCGAACAGAAGGATTGTACTGATACGCCTGATCCCACAAGTCAAACAAGGATACCGCCATGGGCACCATTCTCATCATCATCCTGATACTGCTGTTGATCGGTGGCTTACCTGTATTCCCGCACTCCAGAAGCTGGGGTTACGGCCCCTCCGGCATTATCGGTACCGTGCTGATCATCCTGTTGATCTTGTTGTTGCTAGGTAAGATTTAGAGACAGCTATAAGCAAAAAGCTACAAGCCGCAAGCTAAAGCAGTACGCGTACTGCCCCAACTTGCGGCTTGTAGCTCAAAGCTTGCCGCTAGAAAGGCAGCCAAAGGCTGCCTTTCGCCTTAGTGCGACACCGCACCGCTGGCACCCAGGCCAGTCTGCGAACGTACGAACTGCGGGAAGAACAGCGCGCGCTCTTCATCAGCCGCTTTGGACTTGTCAGTGATCGAGAAGAACCAGATCCCTGCAAAAGCGATGATCATCGAGAACAGCGCCGGGTACTCGTACGGGTAGATCGCCTTCTCGTGACCGAGGATCTGTACCCAGATGGTTGGGCCGAGGATCATCAGTGCCACTGCGCTGACCAGCCCCATCCAGCCGCCGATCATGGCGCCACGGGTGGTGAGTTTCTTCCAGTACATCGAGAGCAGCAGTACCGGGAAGTTGCAGCTGGCAGCAATCGAGAATGCCAGGCCGACCATGAAGGCAATGTTCTGGCTTTCGAACAGGATACCCAGACCGATCGCCAATACAGCCAAAGCAATGGTGGTGATCTTCGAGACGCGGATCTCGTCTTTCTCGTTGGCCTTGCCTTTCTTGATCACGCTGGCGTACAGGTCGTGAGACACCGCCGAAGCACCCGCCAATGTCAGGCCAGCCACCACCGCAAGGATGGTCGCAAACGCTACAGCCGAGATAAAGCCGAGGAACACACTGCCGCCGACGGCGTTGGCCAGGTGCACCGCTGCCATGTTGTTACCACCGATCAGAGCGCCAGCAGCGTCTTTGAAGTCAGGGTTGGTGCTGACCAGCAGGATCGCGCCAAAGCCGATGATGAAGGTCAGGATGTAGAAGTAACCAATGAAACCGGTTGCATAGAAAACGCTCTTGCGTGCTTCTTTGGCATCGCTAACGGTGAAGAAGCGCATCAGGATATGCGGCAAGCCAGCGGTACCAAACATCAGCGCCAAGCCCAGAGAGAATGCCGAAATCGGATCTTTCACCAGACCACCCGGGCTCATGATCGCTTCACCTTTCGGGTGAACCTTGATGGCCTCGGAGAACAGCGCGTTGAAGTCGAAGTTGACGTGTTTCATTACCATCAGCGCCATGAAGCTGGCACCGGAGAGCAGCAGTACGGCCTTGATGATCTGTACCCAAGTGGTCGCCAGCATGCCGCCGAACAGCACGTACAGGCACATCAGGATGCCGACCAGGATAACTGCAACCTGGTAGTCCAGGCCGAACAGCAGTTGAATCAGCTTGCCTGCACCGACCATTTGCGCAATCAGGTAGAACGCCACCACCACCAGCGAGCCAGAGGCCGACAGGGTGCGGATTTCTTTCTGCCCAAGGCGGTACGAGGCAACGTCGGCGAAGGTGTACTTACCGAGGTTACGCAGACGCTCTGCGATCAGGAACAGAATGATGGGCCAGCCCACCAGAAAGCCGATCGAGTAGATCAGACCGTCGTAGCCGGAGGTGAACACCAGCGCGGAAATACCCAGGAACGAGGCTGCCGACATGTAGTCACCAGCAATCGCCAGGCCGTTCTGAAAGCCGGTGATTTTACCGCCAGCGGCATAGTAGTCGGATGCCGAATTATTGCGCTTGGAAGCCCAATAGGTGATGCACAGCGTGCCACCGACGAAGGCGACGAACATGAGGATCGCCGAAATGTTCAACGGTTGTTTATGCACCTCGCCGGTGAGGGCGTCGGCGGCCCAGACGGCAGGTGCGAAAATGCCGAAGGCCAGGGTTGCCAGTAGACGCCGGATCATTGCTGAACCTCCTTGAGGATCGCTTTGTTCATCTCATCGAACTCACCGTTGGCGCGGCGCACGTAGATGCCGGTCAGTACAAATGCCGAGAGAATCAAGCCAACCCCCAGAGGAATCCCCCAGGTAATCGAAGACTCAGGGCTAAGCTTGGCACCCAATACCTGCGGGCCATAGGCGATCAACAAAATGAAAGCGGAGTAGAGGCCGAGCATGATCGCCGAGAGAATCCAGGCGAATCGTTCGCGTTTTGACACCAGCTCTTTAAACCGCGAGCTGTTTTGTATCGAGAGATAAATGCTGTCGTTCATTGTTTTTGTCCTCGCAGCACAGATTGGGTAGTACCGCCTCCACTTTATGCTGCCTTTGGACGCACTCCAGACGACCTTAGTCTTAGATGCAAAACTGTTTTACCGATTCGGTAATAGCCAACAAAAGACAAAGCCATCGCACCCTGGAGGGTGCGATGGCTCTGAAAGACTTGAGCTAGAAGCTTCAAGCGATTATTGCGTCGTCCATTCAGCGACGCGCTCGGGGTGTTTGGCTACCCAGTCCTTGGCCGCAGCTTCGGGTTTTGCGCCCTCTTGAATGGCCAACATGACCTCACCAATCTCATCCTTGGACTGCCAGTTGAATTTTTTCAGGAAACCCGCCACCTCGGGTGCCTTACTTGCCAGTTCCTTGCTACCGATGCTGTTGACGGTTTCTGCAGCGCCGTACACGCCTTTAGGGTCATCGAGGAACTTGAGCTTCCACTTGGCGAACATCCAGTGCGGCACCCAACCAGTCACGGCGATCGATTGGTGCTTGGCATAGGCTCGCCCCAGTTCCGAGGTCATGGCCGCACCGGAGCTAGCCTGGAGCTTGTAGCCGCTCAGGTCGTAGTCTTTGATGGCCTGATCGGTTTTGAGCATCACCCCGGAGCCGGCATCGATACCGACGATTTTCTTCTTGAAACTGTCGTCGGCCTTCAGGTCAGCCAGCGATTGCGCTTTGACGTATTCAGGGACGATCAAGCCGATCCGGGCGTCTTTGAAGTTCGGACCATAGTCAACCACGTTGTCCTTGTTCTTGGCCCAGTACTCACCATGGGTTACCGGCAACCAGGCCGAGAGCATGGCGTCGAGCTTACCGGTTGCCACCCCCTGCCACATGATGCCGGTGGCCACGGGCATCAACTTGACGTCGTAACCGAGCTTTTGCTTGATCACTTCAGCCGCCACATGGGTCGTCGCCACGCTGTCAGACCAACCATCGACGTAGCCGATGCTTACTTCCTTGGCCATCGCTTGCGCAGCGCCGATGGCCAAGGCCAGCGCGGTGCCTACTCCCAGGAGTCGTCGCATGTTCATCAAAGCTTCCCCTCGTCACGTCACGGAAGCTGCATCATCAACCGCTGACCTGCCCTGACCTGCTCTGACAACGACCTCCAACAGATCGAGAAGCGACATCACATTGCCAGCCGTGTCGTTACATCAAGCAACATCCACCGCTGCTAACTTTGCCTGCCAAGGCTTTAGCCCGCGCCATTTACAGGTACTATTGGCGGCTTTGCTCCCTGACGGTCTGATCCATGCACCCGACTGCCCGCTTCCCGCTGCTGCCCTATCTGTTTGCCTGCCTGCTTGGCCTGTTTGCCTTGGGGGGGCTCTGGTATGGGCTGGGCAAACCAGTGGTGCTGCCTGATGCGGCCAGTGCCTCGCACAAACTGCAGTGCGCGTCCTACACACCGTTCGACAAAGACCAATCGCCGTTCGACCAGCCTTTCCAGCTGCGCCCGGCGCGCATGGATGCCGACCTGGCCTTGTTGGCCCAACGCTTCGAATGCATCCGCACTTACTCGATGACCGGGCTCGAAGGCATCCCGGCGCTGGCGCGTAAGCATGGATTGAAAGTGATGCTCGGCGCCTGGATCGGTCCCGACAAAGTGGTTACCGAAAAAGAGGTCACCGCCCTGATCGCTGCAGCCAATGCCAACCCCGACGTGGTCAAAGCGGTGATTGTCGGTAACGAAACCCTGCTGCGCAAAGAAGTCACTGGCCCGCAGTTGGCGGCCTTGATCAACCGGGTGAAAAGCCAGGTCAGCGTGCCGGTCACCTACGCCGATGTCTGGGAATTCTGGCTGCAGCACCCGGAAATTGCTCCGGCTGTGGACTTTCTGACCATTCACCTGCTGCCTTATTGGGAAGACGATCCCAGCGGGATCGACGAGGCACTGGCGCATGTCGGCGAAATTCGCCAGGTGTTCGGTAACCGCTTCGCCCCCAAAGACATCGTCATTGGCGAAACAGGCTGGCCCAGCGAAGGGCGTCAACGTGAAACCGCAGTGCCCAGCCGGGTCAATGAAGCACGCTTCATTCGCGGCTTTGTCGCCATGGCCGAGCAACACGGTTGGCACTACAACCTGATTGAAGCCTTTGACCAACCCTGGAAACGTGCCAGCGAAGGCGCAGTAGGCGGCTATTGGGGCTTGTACGACGCCGACCGCCAGGACAAAGGCATTCTTGAAGGCCCGGTCAGCAACCTGGTGTTCTGGCCACAGTGGTTGATCGCGTGCGGCGTGCTGTTCGCCGCGACCTTGTTGCTGGCCGGTCGCGTCGGCAGCACCCGTGCAGCGCTGCTGTTGCCACTGCTGGCTGCCTTGGGCGCCGCCTGCCTGGGCTTGTGGGGTGAGTTGGTGCGGATCAACA
Source organism: Pseudomonas sp. H9 (assembly GCF_004353925.1). Classification (GTDB taxonomy): domain Bacteria; phylum Pseudomonadota; class Gammaproteobacteria; order Pseudomonadales; family Pseudomonadaceae; genus Aquipseudomonas. The sequence continues at coordinate 123,392 of NZ_SMOK01000023.1, read as the reverse complement.
GTCGCTTTGTCGGTGAGTGGATCTGGGCTGCGCTATTGGCTGGATTGAACCTGATCGTACTGGCCCACGCGGCGCTGGCTCTGGCGCAACGCCAGGGCTGGCGTGAGCGCGCTTTTGCCTGGCTGGAGGCACGCGCCGGTTGGTGGCTGCTGGCGGCTGGGTTTGCGGCGGCGGTGAGCATGCTGGCGCTGGTGTTCGACCCACGCTACCGCAGCTTCCCGAGTGCGGCGCTGATGCTGCCGGCGGTGGTGTACCTGTTGCGGCCGGTACGCGGGCGGCGCGCCGAGATCGGCCTGCTGGCCTTCATCATTGGCGCTGGCATTGCACCGCAGCTGTACCGTGAAGGCTTGAACAACCAGCAGGCACTGGTCTGGGCCGCAGTCAGCGTGCTGATGGTTGGCGCGTTGTGGCGTAGCCTACGAGTAGGAGCGGGCTTGCCCCGCGATACTATGTAGCTGACGGTCCGCAATCGCGGGGCACGCCCGCTCCTACCGTACCAACCGCAAGCCCGCCAATACTACGGCGAACACTGCAACGCTGGCGCTGTACAGCACCAAGGCTGGAATCCCGAACACCAGCGCCAGCACCGCCAAACGCCAACCTGCCCGCGCAGGCACCACCTGCGCCAACAATGCCAGGCCCAGCGCGGTCCAGGCGATCACCCGAAAATGAATCAGCAGGCCCAAGGTCGAACGCGCCTGGCATTGCCACACTTGCGCCTGCTCGGCACAAATGCCCACCCATTGCGCATCTTCCATCAGGCCATAGCGCACCCCGTAACTGGCCGCCAGCCACAAAGGCAGAAACAGCAACAAAATGATCAGCGGCAAACGGCGCGACATGCAAAACTCCGGAATCTACGAAATCGGCGCCCAGCATAATGCGCCGAGCCGTCTATGCAAGGCAAAAGCGCCAGCCTCGACTACTTTGAACACAAGATAAATGGAACCAATTGTTGCTGTAGCCAATGCGAAAACGGCAACATCTTGGGCGATAAATGCCGGAGCGCCAGGCAACTTTGCCAGGGACACGATGGTCCTAGCCTGCGTAACACACTTTGCTGCTGCTTTTATTTGGGGACTCGCATGCTTCGATTACTACGCCGCGCCGCCGTGTTGGGCGGCCTCATCCTGAGCGCGTCCGCTTCGGCACAAGACATCGACGCCGCCAGTTACGGCTACCCGTTGACTAACCCTTTCGAGGCGACCATCACCACGACGCCACCCGACCTGCGCCCGCAGTTGCCCAGCGATGATGAGATCACCCAGTCCGATTACAGCCTGAACATGCGCCCGGAGCGCGCCTTCACCCTGCCCGACAATTTCTGGGCGGTGAAAAAGCTCAAATACCGGATTGCCCGGCAAGATCATCCGGCACCGCTGATTTTCCTCATTGCCGGCACCGGGGCCCCCTACACCAGCAGCCTCAATGAGTACCTGAAAAAGCTGTTCTACAAGGCCGGCTACCACGTGGTGCAACTGTCGTCGCCCACCAGCTTCGACTTCATTACCTCCGCTTCGCGCTATGCCACCCCAGGCGTCACCAGTGATGACGCCGAAGACTTGTACCGTGTAATGCAAGGCGTGCGCGCGCAACACCCGCGCCTGCCGGTCACCGAGTACTACCTCAGCGGATACAGCTTGGGCGCCCTGGATGCAGCGTTTGTCAGCCATCTCGACGAAACCCGGCGCAGCTTCAACTTCAAGCGCGTGTTGTTGCTCAACCCACCGGTCAACCTCTACACCTCAATCACCAACCTCGACAAATTGGTGCAGACCGAAGTCAAAGGCGTTACCAGCAGCACGACGTTCTACGAGCTGGTGCTGAGCAAGCTCACGCGTTACTTCCAGCAAAAAGGCTACATCGACCTCAATGACGCCCTGCTCTACGATTTCCAACAGTCGCGCCAACACCTGACCAACGAGCAAATGGCCATGGTCATCGGCACGTCGTTCCGCTTCTCGGCCGCCGACATTGCATTCACCTCCGACCTGGTCAACCGTCGCGGCCTGATCATTCCACCCAAATACCCGATCACCGAAAGCAGCAGCCTTACACCGTTTTTCAAGCGTGCCCTGCAGTGCGACTTCGACTGCTACATGACCGAACAAGTCATTCCCATGTGGCGCGCCCGCACCGATGGCGGCAGCCTGCTGCAACTGATCGACCAGGTCAGCCTGTACGCCCTTCAGGACTACCTGAAACAGAGCACCAAGATCGCTGTGATGCACAACGCCGATGACGTCATTCTCGGCCCCGGCGACATTGGCTTTTTACGCAAGACATTTGGTGATCGCTTGACCCTTTACCCCCATGGAGGCCATTGCGGCAACATCAACTACCGCGTCAACAGCGACGCCATGCTGGAGTTTTTCCGTGGTTAAACGCCTACTGATCATGACTGCACTACTGGCCAGTGGATTGGCCCAGGCCGAAGAAACCGCTCCACGTGCCAGCGTGGTTGAAGCCGACGGCTTCACCGAGCCACTCAAAGAACTCAAGTTCAACCCAGGCCTGGACCAGCGTGAATTCGAACGCTCGACGCTGGCAGCGTTGAACGTCTATGACCCGTGGGAGTCGATGAACCGGCGGATCTACCATTTCAACTACCGCTTCGACCAATGGGTATTCCTGCCGGTGGTCGATGGTTACCGCTACATCACCCCAGGCTTCGTGCGCAGTGGCGTGAGCAATTTCTTCAGCAATCTGGGCGATGTGCCCAACCTGCTCAACAGCCTGCTGCAGTTCAAAGGCAAACGCTCGATGGAGATCACGGCGCGCCTGATCCTCAACACCACCATCGGCGTCGCCGGCCTGTGGGACCCGGCGAGCAAAATGGGTCTGCCCCATCAGAGTGAAGACTTCGGCCAAACCCTGGGCTTTTATGGCGTACCCGACGGCCCTTACCTGATGCTGCCGATCCTCGGGCCATCGAACATCCGTGACACCGGTGGGTTGGCGGTGGACTTCAGTGCCGAGAACGCAATCAACTTCCTGAACGTTGCCGAAGTCAGCAGCAATCATCCGGAAGTGGTGGTACTACGGGCCGTCGACAAGCGCTACACGACCCGTTTCCGCTACGGCCAGCTGAACTCGCCGTTCGAATACGAGAAGGTCCGCTACGTCTACACCGAAGCCCGCAAACTGCAGATCGCCGAATAACTGCTGGTAGGAGCGGGCTTGCCCCGCGATAGCGATTTGTCATTTACACCGCTATCGCGGGGCAAGCCCGCTCCTACCGGGGAGATTTACAGGCCGAGGAAGTTGCACAGCTCGCGGCGTTTGGCCAGCGCATCGCGCCTGCCCAACTCGATCAGTTCACTGCAGTAACCGGCTTCAAACAGCAAGTAGCTGAGTACCCCGGCACCGCTGGTTTTCGTTGCACCCGGGCCGCGCAGGAACAAACGCAGAGCAGCCGGCAGTTCGCGGCGATGACGTGCGGCGATTTCATCCAGCGGCTGGCTCGGCGCGACCACCAGTACCTCCACTGGTGCCAGGCCCAGGCGCCGGCGCTCCAAGTGCTCGGGCATCAGGTGACTGAGGTGGTTGAGGCGCTGCAGCAGCTCGATATCGTCTTCCAGGCTGTCAATGAAAGTGCTGTTGAGCATGTGCCCGCCGATTTGCGCCAGGCTCGGCTGCTGCCCGCTGAAGATGCGCGAGCGTGGCTCGCCCTCGACCGGGCGCTGTGGGTTACCACTGACCCCGACCACCAACACGCGGCTGGCCCCCAGGTGCAGAGCCGGGCTGATGGGGGCCGATTGGCGTACCGCGCCATCGCCAAAATACTCCTCGCCCAGTTTGACCGGTGCAAACAACAGCGGAATCGCCGAACTGGCCAGCAAGTGCTCGACACTCAAACGAGTGGGCAGGCCGATACGACGGTGTCGCAGCCAGGGATCAATCGCTCCCCTGCCCTGAAAGAAGGTCACCGCCTGGCCAGACTCATAGCCGAAGGCGGTTACCGCCACCGCATGCAGGTGCTGTTGTTCCAGTGCACAGCCAATGCCCTGCAAGTCCAGGTGCTCGTTGAGCAAGTGCCGTAGCGGCGTGCTGTCGAGCAGCGCCACCGGCACTGGCGCACCAAGGCCAAGCAGACTATGCCCGACAAAGCGACTGGCCTGGCGAATCACCCCCGGCCAGTCGCTGCGCAGCACCTGATGGCTGCGAAAGCCTTGCCAGAAGGCAGTCAAACGGCGGATAGCATCGGCAAAGTGCATCGCGCCACTGGCCAGGGTTACCGCGTTGATCGCCCCGGCCGACGTCCCGACGATCACCGGGAAGGGATTGGCCGCCCCCGGTGGCAACAGATCGGCAATACCCGCCAGCACACCGACCTGATAGGCGGCGCGGGCGCCACCGCCGGAGAGGATCAATCCTGTGATCGGTGCTGACATGACGTCTTCCTGGGAATAGGTGGTGAATGTATCGCGGGACAAGCCCGCTCCCACGACGATGTGCTGTGGGAGCGGGCTTGCCCCGCGATGGGCTCAACCCCGCTTGGCGTAAAGCTTGGGCTCCCCCGGCGGACGCGACTTGAAGCGCCGGTGCGCCCACAGGTACTGCTCAGGGCACTCGTGCAAGGCCTGTTCAATCCACTGGTTGATGCGCAGGCAGTCAGCTTCCTCCGTCTCGCCTGGGAAATTCTCCAGCGGTGGATGGATCACCAGCTTGTAGCCACTGCCATCGGCCAGGCGCTGCTGGGTGAACGGGATCACCCGCGCCTTGCCCAGGCGGGCAAATTTGGTGGTGGCGGTGACGGTCGCGGCCTGGATGCCAAACAGCGGCACGAACAGGCTCTGCTTGGCGCCGTAATCCTGGTCTGGCGCGTACCAGATCGCACGCCCGGCACGCAGCAGCTTGAGCATGCCGCGTACGTCTTCACGCTCGACCGCCAGCGAGTCGAGGTTGTGCCGCTCACGCCCACGGCGCTGGATATAGTCGAACAGCGGGTTACCGTGCTCACGGTACATACCATCGATGGTGTGCTCCTGCCCCAGCAGTGCTGCACCGATTTCCAGCGTGGTGAAATGCAGGGCCATGAGAATCGCCCCCTGGCCATCACGCTGCGCCGCCTGCAAGTGCTCCAGACCTTCGATATGTGCCAGGCGTGCCAAGCGGGCCTTTGGCCACCACCAACTCATGGCCATTTCGAAGAAGGCGATACCGGTGGATGCAAAATTTTCTTTCAGCAAACGCTTCCGTTCGACGGACGGTAACTCCGGGAAGCACAGTTCCAGGTTGCGCGCAGCAATATAGCGGCGTTCCCCAGCCACCCGGTACATCAAGGCGCCCAGAATACGGCCGATCACCAGCAATACCCGGTACGGCAGCTGCACGATCAGCCACAGCAGGCCCAGGCCCAGCCACAGCGGCCAGAAGCGCGGGTGCAGAAAATAACGACGAAAACGCGGGCGATCCATTAAACATTCCGGAAAGACAATGGCCGGGCATTCTACAACGGTTCGGCACGGGTTGCGGCTTACCGACGTTCTCGTTATAAGTCTGTGCACTTTTTCGCAACAAGTCGCCCTATGCAGACCATGAGCCAAACCCAAACGCCAGACCAAGACCCCGTGTTCCAGCTCAAGGGCAGCATGCTCGCCATCACCGTGCTCGAGCTTGCCCGGAACAACCTCGAAGGCCTCGACCGGCAGTTGGCGGCCAAAGTTGCCCAGGCACCGAATTTTTTCAGTAACACACCGCTGGTGCTGGCCCTGGACAAACTGCCGGCCGGCGAAGGCGCGGTTGACCTGCCAGGGCTCATGCGCGTCTGCCGCCATCATGGCCTGCGCACCCTGGCCATTCGCGCCAACCGCATCGAAGACATCGCTGCAGCCATTGCCATCGATCTGCCAGTACTGCCACCGTCGGGCGCACGTGAGCGGCCGGTCGAGCCTGAGCCTGAGGTGAAGAAGCCAGAACCTGCGCCTATACCCGCTCCGCCGCCGGAGCCGGTTATCACGCCGACCAAAATCATCACCACACCGGTACGCGGTGGCCAGCAGATCTACGCCCCTGGCGGCGACCTGGTGGTAGTGTCGTCGGTCAGCCCGGGCGCGGAACTTCTCGCCGATGGCAACATCCATGTGTACGGTGCAATGCGTGGCCGCGCCCTGGCGGGTATCAAGGGTAATACCCGGGCACGCATCTTCTGCCAGCAGTTGACTGCCGAGATGGTCTCGATCGCCGGCCAGTACAAGGTCTCGGAAGACTTGCGTCGTGATCCTTTGTGGGGGGCAGGTGTACAGATCAGCCTGTCTGGTGACGTGTTGAACATCACTCGTCTTTAACGGATACTTGCCGCCATTTTCAGCGCAACTTTTTTCATGTTGCCGTTTTTTGTATTTTTTGGGACTCGACGTCCTTTTTCATTAGGGGTGAAACACCTTGGCCAAGATTCTCGTGGTTACATCCGGCAAGGGTGGTGTGGGTAAGACCACCACCAGCGCCGCTATCGGTACTGGCCTCGCGCTGCGCGGCCACAAGACAGTCATCGTCGACTTCGACGTCGGCCTGCGTAACCTCGACCTGATCATGGGCTGTGAACGCCGCGTGGTGTACGACTTCGTCAACGTCGTCAATGGCGAAGCCAACCTGCAGCAGGCCCTGATCAAGGACAAGCGCCTTGAAAACCTCTACGTTCTGGCCGCCAGCCAGACCCGCGACAAAGACGCGCTGACCCAGGAAGGCGTTGAAAAGGTCCTGATGGAGCTCAAGGAGCAATTCGAATACGTGGTCTGCGACTCCCCGGCCGGTATCGAGAAAGGCGCCCACCTGGCGATGTACTTCGCCGACGAAGCCATTGTCGTGACCAACCCGGAAGTCTCGTCGGTACGTGACTCGGACCGCATGCTCGGCCTGCTGGCCAGCAAGTCGCGCCGCGCCGAACGCAACGAAGACCCGATCAAAGAACACCTGCTGATCACCCGCTACCATCCAGAGCGCGTGAGCCAAGGCGAGATGCTGGGCGTTGAAGACGTCAAGGAAATCCTCTCGGTTGCCCTGCTGGGCGTGATCCCGGAATCCCAGGCGGTGCTCAAGGCATCCAACCAGGGCGTACCGGTCATCCTCGACGACCAGAGCGATGCAGGCCAGGCCTATAGCGACACCGTCGAACGCCTGCTGGGCAAAAATGTGGAACATCGGTTCCTTGATGTGAAGAAGAAGGGATTCTTCGAGCGCCTGTTTGGAGGCAACTAACCAATGAACCTTTTTGACTTCTTTCGTGCCAGCAAAAAAGTAAGCACCGCCTCGGTCGCGAAAGAGCGTCTACAGATCATCGTGGCGCACGAGCGCGGTCAGCGCAGTACTCCGGACTACTTGCCAGCCCTGCAGAAAGAGCTGGTCGAAGTGATCCGCAAGTACGTCAACATCGGCTCCGATGATGTGCAGGTCGCTCTGGAAAACCAGGGCAGCTGCTCGATCCTGGAACTCAACATCACCCTGCCTGATCGTTGATCGGCACCCAAGGGTAACCTGCCACGGCGACGGCTGGTGCCGGTGTAGGAGCGGGCTTGCCCCGCGATAGCGATTCTTCAATGACATCGCAATCGCGGGGCAAGCCCGCTCCCACATTGGTGCCTTCTGTCGCCGTTGGCGTTTGCAGAGAGCTCGTAATGCCGCTGTCCAATGTTCACGTCCTCTATGAGGATGACGCCATCCTGGTGATCAACAAACCGACACTGTTGTTGTCGGTGCCCGGACGGGCCGAAGACAACAAGGACTGCCTGATCACCCGCCTGCAGGAAAACGGCTATCCCGATGCCCTGATCGTCCATCGCCTGGACTGGGAAACCTCGGGGATCATCCTGCTGGCCCGCAACGCTGACAGTCACCGTGAACTGTCGCGACAGTTCCATGACCGTGAAACCGAGAAGGCCTACACCGCCTTGTGCTGGGGCCAGCCGTCGCTCGACAGCGGCAGCATCGACCTGCCACTGCGCTACGACCCACCGACCAAGCCCCGGCATGTGGTCGACCATGAGCACGGCAAGCATGCCCTGACCTTCTGGCGCATCGTCGAGCGCTACGCCGACCATTGCCGCGTGGAGCTGACGCCGATCACTGGCCGTTCGCACCAGTTGCGCGTGCATATGCTTTCGATTGGGCACCCGCTGCTCGGCGACCGCTTGTATGCCTACCCTGAAGCCCTCGCCGCGCACGAACGCTTGTGCCTTCACGCAAGTATGCTCAGCTTTACTCACCCGGTGACCGGGGAGCGGCTGCGCTTTGAGTGTCCGGCGCCGTTCTGATACAGCGCATCGCGGGGCAAGCCCGCTCCTACTGTGGGAGCGGGCTTGCCCCGCGACAGCTCAAGTGCGTTAAACTCGCGCCACTGCTGTCTGGAGTGACCTATGCGCGATGCACTGAATCAAGGCCTGATCGACTTTCTCAAAGCCTCCCCTACGCCGTTCCATGCCACTGCGGCTCTGGCTCAACGCCTGGAAGCCGCCGGCTACCAGCGTCTGGACGAGCGCGATAGCTGGGCCACGGTACCCGGCGGTCGTTACTACCTGACCCGCAACGATTCCTCGATCATCGCCTTCAAGCTCGGTCGTCATTCACCGCTGCTCGATGGCATTCGCCTGGTTGGTGCCCATACCGACAGCCCGTGCCTGCGGGTCAAGCCACAACCGGAGCTGCAGCGCCACGGCTTCTGGCAACTGGGTGTGGAAGTCTATGGCGGCGCTCTGCTCGCCCCATGGTTCGACCGCGACCTGTCGCTGGCCGGGCGCGTGACCTTCCGCCGTGATGGTAAGGTCGAAAGCCAGCTGGTCGACTTCAAACTGCCGATCGCCGTCATCCCCAACCTGGCGATTCACCTCAACCGTACTGCCAATGAAGGTTGGGCGATCAACCCGCAGACCGAGCTGCCACCGATTCTGGCTCAGGTCGCCGGTGACGAGCGTGTCGACTTCCGTGCCTTGCTCACCGACCAGCTGGCGCGCGAGCATGACCTGAACGCCGACGTGGTGCTGGATTACGAACTGAGTTTCTACGACACCCAAAGCGCCGCCTTGATTGGCCTGAACGGTGAGTTCATCGCTGGCGCCCGCCTCGACAACCTGTTGTCCTGCTACGCCGGCCTACAGGCGTTGCTTAACGCCGACAGCGACGAAACCTGCGTACTGGTCTGCAACGACCACGAAGAAGTCGGCTCTTGCTCGGCCTGTGGCGCCGATGGCCCAATGCTTGAGCAAACCTTGCGCCGCCTGCTGCCTGACGGTGACGACTTCGTCCGCACGATCCAGCGCTCGCTACTGGTGTCGGCCGACAACGCTCATGGCGTGCACCCCAACTATGCCGACAAACATGACGGCAACCACGGGCCCAAGCTCAATGCCGGGCCGGTGATCAAGGTCAACAACAACCAGCGCTACGCCACCAACAGTGAAACGGCTGGTTTCTTCCGCCATCTGTGCATGGCCGAAGAAGTACCGGTGCAGAGTTTCGTGGTGCGCAGCGACATGGGCTGTGGCTCGACCATCGGCCCGATCACCGCTAGCCACCTGGGTGTGCGTACCGTAGACATCGGCCTGCCGACCTTTGCCATGCACTCTATCCGCGAGCTGTGCGGCAGCCATGACCTGGCGCATCTGGTCAAAGTGCTGACGGCGTTTTATCGCAGTCGCGACTTGCCTTGACAACATCGCGGGGCAAGCCCGCTCCTACAGCAAGTGTGGGAGCGGGCTTGCCCCGCGATAATGGCCACTACTGACCTCAGTCAGCCTCCCCCACAGTGATACCCGCTATGCTTGCAGCATAATTCCGAATCCAAGGACCTTGCCGCATGTCAGCTTTTCAATCCCTCTTCCTCCCCGTCATCGCCGGCCTGATCCTGCTGACCGTAGGTTTCACAATGCGCGATCGCAACGTCGGCGTGTTCATGATGTGGATCGGCACCCTGGGCATGATCGGTATCATGTGCTGGAAGATCCTCGAGAAACTCAACTGACAAATACACTACACTCGGGCGATTGATCGTTATGAGGTTGATTGTCCGGTGTCCGCTTTTTTCCGTGTTCTTACTGTATGCCTGGCGCTGTTGATCCTGGCCCCGGCCCACGCCGCAGGGTTGCCGGGCCTGCTCGGCGGTAGCAAAGCCCAACCCGAGGCTACCGAACCGCTGGCGCAATCCCTCGATGAAGTCATCAAGAACCTGGAAAACGATCAGCAACGCAGCAAACTGCTGGCTGATCTGAAAAAACTGCGCGACAGCACCAAACAAGCGCAACCCGCTGCTGAGCAAGGTGTGCTGGGGCTGATTGGCACCACGTTCTCGGAGCTGGAAAAGCAGTTCAGTGGCGAGGCCAGCCCGCTTACCCGCTGGGGCCGGGAACTTGAACTGGCCAAGATCGAGTTCGACGCTCGCCTGGTGCCGCTCAACGAGCTGCCACCGATCCTGTTCGGCTTTGCAGCAATCATTGCCATCTGGAGCCTGCTGGCCTACGCCCTGAACTGGGTCAGTCATCAGGTGCGCCTGCGCTTCGGCCTCACCGAGGAACTACCACAGCATCCAAACACCTGGGACCTGGTGCGCTTCGCCCTGCGTAAACTCGGGCCTTGGTTGGTCGCCCTGGTGATCACCGTGTACCTGAGCTTCGCCCTGCCCTCGTCGCTGGGCAAGTCGATGGCCATGGTGCTGGCGTATGCCTTGGTCGTAGGGACTTGTTTCTCCGCAATTTGCGTTATCGCCTTTTCATTGCTCGATGGGCCGCATCGCCATCGTGCCCTGCATATCCTTCGCCATCAGGCCTTTCGTCCGCTGTGGCTGATCGGCAGCTTCGCAGCCTTTGGTGAAGCGATGAATGATCCACGCATGGCCAATGCCTTGGGTGATCATCTGGCGCATACGCTGGCGACCGCGGCCAATATTCTCGCGGCGATCTCCACCGGGCTGTTCATCCTGCGCTTCCGGCGCCCGATTGCTCATCTGATCCGCAACCAACCGCTGTCCCGACGCCTGACCCGACGCGCCCTGAGCGACACCATCGAAATCCTCGGCACCTTCTGGTACCTGCCAGCCCTGGTGCTGGTAGCCATCTCGCTGTTTGCCACGTTCATCTCTGCCGGTGACACCAGCACCGCCCTGCGTCAGTCGCTGATGTGTACGGTGCTGCTGATTCTGTGCATGGTCATCAACGGCCTGGTACGTCGCCATGGCCTTAAACCGCAACGCGCCAATCGTCGTCACGCCGTGTATGGCGAACGGCTGCGCAACTTTGGTTATACCTTGGTGCACATGGCCATATGGCTAGCCTTCATCGAGCTGGGGTTGCGGGTCTGGGGCTTCTCCCTGATCGGTTTCACCGAAGGCGAAGGCCATGAAGTGGCCGTGCGGTTGCTCGGTCTGGCCGGCACCCTGATCGCGGCCTGGTTGGTGTGGATTCTCGCCGACACCGCCATTCACCATGCCTTGACCCGCTCACGTAAAGGCCTGGCCAATACCCGCGCGCAAACGATGATGCCGCTGATCCGCAACGTCCTGTTCGTCACCATCTTCATCATTGCGGTGATCGTTGCGCTGGCCAACATGGGCATGAACGTCACGCCACTGCTGGCCGGTGCCGGTGTGATCGGCCTGGCCATCGGTTTCGGCGCTCAATCGCTGGTTGCCGACCTGATCACCGGCTTGTTCATCATCATTGAAGACTCGCTGGCGATTGACGACTATGTCGATGTCGGCGGCCACCTGGGCACGGTCGAAGGCCTAACCATTCGCACCGTGCGCCTGCGCGACATCGACGGCATCGTCCACACCATCCCATTCAGTGAAATCAAGAGCATCAAGAACTACTCCCGCGAATTCGGCTATGCGATCTTCCGGGTGGCCATCCCCCACAGCATGAACATCGACCAGGCCATCAGCCTGATCCGCGATGTTGGCCAGAAGCTACGCAACGACCCGTTGATGCGCCGCAACATCTGGTCGCCGCTGGAGCTACAAGGGGTGGAAAGCTTCGAATCGGGTTCGGCAATCCTGCGCGCCCGCTTCAAAACCGCACCGATCAAGCAATGGGAAGTGTCGCGAGCGTTCAACCTGGCCCTCAAGCGCCAGCTCGACGAAGCCGGCCTGGACCTGGCAACCCCGCGCCTGTCGGTTCAAGTGATAACGGCTGGCGGAACAAGCACTGGCGACTCCGCTGGACAGTAGGAGCGGGCTTGCCCCGCGATCGCGGTGTGTCAGTCAGACTGCATCGCGGGGCTAGCCCGCCCCCACAGATCACCCTGCCTCGGCACGGATGCGGACCGCATCGTGTCGCCAATACTCCAGGTCACAGTCGATCAGGCGCCCATGCTGGTCGCTGTTGACCCGCGTGATGTGCAGGCCCGGGCTGCCCGCTGACACCTTCAAGGCCTGGGCCGCAGCCACCGGCAACGCAGTGGGCAGGATTTCGAAGCGTACCCGACCATAGTGAATGCCGTAGTGCCGCTCATACAGTTCGGTCAGTGATTGGCTCAGATCACAATCGAGAATCCCAGCAAAGTACTCAGGGTTCAGGTAGTGCTCGGCATACAGCACCGCCCGCCCGTTAATTCGCCGTAAGCGGCAGATCTGAATCACGCTCGACAATGGTGGCAACTGCAAACGCGCACACACCGCAGCTGTCGCGGGTTGCAGGCGCGCCGACAGCAGTTCGGTAGAGGCCTCGCGGCCTTGCGCCTGCACCATCGCATGGAAATGGCTGCGCTCGATCAAGTCATAGGTCAGACGCTCCGGCGCCACGAACCAGCCTCGTCGCTCTTCACGGTAAATCAACCCACGCGCCTCCAGCTGCACCAAAGCTTCACGCAAGGTGATACGCGTGGTGTCGAACACCTCGCTCAACTTTCGTTCGGCGGGCAACTTGCAGCCGGGCGCCAACAAGCCATGCTCAATCTGCTCCTGCAGAGCATGGCAAATGGCTGTTACTGCTCGCGGTGGCAGTGCTTGCATCAAAGGTTACCTATCTGGACTAGTCCAGCCCCAACAGAGCGCAAAAATGCCCGACATCAAGGCTATGAGAATAGTGCAAGCCTAGGCGGAGCAGATGAACGTCAGATGACACAGCCGCCAAGAACACTGATGAGATTTCCTACAACAAACATGCCAAGACCTTGCGGATCAAGCACTTGAAACTGGTCTAAGCTCTATTTCCAAGGTTGACAGACGAGCCTGAAACCACCCTCTCGACATCAAACTGTCATGCAACATGCCTACCTTGGCTCGGGTATTGCTGACCTAGACCAACCGAATCGCAACAACGTCCACACCACCATTCGCGTTTTGCAAGGCACCCACCAAGGAGCTTCGGATGAAACAGCTTTTTCTGGCATCACTGTTAGGTTCGACCATTGCCCTGTGCACGTCGGCCATGGCCGCCGACACCGACCTCAAAGCCCTCGAAGAGGCTGCCCGTAAAGAAGGCGTCGTCAACAGCGTCGGTATGCCCGATGCCTGGGCCAACTGGAAAGGCACCTGGGAGGACCTGGCGAAAAAATACGGCCTCAAGCACATGGACACCGACATGAGCTCGGCCCAGGAAGTGGCCAAGTTCGATGCCGAAAAAGACAACGCCAGCGCTGACATCGGTGACGTGGGTGCCGCCTTCGGCCCGATTGCCGTGGCCAAGGGCGTGACTCAACCTTACAAACCCAGCACCTGGGAACAGGTCCCGGATTGGGCCAAAGATAAAGACGGCCACTGGGCCCTGGCCTACACCGGCACCATTGCATTCATCATCAACAAGCAGTTGGTGAAAGAAGCCGACATGCCTAAAACCTGGCATGACCTGGAGAAAGGCAAATACAAAGTCGCCATTGGTGACGTCAGCACTGCAGCTCAGGCCGCCAACGGTGTGCTAGCCGCAGCCTTAGCCTACAAGGGCGACGAAAAGAACATCGAGCCAGGCTTGCAGTTGTTCACCAAACTGGCGCAGCAAAAGCGGCTGTCCCTCGCCAACCCGACCATCCAGACCCTGGAAAAGGGCGAGATCGAAGTGGGGGTAGTCTGGGACTTCAACGGCCTGAGCTATCGTCAGCAGATCGATCCGCAGCGTTTCGAAGTGCTGATTCCCTCTGACGGCTCGGTGATTTCCGGCTACACCACCATCATCAACAAATACGCCAAACACCCCAATGCCGCCAAGCTGACCCGTGAGTACATCTTCAGCGATGCCGGGCAAATCAACCTGGCTCACGGCCATGCCCGCCCGATTCGCGCCGAGCACCTGACGCTGCCGGCCGACGTGCAGGCCAAGCTGCTGCCGAATGAGCAATACAAGGCAGTGCAGCCGATCAAAGATGCCGCCGCCTGGGAAGCGACCTCCAAGAAGCTGCCGCAGATGTGGCAGGAGCAAGTGATCATCGAGATGGAGTGATCCTTAATCGCGGGGCAAGCCCGCTCCTACCGCAGGAGCGGGCTTGCCCCGCGACGCGATCACCGCGAAATCGGAGAAGCCATGAACCATAACGTCATCCTGGTCCTGCTCGATGGTCTCAACCATCAGGTCGCGCACCATGCCATGGGCCATCTGCATGCCTATGTCGAGGCCGACCGCGCAGCCTTGTACCGCCTGGAGTGCGAACTGCCAGCGCTGTCGCGCCCGCTCTACGAATGCATCCTCACCGGCGTCGCGCCGATCGACAGCGGCATCGTGCACAACAATGTCACCCGCCTTTCCAACCAGCGCAGCATCTTCCACTACGCCCGAGAGGCTGGCCTGGGCACTGCGGCGGCGGCCTATCACTGGATGAGCGAGCTGTACAACCGCTCACCCTTCGACCCTCTGCGTGACCGCCATACCCACGCGCCCAAGCTGCCGATCCAGCACGGATTGTTCTATTACGCCGACCATTACCCGGACTCCCACCTGTTCGCCGATGCCGAATACCTGCGCCGCCGCCATGCGCCGAATTTCCTTCTGGTGCACCCGATGAACATTGACGACGCCGGCCACCGCCATGGCCTGGACAGCAGCCAGTACCGTAACAGCGCACGCAGCGCCGATATCCTCCTGGCCGATTACCTGCACACATGGTTGCAAGACGGCTATCAGGTGCTGGTCACCGCCGACCATGGCATGAACAACGATCGCTCGCACAACGGCCTGCTGGCTGAAGAACGCGAGGTACCGTTGTTCGTGTTTGGCGATGCCTTCAGCCTTGATCCTGCGGCCAAACCGCTGCAAACCGAACTGTGCGGTACGGTCTGTGAACTGCTGGGCGTCCCCCACGACAAGCCGGTATGCCGGGAGCTGCTCAAGTGAATTCGATCAAACGCGCCAAGTGGCTGGCGTCGCTGTGCCTGCTGCCGTTCGCGCTGTTTTTCATCATTTTCCAGATCGCCCCACTGGCCTGGGTGGCCATCCATAGCCTGCAGGCTGAAAGTGGCTGGGGCTTGGCCAACTTCAGCAAGGTGTTCGAATCCAGGTTCTATCGCCAGGCCATCCAGCACAGCCTGGAGATCAGTTTCTGGTCGAGTGTCTTGGGCATCGTTATCGCCATTCTCGGCAGCTATTCGTTGCGCAAAGTCGACTCGCGCCTGCGCGACTTCGTCAACGCGTTTGCCAACATGACCAGTAACTTCTCCGGAGTGCCGTTAGCCTTTGCCTTCATTATCCTGCTCGGCTTCAACGGTGCCCTGACCCTACTGCTGAAACAGGCGGGGATCATCGAAGACTTCAACCTGTACTCGAAAACCGGCCTGATCATCCTCTACACCTACTTCCAGATTCCACTGGGGGTGCTGCTGCTCTACCCGGCGTTCGACGCCCTGCGCGAAGACTGGCGCGAATCGGCGGCACTGCTGGGTGCCAACGCCTGGCAATACTGGCGGCACATCGGCTTGCCGGTGCTGACACCCGCCCTGCTGGGCACCTTCGTTATCCTCCTGGCCAATGCCCTGGGCGCCTACGCCACGGTTTACGCGTTGACCACCGGCAACTTCAACGTGCTGCCGATCCGCATTGCCGCGCTGGTAGCCGGCGATATTTCCCTGGACCCGAACCTGGCCAGCGCCCTGGCGATGATCCTGGTGGGCTTGATGACCCTGGTAACCGTCGTTCATCAATGGCTGTTGAAGAGGAGCTACCATGTCACGCGCTGAATCGGGCACGGCCCACCTCTACCATCGCCTGGTGGTGTACCTGCTGTTTCTCATCCTGCTGTTACCGCTGGCCGGTACCCTGCTCTACTCGTTGGCCACCAGCTGGTCGGCGAGCCTGTTGCCCAGTGGCCTGACCTTCAAGTGGTACCTGGCACTGTGGAGCGATCCACGTTTCCTCGCCGCGTTTGGTCAGTCGCTGCTGGTCTGCGTCGGTGCATTGCTGTTGTCGGTCGTGCTGATCCTGCCGTTGCTGTTTGTGGTGCATTACCACTTTCCACGCCTCGACGCCCTGATGAACATCCTCATCCTGCTGCCCTTCGCCGTACCGCCAGTGGTGTCGTCGGTGGGCCTGTTGCAGTTGTACGGCTCCGGCCCCATGGCCATGGTCGGCACCCCGTGGATTCTGATCGGCTGCTACTTCACCGTAGCCCTGCCGTTCATGTACCGCGCCATTACCAATAACTTGCAGGCCATCAACCTGCGCGACCTGATGGACGCCGCCCAGCTCCTCGGTGCCAGCACCTTCCAGGCCGCATTTCTGGTGGTGCTGCCGAACCTGCGCAAGGGCTTGCTGGTGGCTTTGCTGCTGTCGTTCTCGTTCCTGTTCGGCGAGTTCGTGTTCGCCAACCTGCTGGTGGGCACCCGCTATGAAACCCTGCAGGTATACCTCAACAACATGCGCAACAGCAGTGGCCACTTCAACAGCGCCCTGGTGATTTCCTATTTCCTCTTTGTGCTGGTGCTGACCTGGGCAGCCAACCGCCTGAACAAGGACAAATCCTGATATGAGCTTTGTCAGCGTACAGAACCTGCAGAAAAGCTACGGTGGCAGCCCGGTGTTCAACGACATCAACTGCCAGATCCAGCGCGGCGAATTCGTCACCCTGCTCGGCCCCTCCGGTTGCGGCAAGTCCACCCTGCTGCGCTGCATCGCCGGCCTGACCTCGGTCGACAGTGGCAAGATCCTCCTCGACGGTAACGACCTGGTGCCACTAAGCCCGCAAAAGCGTGGCATCGGCATGGTGTTCCAGAGCTACGCGCTGTTCCCCAATATGAACGTGGAGCAGAACGTTGCCTTCGGCCTGCGCATGCAAAAAGTCAACGCCGATGAAAGCCGCACCCGCGTACGCGAAGCCCTGCAATTGGTCGAACTGCAGGACTTCGCCGGTCGATATCCGCATCAACTCTCCGGTGGCCAATGCCAACGGGTAGCGCTGGCACGTTCGTTGGTG
The DNA here is from genome assembly GCF_004353925.1 of Pseudomonas sp. H9. Classification (GTDB taxonomy): domain Bacteria; phylum Pseudomonadota; class Gammaproteobacteria; order Pseudomonadales; family Pseudomonadaceae; genus Aquipseudomonas. The sequence continues at coordinate 106,073 of NZ_SMOK01000023.1, read as the reverse complement.
ACTCGGCCACGCCTGCTGCTGCTCGATGAACCGTTGTCAGCACTGGATGCACGGATTCGCAAGCACCTGCGCGATCAGATCCGCCAGATCCAGCGCGAGTTGGGTTTGACCACGATTTTCGTGACCCACGACCAGGAAGAAGCGCTGACCCTGTCAGACCGTATTTTCCTCATGAACCAAGGCCGCATCGTCCAGAGCGGCGATGCTGAAACCCTCTACACCGCGCCAGTAGATGTGTTCGCCGCCGGTTTTATCGGCAACTACAACTTGCTCGATGCCGACAGCGCCAGCCGCCTGCTGCAGCGCCCGGTAACCAGTCGCCTGGCGATTCGCCCGGAAGCCATTGCCCTGAGCCTCAACGGAGAGCTTGAAGGACAGGTGCGCAGCCACAGCTTGCTGGGCAACGTGATCCGCTACCGGGTCGAAGCCCGCGGCGTAGAATTGTTGGTCGATGTGCTCAACCGCTCGTCTGCCGATCTGCATCCGGACGGCCAGCGGGTATCCTTGTCGATCGATCCCACCGCCCTCTGCGAAGTCGCCTGAGGGTTGCACAGGAGTTTTTCAGAACATGGCACTAGCGATTTTCGATCTGGATGAAACGCTGATTCACGGCGATTGTGCGTCGCTGTGGAGCGCACAAATGGCTCGCTTGGGCTGGGTCGATGGTGAATCTTTCCTGCGCCGTGACAAAGAACTGATGGACGCTTACGGCAAGGGGCATCTGGCGATGGAAGACTACATGGCCTTCAGCCTGGAGCCACTGATCGGGCGCACCCCGGATGAAGTCGATCACCTGGTCGAGCCCTGGGTAGAAGATTTCATCGAACCGATCATCTTCAGTGACGCGACCACCGCCATTGCCGCCCACCGCAAGGCCGGTGATCGCATTCTGGTGATCTCGGCGTCCGGCACACACCTGGTGCGGCCGATTGCCGAGCGTTTGGGCATCGATGAAATTCTGGGTATCGAGCTGCAGGTTGAAAACGGTGTGTACACCGGTAAGACCCAAGGCGTACTGACCTACCGGGAAGGCAAGATCACGCGCTTGCTGGAATGGCTGGATCAGGAAGAAGAAAACCTCGAAGGAGCGAGTTTCTATTCCGACTCACGCAACGATCTGCCGCTGTTGCGCAAGGTGGATTACCCGCATGTGGTCAACCCGGACCCAGTATTGCGCGAAGAAGCCGAGACAAAGGGCTGGCCGATTCACACCTGGCGTTGATAGCGTTCTGGTAGGAGCGGGCTTGTTGTGGGAGCGGGCTTGCCCCGCGATACGGTATGCCTGACACACCGCAATCGCGGGGCAAGCCCGCTCCTACCGGGTGCTTTACACCAGGCTTTCGTCGATCACCAGCACCAGTTTGCCTGACACCTGGTTACTCGCAAGCTCGGCAAACGCTGCTTCGGCATCTTTGATCGGGAACGCTTTGGCCAGTTGCGGCTGCAACCTGCCTTCAGTGAACAGCGGCCAGACTTGTTGGCCCAGATCACTGAGCAGGTCGGCCTTGAACTGGTCATCACGCGTTCGCAAAGTTGAACCCGTTACCTGAACTCGCTTGGTCAGCAGTTGAGCCAGGTCCAATTCGGCCTTGCGCCCCCCCATCAAACCAATGATCACCCAACGACCATCGCGGGCCAGCAGTTTGAGGTTGAGCTCGGCATAGTTGGCGCCAACCGGGTCGAGGATGACATCGAAGGGTCCGAAATCGCTCAGGCTGTTCAGGTCATCGCCACGTACCACGCCGGCGGTGGCCCCCAGCGCTTCGCAGTAGGCCAGACGCTCAGCCGAACCGACACTGACCCAGCACGGGCTGCCAAAGGCCTTGCACAGCTGGATAGCGGCCGAGCCGACACCGCTGGCCCCGGCATGCAGCAACACTTTCTCGCCCGGCTTGAGCCCGGCCAGTTGAAACAGGTTGAGCCAGGCGGTCGCATACACCTCAGGAATGGCTGCCGCTTCCTGCAAGCTCAGGCCTTCCGGAACCGGCAGTACATGGCGCGCATCCACCACCACTTCCTCCGCCATACCGCCGCCGGCCAACAGCGCACAGACCCGGTCTCCCACCTGCCAGGAAGCGCCTGCACCGACTTCGGTGATCACCCCGGAGCACTCCAGGCCAAGAAATTCGCTGGCACCCGGCGGCGGTGGATAGAGCCCGGCGCGCTGCAGCAAATCGGCGCGATTCAGGCCTGCGGCAGCCACTCGAATTCGTACTTGACCGATATCGCATGCTGGACTTGTCGTCGCAACCCACTCCACATGTCCGTCAACGCCTTGCAATGCCTTCACAGTGCCTCCATAGTTGAGTCATGACTGAGCCCGACGCTGTAGCCGCGGGCTTTTTGCATTATGCGTCCAGTTCTTATGGAACTGGCGAATTCAAAGACGGCCTACTATGCGTGATCAATTGTCCCTACGTCGAATCAGCATGAAGCATTTTTTGCCAAGTACCACTCTCGCACTGTTGATCGGACTGGGCAGCCTGCCGTTGACGGGCAATGCATGGGCCGCCAACAGCTGGGATAAACTCCAGCCCGATCGTGACGAAGTCGTCGCCAGCCTCAACGTGGTTGAGCTGCTCAAGCGCCACCATTACAGCAAGCCGCCGCTCAACGATGCGCGTTCGGTGATCATCTACGACAGCTATATCAAGCTGCTCGATCCGGCCCGCAGCTATTTCCTGGCCAGCGATATCGCCGAGTTCGACAAGTGGAAGACCCAGTTCGACGATTTCCTCAAAAGCGGCAATCTCGACCCCGGTTTTACCATCTACAAGCGCTACCTGGACCGGGTCAAATCGCGTCTGGACTTCACCCTGGCCGAGTTGAACAAAGGCGTCGAGAATTTCGACTTCACCACCAAAGAAACCCTGCTGGTCGACCGCAAAGACGCGCCGTGGATCAAGACCCAGGCCGAGCTTGACGACTTGTGGCGCAAACGTGTCAAAGATGAGGTTCTGCGCCTGAAAATCGCCGGCAAAGAGCCCAAGGCGATCCAGGAGCTGCTGACCAAACGCTACAAGAACCAACTCTCGCGTCTGGACCAGACCCGCGCGGAAGACATCTTCCAGACCTACATCAACACCTTTGCCCAGTCCTACGACCCGCACACCAACTACCTGTCGCCCGACAGCGCGGAAAACTTCGATATCAATATGAGCCTGTCGCTCGAAGGTATCGGGGCTGTGCTGCAAAGTGACAACGATCAGGTCAAGATCGTGCGCCTGGTGCCGGCTGGCCCTGCCGCCAAGACCAAGCAAGTGGCTCCGGCCGACAAAATCATCGGCGTCGCCCAAGGCGACAAAGAGATGGTCGACGTCATCGGCTGGCGTCTGGATGAAGTGGTCAAGCTGATCCGTGGACCGAAAGGCTCGGTGGTACGCCTGGAAGTGATCCCGGCCAGCAACGCGCCAAACGACCAGACCAGCAAGATCGTGCCAATCACCCGTGAGGCGGTGAAGCTTGAAGAGCAAGCGGCGAAAAAATCCGTGCTCAAACTCAAGCAGGATGGCCGCGAGTACAAGCTGGGCATCATCGAAATTCCAGCCTTCTACCTCGATTTCAAGGCCTTCCGTGCCGGCGATCCGGAGTACAAGAGCACTACCCGTGACGTGAAGAAGCTGCTCACTGAACTGCAGAAAGAAAAAGTCGACGGCGTGGTCATTGACCTGCGCAACAACGGCGGCGGTTCTCTGCAGGAAGCCACCGAGCTGACCAGCCTGTTCATCGACAAGGGCCCGACCGTACTGGTGCGCAACAGCGATGGCCGTGTTGATGTGCTGGAAGACGAAAACCCTGGCGCCTTCTACAAAGGCCCGCTGGCCTTGGTGGTCAACCGCCTGTCTGCCTCGGCTTCGGAGATTTTCGCCGGCGCCATGCAGGACTACCACCGCGCGTTGATCCTCGGTGGCCAGACCTTCGGCAAAGGCACCGTGCAGACCATCCAGCCGCTTAACCATGGCGAACTGAAGCTGACCCTGGCCAAGTTCTACCGGGTTTCCGGGCAGAGCACCCAGCACCAGGGCGTATTGCCGGACATCGACTACCCGTCGATCATCGACACCAAGGAAATCGGCGAAAGCGCCCTGCCTGAAGCCATGCCGTGGGACACCATCCGCCCGGCGATCAAGCCGGCGGTCGATCCGTTCAAACCGTTCCTGGCCCAGCTCAAGGCGCGTCACGACAGCCGCACCGCCAAAGATCCGGAGTTTGTCTACATCCGCGATCGCCTGGCGCTGACCCAGAAGCTGATGAACGAAAAAACCGTCAGCCTCAATGAAGTCGAGCGCCGTGCCCAGCACGCCGATATCGAGAGCAAACAACTGGCGCTGGAAAACACCCGACGCAAAGCCAAGGGCGAAGAACCGCTCAAGGAACTGAAGAAGGAAGACGAAGACGCCCTGCCAGCCGAGCCGGACGATACCAAACCGGAAGACGACGCTTACCTGTCGGAGTCCGGGCGGATCTTGCTCGACTACTTGGGGTTGAATTCGGCCGTGGCAAAGAACAACCCGTAAAAAGGTGATGGCAAAATAATGTGACTGTGCCTCTATTGAGTCATTAAACAGTCACGATTCTGTCGTGAAATAAAGGACTGAGCGCCACTGGCCTCAGTCCTTTTTTTTGGACGATTGGAATTGAGAGCTTACCGCCAGCTCAGTGGGAGCGGGCTTGACCCGCGATGCGATGTGACTGACAGCCCCCAATCGCGGGTCAAGCCCGCTCCCACCGCCGGATAAGCCCACAGCCCCAACACTTCGTTAAGAACCTTTTTTCAAGGTAGTGCCGCCATGACCGTGACCGAACAGCTCAGCGCGTTGAGCACCATTCTTGCTCAGGGCGGCTTGCATAGCCTGTTCCAGCCGATTGTGTGCCTGTCGGAGCGGCGCATCCTCGGTTACGAGGCCTTGAGCCGCGGCCCCTCCAACAGCCCGCTGCACTCCCCGCTAAATCTGTTTACTGTCGCCCGCCAGGCCGGACGCCTGACCGAGCTGGAGGCCGCCTGCCGGAAAAGCGCCTGCCGGCGGTTCAGCCAGCAACAACTGGAGGGCAAGCTGTTTCTCAACGTCTCCCCAGAGTCGCTGCTTGAGCCCCAGTATCAATCCGGTCGCACCTTGCAAATGCTCCATGACTTGGGCTTACCGCCAAGCCGGGTGGTGATCGAGCTGACCGAACAAACCCCCACTGACGATTTCCAACTGCTGTTCAATGCGCTGCACCACTACCGCGACATGGGCTTTTCCATTGCCCTGGATGACCTGGGTGCCGGCTATTCAAGCCTGCGCCTGTGGTCAGAGCTGCGCCCCGACTACGTCAAGATTGACCGCCATTTCATCGACGGAATTCACCTGGATGCGGTCAAGCGTGAGTTCGTCGGCTCCATTCTGCAAATCGCCCGTGCCTCGCGTGCCCAGGTGATTGCCGAGGGCATCGAACTGGCTGAAGAGCTTAAAGTGCTGACCGAGATGGGTGTCGACCTGGTTCAGGGCTACCTGCTTGGCCGCCCGCTGGAGCATCCCTCACGGGACATCCAACAAATGCTTGGTAGCCCGGATCGGGGTGTACAGGTGCTCAGCGAGGATGGTGGCAACCTGACGGCGCTGCTCAACGAACAACCTGCAGTAACCCAGGACACTCCAACGGCGCAGGTGCTGGAACTGTTCCGACGCCAGGCCAACTTGAATTCGATGGCGGTGCTCAACGAGCGCCGCCAGCCCTGTGGCATCGTGCACCGCCATTCACTGTCAGATGCGCTGCTCAAGCCGTTTGCCACCGACCTGTTTGCACGAAAGCCAATCAGCCGCCTGATGAGCGATGACTTTCTGGCAGTGGAGCTGACGCAGTCATTACAACAAGTCAGCCGTCTGCTCACCAGCCGCGCGCGCCAGCGTATCGAAGAAGATTTCATCATTATCCACAACGGCCGCTACCTGGGCCTTGGGCGGGTCATCGATGTGCTCAAGCTGATCACCGAACAGAAGATCCAGCAAGCCCGCTATGCCAACCCGCTGACCCTGCTTCCCGGCAACGTCCCGATCCAGCAATGTCTGACCCGCTTGCTGCAGCAGCAACGTGAGGCGGCGATCTGTTATGTGGATATCGACAGCTTCAAGCCGTTCAATGACCTCTACGGCTACGCCCGTGGCGATGAGGTGCTGCTGTGTCTGGCGCAGTGCCTGAGCGAACGGGTAGATCCCAATCATGACTTTGTCGGCCATATTGGCGGTGATGATTTCATGCTGGTGTTGGGGTCTGCTGACTGGGAGCGCAGGCTACAGCTGCTGCTGGAAGACTTTCAGAAACAGTGCCGCCGCTTCTACCGCCCCGAGCATGCGCAGGCGGGGTGTTTTGTTGCCCTCAACCGCCAGGGACAGCGCCAGGAGTTCGCCCTGCTGTCGTTGTCGATCGGCGTGGTGCAATTGCGCCCAGAGGCCTGCGCCGGCCTCGATGCCGGGCATCTGGCGGAGCTGGCATCACAGGCCAAGCATCAAGCCAAAGACCACTCCGGTTTCAGCTTGTACCTGATCGATACGGCGCCAACCGCTCAGGCTTCTTCTTTTTCCGGGTAACTGTACTCGAACACCCTGACCACTTCCGAAGCATGCCAGGACGCAGCTGCCATACCGTCCGACGGCCCGGAAAAACGCCCGAGGCGCTCGACGCACTCAAAGAAGCCGGTACGCGGCAAACGACTGGCCCCCTGGCTGATCACCAGCGAGCTGCGCAGCGGTTGCTCTGCACGGGCATCCAGCGCCGCCAGGTGCTCCAGCGCGGCGGTAAGGGTCTGCATGGCGGGGCTGGGCAACTGCAGGCGTTCGAGCAAGGCACGGTAGGTCAGAAGGTGGCGTTGGCGGCGAGCCAAGTCCAGTTCGCCCAGCAGGCCCTCCCAGTGCTGGCGACTGATCCGTACGCTACTCACGACGACTCGCTCCAGCCAACCACTCCAAGCTCCCAGGCCAGGCTGCGGCGAATCGCGGCATCCGGCTGACGTTCGCCACTTTCGATCAAAGACAGATACACCGGGCTGATACCCACGCTACGCGCCAGTTGTTCCGGCGTCAGCCCCTTGCCCTCACGCAAACGCGCCAGCTCACTGAAGCTCGGCAAGCTGGCGTTGTCTGGAGGGGTTGTCGGTGTATGTGCGACTACTGCTGGTTCACCCTGGCCAGCGGCTTTTAGCAGTGCCTGGTACTGCTCCCAGGGTACAACCGCATACTCGGGTTGACCGTCCCGGCTGATAACCTGAATACCCATCACAATCCCTCTTGTAGGATTACTGGATGTAATCTGTAGGCATAATCCTTATGCCAATTATATTACCAGCCAGCAAGGGTGTGCACGGGCCTGATGTAATTAGCTTTTTGGCTGCTCCAGGCGCAGGGCTTCTGGGGTTGCTGGCAGGCGCTCCAGGACCCGCAGTTTTTCCGGTGCCTGGCGGGTGCGCCAGGCACTGAAGGCGGCCAACTCATCCGACACGGCTTTGAGCACCCAGGCCAGCACGGCGATGTCATCCAGAAACCCCGCACCCAGCAGCCAGTCAGGAATGGCATCGATCGGGCTGACGAAGTACAGCAGCCCGGCGACCACCGTCACCAACGCCTTGGGGCTGATAGCCCGGTACTCGCCACGCCACCACGCTAGGCACAGCGCCTGCATCAGGCGCACGTCTTCACGCAACTTGCCAAGCCGGGGTCCTTTGCGCGCCACGGCAAAAATCAGTGCCGGCAGCCGACCGCGGCTGAGCAATCGCTCGGCCAACGGCAGAAAACGGGCGAACGTCCACGGTGCTTTCATACAGCCTCCACGGCAAACTTGGGGAAATGTTATCCACATAAATTGTGGATAACCTTGTGAACAGAGCTACTTTTCCAGCTCAGGGCGCCCGCCGGGCAAGGGCTGGGCTTAAATCGGGCGTTTTTTACACACCTGTTTCAATGGCGCAAACGTTTTACCCATCCTGCACCTTTTCTGTGTCGGTTGCAGCTGTTCTGACTGTCTTCGGCTGAACGGGTTCGAGGCAGTTACAGAAACGACAACGCCCCGTCGAGACGGGGCGTTGGCTGTACTGCAAGCAGATTACTCGGCAGCAGCGTCGGCTTCAGGCTTGCCCTGATCCTTGATACCCAGCAGTTCCAGTTCGAAAACCAGGACCGAATTGGCCGGGATCATCGGGCTCGGGCTCTGGGCACCGTAAGCCAGGTCAGACGGGATGAACAGCTTGTACTTCTCGCCTACGTGCATCAGTTGCAGGCCTTCGACCCAACCAGGGATCACACCGCTGACCGGCAGGTCAATCGGGCTGCCACGCTCAACCGAACTGTCGAAGACCTTGCCGTCGATCAGCTTGCCTTCGTAGTGAACGGTGACCACGTCAGTCGGCTTCGGCTGAGCGCCATCGGCCTTCTTGATCACTTCGTACTGCAGGCCCGAAGCGGTGGTAACGACACCGGCTTTCTTGCCGTTTTCTTCAAGGAACTTCTTGCCAGCTGCCGCCGACTCTTCGCTCATCTTGGCCAGGCGCTCTTCAGCGCGCTTTTGCAGGGCAGCAAAGGCCTCAACCAGTTCTTCGTCCTTGATCTTCTGTTCTTTCTTGCCGACAGCATCTTCGATGCCTTGAGCAACCGCTTTTGAATCAAGGTCGTCCATGCCTTCCTGAGCCAGGCTTTTGCCCATGTTCAGGCCAATACCGTAGGAGGCTTTCTGTGCCGGCGTCTTGAGCTCGACGCTGGTCTGCGAATCGCAACCCGCCAGGACCAGACCAACCAGGGCAACCGCAGCCGCCAACCGATGCTGTTTCATGCTATTTCCTTGTTCATGCGCCAATAGGGCAATCGAGTAAAGCCGCGAGCTTATCAGGCGGCCACGACCAATGGCTACCGGCATGAGAGCAAGAAAAGCCGGATAAGTTCAGCCAAGTAAATCCTTCTTCATACAAAGCTGCAGCCAGTGGCCAGTATTGACGGGACAGCGCACTTGAGCAACTTCATCGCCCATGTTTTGTAGCTGTTTGTAAGCGTGCCAGGATTTCAGGGGTAACTGCCGTCACGGTATTGCCCGGCCACTTCGCGCAGCACTTCGCACAGCCAGCGCGCCGACAGGCTCAACGGCAACGCAGCATTGCTGCAGATGCCCACCGAGCCGCCGGGTTCCTGCACGCCCAGGTCCAGTTCGCACAACTCGCCACGGCCCAGATCAATGCGTACGGCATCGCGCGGCGCCACCCAGACCGCGTCGCTGCTTTGCACGTAGCGTCGGCTCAAGGCCGGTGACAGCGTTTCCAGGCGTTGTGCTGGTTGCTCGATTGCGCACTGCACAAACAGGCTGTCGGCATGCTTGCGAATGGTGGTGCCAGCCAGCGGCAGCACCAGCGGATAACGCCCGACCTGGTTGCGTTCGATGGGTTTGTGGTTGAGCAAAGGATGACCTGGGCGCACCACCAGCGACATTGACTCGCTGTACAGGTGCTCGAATGCCAGGCCCTGAATTTGCGGGCTGTCGGTCATGCGCCCGATGACCAGGTCCAGCTCACCGACGTGCAATTGCGCCAGCAGGTGCGCGCTCGGCCCGGTCGCCACACTGACCACCAGATGTTCATGACGTTGGTGCAAGCGACACAGCACCTCTGGCATCAGCAGGCTTTCGACCGTCGACAACACGCCAATACGCACCTGTGGCGGCGCATGCTGCTCACCACGCAAGCTACTGACGCCCTCACGCAGCGCCTGCACACTGGGCCCGGCGTAGCGCATGAAACGCGTCCCGGCTGCCGTCAGTTCGACACCTTGTTTGCTGCGTTCGAACAGCCGGGTTTGCAACAGATCTTCCAGTTCCTTGAGGGTTTTGGAAATTGCCGGCTGACTGATCGCCATGGCATCGGCAGCCTTCGCGAAACTGCCCTGGCGGGCGATTTCGAGAAAGCACAGCAGATGGCGGAATTTGATGCGGGTGTCGAGGTTCATGCTCCGGAGTCTATAGGAGCATGCTCTCTCTGTGGGAGCGGGCTTGCCCCGCGATTGTGGTTTGTCAGTTAAACCGCATCGCGGGGCAAGCCCGCGCCTACCTTGCGATTTCTACTTGCTCACCGGTGATCCGTACCGGCCACACTTGCAAGGCGTGCTGCGGATCTTCCAGGCAACGCCCATCGTTCAAGCTGAAATGCTGCTTGTACAACGGTGCAGCCACCACCAGTTCACCCTTGAGGTGGCCGATCAAGCCGCGGCCAATCACGTTGGCCCCGGACTTGGGGTCCTGGTTGTCGATCGCAAACACCGGCGTATCCTGTTCCGGCAGGTAAAACAGTGCCACCTGACGGCCTTCGAACCACACCACTACCCCCGATTGCGCCACCAGATCATCGCGGCCACACACCGCTTGCCAGTTGTGAGTTGGCAGGTTTACAGCAACGTTGGACAGGCTCATCACAGCACCTCTTCAGTGGTTGGAATCACATGCAGCTCAGCCGCAGCAATCGGCCGCCGTTGCCCGCGTTCGCGCACAAAGTGCACGCCCGGGTCTGGCCGCTGATCATTGACGAAGGTGCGAAAGCGCTTGAGCTTCTCTGGGTCTTTGAGCGCGTTGGCCCATTCGCATTCATAGCGGTCGACAACCCACTGCATCTGCGATTCCAGCTCGGCACCCAGGCCCAGGCTGTCTTCGATAATCACCTGCTTGAGGTAGTCCAGCCCACCCTCCAGGCCCTCGCGCCAGACCGAGGTGCGCTGCAGTTTGTCGGCGGTACGGATGTAGAACATCAGCAGCCGGTCAATCAGGCGAATCAGCCCGGCGTCGTCGAGGTCGGTGGCGAACAGCTCGGCGTGGCGCGGGCGCATGCCGCCATTGCCGCAGATGTACAGGTTCCAGCCCTTCTCGGTGGCGATGACACCGATGTCCTTGCTCTGTGCCTCAGCGCACTCACGGGTACAGCCGGAGACCGCGAACTTGAGTTTGTGCGGCGAACGCAAGCCCTTGTAGCGGTCTTCCAGGGTCAGGGCCATCTGCACGCTGTCTTGCACCCCATAACGGCACCAGGTGCTGCCCACGCATGACTTCACCGTACGTGTGGACTTGCCATAGGCATGGCCGGTTTCAAAGCCGGCATCGATCAACTCGCCCCAGATCGCTGGCAACTCGTGCAGCTGTGCACCAAACAGGTCAATGCGCTGGCCGCCGGTAATCTTGGTGTACAGATCGTACTTTTTCGCCACCTGGCCGATGACGATCAGTTTATCCGGGGTGATCTCGCCACCGGGAATCCTCGGCACCACCGAATAAGTGCCGTTTTTCTGCATGTTGGCCATGAAGGTGTCGTTGGTGTCCTGCAGGGGCACCAACGAAGGGTCCATGATCGGCTGGTTCCAGCACGACGCGAGGATCGAACCAACAGTCGGTTTGCAGATGTCACAACCGACAGAGCCACGACCATGTTTGGCGAGCATATCGTCGAAGCTGAGGATCCCTTCGACCCGTACCAGTGCATAGAGCTCCTGACGGGTGTAAGCGAAGTGCTCGCACAGGCTCTTGTCGACGCTGACGCCACGGGCAATCAATTCGTGCTCAAAGACTTGCTTGAGCAGCGCCGCGCAGCCACCACAACCCGTGCACGCCTTGGTTTGCTGTTTGAGTTCAGCCAGCTCGCCACACCCGTTATCGATGGCGCTGCAAATGGCGCCTTTGCTGACGTTATGGCAGGAGCAGATGGTGGCTGTGTCCGGTAGTGCATCTGCGCCCAGCGTCGGTGCTCCGGCGGTTTGCGGCAGGATCAACGTGGCCGGGTCTGCCGGCAGGGCAATACCGTTTTGCACGTACTGCAGCAGCGTGTCGTAGTAGCTGTTGTCTCCGACCAACACGGCGCCCAGCACGCGTTTACCACTGGCATCGACCACCAGTCGGCGGTATGCCGCGTTGGTTTCATCGATAAAACGGTAGCTACGTGCGCCTGGGGTTGCGCCATGGGCATCGCCAATCGAGCCAACATCGACGCCCAGCAGCTTGAGCTTGGTCGACATGTCTGCGCCTTCAAAGCGGGCGCTGCCCTCCCCAGCCAGCGCGGCAGCAACGTTGCGGGCCATGCTGTAGCCCGGGGCGACCAGACCGAATACGCTGCCATTCCACGAGGCGCACTCACCGATAGCAAAGATGCGGGGATCGCTGCTACGGCAGTCGCTGTCGATCACTACACCACCACGGGCAGCAACCTCCAGGCCACTGCTGCGGCCCAGGGTATCCTGCGGGCGAATACCGGCAGAAAACACAATCAGGTCAGTCTCGATGAACTCGCCGCCGTCGAAATTCATGCGGTAGCGATAATCTTCACCAGCCACAACCGCCTGGGTCGCCCGCGACACGTGTACACCCACACCCAGTGCCTCGATCTGCGCACGCAAGGCCGCACCGCCCTCCGCGTCCAGCTGCACCGGCATCAACCGTGGGGCGAATTCGACCACATGCGCTTCCAGCCCTAACGACTTGAGCGCATTGGCGGCCTCAAGGCCAAGCAATCCACCGCCGACAATCACCCCACGCCGCGCATTGCCCGCAGCGGCGCGAATGGCGTCCAGGTCATCAAGGGTGCGATACACCAGGCGCGACGCCCCCTCGCAACCTTCAATCGGCGGCACAAAGGGATAAGAGCCAGTGGCCAGGATCAGATGGTCATACGGGTAGCGCCCCTGCGACGTCAGCACTTCTCGGCGCTCGCGATCGATTTCCAGCACCGCTTCGTTCAGGTGCAAGGTAACGCCGTGCTCGGCATACACCCCGGCACCGCCCAACGCCAGGGTTTCAGCATCGCTACCGTTGAAATATTCAGAGAGATGAACACGGTCGTACGCACGCTGACGCTCCTCACCGAACACCCGCAATGCGTATCGGCTCAAGGCACCCCGCTCGATCAGTTGTTCAACGCAGTGATGCCCGACCATGCCATTACCGACGATGATCAGTTTTTCCTGTGGGGCAATGCTTGTTGCTGCATTCATAGCCGATCCTCACTCAAGGCCATTCACGGTGGCGGTGCTGCTGGGGCGTGCCCCGGAAAAACAAAAAAGGCGCCTGGAGCCGAAGCTCCAGGCGCCTTTGCCTGGTTCGTTTTTGTAGTTCCTGATACAGATCGCCATTGACCTGTGGGAACGTTGTAATCGTACAAAAGCAGGGAACGTGCCAACCGCCAACGCCTGTAAAACAGCGGCTTTTTAACGCCTCAACTGGTTATTTACGACCCAGCCTGGTGCGGCCCTCCCCGTTATGGGGCGCTCAGTACACGTCTCGCACGTAGCGCTTGCTACGGCTCAACTCAGCCACGTAGGCGTCGGCCTGATCGGGGTTTAAACCACCGTGCTTACCGACAACCTGTTTGAGAGCTGCGTCGACATCGCGGGCCATGCGCTCGGCATCACCACACACATAGAAATGCCCCCCTTCCTCCAGCCAGCGCCAAAGTTCTGCGCCTTGCTCCAGCATGCGCTGTTGCACATAGATTTTTTCTGCCTGATCGCGTGAAAACGCAGTATCCAGTCGCGTCAGAAGGCCATCGCGTTGCCAGTCCAACAGCTCGTCACGGTAGTAGAAATCGCTGGCCGCTTTCTGCTCGCCGAACAGCAGCCAGTTAGGGCCTTTGGCACCTTCGGCCTGACGCTCCTGCAAGAATGCCCGGAACGGTGCGACACCGGTGCCGGGGCCGACCATGATCACTGGTGCGTTGCGGTCCTGGGGCAGGCGAAAGTGCGCACTGGGCTGAGTGAAAATGGCCACATCGCCGTGCGCCGCACGGTCGGCCAGGTAGGTTGAGCAAACCCCTTTGCGCTGGCCGAAACGGACGGTGGAAAGGGTCAGATGCACCTGATCCGGATGTCGTTTAGGGCTGGAACTGATGGAGTACAACCGCGGTTGCAAGGGCTTGAGCAAGCTCAGCCAGGTGTCCAGGTCCAGCTCGGGTTTGAGGGTGTGTACCAGGTCTATCAACTGCTTGCCCCACAACCAGCCCTTGAGCGCCGTTTTGTTCTGCGGCTTGAGCAAGTCGCTCAGCACACTGTCGTTGCTACGCTGAGCGAAGGTCTCAAGCATCGCCGGTGTAATTCGGGCGATTTCCAGGTGCTCGCCCAGCGCCTTGGCAAGCGGCATATCGGCGTGCCCTTTGAGGCTGATAGCATCGCTGCCTCGCAGATGAGCCGCCGCCAACAGCTCATCCACCAGTGCCGGGCAGTTTCGCGGCCACACCCCCAAAGCATCGCCGGCCTGATAGCTGAAGCCACTGTCGGTCAGCTCAAACACAATCTTCCGGGTTTCTTTGCTGGCGCCCGGGCTGTTGAGTCGGCGGTTTTCCAGCAACCGTGCCGGCAGCGGTTGCTGCTTGCTGAAGCGCGCTGTTATGGCGACTGGCTCAGGCAGCGGCGCCCCCGTGCTGACGCCTCCCAGCTGGGTGAGCAACGCTTGCAACCAGTGCGCCGTCGGCGCTTCGACGTCGCCTTCGCATTCAACCCGCTCAAGCAAGCGCTGCCCGCCCAACTCGGCCAAGCGCCGATCCAGCTTGCGGCCAAAACCACAGAACTGCTCATAGCTGGAATCCCCCAGCGCCAACACGGCATAGGGCAACCCGGCGCAGCGAGTGGCGTGCTGGCCCTGCAACGCCTGCCAGAACGCCGCACCGCTGTCAGGTGCATCGCCATCTCCGAAGGTACTGGCAACCAGCAGCAGGCTCGCTGCGCCCTCCAGTTGCTCGATGCCAACCTCCTCCATGCAACGCAGGTTCACCGCAACGCCAGCATTGCGCAGGCGCTCGGCGCAGTGCTCGGCCAACGCCTGACCATTACCGGTTTGCGAGGCCCAGAGCAGCCAGTGCCGGGCTTGCTGGGGCTCATCGAACACTGGGCTGCTACATGTGGTGGGGATACGAGGGCCGGCGACCCGGCTCAGGGCCACCGCGCAGTACTTGAAAGCAGGTTGCAACGACAGCGGATCGACCGCATCGCTGGTGACCGCGTTGATGGCCAGGTGCTCGCCGAACACATCGTTCCAGTGAAACGGCGCAAAGCAGTTGCCCGGCAATACCCGCGTGGTAATGCGTGCGGGCAACAGTGCCTGGCCACGCCGCGAGCGCACTTGGACCTGGTCATGCTCGGCAATGCCTAGGCGTTGGGCATCGTCAGGATGAAGCTCCACGAAAGGACCGGGATCGAGCTTGTTCAACGTCGCCACTTTTCCGGTCTTGGTCAGGGTGTGCCATTGGTGCTGGACGCGGCCGGTGTTGAGCACCAGGTCAAAGGTGCCATCCGGCAGCTCCGCACTGGGTAGCCAAGGGCGAGCGAAGAAGCGCGCTTTGCCCGTGGGCGTGGCGAAGGCGATAGCGGGCGCCTGGCCCTCAGCATCGCAATGCAGCGTCTGACTGATGCCGTTATTGAGATAACGCACAGGGCTGCGGGTGTCTGAGCGACCGGGCTCGCACGGCCATTGCTGCGGCGCCTGACGCAAACCCGTATAACTGACACCACGCACGTCGTAACCGGTCGCCGGGTTCCAGGCCTGACGGATTTCTTCAAACACTGCCTCGGCGCTGGTGTAGCTGAACGCCTCGGCATAACCCATGGCACAGGCAACGCGGGCAATGATCTGCCAGTCTGGCAGCGCCTCACCACACGGCTCCATGGCTTTGCCCATCAGCGTCAGGTTGCGCTCGGAGTTGATCATCACCCCTTCGCCCTCCGCCCACAGTGCAGCAGGCAAAAGGATGTCGGCATAGCGATTGGTTTCGGTGTCGAGAAAGGCATCTTGGGTAATGACCAGTTCCGCCTGTTGCAGGCCGTCGATCACCTGTTGGCGATTGGCAACACTGGCCACCGGATTGCTGCACATAATCCAGCAGGCTTTGATCTGTCCAGCGGTCAGCTGTTCGAATAGCGCTACGGTGCCGTCACCGGTTTCACCGCGCAGGCTGCCCGCCGGAATCTGCCAGAGTTGTTCAACGAACGCCCGGTCACTGTCAACCAATGCCGAACGCTGCCCCGGCAGGCCAGGGCCCATGTAACCCATCTCGCGCCCTCCCATGGCGTTGGGCTGGCCGGTCAGGGAAAACGGCCCGCTGCCAGGTCGACAGATCGCCCCAGTGGCCAGGTGCAGATTGCACAAGGCATTGGTTTGCCAAGTGCCATGGATGCTCTGGTTCAGGCCCATGGTCCAGCAGCTCATCCATTCCGGCGCCTGGCCGATCCAGTCGGCGGCCTGACGAATATCAGCTTCGGCCAGCCCGGTGATGGCCGCGACTCGCTCAGGTGGGTAGTCATCAAGAAATTCCCCCATGGCCTCCCAGCCTTCGGTGTAGCGCTCGATGAACTCAGCGTCGCAGTGGCCGTTGTGTTTGAGCAGGTACAGCAGGCCATTGAGCAGCGCCAGGTCAGTGCCCGGCTTGATCTGCAGAAACAGGTCGGCCTTGTCAGCGGTGGCGTTACGCCGTGGATCGACCACGATCATTCGGGCCCCGGCTTTGCGTCGGTCCAGTAGGCGCAGGAAGAGGATCGGATGACAGTCAGCCATGTTCGCGCCGATGACGAAAAACACCTCGGCATGCTCAAAGTCCTGGTAGCTGCCTGGCGGGCCGTCGGCACCCAACGACAGCTTGTAGCCGCTGCTGGCGCTGGCCATGCACAGACGTGAATTGGACTCGATGTGTCGGCTGCGAATAAAACCCTTGGCCAGCTTGTTGATCAGGTATTGGGCTTCCAGCGACATCTGCCCGGAAACATAGAACGCCAAGGCATCCGGCCCGTGCTGCTCCAGGATTGCACGCAGGCGCCGAGCTGTCTGTTCGATGGCCGTATCCATTGAGGCCTGCACAGGATCCCGCTGGCGCTCCTCGCGCAGATAAGCGTGCTCCATGCGACCCGATTCGCGCAGCGGTTGATGCGCGGTCAGCCCCTTGGTGCATAAACGGCCGAAATTGCTGGGATGCTGCTTGTCGCCGCTGACCTTGGTCACCCGGTTACCTTCGACCGTCATAACGATGCCGCAGCCCACTCCACAATACGGGCACACACTGCGCACTTGAGTGCTGCTCATCTGCCGACCTCCTGCTTGCGCAAACAAAAAGGCGCCCTGCTACCCCGGCTTGCAGAAACAAGCGGGGGCAACACGGCGCCTTTGTCGTGAACGGGGCAATCTGCGTTGATTGCCGATTGCTCAAGCGATTGCAAAGGGCGCGCCAGAAGGGCAAAAGCCCGAAAACACGAGGATGCGCAGAACACGAGCGCATCAGAAATGCACCGTCTTGGGTGTGTCTGCACCACGGCGGCCCACGGCGAATTTGCTGCAACCCCTGTAGGACTTTACAATTCACGCCACTTTTGGCCGGCCCTGCATCCCCGCTTTCCGGCCCCGGAGTTTTTTTCATGGAAGAAATTGAGCAACACTGGCTTTTCGCCCTGTCCGCGCCCATGGCCGCACTCAATGGCGCCAGCTATACCGCTGCCACCTATTACGCCCTTGAGGACGAAGACCAATCGGACCTGCAGAAATGGTGGGGCATTACCAAACGCGGGCAATTGCTCGACATGCTGTCCATGGCTGATAACGGTCATGCCACCGAGCTGAACAATGCCTATTGGCAAGCGGGACGCTGCCTGCCCAGCGAGTGGCAGGACGCACTGGAGCAACTGAAGCCGCGTCAACGCATCCAATACCAATTTGCCTATCGCACCCAGGCCGACTGCGGCCCTGGCGGCGTCCGCGCCTGGGACCTGGGGCGCATGGGCTTTTTGCTGCGCAGTGGCCTGCGCAAAGGCTTTATCAGCCTGGATGAAAGCCTGTGGCTACAAGGCCGTCTGGCGCTGCGTGCGCGTCATTACTACAACAGCTGGAACACCTACATAGCGGGTTATCTCTACGGCAAGGCGTTGTGGAACTGCTCGGAGTGCAGTGACCAGGAGCTGGCCCAGGCCCTGATGCGCCAAGGTGATGAACACTGGAACCGCTGCCTCCTCAACAACTTGTACAACGGTGCCGGCGAACTGCTTGCCAACCTTCCCTGGGACCTGCCGCTGAACCTGCCTGAACGCCCTGACACATTGGAAGAGGATGCCTGGTCATGAGCTGTTGGATTCACCTGGGCATCGAGCCGACCAACGACCCTGATGTCATTCGTGGTGCCTACCGCGCGCGCCTGCCCCACCATCACCCGGAGACCGACCCGGAGGGCTTCCAGGCCCTGCGCCAAGCCTATGAAGCGGCGCTGCAACAAGCACGTGAGCAAAAAACCCAGAGCACGGCCTATGAGGGCACAGCGTCCAACGACGACCCTGCCGAGCGCAGCAAAACAGCCTTCCTGGAATTGCTCAACGACCCGGCCCGGCGCTTTTATCTTCCAGCATGGCAGGCGTTTATCGAGCAACTCGATCACCTGTCCCTCGAAACGCTGGAAAACCTGAGCTGGGCGCTGCTGTACAACCTGATGCACACCAGCCCGTTATCCCACAACTGCGCACAGCTGCTGGCCACGCGCATGGGTTGGTCGAGTCAACTGTTGCACCTGGAGCAACCAGAGCAGGTTGAAGCCTTTCTTGAGAGCATCGCCGATGCAGATCCCTTCGATACTTCGTTGATGAAAGACTGGCCACCTGAAATTCAGGTGGAAACCTTGTGGTACGCCCGCAGCCTTGAGCACTTGTTCCACTACCGGCCGCTGTTCGAGTACAAGCACTTCGCGTCAGCGCACACCTGTTTGGCGTTGCCTGACGATCCGGCCTTTATCCAGCGATTGCTGGTGCAGTTCAGTCAGGCAGGTATCGCCAGCCCGACACTGTGTACCCTGCTGGCCGAGCAACAGCGCCAGGCTCCGGACGATATCGACCTGCTGTACCTGTTGGCCCGCCAGAGCAGCGCCTGCGGTCAGGAAGAACTGGCGCGCCAGTGCTGGACCCGACTGTGGCGTGAGCACCAGCATCCGCAGGCGGCACGCTGGCTGCTGGATCTGTGCCGTACCCACCAGCCACAGCGCTTGCCGTTGCTGATCCAGGCTTTCGACAGACTGGAGCCGTTCGCAGCCTGGCCGGAAAGCCTTGATGCTCCAGAACAGGTCTGGGGCAGCCCGTCGCAGTGCCCGGAAACCCTGACGCGCTGGTTCGAAGCCGCGCGTGAAGAACTGCCGGGCATTGCTGGCACCTTTGTCCGCTGGCGTTTATACGCCAACGATGAACAGCCCTTGCTGGCCTGGTTGCTCGATGAGCAGCCTGACCCGCAACTGCAGCGCCTGTACCGCCATGCCTGGGCATTGCACCGCGGCGACATCAAGCTGCTGCGCCAAGTCAAAGCCGAAGCGCTTGGTGATGACCCGCTCGACGCCCTGATTATTGAAGGCTTCCACTATCAGGCCACGCAACAGCTGCGCTGGCTGGGCGAGTCACCGATTGCCTTGACCCTGACAGACTTCAGCCACAACCCTTCGCCACAAGCACAACTGCCCCAGGCGCTGCTTGAAGGCGAGGCGTTGGCAGTCTGCCGTGACTGGATGCGCCGCGTGCGCGGTTACCCGGCCGAAGGCCTGCTTCATTTGACCGAAGCGATCAAGCCACAGCGGCTGTTCCCGGCCCCGTATGCCCTTGGGCTGCTCGCTGAACTGGCCGCAGCGGGTGTTGAACTACCGCCACGACCTGATAACCAAGACTTGTGGGACTGGCACCGCCAGAACCTGTTCATGCTGGCGCTGATCGATCAGCCGGAACGCTGGTTGGCCCTGACCTCGCCCGCCTTGCTGGCCATGCCCTACCCTGCAGATCACCCGTTTGCAGCGCTGCAGCAGGTCATGCTGACGCTACAGGCCGAGCAAGGCAATCTGGACGGATTGCTGGGATGGCTGGACTACAGCGACCCGGTGCAACGGATGACGGCTGAGCGCTTGCTCAATGTGCAGCAGGCGCTGGACAGCCGCCGGTTGCCCAGCAACCAGCAACTGTTTGCCTGCCTTGAGCACGACCCCAAAGCCTTCGAAGACGACATGCTCGGCCTGATGCTGCTGTGCGCCGTGCTGTATCACGACCCGAGCCTCACCGCCGAACAGCACCGTGAAGTGTTGCAACGCATCGCTAACCTGAGCTGTTCGGGTGACTGGTTCGAGCCGTTTCGCGACGGCCTGATCAAAGGCGAACCAGTACGCCCCCCCAGCAAAATGCTGGAAGAAGACTTTCTGCTCAACAGCACCTTGATCTATAGCGCTCTCGATACCTTGAAGGGCCTGGCGCGCTACGGTCAGGCCGGTGTGCCGAAGGTCAAAGTGCTCATGGAACTGCAACGCGCCAAGGACTTCCCTGGCATGGACACCGGCATTCGTGCTGCGATGACGGCCTTGCTGTCGTGGTCTGAACGTTTGCTGCAGGGGAAATCCAGCAGCCAGGCAGTGCCGGCCTCACACGTTTGGAAACTGGGCAGCCGCTTGAGCCGCACCGGTTATGCCGTTCAGGCCGTTACCAGCATCGTTCTCGGGCCAGTGCTGACACTGATTGCCGGGAGCGCGCCGTTACAGATCCTCTTTGGCGTGCTGTTCGTCGGCCTGCTGGGTAGCGCCGCCCTGCGCCGCTTGCACGATATCGGCCGGGGCATCCCGACGCTGATTGTGTTCGCAGTACTGACGCCGTTTCTGCCTTTCCTGCCGCTGGCGCTGCTGTTCCTGCGGGGTGAACCGCTGCCCAATCGCTACGGCCTACCGCCGGCCAACGTCAAGCAAAACAGCCTGCAGGCGGGCCTGCAAGCAGCTTTGCGGCGTTTGAACGGTTAGAAGTGCAGCTGCTCCAGCGCCTCAGTGAGGTGCTGGCGCTGACGTTTGATCTGCTCAGGCTGCTGGCTGGCCAACGCAGTGGAAAAGTCGTCCAGCCAGGCGCCGATCTGCTCTCGGTCTTCACCCAGGCTCTGCATCCAGGCGCGCTCCAGGCGGGCCAGCAGGGTACGGTTGGGTAACGCGTCACGCGGGTGGATTTTAAGCTCCGCAAGCCGCGCATGGCTGGCCTTGCGGGCCTTTTGATCAAGCCCTGTGGGGCTGCGGTCAATGCTGTGACTATGTTTCTTGCCAGTGGCGAGCAAGGTCACGTCCACTTCCAACAGACCGTTGATGTCGTAGCTGAAACGCACATCCAGGCTCTGGATCGCGCCATTGGGCACCAAGGTAATATCGAAAGCGTCGACAAAGATATTGTCACGTACCCATGGCCGCTCGCCTTGGTACACCTCAATTCGGATCTGCTCTTGATTCGGATGGGTACTGTAAAAACGTTTGACCCTGGACGTTGGAATCACCGTATTACGCTCGATGATAGGGGCAAACACACCAACGGTCTCGTCGCCACGCATGGCACTGATACCTAGGGTATAAGGGCACACATCAGTCAGGATCAGCTCTTCGATTGCCTCGTCGCGGGCCTTGCACGCCGCCTGGGTGGCAGCGCCGAGCGCAACGATGGTGTCCGGGTCCAGGTGCCGGTATGGCAGGCGACCGAACAAGGTGGCGACCATTTGCTGTACTGCTGGCATACGCGTGGCGCCGCCAACCAGTACCAGGCTGTCGAGGTCTCTGGGGCTGACCCGGGCATCACGCATGGCTTGTTCGATCGGGGCGCGAATACGCGCCAACAGTGGCGCCCAGATTTTCTGCGCACGTGCCTCATCCAGTGACCATTGGCGGTTTTCCCCGGCACCATCCCAGCTCAGGTGTTGCTCACCCTCGCCCAGCTTGCGCTTGATTTGCTCAATCGCGTCTACAAGGCTGGCCAAAGCTTGCGGTGACAGCGACGACGGCTTGAGTCGCCAGTCTTTCAGGCAGGCTTGCAACAGCGCTGCGGTGAAATCTTCGCCGCCGAGGAAATTGTCGCCAGTAGAGGCATGCACCTCGATCAGCGGCAGTGCGTACTCCAGTACGGTTACGTCGAAGGTTCCACCACCGAGGTCGAAGATCAGCGTACGTTCAAACTTTTTCTCGTGCAGGCCGTAAGCCATGGCTGCGGCGGTCGGCTCGTTGATCAAACGTTGCACGCTGAGCCCGGCCAGTTCGGCAGCAAAGCTGGTGCGTTTTCGCTGCTCATCGCTGAAATACGCCGGCACTGAAATCACGGCTTCATGCACCGCCCCCCCCAGAAAGGCCTCGGCATCGGCTTTCAAGGCACCGAGCACCAATGCCGAGAGTTCCTCGGGGCTGAACGACTGCTCACCCAACTCAAGCTTTTTGTCGCTGCCCATGAAGCGCTTGAAGGCGGCAACGGTGCGGTCAGGGTGAGTGGTCAGACGTGCCCGCGCTGCCGCGCCGACCAAAATACTGCCGTCATCATCAAGGCTGACAACTGAAGGTGTGAGAACATCGCCGAGGGCATTGGGGATTAATTGCGCCTGGCCGTCGCGCCAGACCGCCACCAAACTGTTGGTGGTACCCAGATCAATACCCAGCAAGGGCGCTGGGGAAGTGTTTGCATCCTGCATGTTTGATCTCTTGCTCAGTAGGGGCTGGCACGGAGAAAGCAGTGACGTACCAGCGTGCTGGTGAATTCTGGACGAAGGCCAGAAACAAAAAAAGCGACCCTAAGGTCGCTTTCTTTGTCGCTTCCGGGTGTTCAGTGGGCCCTGGAAGCTAAATATGGCGCAGCGGACGGGACTCGAACCCGCGACCCCCGGCGTGACAGGCCGGTATTCTAACCGACTGAACTACCGCTGCGCTATACACTGAGTGGTGGGTGATGACGGGATCGAACCGCCGACCCTCTGCTTGTAAGGCAGATGCTCTCCCGGCTGAGCTAATCACCCTTTCGTCTCGGTGTGGCGCGCATTCTACGGAGCACCGAACACTCTGGCAAGCACTTTTTTAAAAATTTTTTTCAGGCGTTCCAAAGACTTAGCAGACTTGGCCTCAGGCACCCGCTCGGAGAATAATGCCCTCCTTATATGTAAGGAGAGATTCACCCCATGTGGTTCAAAAACCTGCTGACCTATCGCCTGACCCAGGAAGTCCCGTTCGATCCAGAAGCACTGGAAACCGCTCTGGCCAGCAAGCCGGCGCGCCCTTGCGCCAGCCAGGAGTTGACCACCTACGGTTTCGTCGCGCCGTTCGGCAAAGGTGAAGATGCACCACTGGTTCATGTCAGCGGCGACTTCCTGCTGATTGCCGCGCGTAAAGAAGAGCGCATCCTGCCGGGCAGCGTGGTGCGTGATGCGGTCAAGGAGAAGGTCGAAGAGATCGAAGCCGAACAAATGCGCAAGGTCTATAAGAAGGAGCGCGACCAGATCAAAGACGAGATCATCCAGGCCTTCCTGCCGCGCGCCTTCATTCGCCGCTCGATGATCTTCGCCGCCATCGCCCCCAAGCAAGGCCTGATTCTGGTCAACTCGGCCAGCGCCAAGCGCGCCGAAGACCTGCTCTCGACCCTGCGTGAAGTCATGGGCTCACTGCCGGTGCGCCCGGTCACGGTAAAAATCGCCCCGAGCGCGACCATGACCGACTGGGTCAAGGCCCAGCAAGCTGCGCCTGACTTCTTTGTACTGGACGAGTGCGAACTGCGTGACACCCACGAAGACGGCGGTATTGTCCGTTGCAAACGCCAGGACCTGACCAGCGACGAGATCCAGCTGCACCTGGGCACCGGCAAGGTCGTGACGCAACTGTCCCTGGCCTGGCAAGACAAACTGTCGTTCGTGTTGGACGACAAGATGGTCATCAAACGCCTGCGCTTTGAAGAACTGCTGCAGGATCAGGCAGAAGAAGACGGCGGTGACGAAGCCCTGGGCCAACTGGACGCCAGCTTTACCCTGATGATGCTGACCTTCGGCGAGTTCCTGCCGGCGCTGTTCGAAGCACTGGGCGGCGAAGAAATTCCGCAAGGGATTTAAGCGGCAGCTGCAAGTGACAAGCTTCAAGCAGCAAGAAAAAGCCAGGGCCTGCGCACTGTGCCTTTACTTGCAGCTTGCAGCTTGAAGCTCGCAACTTTACCCTACCCTCCCTGTGAGGACGGCCTCACGACGCTTTGCGTGACCATTTCGGGGACGGCCCCATCACCCTGATGGAGACTCTGCATGTCCTGGATCATCCTGTTTTTCGCCGGCCTGTTCGAAGTAGGCTGGGCTGTCGGCCTCAAATACACCGATGGGTTTACCCGCCCGCTGCCGACCATTCTGACAGTCGGCGCCATGGTCATCAGCCTTGGCCTGCTGGGCCTGGCGATGAAAGAGCTACCGCTGGGTACGGCCTACGCCATCTGGACCGGTGTCGGTGCAGTAGGCACGGTGATCGCCGGCATTATCCTGTTTGGCGAATCCATGGCGCTGGTGCGCCTGGCCAGCGTGGCCTTTATCGTGACCGGCCTGATTGGCCTCAAGGTCAGCGCCAGCTGACCTTGCCCTACCCTTTTAGCGCACGTCGCCACGCAACTGGCTGACCCGTTCGCGCAACATCGCCGGCGCCGCTGTTTCTACCGGAATAGCGGCCCCGGCAACCAGCGTCACCCGCGACCACAAACGCCGGAAAAACCCCTTGGCCGGATCGCGACTGAAAAAGCTCCCCCACAAACCCTGCAACGCCATGGGAATCACTGGCACCGGAGTCTGCTCGATAATCCGGCTCAGCCCGCCCTTGAACTCATCGATTTCGCCATCGCTGGTCAGCTTGCCTTCCGGGAAAATGCACACCAGCTCACCGTCGGCCAGGTATGCAGCGATCTGTTTGAAGGCGCGTTCGTAAATCTCGGCATCTTCATTGCGACCGGCAATCGGAATGGTACCTGCGGTACGGAAGATGAAGTTGAGCACCGGCAGCTGGTAAATCTTGTAGTACATGACAAAGCGAATCGGCCGACGCACTGCCCCGCCGATCAACAACGCATCAACGAACGACACGTGGTTACACACCAGCAACGCCGCCCCTTCCTCGGGAATCTGCTGAAGGTCGCGGTGCTCGACGCGGTACATGGAATGGCTGAGCAGCCAGATCATGAAGCGCATGGTGAACTCAGGAACAATCCTGAAGATGTACGTGTTGACGCCGATGTTCAGCAGCGACACCACCAGAAACAACTGCGGAATGCTCAGCTCCACCACGCTCAACAGCACAATGGTGACAATCGCCGAGACCACCATGAACAACGCATTGAGAATGTTGTTGGCGGCGATTACCCGCGAGCGCTCTTGCTCAGGTGTGCGTGACTGAATCAACGCATACAACGGCACGATGTAGAAACCGCCAAATACGCCCAGGCCGACAATCGAGAGCAAGATCCACCAGGCTTGCGCCATGCCCAGCAGAGCCAACCAGTCGTACGGAACTGCTGGCGCCGCGACATCCCCGGAGTGCCACCACCAAAGCAAACCGAACAAGGTCAGGCCGAAGGAACCGAACGGCACCAGGCCGATTTCCACTTTATGGCCGCTGAGGCGCTCACACAGCAACGAACCCAGGGCGATGCCCACGGAGAACAAGGTCAGCACCAGGGTGACCACGGTTTCATCACCGTGTAGCCAGTCTTTGGCGTAAGCCGGAATCTGGGTGAGGTAAATCGCCCCGACAAACCAGAACCAGGAATTGCCGACAATCGAACGCGACACCGCTGGCGTCTGGCCAAGGCCCAAACGCAAAGTAGCCCAGGATTGAGTGAAGATATTCCAGTCCAGCTTCATCTGCGGCGATGCGGCACTGGCCCGTGGAATCCATCGACTGGACAGGTAGCCCAGCACCGCCACTGCCACCACGGCGCAGGCAACCACTGGCGCATAGTGGGTGCTGGACATCATGATCCCGGCACCAATAGTGCCCGCAAGGATCGCCAGGAAGGTGCCCATCTCCACCAGGCCATTACCCCCGACCAGCTCCTGCTCATGCAAGGCTTGCGGCAGGATCGAGTATTTGACCGGGCCGAACAGTGCCGAGTGAGTGCCCATGGCGAACAGCGCCAGCAGCATCAAGGCCAGATGATTGGTCAAAAAGCCAACCGCCCCGATGGCCATGATGCCGATCTCAGCCAGTTTGATCAGGCGGATCAACGCGTCTTTGGGGTACTTCTCACCGAACTGCCCGGCCAGCGCAGAAAACAGAAAAAACGGCAGAATGAATAGCAACGCGCAGAGGTTGATCCAGATCGAGCGGTCACCCTCGATGGCCAACTTATAAAGAATGGCCAGGATCAACGACTGTTTGAACAGGTTGTCGTTGAACGCGCCCAGCGACTGGGTAATAAAGAAAGGCAAAAACCGCTGCTTGCCGAGCAAACTGAACTGCGAGGTTTGACTCATCATCCGTGTACCTGAGTGGGGCTTTGTCATTGGAGGCATCCAAGGCGCACAAAGCCACATTCACTCAGGTAAATGCAATCTACTTGTTGCTACTTCTTCAATCCGGCAATGCACGGAGAAACAAACAGCTCTCCGCGCCAGGCACCGCGCAAGGTCAGGCTGCCGACCATCATCCACAGGCCGGCCAGTGCCACGACCAGCACCAGGCCCATGTGCTGGAAGAAGGCCAACCCCAGCCAGTTGCTGAGTTTGAACGTCGCCAAGGTGTAGACACCCAGCGGGAAGGTGAAACCCCACCAACCCAGGTTGAACGGCATGCCATGGCGAATGTAGCGCAAGGTGATCAACATCGCGGTGAGCAGCCACCACAAGCCAGCGCCCCACAGCACGATCCCGGCAACCAGGCCCAACCCCTTGGCAATTTCACCCAGATCGCCGAAGCCGTTGGCGGCGAAAATCGCCGGAGCATCGGATCCGAGCAGCAGCATGCCCAGCGCACCAGTGCCGATCGGGCCCAGCGCCAGCCAGCTTGAAGCGGCCATGTTGGCGTGCGGTAATTTGTGCAACGCCATGCGCAGCATGAGGATGGTCAGGATGCTGAACGCCACCGGCAGCGAGACAGCCCACAGCACATAACTGGTAATCAGCACCAACAGCTGGCTGTGGGCGTCGACCAGATGCGGTGCCAACTGACCGCCGCTGGCTGCAGCAACTTCGGCAGCCACCACCGGCAGCAGCCAGACTGCCGTCATCTGGTCGATGCTGTGCTCCTGGCGAGTGAACATCAGGTAAGGAATGGCCACCCCGCACAACAAAGCAAGGCCGACATCGAACCACCACATCGCTTCAACCCAGGGCACAATCCCCTCACCCCAGCGGTTGATACCAAACAGCAAAAAGCCGTTGAGAATCGTCGCCAGGCCCATGGGGATGGTGCCGAAGAACATCGACACTGTTGAGTGGGCAAAAATCTGCCGGGCTTCATGGAAGAACATTACCCAGCGTGCGGTGTAGAGCACGGTGAACAACACAAACAGGGCAATGGTCAGCCACCACAACGCTTCGGCCACGCCGTGCAGGCTGTCGATGCCTAGTTGCATGAGGGCCAGGGCCAATACCCCGGTGCCCATGGTGGCAGCAAACCAATTGGGGGTGAACTGGCGAATGACTTCCCGCGGGTGAGCCAGATGGCTCAGCGGCCGCAGGGGCGAAGCAGTCTGTTGTAGGCAGGGCATGGTCGGAGTCTCCTGTAGTCCAGTGACGTGAGACCATCTTAGGCCCAAAAAGAATATCCATATAACGGGTATTTTCTCTATCTGTTATCTATTTCATAGATATGGATCCAGCCTCTGTTCCACCCCTCCCAGCCAAGCGTATGCTTGAGCGCTGACGGCCCAACGCGACTACATAACAAGGACGTGACATGCTCGATGCCGTAAAACGCTATGCGCCACAGGTGCGCCTGCTGCTGGCCACCACTTTTGTTCTGACCGTGGCCCGGGCGATTACCCTGCCCTATCTGGTGGTTTACCTCGCAGAAAACTTCGCTCTGGATATCAGCGGCATCGGTTTGATGATTGGCGGCGCGCTGATCGTCGCCTCGTTGCTGAGCCTTTATGGTGGCTACCTGATCGATACCCTGCGCAGTTACACGGTGATCATCGTCTCGACCCTGGTGTTCGCGGTGGCGTTCATTACCGCCATCGTCAGCCGTGAACTAAGCCTGTTCTTCATCAGTCTGGTGCTGATCAACCTGACCCTGGCGGTGGTCGACATTGCCGCCAAAGCCGGTTTCTGCGCCCTGTTGCCGCTGGAGGAACGCTCCGAAGTGTTCTCGATCAAGTACACCCTGAGCAACGTTGCCTATGCCGTTGGCCCGTTTGTCGGGGTGGCGCTGGTGACACTGGATGGCCACCTGCCCTTTCTGCTTTCAGCCGCTTTAGGCCTGCTCACCTGCCTCTGCTACCGGCGTTGGGGCGAGCGCTCGGCGCGGGCGCAGCTGGAAAGCGGTTCTCAGGCTGGATTTCTCAGCATCGGCGGGCAGTTGCTCAAGGATCGCCGCTTGATCTGCTTCACCCTCGGCGGTGCGCTCAGCGCGGTGGTGTTCGGCCAGTTCACCGCGTACCTGTCGCAGTACCTGGTGGTGACCAGCAGCGCCAGCGAGGCTGCTCATTACATCAGCTACCTGGTGGCGACCAACGCCATTACTGTGATTGCACTGCAATATGTGATCGGTCGGCGTATCAGTAGCCAGCAGTTGATGCCTTGGCTGCTGGCCGGCATGGCGCTGTTCCTGATCGGCTTGCTGGGCTTCTCCCTGGCGCAGTCGCTGCTGGTCTGGTGCCTGGCAATGTTGGTTTTCACCCTCGGCGAAATCATTGTCATCCCTGCCGAGTACATGTTTATCGACCGTATTGCACCTGAGCATCTGCGTGGGGTGTATTACGGCGCGCAGAACTTGTCCAACCTGGGGGCGGCACTGGGGCCGGTAATCTGCGGCTTTGCCCTTGCGCACCTGGTGCCGGTAGCCACCTTCTACCTATTGATTGCCTCGGTGGTGCTGGCGGCACTGTTCTACTACCTCGGGGCTCGGCGTTAATCCCGGTAGGAGCGGGCTTGCTGCGGGAGCGGACTTGCCCCGCGATTGGGGTTCTCCAGTTAAATCGCATCGCGGGGCAAGCCCGCTCCTACCGGAGGTCAGCCTGCGACGCTGTGCCACTGCTACCATCGTCGGCGCTGACGAAGTGCCTGCGCCGTGCCAGACTGATTGATCGAGGTGCGCCGTAGCGTCGACGGTCGTTCCATTTTTTGTTTCGGAGTTGTCATGTCGCTGTCCAGTGGGCTGATCGCTGTGGTCGCCCTGGCCTATATGGCCATCATGTTCGCTATCGCATTCTATGGTGACCGCCGTAAAACGCCGCTGCCACCACGTCTGCGGGCATGGGTGTACAGCCTGTCGCTGGCGGTGTATTGCACCAGCTGGACTTTCTTCGGTGCGGTCGGCCAGGCCGCCGAGCAACTCTGGTCATTCCTGCCGATCTACCTTGGCCCGGTGCTCTTGTTGCTGTTCGCCCCCTGGGTACTGCAAAAGATGGTGCTGATCAGCAAGCAGGAAAACATCACCTCGATTGCCGACTTCATTGCCGCCCGCTACGGCAAGTCGCAGTCCTTGGCGGTGGTGGTGGCGCTGATCTGTCTGGTCGGCGTGTTGCCCTATATCGCCTTGCAGCTCAAAGGCATTGTACTGGGGGTCAACCTGTTGATCGGAGCCAGTGCCGACGCCACTGGCAGCCGCGTGCAAGACACCGCTCTGGTGGTTTCGCTGGTACTGGCCTTGTTCTCCATCGTATTCGGTACCCGCAGCCTGGATGTGACCGAGCACCACCGCGGCATGGTCCTGGCCATTGCCTTCGAGTCGCTGGTCAAGCTGCTGGCCTTTCTGGCGGTCGGCGCTTTCGTTACCTTCGGTCTGTTCAACGGCTTCGACGACCTGTTCAACAAGGCGCAGCTGGCCCCGCGCCTGGAAGGTTTCTGGAGTGAAACCATCAATTGGCCATCGATGGTGGTGCAAACCGGCGTGGCGATGATGGCAATCATTTGTCTGCCGCGGCAGTTCCACGTCACCGTGGTCGAGAACATCGAGCCGCAAGACCTGCGCCTGGCGCGCTGGGTGTTCCCTACTTACCTGATTCTTGCCGCGTTGTTTGTGGTGCCGATTGCTCTGGCCGGGCAGATGCTCCTGCCCGGCGTGATGCCTGACTCCTTCGTGATCAGCCTGCCGTTGGCCGAAGCCCATCCGGCGCTGGCGTTACTGGCGTTTATCGGTGGTGCCTCGGCGGCCACCGGTATGGTTATCGTCGAAGCGGTGGCACTCTCGACCATGGTTTCCAACGATATGTTGTTGCCCTGGCTGCTGCGCCGTAACAACGCCGAGCGGCCGTTCGAAGTGTTCCGGCACTGGATGCTGTCTGTACGCCGGGTAACGATTGTCGCCATTCTGTTGCTGGCCTATGTCAGCTACCGCTTGCTCGGCTCCACGGCAAGCCTGGCGACCATCGGCCAAATCGCCTTTGCCGCCGTAACACAACTGACCCCGGCCATGCTCGGTGCGCTGTATTGGAAACAGGCCAACCGCCGCGGCGTGTTTGCCGGCCTGGCTGCCGGCATCTTCCTGTGGTTCTACACCTTGGTATTGCCGATTGCCGCCCATAGCCTGGGCTGGTCGCTGGATTTGTTCCCCGGCCTGGCCTGGCTGCATGGCAATCCATTGAACCTGCCCATCACCCCGCTGACTCAAGGCGTTGTGCTGTCGCTGGCAGGTAACTTCACCCTGTTCGCCTGGGTCTCGATCCTTTCCCGCACCCGGGTCTCGGAACACTGGCAGGCTGGGCGTTTTATCGGCCAGCAAACCAGCGCCCGGCCTAACAGCCGCTCGTTGCTGGCGGTGCAGATCGAAGACTTGCTCGAACTGGCTGCCCGCTTTGTCGGTGAAGAACGTGCACGGCAAAGTTTCATTCGTTTTGCCTACCGTCAGGGCAAGGGCTTCAACCCCAACCAGAACGCTGACGGTGACTGGATCGAGCACACTGAACGCCTGCTGGCCGGTGTTCTCGGTGCCTCCTCGACGCGCGCCGTGGTCAAGGCGGCCATCGAAGGCCGCGACATGCAACTGGAAGACGTGGTGCGCATCGCCGACGAAGCCTCGGAAGTGCTGCAGTTCAACCGCGCCCTATTGCAAGGTGCCATCGAGAACATCAGCCAAGGCATCAGTGTGGTCGACCAGAACCTGCACCTGGTGGCGTGGAACCGCCGTTATCTGGAGCTGTTCAATTACCCGGACGGTTTGATCAGTGTCGGACGTCCGATTGCCGACATCATCCGCTACAACGCCGAGCGCGGCCTGTGCGGGCCGGGTGAAGCTCAGGTGCATGTGGCGCGCCGCCTGCACTGGATGCGCCAGGGCCGTGCCCACACCTCCGAACGGCTATTCCCCAATGGGCGGGTCATCGAGCTGATCGGCAACCCCATGCCCGGCGGCGGTTTCGTTATGAGCTTTACCGACATCACCCCGTTCCGCGAAGCCGAACAAGCGCTCAAAGACGCCAACGAGAGCCTTGAACAACGCGTCGCCGAACGTACCCAGGAGTTGTCGCAACTGAACCAGGCGCTGACCGAAGCCAAGAGCCACGCCGAAGCAGCCAACCAGTCAAAAACCCGCTTCCTGGCTGCAGTCAGCCATGACCTGATGCAACCGCTGAACGCCGCCCGGCTGTTCTCCGCCGCCCTTTCGCACCAGGGCGACGGGCTTTCCGCCGAGGCCCAGCAACTGGTTCAGCACATGGACAGTTCGCTTCGTTCCGCAGAAGAGCTGATCAGCGACTTGCTCGACATCTCACGCCTGGAAAACGGCAAGATCACGCCCGATCCCAAGCCGTTTGCCCTTAACGAGCTGTTCGACACCCTGGGCGCCGAGTTCAAGGTACTGGCCCAACAGCAAGGTCTGGACTTCCGCCTGCGCGGCAGCCGCTTGCGGGTGCACAGCGACATGAAGCTGCTGCGCCGCATTCTGCAAAACTTCCTCACCAATGCCTTCCGCTATGGCAAGAGCCCGATCCTGCTAGGGGTGCGCCGCACCCAGGGCAAACTGTGGCTGGAAGTCTGGGACCGTGGCCCGGGCATTGCCGATGACAAGCTGCAAGTGATCTTCGAAGAATTCAAGCGCCTGGACAGCCACCAGACACGCGCCGAGAAAGGTCTGGGCCTGGGCCTGGCGATCGCTGACGGCTTGTGCCGGGTGCTCGGTCATCAGCTTGAAGTACGCTCCTGGCCCGGCAAGGGCAGTGTATTCCGCGTCAGCGTGCCACTGGCTACAGCACCGGCGGCGACAGTGGTATCGCCTGCCGAGCAAGCCGGGCAGCCGCTGGCTGGCATGCAGGTACTGTGCATCGATAACGAAGACAGCATCCTGATCGGCATGAACAGCCTGCTCAGCCGCTGGGGCTGCCAGGTCTGGACTGCGCGCAACCGCGAAGAGTGCGATGCCTTGCTGAACAAAGGCATGCGCCCGCACTTGGCGTTGGTTGACTACCATCTGGACGATGGCGAAACCGGTACCGAATTGATGGCGTGGCTACGCACGCGTCTGGGCGAGCCGGTTCCCGGTGTCGTGATCAGTGCCGACGGGCGTAGCGAAACAGTGGCCCAGGTGCATGCCGCAGGACTCGACTACTTGGCCAAGCCGGTCAAGCCAGCCGCTTTGCGCGCCTTGCTCAATCGGCATCTGAGCCTGGTCCAGTAAGGGCGCTGGCGGCCAGCGGGTCGCCTTCGCTCATGGCCCGCTCCAGCAGATCGGCTGGCAGACTTTTGCTGGCCCGCGCGCCGAGCAACTTCAGTTGCTCACTGCGACTGATCAGGTTGCCGCGCCCCTCACACAGCTTGTTACGCGCTGCACTGTAGGCTTTATCGACCTGCTGCAGGCGGTTGCCCAGTTCGTCCAGGTCCTGGATGAACAACACGAACTTGTCATACAGCCAGCCTGCACGCTCGGCGATTTCCCGCGCGTTCTGGCTCTGGCGCTCTTGTTTCCACAGGCTGTCGATCACCCGCAGGGTAGCCAGCAAGGTGGTAGGGCTGACAATCACAATCTGCCGATCGAAGGCTTCCTGGAACAGGTTGGGCTCAGCCTGCAGAGCCGCCGAGAACGCCGCCTCGATGGGGACGAAGAGCAGGACGAAATCCAGGCTGTGCAAACCTTCCAGACGGTTGTAGTCCTTACCCGACAATCCTTTGACGTGATTGCGTAACGACAGCACATGCTGCTTGAGCGCCGCCTGGGCCATTTCGGTGTCATCGGTGGCCACGTACTGCTGATAAGCCGTCAGGCTGACCTTGGAGTCGACGACCACCTGCTTGTCGCCCGGCAACATGATCAGCACGTCTGGCTGGTAACGCTCACCGTCAGCGCTCTTGAGGCTGACTTGGGTCTGGTATTCGCGGCCCTTCTCCAGGCCTGCATGTTCCAGCACGCGCTCCAGAATCAACTCACCCCAGTTGCCCTGGGTTTTCTGGCCTTTAAGGGCCTGGGTCAAGTTGGTCGCTTCATCGCTCAAGCGCAGGTTGAGTTGCTGCAGGCGCTCCAACTCCTTGGCCAACGAGAAGCGCTCTCTGGCTTCTTGCTGATAGCTGTCTTCAACACGCTTTTCAAAGGCCTGGATCCGCTCTTTGAGCGGATCGAGCAGCTGCCCCAGGTGCTGCTGGCTGGTCTGGGCGAAGCGTTGCTCACGCTCATCGAAGATCTTGGTCGCCATCTCGGCGAATTGAGCACGCAGCTCATCACGCGAACCCTGCAAGTCATCCAGGCGCTGCTGATGGCTGTCTTGCTGCTCGCGCAGCTCGGCACTCAAGGCTGCACTATGGGCATCCAGACGCCGCAACTCTGCTTCTCTCGCTGTGCGCTCAAGCTGCCAGGCGTGTGCAGCATCGCGGGCATTGTCACGGTCGATGTGCAGCAGCTCCAGCTCTCGGGCCTGGGCGGCCAGCGTTGCCTGCTTCGCCGCGTTGGCCTGCCCCAGATCGCTGATCTCGTCACGACAGGCATCGAGCTGGGCGAGTACACCTTCCTGAGCCATCTGGGCACTGCTCAGACGCTCCTCCATCAAGGCCGCTTGCGCCTCACGCGCGGCCAGGCGCCGTTGCTGCTGCAATACCCAACCCAAAGTGGGTACTGCAGCCACCGCCATGCCCAGCACAAGGCTGGTCAGATCAAACGCTATTGCCACCCCGATACCCCCAGCTCAAATCAACGCCTGAGCTTATCAGCCTTGCGGTCTGACTGCAGTCAAGCGTCTGGCAGTTGCTTGAGCAAGCGCCGCGCTTCTTGAGAGCCCTGCGAGGCGGCCAGCTCCAGCCAGTAACGGGCCTGTTCGGGCTCATTGATCTGTGCTTGAGCGCACAGACGACCGTATTCGAGCTGGGCACGCCGGTCGCCAGCGCGGGCCGCCTGGCGCAGCAGATCGTGGCCGATACGCCGGTCGCGGGCATTGCCACAGTCACGACAGAGCATCTGCCCAAGACGGCTTTGCGCAACCACAACACCCTGACGCGCAGGCTGCTTGAGCAGGCGTCCGGCAAAATGTTTAACGTTGGGATTGTCGCCCAGTCGAGGGCTGTCGAGCAGCCACAAAGCCACCTTCAACGAAAAGCGTTTTGGCTCGGGTGGAGGGAGTGGTGCACAAGCACTTGCAGGAATTTTGGCGCGGAACTTCATAACCAACAGCGAAGGCAACTCGAAAGGCGCGCCACTCTACCCCATTTTTCGATCAATGGCCCGGCCCCAATCAATACTTTTTTCAAAATATTTCTGCATTTATTTATTGACGTGGAGGAAGGAAATTTCTTCTACCAGAAGTACGTGCAACGATTGTCGGACACATCGTAAAAAGCTAGCACGCCCGTCCTAGAGCAAGCGCTCGGGACAATCCACAGAAGCTGTGGATAACTCGGTGGACAACCCCCTCCAGGACCCCGCAAACCCCCATAGAATGGGGCTCCGGCTCAAACTGACGATTTTTTCACCAGCTAAAATAAGTGTTTTTTTTCATTGACTTAACGCCTCGGTCAAGTCATTGACGGCCTCACAGGGCGGTGTTGCAGGGGTGTAACAACGATTGCTCCAAGTGTGTACAACCGCCCCAAAGAAAGGCAGTTCATTGCACGAAATTGGCACGTTCTCTACGTTTTCCTGGCCCTTGGGGCTCTTCACAACGCGCGAAAAACACGAGATACTGGCCGGCTCCTCAAATGGAAAGCCAGCGATCCTTGCCAACTTCCGGTAGGTGCTGTAGTCTTGCCGCCGTTAGTACCAAGCTGAAAGTCAATTCTGGCCAAAGCAGTCCTTACAGCGCCCTGCTCCACCTTGGAACAGCGCCTGTTGAAACCAGGACCGGCCCACTCGATGGTTCCCAGGTAAATCACTTCTTACTCTGACCGAACCAACCTGCAGATTGATCAGGATCTTCACCCCGCGGCATTGAACCTCGACCCGGCGTGTTGCCTGTCCTCTGACGTACCTACCAGTCAGCCCCAGCGCCACTTATATATGCGCCCAAAACTGGCTGCCCTGTTCCAGTCAGGTTCTTCGCTGCGGCTTGGCCGAGCGTTACTGGAACGTTTTAAGTGTGCACGGATCGAATCCGTGTCTATTGCAGGAAATCTAATAACTATGACTCACTCTACCCAAACTCAGGCTGCGATTCGCACCCTATCCCAGGCATTTGCCCCCTTGAACTGCTTGATCCTGGCGTCGCGCAAAGGCGGCTTCAGCTTCACCCTGGTCAATGAGCACGGCATTGCCCGTCACAGCGAGCGGCTGTACCCCGAGCAATACAGCCAGACCGAGCCGCTTCAGGCGGTCATCGAGCGCACCCGCCAGGCACTGACCGCCTGATTGCGCTTCGCGACAAACGCTCAAGCCCCGTCATCGTACGGGGCTTTTTTATGGGGAGCTCCAGTAGGAGCGGGCTTGCCCCGCGATTGCTGTCTTTCAGTTGCATCACATCGCGGGGCAAGCCCGCTCCCACAGCAAGCCCGCTCCCACCTCAAAGGTCGCTTTTGCTAATCACTCTGCGGCATATGATTTATAACTAAAAGCCGCAAATGTTTTAAAAACAGCCCTTTACAGCGCGAAGATGACACTACACTTCAACTCAAGCGGCAAACACCGCTTCCGGCGGGCCTGACCGACTCTCCAGCTGCCAAGCACCAGCGTCCGCCGGCCAAATTCAAGTTCGAGGGTGTTATGGGTATCGCCGCGAGCGAGTTGAGCCAGTTTGTCATCCGGCCGACGCTGATCTACCTGGACCGTCACTGCGCAAGCGCTGAAGCTTTGTTGCTCGGTGTTGCCGCCAGCCAATCAGCACTGGGCTCTGCCCTGCATGATCGACGCGGTCACGGCCTGTACCGGATTGGCGAGCTGCGCCACCAAAGCGTCTGGGACCAGTTTCTGGCCCGCGACCCGGAACTGGCCAGCCTGGTGCGCGGCCTGGCAAGCCAGCACGCCTTCCTTAGCGGCCCGCATCTGGAACTGACCGTCAACCTGCGCTATGCCACGGCCATCGCCTGGATGCTGATTGAAGAACAAGCCCCCGAACTCCCCGCTGCCGACGACCTCCTCGGCCTGGCACGCATTTGGCGCCAGACTTTCCAACCCCAGGGACGCCTGCGCGATTTCACCTGCGCATGGGAAACCTGCATCGCTCCTGTGACTCTTCAGGCCTGCTGATAGTCACTGAAATCCAATTTCAGAAAACTCCTACCAATCTGGTCGGATTGTCCTACAAAACCGCTCTATCTCCTGCGATTCAGCCTATAGCGCTGAGGCGGAAATGTTGGTAATTTTCGCCCCGGAGATCCCAAGGAGTTCTAATAATGAAAAAAGTAATGCTCAAATCGTCTCTCGGCCTCGCCATCACGCTTGCCTCGACTCAACTGTTCGCCAGCGGCTTCGCCCTCAACGAACAGAGCGTCAGTGGCATGGGCACAGGTTTCGCGGGCCGTTCTTCTACTGCCGACGATGCCAGCACTGTTTATGGCAACCCTGCCGGTATGTCGCGCCTGAAACGTGAGCAAGTTACCGTTGGCGGCGCAGCCGTGATCGCCAAGTCCGACATCTCGGGCGGCGGCTTCCCAGGCGGTACCACCGATGGCGACATGGTGCCATTCGTCGGCGTGCCTATGGGCTACTACGTCAAGCCACTGGATGACAACTGGAGCGTCGGCTTCGGTGTCTACGTTCCATTCGGCCTGGTAACCGATTACGAAAGTACTGCTGCCAGCCGTTACTGGGGCAAGAAAAGCTACGTTGAAGTGGTCACCTTCCAGCCAACCATCAGCTACGCCTTCAACGACAAGGTGTCGATCGGTTTCGGCCCGACCATCAACAAGATCAAGGGCGAGCTGAGCTCCAACACCATCAACCCCTTCACCCCAGGCAGCAATGATGGTGAGGTGAAGATCAAAGGTGACGATACCGCCGTCGGCTACAACATCGGTGTGTTGGTCCAGGCTACCGACAAAACCCGCGTCGGCCTGACCTACCACTCGATGGTCGATTACAAGCTCGAAGGCAACACCAAGATCAACAACGCGCTGATCGGTCCGTTCAGCGGCAGCAAGTTCGACGCCGAGCTGAAGATCAAGACCCCTGAGTCGGTCGACTTCTCTGTGACCCATGAGCTGGATGACCAGTGGACAATCCACGCAGGCAGCACCTGGACTCGCTGGAGCCGACTGGAAGCCATCACCGTACAAAACGACGTACCTGCACCGCTCAAGCCTGGTTTCGGCACCATCAGCGAAGACCAGAACTGGCACGACACCTGGGCTCACGCCATCGGTGCTTCGTACAAGCTGAACAAAGAGTGGGTACTGCGCACCGGTTTCACCGTCGACCAGTCGCCAACCAACAACCACGACCGTTCGCCACGCATCCCGACTGGCGACCGCAAGGTGATCAGCTTCGGCGCCGGCTACAGCCCGAACGAAGACATGACCATCGACCTGGCATACTCCTACCTGTGGGAAGAAGACACCAAGGTCGACCTGGCGAGCCAAACCAAGGGCACTTACAAAGCCAAGTACGAAAACAGCGCTCACGGCCTGGGTGCGTCGCTCACCTACCGCTTCTGATTCAACGCTGGCAACAACAAAAAACCGCCGATATTGGCGGTTTTTTTGTCTGTCGCGGTTAGGGCTGCGAAGCGATGGCCTTCTCGATCGCAGCGGTAAATTCAGGATCGTCCGGCTTGGTCAGGCTGGAGAAGTTGGCAACCACCTTACCCTGGCGATCGACCACATACTTGTAGAAATTCCACTTCGGCGCGCTGCTCTGGTCCGCAAGCTTTTTGAACAAGGGAATGGCATCACTGCCACGCACCGGTTGTGCCTTGGTCATGGTGAAAGTAACGCCGTAATTGGCATAACAGACCTTGGCGGTTTTTTCGGCGTCGGCATCTTCTTGCTTGAAGTCGTTGGACGGTACACCGAGCATTTCCAGCCCCTGCCCATGGTAGGTTTTGTAGACACCTTCCAGGCCTTCGAACTGCGGGGCGAAACCACAGTAGCTGGCAGTATTGACCACCACCAGCGGCTTGCCGGCGAAGCGCTCGCACAGGTCAACCTGCTCTTTGCCACGCAACTCCGGCAGGCTGCCTTGCGCCTCATACAGCGCTGGACACCCGGCCGCCTGCGCGGTTGCCGCAGCCATCAAGGTGAACAGCGGAACCAACATCCAGCGTGTGCGCATCATTGTCTCTCCATTGAACCGGCATCTGCCTTTCAGAATACGCCTAGCACACGCCCATGCCCAACTGCATCAACGCCAGCCCACCCTCCTGCCACCCCCACCAAATCAGCAGAAGCAACAGAAGTGCGACCAAGGCCAGCAGCCCGCGCAGCGCCAGACGGCTCATGCCGCTTGTGCCTGCAAGCGCGCGACAGGGCGCTCACGTACGGGCCAGTTGAGGGAGGCAGCCAGCAGGCTGAGCAAGATCGAAATCTGCCAGACCAGATCGTAATTGCCGGTTTGGTCGTACACCACGCCGCCTAGCCACCCGCCCAGGAATGCACCCAACTGATGGAACAGGAACACGATACCGCCGAGCATCGACAGGTTACGCACACCGAACAGCGTTGCTACCGTACCGTTGGTCAGCGGCACGGTCGACAGCCACAGCAAGCCCATGGCGATGCCGAACAAGTAAGCACTGAACTGCGTGACTGGTGCCCAGAGGAACAGCACGATGACCACCGCACGCAGCAAGTAGAGCGCAGTCAACAGCCGTGGCTTCGACATCCGGCCACCCAGCCATCCCGCGGTGTAAGTCCCCACAATGTTGAACAGCCCCACCAAAGCCAGCACCGTGGTGCCAATGGTGGCCGGCAGGTGCTGATCAACCAGATAGGCCGGCAGGTGCACGCCG
Organism: Pseudomonas sp. H9; assembly: GCF_004353925.1. Lineage (GTDB taxonomy): Bacteria > Pseudomonadota > Gammaproteobacteria > Pseudomonadales > Pseudomonadaceae > Aquipseudomonas. The sequence continues at coordinate 66,864 of NZ_SMOK01000023.1, read as the reverse complement.
ATGAACACCACCTGGAAACCACAGACGAAAAAGCCCAGTGCCAATAGCCAGAAGCCGGAATGCGAACAGGCTTCACGCAGTGCCTGGCCAAGGCTTTGTTCAGCGCCGTGGCTTGGCAGGGGCCGATCTTTCAACAAGCCCACCATCGGCACAATGAATGCCACCAGCAAGCCCAGCACCAGCAACGCCGCCGACCAGCCGAGCCAGCCAATCAAACCGAGTGTGCCCGGTAGCATGGCGAATTGACCGAAAGACCCTGCCGCACTGGCGATACCCATCGCCATACTGCGTTTTTCCGCCGGAACAGCACGACCGACCACGCCAAGGATTACTGAAAACGAGGTACCGGAAAGGCCGATACCAATCAGCAGGCCTGCACTCAATGACAAGGTGACTGCCGAATCAGACATCCCCATCAGCACCAGCCCGGTGGCGTAGAGAATGCCGCCGACCATCACCACTTTCGCCGCACCCAGGCGGTCAGCCAGGGCGCCAGCAAAGGGTTGCGCCAAGCCCCAGATCAGGTTCTGCAAGGCAATCGCGAAGGCGAACACCTCGCGCCCCCAGCCAAACTCCGCACTCATCGGAGCGAGGAACAGACCAAAGCCATGCCGCACGCCCAGAGACAGCGCCAGGATCAACGCAGCCCCCAGGAGAATCCATCCACTGGTTCGCCATACCGATGTCATTGTTATTCTCTCCATAGCACCGCAAGGTTATGCGGGTATATACCCGCTTTAAGTCGGAAAACACTCACGCAAGCAGTTCCAGCAAACGTACCAGTTCATTGCGCTGGCCTTCACCCAAGGTGTCGATCAGGCTGGCCTGAGCCTTTTCCCACGCTGGCTCAGCCAGGCGCAGGCGCTCATGCCCCTGCGCAGTCAGCACCACCAGGCGATTACGCAAGTCACGCCCTTCTGCCAATGCCACCAGCCCTTCAGCTTCCAACACCCGCAAGTTACGCCCCAAGGTGCTGCGATCCAGCCCCATGGCCTCGGCCAGGGTTGAAATACTGGGCTCATCGAGGCGACGTAAATGACGCAACAAGGAAAACTGCGCGACATTGATCCCAAAGCCTTCAAGGGCCTCGTCGTAATGTCGGCTAACCCCACGGGCCGCTCGACGCAGATGGGTGCAGATGCATTCGCTGGTCAACATGGTTACGTGTATATACCCGCATCAATTCGTAAGCAAGTATTTCCTGACCAATCTACGGCTGCAAACGCTGGCGAATCGGCTCGAACTCGGTCGTGGCGTTACGCACTAAAGGGTCTGAGCGCCCCTCTTCCACTGCCTGCCAGTAAGCCCAAGGCACTTTCGCGCTGCCGAGTTCATAATCCATACCGTCCCAACTGTCTTCTCGAAAGCTGTAGAACGCCCAATGCAGACCTGCCTGATCCAGAGTGCTCAACACATCCTCAAGGTAGGTTCGACAGCCCGACCAACGACGCATACAGCCGAACTCCCCGGCTACCAGGCGGTTGGCAGACACCTGTTTCGCCTGTGCCCATAACAACGGGCGCTGCAGATAGGCCTTGACCCGGTCAGCGTTCCACGTCTGCAACTGCCCGGCAAATGTCACCGGCCCGGGGTAAGCATAAGGAGTGGCACGATTCAGGTTCGGCGCACTGGTGGCGTCATACGGCTCATACATATGAAAGCTGTACAGCACGCGTGCGTCAGGCAACGCCTGCGGCCAATAATCAAATGCGTCGGCGGCGGCATACCAGCCAGCGTCAACCATGATTGGGGTTGAAGGGTCCACCTTACGGATGGCCGCGATGATCTGCGTGTAAAAAGCCGGCAAGTCGCGGGTACCGCCTTGCTGCTGCCGATACCAGCCACGCATGTCGGTGGCGGCTGCATGCTCGGCGAGCCCAGCCCTTTTCTCCGGTGCGGGCTCATTGACCAGGTTGTAGGCGGCAATCGCCGGATGATCCTTGAGCGCCACCGCCAGATCCCGCCAGAACGCAGACGCCTGCTGCCACCAGTCCTTGTCCTGCCAGAGCCGGTCATCAAAGCGGTTCTGATTGTTCTGCGCCCAACGCATTCCCGGCAACGACAGCGGCGCGATCACCACTTTGAGCCCCGCCGCATGAGCGGCATCCAGCACCTGACGCAGTTGCGCCAAGTCATTACTGGCAAGGCCGGTGTAACCATCGGCATCGCCCAACAGGAAGTCGCGACCCGCTGGCTGCCACTTGTCATAAGACAGGCGCACCCAACTGGCGCCATAGGCCTTGAGCGCCTGGAAATACGCCAGATCAGGTGGCAGACGGTTGAAACTGTTGCCGCCGTGGCGCGGTGTGTCCCAAAACGTGATCACGTCAGCAGCCTGTACGCTACCGAGCCCACAACACAGGGCCAATAGCCCGCTTCGCAGCAGTACCCTCATTGCTCACCGCCCTGACCAAATGAGGGTAAGCATACGCGGCATATCCGCCGAAGCATTACCCCTTGCCGAAGGGGTGCGACTACAGCGCCAGGCTGAGTAAAACCGTCAACTCCAGCAATTCCAGGAGCGCGCCAGCGGTATCGCCGGTGGTGCCAGCCAAACGACGCATCATCAAACGACGCAACCAGAAAAACACTACAGCAGCCACAGCCACAACATACAGCCCTTGCAGACCTATCAGGCTCAAGCACAAGACGCCGCTGGCAAGCAGTACCCACCAACCGCTGCGTCGCGGCAGATGCTCGGCCAGCGCCTGGCCCAATCCGCCAGCACGCACATAAGGCGTGGTCAGAAAAAGCCCGAGCATGGCCGCACGCCCCACCACTGGCGCGACGATCAACAACAGGCCCTGGCCACGCTCCACCAGTACCAGCAGAGCGCAAAATTTGAGCAACAACACCAGCACCAGCGTGACCACAGCAATCGGCCCGCTGCGTGGGTCTTTCATGATTTGCAGGGTACGTTCGCGGTCGCCGAAGCCACCCAACCAGGCATCGGCGCTGTCCGCCAGGCCATCCAGGTGCAAGCCACCACTGAGCAGCACCCAGGCACTGAGCAGCAAGGCGCTGTGCAATAGCAGTGGGCTGCCGTCGAGCATGCTGTTCAGGCCCCACAGCAGTACACCGAATACGGCCCCCACCACCGGGTAAAACAGCAGCGAACGTCCCATTTGTTCAGGTGCGGGCATGCCCGGCAAACGCACGGGCAAGCTGCTGAGAAATTGTAGGGCAATCCAGAACGGCAGCATGCTAGTGCACTTCTCGCAGGCCGCCGTCGCCCAGCACTTCAAGGCGACACAGCGCGCCATGGCCTACCTCCACTTGCAGGAGCTGTTCGCGGGGCAGCCCCCTGGCGCACGCCAGCAACAGGCGCATCACACCACCATGCGTCACCAGCAACACGCGCTTGCCGGCATGTTCAGCATGCAACGCAGCAATCGCGGCCAGCACGCGCGCAGAGAAATCGCTTACCGCTTCTGCGCCAGGCGGTGTATAGCTGTAAGGATCCGCCCAGAACTGCCCCAGTTGCTGCTCGTGGGTGAGCATCAAGTCAGCGGCACTGCGCCCTTCCCACTCACCAAAATGCAGTTCTTGCAGCCCGGGAGCCAGTTGCACAGGCAAGCAACTGCGCTCACCCAGCGCCTGAGCAAAACGCGCACAGCGCTGCAACGGTGAACTGACCACTACCTGCCACGGCCCGGCGGTATCCACTGCAGCTTGCATCTGTGCCCAGCCTTTGGCCGTAAGCGCATCATCCAGGCTGCCGCGCAGACCGCCTCCCAGCTCGGTTTCACCGTGACGCAAGAGGTCGATGATCATGCGGGTCGGTCCGCCACGGCCGCTTCGGCGAAGGTCGCCATCTGCCCGTGCAGGTCGCAGGCCAGGCGCAACACCGGCACCGCCAACGCCGCACCACTGCCCTCACCCAGACGCAAGCCAAGCTCCAGCACCGGCTCGGCATCCAACTCAGCCAGCACACGACGGTGCCCAGGCTCGGCGCCGCGGTGGCCAAACAGCAACCAGTCACGGCTACTCGGGTTGAGCCGCGTGGCTACCAGCGCAGCAACCGTGCAGATAAAGCCGTCGACCAACACCACAATCCCGGCTTGCGCACAGCCCAGGTAAGCACCCACCAAGGCAGCGATTTCAAAGCCCCCGAAGCAGAAAAGCTGCTGCAAGGGCTCATCCGCCAGGCCGCGATGCAGTGCCAACGCACGCTCGATCACCTCGGCCTTGTGCTGAACACCTGCGGCATCCAGGCCGGTGCCCGGACCACTGAGTTCAATCGCCGGGCAACCCAGCATTGCACATGCCAGAGCACTGGCGGCCGTGGTGTTGCCGATGCCCATCTCACCACCGATGAACAAGCAAGCACCATTGGCGGCTGCGCGCAAGGCGCTGTCGCGCCCGCCCTGCAAGGCTTGCAAGCCTTGTGCATTAGTCATGGCCGGGGCCTTGGCGAAGTTCGCCGTACCGGCCCCAACCCGCAGGTGACGCACACCCGGCAGATTCAAATCCGGGTTGACGGTGCCCAGGTCCACCACTTCCAACTGAGCATTGAGCTGCCGCGCCAACACGCTGATCGCTGCGCCACCGCCAACAAAATTCTGCAGCATCTGCCCGGTCACCGCCTGCGGGTAAGCGGAAATACCTTCGGCAACCACCCCATGATCACCGGCGAAAATCGCGATACTGACCTGATCCAGATTCGGCTTGAGCTGCCCTTGCAAACCGGCAAGCTGCACGGCAATCGACTCCAGCCGCCCCAGCGACCCGCTTGGCTTGGTCAATTGCTGCTGACGCGCCAGGGCCTGTTCGCGAGTAGCCTGATCAACGGGACGGCAGGCATCAAGCCACCAGGTCTGACTCATGGTGCGGTTCCTTTCAAAGTAAGTGGCAAGCCAGCAACGGTGAGCACCACCCGCTGACACCGCTCGGCAATAGCCTGATGCAACCAGCCGGCCTCATCGACATAACGACGAGTCAGCTCGCCCAGCGGCACCACCCCAAGCCCGGTTTCGTTGCTGACCAGAATGACCTCACCCGGCAAGCCAGCCAGGCAATCCAGTAGCGCTGTGCGTTCGCTTTGCAAGCGCTCGGGGTCATCGAGCATCAACAGGTTGGTCAGCCACAGGGTCAGGCAATCAACTAGCAGGCAACGTTCGGCGCTGGCATTGGCGCGCAGCACCTGAGCCAGGGCCAACGGCTCCTCGATCAACCCCCAACTGGCTGGCCGGCGCTCACGGTGCAACTGCACCCTGGCATTCATTTCAGCGTCCAACGGCTCGCTGGTGGCAATGTAGGTGACGGGCAAGCCGCTGCGTTCGGCCAACTGTTCAGCCAGGCGGCTCTTACCGGAGCGAGCACCGCCGAGAATCAAATTAAGCATGTCCGCTGATCCCGCACAGTTGACGTAAACGCGTGGTATCCAAGTGTTGCTCGACCAAATCCGCCAGGCGCTCAATGTCGCGCTCGCGCAGCGCCTGGTAGTCGATGTGCTCAACCTCTTGCAGACCGGCCCAGCGCAGCAACGCCGCGCAAGACGACGGGCTTTCGAACAGGCCATGCAAGTAGGTCGCCAGAATCTGCCCATCAGCACTGATTGCACCGTCGCTGCGGCCATCAGCCAGCAGTACGGCGGGATGCTCCAACGCCGCGCCCTGGGTCACCCCGGCATGGATTTCATAGCCACTGATCGGCGCCTGCTCCAACTGCAAAGTACCCGCAACGTTGCGCAGCTGTTTCTCCGCCTCCAGTACCGTGACGAAATCCAGCAAGCCCAGGCCCTCACTGCTTCCGGCTGCACCTTCCAGCCCGAGCGGGTCTTCGACGCGTTTACCCAGCATCTGCAGGCCTCCGCAGATGCCCAGCACCTTGCCGCCGTAACGCAGGTGGCGAGCGATGGCCTGGTCCCAACCACGCGCACGCAGTTGCGCCAGGTCGCCGCGCACGCTTTTTGAGCCCGGCAAAATGATCAGGTCGGCGGGTGGAATGGAGTCGCCAGGGCCAATGAACTGCAAGTCCACTTGTGGGTGCAGGCGCAGCGGGTCGAAATCGGTGTGGTTACTGATGCGCGGCAGCACCGGCACGATCACTTTAAGCGCGCGCGCCGCCTTGTCGCCCTGGCGCTGGTCGATACCGTCTTCGGCCTCCAGGTGCAGGTCCATCACATAGGGCAGCACGCCCAACACCGGCTTGCCTGTGCGTGCTTCAAGCCAGTCCAGGCCGGGTTGCAGCAAGGCAATGTCGCCACGGAAACGGTTAATGACAAAACCTTTGACCCGCGCTTGCTCGCTGGGCGACAGCAGCTCCAGCGTGCCGACCAGATGGGCAAACACTCCGCCTCGGTTGATATCGGCGACCAGGATCACCGGGCAGTCCACCGCTTCGGCAAAGCCCATGTTGGCGATGTCGCCCGCACGCAGGTTGATCTCGGCAGGCGACCCCGCCCCTTCAACCATTACCACCGGGTACTGTGCGGTCAATCGCTGGTGCGACTCCAGCACCGCCTGCATCGCGATCACTTTGTAATCGTGATACGCCACAGCGTTCATGCTGGTGACCGCGCGACCATGGACAATCACCTGTGCGCCGGTATCGCTGTTGGGCTTGAGCAGCACCGGGTTCATGTCGGTATGGGGCTCAAGCCTTGCCGCCTGAGCCTGAACGGCCTGCGCCCGGCCGATCTCACCACCGTCGGCGGTTACCGCACTGTTGAGCGCCATGTTCTGTGGCTTGAAGGGCACTACTGCCACGCCTTGACGCAATAACCAGCGGCACAGCGCAGTCACCAGCGTGCTTTTGCCAGCATCGGAAGTGGTGCCCTGCACCATCAAGGTACTCATGGCCTGTCCTTTCGGTAGTCGTTGAACGCCTGTTCGAGGCGTTGGAAATCAGCATCCGTGGCCGGCAGGCCAAAACGCAGGCTGGCCGGCTGCGCGAACAGGCGCAGCAAAATTCCGCGTTGAGCCATAAACTCATGCAACTGTTCAGCCTGTTCAGTCACCCGGTACTGGAACAAGTCGCAGCCCCCGCTCGGGGCAAAGCCCGCACGGATCAGCATGCCAGCCAAGCGTTGGCTGGCAGCGGCACAACGCGCGATCTGCTGCTGGTGCGCGGCCGTGTCGAGCAAACAAGCCTGGCCAAGCCTTCGCGTCGGCCCGCTGATGGTCCAGGGCCCGAGCAGCTCGGCCAACCGTTGCAACAGCGTGGGTTCTGCCAGCACAAAGCCCAAACGCACGCCTGCCAGACCAAAGAACTTGCCGAACGAGCGCAGCACGATCAGCCCCGATTGATCGGCATGGGCGCCAATGCTGTGCTGCGGGCTGTTGTCCATAAACGCTTCGTCAACCAGCAACCAGCCACCACGCCGCGCCAGACGCTGGTGCCAGCCCAACAACTGTGCAGCGTGGTGCAGGCAACCGGTAGGGTTGTTCGGGTTAACCACCACCAGCACATCAAGGCTGTCGAGGTGATCGTCGACCTGCTCGCTGTGCAGCTCGATCACCTGATGCCCGGCACGCCGCCAGCCCTCGGCGTGCTCGGCATAACAAGGCGACAGCACGCCAACCGTGCCGCGTGCGCGCAGATGAGGCAACGCCTGAATCGCAGCCTGGGAGCCAGCTACCGGTAAAACATGCGTGACACCGTAATACGCAGCGGCGGCCTGCTCCAGGCCGTCGTCGGTTTCCGGCAAGCGCGCCCAGGCCTGCAAGGGAATCTCTGGAATGGCGTACGGCCAAGGCGCTATCCCGCTGGACAAGTCCAGCCAGTGCTCCCGGGCAATGCCGTAGTGCTGCACGGCGCGCTGCAGGCGCCCTCCGTGTTCAAGCATAGAATTCAGCCCCCAGACACAACAGCAGCAGCCACAACCACACCCCCTGACACACCAGGCGCCAGCCACGCTCGATGGCACTGGCATCCGCCGCCGGGCCTTCACCCAACTGCGGGCGCTCGTGCAGTTCTCCGTGATACACCGCAGGGCCACCCAGCTCGACCGCCAAGGCACCGGCACCGGCGGCCATCACCGGACCAGCATTGGGGCTGTCCCACAGCGGTGCCTGGCGTCGCCAGCAACTCAGGGCCAAACGGGTCTTGCCGAGCACCGCGTAGGTCAAGGCCACCAAGCGCGCAGGCAGGTAGTTGAGCAGGTCGTCAATGCGCGCCGCGGCCCAGCCAAAACGTTCGAAGCGCTCGTTGCGATAGCCCCACATGGCGTCCAGGGTGTTGCTCAGGCGATAGAGCACCACACCCGGCGCCCCCGCCACGACAAACCAGAACAATGCGGCAAATACCGCATCGCTACCGTTCTCCAGCACCGATTCAGTGGCAGCACGTGCCACCGCGGTGTCATCCAGCTCGCGCGTCTCGCGGCTGACCAAAAAGCCCACGCGCTGGCGTGCCAGTTCCAGATCACCTGCACGCAAGGCTGCGGCCACCGGCTTCACGTGCTCCCCCAGGCTGCGCAGCCCCAGCGCGCAATACAGTGCCAACACTTCCACCAGCCAACCGATATAGGGCAGCCAGGACAGCAAGGTAGCCAACAAGGTCAGAGGAATCACCGCCAGAAACCAGGCGGTAACACCGTGGCTGCGCCAGCCGCAGCCCCCGGCGTTGAAACGCTGCTCCAAACGGCTGGCGAAACGGCCAAAGGCAACCAGTGGATGCCGACGCTGCGGCTCCCCCAGCAGCGCATCCAGCGCTACACCGGCAACGGTCAGCAACGCCACACTCATCAAGACTCTCCCCACTGGTTTTCAAATAGCATGTCGCTCAACGGCCGTTCAGCGGCCCAGCCTTCCAGCACCAGCATGGGCGCCGGGTAAAACGCTTCAACCGGCCCCAGGCAGAGCACCGCCAGCGGCTTGGCGCCTGCGGGCATGCGCAACAGCTCGGCCAGCGCCTGAGGTTCGAACAGCGACACCCAGCCCATGCCCAGGCCTTCCGCGCGGGCCGCCAGCCACAGGTTCTGGATCGCGCAGGACAGCGAGGCAAGGTCCATCTCCGGCAAGGTGCGGCGACCGAAAATGTGCTTTTCACGGTCATCCGTCAAAGCCGCTACCAGCAGCTCGGCGCAGTCGCTGATGCCTTCCACCTTGAGCTTCATGAACGCATCCGAACGCTCGCCCAAGGCCTCGGCAGTACGTACCCGCTCGGTTTCCACCAGTCCTTGAATCTGCTGACGCAGCGACGGGTCGGTAATACGAATAAAGCGCCAAGGCTGCATCAGCCCGACGCTGGGCGCCTGGTGCGCCGCCGCCAGCAGACGCGCCAGCAGCTCCGGAGCCACCTCGCCTTTAGTGAAGTGACGCATGTCGCGGCGCTCGCCAATCGCGCGGTAGACCGCCGCGCGCTCGGCGTCGGTGAAGGCCTGATCGCTCATGGGGCTAACAGCGCCGCCGCCGCGTGTGGGTTTGAGGCGAAGTAGAAATGCACGTAAGACGCGGTCAAACGACCTTGCCGGTAGACTGCCTCGGCACCGCGCCCGCCATTGGGGCTATGCCCGCGGGCAATCGGCTCCAGCGAGGTGGTAGTCAGCGAGTGGTGATAGGTGTGCCCGCGCAACACGCCCTCCGGCAACTCCACCGCTTGCAACGCCAGGGCGGCCAAACGCTTCTGCATCACCGCCTCGCCCGCCAGCAAGCCCAGCAACTCGGCGCGCGTTCCGCTGACATCGGTCAAGGCTTCCAACAGGTAGAGCATGCCACCACACTCGGCCAGCAATGGTTTGCCTGCCTGATGGTGGTCGCGAATCGCCGCCAGCATCGACGTATTGGCTGCCAACACCTGGTGGTGCAGCTCTGGATAACCGCCCGGCAAGTAGAGGCTATCGGCCTGCGGCAGCGTGCGGTCATGCAGCGGTGAAAAGAATTTCAGCTCAGCGCCCATGGCACGCAACAGGTCGAGGTTGGCGCCATAGGTAAAGGCAAAGGCTTCATCCCGGGCCACGGCGATGGATACGCCCTCAAGCAAGGGTTCGATCAGCTGTGGCGTCGGCGCAGCAAAGGCCACGGCCGGCGGCAATGACGACTCACAGCTCGCAGCCAGCGCTGCGGCAGCGGCGTCCAGACGGACATCCAGATCATTCAGCTCGCTAGCCTGAACCAGGCCCAGGTGGCGGCTTGGCAACTCGATACCGGTTTCCCGGGACAGGCCGCCGTACCAGCGCAGCCCTTCGGTGAGGCTACCTTCGAGCAACTGGGCGTGCCGCAGGGTGCCGACCCGGTTGGCCAGCACGCCGGCAAACGGCAGGTCCGCTTGATAACGCGCTAGACCCAAAGCCAAAGCACCAAAGGTCTGCGCCATGGCAGTGCCATCAATCACCGCCAGCACCGGTACGGCAAAATGCCGGGCCAGGTCTGCGCTCGACGGCGTACCGTCGAACAGGCCCATGACGCCTTCGATCAGAATCAGATCCGCTTCACCCGCCGCTTCCCAGAGCAGCCGTCGGCTTTCCTGTTCACCGACCATCCACAAATCGAGCTGGTACACCGGGGCGCCGCTGGCTCGCTCAAGAATCATCGGGTCAAGAAAGTCCGGGCCGCATTTGAATACCCGTACCTTGCGCCCAAGATTGCGGTGCAGGCGTGCAAGGGCGGCGGTTACGGTGGTCTTGCCCTGCCCCGACGCCGGGGCTGCGATCAGCACCGCCGGGCAGTGACGCGTGTCACTCATAGCTCAACGCCCTTCTGGGCGCGGATACCCGCCTGGAAGGCATGCTTGATCATGCCCATCTCAGTCACGGTGTCGGCCAGTTCGATCATCTCGTCCTTGGCGCCGCGGCCGGTGACGATCACGTGTTGCATCGGCGGGCGGGCCTGCAGGTCGCTGAGCACCTGTTCCAGATCCAGATAGCCATGCTTGAGGGCAATGTTCAGCTCATCGAGCACCACAAAAGTGATGGCTGGATCCTGCAGCAATTGGCGCGATACCGCCCAAGCGGCTTCGGCAGCGGCGATGTCGCGCTGGCGGTCCTGGGTTTCCCAGGTGAAGCCCTCGCCCATCACGTGGTAACGCACCTGATCAGGGAAGCGCCGGAAGAACAACTCTTCGCCGGTGCTGTTACGGCCCTTGATGAATTGCACCACGCCGCACTGCATACCGTGGCCCATGGCCCGCGCCAGCATGCCGAACGCCGAGCTGCTTTTGCCTTTGCCATTGCCGCTGAGCACCAGCAGCAAACCGCATTCGTTGGGGGCGTTGGCAATTCGCTCGTCGATTACCGCCTTCTTGCGTTGCATACGCGCCAGGTGGCGTTCGTCGCGCTCGGTGGATTCAGTCATCGGAGTCTCCGCATAGCACTATCAATCGGTTCGCAACGGGCCTTGCAGCACAGGGCTGTACAGCGTTCGCAGCAAACAGAAGGTGATAGATGAATGGATATGGCAGACGGAGAAACGCGCAAGGCTGCGGCATGAGCCGAAGGATACGCGCATCACCCTCCGTGATGCCGTTGGCTGTTACAGGCCGGTCTCCGGGCTTGTGAGCGGGGCCATGAACACCCAGGGTCGCGCGCCTTCCCGGGTGTGATCACCCAGTGGCCGTGCGCGGCCTTGACTCACCTACCGTTGCGGGGGCAGCGCCGGACTCGTACGCAATCGCGCACCCACCGGCTTCCCTGTTTCACCCTGCCAGACCGCAGCCTACAGAGCACCTGAAACAAGTCGCGAAGGTTAGAGGGTTGCACCCGGAGCGTCAATGAAAGGCGCAGCACCGGCCTGAATCAATGGCAAGGCAGGCCCGGTGGGAGCGGGCTTGCCCCGCGATTAATTCAAATCAGGGATTGCGAGCCAGCTGAGTCGTAGCCAATACGCGCTTGGCGTTAAGGTAGGCCTTGTTCCAGTAACTATTGGACAGATAATCCAGACGTACGGTACCGCCGGCAGACGGGGCATGCACGAAGCGGCCTTCGCCAACGTAGATCCCGGCATGACTCACCTGTGAACCACCATTGGTGGCAAAGAACACCAGATCACCCGACTGCAACGCATTGCGATCGACATTCGGCGCACGCATGCCAATCATTTCACGGGTCGTACGCGGCAGCGAAATACCCGCAGAGTCACGGTAGACATAACCGATCAAGCCACTGCAATCGAAGCCTGCGTCGGGCGTGTTACCACCCCAACGATACGGCGTGCCCACCAAGCCCAGGGCCTGGAACAGCACATCTTCAGCAACGGGAGAGAAATAAACTTGCGGCGCCATGACCACCGGCTCGACCACTTTGGGTGGCGTCGGAGCATGACTGGAGCAGGCACCGAGCAGTGCCAGCAAGGAAAGTAGAGCGAAGCGCGCCTTCATCGCCATGGTCAGAACATCCTGTCTGAAGCCGTCCGGCGGTGAGGGCCGGAAATAGTTGAGAATTTAGATTAGACGCTTTCTGTAAACACGCACGGCGACGTGCTTTTAAGCGACGTCGCCGTGATATTGCAGGGCCAGGGATCAGTTGCGCGAAATAGTCGTCGCGGTGGGTGCCATGGCCAGTGCACGCTTGGCTTCGATAAAGGTCTTGCTCCAGTAGCGATCACCGAGCTTGTCGATGCGCACACCACCGCTGCGGCGGCTGCTGGAATGAATGAACTGATCGTCACCCAGGTAGATCCCGGCGTGGCTAACACGGCCGCGACCATTGGTGCTGAAGAACAGCAGGTCACCCGGCTTGAGGTTGTTGCGAGCAACCAGCGGGGCTTTCACGTTGATCATTTCGCGGGTGGAGCGCGGCAGGTTCAGGCCGGCCTCTTCGCGGAACAGGTAGCCGATGAAGCCGCTGCAATCAAAGCCGGTGTTCTCGGAGGTACCGCCAAAACGGTAACGGGTACCGATCAGCGACATGCCACGCTCGAGAATGTTGTCAGCCAGGGCTGGCAGTTGGTAAGGCTTGCTGCTGGCGAAATCTTGCAGGTCTTCTTCAGTGGCCATTTCTTCCTCGAACACCAGCGAGGTGGAGGGCTTGGCCGAAACTTGAGAGATAACCGATTGTTGATCCTGCTGCTGCGAAACAGGGCTTTGGGCCGCGCAGCCAAAAAGCAGGGTCACAAGTGCGAGGGGCACGAGGGGTGCGAAGCGATTTAGCATGGGCACGACCGTGTCTTGGATTTAAAGAAGTCGAGACTATGCCTTCTATCGCATCGATTTGCAAATTCAATCGAAAAAAATGTGACTTTTATGTGCCGAGGCTCTAGCCCCTGCCTTACCAGCCTAAAGTTTCTTTCAAAAACGGGATTGTCAGCTTGCGCTGAGCCTGCAAAGAGGCCTGATCGAGACGTTCGAGCAGGTCGAACAATGCGCTCATGCTGCGCGTGCCGCGAGTCAGAATGAAATGCCCGACTTCGTCTGTCAGGTGCAGGCCACGGCGGGAAGCACGCAGTTGCAGGGCACGCAGCTTGTCTTCGTCAGACAGCGCACGCATCTGGAAAATCAGCGCCAGGGTCAGGCGCGACTTGAGGTCGGCGAGCTTGATCGGCAATTCACGTGGCGAGCTGGACGCCGCCAGCAACAGGCGACGGCCACTGTCACGCAGGCGGTTGAAGAGGTGGAACATCGCCTCTTCCCACTCGGGCTTGCCGGCAATGACATGCAGATCATCGAGGCACACCAGTTCGTACTGCTCCAGGTTGTCGAGCAGTTCGACACCCCGATCAAGCAGTTGCGCCAGCGGTAGGTAGACGGCGGGTTCGCCCAGTTGCTCAAAGCGCAGGCAGGCGGCTTGCAACAGGTGGGTACGCCCGACGCCCTGCTTGCCCCAGAGGTAGATCAGGCTTTCGGTCCAGCCGGCGTCGGCTTCGCAGAGGCGCTCGACGTAGCCCAATGCGGCGGCGTTGGCACCCGGGTAGTAGTTGATGAAGGTGGCGTCGTCACGCAGACGCACACCCAAGGGCAACTGGATCGGTTTCATGCTGGCTGGGCAGTCCCGGGGAACCGCAAAGGGCCTTTTGTGAAAAGTCTGCAAAGTTTATACCCGTGGCGCCACGCGCACAATCAGCGTGGACCACAAGTAAAATCAAAGGCTTGCATCGGTGCCTGGCAATCGATGAAAGCCATTGGCTATTAAGTTACAGGTCCGGGTCAATCTCACCACCGTACATGTCCGACTCTTTATAGAGGTCATGGACGTGACGCAGCAGCACCATGATCACCGCCGCCACTGGCAGCGCCAGCAAAACGCCGGTAAATCCGAACAATTCACCACCGGCAAGAATGGCAAAAATCACCGCTACCGGATGCAAGCCAATGCGATCACCTACCAGTAACGGCGTCAGCACCATCCCCTCCAGCGCCTGCCCGACCATGAACACTGCCATGATGCCCAGCAGTGGGTACAGGTCGCCGCCGAACTGGAACAACCCGGCAATCATCGCCGCGCCAATACCAATAATGAAGCCCATATACGGCACGATGGCCGCCAGCCCGGCCAGCAGGCCGATCAGCAAGCCAAGTTCAAGGCCGACCAGCATCAAGCCGGAGGCATAGATCACACCCAGCGCCAGCATCACCATCAACTGGCCACGGACGAAGGCACCGAGCACTTCATGGCACTCGCCTGCCAATGCCACTACCCGCTCCTCGCGCTGGCGCGGCAGCAGGCTACGGAGCTTGGCCATCATCAAATCCCAATCGCGCAGCAGGTAAAAACTCACCACCGGGATCAGCACCAGATTGGCCAACCAACCCAACAGGGCCAACCCCGACGCCGTCGCCTGAGACAGGATCACCCCGACAATGTCGGTAGTCTGGCCCATATGACCACTGATGGCCGCCTTGATCTTGTCGAACTTCCAGAAGCCCTCAGCCAGCCCGAAGCGGGTCTGCAGCCATGGCAAGGCATCGTGCTGGAGCCAGTCGAGCATTTGCGGTGCCAGCTCGTAGAGGCGTACCAGCTGCTTGGCGAGCATCGGCACCAACACCAGCAACAGCAAAGTCAGCAGTAAGGTAAACAGGGTGAATACCACCACCACACCCCAGGTACGGGACATGCCGGTACGTTCCAGGCGATCCACCAGCGGGTCGGCGAGGTAAGCCAAGAGAATCCCCACCAGGAACGGCGAGAGGATCGGGTGCAGCCAGTACAGCAATACAGCGCACAGCACGATTACGCCGGGCCATACCCAGCGACGCATATCAATCATGAACGGCTCCAGGCCTGGTCAGACATTACCAACGAAAACGCAGGCCATTGAACGGTTGGGCTACAGCTGCCTGGGTCGCGACCGGGCTAGCCGGATCAGCCGCCGGTTGCGCCGGTTGCGATACCGGCGCCTCGGCGGGTAGCTCTTGCAGCTTAGCCAGGCCTAATTGGGCGCGTAGCTGATCGCTGTTACCCGTCACCTGATAGATCAAGGTATCGCCAGTCACTTGGTTGAGGCGCCCACCATACGGCTCCAGCACCCGGCCCAACTCGGCATAACGCGCCAAGGTCATACCCTGCACCTGGACCTGCATGACACTGCTGGCACCGGGGCGCGCCACGAAGCGAGGCGCCAGGCGAGCACTGACCGCCAGCATCACCGCATCGGCCAATGCAGCCTGATCGGCCGCTTCGACCTTGCCCTGCTCACGCTGCTCACCCAACCACAAGCGCCAGGTGCCCTGCCATTTGCCATCAGCCTCGCTGGCGTGCACCGCCAACAAGGCATCTGCACCATAACGTTCCGAGGCATCACGCAACGGCGCAGGGTCTGCCCCTTCCAGATTTTTTGCAGTGGCAACCAGTTGTTCGTTGAGATCGGCCAATGGCAGACGCAACGGCAGGCCTCGGTGCTGCGCGGCACGACGCAAGGGCGTGGCACTGTTTTGGCCGTCCCCCACCAGACTTGAGCCCTCGGTGCTGTCGTTCAACCACCAGCCGAGGATCGAAGGCCGGTTGTTGCCCCACAGTGCCAGGCCGGCCTGACGAAGCGCGCGCTCAGTGCTGCCCGGGTCAAAGTCCACCAGCACGGTTTCCGGGGGGCCGGCCTCGAAACCGAACTGGCTGATGATTTGTTGTGGGTCCTTGCGCAAGCTTGCCAGGGCCGGGCTCTGCGCCGCCTTGGGGTCACCGGTCAGGCGCAGCACGAGGGTTTCAAGGGCTTTGCCGGTGGCCTGAGCACGGGCTTCGGTGCCTTGGCCATCGACCGGTTCGCGAACTTGATAGAGACCGGAAACGGTTTCGGCCTGAGCCGACAGGCCAAACAAGGCAAGACAGCCAACGGCCAGGTAATGACGCAAACGCATGTAGGATTCCTGTCCTGATAATAAAGAAGCGATGCTTTCAACAGTGGTTGGTATGACCGCAGCACCGTGCAAAACATTCAGCCTGCCCGGCCAATTTCACCTCATCGCCTTTGCTATACCTTATACAGCCTATGCCCCGGCAACCAGTCAGACACCATTAAAGGTTATTTTTTTAGCCGAACAGGCCCCTGCCCGTCGGCCTGAGGATGGCCGCTACCGGGCAACCCTGATAAAATCGCGCGCCTTCGCAGACCGGTGACGGTCAGGCAGCCGGAAATGCTCCGCCTTGCCTGGCAGATCGCGGTCGATTCCCCTGAATCCCTCCCTCTTAAAGGCCTGGATCATGAGCAAGCAACCCTCCCTGAGCTACAAGGACGCCGGTGTAGACATCGACGCCGGTGAAGCATTGGTCGAACGCATCAAAGGCGTTGCCAAGCGCACGGCGCGCCCGGAAGTCATGGGCGGCCTGGGCGGTTTTGGCGCCCTCTGTGAAATCCCGGCCGGCTACAAGCAACCGGTCCTGGTTTCCGGCACCGACGGTGTGGGCACCAAACTGCGCCTGGCGCTGAACTTGAACAAGCACGACAGCATCGGCCAGGACCTGGTCGCCATGTGCGTCAACGACTTGGTAGTGTGCGGTGCCGAGCCGCTGTTCTTCCTCGACTACTACGCCACCGGCAAGCTCAACGTTGACGTTGCCGCTACCGTGGTGACCGGCATCGGCGCTGGCTGCGAACTGGCAGGCTGCTCCCTGGTTGGTGGCGAAACCGCTGAAATGCCTGGCATGTACGAAGGCGAAGACTACGACCTGGCCGGCTTCTGCGTCGGCGTAGTGGAAAAAGCCGAAATCATCGACGGCTCCAAAGTAGCCACTGGCGACGCGCTGATCGCCCTGCCGTCTTCCGGTCCGCACTCCAATGGTTACTCGCTGATCCGCAAGATCATCGAAGTAGCCGGTGCCGACATCGAAAACATCCAGCTCGACGGCAAGCCGCTGACCGAACTGCTGATGGCCCCGACCCGCATCTACGTCAAGCCACTGCTCAAGCTGATCAAAGACACCGGCGCAGTCAAAGCCATGGCCCACATCACCGGTGGCGGCTTGCTCGACAACATCCCACGCGTGCTGCCCAAAGGCGCCCAGGCTGTGGTTGACGTCGCCAGCTGGACGCGCCCGGCGGTCTTCGACTGGCTGCAAGAGCAAGGCAACGTCGACGAGCACGAAATGCACCGCGTGCTGAACTGTGGCGTTGGCATGGTCATCTGCGTTGCTCAGGACCAGGTCGAAGCCGCTCTGCAGAACCTGCGTGACTCCGGTGAGCAGCCTTGGGTCATCGGCCAGATCGGCGTTGCTGCCGAAGGCGCTGCCCAGGTCGAGCTGAAGAACGTCAAGGCGCACTGATGCCGAATACGTCGTGTGATGTCGTGGTGCTGCTGTCTGGCACCGGCAGTAACCTGCAAGCCTTGATCGACAGCACCCGCACCGGCGATAGCCCGGTGCGGATCCGCGCGGTCATCTCCAACCGCGCCGATGCCTACGGTTTGCAGCGTGCCCGTGATGCCGGCATCGACACTGCCGTGCTCGACCACAAGGCTTTCGACGGCCGCGAGGCATTCGATGCAGCCCTGGTCGAACTGATCGACGGTTACCAGCCTCAACTGGTGGTGCTGGCGGGCTTCATGCGTATCTTGAGTGCCGGCTTTGTCCGGCACTATCAAGGCCGCCTGCTGAATATCCACCCGTCACTGCTGCCCAAGTACAAAGGCCTGCACACCCATCAACGCGCCCTTGAAGCCGGTGACCGCGAGCATGGCTGCAGCGTGCACTTCGTCACTGAGGAACTCGATGGCGGCCCGCTGGTCGTACAGGCAGTAATACCGGTAGAGTTGGATGACACGCCGGAACGCCTGGCACAAAGGGTTCACAGCCAGGAACATCAGATTTACCCGCTGGCGGTGCGCTGGTTCGCTGAAGGCCGTTTGCGCCTTGGTGAACACGGTGCTCTACTGGATGGCCAGCCCCTGGCGGCCAGCGGCCACTTGATTCGACCCTAGGAGATACTATGCGTCGCGCCCTGCTCTTCGCTCTTGCCGTGCTCGCACTGCCGCTTCAGGCAGCAGACCTCAAGCCATTCTCGGCCAGCTACACCGCAGACTGGAAACAGCTGCCCATGAGCGGCACCGCCGAGCGCAGCCTGGAAAAGAACGCCAACGGTACCTGGAGCCTCAACTTCAAGGCATCGATGATGATCGCCAGCCTGACAGAAGAAAGCACCCTGCGCCTGGACAAGGATGCCCTGTTGCCACAGACCTACCACTTTGAACGTGGTGGCCTGGGCAAAGCCAAGAAGGTCGATCTGAATTTTGACTGGAACAAAAAGGAAATCACCGGCACCGACCGTGGTGACGCGATCAAGCTGCCGCTGAACCGTGGCGTGCTCGACAAGTCCACCTATCAGTTGGCCTTGCAACACGACATCGCTGCCGGCAAAAAAAGCGTGAGTTACCAGGTGGTCGATGGCGACGAGATCGATACCTATGACTTCCGCGTTCTCGGCACTGAAAAGGTCACCACCAAGACTGGCCAGGTCGATGCCATCAAGGTTGAGCGCGTACGCGATCCTAGCCAAAGCAAGCGCATCACCGAGCTGTGGTTCGCCAAGGATTGGGACTACCTGCTGGTGCAACTGCGCCAGGTCGAAACCGACGGCAAAGAGTATGTGATCGTGCTGCAAGACGGTACGGTCGATGGCAAGTCGGTCAAGGGCAACTGATCGCTGACTGCCAGCTACACCCGAACCCCGCCTTGTGCGGGGTTTTTTATGGGCAGCAAAAACACCTCCCCAACTCATCCCGGTGGGAGCGGGCTTGCCCCGCGATTGCGAGTTGTCAGCCACATCGCATCGCGGGGCAAGCCCGCTCCTACGGAGTTTTCGTGCTTGCATGAAAGATGTTTCATGGGGCAAACATTTACTTAGGCAGCTAACAAACTCTATAAAAGAGTCCTGCGACAGAATGCCGCAGTTAACTGAACCTGGAGTTTGCAGATGACTGTCAAAGTAACTGAGCGCGATGAAACCAAAATGTCTTACGAAAGCCTGGCAGCAGGTCTGCGCATCTGGGATGTGCACCAGCAGGATGAGCTGGTGGGTATGTTCCACAATGAGCATGAAGCCCACAATTACCGTGTTGAACTGGAGTTCCTGGAAAGCAGGCAGCAGCAGGAATAGGCCCTTCAGAAAGCACAAACCCCGCCGAGGCGGGGTTTGTCGTTGTTACCACATCAGGTCATCAGGAATCACGTAGGCCGCGTACGGATCATCGGCATCCGGCTCTTCAACCTGGGTATTGAGCAGGACGATACGCTTGGGATCGCGCTCCTGGATCTTCAGTGCCGCTTCGCGAGGGATCACCTCGTAGCCACCGCCGTGGGCAACAATGGCCAGCGAGCCGCTGCTCAGCTTGCTGCGCATCAGAGCGTTGACCGACAGACGCTTGACCTTCTTGTCGTCGACGAAGTTGTAGTAATCCTCAGTGGTCAGCTTGGGCAGGCGCGACACCTCGATCAATTGCTTGACCTGGGCGGCACGGGCCTTCTGCTCAGCCTTCTCCTGCTGCTGGCGGTTGAGTTCCTGGTCGCGCAGGGCTTTTTCCGCCATGGCTTCCTTGGCCATCCGCTGCTGGCTGTCGTCGACTTCAACCTGGCCCTTGTGTTCCAGGCGTTTCTGTTTCTTCTGATCTTTGTTGACCTGCTTGACCTGTTTCTGGTTGACCAGACCGGCTTTGAGCAATTGGTCACGAAGGGAAAGGCTCATCGTTCACTCACTTATAAACTTCAGTCAGCCGCAGCTGGACAGGTTTTTTTCCTGACGTTTGGCTTCGCCCCACAGCGCATCCATGTCTTCCAGGGTGCAATCTTCAATCGGACGCCCGCTTTCGCGCAATGCCTGCTCGATAAATCGGAAACGTCGTTCAAATTTTTGGTTAGCGCCGCGCAAGGCGTTTTCCGGATCGACCTTCAGGTGCCGGGCCAGGTTGACCGTGGCAAACAGCAGATCGCCTACCTCCTCGGCCAGCGCCGCGCTGTCATTATCGGCCATGGCCTGCAGCACTTCGTCGAGTTCCTCACGCACTTTGTCGAGCACAGGCAAGGCATCCGGCCAGTCGAACCCGACTTTGGCCGTGCGCTTTTGCAGCTTGGCGGCACGAGACAATGCTGGCAAGGCCGCCGGCACATCGTCCAGCAGCGACAGCTGCTCGGGAACGCCCTTCTCGGCACGCTCCTGGGCTTTGATTTCTTCCCAACGCTGCTTGACCTGAGCTTCATCGAGCTTCGGGGTATCCAGCGGAGCGTACAGCTCACCCGTTGGAAATACGTGCGGATGGCGACGGATCAGTTTGCGGGTAATGCTGTCGATCACCCCGGCAAACTCGAAACGGCCTTCTTCACGGGCCAGCTGGCTGTAATACACCACCTGGAACAGCAGGTCGCCCAACTCGCCCTGCAAATGCTCAAAATCGCTACGTTCGATGGCATCCGCCACTTCGTAAGCTTCTTCGAGGGTGTAGGGAATGATCGTGGCGTAGGTCTGCTTGAGGTCCCACGGGCAACCGTACTGCGGGTCACGCAGACGGGCCATGAGGTGGAGCAGGTCGTCTAGGGTGTACATCTCGGATCCTTATCGCGGGACAAGCCCGCTCCCACAGTTGATCCCCTGTGGGAGCGGGCTTGCCCCGCGATCATAATTTCAAGGGGTACGATTACGCCGCGTCTCGATGATGTTCGGCAACTGCGAAATCCGCCCGAGCAAGCGCCCAAGCGCATCCAGCCCCGGAATCTCGATGGTCAGCGACATCAGTGCAGTGTTGTCTTCCTTGTTCGAGCGGGTGTTGACCGCCAGAACGTTGATCCGCTCATTGAGCAGCACCTGGGAGACATCACGCAGCAAGCCTGGGCGATCGTAGGCGCGAATGATGATGTCGACCGGGTAGGTCTGCACCGGCACCGGCCCCCAACTGACCTGAATAATCCGCTCAGGCTCACGCCCCGCCAGTTGCAGCACCGAAGCGCAGTCCTGACGGTGAATCGTCACTCCACGGCCAACGGTGATGTAACCGACAATCGCGTCGCCTGGCAGCGGCTGGCAGCAGCCGGCCATTTGTGTCAGCAGGTTGCCCACGCCCTGGATCTGGATATCGCCGCGCTTGCCGGGTTTGTAGCCGGTCGCCTTACGCGGTACCAGCTCAACGTGCTCGCTGCGCTCAGGCTCGACCAGTTGCTGAGCGGCGTTGACCAGGTGCGCCAGACGCAAGTCGCCGGCCCCCAGAGAAGCGAACATGTCTTCAGCAGCCTTGAGGTTGACCTTTTCCGCCAAACGCTCGAAGTCGACTTGAGGCAGGCCCAGGCGGTTGAGCTCGCGCTCAAGCAAGGTCTTGCCGGCGGCAACGTTCTGGTCACGCGCCTGCAGTTTGAACCAGTGAACAATCTTGGCCCGCGCCCGCGAGGTGGTGACGTAGCCCAGGTTCGAGTTCAGCCAGTCGCGGCTGGGGTTGCCGTGCTTGCTGGTGATGATCTCGACCTGCTCGCCGGTCTGCAGGCTGTAGTTGAGCGGCACGATCCGCCCGTTGATCTTCGCACCACGGCAGTTGTGACCGATTTCAGTGTGCACGCGATAGGCGAAGTCCAGCGGCGTAGCGCCCTTGGGCAGATCGATTGCATGGCCGTCCGGGGTAAACACATACACCCGGTCGGGCTCGATATCGACACGCAACTGTTCGGCAAGGCCGCCGATATCACCCAGCTCTTCGTGCCACTCCAGCACCTGACGCAACCAGGAGATTTTCTCCTCGTAATGGTTGGAGCTGGATTTGACGTCGGTTCCTTTGTAGCGCCAGTGCGCGCAGACGCCGAGCTCGGCCTCTTCGTGCATGGCGTGGGTGCGGATCTGCACTTCCAACACCTTGCCCTCGGGGCCGATCACTGCGGTGTGCAATGAGCGATAGCCGTTTTCCTTGGGGTTGGCGATGTAATCGTCGAACTCTTTCGGAATGTGCCGCCAGAGGGTATGCACGATCCCCAGCGCGGTGTAGCAGTCGCGCATTTCCGGAACCAGTACGCGTACCGCACGCACGTCATAGATCTGGCTGAACTCCAGGCCTTTGCGCTGCATTTTGCGCCAGATCGAATAGATGTGCTTGGCCCGACCGCTGATGTCAGCCTTGACCCCGGTTGCCAGCAACTCGTTCTGCAACTGGTTCATCACATCGCTGATGAAACGTTCACGGTCCAGGCGCCGCTCATGCAGCAGCTTGGCGATCTGCTTGTATTGCTCCGGTTCCAGGTAGCGGAAAGACAAGTCTTCCAGCTCCCACTTGATATGCCCGATGCCCAGCCGGTGCGCCAGCGGGGCATAGATATCGAACACTTCGCGGGCGACACGATGACGCTTCTCGTCATCGGCACCTTTGACCGCCCGGATGGCGCAGGTACGTTCAGCCAGTTTGATCAACGCCACTCGGACGTCATCGACCATGGCCACGAGCATTTTGCGCAGGTTTTCGACCTGTGCCTGGGAACCCAGCACCAGCGACTGGCGCGGGCTGAGGCTGGCGCTGATAGCCGCCATGCGCAGTACGCCGTCGATCAGTTTGGAGACCACCGGACCGAAACGTTGACCGACTTCGGCCAGGGTCACCTTGCCTTCGCGCACGGCACGGTAGATCACCGCAGCAACCAGGGAGTCCTGGTCGAGCTTGAGGTCGGCGAGAATTTCGGCAATTTCCAGACCGGCCTGAAAACTTGAGGTGCCATCGGCCCAGGAATGCTTGGCCGGGTTACCCTTTTTCTCGATTTCCTGTGCGAACTCGCAAGCCGCCTTGAGGGCTTCACGGTCCAGCGCCAGGTCGACGCTCACCACATGATCCAGCCATGCTTCGAGATTGATACTGCCGTCTGTGTTGACCGGCTGGTGCACTCTCACCTGTACCATCTTTGTTTACCTTTCCCTACAGCGCATTCGCGATGCGCTTGAAATCACTGGTGCTGCCCCTGCCGGACCCAAGGTGCAGCGCCTGACGCGCCAGTCCCGCTAGCCCGCTTCGAATAACGCCATGGCTTCGACATGCGCCGTTTGAGGAAACATGTCGAGAATCCCGGCACATTTTAGCCGGTAACCCTGCCTGACCAGCTCGAGCGTGTCGCGGGCCAGGGTTGCCGGGTTGCACGATACATATACAAGACGTTTCGCTCCAAGGTCTGCAATATTTCGCACTACCTCGTAGGCACCGTCTCGCGGTGGGTCCAAGAGTACCGCAGAAAAGCCTCCAGCGGCCCAGCTGGAGGCAGACAAAGGCTGCGATAAATCGGCCTGAAAAAACTGCGTGTTATGCAAATTGTTGTTGCGGGCATTGGCCGCTGCCCGCTCGACCATCGCCTGCACCCCTTCCACCGCCACGACTTCCCGCACTTGCCGGGCCAGAGGCAGGGCGAAATTGCCCAGGCCGCAGAACAGATCAAGCACACGCTCGTCGGCTTGTGGCGCCAGCCAGGCCAACGCCTGCTCGATCATTGCTGTATTGACCTCGGCATTGACCTGCACAAAATCCCCGGGCCGGTACGCCAGCTCCAGGTTCCAGGGTGCCAGGGTAAAACCGAGGGTCTGACCAGCATCATGCGGATAAGGTTCACCCTCTCCCTGCAACCACAGCTGCACCTGGGCCTCTGCGCAAAATGCCTGCACGCGCGCCAGGTCGCCTTCCGCCAACGGCGCGGTATGGCGCAGCAGCAAAGCCACGGCCGTGCCACTGAACAACTCGACATGGCCGATCACCTGCGGCTTGCTCAAGCTCTGCAGTAACAGCGGCAAGTGACGCATGATTGCCTGCAAGGGCTGTACCAGCACCGGGCAGTCATCGATAGCGACGATGTCCTGGCTGGCCTCGGCGCGGAACCCGACTTCAAGCTTCTTGGCTTTGTTGTCCCAACGTACCGCAACCCGCGCCCGACGCCGGTAACCAAACTCGGGGCCGGTCAGGGGGCTGGCCCAGCGCTCGGGAGTGACCCCAGCGACCCTTTGCAACTGCTCAGCCAGCAAGCGCTGCTTGAGGGCCAGTTGATCGGCATGCGGCAAGTGCTGCAGGTTGCAGCCGCCGCAGCGATCAAAATGCTTGCACGGTGCTTCACGACGCGCCGGGCTGGCGGTAAAGACCCGCTCCAGGCGCGCCTCGACCACTTTGCCGTGGGCATTGAGCACGCGTGCTTCGACGTCTTCCTCGGCCAGCGCACCACTGACAAACCAGGTGCGCCCTTCGAGAAAGGCAATACCGCGCCCATCACCGGCCAGGCGCTCGATACGCAGGCGCTGCTTTTTACCGGCAGGAATCTGCGGCGTACGGCTACCGCCGGCCGGCTGGAAGCGCAGGCCGCTGTTACGTTTACTTTTGGACATCAGTTCGCCGCGTCGAAAATACCGGTCGACAGGTAACGGTCGCCACGGTCACAAATAATTGCCACGATCACGGCGTTTTCCAGCTCGCGCGACAGGCGCAACATCGCCGCCACTGCACCACCGGAGGACACACCACAGAAAATGCCCTCTTCCCGGGCCAATCGGCGGGTGGTCTCTTCGGCTTCGCTCTGGGCCATGTCGACCACGCGATCAACGCGGTCAGCCTGGTAGATTTTCGGCAGGTACTCTTCGGGCCAGCGACGAATGCCCGGGATCGCCGAGCCTTCCATCGGCTGCAAACCAACGATCTGTACAGCCGGGTTCTGCTCTTTGAGGTAACGCGAGCAGCCCATGATGGTGCCGGTGGTACCCATGGAGCTGACGAAATGGGTGATGGTGCCGTTGGTCTGCTGCCAGATTTCCGGACCGGTGCTGACGTAGTGGGCTTCGGGATTGTCACCGTTGCCAAACTGGTCGAGCACCAGACCACGGCCATCGGCCTGCAGACGGTCGGCCAGATCACGAGCGCCTTCCATGCCTTCTTCCTTGCTGACCAGAATCAGCTCGGCGCCATAAGCGGTCATTGCCGCTTTGCGTTCGGCACTGGAGTTGTCCGGCATGATCAGGATCATCTTGTAACCCTTGATCGCCGCCGCCATGGCCAAGGCGATCCCGGTGTTGCCGGAGGTCGCTTCGATCAGGGTATCACCGGGCTTGATCTGCCCACGCAGCTCGGCGCGGGTGATCATCGACAGCGCCGGGCGGTCTTTGACCGAACCTGCCGGGTTATTACCTTCAAGCTTGAGCAGGAGGGTGTTGCTGGTCTCACCGGCAATGCGCTGCAGGCGGACCAGAGGCGTGTTGCCGACGCAATCGGCGATGGTTGGGTACTGCAAGGTCATGGCGTAGTTCGCAATCCAGACTGCGGGGGCGCCTATCATACCGGCAAACGCGCGCAGCCCATATCACGCAATGTGTTTGGTTTATAGCTGGAAGCTATAAGCTGTAGGAGCGGGCTTGCCCCGCGATTGCTGTTTACCAGACACACCGCAATCGCGGGGCAAGCCCGCTCCTACACGGTCAAGCTGAGGCTATCGGTAGTTGGATGTTCAAGCGCAAGCCTTCGCCGGTATTTTGCGCCCACAGGCGGCCGCCTTGGCGGGCGATGGCGTTGCGGGCGATGCTCAGGCCCAGGCCGAAGCCACCATCCCCGGGGCGCGAGCCGTCCAGTCGGGTAAACGGTGCGAAGATACGCTCCAGTTCAGTTTCGGCCACGCCTCCTCCCTGATCCTCCAGCCACAGCAGCCAGTGATCGCCCTGCTGGCGGCCGTCCAGGCGAATCACCCCCGTCGCAGGGGAATGACGAATGGCATTGCGCAGGATGTTCTCCAGCGCCTGGGCCAGGGTGTTGAGGTTGCCCTGCACCCAACACGAAGCGTCCAGCGCGCAATGCAGTTGCTCCGTTGGCCAGGTGCTTTCAAAGCAGGCGTCTTCGGCGAGCATTTCCCACAGTGCCTGCACTTGAATGGGTTCTTTGCTCAGCGGCGCCCGCTCGGTGTCGAGCCATGCCAGTTGCAAGGCATCCTCCACCAAGTGTTGCATGCAGTCGATTTCCCGGCTCAGGCGGTCGCGCAACTGCCCGGCGTCGGCCTCGCCTTCACAAGCGACGCGCAGTCGGCTCAAGGGGGTACGCAACTCATGGGACAGGTCGCGCAACATCTGCTGCTGCAAGGCAACCGTGCCCTGCAAGCGTTCGGCCATGTCATCGAAGGCACGCCCCAGCTCACCCAGTTCATCCTGGCGACTGGTGGTGCTACTGGCGACCCGTGCCGAGAGTTGATCCGCACGCCAGGCATTGGCCTGCTCGCGCAGTTGGATCAACGGCATGATCAACATGCGATACAGGCCAATACACAGTAATAACGTGAACAACCCGGGAATGATGCCGTTGGTCATGATCCGCCAGAACAGGCGGTATTGCCCCGGCATCAGGCGCTTCGGCAATTCGATCACCAGCAAACCACGCTCGGGGTGCTCGACAAAGGGCACACGCATCCAGGGCAAACCGATCACGCGCCGGCTGACTGGCCAGTCGATCCCTCGCAGAAAGGTGGCCCGGCGGGCTTGCTCAGGCGTCAGCGGTGTACTGCTCAGCGACTGCAGGTCAGGCCCGAGCACATTCACCCAGATGTTCTCCCTGCCGGCCATATCGACCAACCAGGCATCGACGCCTGACTGCCCGCCCTGCTCCCAGGCCTGCTCGGCTTCGGCGGCATAGGTAGTCAGGGTGGCCCGCGCCTGCTCAGAGAGGAACGCGTTCTGGGTCTCCATGTGTCGGCCCCAGCTCCAGCTCAGGCCAATCATCAACAGGCAGAAGCCCACCAGCAAAATCGCCAGTTTCCAGAACAATGAGTGGCGGTTGGGCAATTCAGTTGAGATCAGCGGCACTGAGCACGTACCCCTTGCCCCACACGGTGCGCACTTCCCTTTCCTGGTAGCCGATGGCTTTGAGCTTGCGGCGGATCTGACTGACATGCATGTCCAGACTACGGTCATGGCGCGCATAGCCACGCTGCAACACCTGCTGATAAAGGAAGGCCTTGCTCAGCACTTCTTCATGGCTGCGGTGCAAGGTGTCGAGCAGCCGATACTCGCTCAACGTCAGCCCTGCCCACTGTTCGCCGCAGCGCACATCACACGCCTGCTCGTCGAAGTGCAAGGCGCCAGCCGGCTCAGCAGCAGGCGCCTGGCGGCGGCGTTCCAGCGCCACACGGCGCAGGATCGCTTCAATACGCACCTGCAATTCGGCCATGCTGAACGGCTTGGGCAAGTAGTCATCAGCGCCTCGTTGGAAGCCACAGATACGGTCAGCCTCAGCACCCAGGGCCGACATCATGATCACTGGCGTCGAGCTGCTTTCACGAAACTTCGACAGCACGTCCAGGCCGTTAAGCCCAGGCAGCAGAATATCCATCAAGACCACGTCGAAACGTGACTGACGTGCCACATCAAGACCGTCGCGCCCACTTCTGCACCAGGTGACCTTGAAGCCACCACGCTGCAAGGTTTCGTGCAGGTGGGCGCCCAGGACAGGGTCATCCTCGATGGCAAGTACACTGGATTCACTAATGGCTTCGGGATTCATTGGCGGGTGCTAGCAATTCTCAGTTACGCGATTATTGAGTAATTACCCTGCTCATTCAACCCGCAACTGCTAGTCGGCACCGCCACAAGGATTTTGCCTACATCGAAAGTCGCTACAAATGAGTGCATTGCTCGAGCAGGCGCGGTACTTTTCCGACTGGGTCCGTCGCCTTGAATCGACGACGTTTACAGCACATGCCAGGCACAGGAGAGTTGCGTGCTCAATAGTTTGGGAATCCGCAGCCGAGTATTGCTGCTGGCCTTGTTGCCTGCTGGCTTGATGGCGTTGGTACTGGGCAGCTATTTCACCTGGCTGCAGCAGAACGAACTGCAAACCCAATTGCTGCAGCGCGGCAAGATGATTGCCGAGCACCTGGCGCCGCTGGTGGCCCCGGCCCTGGCCCGCCGCGACCTGGCCCAACTGGAGCGCGTCGCTGCCCAAACCCTGGAACAAGCCGATGTGCGCGCCGTCGCCCTGCTCAACCCGGAGCGCAGCAGCCTGGCCCACGCCGGGCCCAGCATGCTCAATCAGGCCCCCACCGGTGGCGGAACCGAAATGCTGCAGCGTACCGGCAGAGACGCCACCCGCTACTTGCTACCGGTTTTCGGCCATCATCGTGACCTGGCCGGCGAACATATCCCGAGCCAAACCGACCGGCTGCTGGGCTGGGTGGAAATCGAGCTGTCCCACGACGGTACCCTGCTACGCGGTTACCGCAGCCTGTTTACCAGCCTGCTGCTGATTTTCTTCGGCCTGCTCGGCACAGCCTTGCTGGCGCTGCGTATGAGCCGCACGATCAATGACCCGATCGGCCAGATCAAGCACGCGGTCACTCAACTCAGGGACGGCAACCTGGATGAGCGCTTGCCAGCAATGGGCAGTTACGAGATGGATGAGCTGGCAGCCGGTATCAACCGCATGGCCGAATCCCTGCACAACGCCCATGAAGAGTTGCAGCACAGCATCGACCAGGCGACCGAAGATGTACGCCAGAACCTGGAAACCATCGAGATCCAGAACATCGAACTGGACATGGCACGCAAGGAAGCCCTGGAGGCCAGCCGGATCAAGTCCGAGTTTCTCGCCAACATGAGCCACGAGATTCGCACCCCGCTCAATGGCATCCTCGGCTTCACCCACCTGTTGCAAAAAAGCGAAGTGACCCCGCGTCAGCTCGATTACCTCGGCACCATCGAAAAGTCGGCCAGCAGCTTGCTGGGGATCATCAACGAGATTCTCGATTTCTCCAAGATCGAGGCCGGCAAACTGGTGCTGGACAGCATTCCGTTCAACCTGCGCGACCTGATCCAGGACACCCAGACCATCCTTGCCCCCGCTGCACATGCCAAGCAGCTGGAGCTGGTCAGCCTGATCTACCGCGATACACCGTTGTCGCTGGTGGGCGACCCGCTACGCCTCAAGCAGATCCTCACCAACCTGATCAGCAACGCCATCAAGTTCACCCGCGAAGGCACCATCGTCACCCGCGCCATGCTCGAAGAAGAGCACGAAGACAGCGTACAACTGCGTATCAGCGTGCAAGACACCGGTATCGGCCTGTCCAGTCAGGATGTGCGGGCACTGTTCCAGGCGTTCAGTCAGGCTGACAACTCATTGTCTCGCCAACCCGGCGGTACCGGCCTGGGTCTGGTGATTTCCAAACGCCTGATCGAGCAAATGGGCGGTGAGATCGGCGTCGACAGCACACCGGGTGAAGGCTCGCAGTTCTGGGTCAGCGTGCGTTTGCCCAAAGCCCGTGACGACGCCGAAGACCTGCCGCTGCAATCGCTGGTGGACCGCCGGGTAGCGATTGTCGATGCCCACGAACTGGCGCGTCAGGCCCTGGAGCACCAACTGGAAGACTGCGGCCTGCGTGTAACCGCCTTCAACTCCATCGACCCATTGCTGCATGCCACGGCAGCTGCGCGGATGGCCGGAGAACCGTTCACTCTTGCGGTGTTGGGAGTCAACCTCGACAGCGTTACACCGGAACGCCTGGGCCAATACATTCAGCAACTGGAGCGCCTGGATTGCCAGGCGTTGGTACTGTGCCCAACTACCGAGCAGGCGCTGTACCACCCTTACCTGCCCAACGCGCACAGCCAGCTTCAGGCCAAACCGCCCTGCACCCGCAAATTGCGCCGCGCCCTGCTTGAGCTGGTGCAGCCACGGCGCATGAACAGCGAGGCCAAGGCCGGCATTGAACAACCGCTGCCGAAAATATTGTGTGTCGATGACAACCCGGCCAACCTGCTGCTGGTGCAAACCCTGCTCGAAGACATGGGTGCGTCGGTGCTGGCGGTCGACAGTGGCTATGCTGCCGTTCAGGCTGTTCAGGACGAGCGTTTCGACCTGGTGTTGATGGATGTGCAAATGCCGGGCATGGACGGTCGCGAATGCACCGAGCAGATTCGCCGCTGGGAAAGCAGCCAGAGCGGCGCACCACTGCCTATTGTTGCCCTCACCGCCCACGCCATGGCCAACGAAAAGCGCGCCTTGCTGCACAGCGGCATGGACGACTACCTGACCAAACCGATCAGTGAGCGCCAACTGGCGCAAGTCGTGCTGAAATGGACCGGCCTGAACCTCGCCGCTTCGCACAGCGAACGCTTGCCAGCGCGTATTGCCGACAGCAGTGAACTCAAGGTCCTCGACCCGGAAGAAGGTTTGCGCCTGGCTGCCGGCAAACCCGACCTTGCGGCCGATATGCTGGCCATGTTGCTGGCTTCGCTGGAGGCTGACCGCGAGGCGATTCGTATCGCCCGTGATGCCGCCGACCGCAACGGCATGATCGAGCGGGTGCATCGCCTTAACGGCGCCTCTCGCTACTGTGGGGTACCGCAGTTACGCGCAGCCTGCCAGCGCAGCGAAACCTTGCTCAAACAGAATGACCCCGAAGCCCCCCGTGCTCTGGACGAACTGGACCGGGCGATTATCCGACTCACTGCCCAGGCGCGCCTGAGCGCCTGATCTGCAGCAAGGTGACGAGCAGCCAAGACGGCTAGACTGCCCCCGCAATTGACTCAGGAAGATCCCATGCGCGTACTGTTTTTCAGCAGCCAGACCTACGACCAGGACAGCTTCAACAACACCCCGGCAGCCCACGGCCTGGAGCTGCACTTCCAGCCAGCGCGGCTGACCGAAGACACCGCGGCGCTGGCCAGCGGCCATGAGGTGGTCTGTGCCTTTATTAACGACGACCTCAGCGCACCGGTGCTCAAACGCCTGGCGCAGGGCGGTACGCGCCTGATCGCCCTGCGTTCGGCCGGCTATAACCATGTCGACCTTGCGGCGGCAAAACACCTGGGGTTGGCGGTGGTTCGTGTACCAGCGTACTCACCTCATGCCGTGGCGGAGCATGCCGTCGCCCTGATCCTGGCCCTCAACCGCCGCCTGCACCGAGCCTACAACCGTACCCGCGAAGGCAATTTCAGCCTGCACGGCCTGACCGGCTTCGACCTTCACGGCAAGACCGTCGGCGTGGTCGGTACCGGTCAGATCGGCGCCACATTCGCCCGCATCATGGCCGGTTTCGGTTGCCAGCTACTGGCCTACGACCCCTACCCCAACCCTGAGCTGCTGGCGCTGGGGGCCCGCTACCTGGAACTGCCCGAGCTGCTACGCCAGGCACAAATCATCAGCCTGCATTGCCCCTTGACCGAACAGACCCGTCACTTGATCAACGCGCAAAGCCTGGCACAACTGCAGCCAGGCGCCATGCTGATCAACACCGGGCGCGGCGCGTTGATCGATACCCCGGCGCTGATTGAAGCCCTGAAAGACGGCCAGTTGGGCTACCTCGGCCTGGATGTCTACGAAGAAGAAGCCCAGCTGTTCTTCGAAGACCGCTCCGACCTGCCGCTGCAAGACGACGTGCTGGCACGCTTGTTGACCTTCCCCAATGTCATCGTCACCGCCCACCAGGCCTTCCTGACCCGCGAAGCCCTGGCGGCCATCGCCGAAACGACACTCGATAACATTACCCGCTGGGCGGCAGGCAATCCGCAAAACTTGGTCGAGGGTTGATGCTAGGATACGCGGCAGATTTGGAGGACCCATGGTCGAACACGATTTCCGCTACAACCTGTTTAACCCGCAACACACACTGATCGAATGCCGCGCCTTGGTGCCAGGCCGCTACCAGGTGACCGGCAACGGTGGTTCGATTCAAAAGCATGACATCTTGCTGGTCACCCTCAAGGGCAGCAAGGATCTGTCCATGCGCCTGACCGTGGAAACCGTACGCCACCTGATCAACCCGAGCGGCCAGTGGGTTGCGGTTGCCAGCGGCCCGGTGTTCGGCGAACTGGCCATCCACACCTGGGAGGTCAATTGCGACAGCTGTCAGGCTAACCTGAGCTTCGAATTCGCCGTTGATGCCAAACTGGGCAAGAAAGCCCTGCAACCCGCCGCGACTGCACGCATCGCCGAGCTGGGCTGGAGCAGCCGTGGCGACAAACACCTGTGCCCGAAATGCAAGGAGACGGCCCAGTGAAAACCCTGTTGCTCTCAGCCCTGGCCGGTACCGCCCTCTTGGGTTGCGCCGCAGAGCCGATGAAGCTGGAACAAGAGCGTAGCTATCTGCTGGAGTGGATTGGTGAACGCCCGCTGATGGATTACAGCCACCTGACCCTGACCTTGGCCGAAGATGGCCGGGCGTACGGTAACGCCGGCTGCAACCACTGGTTCGCGCCTTACCAGCTTGACGGCCACAAACTGACGTTCGGCAAGGTCGGAAGCACCCGCAAGCTGTGTGCACCGGCCTTGATGGAACAGGAAAAACGCTTCCTCCAGGCGCTGGAAACCGTGCAGCGCTGGGATATCTCGCCGATCGAGCAGGTGCGTTTCTGGCCGGCCGAGGGCAAACCTCTGCGTTTCTGGCCTGAAGAAGGCTGAAACGCATCGCGGGGCAAGCCCGCTCCTACCGTGGGAGCGGGCTTGCCCCGCGAAGGTCAGGCGCCCTTATGCGCCTTGATCTTCGCGTTCAGCCCTTCCAGGGTCTGCTCGCCCATCAACTGCTCACGCACCTTGCCCTTGTCATCGATGATGTAGGTCACCGGCAAGGCTTCGCTGCGCGGCAGCTCATAACGCTCGGCCGGGTCGGTGGCCAGCACGGTGAAGCCGATACCGAGGGCTTCACTGGCTTTTTTCAGCTCTTCCCCCTGCAGGCCGTCGAAGTTCACTCCGACCACCTTGATGCCTTGGGTCTGCCACTGTTTGGCGGCGGCATTGAGTTCCGGAATTTCAGTCCGGCATGGGCCACACCATTCAGCCCAGTAATTGAGCACCAGCCAGTGCCCGTCAATCTGCTCGGCTTTTACGGTCTGGCCGTTCTGGTCCAGGCCGTAGTCTGCACCGCAACCGCCGAGCAACAAGCTCGCGGTGATGGCCAGTGCTGCTGCCAAACGCCTTGTCATGGGTCAATCCTTCTCTAAGATTCAAGCAAAATGCGAAGTCGCTGCGGTTAGAATAGCCGCCACACCCTGCTGGATGCGACCCGAACATGACTGATCTGACCCTCTATCACAATCCACGCTGCTCCAAATCCCGCGGCGCGCTTGAACTGCTCGAAGCGCGCGGCCTGGCTCCGACGGTGGTTCGCTACCTGGAAACCCCGCCCGACGCAGCAACCCTCAAGGCTCTGCTGGAAAAGCTCGGCATCGGTGCACGCCAGCTACTGCGCAGCGGTGAAGACGAATACAAGGAACTGAACCTGGCCGATCTGGCGCTGAGCGATGCGCAACTGATCGACGCCATGGCCAAGCATCCGAAACTGATTGAGCGGCCGATTCTGGTCGCTGGAAACAAAGCGGTGATCGGTCGTCCACCGGAGAAGGTGCTGGAGATCCTGCCGTGAGCGCACCGTACATCCTGATTCTGTTCTACAGCCGCCACGGCTCGACCAGCGAGATGGCCCGGCAGATCGCCCGTGGCGTCGAGATGGCCGGCCTGGAAGCGCGCATCCGCACCGTTCCGGCGATTTCCACCGAGTGCGAGGCAGTCGCCCCAGACATCCCAGAGTCAGGTGCGCTGTATGCCACCCTGGACGACCTGCGCCACTGCTCGGGCCTGGCCCTGGGCAGCCCAACGCGCTTCGGCAACATGGCCGCGCCGCTCAAGTACTTCATCGATGGCACCAGCAGCCTGTGGCTCAGCGGTGGCCTGGTGGGCAAACCGGCAGCAGCGTTCACCTCGACCGCCAGCCTGCACGGTGGCCAGGAATCAACCTTGTTGTCGATGCTGCTGCCATTGATGCACCACGGCATGCTGATCATGGGCCTGCCCTACAGCGAGTCGGCGCTGCTGGAAACCCGTGGCGGCGGTACGCCTTATGGCGCCAGCCACCACGCCGGGGCCGACGGTAAACGCGACCTGGACGCCGACGAAATCGCCCTGTGCCGCGCTTTGGGGCAACGCCTGGCAACCACCGCCAAACTGCTGGAGAACGGCCGTGGCTAAAAAGCCCAAGGTGCTGCCTTCGATCGACTGGCTGGCACCCCGCCTGCGCTTGGCGCGGGCGCTGAGCCTGGCGAGTTTTTTCGGCCTGATCGCCCTGCTGACAGTCAACAATCTGCTGTTCGCCGACCTGCACGGTGCACGCATCAGCGTGATCCTCGCGGTCGAGCTGGTGCCGCTGGCGCTGCTATTGCCGGGCATTTTGCTGGGTAATGCGCGCGCCCATGCCTGGACCTGCTTCGTGGTCAACCTGTACTTCATCAAAGGGGTACTGGCCGCGTTTGACCCGGCGCGGGCGTTGTTCGGCTGGCTGGAAGTGGCGATCAGCCTGGCGCTGTTCGTTAGCGCTTTGCTGTATGTGCGCTGGCGTTTTCAGTATGACCGGCGCTTGGCTGGCGAAAGCTGAAAAGCATCGCGGGGCAAGCCCGCTCCCACCGTGGGAGCGGGCTTGCCCCGCGATAAGTCTCAATGATTGACGGTATGCGCCAGCATCACCGACAACTGGCACAGCGGCCGGCCACTGTCGGCATGCCACTGATTGAACGCTGCCTGCACCAACGCCAGATCACGCTGACTGGTCGGCGGCTTGTCGATGATGTCCTGCGCAATCAATGCGGCACTCATGTCATCGGTGGGAATGAACGTGTCCTTGCCAATCATGCGCAAGAACCGCGGTGCCGATAGCCCGCCCAGCTGATTGCCATGCTTGGCCAGGTATTTCCACAAACCGACGATATCAGTCACCGGCCAGTCGGCAATCAGGTTGCCGAAGCTGCCCTGCTGCTGTTCAACATCAAGGATCATCTGCGCATTACGCGGTACGCTCTTGAGCTTGCCCAGGTGGCGGATGATCCGGGTGTCCTGCATCAACCGCTCCAGATGCTCAGCCCCCATCAGCACAACCTTGTGCGGGTCGAAGCCAAAGAACACCTGCTCAAAGGCCGGCCATTTGGCGTCGACCAGGCTGTGCTTGAGCCCCGCGCGAAACACCCGCAGGGCCAACATCGAGAGGTAACGGTCAGCGCTGATGGCCCGCAGCTGCTCCGGCGTTTTCGCCTGAGGCAGGTACGCCTCCAGCGCCTCAGCGGAGCCGAAGCGATTCAGGCAGTACTCGTACAGCCATTGATAGTCACGCATGCCGGTCAGATATTCAGCACGTCGAGGAAGCGTGGCGGTGCGGTGTCGTCGATCTTCAGGTTGACGAAGTCGAACAGGTTACGGTCGGCCAGCTGCGATGGCACTACGTTCTGCAAGCCACGGAAGATGCTCTCGGTACGGCCTGGGGTTTTGCGTTCCCACTCCACCAGCATGTCCTTGACCACCTGACGTTGCAGGTTTTCCTGCGAGCCGCACAGGTTGCACGGAATGATCGGGAATTCTTTCAGGTCCGAATAGGCCTGGATGTCTTTCTCGCTGCAGTAGGCCAGCGGGCGAATCACCACGTTGCGACCGTCGTCAGCACGCAGCTTCGGCGGCATGGCCTTGAGCGTGCCGTTGAAGAACATATTGAGGAAGAAGGTCTCGACGATGTCGTCACGGTGGTGACCCAGCGCCATCTTGGTCGCGCCGATTTCGTCGGCGAAGGTGTACAGGGTGCCGCGGCGCAGGCGCGAGCACAGCGAGCAAGTGGTCTTGCCTTCCGGGACCAGCTCCTTGACCACCGAGTAGGTGTCTTTCTCGACGATGTGGTACTCAACGCCCAGGCCCTTGAGGTAGGCCGGCAGCACATGCTCGGGGAAACCAGGTTGCTTCTGGTCCATGTTCACCGCGACGATTTCGAACTTGATCGGCGCCACTTTCTGCAGGTACAGCAGAACATCGAGCATGGTGTAGCTGTCTTTGCCGCCCGACAGGCAGACCATGACCTTGTCACCGTCTTCGATCATGTTGAAGTCAGTGATGGCTTCGCCAGCGAGACGACGCAGGCGTTTTTGCAGTTTGTTCTGGTTGACCGAAAGGGTGCCCATAGCGCTTGGAATCCGCGAGGTGTGACAAAAGCGGCCTATTTTACGCACAAACCGCCGCCAGGCGTAGGCCAATCCGATAAAGACTGCAAGGTGATTAGCCGCCACGCTGACAGCGCAATTTGCTCTAAAAAGCGGGCTTTGAGCAGCTAACTCCTTCCTATACTGCGACATAAGGCCACATCAAAGGTGACCTCGATCCTCTGGCCCCCATCACTTGGGGTCGCAAGCGCTCCGCTGGGGGGCGATGGCAACAACGGAAGGAGTGACTGGCATGATCCATCACGTATTGGGGCTGTTTACCCATCCTGACCAAGAATGGAAAGAAATCCGTGGCGAGGAAGAAAGCATCAGCCACATGTACCTGACCCATACCCTGATTCTGGCGGCCATCCCCGCCGTATCAGCTTTTATCGGCACCACCCAGGTAGGCTGGGTCATCGGCGATCGCGCCCCGGTCATGTTGACCCAGGAAAGCGCGCTATGGATGACCATCATGTCGTACCTGGCAATGCTGGCTGGCGTGGCCGTTATGGGCGCGTTCATTCACTGGATGGCGCGCACCTACGACGCCAACCCGAGCTTGACCCGCTGCATAGCGTTCGCGACGTACACCGCAACGCCGCTATTCATTGGCGGCCTGGCGGCGCTCTACCCCCACCTGTGGCTGGGAATGATCATCGGCACGGCAGCCGTGTGCTACACGGTTTACCTGCTCTATGTCGGCCTGCCGACCTTCATGAACATACCTTCGGATGAAGGCTTTTTGTTCTCGAGTTCGGTACTGGCGGTCGGCCTGGTGGTGCTGGTAGCCATCATGGCCTTCACCGTGATCGTCTGGGGACTTGGCGTGGGACCTGTGTATACAAACTAGTGTCATTGCTTGAGTAGGAGCGGGCTTGCCCCGCGATACGATGTGACTGATACACCGCCATCGCGGGGCAAGCCCGCTCCTACAACTATTAGAAAAGCAGCAACATAGGCGCAATAACCATCAGGCCACCGCAAGGTGGCCTGATGCTGTGCGCTGACAGGTGGCTCGGCAGCGCCGTAGCGGTTGCGGCATAATTGCTGGTCAGGAGTGTTCCCCGATATGCCCGAACTGCTCAAATCCCGCGTCGAAACCTGTTACCAGCAAGCCGAAACCTTTTTCAAACGCCCCTTCCCGCGCCCCGAAGTCAGCTTCAAGCTGCGAGGGCAAAAGGCCGGTGTCGCCCATTTGCACGAGAACCTGCTGCGCTTCAACCTACAGCTGTACCGTGAAAACAGCGAAGACTTCCTCAAACAAACCGTTGCCCACGAAGTGGCCCACCTGGTGGCTCACCAGCTGTTTGGTGACCGCATCCAGCCGCACGGTGAGGAATGGCAGTTGATCATGCGTGGCGTGTATGAGCTGCCGCCCAATCGTTGCCACAACTATGCGGTGAAGCGGCGCACGGTGACCCGCTACATCTATCGCTGCCCGTGTGCCGACAGCGACTTCCCCTTCTCGGCCCAACGTCACAGCCTGGTGCGCCAGGGGCGGCGCTACCTGTGTCGGCGCTGCCGGCATACCTTGGTGTATAGCGGCGAGACGCGGGTGGAGTAGAAAGCATCGCGGGGCAAGCCCGCTCCCACAGAAGATCATGCACCTCTGTGGGAGCGGGCTTGCCCCGCGAAAATAGCTTACTACTGCTTATTAGCGAGCCGGACCTTCAGCCACACCCAGGTCATCCATCGGGCGGGTATCAACCAGCGGCGAACCACCGGAAGCCAGTTCCGTGTGCAGTTTGTCTTCGTCCAGTTCCTTGACCCACTTGGCCACTACCACGGTCGCAACCGCGTTACCAATCAGGTTGGTCAGGGCACGGGCCTCGGACATGAAGCGGTCGATACCCAGGATCAGCGCCAGGCCGGCCACCGGCAGGTGACCAACAGCCGACAGGGTCGCCGCCAGCACGATAAAGCCCGAACCGGTGACACCGGCAGCACCTTTGGACGCTACCAGCAGCACCAGCAGCAAGGTGATCTGGTGGGTGATGTCCATGGTGGTGTCAGTAGCCTGAGCGATGAACACCGCAGCCATGGTCAGGTAGATCGAGGTACCGTCGAGGTTGAACGAGTAGCCCGTCGGGATGACCAGGCCAACCACCGACTTCTTCGCACCCAGGCGCTCCATTTTGGTCAGCATGCGTGGCAGCGCCGACTCGGACGACGAGGTGCCGAGTACGATCATCAGCTCTTCACGGATGTAGCGGATCAGCTTGAGGATGCTGAAGCCGTGAGCACGGGCGATACCGCCCAGTACCACCAGAATGAAGAACACACAGGTGACGTAGAAGCAGGCCATCAGGTAGCCCAGTTGCACCAGCGACCCCACGCCGTACTGGCCGATGGTGAAGGCCATGGCACCAAAGGCACCGACTGGCGCCAGCTTCATGATCATGTTGATGATGTTGAACATGACATGCGCGAAGCGGTCGATCAGGTCCAGCAGCGGTTTGCCATAGGCACCCAGGCGATGCAGGGCAAAGCCGAAGATCACCGAGAACATCAGCACTTGCAGGATGTCACCGTTGGCGAAGGCGCCGACGACGGTGTTAGGGATGATGTTGAGCAGGAAGCCGACGGTGGTCTGCTGCGCGCCGGCGGCGGCATAGGCGGCCACGCTGCTGGCGTTCAGGGTGCTGACGTCGATGTGCATGCCGGCGCCAGGCTGGACCACGTTGACCACGACCAGGCCAATGATCAGGGCAATGGTCGAGACGATTTCGAAGTAGAGCAGCGCATAGCCACCGGTTTTGCCGACCGACTTCATGCTTTGCATGCCAGCGATGCCGCTGACCACGGTGCAGAAGATGATCGGGGCGATGACCATCTTGATCAGTTTGACGAACCCGTCACCCAGCGGTTTCAGGGCAACGCCGGTTTCGGGGTAGTAGTGGCCCAGCAGGATACCGATGGTGATCGCTACTAACACCTGGATATACAGCGATTTGTACAGTGGCTGACGCGTCGTCATGGCTATTTCCTCAAGTGTACCGGCCCGATCCTTCCCAGGACGCGAGGGGTACCTAAAGCGCGAACCCTCCTGCACTGGAGGGATTTGTTGTGTCGAGCTGCCTGGCAGAACTCTGTCTGGGCAATAGCAAGCCCGGTGCCAAAATGCGCTTTAGCGGTGCAAGCCCCGTATTTACGGGGGTTTTACGCACAATGAGGAAGCAGAAATGTCGAGCGACTTGGCGGATTTCCGCCCGACATCTTTTCCACAAGGATAAGGATGGCGGTTATCCGCCCACCGCAGGAGAGGGTCAGTCGAGGTTCAAGCGAACGCGAAAGGCGGCGCCGCCCAAGGGTGAGTCTTCAAGGGTAAGGCTGGCGTCATAGCTGTCGATGATGTCCTTGACCACCGCCAGACCGATACCCTGCCCGGGGTTCTGCCGATCCAGGCGTTCGCCGCGTTGCAGGATACGTTCGCGCTGCTCTGGTGGAACGCCGGGGCCATCGTCCTCGACACACAGCTCGACCTGTGACGGCTGGGTATGCAGACTAATGCGCACTTGGCTCAAGCACAGACGGTAGGCGTTCTCCAGCAAGTTACCGAGCAGTTCCAGCAAAGCGCCCTGCTCCATCGGCACCACTGCGTGCTCGGGAATATCGAGGATGACCTCGACTCGTTTGTCGCGATACACCTTGGCCAAGGTGCTGCACAAGCTTTCAAGCAGCGGCTTCAGCACCACCTGGTGACGCACCAGGCCGCTCTTGCGCAGGCTGGCACGCTGCAGTTGGTAGTCGATCTGCTGGCTCATACGTTCGATCTGGCTTTGCAGAATCCGCGACTGTTCACGGTCTTCACGGCGCTGGCCCATGCTTTCACTCACCCCTTGCAGCACTGCCAACGGGGTTTTCAGGCTATGGGCCAGATCGCCCAACGAATCGCGGTAGCGTTGGCGCTGCTCACGCTCACTGCGCAGCAAGCGGTTCAGCGAGCCGGTCAGGCGCAGTAGCTCACGAGGGTGCTCACCACTCAGCCCTTCACGGGCGCCGGATTCGACATCGTCCAGTTCACGGCTCAACTGGCGTAATGAACGCAGCCCCCAGGTCAGGCCGGCCCAGAGCAGTATCAGCAAGGCCAATAGCGCCGCACCAAAGCCCAGGTACAAGCGCTCGCGCAGGCCATTGAGGGTTTGCTGGTACTCCCGCACCGGTTGCAGGGCAATAATGCTGAAAGCCGCAGTTTTGCCGCCAAGCAGTTTGACCTCTACGTCGTAGACGAAAAACTCCTCACCATTGTCCTGGCGGATCCGCGCAAACTCGTTGCCACGCCCGTCGTAGCGCGGGGTGTAGTTGATGTTTTCATCGGCGGTGGCCCGCGATCGCCAGACCAAATTGCCCTGGCGATCGTAGATGTAACCCAGCAAACGACTGTCGGGCAGGTTGAACTGTTCATCGGGCAGCAACATCGGCATCTGCAACTGGTTGTGCTCGATACGCGCCGCGGAAATCAGGGTGGTGACATCCGAAGCCAGGCGCTTTTCAATCGCTTCCTGCAACGCCAGGCTGAAGGCCTTCTGCAAGGCCGGCAGCAGCGCCAGCATGAACAATACCGCCAACAGCGCCGCAGCCACCATCAAGCGCAGGCGTAGTGATCGAATCATCGGCAGCGCTCAGTAAACAGGTAACCCAGGCCGCGCACCGTATCGATCGGTTTGAAACCGTTGCTGCCTTCCAGCTTACGCCGCAGGCGGCCCACCAGCACTTCGATCACATTCGGGTCACGCTCGTCGTCATCGGGGTACAACTGCTCCATCAGACGGTCCTTGGCCACCACCTGCTGATGATGACGCATCAGGTACTCAAGAATGCGGTACTCATAGGCTGTCAGCGCCAGCGGCTCATCGTCGAGGGTCGCTTGCTTGCGGTTCAGGTCCAGCAGCAACGGGCCGGCGGCAATAGTCGACTGGACAAAGCCACTGGAGCGACGCAACAGGGCATTGAGACGCGCCTCCAGCTCTTCAAACTGGAATGGCTTGACCACATAGTCGTCGGCACCGGCCGCCAGGCCTTCAACCTTGTCTTGCCAGTTGCCCCGCGCGGTGAGGATCAGAATGGGGAAACTCTTGCCTTGGGATCGCAATTGGCGGATCAGGTCCAGCCCGCTCATGCCCGGCAGGCCCAGGTCGATCACCGCCAGGTCGTGGTTGTATTGCTCAGCCTGGTACAACGCCTCTTCGGCATCCGGAACGGCCTCAACCACGTGCCCGCTTTCACTCAAGCGGCTGTACAAGTGATGACGCAACAGCGCCTCATCCTCAACCACCAGCAGTTTCATAGGTTCCTCCCTAGCAAAGAATTCCGGCGCAGTACCTTGCGCCTGCAGAATAACAGCGAACCGGCTGTGCACCTGCAAGCCGGTTCGGGCAATCTCATGCGTCGGTCAGAAGGCGTAGTTGGCCGACAGGTAAGTTTGCGCACTGCTGTCCAGGCGCAGGGTGCCGATCTTCGAACCGCCATGCTCGACCAGCTCAGTGCTGGCATTGCTGCGCAGGTAACGGTAGCCCAGTTCGACCGAGGCATTGTCGGTGACCTGTTGCAACAAGCCAGCCTGCAGGCCTACGGCATACCCGGTATCGGTGTCGCGGCTGTAACCGGACGACTCCTGGCTGAGCTTGGTGACACCGGCGCTGGCGCCGCCGAACAGTTTGGTGGTGTTGCCCAGCGGGTAGAACACATCGTAGCTACCGAGCAGGTTTTCCTGACGCATCTTCAGGCCGCTATGGTCGTTGGAAACGTTGTCATAAGTAAGGTAGTAGCGGCGATCATTGTTCATCTGGCCAACGCGTACACCCCAGGTGCCATCTTTACTGATGATGCCGTCGGTATTGAGGTGATCGGTGTTGCTGCTCAGCAAACCGGACTTTTTGATCTTGTCGCTGGTCTGGCCATAGGTGACACCGGCGAAGGTGGTGTCGGCGGCCTGGACTGCAGCACTGGCGCCGAAAAAGGCTACGGCGAGGAACAAGGTGTTGAGCGCTTTCATAAGGTTTACTCCTGGCAATGTGCCGTTTGGGTGTTGAAGCCAGAGTAAGGAAAACCGCCTGAACGACCGCTGAACCCCGCCTGAACCTAAGCTGAACAACCTGTAGGAGCGGGCTTGCTGTGGGAGCGGGCTTGCCCCGCGATAGCGGTTTGTCTGATGAATCGCATCGCGGGGCAAGCCCGCTCCTACAGCAAGCCCGCTCCTACCGGTTATTTCCTATGGCACAATAGCGGCCATGAATGCACTCCCCGCCTGCTGTGCCCCGCTGCTGCACCATTGGCCCCTGCCCCGTCCGGTGCCAGGTGCGGTATTGGTCAGTTGCCCCTTCGATCCCGCCTTGCTGGCCAGCGACGATTTCGCCCGTGCTGGCATCGTGCAAACAGCCAGCCTGCAACGCTCGGTAGCCAAGCGCCAGGCCGAGTATCTGGCAGGCCGTGTGTGTGCCCGGGCCGCATTGCAGCACCTGGATGGCCGCGAGTATGTCCCCGGCACCCACGAAGACCGCTCGCCAATCTGGCCAACCGGCATCAGCGGCTCGATCACCCATGGCAAAGGCTGGGCTGCCGCCGTTGTGGCACACAGCAGTGACTGCCAGGGGTTGGGGCTGGATCAGGAAAGCCTGCTCAGCGATGAGCGAGCCGAACGCCTGGCGCGGGAAATCCTCACTGAAGCAGAGCTGGCCAGGATGAACGCAAGCCAGGTGGGCTTGACCGTCACCCTGACCTTCTCCCTTAAAGAAAGCCTGTTCAAGGCCCTCTACCCAATCGTGCAGCAGCGTTTCTACTTCGAGCATGCCGAGGTACTGGAGTGGTCAGCCGAGGGGTACGCACGCCTGCGCTTGCTCACCGACCTGTCGGCGCAGTGGCACACCGGGCGGGAATTGGAAGGGCAGTTCTGTCTGCAAGATGACCAGTTGCTCAGCCTGGTAAGTGCCTGAGCCTCACGTGAGCAACGGGCAGTGCTCGCAGTGCCCTACCCAATCGACCTTGTAGCTCAGGCAGCAGGTGCGGCGTCGGCGCCGACCTGAGGCCTCCAGGCTGACAGCGGCATATAGCGGACTATCGGCTGACGTCAGTAGCCGGGCCATGCCGCTGTTATCGCCTTCGGCGTGTTGCAGCGCCTGGTCCAGACAATCACCGGCATTGCCCCACAGCACTCCGGGCATCAACGGCCCCAGCTTCGCCAGGCGAGCCACCAGCGGTTGCAGGTGCGCCGTCACCACGGCCTCCAGCCCCAGGCAACTGGCACCCCGCCCGCTCAAGGCCAGCGGCAAACCGCGGTCATCGAGGGTCACGTCGGTTGCGTCGAACACCGGCAGCGCTGCTCCCTCCAGCAGCCGCTGCCATACGCTGGCGAAGTAGTACTTGGACCACTGCGACACCAGCACCGATCGCTGCGCAGGCATCAATTCCGGGCCATACAATTCAAGCAGCAGGGCCTCGAAGCGCGCCGGTTGCAGCAACTGCTGCACAGACACCGTGGCACTCATTGCGCATCCTGCGTGCGCGGCCAGCTCAAGCTGAATCGGGCGCCCCCCAACTGCTCGCTGCGCGCGACCGAGGCCCGACCGTTATGCCAATAGATGATGCGCCGTACAATCGACAAGCCCAGGCCATGCCCACCTGAAGCTCGGGTACGGCTGTCGTCGAGACGGGTAAAGGGAGTGAAAATACGGTCCCAGACATTTTCCGGCACGCCCGGGCCGTCATCGTCGACGTCGATCCGACAACGCTGTACACCCAACTGGTAACTGAGGCTGACCTGTGACTCCGCGTGGCGCATGGCGTTGCTCACCAGGTTCTGCAGGGCACGGTGCAGATAACGCGGCTCGGCCTCGACCCAATGTTCCTGGCCTTCCATTTCTGACACTTCCACCTGGCACGGCCCGCGCACAACCCTGACCTCACGACGCAGTGGCGCCAGTTCGGCAATCACTTGATCGAGCAAGGCGTCGAGGTCAACACGCTGAAAATGCAAAGCCGGCGCCCCTTGTTCAAGGCGGGCGTAGGTGAGCATCTCATCCACCAGTTTGTCCAGGTCATGGATATCACCGTCCATGCCGGCCAGGTACTTTTCACGGGCCTGATCATCCCGGGCACTGGCAATCATTTCCAGACCAAAACGCAAACGTGCCACCGGGGTACGCAGTTCGTGGGACACCGCGCGCACCAGCTCACGCTGAATCGCCAGGGAACGCTGCAGATGCTCGGCCATGCCATTGAAGGCGGCGGCCAGGCGCCCGACTGAGTCGGCATCGTCAGCGGCCACACGGGTATCCAGGCTGCCTTGGGCGATGCGCGTGGCTGCGCTTTCCAGGTCAGAGAGGCGACGCTCCAGCTGGCGCACCAGCAGATAGACGATCAGGCCGATCAGGCACAGCCCCAGCAGGGCAATCAGCGCCAGCAACTGTGGTGGATAGGGGTTCATCTGGTAGAGCGGGCCGATCTCCAGTACCCACGGTGTGCCCACCAGACCGGACACCA
The DNA here is from genome assembly GCF_004353925.1 of Pseudomonas sp. H9. GTDB lineage: Bacteria > Pseudomonadota > Gammaproteobacteria > Pseudomonadales > Pseudomonadaceae > Aquipseudomonas. The sequence goes on along the minus strand of NZ_SMOK01000023.1, from coordinate 22,183 downwards.
CGCGGATCGAGTCTCCATCTTTGCCCAGCGCCATCACCGTGTCGCCTTCATCGACACGCCGACGCTGGTCGTCGTCCATGTCGATCTGCTCCAGGCGACGCAGGCTCAGGTCGAATCCAAAGCCTTTGTTTCGCTTGATCTCGGCGAGCCGGCGCGGCTGTTCGCCAATCGGGTAGCGCACCAGTTCATCGACGAGCAGATAAATAGTCGCCCGCGCCAATTGCTCGCTGATCTGCTCCACCTCACCGGTGAGCAGCAGGTCTTCTGTGCCAACCTGGCGCATGACCCGCGCTGCGTGAGGCCCTGTCTTCTCTACCAGCACCAGGCCGCGTTGCAATTGACTGCGTTGCCCGCCGTCGAGCCCCGCGTCTGCCGTGGACTGCAGTTCCAGTGGGATACCGAGCAAACGCCCCCAGATCAACAACGTGCGCTTGCGCTCAAGCTCGCCCAATGACACCAGGTTGTCGGCCATCAAGGTAAAGGTGCCGTGGGCCAGGCGTTCGCGGTACTGGTCGGCACGCACTTCGTTAAGCAGGTGCACGCTGAGCGCGCCGAGCACCGCCACCAGCACCAGAGCAGCCAGCATGCCGCCATAGATGCGCAGGAAAATCGAGTTCATCGCGCTTGGCCCATGGCCTCGGCTGCCTCACGCACGAACAGATAGCCTTTACTGCGGATGGTCTTGATCATCCGCGGGTGCTCAAGATCATCGCCGATTCTCGGGCGAATTCTGGAAATACGTACATCGATGGAGCGGTCCTGGCCGTCGTAGGCGACGCCGCGCAACGAGGTGAAGATCTCTTCACGGGAGAGGATGCGCCCGGCATTGCTGACCAACAGCCAGAGCAAGTCGAACTCGGCGCTGGTCAGATCGATCCGTTCCTCACGCAGCCAGGCTTCACGCAACGTGTTGTCCACCCGCAGAGGGCCGAACTGCAGGCTTTGCGAGGGCTCGCCTGGCGCAGGCTCGGTGCGACGCAACAGTGCATTGACTCGCGCCAGCAGCAGGCGCGGGCGTACCGGCTTGCACACATAGTCATCGGCGCCCTGGTCCAGGCCCTGGACCTGATCCAATTCGTCGCTACGAGCGGTGAGCATGAGGATCGGCCCGGCGAACTGCTGGCGCACCTTGCGACAGATACTCAAGCCGTCTTCATTGGGCAGCATCAGATCGAGGATCACCAGATCCGGCTGCTCGGCAATGATCCGCGCTGCGGCCTTGCCACCATCGCCTTCGACACTGACGTCAAAGCCGTTGGCCTGCAGGTACTCTCGGGTCAGATCAGCCAGACGCTGGTCATCCTCAACGATCAATACCTGACTGCGCTGCTGCTCCACGGCTCACCTCGACGGCTTGTTGTTATTGAAAAAGTGCCCACGGTGCTGCTGCACCAAAAGGCAACACCGGCCCCGGATACTACGTCGGGCACCGACGCCTGCCAACCATCGCCATCAGTGGTCATAAAGTACCGCGTAGAATGCTCGGAAGACCTTCGGAATTGTGGTAGGGTGCGCGCCCGAAAAATTCCACCTGGATAACCGCTGCCGGTGAAAAAAGGGTGACAGACGGTCATCTCGCGCTAAGACGCGGCCTACAAGGCGTTGACCAAAATCACTCACAAACTACACACAAGTTATCCACAGAGCACCAACTTGCAATACCCCTGAGACCGCATTATCTTGTATCCCTATCGAAACAAAACACTACATCTTGGGGTTTGAAGCAAATCCCAAGCACAAGTCAAGTAAAGAACTCAAGCCCTGTAACAGTGCTTTTTTTGCTTGAACTTTAAACGTAATACGCAGCCAAACCGCTCCTGCGGAGGCGACCGTTGCAAACCCTTGGAGGGTGTTGTTTCGGGTACGGGTGTTGCAAGCCATCGGCACACCTGACAGCAACAGTTTTGAGTCGTGGATTCAGAACCTTTGACTTCGGCCAGGGAGCGGCAAACGATTGCCCCTTTTTTCCTGATCTGTCCCGAAGTGAGTATGCCCGACCTGGTCGGCATGCCGGAGCGTCGTGCTTCCGTGTGCCACCGGGTCGGTTGTTGGGCTTTCGGACGGAACGGTTGGCGCCCACAAGGCGCCTAAACAAACTTAGAGAACGTGGAGACACCCATGCAAACCGACACAACTCGCGAGAACCCGCAGGCCAAGGTGCCGCAGGCCGCCGATTCGAATCAGGATCTGGCTGCTACCGCCCCTGGCCAACTGCGTGTGATCAAGCGCAATGGCACTGTCGTCGCCTATACCGACGACAAGATCACCGTAGCCATCACCAAGGCGTTCCTTGCAGTTGAAGGCGGCACTGCTGCTGCCTCGTCGCGTATCCACGACACCGTTGCCCGCCTGACCGAACAAGTCACCGCGACCTTCAAGCGTCGCATGCCTTCGGGCGGCACCATCCACATCGAAGAAATCCAGGACCAGGTTGAACTGGCCCTGATGCGTGCCGGCGAGCAGAAAGTCGCCCGCGACTACGTGATCTACCGCGACCAGCGCGCCAAAGAGCGTGCTACCCGCAGCACCACCGAAGCCGCCGTGCAGCCGCACCCAAGCATCCGTATCGCCCTGGCTGACGGCAGCCTCGCGCCACTGGATATGAACCGCCTGAACACCATCATCTCCGAGGCCTGCGAAGGCCTGGCCGAAGTCGATGGCGACCTGATCCAGCGCGAAACTCTGAAGAACCTGTACGACGGCGTAGCCCTCAAAGACGTCAACACCGCACTGGTGATGACCGCCCGTACTCTGGTTGAGCGCGAGCCGAACTACTCGTTCGTTACCGCCCGCCTGCTGATGGACACCCTGCGTGCCGAAGGCCTGGGCTTCCTGGGCGTGGCCGACAGCGCCACTCACCACGAAATGGCCGACCTGTACGCCAAGGCCCTGCCGGCCTACGTTGCCAAAGGCGTCGAGTTCGAACTACTGAACCCTGCCCTGGCCGACTTCGACCTGGAAAAACTGGGCAAGGCGATCAACCACGAGCGCGACCAGCAGTTCACCTACCTGGGCCTGCAAACCCTGTACGACCGTTACTTCATCCACAAGGATGGCGTGCGCTTCGAACTGCCTCAGGTGTTCTTCATGCGTGTGGCCATGGGCCTGGCGCTGGAAGAAAAAGACAAAGAAGCCCGTGCGATCGAGTTCTACAACCTGCTGTCGTCCTTCGACTACATGGCTTCGACCCCGACTCTGTTCAACGCCGGCACCCTGCGTCCACAGCTGTCGAGCTGCTACCTGACCACCGTGCCAGACGACCTGTCGGGCATCTACCACGCGATCCACGACAACGCCATGCTGTCGAAATTCGCCGGTGGCCTGGGCAACGACTGGACCCCAGTACGTGCACTGGGCTCCTACATCAAGGGCACCAACGGTAAATCCCAGGGCGTTGTCCCGTTCCTGAAAGTGGTCAACGACACCGCTGTTGCGGTTAACCAGGGCGGCAAGCGTAAAGGCGCTGTGTGTGCGTACCTGGAAACCTGGCACCTGGACATCGAAGAATTCATCGAACTGCGCAAGAACACCGGTGATGACCGTCGTCGTACCCACGACATGAACACCGCCAACTGGATCCCTGACCTGTTCATGAAGCGTGTCTTCGATGACGGCAAGTGGACCCTGTTCTCGCCAAACGAAGTACCGGATCTGCACGACCTGACCGGCAAGGCCTTCGAAGAGCGTTACGAGTACTACGAAGCCCTGACCGAGTACAACAAGATCAAGGTGTTCAAGACCATCCAGGCCAAAGACCTGTGGCGTAAAATGCTCTCGATGCTGTTCGAGACCGGCCACCCATGGCTGACCTTCAAAGATCCGTGCAACCTGCGTAGCCCGCAGCAGCACGTGGGCGTGGTCCACAGCTCGAACCTGTGCACCGAGATCACCCTGAACACCAACAAGGATGAGATCGCCGTCTGCAACCTGGGCTCGATCAACCTGCCGAACCACATCGTCGACGGCAAGCTGGACACCGCCAAGCTGCAACGCACCGTGAACACCGCTGTGCGCATGCTCGACAACGTGATCGACATCAACTACTACTCGGTGCCGCAAGCGCGCAACTCGAACTTCAAGCACCGCCCTGTCGGCCTGGGCATCATGGGCTTCCAGGACGCGCTGTACCTGCAGCACATCCCTTACGGTTCCGACGCTGCCGTCGAGTTCGCCGACAAGTCGATGGAAGCGGTCAGCTACTTCGCCATCCAGGCTTCGTGTGACCTGGCTGATGAGCGCGGTTCCTACGAGACCTTCCAGGGCTCGCTGTGGTCCAAAGGCATCCTGCCGCTGGATTCGCAACAGATCCTGATCGAAGCCCGTGGCCAGAAGTACATCGACGTCGACCTGAACGAAACCCTGGACTGGGCACCGGTACGTGCTCGCGTACAGAAAGGTATTCGTAACTCGAACATCATGGCCATCGCGCCGACCGCGACCATCGCCAACATCACCGGCGTGTCGCAGTCCATCGAGCCGACCTACCAGAACCTGTACGTGAAATCGAACCTGTCGGGCGAATTCACCGTGATCAACCCGTACCTGGTTCGCGACCTCAAGGCCCGCGGCCTGTGGGACTCGGTCATGATCAACGACCTGAAGTACTACGACGGTTCGGTTCAGCAGATCGAGCGTATTCCACAGGAACTCAAAGACCTGTACGCCACTGCATTCGAAGTTGAAACCAAGTGGATCGTTGACGCCGCCAGCCGTCGTCAGAAGTGGATCGACCAGGCACAGTCGCTGAACCTGTACATCGCTGGCGCTTCGGGCAAGAAACTGGACGTCACCTACCGCATGGCCTGGTACCGTGGTCTGAAAACCACCTACTACCTCCGTGCCCTGGCCGCGACCAGCACCGAGAAGTCGACCATCAACACCGGCAAGCTCAACGCCGTTTCCAGCGGTGGCGACAGCGCCCCGGTCCAGGCTGCTGGCCCAGCGCCAGTGCCTAAGGCCTGCGCGATCGACGAGCCGGATTGCGAAGCCTGCCAATAAGGCAGTACCCCTGTGGGAGCGGGCTTGCCCCGCGATAAAGCCCCTCCCCCAGTACAGAAAAAAGGTCAGGGCCCACCCTGACCTCCTCCGCGGAGCCCTGCTCCCGGAAGCATTCCAAGTTTTTGCGTGCACCGCAGTACCTAACCGCAAGCACCGCAACCAAGATCCACCGGCCATACTGAAGATGGCCCTCAAGCAGGAGACCCACCATGCTGAGCTGGGACGAATTCGATAAAGAAGACGGCGAAGAAGCAGCCAAAGGCGCCACCGCCACTCAAGCCGCTGCCGCCGGCATCGACAAGCTGGACAACGCTGGCGGTGTTGCCGCCCTCGAAGCCCGCGCTGTAACGGCCGATGACTCCGAAGCAGTCAAGCGTGCCAAGGCTGCCCTGGACCAACTCGACATCGCCGAAGGCCTGGCTGAGCTGGAAGGCTCCTCCGCCCGCGTCGCGGTCGATGAAAAGCGCATGATCAACTGCCGCGCCGACCTCAACCAGCTGGTACCTTTCAAATACGACTGGGCCTGGCAGAAGTACCTGGACGGTTGCGCCAACCACTGGATGCCGCAAGAGGTCAACATGACCGCGGACATCGCCCTGTGGAAGAGCCCTGAAGGCCTGACCGACGACGAGCGTCGCATCGTCATGCGTAACCTGGGCTTCTTCTCCACCGCCGACTCCCTGGTTGCCAACAACCTGGCCCTGGCCGTGTACCGCCTGATCACCAACCCTGAATGCCGCCAGTACATCCTGCGCCAGGCGTTCGAAGAGGCGATCCACACCCACGCCTACCAGTACTGCATCGAATCGCTGGGCATGGATGAAGGCGAAATCTTCAACATGTACCACGAGATCCCATCGGTCGCGAAAAAAGCCGCCTGGGGCCTGAGCTACACCCGCGCGATCTCCGACCCTGAGTTCAACACCGGCACCGTCGAAACCGACAAAGAACTACTGCGCAACCTGATCGCCTACTACTGCGTTCTGGAAGGCATCTTCTTCTACTGCGGCTTCACCCAGATCCTGTCGATGGGTCGTCGCAACAAGATGACCGGCGTTGCCGAACAGTTCCAGTACATCCTGCGTGACGAGTCCATGCACCTGAACTTCGGTATCGACGTGATCAACCAGATCAAGATCGAAAACCCGCACCTGTGGGATGCCGAAATGAAAGAAGAAGCCTCGCAGATGATCCTGCAGGGCACCCAGCTGGAAATCGAATACGCACGCGACACCATGCCGCGCGGCGTACTGGGCATGAACGCGGCGATGATGGAGGACTACCTCAAGTTCATCGCCAACCGTCGCCTGTCGCAGATCGGTTTGAAGGAAGAGTACCCAGGTACCACCAACCCGTTCCCATGGATGAGCGAAATCATGGACTTGAAGAAAGAGAAGAACTTCTTCGAGACGCGGGTTATTGAGTATCAGACTGGTGGTGCGTTGAGCTGGGATTAATGCCTTGCTGACACCGTCTCACGGAATGTGAAACGGAAACACCGAAAAGGGCTGCCAAATGGCGGCCCTTTTTTTGTATTAGCATTGGCTCACAAGAGCGATTCCAAGGAAGGTTAAAAAATGCAAAGCAACGCCCCAAACAAAGCATCCAAGTGGAGCACTTACTACGAGCATCACCAGGATCGCCCAGCGTCTTCGCTGCTTTGCGCAGCAATTGATTTGGCCAGCCCTCACACTTCTACTAAAAACGCTGTGGATCTGGGCTGTGGCTCTGGCAACGAAACTCGGGCGTTGCTCCAGGCAGGTTGGCGTGTGCTGGCTTTGGACCAAGAACCGGCCGCTATTGAAAGGGTTCAGGCCATCGGCAACGAATATCCTGATGCACGCCTGGAAACGGCGCTGCAACGGTTTGAGTCTCTTGAAGCTTTGCCCCCATCATCGTTGATCCATGCTGGTATGGCCTTGCCCTTTTGCCATCCGGCGCACTTCGAAAAGTTCTGGTCGGTGGTGGTATCTGCACTTTTGCCAGGCGGGGTTTTCGTGGGGCAACTCTTCGGCGACAGAGATGGCTGGGCTTCAGACCCGAGCAGAACGTTTCACTCAGAATCAGAGGCTCGCGCGCTGTTTCATGAGCTTAACGTGAAGACCTTTGAAGCCCATGAATACGACGGAGCCAGTCTGCGGGGGACCAAGCATTGGCACCGCTTCGATTTCATTGCTCAGAAGCCGGTGTCGAGCGGTTGATTTTCAGAAAGAGCCTACAGCCTCGCCTGTTGCCCTTTACCGCCATCCCTTTTACCTTCGTACCTGGCGCCTAAGAAACGCCCCCACACAGCGGTCCACCCGCTCCCGACAGATGCGGCATTTTTGTGCCTGTGGTCTACTACTGCGCGCATGAAACACTCTGTTATGTCGGGAGTGGGCTAATACAAGACCCGTAAGGGGAATATGTCCGGCCTTCTGTGTGGGGTTTCTTAGCTCCCGACACCCAGCCTTGAAATGGCTGATAATCGCAGAGGTAAAGGAAATGCCTATCGAGAGTTGCGGTCACGCCCCCACCCTCTTCACCCGCCACAATCGCCCGCTCCACGCCCTCTGGCTGGAATCCCAAGCCTGGTTCTGCGCCCACGAACTCGGGCGGCTGACAGGGCACTTCTACAACCAGAACTGCATTCGCAAACTCGACCCGGACCAGCATCGCCGCGTGCTACTGCTGCGTTATGGTCACTACCAAACCACCACTATGGTCAGCGAATCCGGCGCTTATACCCTGCTCGCCCATCATCACATTCCGGAGAACCGTCACCTGCGGCACTGGCTGACCCACGAGGTGGTGGCGGTACTGCGTGACGGGCAGGAATTGGCGATGGCGGATTTACCGCGCCTGGGGCGGATGTGCTGGCCGGGTGGGCATACGGCGAGCTTGTTGTATTGGCAGAGCGAACCGTGGGTGCGCTTACGAGATGTGCCGGTGGTGATGGCAACGGAAGGGCCGGTGAAGCGCAAGCTGAGTTGGCGTGCATGTGCGCAGCGGGCGCTGGGAATGCACGGAGGATGATGAGCACCAGGCCCGGTGGGAGCGGGCCTTGCCCCGCGATCGGCTGCGCAGCAGCCGTAGATGCAACTGGCACATCGAGGCGCCGGGTCGCAGGGCAAGCCAGCTCCTACTGGGGTTCGGTCATGTACGGATCCTGGAGGACGCCTTGGCGTTTTGTGTCACGTGGTAGGCCAACACCAAACTCAGCGAGAAAAAGGACACGAGCACTGTAGCTACCGGCAGCCATTCAATCGCCTGCTGAGGAAACACGTAGGCCAGAAACGGAAACGCATACACGGCAGGCATACGCATCTTGAGCAACCGCAACAGCAGCCACATCAGCACAAGGCTCACTGCCGCAACGGCCACCCAATTATTGAGGTACAGATACACCATCACACCGATGGTTGCCGACAGCGTCAAGGCCAGGGTCTGCTTCAGCACCATTCGCCAGCTGTACATTTTCATGTGCAAGGTTTCGTACACCACAACAGCGACCGGCGGCAGAACAGCCAGGTGCGGGTTGCCAAGCGAGGCGGCAATCCCAATAGCGGCAAGAATGATCGCAGCGTACACGGCCAGTACCTTGGGCATGACCACGACCGAGCGATTGTGGTCGGTACGCAACTTGGCCAACTTCACTGCAAACATCAGGGCTAAGGTTGTCGTGACGATGGCAAGCAAAAAGGAGATTTCTGTAGCGTTGGTAACCACGGGGAGAAAACCCGTAGCGAGCGCGGGCGCAAGGCTGTAGCGAAAGACCAGGAAGAACATCAGCATCGCGCCTAGCACGAGCATCAGTTTTGCCGCATACGGAATTGCCAGCAAATTGATACAGAAGCCAAGCAAAGCTGTTGCACTGGGCCACAGGAATATCTTTTCTGGATGCCTCATCCAGTTCTGGTCGCGATAGACCCATAACGCAACGGCCATGGCCGATATTTCGGGCAAGATTATTTCCCGATCGCTGTAGAAACCGGCGATTGCCACCATCGCGACAACAAACATGAATGCACTGAAGTAGGACAGTGCTGTTTGGCGCGGAGTCAGTGCTGAATGCTGCATAGCAGCTCCTTTCAAAGTAGATACGGACCCGTTTTCGTGGGGCGACAGCAAACGGCTGTCCAAGGCGGTGTGATGCTAAAGCTTCCCCTGCGGGGAAGGTCAATTGCCTCGAAGACAACGGTAGGAGCGGGCTTGCCCCGCGATGCGATGCAACTGACAGATCGCTATCGCGGGGCAAGCCCGCTCCTACCAGGGGGGAAAAAATTTCTGTTTGGCTTTGTCCCTTTTTCGATCTGGATCGGCATAGCAATCGATAATGATTTCCACTTCGGTGGAATTGCATCGAGACTGCATAGGATCCCGATTGATGTTCCGCCATCACCCACAACTTCCGTCTTTGCTTTGTGCTTCATTGTTATTAGCTGCTGCGCCTGCGGTTCAAGCCGAGCAGTCGGCTGAAAAGCGCTATTTTTCCCTGCCGGCCGGGCCTCTGGGCCTTAGCCTTGCGCGCCTGGCCGAACAGGCCGGGATTCGTCTGGCCTTTGATGCCCGGTTGGTCGACAAGCTTGAAGCGCAACCTCTGCAAGGCAACTTCAGCCCCGCCTCTGGCCTGCAGCTGTTATTGGAAGGTACCGGGCTAACGTATGAAGCGGTCGATGGCGGATATTTGGTCAAAGCACAAAAAGGCTGGCAGCCCGACAGCGTGCGACTGCCGAGCACCAACGTCACCACACCGGCGATGCAGGAAGAAAACCGCTTCGCCCACCCGTTCAGGCTGACCTCCGAGCAAATCGAGCAACGCCCCCAGGCCAACAACAACCTCACCGACCTGTTGCGCAGCCACCCGGTGGTGCAATTTTCCAACAGTAGCCAGAACGGCCTGAGTCAGGGCGAGATCAAACCAGACTCAATCTCTATCCACGGCTCACGCCCCTACCAGGGCTTGTTCAGCCTGGACGGCATGCGCATGAACAATGACCTCGATCCGGTCGATGCGGGTAACGGCGTGACCATGGCTTCAGGTACGTCCAGCGAGCAGGGGTTCTACCTCGACAGCCGCTTGATCGACAGCCTTGAGGTCCATGACTCGAACATTTCCGCCCGCTACAGCGGCTTCACTGGTGGCGTGGTTGAGGCGACTTCGCGCAGTTGGCGCGGCGGCCAGGCCGGGCAGCTGTATTACCGCCACACCGATGCCGACTGGAACTCGACGTTTACCGACGACCGCCTGGACTTCGACAGTTCCAACAACAGCATGTCGCACCCTTCGCGCTTCCAGCCCAGTTACCAAAAGAGTGACTACGGCTTTTGGGGCGAGACGCAATTGGCAGAAAACCTTGGCGTGGTGGTCAGCGCTTCGCGGCGGGACTCGAAAATCCCCATGCGCGATCTTGGCGGGCTGGGCATCGAGCTCGATGGAGACGAAGTGATTGCTTTCAATCACCCGGCAAGCAATCGCCTGCAGCGCCGCCAGTCAGACAATCTGTCGACCAAGTTCAGCTGGTACGCCACCCCGGAAACCACCCTGCACTGGACGGTACTGTACTCCGGTTATGAGGAGCAGATGTTCCAGAACACCGTGGCCAACTCGGGCTATCAGAACAGCCATGATGGCCTGGCCAGTATCCTCAGGCTGGAGCACCTGACTTCACTGGGACAGTTGGAACTCAATGCCAGTTACCGGCACATGGCCGACATCCGTGACAGCGATACCGACTATCGTGTGTCGTTGCTCGACGCCACTGACTGGCGCAACCCCACAACCTATAACTATGGAGGCCCCGGTAGCCTCAACAGTTATCAGGACACTGCGGAGTTGTCCGGCCAGTTCGCCTTTGACCGCGTTTTCGCTGGTGGGCTGGGGCACCGCGTAACCGTTGGCGGTGGAGTCAGTCAAGTCGATGCAAAATTCGAACGCGAAGAAACCTACTACGCCGCCAACTACAACTTGTACGAAGAGGACATCTGGTTGCGCCAGGTGGATGCCTTTTTCGCCGGCTCCGCCAGCACCCGCTACACCAGCTACCACCTGTTCGCCGAGAACGAGATGGACTGGGGGCGCCTGACCGTGCGCCCGGGTCTGCGCCTGGATCGTGACGACTTCATCGACCAGAACAACGTAGCCCCGCGTCTGTCGGTGTCGCTGGATGCCTTTGGTAACGGCGCCACGGTGCTCAAAGCCGGTGCCAACCGCTACTACGGCAGCTCCATGCTCACTTACGCGCTGTATGGTGCACAGAACGGCGGCCTCAAGCACTGCTCCTTTGACTGCTTTCCGATCATCGACAACGGTGACGGTACCTGGGACTCGACACCGGATTACGAAGGGCTGGACAAGCTGAAGACGCCCTACAGCGATGAGTTGATGCTCGGCATAGACCAGCGTTGGGGCAACAGCCTGTGGGCGCTGCAGTACGTGAATCGTAAGCACCGTAATGAAGTGCGCAGCCGACCCAAGTACCCGGACAGCCGCGCCCGCCACGAGCGTGGCATCAAGGAGTTCGTCAACGACAGCAAAACTGACAGCGATAACGTCTACCTGAGCGTCAGCATGATTGAACCGTTGCGCGCCCTGTATGCCGAGCACCGCTTCAGCGCCGCCCTGGCCTGGCAAAAAACCCACAGCGACACAGCGCTGGAGTTGGGTTACAGCGACATCGACCTGAGCATGAAGCTAGACCCGAGCAAAGCCTGGTTCGAAGGCAAAGTGATTGATGCCAAAGACCTGCCCGCCAGCGACTTCAACGCACCGTGGAAGCTCAACCTCGATTGGCAGACCGACTGGCAGGATTACGGCCTGTCGCTGTTCAACCGCCTGACCTGGGAGAGCAGCCGCGACCAGGTGTACAAGCACGACACTGGCGTAGACGGCTATTACCCACTGCCCGACAGTGACCTGCGGGTGCGTAAGTACAGTTCGGCACGTATCGGCTCACTGTGGCGCTGGGACACCAACGTGCAATGGAAACCGGCCTTCGCGCATGGCCTGGGCTTCAATGCGCAGGTCAATAACCTGTTCAACAACAAGAACCAGAGCGACACGATGTCGTGGAACGGCGGCACCTACAAGATCTACCAGCCGGGCCGGCAGGTTTGGCTGGGAATGACCTACGACTTCTGAGCCCACGCGGCCCTTCGGGGTCGCCTCCTTTGATTGTGGAGCGGCTCGGCAAGGGCCGTGGATCCTGATGATACGACTTCGACAATTCTGGGCCATCACCGGCCCCTTCTGGCGCTCGCGTGAGGCGTTGCCGGCCTGGTTGCTGCTGGCCACGGTCATTGCCCTGACCTTGCTGGGCGTTGCAATCAACGTACGCCTGAACCAGTGGAACGGCGATTTCTACAACGCCTTGCAAGCACTGGATGGCAAGGCGCTGTACCCGCTGCTGTACAGTTTCGTCGGCTTGGTTGCCGCCATGATACTGGTGGTGGTGTATGCCGATTACTTACGCAAGCAACTGCAGATCCGCTGGCGTGCCTGGCTGACCGACCACCTGTGCACACGCTGGCTGTCGCCCGATGCCCGGCACTATCGCCTGCAGTTACAGGGTCGCGAGCCCGACAACCCTGACCAGCGAATAGCCGATGACGTGCGGTTAATGGTTGAGCACTCACTCAAGTTGCTGCTGTCGTTCACCCGTTCGGTGGTTACCTTGATCTCGTTTGTCAGCATCCTGTGGATGTTGTCCGGTGCGTTCACGTTCACTCTCGCAGGCGAGTCGTACCGACTGCCGGGTTATATGGTCTGGACGTGCCTGGCTTACACCCTTGGCGGCATCGCCCTGGCCCACTGGATCGGTGGGGCGCTACCGGGCCTGAATGTTCGCCAGCAACACCGCGAGGCCGATTACCGCAGCGCCCTGATTTTTCGACGCCGACATGCGGATGCAATTGCGGGCCACCGTGGTCAGGCTCAAGACCGTGAAGCACTGCATAGGCGTTTCAGTGAAGTGGTCGGCAACTGGTATGGCCTGATGCGTGCGGAACGCAACCTGGCATTTTTCACTGTGGGTTATCAGCAGGTGACCCTGCTTGCCCCGTTCTTCTTCGCATTACCCAAGTTCCTCTCCGGTGAGCTGCAGCTGGGTGGCCTGATGCGTATCCAGTCGGCTTTCGGCCAGGTAGCGGGCGCATTGAGCTGGTTTATCTACGCCTACCGCGACATTGCCACTTGGGCCGCTTGCGTCGAGCGTTTGCATGGCTTTGTAACGCTGTTGAATGAGCCATTACGAGTGCCCGCAACATCGCCGCCCCCCGCAAACACGGCGCTGCTGGACGCACAGCTTTCGATTCATCGCTGCGACGGTGCGCCCTTGTTGCCGCCTCTGACACTTCATCTGGAGCCGGGCACCCTGACCTTGCTACGTGGACGCTCGGGGTTGGGGAAATCAACACTGCTGCGCACCTTGGCAGGTTTCTGGCCGCACTTTCACGGCCAGCTGGCGCCACATGCCGCCGTATTCTGGGTGCCGCAGGATCTTTATCTCGGGGATGGCTCGTTGGCTGATTTGCTCACCTATCCCCGTCTGACGGGCTCCTTCAGCCGACGCCAATTGTGCTGGGCACTGGATGAGGTGGGAATGGGCCACTGGCACGACCACTTGGATCAAGCCTCTGACTGGTGCCAGCGCGTCTCCGGTGGTGAGCGCCAGCGCCTGATCATCGCCCGGCTTTTACTCAACCGCCCTGCCCTGCTGCTGCTCGACGAGACGCTGTCGGCGCTAGACCCAGCAGCCGCCAGTGCCCTGCTGGGTGTGCTGCGCCAGCACTTGCGCAACAGCGCCATCTTGCTGGTCAGCCATCAACCTCATCTCGCCGCTCAAGCCGACCATCTGATTGATCTGGACACCCTGCCTCAACCTTGCGAGGAACGCTTTGCTCATGAATGTTAAACCTCTGCTAATACTCAGTACGCTGCTGCTGACTGCCTGCAGCGCAGCCGTCGTACCACACGCCGCAGCGCCGGCAGCCAACGAGCCCCGCGCAGAGTTACCGGCAAGACCCGAGCTACAGGACTATCACTTGGCCAACGGCTTGCGCGTCATGCTGGTGCCTCGCGCAACTGATGGCCTGGAGCTGCGCCTACTGGTAGGCAGCGGTTCACTGCAGGAAAGCCCCGAGCAGCGCGGGCTGTCGCATTTTGTCGAACATATGGCATTCAAGGGCAGCGAGCATTTCCCAGGCAAAGCCGGGCTTACGGCGCTGGAGCGCTTGGGCATCAGCCTGGGGCCAGACATCAACGCCGCAACAAGCTTCAACAGCACCCTGTACAAAATATCGCTGGCCGACGATGACAAAAATCATACTGACCTCGCCTTACGCCTGATGGCCGATTGGGCCTCTCACTTGAGCTTTGACCCTGCCGCCTTCGAAGCCGAGCGCGAGGTAATTGTCGAGGAATGGCGACTGCGCCAAGGTGTCGGGCAACGTATCAATCAGCGCATCGACGATTTGCTCTATCAAGACAGCGATTACCAGAACCGCAACCCCATCGGCGACCTTGAAGTCATTCGTCACGCGCCGGTTGAGCAGGCAAAAGCCTACTACCGCGATTGGTACCAACCACAGCGCATGACCTTGCTCCTGGTTGGCCGCTTTGACGAGGCTCAGTTGCGCAGTCGTATCGAAGCATTGTTTGGTGCTCAGCCACGCGGTACTACGCTGCCATCCAGTGCGGCGCAATTTCGTGGTGGCAAGGCATTGCGCGTCGCTTCAGTGTTCGATGCCGAACAGGGGCAGCGCCTGATACAGCTGGCGTTGCAACGCAATTTGCCTGCCGCACTGGAAAGTCAGAACGGGCAATGGCGCGATCTGATCGATGCCTTGTGGTTGAGCGTGCTTGATGAACGTCTGGACCTATTGGTCGAGCAAGGCGTATTCAGCCAGGCTGGCGTTGCCGAGCGAGCTATCTTGCTGGATGCCCGCCGGGCTCAATACCGGATGGTACTGCACCCGCGTGACAGCAACTACGCCAAGGCCAGCGAGCAGCTGTTCACCGAGCTGCAGCGCATGGCCGTCCAGCCGGTGAGCGAGCAAGAACTGGACGCCGCCAAGCAGCGCCTGATGGACAAATTGCAAAACCAGGCTGGCGCTCAGCAGCGCTTCACCAACCAGGCACTGGCCGACGGGCTGGCTCAAGCGGTCGAGTTCCAGATGCCGCTGTTCGACAAGCGCCAACAGTGGCAAATCACTCAAGCCTGGCTGCCCAAAATCGGTGTACTGCACCTGCAGGCTGCTGTCGGCGAACTGCTCGCCGAAGCCTCACCGCGCTTGGCACTGGTGGGACCAAAGGGCGACACCGCGAAGCTCAGCGATGGGCAATGGACAGCACTCTGGCAACGGGCTCTGGCCAGCCAACCGGGGGCTTTCCCCCATGCTGCACGGCAACAGGCACTGACACTCACAGCGCCAACGCCCGGCAGCCTGAGTGATAAAACGTCGCTCGAAGCAGTCGGCGCGGTGCAGTGGCGCTTGAGTAATGGTATGCGGGTCATCGTCAAGGCCGACCCCACGCTTCAGGACAACGTACGCCTGGAACTGCGTCAGTACGGAGGCTCATCACTTGACCCCATCAATCAGGCGGGCCTGTCCCATTGGTCCATCAGCCTGGCTGAGCGCAGTGGCTACGGCGACTACTCAGCGCTGCAACTGGCACGCCTGGGTCAGGCCAGCCAGGTGCAATTGAAGCCTTTTAGCGAAAGTCTGTTCCACGGCATGCGCGGCACAGCGCCGGCTGATGAGTTGGAAACCCTGTTCAAACTGCTGCACCTGAAACTGTCGGCACCGCGCTTTGAACCCGAGCGGCTTGAAGAGATGCGTCAACGTTACAGTGCCAGCCTGGATAACCAACCGGCTGAGCGGCGCTTCATGGATGCGATCAACCGTACGGCCTACAGCAACGGCCAGCGTCTGGTCAGCGATGCTCAGGGCCCTTGGCGCGCATTTGCGGCTGAACAACTGCAACAAGCCTATCGCGAGCGCTTTGCCGTACGCCAGGGTATGACTTTGGTGGTGAGCGGCCCGATGGACCTGGATCGAGTAGAACAACTATCCCGTACTTGGCTGAGCGGCTTGCCAACCGCTCCCGGGCCTGCCCCCCAATGGCGTGACATGGGTGTACAGCCGTTGCAACACAGCATGCAGCACCGTTACCCGTGGTCCAGCAGCCCGAAAACCATGATCAACCTGCTGTACAGCAGCCCTGCTACCTGGCGTGAAGACAATGTCCTGGCCCTGAGCCTGATAGACAAAGTGGCAAATCAGCGATTGCGTCAAGCAATTCGCGAGGAGGCCTCCGGGGTTTATACCATCGGCTTCAGTCAGCTACTGACCCGATTGCCGTCGGCTTATTATCTGGCACGGTTGAGCTTTTCCGCCTCGCCAGAACGCGCCGACGCGTTGACTGCTGATGCACAGAAGGTCGTGGCTAAACTGGCTGATCACGGCATTAGCCAAGGCGAGCTGCAGCAGGCCCGCCAGGCTCAACTCATCGAACTGACACAGCAACGCCGAAGCGCTATCTACTGGGCGGAAGCCTTGGCTCAGGTGGCGATGGTGGACGATGACTTCAGTAGCATCGAAAACGCAGCGCAACGTTTACGCGATCTGGAGCTTTCCAGCGTTAACGCCCTGTGCAAAGCGTTGCTGGGACACCACCCCAAGCTGTTCATCCTGGCGCCCGGCAGCGCTGATGTTCAAACCGCGGGCACCAGCGTCGCCCAGTAGCGCGTGCGGTACTGCACCTTGACTGGCAACACTTGGCTGAGCGTTGCCAGCACCTGCTCCGGGTGCTTCACATCGAAGGCACCCGACACGCGCAGCGCTGCGACTTGCGGGTCGCAGTGCAGACGCCCGCTACGGTAGCGGTCCAACTCCCGGGCGAACAAAGCCAAGGGCATGCCGTCGGTGATCAACAGGCCGCGCGTCCAGGCATCTGAAGCCAACGGCAATGGCTGGCGGTGAACATCGCTGGCCGACACCAGCAGTTGCTGGCCAGCGGCAAGCGGATGCTCTTCGCTACCGCGGTTGAGACTAATTTGCCCCTGATAAACACTGATACGCTGTGGTTCACCCGCCAGCGCGCGAACCGAGAAGCGTGCCTGCCCCGCCCAGATACTCATCTGTGGCAAGTGGATCTGAGTCGATTCGGACACGACGTGGCGCGAGTCGACCATGATCTCGCCTTTCAACAAATCAATCTGCGTGCGCTGAACGTCCGCCTGAACATCCAGAGCGGTCGAGGTGTTCAGGGTGAGCTGAAGATGGTTGGCCAACGCCAGATTGCGCAGTTCACCCGTACTGGTGTGGTAACCGGCACCAAGTTCCGGCCAGACAAGTTGCTGACCACTGTAGGCAATGGTGCCGGCACCACCGAGCAGCACGCACATTTTGCCAATGAAGGCTCGACGCGAGGTAGGGGCTGGAGCTGTCCGCACAGCGTGAAGCACTGACTGGCCCTGAGCACCTGAAAGCCGTTGGCCCAGCCTTTCTACGCGCTGCCAGGCTTGGCGGTTCTGGCTACTGAGCGCAAGCCAGGTCTGCCAGTTGTGATAGTGAAGATCACCGTCCTGTGCTTCACGTAACTCGATAAGCCAATTCAGGGCTTCATTCAGACTCTGTTGCTGCTCACTTGGCGCCGTCATGCCTCAAGCTCCAATTCCAATTCCAGCTCCAGACAACGTAACAACGCGGTATGCATGTACTTCTTGATAGAGCTGACTGTGACACCGAGTCGTTCGGCCGCCTCTGCGTACTTCAGGCCGTCTACCTGACAAAGCAAAAATGCCTGGCGCACCTTTGTTGGCAAACTGCTCAACATACGATCCAGGGCATACAGCGTCTCGAGAATGGAGCAAGTCAACTCAGGGGAAGCTGCCAGGGCTTCAGGTAGGTGCTGAAGTGTTGCCAGGTAAGCGCGCTCAAGTTCTTTGCGGCGCACCTTATCAACCATCAAGCCGTGGGCGATGGTTCGGAGAAAAGCGCGAGGTTCGCGTAGGTCGTTCAGGTCCCTGTGCAGCACCTTCACGAAGATGTCGTGGGCCAGATCAGCAGCATCACTGGAACAGCCCAAGCGTTGTTGCAACCATCCCTTGAGCCAGCCACTGTGATTCTGATAGAGGCTGACGACTACATCCTTGGTTTGCATGATCGATAAGGCGCACGAAATAAACATTAATGATAATCATTATTCTGCGCATTTGAAACGTTAAACGCCATCATACTGATGTCAGTTAGGTTTCCGTCATTCCCTATAGAAGCCACAAGCAGCCCCCGTGCGCCTGCTTCGAGGCTGGTCTAGCATAGTCGTACGCGTGCGGCGGTTTGTTCAGCAGCGACCATCACTAGCAGTGACCAGCAAGGACCTCAGCTATGAACAACGCCAGTCGCGGGTTCTCTCTCCGGGTGCTTATCGCGCTGGCAATCATGCTCAGTACCCTGGTGCTGGGCGGGGTGCTGGCTTACAAAAGTTACCTCGGCATGCAGCAGGCGTTGGTAAGCGCCTCGGCAGACACGGCGCAGCAGTTGAGCCGTACTATCAACGAACGAGCCCGACGCTTGCTCGATCCGGCACTGAGCTCGATTCAGTTGCTGGCCTATGACCCGCTTTCCAAAGCCAGCAATCTGCCGCAGCGACTCGACCGCTTACCCTTGCTGGTGGCCAGCCTTAACGCCAACAAGATGCTCAGTGCGGTGTATGCCGGTTATCCGAATGGGGAATTCCTGTTGGTACGGGTACTACGCGATGACTCGGTCAAACAGCGCCTGCACGCGCCTCCTGAGGCCACGTATCTGGTGCAAAGCATCAGCCTGGACAACAACGGACAACTCCTCGGCGAATGGCGCTTTTACGATGGCCAATTGTCGCTGCTCAAGCATGAGGCCAAGGCCGACTACCACTTCGATCCACGCACCCGCCCCTGGTTCATCGCCGGTATGAACTCAACCTCCACAGCACTGACCAAGCCGTATGTGTTTTTTACCACACGCGAAATCGGCCTGACCCTTTCACAGCGCAGTATCGACGGCGCTGCCGTGCTGGGGATGGATGCTTCAGTGAATGACCTGGGCAGCGGGATTGACGACTTGAGTATCAGCCCCGGCACCGAAATTGCGGTCGTAGACAGCTCGGGCACGGTACTGACCTACCCTGATTTGCAGCGCGTGCTGGTGCAGGAGGGCGAAGCACTGCGGCTGTCGCGCCTTGATGAACTGGGTGTAGACAGCCTCAACCAGTTGTTCAGCGACAACCAGCAAAATACCGGACCCCGGCGCTACCAGTCGGGTGGCCAGGCCTGGTATGGAATGCGCGTGCCGCTGTCGACTTTTGCCCAACATGACATCCATTTGCTGATTGCCGTGCCGGCCGCTGAGTTGCTGATGGGGGCACGCCAGGCATTGGCTGAACAGGTGTTGTGGGCCGCTGCGTTGATACTCCTGCTGTTGGTAGTGGGCTGGGTATTGGCCCAGCGCATCGCCAGGCCGCTGCAAATACTGACGCAGCAGGTAGGGGCGCTGAGCAACTTCGATTTCGGCCGCAAGGTCGGGGTGAAATCACAGATCATCGAAGTTCGCGAACTAAGCCAGGTGCTTGGCAGCATGGCGCGCACCATTAACAACTTCCAGGCGATTACTTTCACCCTGAGCCGGGAA
Organism: Pseudomonas sp. H9; assembly: GCF_004353925.1. Taxonomy (GTDB): domain Bacteria; phylum Pseudomonadota; class Gammaproteobacteria; order Pseudomonadales; family Pseudomonadaceae; genus Aquipseudomonas. The sequence continues at coordinate 2,536 of NZ_SMOK01000023.1, read as the reverse complement.
ACGCAGCTGGACAATATGCTTGGCGAGGTACTCGACCAATTAGTGGAAGCCAGCACTACCCGCTCCGGAGCGGTTTACCTGCTCGCAAACAACGCCGACACACTACAACTGGCAGCGCATTCCCGAGACACCGAGTACCCTGGCGAACTGCAGCTAACGCACGACAACCAAACCGATCTGGATAGCGCAGTCACCCAAGCTTTGGGGGATCACGCGCAATACCTGACTGTCGCGTTGAACGACCGCAGCGAGCAACTGCTGGGGATCCTGGTATTGCAACTAGGGCCGGCTCAGTTGCAAACGGGGACAACACAGCAACCGTTCCGGCGCTTTGTTCAGGAGCTGTCTGGCGCTGCGGCGGTGGCCATCGAGACGCGGCAACTGATCGAAGCCCAACAACGGCTGCTGGACGCCATCATCAAACTGCTGGCCGACGCCACGGATGCCAAGAGCCCGTACACCGGCGGGCATTGCCAGCGGGTCCCGCAGCTTGCCGAAATGCTCATCGACAAAGTGATTGCAGCCCCAAGTGGCCCTTACGCGCAGTACCAAATGAGCGCAATGGAACGTTATGAGTTCAAGATCGCAGCGTGGTTGCACGACTGCGGTAAGGTGACCAGCCCAGAGTATGTGGTCGACAAGGCCACCAAGTTAGAGACGCTGTATAACCGCATTCACGAGATCCGTACTCGTTTCGAAGTGCTCTGGCGCGATGCCGAGTTGGAGTACTGGAAGGGTGTGGCTGCTGCTGGCGATCAACCCGCGCTGCAACAGGCCCTGCATAACCGCCACGCCGAACTGCAGGATGAGTTCAGCTTCATCGCGAACGCCAATATTGGTGGCGAGTTTATGTCTGACGCGGATATCGAGCGCCTCCAGCAGATCGGTACGCGCCGCTGGTTGCGGCATTTCGATAACCGCCTTGGACTGTCTCGCGACGAAGCGCAGCGCCTGGCCGCAGTGCCCATCCCAGCCCTGCCGGCGGAAGAACGTTTGCTGGCTGACCGTGATGATCATCTGGTGCCTTGGGGTGAACGTAAACCTCCTGTGGTCAAAGACGACCCACGTAACGTCTGGGGCTTCGATATGCGCTTACCGGCGCAGGCGTACAACTACGGCGAGCTGTACAACCTCAGCATCCGTCGCGGCACGTTAACGGAGGAGGAACGCTTCAAGATCAACGAACACATCGTTCAAACGATCATCATGCTCAACACCCTGCCCTTACCACGCCACCTCAAACGTGTACCGAACATTGCCGGCAACCATCACGAAAAAATGGACGGCACGGGCTACCCACGTCGCCTGCGCAAAAGCGATATGAGCATTGCCGAGCGGGTAATTGCGATTGCTGACATCTTTGAGGCGCTGAGCGCAGCAGATCGCCCCTATAAGCCCTCCAAGACGCTGTCGGAGTCTTTGACGATTCTGAGCCACATGGCCCGTGACCAACACATTGATGCCGAGCTGTTCCGTTTGTTTCTTACCAGTGGCGTATACCGCGAGTACGGCGAGAAATTCCTCCACCCCGAACAGCTCGACGAAGTCGATATCCAACGGTACTTGGCGGCACTGGACGAGGTTTAGCCGCATCCGCCTTCAACCTATGCGAAAATACCGGCGCTTTTGTTCAATGTGTGGAGATGTACAGTTTTGGTAATGCACTACTCAACCAGCGGCGACTCAGTCGCTTGCGGCCGCAATGGCAATAACCTCAGCAGCACTTCCGAAACCGATAAGGTTGATTGCAAGTCGTGCCAACGTTCGCTGAGCAAAGTCGACGTGGCCCCAGCCAAAAAAGCCACCCCTTCGCTGGCAGAGCTGCGCAAGCAACGCCTGGAAAGCCAGGCAAGCCAGGCGAAAGCTTCCGCGTTCTGTTTCAGAGCCAGCTGGCGTGAGCGCCTGGCGGCTCAGCCTGATCGCTGCCGCTTGCCTCGAGGTGTAGCGCCGCAGGCTTTTGTTTAATACGCCTACGCAAGTACAAGACCACCCCACGGGGTGGTTTTTTTATGCGCAGGCTTTTTGTGGGAGCGGCGGTGCGGGAGCGGGCTTGCCCCGCGAAGCTATTTCACTGGCACACCGCTATCGCGGGGCAAGCCCGCTCCCACACCGGCACTCCCACAGCCTGGTCTTTTCCAGTGGGCGGAAAAGACAAAACCCCTACCTGCATGTGCAGATAGGGGTTTCGGAATTTAATCTTGACGATGACCTACTCTCACATGGGGAAACCCCACACTACCATCGGCGATGCATCGTTTCACTGCTGAGTTCGGGATGGGATCAGGTGGTTCCAATGCTCTATGGTCGTCAAGAAATTCTGTTGCCAGAAGGTCTTGTTAGACACTCCAGCGAATCGGGTATGTGATATTTGTGAATTGCAAACTTTCGGTTCGTTTCGTCTTCACAACACCGCAATCTGGCTTTCGCTCAAATTGCTTGGGTGTTATATGGTCAAGCCTCACGGGCAATTAGTATTGGTTAGCTCAACGCCTCACAGCGCTTACACACCCAACCTATCAACGTCGTAGTCTTCGAC
>NZ_SMOK01000022.1 GCF_004353925.1 Pseudomonas sp. H9 | reverse complement strand
CACACCCGGCAGGTTGGTCTGGCCACGGGCATCAACAATGATCTCGCCGCGTGGAGACAAGCTGCCGCTTCGCGCCAGATCGCAGGGCAAGCCAGCTCCCACCGGGAGCTGGCTTCATGGTCGATGCAAGGCAGTTGCTCCCACTGTGGGAGCGGGCTTGCCCCGCGATGTTTCAGGCCGGCGCCGAAGTCCGGATCAAGTGATCGAACGCGGCCAGCGAAGCCTTGGCACCCTCGCCCACCGCAATGACGATCTGCTTGTAGGGCACCGTGGTCACATCACCAGCGGCAAACACACCCGGCTGGTTGGTCTGGCCACGGGCATCAACAATGATCTCGCCGCGTGGAGACAACTCTACTGTGCCCTTGAGCCAATCGGTGTTGGGCAACAGGCCGATCTGCACAAAGATCCCTTCCAGTGCGATGTCGTGCAGTTCGTCAGTGTTGCGATCCTTGTAGCGCAGGCCATTGACCTTCTCTCCATCACCCAACACTTCGGTGGTCAGCGCGCTGGTGATCACTTTCACGTTCGGCAAGCTGTGCAGTTTACGCTGCAACACCGCGTCGGCTCGCAATTGGCTATCGAACTCGATCAGCGTTACCTGGGCGACAATACCGGCCAGGTCGATGGCCGCTTCGACACCCGAGTTGCCACCGCCAATCACCGCCACGCGCTTGCCTTTGAACAGCGGGCCATCGCAGTGTGGGCAGTAGGCCACGCCACGGCTGCGGTACTCTTTTTCACCCGGCACGTTCATTTCACGCCAGCGGGCGCCGGTGGCCAGAATCACGGTTTTGGCCTTGAGCGAGGCACCACTGGCCAGACGCACCTCGTGCAGGCCACCCTCAGTAGCCGGAATCAGCGCTTCACCACGTTGCAGGTTCATGATGTCGACGTCGTACTGCTTGACGTGTTCTTCCAGGGCCATGGCCAATTTCGGGCCTTCGGTTTCCTGTACCGAGATGAAGTTTTCGATGGCCATGGTATCGAGCACCTGCCCACCGAAACGCTCGGCCGCGACACCCGTACGAATGCCTTTACGAGCCGCGTAGATGGCCGCTGCAGCACCGGCCGGGCCACCGCCGACGACCAGCACGTCGAAGGCATCTTTGGCGTTGATCTTCTCAGCCTGACGCTCACTGGCACTGGTGTCCAACTTGGCGACGATCTCTTCCAGGCCCATGCGGCCCTGGCCAAACACTTCGCCATTGAGGTAGACGCTCGGCACCGCCATGACTTTGCGTGCTTCGACTTCGTCCTGGAACAGAGCGCCGTCGATGGCCACATGGCGAACGTTCGGGTTGAGCACCGCCATCAGGTTCAGCGCTTGGACCACGTCCGGGCAGTTCTGGCACGACAGCGAGAAGTAGGTTTCAAAGTTGAACTCACCTTTGAGTGCACTGATCTGCTCGATCAGTTCGGCGCTGGCCTTGGACGGGTGACCGCCCACTTGCAGCAACGCCAGCACCAACGAGGTGAACTCATGGCCCATGGGGATACCGGCAAAGCGCAAGCTGATCGCGGCACCAGGGCGGTTGAGCGAGAACGAAGGACGACGGGCGTCGTTACCGTCCTCACGCAAGGTAATCAGGGTGGACAAGCTGGCGATTTCAACCAGCAGGTCGCGTAATTCGCGGGACTTCGCGCCGTCATCGAGGGAAGCGACGATCTCGATCGGCTGAGTGACCCGCTCCAGGTAGGTTTTCAACTGAGTTTTAAGCGTGGCGTCCAACATACGGGCGATTCCTTTTTCAAACGGTAGAAATAACAACGCCCGGGCGAAAGCGCCCGGGCGTTTTGCGGGGCGGTGACAACGTCAGATGCGGTAGACCACCGCCCTCAGCTGGCTCACGGTCTTAGATCTTGCCGACCAGGTCCAGCGACGGCGCCAGAGTGGCTTCGCCTTCTTTCCACTTGGCCGGGCAGACTTCGCCTGGGTGGGCAGCAACGTACTGGGCCGCTTTGATCTTGCGCAGCAGTTCGCTGGCGTCACGGCCGACACCGCCGTCGTTGAGTTCAACGATCTTGATCTGGCCTTGCGGGTTGATCACGAAGGTGCCGCGGTCAGCGATACCGGCTTCTTCGATCAGCACGTCGAAGTTGCGCGAGATCACGTGAGTCGGGTCACCGATCAGCGGGTACTGGATCTTGCCAATGGTGTCCGAGGTGTCGTGCCAGGCTTTGTGGGTGAAGTGGGTGTCGGTGGACACGCCGTAGATTTCTACGCCCAGGTCTTTGAACTCAGCGTAGTTGTCGGCCAGGTCGCCCAGCTCGGTCGGGCAGACGAAGGTGAAGTCGGCTGGGTAGAAGAAGACGACAGACCATTTGCCCTTGAGGTCGGCTTCCGACACTTCGACAAACTTGCCCTGGTGGTAAGCAGTGGCTTTGAACGGTTTTACCTGGCTGTTGATGATAGGCATAAGTAACGCTCCTTCAGGGGGTTGAAAAATCTGATGGGAGAATCGTAGCTAATACATTCCTTCAATGCTCATTGGCAAAGCTCATGCTGCTGATTGGTTTTGGCTATAAGTGTTGGGTTAGATAGCGTGAACACTCATAACCCAGATTCGCCGGCAACGTTCTGCAGCGGTTCGCAGGTGGCGTGTATTAGCGTCGCGACATTGTTTGCCGGCGAGGTTTCAGGCAGCCGATAGGCCAGCGCACACTGTTGTTGCGCGTCTTCACCCCAACGTACCTGCAAGCGCCCCTGTTGACGGACGCCGCGTACATGCAAGCGGCTGCCTTGCCCGACCAATCCCAATTCATCGCCCGATTCATCCACCACGCTGGCACCGAACGGCAAGACACTGCCATCGGCCAGCCGTGCATCGATCAAGGCACTGCGCCCGCTGCGTGTGGGGTAGTACAGCAACGCCGCAGCACCGGCTCGCGGTATAACTTGGAGGCTGCTCAGCTGTAATTCAACCTCGTGCGAAGTGCCTTTTGGGTCCAGCTCAACAGTGTTCAAGCTGTACGGCAGCAGTTGCGGCAATACGCCGTAACCTGCGCTATCGAGCTGTACCTGCGGCGCCTGCTTGAGCCGTGCGCGGGCAGCGCCCGGAGCATGCACAATGGCAAAACTTTCGCCGAGCGATTGTGCTGCGGTCAGTCCGCCAGCATGGGCAACCAGTGCCCCCTGAGCGCCCACAGACGCCAGGCGATAGTCGCGCTGCTGGCTCAACGAACCGCTGATTTCAGCGCCCGGTCCGCTGTAGCGCACATTGGCATCCGCACCGGCTGAGTTCCGCTGTTCATCATGCGAAGTGGTCAGCCCCAGGCCGTACCCCCATTGACCATGCTCACCCGCTGCACCGCTGATGCGCGTCGACGTAGCGCTGCGCCCCTTGCCGTCACTGTTGAGGCTGCTGCTCAGCGAACTGCGGCTACCCTCCCCCAAGGGCAGGCTCAGGGTCAGGGCGAAATGGTTGCGATGCCCTGTCGCCGCAGACTGTTCACGATTGGCGGTAACACCGTAGCCCAACGCACCGTAGCGGTTGAAGTAGCCAAACGAATAGCCCACATCGCTCCCCGATTGCCGCCATCGCTGTGTCTGGCTCACCTGTAGAGCCAACCGGCCGCCCTGCTCGCCCAAGCCCTGGCTCAGTGCGAAACGCGCGCTCAGACGTGCATTTTGCTGGCTTCCCCGCCCATGCCCAGCGTCAACGCGGGCACGGGCAAACTCATTGAAACCTTCGAAATCAGGGCGGCTACGGGTCAGGCTGGCGCTCAGGTCGGTTGCTGATGCGGCCAGGACATGACGCCAGTTCATACGCAGCGCGTGACCGGCAATCGGCCCCTGCTGAACCGAATCTGTTTGCGAACCAAGCACCGTCAGCGCCACCGCCCCCAGACGGCTGTTCAGCGTGCCGCCCAACGCTGCCGATTGATAGCCTTGGGCACTGATCAGGCCGGCATGCACGCTGAAGCGGTTGCTCAGGCCTTGTTGCCAACTGCCCTGCAGATGTTCAACGCCTGTGTTACCCAGGCTGTCGCGCCAGCGCCCGAGGCTGAAATCGAAGCGCCTGGCGCCCGGGCGCAGGGCCAGGGGCGCGGCTTGGTAAGGCACGCTGAAGGTGCGCAGATTGCCGTCGGCCTCCTTCAAGGTCACTTCCAGGTCATCACTGAAACTGTTGGCGTACAGATCACTGATTTCGAACGGCCCCGGTTGCACGGTCGACTCATGCACCAGCACACCGCGCTGGCGGATGGTCAACAGCGACGTGCTGTGGGCAACCCCGCTGACAGTTGGCGCATAGCCGCGCTGCGATGCCGGTAGCATGCGCTCGTCGCTGGCAAGCCCCAGCCCCCTATAGGCAATACTGTCGAACACTGCGCCGCGGCTGTAAGACTCGCCCAACGTCAGTTGCGCGTTCCACGCCGCAACATCACGCTGCACATACGAAGCGATGGGTTGGTAGCGTTGCTCAATCCCGTCCCCGACTTGTAGATTACCTTCATGGCGCCAGTACCACGCCCCGGTATTGACGCCGCTGCGCAATCCCAGGAACGACTGCTGCCAGTGTTGGCCGTCCGCCAGGCTCTGCTGCTTGTACAGGTTGAAGCGATAATCGACAAAGGCGGCGTGCGTACCGCTGTCCCATTGTTCCTCAGGCAGGTAGTCCAGGGGGATGGGCAGCAATGCCTGCTGGGCAACCTGTAGCGTCAAACGCAACCCGGCATAGTCCAGGGCTTCACTGGCCTCTATGCCCAATGCCGACAACGGCAAACAACTATCGGCCGGCTGCAACTGCCTGCGCACCGAGGCAGCAAGCTGTGCGCGATCAATGGCCAGGGCTTGCAGCAATGCATCGCTGTAACAGGGGCTCGCACGCAGCGCATCGCCTTGCAGCCGCAAAGGTACCAGCCAGCGCCCTTTCCACTGCTCATTGATGACAATATCCAGCACCTGATCCCCTTCAGGCACACTATCGGCATGCTGAAATCGGCTGACATCGACAGCAGGAGCCCCCCCGGCGTGCAGGAACCGGGCGTCGAACGCTGCCGTTGCCGCCAGCGCCGCATTACCTGCCATGGCGGTTGCTAGGCACAGCACTGCCCCAGCCGCAGGCCCCGCTGGCGCGGCAAAAAACTTGATCATCACTGTCGGTTCCACCGTGCTCAGTGTCGGTGGAAAACCTCGGCGGGCTGCTGGCCGGGCAGCACGGCGCCGTAGTCATTGACGCTGCTGAAATGCACGCTGACCGTAGTGGCTTCGGTCGAGTCCAGGCCCTGCACGGCAAATCGCGCTGTCGACATCGGGGCGACATGGCTGCTGGTGGCCTCGTACCTGCGCCCTTGCACCTGCACGGACAGTTCGCTGAGATTGACGTAGTAACGGCTGGGGTTATTTGCCTCAAGCATCCATACCTGCTCATCCCGAAGCAGGCGCCAACTCAACGCATGCGGCGCCTGCGCGGCCTTACCCGCAAGCCCCGCTGGGCGATACAACAACTTGATCCGCGAGCGCACAGCAACCTGCAAGGTATTGCCTTGGCCTTTGGGCGGGATTTTCAGAACATTAAGCCAATAGAGGGTCTCGCGGTCCGGGGCGAAGTCGTGCTCTGTCTGAAACAAACGCAGCGTTTGCCCTTTTCCCGGATCAAGGCGGAACAATGAAGGCGTCAGGCTGAAAGGCACCTGCAGTTGTGCGACCGGCACTTCGGCCTGCCCTTCATCGATCCAGGCTTGTACCAGAAATGGTTGTCGCCCTTTGTTACTCAGGCTAACGGTGACCTCCTCAGTTTCGGCGGGGTAAACCACCCGAGTCGTGGCAATGACAATACTGGCGTTGGCCGCGCCACTGAACAGGCAGGCAGCCAACAGCCAACCGTACCAGGACGGCAGGCAGGCTTTTTTCATGAGGGATTCCTGGATCGGCAGACAACAACAGAGGCTGGCAGCCCATGAAGGGCTGCCGGCAATATCACGGGTAAATCAGGGTGTACTGCACACGGGTGTTCACCGGCCCCGGCGTGGTGCCGCCCAGTGAGTAGTATTCCGCCGAGTAATTGAGTACCGCACGACCGCTGGTGATATCGACGATCTGGGAGTTCTGGTTACCTTGAGCGCCTGCCAGGTTCATGGGCGCATTGGTGTCGTTGCGCAGTTGAACCTCGACATTTTCACTGCCACCGGCATCCACAATCAGACGCCCTTGCGGACTGATGGTCGGGCCGGGCTCAAAGTAGGTGGACACCCGGTTCAATCCAGGCGAGCAATTGGTCAGGCGCAAATTGAAACGCTGATAACCTGCGACCTGGCCAGGGTTGATCAGCTGGCTGGTCGGCACCGGCGGCAAGCTCACCGCCACATCGTTATGGCCGCCATTGACTTCGCACGTGCCGGCATAAACGCTCCCGTTGAAACTCATCTGACCGTCGGCCTGCGCCAGGCCAACGCCCAGCAGCAGACAGCCAGCCAGCGCGAGCAGAGATTTTTTTGAAGCTTTCATAATGACATTCTGTTCAAGAGTGAGTGAGACAATCAGGCCCCGACCTGACTGAGCGCTGCGATGCAACGCTCAGCCAGTATCGGGAATGTCCCGCTCAGAGAATGTCAGCTGCAGCTAACGGCATTGGCCGCTTAGGTAACAGCTCAGGTAGGAAACGGCAGTCACCCTGCGTAGCTCCTACGCAGGGTGACTAAGTCAACGTGCTACTGGCGTACGCAAGGTCACGAATTCTTCAGCTGCCGTCGGGTGCACACCGATGGTTTCGTCGAACTGTTGCTTGGTCGCCCCGGCCTTCAAGGCAATGCCCAGGCCCTGGATGATTTCGCCCGCGTCCGGCCCGACCATATGGCAACCCAACACACGATCTGTGTCGGCATCGACCACCAGCTTCATCAAGGTCTTTTCCTGAACCTCGGTCAGGGTCAGCTTCATCGGCCGGAAGCGGCTTTCGAAGATCTGTACGTTATGACCCTGCTCAAGCGCTTGCTCTTCGGTCAAGCCGACCGTGCCGATCGGTGGTTGGCTGAACACGGCGGTGGGAATGTTCTGGTAGTCCACCGGGCGATACTGTTCGGATTTGAACAACCGTCGCGCCACGGCCATGCCTTCAGCCAGGGCTACCGGCGTCAGTTGCACCCGGCCAATCACATCACCAATGGCCAGAATCGAAGGTTCGGTGGTCTGGTAAAGGTCATCGACACGAATGAAGCCACGCGGGTCCAGCTCTACCCCAGTGTTTTCCAGGCCCAGATTGTCGAGCATCGGCCGTCGGCCAGTGGCGTAGAACACGCAGTCGGCGACCAGTTCACGACCATCTTTGAGGGTTACCTTGAGGCTGTCGTCAGCCTGGCGCTCGATGCGCTGGATATCGCTGTTGAACTGCAGGTCCATACCGCGTTTTTCCAGCTCTTCCTTAAGGTGGTTGCGCACGCCACCATCAAAGCCACGCAGGAACAGATCGCCGCGATACAGCAGCGAGGTTTTGGCCCCTAGGCCCTGGAAGATTCCAGCGAACTCTACGGCGATATAGCCGCCGCCCACGACCAGCACACGCTTGGGCAAGTCTTTGAGGTAAAAGGCTTCGTTGGAGCTGATCGCCAGTTCCTTGCCAGGAATATCCGGGATCTGCGGCCAGCCGCCGGTGGCAATCAAAATGTGCCTGGCGCTGTAACGCTGGCCGTCGACTTCCACTTCATGGGCGCCGGTCAGCTTGGCATGGCCTTCGAGCAAGGTCACACCACTGTTGATCAACAGATTGCGGTAGATGCCATTGAGCCGCTCGATTTCACGGTTCTTGTTGGCAATCAATTGGCCCCAGTCGAACTGCGCGTCTTCCAGCGACCAGCCGAACCCTGCGGCCTGCTCGAAGTCATCGGCAAAATGCGCGCCGTAGACCAGCAGTTTCTTCGGCACACAGCCGACGTTGACACAGGTACCACCCAGATAACGGCTTTCGGCAACCGCCACCTTCGCACCGAAACCTGCAGCAAAACGCGCAGCGCGCACACCGCCGGAGCCGGCACCAATTACAAAAAAATCAAAATCGTAGGGCATCTCGATGCTCTCAAGCTGCAAGTATCAAGCTACAGGCTACTAGAAAAAGCCCTGCTCGATCCACTTACAGCTTGAGGCTTACCGCTTACCGCTTACCGCTTACCGCTTACCGCTATTAATACGCCTTACCGGTTTTGTAGAAGTTTTCGAAGCAGAAGTTGGTGGCTTCGATGTAGCCTTCGGCGCCACCGCAATCGAAACGCTTGCCTTTGAACTTGTAGGCGATAACGCAACCGTCCTGGGCCTGTTTCATCAGGGCGTCGGTGATCTGGATCTCACCACCTTTGCCCGGCTCGGTCTGTTCGATCAGGCTGAAGATGTCCGGGGTCATGATGTAGCGGCCAATGATCGCCAGGTTCGACGGGGCATCTTCAGGTTTTGGCTTCTCGACCATGTTGCGCACACGGTACAGGTCGTCACCGATCAGATCGCCAGCGATCACACCGTATTTGCTGGTTTCCTGTGGGTCGACTTCCATGATTGCAACGATGGTGCAGCGGTACTGCTTGTACAGCTTGACCATCTGCTTGAGCACGCCGTCGCCTTCGAGGTTGACGCACAGGTCGTCAGCCAGCACTACAGCGAACGGTTCATCACCGATCAGCGGACGACCGGTGAGGATCGCGTGACCCAGGCCTTTCATTTCGGTCTGACGGGTGTAGGAGAACGAGCACTCATCCAGCAGGCGGCGGATGCCGACCAGGTATTTTTCCTTGTCGGTGCCCTTGATTTGATTTTCCAGCTCGTAGCTGATGTCGAAGTGGTCTTCCAGCGCGCGCTTGCCGCGACCGGTCACAATGGAAATCTCGTTCAACCCAGCTTCCAGCGCTTCTTCAACGCCATACTGGATCAGTGGCTTGTTCACCACTGGCAGCATTTCCTTGGGCATGGCTTTGGTAGCAGGCAGGAAGCGGGTGCCGTAACCGGCTGCCGGGAACAAGCATTTCTTGATCATATACGTCCTTAACAAGGGCTTTGCGTACGAAATTCGGCGCAGTCTAATCAGGCGGCGGTCACCTTACAATGCCCCCACCGACTGGCCGATGCCATCATAGAGAAATCCTAGTGTAGATAGTTCCCGGCAATCGTAAATATAACCCCGTGATTTCAGGGGATTTACCGCCTGTAATCACGGAGCAGCCCTCAAAAACAGGCGTTACAACACCCCTTTACCGATCAGCACACCATCGACCGTCTGTCCGTACAGGTTGACGCCATCATTGGCGTGGAACTTGAGACGCGTTTTCTCGATCGAGCCCTCAACCAGGCGCGGGTCCTGCGGTCGTTCGTGGCTATTGATGAAGGCGGCAACATCCCAGGCCTGCTGATCGCTCAGCGAGCCGGGCTTGCCCAGCGGCATGTTGTACTTGATGAACGAGGCCGCCGTGTTGATCCGGTGCATGCCGGCGCCCCAGTTGTACGAATCTTTGCCCCACAGCGGCGGCATCACGTAATCCTGAGCTACTTTCTGCCCTTGCCCCTCGGCCCCGTGACAGATAGCGCATTGCTCCTTGTACACTTGCGCGCCGCGCTTGAAGTCATAGCCCTGGGCCGGCTGCGCCACTTCGGGATAGCCACGCCCCGGGGTCTCGACGCCGATGGGGGCTTTGCTGGCCAACCAGTAGGCATACACCGAAAGTGCTGTCATTTCCGGGCTGTCTGCCGCTGGTGGCGAACCGTTCATGCTGAACTGGAAGCAACCTTGGATGCGCTCGGCGAAGGTGTTGACCTTGTCGTTTTTCTTGCGATACGCCGGGTACATCGGATAGGCACCCCAGAGCGGCGCTGAATGGCCCAGACGGCCCTGGTCCAAGTGACAGTTGCTGCAATTGAGGCCATTACCAACCTTGTCGGGCATCAAGCGCTTGGTGTCGACAAACAGTGCATGCCCCTGACGGACCATCTTGCCGAAAGCATTGTCCGGCAATTCACTTTCCGCAGGTGGGGCAAATCCGGGAGCGCTGCCTGCTGCCGGCACCTTGAGCTGCGACTGGTCTTCCATAGCGATCGGTGCGGCATGAGCGTTACTCAGGGCCAACGCCAGGGCGGCGAACATTAAAGGTTTCATGGCTTGACCTCCTGGCTGGCTGGGCTGGCAAAGTAGTCGGCCACAGCTTTGACTTCTTCATCGCTCATGGCCTTGGCCACGCCGACCATCAGTTGGTTAGGGTCGTTGCTGCGACTGCCATCACGCCAGGCATTGAGTTGCGCTACCAGATAGGCAGCAGGCTGATGAGCCAACGGCGGGAAATGTTCACCCACCCCCACACCGCCTGGGCCATGGCACTGCACACAGCCCGGAATTTTACGGCTCCAGTCACCGTACAGAGCCAATTTCTGTGTGGCGTCAGTGGCCATTTGTTGCCGGCGATTGTCGGCTACCGTATCACTGGGCATGGCTGCCAGGGTGGTGGTCACCGCCTGGATTTCCTCATCGCTCAGCGCTTTGGCCAGCGGCTCCATGATCGGGTTCTTGCGACTGCCAGTACGAAAATCGTGCAGTTGCTTGCTCAGGTACGCGGCCGGTAGCCCGGCCAGGCGTGGGAAGCCAGCGGCGGCCATACCCTTGCCGTCGACACCATGGCAACCGAGACAAGCCATCGCTGCCGGGTTCTGGCCACCCTGGCTGAAGACTTTCTGACCGTCTGCGGCGTGGGCTGCGGTGACTGAAAACAGCAGCAGGCTACTCATCAGGATTCGATCCAGTGGGATCATCACGGACTCCATTCTTTTGTTATAAGCTTAGGCTTATTTTTCATAAGCCTATGAATAGTAGGCCTATCCAACGCCCGCAACAACGTTGAGAGCGAATTTCATACTCAGTGTGGGAGCGGGCTTGCCCCGCGATGCGATGTGGCTGAAATAACGCAATCGCGGGGCAAGCCCGCTCATACCGAAACTGGCTCAACTGCTAATACCGTTCATCAGCCAATGGGATTTGTTGGCACTGCGCTGTCGAATCACTCTCGCTCCGGACGACCATCCATTACCCCCCACCCCACCGGAGCTTCACCATGGACAACTTCCGCAACCCGCAGGTGGTTTCCCGCAGCGAGTGGCTCAGTGCACGTCGCCAGTTGCTCTTGCATGAAAAGGCCCTGACCCATCAGCGCGACGAACTCAGTAGAGCCCGGCGCGCATTGCCATGGGTAAGGATCGAGCAGAACTATCGCTTTGAAGGGCCCCAAGGGCCATTGAGCCTGGCCGACCTGTTTGGCCCATGCAGCCAGCTACTGGTCTACCATTTCATGTTCGACGAAGGCTGGAGTGAAGGCTGCAGTGGCTGTTCGTTTCTCGCCGACCACTTTGACGGGGCTAACCTGCACCTGGCCCACCATGATGTCTCGTTGGTTGCCGTGTCACGGGCGCCGTTCGCCCAGTTCCAGGCTTTCAAGCAACGGATGGGCTGGCGCTTCCCCTGGGTGTCTTCGCACGGTAGCTCGTTCAACCGGGAGTTCGGCGTCAGCGTCAGCGATGACGGCAACAGCCAGTACAACTACGAGCCCTACACGGGTAATGAAACCGAACTGCCCGGCCTGAGCGTGTTCTATCGCGATGCCGACGGCACGCTGTTCCATACCTACTCAAGCTATGCCCGCGGTCTGGACATCCTGGTCGGGGCCTATAACTTTCTCGACCTGATGCCCAAGGGCCGTAACGAGGAAGGTACGATGGACTGGGTGCGCCATCACGACCGCTACGAAGGGGTTGGCGCCAACCTACCGCACTGCTGTCACGAGTGAACCTGGCTCAGCAACAGGCGCACCAGGCAACATCCCGACGTTGCTGTTTCAAGGCCAAGAAGCAGCACGTCGGGTAGCGGGAATCGACCTAAGCACTCTGATTCAACCCCTTGCAGACGGAAGTCGAGCTGTATCCCGGCAAGGCTTTGTCCTACAGTTACGCGCGCACGTTCTCGCGCCTCTGTACAAGGTTTGCCTTGATGATCATCCAGCCACAAAAACCCTCCATCCGCGTCCTGCTGTTCTCGCTCAAGGGCTCGATCATTCCTGCGATATGGCGCAAGGTGCTGTATACGGTTCTGATCAGCTCGGCAGTCGTCGCCACCCACGGCACCCTGTTCGAATACAAAGTCATCCTCACCGCCACGCCCTTCACGCTCTGGGGCCTGACCCTGGCGATCTTCCTCGGCTTCAGGAATACAGTGGCCTACCAGCGTTTCTGGGAAGCGCGAACGCTGTGGGGTGAGTTGCTGATTGTCAGCCGCAACCTCACCCGGCAAACCTTGAGCCTGTTGCCCAACCTTGGGCCAGAGCAGCGCCGGGCCCTGCTCGACACCTTGATTGCTTTTGCCTATGTGTTACGCGACCAGTTACGCGGCACGCCGCCCAGCGCCGACCTGCAGCGCCTGCTCGATAGCCCGACCCGCACCCTGGTGGCCAACAGCAGTGCACCGGCCAGTCGCTTGCTCGGCGTACTCGGCCAGCGCTTCATGGCCCAGGCGCGCGACGCGGGCGGGGGTGAGGTCCTGCAGGCGAACCTTGATCAACAACTGAGTCGCATGTCTTACGTGTTGGGTGGTTGTGAGCGGATCAAGAACACCCCGATCCCCTACCCTTACATTCTGATGCTGCACCGCATCGTCCATGTCTACTGCTTTTTGCTGCCGTTCTGCCTGGTAGACAGCATCGGCTGGTTCACCCCGTTTGCCGTCTGTGTACTGGCCTACACCTTCTTTGGTCTGGATGCCCTGGGCGACCAGATCGCCGACCCGTTCGACACCCAGCCCAACGACCTGGCCCTGGATGCCATGTGCCGCAACCTGGAGATCGCTGTGCGAGAACTCTCGGATGAAACGGCGCCAGCGCCGCTGCAACCGGTCAAAGGCGTTCTGCTCTAAGGGCCACCCCTTCATCGCGCGCAGCATACCGCTGCGCCAACACCGCACAGACCATCAGCTGAATCTGATGGAAGATCATCAACGGCAGAATCATCGCGCCGATGCCACTGCCGACAAACAGCACCTGGGCCATCGGCACGCCGGTGGCCATGCTCTTTTTCGACCCGGCAAACAAGATAGTGATGCGGTCTTCCAGGTTGAAACCCAGCCAACGCCCCAGCGCACGCGTGCACCACAGCACCAGTGCCAACAGCAGGCAACACACCAGCACCAGCCCGACCAGGCGCGAAGGCGCCACCGAATGCCACAGGCCACTGACCACGGCATCGCTGAACGCGGTATAGACCACCAATAGGATCGAGCCTTGATCAACCACCTTGAGCCAACGCGCGTTGCGCGCCACCCAATGACCGATCCAGCGGCGTGCCACTTGTCCGGCCACAAACGGCAGTAACAGCTGCAGCACAATCTTCATCACCGCTTCAAGGCTTGAGCCGGTATCGCCTTCGACCCCCATCAGCAGCACCACCAGCACCGGTGTCAGCACGATACCCAACAGGCTCGACGCCGCTGCACTGCAAATCGCCGCCGGCACGTTGCCACGGGCCAGCGAAGTAAAGGCAATCGCCGACTGCACCGTCGCCGGCAATGCGCACAGGTAAAGCACCCCCAGGTACAACTCATTGCCCACCAGCGGCAGCACCAGCGGTTTGAGCGCCATGCCCAGCAGCGGGAACATCACGAAAGTACAGGCAAATACCAACAAATGTAGGCGCCAGTGTCCGGCCCCGGCGGCCACCGCCTCACGCGACAGTTTGGCGCCATGCAGGAAAAACAGCAGGCCGATAGCGAGGTTGGTCAGCCCACCGAACAGCACGGCCCCAGAGCCTTCACAAGGTAGCACCGTGGCAAGAAAAATGACCCCGAACAATGCCAGGGTGAAGTTATCGAACAGCATCCGCAGGTACTTCATGGTCAATCCTGACATGGTATGGTGGCGCGCCAGACGATAAGGTCTTTGTCCCTTGTTCACTAACGCCGGTACGCCGCCAGTGTCGCCAAACGGACAACCCAGCGCGCCCGAGCCTCACTTGCTCGAGCATCTGACGCATTTGCCACGCCCGGTTTACGGCCATCTGCAGACGTTGCCCAACATTGTCTTGGGCTACCGACATGCGCACCCTTGGGGGCAGTTGTCGTATGCCATCAATGGTGTGCTGCAAGTGCACACTGATCTGGGCTTTTACCTGGTACCGCCACAGCGGGCGGTGTGGGTCCCGGCGCAGGTCCAGCACCGTGTCAGTTGCCCTGGCGACACTTGCCTGCGCAGCCTTTACCTGCAACACGCACCCGCCAACTGGTCGAGCAGCCAGTGCCGGGTGATTGCGATCAACCCGCTGGTGCGCGAGCTGATCCGCACCTTCAGCGAACTGCCGGTGCACTACGATCTACAGGGTGCCGACGGCCGCCTGGTGCAGGTGTTGCTCGATCAGTTGGCCGTGGCCGTCGAACAACCTTTGATGCTGCCGCTGCCTCAAGACCCTCGACTGCGCGATCTGTGCGAACACCTGCAGACCCAGCCAGATGCCAGCACCAGCCTGGGTGAATGGGCACTGCGTACCGAGGTCTCGGAAAAGACCCTGAGCCGGTTGTTCCAGCGCGAAACAGGCTTGAGCTTTCGGCTCTGGCGCCAGCGCATGCGGTTGCTGAATGCGTTACCAGCGCTGGAACGCGGTGAGCGGGTCACCGATGTTGCCCTGGCGTGCGGCTATGATTCGCTGTCGGCGTTCATTGCGGCGTTTGGCAAGCAGTTCGGCTCACCGCCGGGGGCATTCTTTCGGGGGCGCAGTTTGTAACCCCGGTAGGAGCGGGCTTGCCCCGCGATACGATGTGGCTGACAAACCGCAATCGCGGGGCAAGCCCGCTCCTACCGAGTGGCCCAGCCTGCTATCCTCGCCCTCACCAGCCCCGCTTCATGCCAGAAAAAGGAGTTTCCATGGCAACCCTGACCGTACGCGACGAGTCTGTCTCGGGCGAAACCTTTGACGCATTCACCCTGCAGTTTCCCAGCACTACCATCACCGTGCGTCAGTTGATCCGCGAGCGGGTCCACCAGGAAGTTCTGCTGCATGAGCAAACCACATCGCGCCAACGCCTGGTGGTACCTGGGCATCTCGAGGCCACGCTTAACAGCCCCCGTCAAAGCACTGAACAGGCGCCCGTGGACTGGCGCAAACACGTCGAGGTTGCCTGCCAGGCGTTCGAACGCAACGGTTTCGTTGTCTTGCTTGATGAGCATCAGGCCGAGCACCTCGACGAGGTGTTGACCATCCGCCACGACAGTGTGGCCAGCTTTATCAAACTGACACCGCTGGTAGGAGGCTAAGCCATGGCCCTTGAGCAACTGCATGCCTTGATCAACGACACCCCGCAAACCGTCCTCGGCGCCTTCGAACAGATCGGCCCGGATGGCTTTCCGCTGCTGGCCAGCTGCGAATTGCGTCACGAGCATCAGGCCATCAGCGCTCTGCTGCCGGTGCTGCAGACGCTTCATGGTCAGCCGCAAGCGATCACGCAGGCATTGGCTCAACTGCCGGTCATTCAAACGCTGGCCCAGCCACAACAGCGGGTACGCCTGATTCTGGCGTTGATCGAACGGATAGTGGCTTACGACAGTGGCTTGAGCCGCGCCAGCCTCAACTATGAACTTGCCCATAGCTTCGATGACGGCGTGATGCCGACACTGGTCAGCCTGCTGATGCAAACCGACGAGGTGCTTGAGCAGGTAGCCGTGCCGGTGCTGCAGTGGATCACCAGTTATCGATTCGGCTACTACCATGTGTTACCTACGCTGACCGTGGTCAACTGGGTCGTTGCCAGGCAACACCTGCCAATGCCTGCCCCCCTGCTGCAGTTGCTCAGGCTGTTGCGCAGCCAGTGCGCTGACAGCGATCTGTACTGTAACTCGACCAAACACGGCAGCTTCGGCCAACACCTGACGGCCAAGCTCGACCCGCTGCTGGGCAACGGTGCCTGGCAACTGCTGATGCCCTGCGAAGTCTGGACTCAAGTAGCTATCGCTGAACTCAACGGGCTGCCTGCTGAGCACAGCGAACACTGGCTGGCCGTGCTCAGCCACGCAGCCACAGCCACCACGGCCCGGCCTTCGGCGAAGTGGCTCAAAAGCGCCCGTTTACTGATCGATACCGTGGGCAACTCTTCACTGCGAGCTGCGCTGTTGCGCTGGTTCGCACACGTCGATGCCGGGCGTACCGGGTCGCTGCTGTTTGACCGTTGGCAAAGCATTGATGACCGCGCACGCATGAGCGAAACCAATGCCATCGTTCTACGCGGTTTGTTGTGGATGACACCGCTCCTGGCCGACAGCGAGCTGACCCGTGCACTCACTCGGGTCACCCTCAGCGCCTACCGCAAAGTCCACGGAATCGGTGCCCGCGCCCCGAAGGTTGGGAATGCTGCGGTGTATGCCTTGTCGTCGATTGCGACACCTGAAGCGCTGGGGCAACTGGCCCTGCTCAAGGCCCGGGTAAAGCTGACCAGCGCACAGAAGGAGCTGGAGAAAGCCTTCAGCAACGCCGCCCAAGCGCTGGCACTGCCACGTGATCAGATCGAAGAGCTCTGCGTACCGAGCTACGGGCTGGAACAGGTGGGCCTACGCCGCGAAGCGTTTGCCGAAGGTGCGTACCTCGCCGAGCTGCGAGTCGAAGGTAAAGACGTCACCCTTAACTGGTTCCACGCTGACGGCACGCCACAAAAATCGACACCGGCCAAGGTCAAGGCCGACGCCAATGAAACCCTCAAGGAACTGCAAACTGCGGTCAAAGACATCAGTGTGATGCTGACCGCCCAGGCGTTGCGCCTCGACACCCTGTTTCTCCTGGAAAAAACCTGGCCCCTTGAGCACTGGCAACAACACTACCTCGATCACCCCTTGGTCGGCACACTGACCCGCCGCTTGATCTGGGCTATCCGGGAAGGCGAGCAATCGCTTGCGGTGATGTTCAGCGACGGTGGCCTGCGCACGGTTGAGGGCCACAGTGTGAGCTTTTCCAACGCGGCCGAAGTCAGCCTTTGGCACCCTGTCGGCCGCCCCCTGGAAGACATCCTCGCCTGGCGCGAACGGATCGAATCCTTGCAGATCACCCAGCCGTTCAAACAAGCTCACCGTGAGGTGTACCTGCTGACTGATGCTGAACGCCAGACGGCCACCTACTCCAATCGTTTCGCCGCGCACATCGTGCGTCAGCACCAGTTCCATACCCTGGCCATCAGCCGTGGCTGGCGCAACACGTTGCGCCTGATGGTCGACGCCAGTTATCCGCCAGCCACCCGCGAGCTGCCGGCCTATGGCCTGCGCGCCGAGTTCTGGATCGACGGCGTGGGCGATAACTATGGCGTCGACACCAACGACAGCGGCACCTTTTTGCACCTGAGTACCGACCAGTTGCGCTTCTACCGCAGCGATGCCGAAGATGGCGCAGCGTTGTCGCTGGATCAGGTGCCCGCACGGGCATTGAGTGAGGTGATGCGCGATATCGACCTGTTTGTCGGCGTAGCGTCACTGGCCACCGATCCGCATTGGATCGACGGGGGGCCGGAAGGCCGCCTGCGTGATTACTGGCAGGCGCATTCGTTTGGCGAACTGAGCGCCACCGCCCAGACCCGCAAACAACTATTGGAAAAGCTGCTGCCACGCATGACCCGTCTGAAGAATAAATGGGCCCTGCACGGACGCTTTCTGGAAGTCACCGGCACACTGCGCAGTTACAAGATTCACCTGGGCTCGAGCAACATTCTGATGCAGCCGAACGACCAATACCTGTGCATTGTTCCCGACGCCAAGGCCCGCACCAAGGCTACCCCTGACTACCTACCGTTCGAAGGTGACGCACTGCTGTCGATCATCCTGTCCAAGGCATTGCTGTTGATCGACGATGACAAAATCAGTGATCCGACCATCACCCGTCAGTTGGCGCTGCAGTGATGCAGTAGCCAGCCCTTGAACGCTCGCATCGCCGAGGTTTCGGGCCGCGACTGCAAACGCGTCAACCAGTAGCTGCCGGTGCTGATACTGATGGCGAATGGCTGGTGGACAATGCCACTGGCCAGCAGCCGTTCGAACATCAACGGCGGCGCCAGGGCTACGCCAGCGCCCTGTTGGGCGGCCTCCATCATGCCCAGTGATGAGTCGAAAACCACTGTCCGCAAGGGTCGGGCCGGGCTTGGCACGCCGGCAGCCAGGAACCACTCATTCCATTCATCGGCTCGGTAAGAGCGCAGCAACGTTTGCTCCAGCACATCGGCGGGCGACTGCAACTGCGCCGCGATGTGTGCAGTGCACAGTGCCGACAACGGCGCCTCGAACAGCGGCACAGCGTCGGTACCGTGCCAGGCACCGAAACCAAAACGGATGGCATAGTCGAGCCCTTCGGCAGCGACGTCGACGCGGTTGTTGTGGGTCGACAGACGCAAATCGATGTAGGGGAACTGCGCCTGAAAATCTTCCAGCCGCGGCAGCAACCAGCCCACCGCAAAAGTGCCAACCACCCCGACCGTCAGCACCTCGCGCAAGTGGCCACCTTCAAAGCGTTCAAGGGCCTGGGCCATGCGATCAAAACTGTCGCGCAACACCGGCAGCAAGGTTTCGCCTTCGCTGGTCAGCATCAAGCCACGGGGCAAGCGCTTGAACAGGGTGACTTTGAGCTGGGTTTCGAGGCTTTTGACCTGGTGGCTGACTGCCGCCTGGGTCACACACAGCTCAATCGCCGCCCGCGTGAAACTCAAGTGGCGGGCCGAGGCCTCGAAGGCACGCAAGGCATTAAGTGGGAGGTGTGGACGGACCACGTGGACTCCTTAGTTTTTCTAATAGCTGGTGCGAAATATCATCGTTTGTCGCCCAGCGGCAATGCACTTAGATTGGCACGCCCTGCTGCAGCCAGGTGTACACCCATCACTTCACATGGAACCTTGCCGATGATGCACCACAAAACCAAGGTCAAGCCAGGGATACTGGCGGCTGTAACACTTTCATTCGCCATTGGCCAGAGCGTCGCAGCGCCCCTGCCCGACACCCGCCTGGAGTCGACCGTCAACGCGGCCATCCAGCCGTTGATGCAGCAGCACGCTATTCCTGGCATGGCCGTCGCCCTCACCGTCAATGGCCAACGCCATTATTTTAACTACGGCGTCGCCTCGAAACAGACCGGCCAGGCGGTCAGCAACGATACGCTGTTCGAAATCGGTTCGGTGAGCAAAACCTTCACCGCGACCCTTGCCGCCTTGGCCCAGGCCAATGGCACGCTGTCGTTGAACGACGCGGCCAGCAAACACTGGCCTGAACTCAAAGGCAGCGCGTTCGATGGCATCACCCTGCTCAACCTCGGGACCTACAGCGCGGGAGGCTTGCCCTTGCAGTTCCCCGACGCCGTCAAAGACCCGGCCAGCCTGCTCGCCTACTATCGCCACTGGAAGCCCGACTATGCCCCTGGCACCCATCGGTTGTATTCCAACCCGAGCCTGGGCTTGTTCGGCTACCTGGCGGCCAGAAGCCAGCACCTGCCGTTTGCCGAATTGATGCAACATCAACTGCTTGCAGAACTGGGCCTGCAGCACACCTTCGTTCAGGTACCTACGGCACAGATGGACCGCTACGCTCAGGGCTATGACAAAGACGACAACGCTGTGCGTGTCGGTCCGGGGCCACTGGACGCCGAGGCCTACGGACTGAAAACCACCTCCGCTGACCTACTGCATTATCTGGAGGTGAACATGCAGCCGCAGGGCCTCAGCGCGGCGTTGCAGCAGGCCATTGCCACCACCCAGAACGGCTATTTCCGCGTGGGCGAAATGACTCAAGGCTTGGGCTGGGAGCAGTATCGCTATCCTGTTTCCTTGCCGCAGTTGCTGGAGGGGAATTCCACGTCGATGGTCCTTGAACCGCATCGGCTGACCTGGCTCAATCCGCCCCAGCCGCTACAGCCAGACACACTGCTGAACAAAACCGGATCAACCGGAGGCTTTGGCGCTTACGTGCTGTTCGTACCCTCCAAACGCATCGGTATCGTGATGCTGGCGAACAAGAACTACCCGAATGCCGAACGGGTGAAAGTGGCTCACCGTATTCTCACAGCGCTAGAGCACTAACAACCTGTAGGAGCGGGCTTGCCCCGCGATGCGATGGCACTGATAGATCGCTATCGCGGGGCAAGCCCGCTCCTACAGCAAGCCCGCTCCTACCAGGATTGTCAGGCCTCGCGCAGTTTCTTGTAGAGCGTGGTTCTGGAGATGCCCAACTGGCTGGCCGTCGCCGTCATGTTGCCGCCATTGGCCTCCAGCGTCTGTTGAATAGTGCTTAACAGCGCATCCTGCAAGCGTCCCGAGCGCGGCTCTGGCGCCGACGGCTCAAATGCCAGGTGCTCCGGCATCACCCACGATTCCCCTTGCGCCAGCGCCGCAGCCAGCCGTAAAGCCTGCTCAAGCTGACGGATGTTGCCCGGCCAGTCACGCCCTTTCAGCACACGACGTGTCTCGGGGTGTAACGCCGGGCTGTTGTAACGTTGCGCCAGGCGGTCGATCAGCAGGTCCAGGTCCGTACGCTGACGCAGCGCAGGCAAGCGAACCTCCAGACCACTGAGGCGGTAATACAAGTCTTCACGAAAGCCTCTGCGGGCGATCAACTGCTGAAGGTCGCAATGGGTAGCGCTGATCACCCGCACATCCAGGGGGATACTGGTCGTCGCCCCCAACCGTGTCAGGCAACGCTCCTGCAACACCCGCAACAGGCGCGTTTGCAACGCCAACGGCATATCACCGATCTCATCCAGCAACAGGGTTCCGCCGTTGGCAGCTTCCAACTGGCCCTTGGCACCGCCCTTGCGCGCACCGGTAAAGGTGCCTTCGCTGTAACCGAACAGTTCGGCTTCGATCAGACTTTCAGGAATCGCCGAGCAGTTGATGGCGAGGAACGGCGCATCGGGCTTCCAGTGCGCGTGCAGGGCACGGGCAAAGACCTCTTTGCCCGTTCCGGTCTCGCCTTGCAACAACACCGGCACTCCGGCGGCAAAGGCTTTGCGCGCAGCGTCGAAGCGTTTGTTCAATTGCGCATCGCCCCCCAGCACTGCAGGCTCGGCTGGTGCAATGGCCTTGGGGCGGGGCCGCGATCGCGGCGTGAGCAACTGCGCGTAAAGCCGTGAGCCGTCAGCCAGCGTCAGCATCTGTGGCGCGCTCGGCGAAGGGCTGGCAGAACGCTCACCAAGCAAGGTTTCCAGGTGTTCGCCGACACTACGGCCGCGAGCCAGGCCCAACAGATTTTGCGCAACACGGTTGGCTGCCTGAATACGCCCGGCTGCGTCCACGGCGAGCAAGCCCTGCAACGGCGTGTCGAGTTGGCGCGGGTCATGCTGTAACGAGAGGAGCTGGCAGTCGCTCAGGCTGGCATACAAACGATTTTCAGCAGCCATCGCTGCGTACGTCAGTTGTTCCATCACCGAGTTGGCCTGACGTTCACCCAGGCCTGTGAAGTCCAGGGCGCCGATCAACTCGCCATTGAGCCCGTGCAACGGCACACTGACACAAAAAAAGCGCTCGAACTCGGTCAGGTAATGCTGGGTCCCGACCAGCACGATGGGTTGCCCCTCGGCCAGCACACAGACCGGCGCGGTGGTGCCGAACCGGGCCTCATGGATGCGCCGCCCGATATGCAGTTGGCCCAAGGGGCTGGTACGGTCGTGGGGTTGTCGACCGTAGACGATTACCCCCTGCAGGTTGACGCAATAGATGGTCCATGATGGCCCGCCAATCAGCCCCCACAAGCGGTCGATCTCCGGCGCTACGCAGTCAGCCAGCAGGCGGTCGCTGTCGCCCAGTTCGCAAGGGTCGGGCTCCAGGGCTGACAGGCACGCCTGCCCCGGCATCAGCCCGGCGTCTCGGGAGCGGCGCCAGGAGCGGCTGATCGGCTCGGGGAGCAGCCCTTCAGGCAACGGGGCACCGTCGATAAAACGCTGGCGGGCCAGCACCAGTTGCTGCTGATGACGTAAAGCACCGGCATCCATGGAGACACCTTTTTCGGGGTTCGGGCAGATGTTCAGGGTATCGATCCTGCTCAAAATAGCAACAAAGCCCGCAGGTTGATGCCGAGATCTTCCTGGAAGCCCCCGACCACATGCAGGTCCTGCGTCAGTTGCGCGCTCAGTTGCACGGAGCGGCCAACCATCTGCTGGGCCTCGAAGCGGACCTGCTGTACCTCGGTCTTCTGCCCCAGGTAATCACCATCAAGGTGTTGCTTGCCGCCCATCGTGCTGCTGAACCCCAGGGCAATACGCTGGGCGGGATTGAAGTCGTACCGCAGGTTGCTCTGCAGTTGGTAGGTAGGGTCTTGTTTGAGGGTCTGTGAGCCAGCACCGGCTTCGGTGTTGTGGCCATACACCACAACATCGCCGTACAGCTCCATCGACAAGCGCCCCCACAGCGGCTCGACCCACCCTAACTGCAGGTCGCCCTTGTAACGGTTTTCGCCAATATTCAGGGCATCGTGCCGGTCATACTGGCCCCAGGGCAGGGTCAGCAACGGCGTAATGCCAACATAGCGCCCGCTGACGCCTGCGCTTGGCTGGTTGACCAACCAGAACGTCGCACCAATGATCGGATCGCCTCTGCCACTGGCACTGCCCAGAGCGTTGCCGGCGATACGGGCGTCGTAGACGTGCCCGAACGGCAGCAATATCTGCGGGTCGACAGTGATGCCAGCGACCTCCATGAAATGAATCAAGCGCACGATGCTGATGTTGGATTTGAGGCCCGTATCATGTCGACTGTCGGCAGCGCCATCGGCATTGAAACGGTCTGAACGGCTGTACTGCTGGTACCAGGCAGCAACATTGGTGCCGGCCGGCAGGGCCGTGTAGTCGCCAGCGTTGACGTCTACAGCCAGTGCCTGGGTGGAAATCAGGCTGCAAGCGAGCAACCCCAGCGTGTAGCGGGAATGGATGGGCACAGTAGAAGTTCCTGATTGTTTTTATTAGGAGCAAGCGATGCGGGGGGCTGCACACCCCCCGCAGGTACTTCAGCGACCGATACGAATAATCGGTTTCAGGGTGATGCCTTTTTCGCTGTCTTCAGCGGCCTGGTTGATCTGATCGAAGTCGTAGAACTTGACCAGCTTGTCGAACGCGAAGCGCCCTTGCAGGTACAGGTTGACCAGCTCGGGAATGAACTTCTGCGGCACGCTGTCGCCTTCGACGATGCCGCGAATGGTCTTGCCACCCAGCAACAGATCGTTGACGTCGAACTCCGCCGTGGTCCCCAGTGCCGGGGCGCCGACCACGCCAACACTGCCACGCAGGCCAAGGGCATCAACCGCCTGGCGCAATACCGCTGGCCGTCCGGTGGACTCCAGGGCGAACTTCACGCCACCACCAGTGATTTCACGGATGGCCGCTACCGGGTCAACGTCCTTGCTGTTGATCACATGGGTGGCCCCCAACGACTTGGCCAACTCCAGGCGCGAAGGCACCACATCAACCGCTATGATGGTGGTTGCCCCCGCGACCTGTGCCGCCAGCACCGCACTCAAGCCCACCGCACCGGCGCCAAACGATGCAAAACTGCTGGCAGGGCTGACTTTGAGGGAGTTGATCACTGCACCGGCGCCGGTCTGGATGCCGCAGCCCAAGGGCCCGAGCAGCTCCAGCGGTGCCTCGGCGGGGACCTTGACGGTGTTGTTTTCGCGGCCCAAGGCGTAGGTGGCGAACGACGATTGAGCGAAGAAATGGTCGTGCAGGCGCTCACCATTGGCGTCTTCGATGGCGCACTGGCCCTGCGGGTCAGCACCACTGAAGTTGCGACCGAAAAACTCCTGACAGTAGGCCGTCTGGCCACAGCCACAGGACAGACAATGACCGCAGTAACCATAGGTCAGCACCACATGGTCACCGACCGCCAGATCCTGGACCTGCGGCCCCACCGCCTCGACTACTCCCGAGCCCTCATGGCCCAGTACCGCAGGCAGCGGCACCGGGTAGTACTGATCGCGCACGATCATGTCGGTATGACACATGCCGGTGGCGACAATGCGCACCAGCACCTCATCCCCTTTGGGATGGCGGATGCGCGCAGGCTCCAGCACGAACGGTGCACCCTTGGCACGGGTGACGGCAGCGGTAATTTTGTAGAACGCTTGTTCAGCCATGTTTTTATTATCTCCGGCGTTTACAGGGGGTAGGCAGGGGCGTCGCCTTTGACTGTCAGCCACTGCCATTGGGTGAATTCTTCGTGGTTGGCAACACCACCAATGCTGGTGCCGTTACCGGAAGCACCAACGCCGCCAAACGGGTTGATGACTTCGTCGTTAACCGTCTGGTCGTTGATGTGCAGCAACCCGACGCGCAGTTGTTCACCCAGCTTCAGAGCGCGCCCCACGTCTTGTGAAAGCACCGCCGCCGACAAGCCGTACTCGGTGTCATTGGCCAGGGCGACAGCCTCCTCGTCTGTGTCGAACGGCACGACGACAGCGACCGGGCCGAAAATCTCTTCGTTGAAGGCCGGGTTGTCGCGGGTGACGCCACCGAGCACCGTGGCCTGAAAGAACAAGCCGTCGAAGTTGCCACCGGCCTCCAGCGTCGCACCGGCCTGTTGCGCCGCCTGCACCACGCGGTAGGCATGGTCGCGCTGTTGCGCGTTGATCAAGGGGCCCAGGTGTACATCAGCGGTAGCCGGGTCACCGACAGTGAGACTCTTGGCCTTGCTGGCCAGGCGCGCCAGGAACTGCTCGTAGATGCCTCGTTGCACCAGCAAGCGCCCGGTCGACATGCAGATCTGCCCCTGATGCAGGTAGACGCCCCAGGTAGCGTTGGCCACTGCCAGATCCAGGTCGGCGTCATCGAGCACGATCAGCGAGTTCTTGCCACCCAGCTCAAGAGAAACTTTTTTCAGGTGGCGCCCCGCCGCTTCACCGACCTTGCGACCGGCACCGGTGGAACCGGTGAACTGGATCATCGCCACATTAGGGTCGCTGGTCAGCGCTGCGCCCGCCTCGGCGCCACCGGGCAGCACATGCAACAGCCCCTCGGGCAGGCCGGCCAGTTCAAACAGGCGGGCGATCACAAAACCGCCGCACACGGCCGTTCGCGGGTCAGGCTTGAGCACCACGCCGTTGCCCACCGCCAAGGCCGGTGCCACCGCACGCATAGCGAGATACAGCGGAAAATTGAATGGCGAAATGATACCAATCACGCCCAATGGGCGGCGCCGTGCAAGGCTCAGGCGCCCCGGTGTCGATGGCAACACTTCGCCCTGGCTGCGAGAGGGCAGGGCCGCACTTTCTTGCAAGGCCTTGATCGAAATCGAGGTTTCGAACGCCGCCTTGGCACGGGTCGAGCCGCTTTCGCGCACCAGCCAGTGGACGATGTCGTCGAAGTGCTCGTGGCCCAGTTGCGCAGCGCGACGGAACACCGCAGCACGCTCTTCGTAAGGCCGGGCGAACCAACTGGCCTGGGCGTCTTTGGCTGCTTGCGCAGATTGGGCAATCCGGGCGGCATCGGCATTGGCAACCTGGCCAAGCTGCTCACCGGTTGCCGGCTCGATCACCGCTGCGGTTGGCAACGGCCCGGTCTCCCAGCGACCGGTGAAGTAACGTTGATTCCAAAGCCCGACAGGCAGAAAAGAGTCACGCATTGCATATTCCTTCTTCTGTTTTTTCGACTGAAACGCAGGGTCATGGGCCAAAGGCGGCAATGCCCCCATCAACATCGTTTCAATGTCCATAGCAGATGCCGTGCCAGCCGCGGAAGTTGCCGTGTAAGGCCCGGTTCAGAAGGGATAAGCGGTAAATCGAGACACAATCGGAGCGTCCAGTTTCTGGACAGGCGTGTGCACCACCGTTCACATTCTGAACAGCCGATCACACCTTCCACCGCTGCGCAGTGACAAGGCACTCGTTGCTGCGACAAATTGTCGGTATGGTGGTGTACAGAAGATGGACGTTTACCCGCTCACAGGAAACCCAGAATGCCCCAACGTGAAGTTATCAATGCATCTGTCAGCCCCAAAGGCAGCCTGGAAACACTGTCTCAACGTGAAGTACAGCAACTGAGTGAAGCCGGTTCCGGCAGCCTGTACACCTTGTTCCGCCAGTGCGCCCTGGCCATCCTCAACACCGGCGCGCATGTCGACAACGCCAAGACCATCCTCGAAGCCTACAAGGACTTCGAAGTCCGCATTCACCAGCAAGACCGAGGCGTGCGCCTGGAGCTGCTGAATGCGCCAGCCGACGCCTTCGTCGACGGCGAGATGATCGCCAGCACCCGCGAAATGCTCTTCAGCGCCCTGCGCGACATCGTTTACACCGAAAGCGAGCTGGCCAGCCAGCGCATCGACCTGGAAAGCTCCCAGGGCATCACCGACTACGTGTTCCACCTGCTGCGCAATGCCCGCACCCTGCGCCCCGGCGTCGAGCCGAAAATGGTGGTGTGCTGGGGCGGCCACTCGATCAGCACCGAGGAATACCAGTACACCAAGAAGGTCGGCCACGAGCTGGGCCTGCGCAAACTCGATGTCTGCACCGGGTGCGGCCCGGGCGTGATGAAAGGCCCGATGAAGGGTGCGACCATCGCCCACGCCAAGCAACGCATGAGCAGCAGCCGCTACCTGGGCTTGACCGAGCCGGGCATCATCGCCGCCGAAGCACCCAACCCGATCGTCAACGAGCTGGTAATCCTGCCAGACATCGAGAAGCGTCTTGAAGCCTTCGTGCGTGTCGGCCACGGCATCATCATTTTCCCAGGTGGCGCCGGTACCGCAGAAGAGTTCCTGTACCTGCTCGGCATCCTCATGCACCCGGACAACCGCGAACTGCCGTTCCCGGTCATTCTCACCGGGCCGCGCAGTGCCGAGCCCTACCTGCAGCAGCTCGATGCCTTCGTTCAGGCCACCTTGGGCGCCGAAGCCGCGAACTACTACCAGATCATTATCGACAACCCGGCCGAAGTGGCCCGACAAATGGTCGAAGGGCTCAAACAGGTCAAACAGTTCCGCCGCGAGCGCAACGATGCCTTCCATTTCAACTGGCTATTGAAGATCGAAGAAAGCTTCCAGCGCCCCTTCGACCCGACCCACGAAAACATGGCCAGCCTGCAACTGCGTCGCGACCTGCCCGCTCATGAACTGGCGGCCAACCTGCGTCGGGCGTTTTCCGGAATCGTTGCCGGGAACGTCAAGGACAAGGGTATCCGCCTGATCGAAGAAAATGGCCCGTACGAAATCCACGGCGATGTGGCGGTGATGCAGCCACTGGGCAAGCTCTTGGAAGCCTTCGTGGCGCAACACCGTATGAAGTTGCCCGGTGGCACTGAGTACGTCCCTTGCTATCGCGTCGTGACCTGATTCACTGCTGCTCTCACTCGGCCTCAGCGTGCGGGCACTGCATGTGCCCGCAACATTTGCTGCCATTTTCCTGCTCGACTCAGTGAACCTGCCTACAGAAATATGGTCTTTCTGCTGGCGGCTTGCGTGCACGCCCGTGTTCACCGGCCCAGTCATCGGGCCTTTATTTTTTATTTCACGCGAAGACCATCATGCCTATCTCTCGTCCTGTTGCTCCGGCGCCTGTTTCTGATTCCCCTGCAATGCTGCGCCCGCGCAACAGACTCGCCCTCGGCGTGATCGGAGCCCTGATTGCCCTGAGCGGCGCGGTGCAGGCCGAAGAAGCCCCCGCCAGCGCTGAACGCTGGGTCAGCGACAGCCTGACCACCTATGTGCGCAGTGGGCCTACCAATGGCCATCGCATCGTCGGCAACCTCAAGTCCGGCCAGAAAGTTACTCTGCTCGATACCCAAGGCAACTTCAGCCAGGTGCGTGGCGAGTCCGGCGACATCGTCTGGATCACCAGCAGTGACCTGCAAACCGTTCCCGGCCAGGCCGAGCGCCTGCCGCAACTGACCGAACAGGTCAGCCAGTTGAGCCAGCAACTGAAAACCATCGACGACGGCTGGAAGGCCCGCGTTCAGGGAATGCAAGAGACCATGGACTCACGCAAAAACCTGATCGATGAACTGGAGGCCCGCAACAAGGCACTCAGTGCCGAGTTGAGCGACACCCAGTCGGAACTGCGCAGCACCCAGGCACGGCTGGGTGATGAGAACAAGCAAGTGTTGATGCGCTACATGGTGTACGGCGGCGGCATCGCCGGCGCAGGCTTGCTTGCCGGCCTGATCCTTCCGGCCCTGAGCCGCGGACGCAAGCGTAACGACCGCTGGTTCTGACTTTCCCCAAAGCTGAGGTGCCCGAACGTTGACCGTTCGGCGCCCCGAGCATTAATGACATATTTTTATGCTGTAATTGATCTTGTAGGCCACTTCCTCCTCTGAGGGTACTGCCATGAAGATCAAATTGCCGGTTGTGCTGCTGCTTGCAGCCTTGTGCGCCCTTCCCTCCTTGAGCCCTGCGGCTCAAACCTCTTCTCCCCAAGCCGAACCTGCAGCCCTGACCACCCGCCTGGCGCTTCGCGATTTGTGGGTTGAACATATTTTTTGGATCCGTAACTACGCCATCGCCAATCAGGCAGGCAATCGCCAAGCCGCTGACATCGCCAGCCAAGAGGTGGTCAGCAACGCCACCGCCATCGCCAACAGCATCGCCCCGCTCTACGGGCAACCGGCCGCCGAGCAGTTGTTGAAACTGCTCGCCGGGCATTGGGGTGCGGTCAAGCACTACAGCGATGCCAGTGTCAGCCAATCCACCTCTGGCAAACAAACCGCGGTCAACGAGCTGACCGGCAACGCCAAAGCACTGGCCACTTTCCTGGCCACAGCCAACCCCTACCTGCCCGAAGCGACGCTCAACACGATGCTCGCCGCCCACGGCGGTCACCATATTGCCCAGATCGACGAATTAGGGAAAAAGGACTACAAGGCAGAAGCGGCCACCTGGAAACACATGCGCGAGCATATTCTCGGCCTGGCCGATGCCCTGACGGCAGCACTGGTCAAGCAGTTCCCCGATAAGTTCTGAGTGAGGTCTGCAGATGTTCGAAGGGTTGGGACGTACACAACAGGACCTGCTCTCGGCCCTGCTGTACCAGGCTGCCGGCATGAGTATCGAAGAGCTGGCCAGCCAGTTGGCGGTCACCCGTACTGCGGTGCGCCAGCACCTGGCGGCGCTGGAGCGTGATGGTTTGGTGGTGCGTGGTGAGTTACGCGCCACCGGCCGCCGCCCTGAGCAGCTGTACCAGCTCAGTGCGGCGGGTCATGAATTGTTCCCCCGCCACTATCACCTGTTGGCCAACCTGTTGATCAATGAAGTGGCCAGCTTGATCGGCCATGAAGCGCTGGTCAGCCTGATGCGTAACCTGGGCCAGAAAATGGCGGCAGACCTGAGCGCGACGCAGCTCGACGAACAACAGATCTCGGCGCACATGAAAGACGTGGGCTATGAATCCGAAGTGTTTTTCCGCTCTGGTGGCCCGGCGCAGATCGTCGCCCATAACTGCGTATTTCATCAGTTGGCCGAAGCCCACCCTGAAGTCTGTGAACTCGACCTGGCCCTGATCGGCAGCCTCGGTGGGGGCACGGTGCAACACCTGGAATGCATGCTGCGCGGTGGCGCTGTGTGCCGTTTTGCGCTGACACGCGACTGAGCATGGTAGGGGCGGGCTTGCCTCGCGATTGAATTTTGTCAGGCCTACCGCATTCGCGGGGCAAGCCCGCTCCCACAGCAAGCCCGCTCCTACAGCAAGCCCGCTGCTACTTTAGTCTAGTGCCTGCCACCCACTATGCGTCGCCAGGGCGCCTGGGACGCGGGCCACACCGCGCTTGATAGAGACGCTCGATAGCGCCATCAACACCCTTGATTAGTCCTACTTTTATTACGGGAATACACTACCGTTCATCCGCGTAACCCGAGCCCTGCGCCAGACAGGGCCTGCAACCAATCGTGACTTCATTCCAGCCCACTGCGCTTGCGACGCCTTGTTGCCGGGCATGCCTATGCCTGCTGCTGTGTGCCGCCACTAGAATAAGGAGATGATCATGGGACTTGGCAGACGCCAGTTCTTCAAGCTATGTACCGCCGGTGTCGCTACCGCCACCTGCGCGACCCTCGGCTTTGCGCCCGGTATGGCCCAAGCCACGCAGTCGCGCCAGTACAAGCTGTTGCGCGCCAAGGAAACCCGCAACAACTGCACCTACTGTTCGGTCGGTTGCGGCATTCTCATGTACAGCCTGGGCGACGGCGCGAAAAACGCCAAGGCGCGCATCTTCCACATTGAAGGCGACCCCGATCACCCGGTCAGCCGTGGCTCGCTGTGCCCTAAAGGCGCAGGCCTGGTGGACTACGTGCACAGTGAACAGCGCCTGCTGTTCCCCGAATACCGCGCACCGGGTTCTAACACCTGGCAGCGTATCAGTTGGGACCACGCCATCGAGCGTATTGCCCGCCTGATGAAAGACGACCGCGACGCCAACTTCATCGAGAAAAACGCCAAGGGCACCACCGTCAACCGCTGGCTGAGCACCGGCATGTTGTGCTCCTCGGCGGCCAGCAGTGAAACCGGCTCGCTCGATCAACGCTTCACCCGCGCCCTGGGCATCCTCGGCACCGACAGCCAGGCACGTGTCTGCCACGCACCAACCGTTTCGGCCCTGGCACCGACCTTCGGCCGTGGCGCCATGACCAACAACTGGGTCGACATCAAAAACGCCAACGTGGTGCTGATCATGGGCGGCAACCCGGCTGAAGCGCACCCGGTGGGCTTCAAGTGGGTGATCGAGGCGAAGATCCGCAATGGCGCCAAGGTCATCGTCGTCGACCCACGCTTCAACCGCAGTGCCGCCGTGGCCGATATCTACTCGCCGATCCGTGCCGGCTCCGATGTGACCTTCCTGATGGGCGTGGTCAACTACCTGATCAGCCACGATAAGGTCCAGCACGAGTATGTGCGCCACTACACCAACGCCAGCCTGATCGTGCGTGAGGACTACCACTTCGACGACGGCCTGTTCAGCGGCTACGACGAGAAAAAGCGCAGCTACGACCGTAGTTCCTGGACCTATGAGCTGGACGAAAAAGGCTACGCCAAACGCGACCTGAGCCTGAGCCACCCGCGCTGCGTGTGGAACCTGCTCAAGGCCCACGTCAGCCGCTACACCCCTGAAGTCGTCACGAACATCTGTGGTACACCGCAGAGTGACTTCCTGCAGATCTGCGAAATCCTCGCCAGCACTTGCGTCCCGGATCGCACCGCCACTTTCCTCTATGCCCTGGGCTGGACCCACCACACCAACGGCGCACAAATGATCCGCGGATCGGGCATGATCCAGTTGCTGTTGGGCAACATCGGCATGGCCGGTGGTGGCGTCAACGCCCTGCGTGGTCACTCCAACATTCAGGGTTACACCGACCTTGGCCTGCTGTCGCTGCGCCTGCCCGGCTACATGAATCTGCCGTCCGACGAGCAGACCACCCTGGCCACTTACCTCAAGCAGACCACCCCGACAGCGCTGCTGGAGGATCAGGTCAACTACTACAAGCACACGCCGAAGTTTTTCATCAGCCTGATGAAAAGCCTCTGGGGCGAAAAGGCCACCGCCGACAACGACTGGGGCTTCGACTGGCTGCCCAAGTGGGACGACAGTTATGACGTGCTCAACTACAGCAACCGCATGTACGAGGGCAAGGTCAACGGCTACATCGCCCAGGGTTTCAACCCGGTGGCGGCGTTCCCGGACAAGAACAAAGCCCAGGCGGCCCTGGCCAAACTCAAGTTTCTGGTGATTATCGACCCGTTGGCTACCGAGACCTCGAGTTTCTGGCAGAACCACGGCGAACAACACGATGTCGATACCGCCTCGATCCAGACCGAAGTGTTCCGCCTGCCCTCCTCTTGCTTTGCCGAAGAAGACGGCTCGATCGTCAACTCCGGGCGCTGGTTGCAATGGCACTGGGCCGGTGCCGCGCCACCGGGCGAGGCCTGGCACGATGGCAAGATCCTCGGTCACCTGTTCATGAAAATCCGTGAGCTGTACGAGAAGGAAGGTGGTGCCAACCCGGCGCCAATTCTTAACATGGCCTGGGATTACGCCGACCCGTACGACCCCAAACCCGAAGAAGTGGCCAAGGAGTCCAATGGCCGCGCCTTGGCCGACCTGCATGATGATCAAGGCAACCTGATCCTGCGCAAAGGCCAGTTGCTCAACGACTTCTCGCAACTGCGCGATGACGGCAGCACCCAATGCTTCAACTGGATCTTCGCCGGTTCCTGGACCGAGCAAGGCAACCAGATGGCCCGCCGCGACAACGCCGACAGTGGCCTGGGCTGCACCCCTGGCTGGGCCTGGGCCTGGCCGCAGAACCGACGGATTCTCTACAACCGTGCCTCGGCCGACCCACAGGGCAAACCCTGGGACCCGAAACGCCAGTTAATCGGCTGGGACGGCCAACGCTGGAGCGGCGTCGACGTGCCTGACTTCGCCGTAACGGCGGCGCCTGGTGGCAAGGTCAACCCGTTCATCATGCTGCCCGAAGGCCTGGGCCGGCTGTTCTCGGTGGGCGCATTGAACGATGGCCCGTTCCCGGAACACTACGAACCCACTGAAAGCCCGTTGGCGAGCAACCCATTACACCCGAAGGTGACCTACAGCCCGACCGCACGCCTGTATGAAAGCGACCGCAAACGCATGGGCAAACGCGAAGACTTCCCTTACGTGGCCACCACCTACTCGATCACCGAGTTGTTCCGCCACTGGACCAAGCACGCCAAGCTCAACGCCATCATCCAGCCGGAGCAGTTCATCGAGATCGGCGAAAAACTGGCCCACGACAAGGGCATCGTGCAGGGCGACACCGTCAAGGTCAGCACCCAGCGCGGCTACATCAAGGCCAAAGCAGTGGTGACCAAGCGTATTCGTCGTCTGGCAGTCAATGGCCAGGATGTCGACACCATCGGCATCCCGTGCCACTGGGGTTATGAAGGCGCCACCCGCAAGGGCTTCCTGGCCAATACCCTGACCCCTGGCGTTGGCGACTCGAATACCCAGACGCCGGAGTACAAGGCGTTTCTCGTGAACATTGAAAAGGTCTGAGGGCGAAACCATGTCCATGCAATCCCAAGACATCGTCCGCCGCTCGGCCACCAGCGTGCTGACCCCGGCGCCGCACACCCGTGACCACCAGGCTGAAGTGGCCAAGCTGATCGACGTCAGCATCTGTATCGGCTGCAAAGCCTGCCAGGTGGCCTGTAACGAATGGAACGACCTGCGTGACGAAGTCGGCCATAACGTCGGCGTCTACGACAACCCGGCGGACCTCAGCGCCGACACCTGGACGTTGATGCGCTTCGACGAAGTCGAAGACGAAAGCGGCAAGCTCGAATGGCTGATCCGCAAGGATGGCTGCATGCACTGCGCCGATCCGGGCTGCCTGAAAGCCTGCCCGCAACCGGGGGCGATCATTCAATACGCCAACGGTATCGTCGATTTTCAGTCCGAGCACTGCATTGGTTGCGGCTACTGCATCGCCGGTTGCCCGTTCGATGTACCGCGCATCAGCCAGAAAGACAACAAGGCCTACAAGTGCACCCTGTGTGTCGACCGGGTGTCGGTGGGCCAGGAGCCGGCCTGCGTGAAAACCTGCCCGACCGGCGCAATCAATTTCGGCAGCAAGCAAGACATGTTGCATCAGGCCAGCGAGCGCGTCACCGAGCTACAGGGCCGGGGCTTTGCCGGCGCGGGGATCTACGACCCGCAGGGCGTCGGCGGTACCCACGTGGTGTACGTGCTGCAGCATGCCGACAAACCCCAGCTGTACCACAAACTGCCGACCGACCCGCGGATCAGCACAGCCATCCAGGGCTGGAAAGGCTGGATGAAACCAGTAGCCGCCGCGGCGTTCTTCGCCACCCTGGCCGGCACCCTGTTCCACTACATCGGCGTCGGCCCCAACGAGGTTGACGAACAGGACGAGAAACGCGAGGAGGATAGCCACGCATGAACACCGACAAACTGATCCTGCGCACCCGCTTTATCGACCGTGCCTGCCACTGGTTCATGGTGATCTGCTTTATCGCCGTGGCGTTGTCGGGGCTGTCGTGGTTCTTCCCGTCGTTCAACGGCCTCAATGCGGTGTTCGGCACCCCGCAGCTGGCACGCATCCTTCATCCGTTCTTTGGCGTCGTGGTGTTCGTGCTGCTGATGTTCCTGTTCGTGCGCTTCGTGCGTTACAACCTGCCGGAACGCGAAGACCTGCAGTGGTTCAAGAACGTCAAGCAGGTGCTGGCCGGCAAGCATGACCCGGCCTTGAACATCGGCAAGTACAACGCCGGGCAGAAGGTGTTGTTCTGGGGGATCATGAGCCTGATCACCGTGCTGCTGCTCAGCGGTGTGGTGATCTGGCGCCCGTACTTCGCACCTCTGTTCTCCATCCCTGCCATCCGCATCGGCCTGCTGGTGCATGCGGTTGCCGGCATCAGCCTGATCTTGCTGATCATTGGCCATGCCTACCTGGCGTTCTGGGTCAAAGGGTCGATTCGCGGCATGGTCACCGGTTACGTCAGCCGTACCTGGGCCAAAACCCACCATGACCGCTGGTACCGGCAGATCAGCAAGCAGGGCAAAACCGGGAGCAAGCCATGAGCAGCATTCAGATGACGGCCGTGCAGACGCCGACCGGCGGGGTCAACGAGATCATCCCGGTCCTGCTGCCGTCGCTCAAAGACCGTTACGCCAAACGCGCAGCACGTCTGCGCGCGCTGGCCGTAGGGAACGCCATGGCTGATTACCTGAGCTTCTGCGCACAACTGGCCGACACCCAGCAACAGTTGCTGGAGCGCATGCCACTGCCCGAGGCACTCAAAGCCTCGCTGGTTGAACGACTGGGTCACGGACGGGCACCGCTGGCCAGCGGCGACTATCCGCGCGACCACTATTGGCAGCAATTGCTGCAGGGAGTGATCGAGCAGCTTTATCCTGACGCCAGCACAGCGGTCCGTATCACCCTGGACGGCTTGCGCGGGCTCCCCCCTGAGCAATTGGAAGACCTCGCCAGCGCCTTGCTGGCCGGTGGCTATGAGCAGGTCGGCAGCGGCCGGGCGTTGTTTGTGTGGGCTGCCCTATCGCTGTACTTCACTCAATTGGCCAGCGCACTGCCCGCCTCGGCCAGTGCGCATTTGGGCGAACAGCGCCAGCACTGCCCGGTGTGTGCCAGCGCGCCGCTGGCCAGTGTGGTGATGACCGGTGCGCAAGCAGGCTTGCGTTACTTGCAGTGCAGCCTGTGTGAGTGCCGCTGGCATATGGTCCGGGTCAAGTGCAGCAACTGCGAAGCCACCGGCGCGCTGGACTACTGGTCGCTGGAACGGCAGGATGCCGCGGTCAAAGCTGAAAGCTGCAACGATTGTCACAGCTACCTGAAAGTCTTCTACCCGGAAAAGGACCGTGATCTGGAATTGCTGGCCGACGACCTTGCCTCCCTGGCGCTGGATGCCGAGGTGGAGCGTGAAGGGTATGGCCGTAGTGGGATCAGTCCGTTTCTGTTTCCCGGCTAGAAACCATCGCGGGGCAAGCCCGCTCCCACTGTGGGAGCGGGCTTGCCCCGCGATTAAAGCCACTATCTGAGGAGGTCCCATGGCCCTGAAAAAATCATCCGCCGAACTCAAGCGCGACCTGAAAAGCGTTGCCACCAACCTTGAGCGCACCGCAGGCGAAATCAGCCGTCTGGCCGAGCGCATCGACGGCGTCGATGTGGTCGCCGTGCTGCACCTGATGAACCGTTTGTACAAAGACTCCGACAAACTGCATGCCTATGCCGACGAGATCAAAAGCGGGCGCATCGTGCGCGCCAAGGCCGACTGATCAGCGCTTAGGCTCAGTGGTCCTCAGCGCTGACATCATCAGGTTTGGCGGGGTGCCGTTTGCCTGATTAGCAGCTACTTCCGCTTCCTCACGCTTGGCCCGTTGCAACAAGGGCTGCCAGTTCGGCAACTGCCCGACACCGCTTACCCGCTGCAGACGCTCATGATCGAAGCTGTACAGGCCCAGCTCATCAAAAGCAAATCTCACTGCTAAATCATTGCGTTGGGCGATTGGCAGTATGGCGTTCTCAAGGTTGTCCAACACCACCGGTTGGGCATCAGCATCCGCCCAGTAGCCCAGCACCATATGCGCTTGCTGTGTTGACGTTTGTGTCGCGTAGACCATGCGTAAATGACTGTCTGCAATACCGAGCTGCTGCAGCGTGAAGAACTTTGCCAACGCAAAGTCTTCGCAGTCACCCATGCCCATTTCCAGGGTTTCCATGGGCGACGCCCAATAATCAGCTTTTTTCCAGATGTCGATGTCTTCGCCATAGCGGATCGTGCGATTGAAGAAATCATTCACTCGCCGTAGCTTTTCGTGATCCGAGAGATGGCTTGACTCGCTGATCAAAGCACGCCAGTCGCTGATGCGCTGCAGTGCGTCCTGACGCTGCAGGCTGGTCTGTATCGGCGCTGTGTTCTGCGTCTGTGGAGCGGCAACAGCGCTTCCCCACACAATTCCACAACCGAGCACAATAGCGGAAAGAAATCGAATTACTCGTTCACCACTACATTTGGAAATAAGGGCATAGCGTTTTATCAAGCAGTACCTCACTTAATAAGCAATGGTTCCTACAGACCGACCGCCTAAAAACGATTCGCACCATAAGGCATGACATATTGGCAAGCAAGGTGCATCCGTCGGAAAAACTGCAAAAGTCAGCTGTAACAAAGCGGATGCTCGTGCGTCTATGAATAGCACACCTCAAGCGCTTGAGCTTTCTGAGGGAATTCATCATGAAACTGATATTTAAAATGTCGGTAGTGTTAGCGGCTGCCCTTTTTAGTAGTATCGGCTCCGCAGCGAATACAACCAATAACAATGTACTGTTACTTGCCGAAGGCGGCAGCGATAGATTGATCGACTATCACATGGATAATGCAGCAGCAAGAAGTCAATTCGATCAAAACGCGGGCGAACGTTATGTGCAGATGGTCAAGGAACAGCCTACTGCTTCCGGTGTAACAACAACAGAAGAAGCACTTCCACAAACTAACGAACCTGATCCACGGTTAACTTCCCCCATCATCAGAGACCGAGAAGAATACCGCAGTGCGCATTGAACGCCGACACTGACCGAGCGCACAGGGACGTGCCCTGATGCCGGGTTGGTGATCACTCAAGATCGGTCTTGGTCCTGAAAACGGCTGAGCATAGCCTGTATACGCTGACGTCCACGGTGCAACTGGACACGCACATTGCCTTCTGTCATTCCCAGGGCACTGGCAATTTCTTTGAATTCGAGCCCTCCAAACTCGCGCATGATTACCACATTTCGCTGGGCCATCGGTAAATCGTGCAATTGCTTACGGATATAGGCATGCAGTTCAACTTCAGCGAGCAGTTCCTCCGGGCCCTCATGGTGCGCTTGCCTGGAGGGTGACAGCCAAGCGTCATACTTATCGACGCTGGAAATGATCGGCGAGTAATGATCAAAGCCCCAGCCGTCGAGAGAAATCTCACGTCCTTTGCGCCGATTGATTGAATGTGCTTCGTTGATAGCAATTCTTGCCAGCCACGTACGAAATTTTGAACGCCCCTCAAACAGGCTGACGGCCACGACAGCCTTCAACCAGGTTTCCTGAGCGACGTCATCGGCAGCATCCGGGCCGACCAGTGGTGTAACAAGTGTGATGAGAAATGCATGATGCGTTTTGACCAGGCTCTCCAGCGCATGAGCATCACCGCTGCGTAGCCGCTCTATCAGATCATGCTCATTGTCCACTACCGTTCTCCCAAGTGCTCCGGCCATCAAGCACTTCAACACACCTGCACAGTTGGAATTTCTAATTCACCCCCTAAAAAATAATAAAACTCATTTGGCTGTCATTACACCCACGAAAACTAAATAGCTAAACACGCCAAACATTCAATCTTAATGAGATGGTGTAACACGGGCTTTACACTGAGCCGCCCATCACCGACGTTATGGATCCAATCCAAAAACACGACTTATTAAATGCTAGTTCACTTCAGACACTGCGCAAATCCGAAATACTAGCTTACAAACTTTGCGACCCTATCTTATTCCCACATAAGAGGCAGCCCTGCAATTGACTCAACACCCGGTTATGTAAACGCTGGAATACTGAGTGAGGTCAGGTGTATGTTAATGATCTTGAACACCTGTGTTGAATTCTTCAGCCTTTGATACCGCATGGAGCGCCCTACAATGCCGAGCCTGGATTTTCTTATCACCTGCCTGATCGTCGTGCTGATTCCGGGCAGCGGCGTCATTCTGACCATCTCCACCGCGCTGGTGGCCGGCAAACAAGCCAGTCTGTATACCGCACTGGGATGTACCGCTGGCATCATTCCGCACCTGCTGGCTTCGATCCTCGGCTTGTCCGCACTCCTGCACACCAGCGCCGTGGCCTTCCAGGCCCTGAAGTTTGCCGGTGTGGCCTACCTTCTATACTTGGCCTACGCTACATGGCGCGATCGCTCGGCCTTTGTCGTCGATAGCAACACCAAGGTGAGCAGTGCTGGCAGCCTGATGCTGCGCGCCGGCCTGCTGAATATTCTCAACCCCAAGCTGACGTTGTTCTTTCTGGCCTTTCTGCCTCAGTTCATCACGCCTCAGGGCGGATCCGTTACCGGGCAGATGCTCAGCTTGAGCGGAGTGTTCATGCTCATGACCTTCGTGGTGTTTGTGTTGTACGGTCTGCTGGCCAACCTGTTCCGGCGCGCGGTGATTGAATCGCCACGGGTACAAGACTGGTTGCGCCGCGGTTTTGCTGCATCCTTTGCCGGCCTGGGCTTGAACCTGGCGTTCGCCCAGCGCTGAGGAGCGCGCGCGATGAAGCGCTGTGAGGTGTTGATTGTAGGTGCCGGCCCAACCGGGCTGGTGCTGGCCTTGTGGCTAAGCAAGTTGGGCGTCAAGGTACGCATTATCGACAAGACCGCCGCCCCCGGCACCACCTCCCGTGCCCTGGCAGTACAGGCACGAACCCTGGAGCTGTACCGTCAATTGGACCTGACTGCCGCCGTCCTTGAACAGGGCCACCGCGTGCCGGCGGTCAATCTCTGGGTCAAAGGCCAGGCGGCAGCGCATTTACCCTTCAGCGCCATTGGTGCCGGCTTTACGCCCTACCCCTTCTTGCACATCTACCCGCAGGATGAACACGAGAAGCTGCTGATCGAGCGCCTGCAGGGTTTCGGCGTTGAGGTAGAGCGCGAAACCGAACTGCTGGAGCTGAACCAGGATGGGCGAGGCGTCAGCGCCCGCCTGCAGCATCGCGACGGCCCGGAACAGCTCTGCCAGGCAAGCTACCTGGCCGGTTGCGACGGTGCTCGCTCCACCGTGCGCAAGGCGTTGGGCATTGGTTTTCCCGGTGGCACCTATCAACAGGTGTTTTATGTCGCCGATGTTCAGGCCTCAGGCCCGGCGCTCAACGGCGAACTGCATGTCGACCTGGACGAAGCCGATTTCCTTGCTGTGTTCCCCCTGGCAGGCACGGGCCGGGCACGGCTGATCGGTACAGTCCGCGACGAACGTGCCGAGAAAGCCGAACAACTGCAGTTCGCCGATGTCAGCCGTCGGGCCATCGAACACCTGCACGTTCACGTGGAGCAGGTGAACTGGTTTTCCACCTATCGCGTGCACCACCGGGTGGCCGAGCACTTCGGCCGCCAGCATGCATTTCTCCTCGGGGATGCGGCGCATGTTCACAGCCCCGCCGGTGGCCAGGGCATGAATACCGGCATAGGCGATGCCATTAACCTGGCCTGGAAACTGGCCAGCGTCCTGCACGGCAACGCGCAACCCACCCTGCTGGACACCTATGAAATTGAGCGCAGCGCCTTTGCCAAGCGCCTGGTGTCGACCACCGACCAGGTGTTCAACTTCGTCACCGCCGATGGTCGCCTGGCCGCCTTGCTGCGCACACGCCTGGCGCCGAGGGTGATCCCGAGGCTGGTGGCGTTCCGGTCGGCGCGCGAGTTTCTGTTCCGCAGCGTCTCGCAGATTGCCCTCAACTACCGCTACATGCCGTTAAGCACCGGCAATGCCGGACACGTGCAGGGCGGTGACCGCTTACCCTGGGTCGCCGAAGGCGGGCGCGACAACTTCGCGGGCCTAAACCGGATGTGCTGGCAAGTGCAGGTGTACGGCGCTGTCAGCGCCAACCTGGTGCAATGGTGCAGCGGCCACGGCATCCCGGTAGACGTGTTCATCTGGAGCGAAGCGCATCAGGCTGCAGGCCTGGTGCGCGACGCGGTCTACCTGATCCGGCCAGACACCTACGTTGCCGGTGTCTGGAGCAATGGTGATGCGCAAGTACTGGAGGCCTACTTCGAAGAGCGCGGGCTCTACCCGCGCTGAAACAGCCCGCTACGAGCGGTCACGGG
Source organism: Pseudomonas sp. H9 (assembly GCF_004353925.1). Classification (GTDB taxonomy): domain Bacteria; phylum Pseudomonadota; class Gammaproteobacteria; order Pseudomonadales; family Pseudomonadaceae; genus Aquipseudomonas. The sequence continues at coordinate 110,262 of NZ_SMOK01000022.1, read as the reverse complement.
CAAGCCCGCTAGCCGTTGGCCTGGAAAATCGGTAGGTGGCCAGCGCAGACAACAGCAACCCCAGCAGCGCCAGCGCGCCGCCGACCAGCCCGATATTGGCCACCCCCAAGTGCACGCTGACCAGGCTGCCAATCAGCGCCCCGCCGCCGATTCCAATGTTATAGATCCCGGAAAACATGGCCATCGCCACATCCGTGGCATCAGACGCCAGAATCAATACCTTCGATTGCAGCGCCAGGCTGAAGCACATGATCGCGACGCCCCAGAACATGCTCAGGGTACCGAGCTGAATGAACGCCCCCGACAACGGCATCAGCAACAGAAGACAGCTGGCCAGCAATGCAATGGCAGCCAGCAGGAAGCCATTGGGAAAACGCTCGCTGTAGCGGCTGAACAGCACCGAGCCAAACACTCCGGCGCCACCAAACAACAGCAACAACAGGGTCGTATGCTCAGCGCTAACCTGCGCAACGTTCAAGGCAAACGGCTCGATGTAGGTGTACGCAGTAAATTGCGCGGCAATCACCAGCGCGACCAGCACGTACACCGTCACCAATGCCGGGCGCTTGAACAGCACTGGCACGCTACGCAGCGACCCGGAATTCTGGCTGGGCAGCAACGGCAACGACTTGGCCAGGCAGATCAAAGTCGCCAGCGCCACCCCGGCAATGGTCAGAAAGGTGGTGCGCCAGCCCAGCGCCTCTCCCACCACCCGGCCCAGCGGAATGCCCATGACCATCGCCAGTGTGGTACCGGTCGCCAACAGGCCCAGCGCTTTGGCCTGCTGCCCTGGCGGTGCCACCCGCACCGCCAGCGACGCGGTAATCGCCCAGAACACCGCGTGTGCCAGGGCGATACCGATACGGCTGACCAGCAGCGTGGCAAAGCTTTGCGCCATCCCGGACAGCAAATGGCTGACGATGAACAGTACAAAGATCACCATCAGCAACTTGCGCCGCTCGACATTACGGGTCAGCAGCATCATCGGCAGCGATGCCAGCGCAACCACCCAGGCATAAATGGTCAGCATCAGCCCGACTTGAGCGGTAGACATGTCGAAACTGGCGCCAATGTCACTGAGCAGGGCCACCGGTACGAACTCAGTGGTGTTGAAGATAAAAGCCGCCAGGGCCAGGGCAATTACACTGAGCCAGCTGCCGGCTCGCGCATCCTCGGGGGTAGTCATCGGTGGGGGTGTTACTCCAGATCGATTGCAGACGCCAGGCGCAAGTGCGCGCCCAGCATGAAGCACTCACGGCCATTGGCCCTGAGTGGAAGCGTGTGCGCTGAGGAATTGGTTATAAGTCTGCGGGGTATCGCTTGCTGGCAAGGATAGTACGTCAGGCCCGGGTCTGTCACAACCACAGTGCCGGGCCGGCGTCGGCAGATTTCCCGGGCACTGCTACACTGAAATCGCCGAAAGGAGGATTGCACCATGTCCGAAAAAGACATCACTACGCTGCTGACTTTGATCGATCACCGGCAAGCAACGCTGGCCAGCGCCTGCAAAGAAATTGCCGACTGGATCGACCGTCAGGGCGACGTACCTGCAGCTGGCAGAATCCGCGCCAGCCTCAAGGCGGTGGAAGCAGATGAGGCGCTGGTCAAGAAGACCTTGACCTCACTGAAAGTCGACCGCCCCCTGCCACGCTTTCGTTGACCAACAATCCCAGGGCACCACGGCTTGATGCGGCATTCGCAAAGCCGCCCGCCCTGACACACACTCACTCCGGCTTCATGGCTGTGCTGCCGCGTGCTTAACAATCACGAGGACTCGTCATGCGTAATGTTCTACTCCTGGCACTGCTGGCCGTAAGCCCGTTGGCGCTGGCCAAAACCGAATGCACCAGCGCCGACAAAGCTCAGTGGCAAAATCCGGACACCTTTCAGCAAGCCTTGAAAAGCCAGGGCTACGAAATCAAGAAATTCAAAGTCACCGATGGCAATTGCTACGAGATCTATGGCTGGGACAAGGACAAGCGCAAAGTTGAAATCTACTTTGACCCGGTCAGTGGCAAGAAAGTGAAAGAAGAGATCGATTGAAGTGAGCGACGACACCCTGCGCCTCTGGGACCCCTGGGTGCGGATTTGTCATTGGTCATTGGTGTTGGTGTTTGTCGGCGGTTACTTCTTTACCGAAGAGGGCGATGGCTGGCATCGCTGGCTGGGCTATTACGGCGTTGCCATTGTCCTGGCTCGTGGTGCCTGGGGCTTTGTCGGCACACCGGCTGCGCGCTGGAACGATTTCTGGCCGACCCTGAGCCGGCTGAAGTGGCATCTCAAGGCCCTGTTAACGGGTGAAGACTACCACCGACTGGGCCATTCCCCGCTGGGTGCACTGGTCATGGTACTGATGCTGGCACTGATGTTCGGCCTGGGCCTGAGCGGGTTTCTGATGGAAGAAGTGGACTACTTCTGGGGCGAAGACATGCCGCGCGATATCCATGAGTACATGGCCAACGCCTTGCTGGCGCTGGTTTGCCTGCATATTGCCGCCGCGGTGTTCGAAAGCCTGCGACTGAAAGAGAACCTGCCGATGTCGATGATCACCGGCAGGCGCCGTAAACGGTAGGAGCGGGCTTGCCCCGCGATTGAGCTTTGTCAGTTAAAACGCAATCGCGGGGCAAGCCCGCTCCTACAGGCGGTCAGTGCATGTGCTCGTGGCCGTGCATGGCCTCGGCGTTCAGCGCGCGCACGGGGGCTTTGACTTCCAGGGTCTGCTTCTGGCCTTTGCCGTCTTCAATCACCAGGGTCAGGGGTACCTGTTCGCCTTCCTTGACCTGCTGTTTGAGCTTCATCAGCATCACGTGATAACCGTTAGGATCAAGGCTGACCGCCTTGCCCGCCGGCAGGTCGACGCTTTGAACTTGCTTCATGCCCATGACATCGTTATCCATGGTCATCTGGTGCACCTGGACGATCTCGGCCACGGGCGACTGCACGTCCACCAGCTTGCTGTCGCTGCTGGCAGTAAGGGTCATGAAAGCACCGGTGGACTGCTGGTGCGGCACAGTGGCGCGAACCCAGGCATCACTGACGGTGGTGTCGGCAACGGCAGGCAGCGCCAGGCCGATGAGGGCCAAAGCGGCCAGGGTGCGTTTGAACATATACATCAGCAAACCTCCATGACCGTGAGCAGGTCTTCCGTACACTCTTTAGCGGTCAGTGAATGGGACAACCCGAGGCGCAACTGGCCACGGGAATCGAAGACGTAACTGGTCGAAGTGTGCGAGATGGTGTAAGTGTCGCCACTGGGCACCTTCTCGTAGAACACACCAAATTCCTTGGCCGCTGCGGCGGTTTCTTCCAAGGTGCCGGACAGCGCCACAAACGAGGGGTCGAACGCCTTGACGTAGGCATCGAGCACCTCAGGCGTGTCACGTTCCGGATCGAGGCTGATGAACACCACCTGCAGGAAACCGCCATCGCGGCCCATCAGCTTCTTGATCTGCGCCGCACGGGCCAGAGTGGTCGGGCAGACCGCCGGGCACTGGGTGAAACCGAAGAACACCATCGGCATGGTGCCCCAGAAGCTCGACAAGGTGCGTACGTTGCCCTGGGTGTCCTTGAGCTTGAAGGAGCGGCCCAGGATCTTGTTGCTCATGTCTTTGCCGTATTTGAAATCGAGCGCACCACCGGAGCGGGGGTCGCAACCTACCAGAGCGCCGAGGCCCAGCAGGCTGATCCCGGCCATGATCTGGCGCCGGGTCAGTAAATCAGTCATGTAACCATCCTTTGGGGAAGGTGTAACGCCTCGCGCACGAGGCCTGTCGAGAAAGCGCGACATTTTGTCATGGCGCTCTGCCAAGGTTCCAGCTTCTATCGCCCCGTACGTCTGTAAGCCTTTATTTTCGGGGTGCGGCTCGTTGTCGCAGAATGTGACAAGAACCTCGACCTAAAGCCTGCGCAGACGTCTGCTGCGGAAAACTACCGCTATCGCTATATATTTTTGTATATTGCGAAGCTGTTAATCTGCCCAGACGAGATCGCCAATGGAACACATGCTGTACGAGGAACCTGCGAGCACGACAGGCAGCGCAGCGTGTGCGGAACACTGCCAGGTGGAGAAGAAGGCCAACGAGCCGGGGCGGCGCAATCGCGCGCTGATTCTGCGCATGGCAGCCAAGTCGTTTGCCCGCAAGGGATTTGCCGCCACCACCCTGAGTGAAGTAGCGGCGCTGAGCGGTTTGCCAAAGGCCAACGTCAACTACTACTTCCAGTCCAAGGAAAACCTCTACCAACAGGTGCTTGACAGCGTGACCCAATGCTACTTGGACGCCTTTGCCCAGTTGAACCCGGCCAGCGATCCACTTGAGGCCGTCGATCGCTTGATCCGCGCCAAACTCAGTATCATCCGCAGCCAGCCCTGGGCGGCACGGGTGTTTGTTGCAGAGATGATGCACGGCGCCCGGCACTTGCCTGCCGAGCAGACCGAACGCCTGCAGGGTGAGATCCAGAAAGGTGTGGCGTGTCTGCAGCACTGGATCGATAACCGCCAGTTGAATGCCGTCGATGCCAAGCACTTCCTGATCAGCTTGTGGGCGACCACCCAGGCCTACGCAAATTTCACTGCGCAACTGAGCGCTGATAGCGACCACGGCAAACCGGCGAATGCCGACCTGGACAGTGCAGTGGCGAGCATTACCCGGTTGGTGTTGCATGGCGTATTGCCAGGCTGACGCGAAAGCGCCAACCGGCCCTGACACCGGACCTCGACTCTATTACCATACCGGGCCTCGGGCGCAGCTCCTTCTGCACCCACCCGATTAAGCCCATGCCATGCCTTTCGAACTTAGCGTAGACCTGACCACCCTCGCCATTCTTGCCGCCGTCGCCTTCGTAGCCGGATTCATTGACGCCATCGCTGGCGGTGGCGGCTTGTTGACCACCCCTGCCCTGCTGACCGCCGGTATGCCGCCGCACCTGGTGCTGGGCACCAACAAACTCAGCTCGACCTTCGGCTCGGCGACCGCCAGCTTCACCTACTACCGACGCAAGTTGTTCCACCCCAAACAGTGGCGCCACGCCTTGATCGGCACCTTCATCGGCGCCCTGATCGGTGCAGTGGTTGCCCATTACCTGCCGGCTGAATGGCTGAACAAAATGCTGCCGGTGATCGTCTTCCTTTGCGGCGTTTACCTGCTGTTCGGCGGTACGCCCAAGGCGCCGCTGGATGCCGATGCACCGATAAAGAAGAAATGGCAACTGCCTCAAAGCCTGACGCTGGGCTTCTACGATGGCGTGGCCGGCCCCGGTACCGGCGCGTTCTGGACCGTCAGTACCTTGTTGCTCTACCCCATCGACCTGGTCAAGGCCAGCGGCGTGGCGCGCAGCATGAACTTCGTCAGCAACGCGGCGGCCTTGTCGGTGTTCATCTTTTCCGGCCAGGTCGACTGGCTGGTGGGATTGTCCATGGGCTCAGCGCTGATGGTCGGCGCCTTCTTTGGCGCGCGCACCGCCATCAGCGGTGGTAGCAAGTTCATCCGCCCGGTGTTTATCACCGTGGTGCTGGCGCTGACCGTACGCCTAGCGTGGCAGCACTGGTTCGGCCAGGCCTAAACGCCGCGCCACATAGAGATCGATCAGGTACCGGGCGATCGAGCGCCCCGCTGGCAACGGCGGCAGCGCGTCGACCCGGAACCACTGCGCATCCTCGATCTCGTCCGGTTGCATGACAATCTCGCCACCGGCGTACTCGGCATGGAAACCGAGCATCATCGAGTGTGGAAACGGCCAGCACTGGCTGCCGACGTACTGGATGTTCTTCACCTCGACAGCCACTTCTTCGCGCACCTCGCGCACCAGGCAATCTTCGGCGGACTCACCGGGCTCGGCAAAGCCTGCCAGGGTGCTGTACACCCCGGTGACGAAGCGCGGCGAACGGGCCAGGAGAACTTCGTCACCGCGGGTGATCAGCACGATCATGCTTGGCGAGATGCGCGGGTAACTGCGCAGATCACAGGGCTGGCAGTACATCGCCCGCTCCCATTGGATTTGCGTCATCGGCTGGCCGCAGCTGCCGCAGAACCGGTGCTCACGGGCCCAGGTGGCGATCTGCGCGGCGTAGCCGAGGATCTTGTAAGTGTCGAAGTCACCTTCGAGCATGAACTGGCGCAAGCCACGCCAGCTACAGCCAGGCAGTGACTGCGGCTGCCTGAGTTCGAGCAAGTACACCGGCTGCCCGTCAAAATGGCCGATGCCATGCTCGAACATGACATCCAGCTCCTGGCGCTTGAGCCAATCGCGTGGGAACAACGCGCCGTTGGCATCGACCAGAAAGCCTTCACTGCAGCGGGCGACTGCCAAGCCGCCAGCCAATTGAGTGTCCAGTACCGCGGTGGTCCAACGCACAGCCATGTTCCGGTTCCTTGCGCGGGCCCGCCGCTGCAATCAGTCGGCGAACTCGGGTTTCTGTTTGCTCATATGGGCAGCCACGGCCACCCGCAGATCGGTGGATTGCAGCATGGCAGCGTTCCAGGTAGCAATGTACTCCAGGCCATCGTCGATACGGTGATCGCGCATATAGCTGAGCATTTCCTTGGTTCCGGCCACGGCAATCGGGGATTTTCCCGCAATTTCGGCGGCAATGGCAAAGACTCCTTCGAGCAAAGCCTCGTGGGTGTCGTAGACCCGGTTAACCAGACCGATGCGCTGCGCTTCTTGGGCTTCAACGGTGCGGCCGGTGTAGGCCAGCTCACGCATGATGCCATCGCCGATGATCCGCGGCAGACGCTGCAAGGTGCCGACATCGGCCGCCATGCCCATGTCGATTTCCTTGATCGAGAACTGCGCGTCGGTGCTGCAATAACGCATATCACAGGCCGAGACCAGGTCGATTGCGCCGCCGATGCAATACCCCTGGATGGCCGCCAGCACCGGCTTGCGGCAATTGTCTACGGCATTGAACGAGGCTTGCATGCGCAGAATGGTGCGGCGCAGCAGACGGGCATTACGGCCGACATCTTTGCCCAGTTCATTAGCCACCGAGGCCAGCAGCATCAGGTCGATACCGGCGGAAAAGTGCTTGCCCGCTCCGCTGATCACCACCGCGCGTACTGCGTCGGTGTCGTCGATCCACTTGAAGATATCGACAATCTCGCTCCAGAACGCCGCGTTCATGGCGTTGTATTTTTCCGGGCGATTGATCTGAATGTGGGCGATGCTGTTCTTCAGCTCGACCTTGAATGCCTCATAGGCGGTCGTTTCGACTTCGTGTGCTTGGTAGTCGCTCACAATTGCGTTCCTTGAGAGGGTCGGGGGCAGTTGCGCGACTATATCAAGGCGTGATGTACGACCAAGGCCGTGCTTGTGCCAAAACCGGGACTTTTACCTTGATCTGACCGCCCGTATCCGGCACCGTGCGCACCTGTAGAATTATTAGGAAACACTTTCATGCCCCGCTCTCTGGCCGGCGCCCTGGCCCACAACTTCCTCGGACAGTCGCCCCGCTGGTACAAGGCCACCCTGTGCCTGTTCCTGGTGCTCAACCCTGTCCTGCTGTTCACCCTGGGTCCGGTGGTCGCCGGTTGGGTACTGGTGATCGAGTTCATCTTTACCTTAGGCATGGCCCTCAAGTGCTACCCATTGATGCCCGGTGGACTGTTGGTTGCCGAGGCCCTGGTACTGCGCATGACCACGCCCGAGGCGCTGTACGGCGAGTTGCAGCACAACTTTCCGGTGATCCTGCTGCTGATGTTCATGGTTGCCGGGATCTACTTCATGAAGGACCTGCTGCTGTTCGTGTTCTCGCGCATTCTCCTCGGGGTGCGCTCGAAAGCCCTGCTGGCCTTGCTGTTCTGTTTCCTCTGCGCGTTTCTCTCGGCGTTTCTCGATGCGTTGACTGTAACCGCGGTGATCATCAGTGCAGCGGTGGGCTTCTATTCGGTGTACCACCGGGTCGCCTCGGGCGCCAACCCGCGGGAAGAGTCGAACCTGGACAGCGATCAGGACATCGCCCAGCAGCAACGCGACGACCTGCAACAGTTCCGCGCCTTCCTGCGCAGCCTGCTGATGCATGGCGCGGTCGGCACCGCCTTGGGTGGTGTGTGCACCTTGGTTGGCGAGCCGCAAAACCTGCTGATCGGCCATGAGATGGGCTGGCACTTCGGCGACTTCTTCCTCAAGGTTGCCCCTGTGTCGCTGCCAGTGCTGGTCGCCGGGCTGGTGACCTGCGTATCGCTGGAAAAGCTGCGCTGGTTCGGTTACGGCACCTTGCTGCCAGACAACGTACGCCAGGTACTGGCAGCCTATGCGGCCGAAGACGATGCCCAGCGCACCTCACAACAACGCGCAGCACTGCTGGTACAAGGTGTTGCCGCGCTGATCCTGATCATCAGCCTCGGTCTGCACATTGCCGAAGTGGGCCTGATCGGCTTGTTGGTGATCGTCCTGATCACCTCGTTTACCGGCATCACCGACGAACATCGCCTGGGCCGTGCATTCCAGGACGCCATGCCGTTCACTGCGCTGTTGGTGGTGTTCTTTGCGATTGTGGCGGTGATCCATGACCAACAACTGTTTACCCCGCTGATCCAGTGGGTACTTTCGCTGCCAGCAGACCAGCAACCGGGCATGCTGTTCATTGCCAACGGCTTGCTGTCGGCTATCAGTGACAACGTTTTCGTTGCCACCATCTACATCACCGAGGTTAAACAAGCGTTTCTCAACGGCCATATGAGCCGTGAACATTTCGAAACCCTGGCCGTGGCGATCAACACCGGTACCAACTTGCCGAGCGTCGCCACCCCGAATGGCCAGGCAGCGTTTCTGTTCCTGCTGACTTCGGCGATTGCCCCGCTGATTCGCCTGTCGTACGGGCGCATGGTGTGGATGGCCCTGCCTTACACCGTGGTCATGGGTGGCCTTGGCTGGTGGGCAGTGACCTACTGGCTGTAAGAACCCAGGTAGGAGCGGGCTTGCCCCGCGATAGCGATTGATCAGTCACATCGCATCGCGGGGCAAGCCCGCTCCTACCGGCGAACCTCACTTCCCGATCGGATGCCACACCCGCCGGTCGCGGCTCAGCAGTTCGTCAGCCGCCACTGGCCCATCCTCACCGGCCGCATAAGGCTGCACTTCCCCCGCATCCTTCCAGGCATCGAGAAACGGCTGCACCGCGCGCCAGCCGTTCTCGATGTTGTCGGCACGCTGGAACAGGGTCTGATCGCCGGTCAGGCAGTCATAGATCAAGGTTTCGTAGCCCGTGGACGGGCGCATTTCGAAGAAATCCTTGTAGGCGAAGCCCAGCTCGATGTTCTCCATGATCAACGCCTGCCCCGGGCGTTTGGCCTGCAGGTCAAAGGCCATGCCTTCGTTAGGCTGGATCTGGATACGCAAGTAGTTGGGCTGCAGCCGCTCGACCTCGGTATCACGAAACTGCGCATAAGGCGCTGGCTTGAAACAGATGGCGATCTCAGTGTCGCGCTGACTCATGCGCTTGCCAGTACGCAGGTAGAACGGCACTCCCACCCAACGCCAGTTGTCGATCATGACCTTCAAGGCTACATAGGTTTCGGTCTGGCTCTGCGGATCGACCCGCGGTTCTTCGCGGTACCCCGGCAGTTGCTTGCGCCCCTGCTTACCGGCGGTGTACTGGCCGCGCACCGAATTTTTCAGGGCCATGTTTTTAGACCAGGGGCGGATGGCACCAATGACCTTGGCTTTTTCACTGCGCACCGCATCCGCACCGAAGGCAGCGGGCGGCTCCATCGCCACCATCGCCAGCAACTGGAACAGATGGTTCGGCACCATATCGCGCAGCGCCCCGGTGCCATCGTAGAAGGCACCACGGGTTTCGACACCGACGGTTTCAGCCGCAGTGATCTGCACATGGTCAATGTAATGGTTGTTCCAGAACGCTTCGAAAATGCCGTTAGAGAAGCGGCTGACCAGAATGTTCTGCACCGTCTCCTTGCCCAGGTAGTGGTCGATCCGGTAGATCTGCTTTTCGCTCATGACTTTCAGCAGGCAGGCGTTGAGCGCTTCGGCACTGGCCAGGTCGTGGCCGAAGGGCTTTTCTACCACCACACGGCGAAAGCCTCGGCTTTCATCGAGCAGCCCGGCAGCGCCAAGGCGCTGAACCACTTCGCTGAAGAAGCGTGGCGAGATGGCCAGGTAGAACACCGCGTTGGCACTGGGGTTCTTGGCAATCTGTTGGGCAATCGCTTGATAGGTCGCCTCATCGAGGAAGTCGCCCCTCTGATAACCGATGCGCTTGGCCAATCGGCCCCAGAGTTTTTCATCCAGGCACTGCGCACCCTGGCTGGCTTTATCGCGCTCTTGCATGAACGCATGCAGGCGCTCGACGAATTCAGCGTTGCTGAGCGGATTGTGGTCCACCCCGACAATACGCAGGTGTTTATCCAGCAGCCCATCGCGGCTCAGGTTGTACAGCGCCGGCATCAACAGGCGCTTGACCAGGTCGCCGCTGGCGCCAAACAAAAACAGTGTGCACGGCGGTGCCGCGTCGATTTGCGGTTTGCTCATTCGGCTTTCTTCTCAACGTGGCCGCCAAAACCGAAGCGCATCGCCGACAGCATGCGGTCGGCATAGGTGCCCTGCTGTTGACGCGAGCGAAAGCGCGCAAACAAGGCACTGGACAACACCGGTACCGGCACCGCCTGCTCGACGGCGGCATCGATGGTCCAGCGCCCTTCGCCACTGTCGGCTACCGAGCCGCTGTAGCCACCCAGCTGCGGGTCGGCCACCAGAGCGTCGGCAGTCAGGTCCAGCAGCCACGAGGTGACTACGCTGCCACGCCGCCATACCTCGGCAATCTCGGCCACATCCAGGTCAAAGCGTTGCTCTGCGGGCAAGGCCTCGCTGCCTTTGCTCTTGAGAATGTCGAAGCCTTCGGCGTAAGCCTGCATCAGGCCGTATTCAATGCCGTTATGGATCATCTTCACGTAGTGCCCGGCGCCCGCCGGGCCTGCATGGATATAGCCCTGTTCAGCACGCCCTGCCGGCCCCTGACGCCCACGGGTGCGTGGAATGTTGCCAACCCCCGGCGCCAGCGTGGCAAACAGTGGGTCGAGCCGCTCAACCACGTTTTTTTCGCCACCGATCATCATGCAGTAGCCGCGCTCCAGGCCCCAGACACCGCCCGAGGTACCCACATCGATGTAGTGCAACTGACGCTTGGCCAACTCTCCGGCACGGCGGATGTCGTCCTTGTAGAAGGTGTTGCCACCGTCGATGATCACGTCGTCGGCGTCCAGCAGATCGGCCAGTTGGGTGATGGTGTGTTCGGTCGCCTCGCCTGCCGGCAGCATCACCCACACCGCACGCGGTTTTTTCAGTTTGGCCACCAAGGCGCCCAGGTCATGTGCGCCATTGGCACCCTCGGCTTCCAGGGTTTTTACCGCGCCGTGATCACGATCGTGCACTACCGTGCTATGGCCACCGCGCATCAAACGCCGTGCAATATTGCCGCCCATGCGGCCCAGCCCCACGATTCCCAGTTGCATGTGCCGATGCTCCCCTGACTGTTAAAAACTGAACGCTCAAGCGTTAAAGGTTAGTCCAGCCTGTGTCGGCGTGGTTCATCGACGAGCGGCGAGACAGCGAGAAACAAAAAAGTTCCCATCGTTGCCAAAAGAATTCAGAATCGCGCCCGATCGAGCGGCTACGCTTGCAACATAAATCTGCCATTTGCGAGGTGTGCAATGGGAACCCTTCTACCGAAAATGCCGCCCCAGACCCTCTACGTGACGGTTCACCGGGATGAATTGCGACGCTTGCGGGAAGAACGCGACCGCCTCCAACAACAAGTGACACAGCTGAGCCAGCAACTGCAGCAAGCCCAGGCGGGCAACCCCACCAGCCACGCCTGAGCAATTTGTGCGACGGCTTAAAGCGCCTTGTGCCAGAACTGCATGGCGCCGTGGGCCGGGTCGAATCGGGCGTGCTCGAAACCAAATGCGCGGTAACTACCCTGGGCGGCGGGGTTGCCGTCGAGCACCTCCAGGGTCAGCTTGCAGCAACCGCGCTGGCGGGCAATTTCCTCGACCTTGACCAGCATTTTGTGGCTCAGACCTTTGCCCCGGTGTGCCGGCACCACCGACACGTCATGAATGTTGACCAGCGGCCGACAGGCAAAAGTAGAAAATCCTTCGAAGCAATTCACCAGGCCCGCAGGCTTGCCATCGACGAATGCCAGGACGCTGAAGGCGTGAGGGCGCTTGGCCAGCTCTTGCGGTAACTGCGCCAGCAACTGTGGATCGAGCGGTTGCCCTCCCCCCATCGGGTCGCGTGCATAGTGGTCGAGCGCCACTGCAATCGCCTCGGCATGCGTCGGATTGCTGTAATTGGCCTGCACGATCAGTATTTTTTCGACGTCCATTGTCATCCCCACTGCCTATAAAGAAGGATCGCCCGGCAGGTGCCGAGGCGCTGCGCCGATTGTACGGCATGCCTTTGGTCGAAAGTAAAGTGACCAATGGGTCACATATTTCGCGGAATCTCTCCTACACTCAGTATTCGGCCACGAGATTGTCCGGAAAATACGACAAAAATAAGTCGAACTTTCTGAAATCGCAGTAGGTCAGCAACATATAGGGGCTACAGTGCTGGGCATCCAGACGCAGCCCGAACACCCCCAAACGACTGTAGCCGTCGGCTGGACCGCCGCCTCGCTTATCGCTTGCGCGCACGATTTACGGGCATGGAACGCAAGGTTGATTCCCCACACAGAGAGACCTCACGAAGACACACAACAACACTACGGGTGACCACACCCGCAACATAGGGACGGAGAGAAGTATGATCAGTGCCGCTGTCGAACCTCATGTAGAGCATTTCACCCCGGACAACCGTGCGTCTGTGACCACGGACTTCACCACGACAGCTAAGGCACCCGGCGCCGACTCCCGGCACAACCCGAACAAGCGCAAAGTCTTGTTCGTCACTTCGGAAATCGCCGATCTGGTCAAAACCGGCGGCCTGGGCGACGTTTCTGCCGCCCTGCCGCGCGCCATGCGTCATCTGCACGATGTGCGCGTGCTGATTCCTGGCTACCCGCAAGTGCTGGAAAGCGAAAACCCCATTCACCTGGTCGGTGAACTGGGTGGCCATGCAGCACTGCCACCTTGCAAGATCGGCCGTATGGACCTGGCCGATGGCCTGGTGATTTATGTGCTGATCTGCCCGGAACTGTATCAACGCGAAGGCACACCCTATGGTGCCAACAACGGTCGCGACTGGCCGGACAACCATATACGCTTCGCCCGCCTGGGCCTGGCGGCCGCCGAAATCGCCGCTGGTGAGGGCATGGTTCACTGGAAGCCCGACCTGGTCCACGCCCACGACTGGCCCGCCGGCCTGGCCCCCGCTTACATGCACTGGCGCGGCTTGCAAACGCCCACCCTGTTCACCATTCACAACCTCGCCTATCAGGGCGTGGTCAGCCGTGCCTGCTGCCCGGAGCTGGCGATTCCCGCCCATGCCCTGCAACAGGAAGGCATGGAGTTCTACGGCAAGTTGTCTTTCCTTAAAGCAGGCCTTGCCTACTCCAGCCACATCACGACGGTCAGCGCGACCTACGCCCGGGAAATCACCACCCCGGCGTTTGGCTGCGGTCTGGATGGTTTTCTCGGCGCCAAGGCTCAGCAAGGCTTGCTCAGCGGCATTCCCAACGGCATTGATGAAAGCTGGGATTCGGCCAGCGACCCACACCTGGCCCACCCGTTCAGCCTCAATGACTGGGACGGCAAGGCGGCCAACAGCCAACAGGTGCGCGAGCTGTTCGAACTCAAACCATCCACAGGGCCGCTGTTTGCCGTGGTGTCTCGCCTGGTGTACCAGAAAGGCTTGGACCTGACCCTCGGCGTAGCCGACTACATTGTCAGCCAGGGCGGCCAGATCGCGATCATCGGCCGCGGCGAGCCGGAAGAAGAACAAGCCATGCGAGAACTGGCCCTGCGCCATCCGGGTCAGGTCGGCGTGCGTATCGGTTTTAACGAAACCGATGCCCGGCGGATGTTCGCCGGCAGTGATTTTCTGTTGATGCCGTCGCGCTACGAGCCGTGCGGCCTGAGCCAGATGTACGCACAGCGCTTTGGCTCGCTACCCGTAGCACGCAACACCGGCGGGCTGGCCGACACCATTGAAAACGGCGTGACCGGCTTTCTGTTCGACGAGTCCACGGTTGAAAGTTACCGCGAAGCGCTCAGCCGGGCGTTCTATGTGTTCGGGAAAAAGGACTTGCTCGGCGCCATGCGCTGCCTGGCCATGACTCAGCCGTTCAACTGGTGCCAGGCGGTAGAGCCCTACGCGCGGCTGTACGAGGAACTGGTCGAACGGGCGCAGGTGATGGGCCGCTGAGGCCAAGGTGGCCGGTATGCCCTTGAGGTCAGATCAGTTCGCGACCCACGGGGCCGTGATGCTTGACGACAACACGGTGCGCTTCGCGCTGTGGGCACCCAATGCCCACAGCGTCGAGGTGTGCCTGCAAGCAGACCGGCGTCTGCCCTTGCAGCGCGGTGCCGACGGCTGGTTCCGCGGGCGCTGCCTGGCTAACGCCGGCAGTCGCTACCGCTATTGCATCAACGGTGAACAGCTGGTGCCCGACCCGGCGTCACGTTTTCAACCCGAAGGCGTGCACGGCCCCAGCCTGGTTGTCGACCCAACGGCTTACCCTTGGCAGCACAGCGACTGGCAAGGGCGGCCTTGGCATCAGGCGGTGATCTACGAGGTTCATGTTGGCCTGATGGGTGGCTACAGCGCCGTTATCGAGCAACTGCCACGCCTGGCAGCCTTGGGTATTACCGCAATCGAGCTGATGCCATTGGGGCAGTTTCCCGGTGAGCGCAATTGGGGTTACGACGGTGCCCTGCCCTTCGCACCGCAACACAGTTATGGCTCCCCGCAGCAGTTGTGTCAGTTGATCGACCAGGCCCACGGTCTTGGCCTGATGGTGCTACTGGACGTGGTCTACAACCACTTCGGCCCGGACGGTAATTACCTCAATCACTATGCCCGCGACTTTTTTCGTGATGACCGCCACACCCCTTGGGGTGCTGCCATCGATTTTCGCCGCCGCCAGGTGCGCGACTTCTTTATCGAAAATGCCCTGATGTGGCTGCATGACTACCGCTTCGATGGCTTGCGCCTGGACGCGGTGCATGCCATCGATGATCCCGATTTTCTGCTGTCGTTTAACCAACGTGTGCGCCGCAGCATACCCAGCGGCCGGCATGTGTGGCTGGTGCTGGAGAACGAACACAACCAAGCCAGCCTGCTTAAAAACGCCTTCGACGGGCAGTGGAATGATGATGGTCATAACGCCCTGCACGTTCTGCTGACCGGGGAAGATGAGGCCTACTATGCCGACTACAGCCAAGCGAGCATTGAAAAACTGGCAAGGTGCTTGAGCCAGGGCTTCGTCTTTCAGGGTGAACCTGATCGCAACGGCCACCCGCGCGGCGAGCCCAGCGCCCACTTGCCTCCCAGCGCTTTTGTGTTGTTCCTGCAGAACCATGACCAGGTCGGCAACCGTGCCCACGGCGAGCGGCTGACGCGGCTCTGCCCGCCCCAGGCGCTACGTGCAGCCACGACGCTGTTGCTGCTGTCGCCGATGATCCCGCTGTTGTTCATGGGCGAAGAAGGCGGCAGCGAACAACCGTTTCTGTTCTTTACCGACCACCACCCGCAACTGGCCGACGCTGTACGTAACGGACGACGCGCTGAATTCGCAGGCTTCAAAGCCTTCAGCGACGCCGCGCAACGGGCGACTATTGCCGATCCCAATACACCGGCCACCTTCAACGCCTCACGCCCGCAATGGCCAGATGAACTGAATCGTCCTTGGCAGGCGTTCTACCGACAGTTGTTGCAGCTGCGTCATCAGCACGTCATTGCCCATCTGCCGGGCAGCCGCGCCATCGCTGCCGAGGTGATTGCCGAGAAGGCGCTGACCGCACGCTGGCGCCTGGGTGATGGCAGTGTGTTACGCATTGACCTGAACCTTGACGCGCGCGCTGTGCCCTGTGCGCTGCCTGAAACCTCCAGCTGGTTGTTCTGCTGCACTGTCGATGCGTTTGCTGCCAATCAACTGCCGGCCTATAGCGCCTTGGTCAGCCTGCTACCACCCCACACGCCGGAGCCTGCCCATGACTGATGCCCACCTGCAGCAACTGGCGCAATTGGCCGGCATCGCCGTGGACTGGATTGACGCCAACGGCCAGGCGCAACGGGTCAGCGACGCGGCCCTGCGCCAGGTACTGGCCGGGCTTGGCCACCCGGCTGCGGATGCACAAAGTATCAACGCCAGTATCCAGGCACTGAAGGTAGCCCACGATGCCCGACACCTGCCGCCGTTGTTGACCGTCGATGTGCAACAGCCGCTGGACCTGTCAGCGTTCTTCGCCGCCAACAGCCCTTGCCGGGTGCTCGAAGAGAATGGCACCGAACAGCATCTGCACCTGGATGCCAACAGTGCGCTGCCCCCTGGGCTGCCGCTGGGTTACCACCAGGTCGAGATCGGCGGTCAGTGTTTCACCCTGGCGGTGGCCCCTGCACGTTGCTTCAGCCTCAACGATGCCCTGAGCACGCCAACACCGCGCTGCTGGGGCATCAGTGCGCAACTCTACAGCCTGCGTCGCACCGGCGATGGTGGCTTCGGTGATTGCCTGGCCCTTGAACAACTGGCCCGCAGCGCTGCCGAGCGCGGTGCCGATGCACTGGCTATCAGCCCGTTACACGCCATGTTCGCCAGCGATACGCAGCGCTACAGCCCCTATTCACCGTCCAGCCGCTTGTGGCTCAACAGCGTGTATGCCAGCCCTGCAGCGCTACTCGGCGAGCGCGCTGTGCGAATGGCAATAGAGACCCTGGGCCTGGAACAAACGCTCCAGCAGCTTGAAGATCAGCCACTGATCGACTGGCCCGAAGCCGCCACTGCACGCTACCAGCTTCTGCAGTGCTTGTATGAAGACTTCATCGATGGCGATCATCCGTTACGCGTCGATTTCGACAGTTACCGCACCCAGGCCGGCCACCCACTGGAGCAGCACTGCCGCTTCGAAGTGCTGCAGGAACAAGCACACGCTCAAGGGCTGACCCCGGACTGGCGACAATGGCCCAGCGCCTGGCACAACCCCGACAGCCCCGAGGTCGCCGCCTTTGCCATTGAGCATCAGAGCCAGATTCAGTTTCATGCCTTCTGCCAATGGTTGATCGAGCGCAGCCTGCAACGCGCGCAAGACGCCGCCCGCAGCAACGGCATGGCCATCGGCCTGATTGCCGACCTGGCCGTGGGCACCGACGGTGCCGGCAGCCAGGCCTGGAGCCGCCAGGACGAACTGCTGGCCGAACTCAATGTCGGCGCCCCGCCTGATATCCTCAACCGCTCGGGGCAAAATTGGGGCATCTGCGCCTTCTCGCCCGAAGGGTTGCGCCGTAACGGCTACCGCGCCTTCATCGAGCTGCTGCGGGCCAACTTCGCCCACGCTGGCGGTTTGCGCATCGACCACGTCATGGGCTTGCAACGCCTGTGGCTGATTCCCCGCGGCAAGCACGCCAGTGAAGGCGCCTACTTGCACTATCCGCTCGATGACCTGCTGCGCCTGCTGTGCCTGGAGTCGGTGCGGCATCGAACGATTGTCCTGGGCGAAGACCTCGGCACCGTGCCTGAAGGCCTGCGGGAAAAACTCGCCGAACGGGCCATCCTGGGGATGCGGGTGCTGCAGTTCGAACAAGAACCGCCGGGGCATTTCAAAGCCATTCTCGACTGGCCCGACAACGCCCTGGCGACCTCCAGCACCCACGACTTGCCACCTTTGGCCGGCTGGTTGCAAGGACGCGATATCGACTGGAATCAGCGCCTGTCACTGATCGACGAAGCCACCGAGCGACACTGGCGCAACGTTCGCCATCAGGAGCGTGAAGGCCTGCGACAGGCCCTGCACAGCAACTATGGCGAACATGCCGACAGTGATCAGTTGATTGACGCCTGCATCCGCTATCTGGGGCATACCCGCGCACCACTGGTGATGGTGCCGCTGGAAGACCTGCTGGGCGTCGACGAACAGCCCAACCTGCCCGGCACCGTCGACAGCCACCCCAACTGGCGCCGACGTTTTGCCCAGCCCGCCGTGCAGTTGCTGGATGATCCCGATGCGGCACGCCGCCTGGAGCTGCTGGCCCAGGCCCGCGAGCAGGCCTGGGAGCGTGACCGGTGAGCGCCCTGAATGCCACCTTGCGCCTGCAGTTTCATGCGGGTTTCAGCCTCGACGACGCGTTGCCGCTGGTGCCCTATTTTGCACGCCTGGGCATCAGCCACCTGTACGCATCACCCTTGCTCAGCGCCCGCCCTGGCTCAATGCATGGTTACGATGTGATCGACCCGACCCAGGTCAACCCGGCGCTGGGTGGCGAGGCCGCCCTGGCCAGGCTGGTGGCCGCGCTGCGCGCCCATGGCATGGGCCTGATCCTCGATATTGTTTCTAACCACATGGCCGTCAGCAGTGACAACCCTTGGTGGCAAGACCTGCTGACCTGGGGGCGGCGCAGTCGCTACAGCCGCTTTTTTGACATCCAGTGGCACTCGACCGACCCTTTGCTGGAAGGCCAGCTCTTGCTGCCGTTTCTCGCCACCGACTACGCTGCCGCCCTGCGCGCAGGCGACACTCCCCTGTGTTTTCAAGCCAGTGATGGTCGCTTTTACATCCGCCATCATGAACATCGCTTCCCCCTCAACCCGTGCGATTACGGGCACATCCTGGGTGTCAGCGACAACCCTGCGCTGCAGGCCTTGGGCACCCGCTTCACAGCCTTGCAGGGTGTTGCCGAAGCCACCACTGCCGCAGCGTTGTTGCAGCAGGAACTCGCTGCTCTGGCCCGCCGGGTGTCGATCGACAGCCTGCTCGAAGCCTTCGACGGGCGGACCACGACCGGCTTCGAGCGCCTGCACCAGTTGCTCGAACAGCAGGCCTATCGCCTGGCCAGTTGGCGCACTGCCGCCGACGACATCAATTGGCGACGCTTTTTCGATATCAACGAACTGGCGGGCCTGCGCGTGGAACGCCCTGAGGTGTTCGAGGCCACCCACGAGAAAATTTTCGAGCTGATTGGCAAAGGCTTGATCGACGGTCTGCGCATTGACCATATCGACGGCCTGGCTGACCCACGCGGCTACTGCCGTAAATTACGGCGGCGGGTTGATGCGCTGTTGGCACAACGGCCCCTGAACGCGGCACTGGAACACTTCCCCCTTTACGTCGAGAAAATTCTCGGCGCGAACGAGCAGTTGCATCAGGACTGGGGAGTGGATGGCACCACAGGCTATGAGTTCATGAATCAGGTCAGCCTGTTGCAGCATGACCCGGCCGGCGAATCCACACTCTCTGAAGCCTGGAGCGCCCTCAGCGAGCGCCCGGCCTTTGCCGAAGAGGTGCGCCTGGCGCGCCAGCAGGTTCTGGGGGGCAGTCTTGCCGGTGATTTCGAGTCGGTGGCCCAGGCCTTGTTGCAAGTGGCCCGCGATGACCTGATCAGTCGCGACCTGACCCTGGGCGCTATTCGTCGAGCGTTACAAGCACTGGTTGAGCATTACCCCGTTTACCGTACCTACCTGCACGCTGGCGGTTGCCCGGCCGAGGATGCGCCGTTGCGTGAACAGGCGCTGGCGGCTGCCCGGCAAAGCCTGAATGAAGGCGACTGGCCGGTGCTCGATGCGCTGGAGGGCTGGCTCGGCGGCCAGCCCTGGCGCCGCCTGCCCCTGGGCCTGGCGCGTAAGCACCTGCGCCACGCCTGCATCCGCTTCCAGCAACTGACAGCGCCGACGGCAGCTAAAGCCGTGGAAGACACCGCCTTCTATCGCTCGGCCGTGTTGCTTTCACGCAATGACGTGGGCTTTGCAGCCGAGCGCTTCAGCGCCCCGGTCTGCGCCTTTCATCACGCCAATAGCCAACGCCAGGCGCAATTCCCTCACAATCTGTTATGTACCGCCACCCATGACCACAAACGCGGCGAAGACCACCGCGCACGCCTGGCGGTGCTGAGCGAGCGCAGCGAATGGTTCGTCAGCCGCGTCGAGCATTGGCGAGAGCTCGCCACGCCGCTGCGCAGTGCGCTGGCAGACGGCATCGCCCCAGGGCCTGCTGACGAATGGATGCTGTACCAAACCTTACTCGGCAGCTGGCCGATGGACCTCAACGAACGCGACCCATTGGCACTGCAAGCCTACGCCGAGCGTCTGCAACAGTGGCAGCGCAAAGCCCTGCGCGAAGCCAAACTGCGCAGCAGCTGGAGCGCCCCCAACGAAGCCTGCGAACACGCCTGCCTGGCCTACATCCACAGCCTGTTGCTTGACCCGCAAAACCAGCAACTACGCCACTCGTTAGCTCAAGCGGCCAACGCCATCGCCTGCGCGGGTGCCTTGAACAGCCTTGGCCAGTGCCTGCTCCGCATGACCGCCCCGGGGGTGCCTGACCTGTATCAGGGCAGCGAATTCTGGGACCTGAGCCTGGTTGACCCCGACAACCGCCGCGCCGTGGACTATTCAGCACGCCGCCAGGCACTGGACGACAGCACCCACACGGTGCAGTTGCTTCAACAATGGCGCAATGGTCGCATCAAGCAAGCGCTGATCAGCCAGGTGCTGGAACGTCGCCGACAGTACACCGAGCTGTTTGCGCAGGGCCGCTACCTGCCCGTGCAGGTGCTGGGCAGACACGCGGAGCAAGTCGTGGCGTTTGCCCGGATCAGCGATGAAGCGCGCGCGCTGGTGATTGTCCCGCGCCTGGCCTGTGGCTTGCTTGGTGATACCCCGATTCCCTTGATCCCGGCACAGAACTGGGACGATACCCGCCTGCGCTTGCCGTTTGACGTGTCACCTGCCACTTGCTCGGGACTTTTTGCCAGCAGCGCAGTCACAGCCTCAAAGGAGCTGTTACTCAGCGCTGCACTCAAGGAGTTTCCGGTCAACCTGTTGATTGATCATGCCTAAGCCCTCAGGAGCGTCGAGATGAGTATTGAAGAAAAACGTGTTCGTGAATTTGCCTATCAGATCTGGGAGTCCGAAGGTAAGCCCGAAGGCCAGGAAATTCGCCATTGGGAAATGGCCCGTAAACTGGCCGAAGCCGAATCGCTGGCGCCCAAGGCTACACCGCGCAAGGCCAAGGCTAAACCGGCAACAGAGGCACCGCCGAGTAAACCGGCTGCGGTGAAAAAGCCGCGGGTGGGCAAGAAACCGCCTGTTGCGTGATCCCTTTCGCGGGGCAAGCCCGCTCCCACACAGCACACTGTGGGAGCGAGCTTGCCCCGCGATCAACCCACCCGCCCAAGGAGCACCATGAAAAAGCCCACGCCAGCCGCCGAACCCTCGCGCCTCCGTGAAGGCCTGCCTTTTCCGCTGGGCGCCACCTGGGATGGCTTGGGGGTCAACTTTGCCCTGTTCTCAGCCCACGCCACCAAGGTTGAGCTGTGCCTGTTCGATGCCAGCGGTGAGGTTGAGCTGGAACGCATCGAGCTGCCGGAATACACCGACGAGATCTTCCACGGCTACCTGCCAGACGCCCACCCCGGGCAGATTTATGGTTACCGGGTCCACGGCCCTTACGCGCCGCAACAGGGCCACCGTTTCAACCCCAATAAGTTGCTGATCGACCCTTACGCCAAACAACTGGTGGGTAGCCTGAAATGGTCCGAGGCGTTGTTTGGCTACACCATTGGTCACGCTGATGGCGACCTGAGTTTCGATGAGCGCGACAGCGCCCCGTTCGTGCCCAAATGCAAGGTCATCGACCCCGCTTACACCTGGGGCCGCGACCAGCGCGTTGGCGTGCCCTGGGATCGCACCATTCTCTACGAGGCCCATGTCCGCGGTATCAGCATGCGCCACCCAGCGGTGCCGGAAGCCAACCGCGGCACCTTTGCCGGGCTGATGTGCGATGAGTTGCTCAACCACATCAAGCAGCTGGGCGTTTCCTCCATCGAGCTGTTGCCCATCCACGCCTTCGTCAATGACCAACACCTGCTGCAAAAGGGGCTGAACAACTATTGGGGCTACAACAGCATTGCCTTCTTTGCCCCGCACCCACGCTACCTGGCCAACGGTAAAATTGCCGAATTCAAAGAGATGGTCGCGCACCTGCACGACGCCGGCCTGGAGGTGATTCTCGATGTGGTCTACAACCACACCGCCGAAGGCAATGAACTGGGGCCGACCCTGTCGATGCGCGGTATCGACAACGCCTCTTACTATCGGCTGATGCCCGACGACAAGCGTTTCTACATCAACGATTCGGGCACCGGTAATACCCTGGATCTGAGTCACCCCTGTGTGTTGCAACTGGTCACCGATTCGCTGCGTTACTGGGCCGGCGAAATGCATGTCGATGGCTTTCGCTTCGACCTGGCGACCATTCTTGGCCGTTATCACGAAGGCTTTGACGAACGCCACAGCTTCCTCGTGGCCTGCCGCCAGGACCCGCTGCTCAGCCAGGTCAAACTGATCGCCGAGCCTTGGGACTGCGGCCCCGGAGGCTATCAGGTCGGCAACTTTGCCCCCGGTTGGGCCGAATGGAACGACCGCTTTCGCGACACCGTGCGTGCCTTCTGGAAAGGCGATGAAGGCCAGTTGGCCGACTTTGCCGCGCGCATGACCGCGTCTGGCGAACTGTTCAACCGCCGTGGCCGGCGGCCCTATGCCTCGGTCAACTTCGTCACCGCACACGATGGTTTCACCCTGCGCGACCTGGTCTCGTACAACGATAAGCACAACGAAGACAACGACGAGAACAATGAGGACGGCAGTAACAACAACCTATCCTGGAATCACGGTGTCGAAGGCCCCACCGACGATGCCCAGATCAATGCACTGCGCCTGCGTCAGATGCGCAACTTTTTCGCCACTCTGCTCCTGGCCCAGGGCACGCCGATGATCGTCGCCGGCGACGAGTTCAGCCGTACCCAGCACGGCAACAACAATGCCTACTGCCAAGACAGCGAAATCGGCTGGGTCAACTGGGCGCTGGATGACGAAGGCACCGCCCTGCTCAAATTCGTCAGGCGCCTGACCAAACTGCGCCTGGCGTATCCGATCCTGCGCCGCTCACGTTTTCTGGTGGGTGATTACAATGAAGCGATCGGGGTCAAGGACGTCACCTGGCTCGACCCGCAGGGCAATGAAATGACTGTCGAGCAATGGCAAGACAATCATGGTCGAAGCCTGGGCATGCTCATGGATGGTCGTGCGCAGGTCAGCGGCATTCAGCGCCCTGGCGCCGATGCCACGTTGCTGCTGATCGTCAATGCTCACCACGACAGCGTTACCTTTACGCTGCCGCAGGTGCCCGAAGGTGAACACTGGAACTGCCTGATCGACACTGTTAGGCCGCAGTTGCGCAAGGGCGAGCGCCACGCGTTCGAAAGCCTTCTGGAGGTCTCGGGACGCTCGCTGGTGCTGCTGGAGTTGGAGCAGATAGACGACACTTGAACAGCGGAACTGACCACCAGCGGGCCGGTCCCATGCAGTAGGCTTGTCGATCAGGAGCAACCGTGAACGTCGAACCCGATCCTACCCTCCTTTGCACCCCGCAAGCAGCGCCCCCTGTGCGACGTCTGCAGGTATTGACCGTCAACACCCACAAGGGCTTCACGGCCTTCAACCGCCGCTTCATCCTGCCCGAACTGCGTGAAGCGGTGCGCAGCACCCAGGCCGATATCGTCTTTCTCCAGGAGGTGCTGGGCAGTCACGACCGTCACGCCGCGCGCTACAGCGGATGGCCGAAAACCTCCCAGTACGAGTTCCTCGCCGACAGCATGTGGACGGACTTTGCCTATGGGCGTAATGCCGTCTACCCGGACGGCCATCATGGCAACGCGCTGCTGTCCAAATATCCGATCATCGAGCACCGAAACCTCGACGTCTCGATCAACGGGCCTGAGCGTCGTGGGCTGCTCCATTGCGTGCTGGATGTGCCTGGCCAGCCTCATGTCCACGCGGTGTGCGTACACTTGTCGTTACTGGAAAGCCACCGGCAAAAGCAATTGCAACTGCTGCGCCGCCTGCTCGATGCCCTGCCGGCCGACGCCCCGGTGATCATCGCCGGTGATTTCAACGACTGGAAGCTGCAGGGCAACCGCACCCTGGGTTTGCATCGCGGCCTGCATGAAGCGTTCGAGCGCCATCACGGCCTGCTGGCCAGAACCTACCCGGCTCGCTTGCCCTTGCTGCGCCTGGACCGTATCTACCTGCGCAATGCCAACAGCCATGCGCCGCGAATACTGGGCAACAAACCCTGGAGTCACCTCTCCGATCATCTGCCGCTGGCGGTAGAAGTGCACCTTTAATCGGTGCCATAACAATGATTCGGCATAGCCGTGATGGTTGAAATTGCCATCACGACTATCGAATGTAAATAATTGTTTAATATCAGCAAATTGCCCCATCCAATAGCTTGACAACGGTTATTTAACACCTTCTTGACGCCCGCCCGCTCCTCTCCTTAGCTACATGTAATGCAGCATTGCATAACTCAATTCCGGGCCTCTAGCTCGCGCCTTTCAGCGCGCGACGGGGACGGTTTTGCTGGTTTGGGTCGCCCTCTGGTTTTGTTTTACAGCCCGTGACATCAGGCCAGAATCCTTGGCTGTTACATCAGAGGAGATCCGCCATGAAAAAAGCTCTGAACCCTACTGGCTTTGAGTATGTTTTCTACGCGGTTTCCACGTCGCTGCTACTGGCAACCCCGTTGGAAACCTATGCATGGGGCGTTGAGGATAACGACCCATTCAGCACCCTTGTTCAAGTGCAAGCACAGTCCCTGCCGACGCTTTCACTCACCCCGGTCAGCGCCAGCGGCCTGGGCCTGAACACGCTGGGTGCCTTATCCGAGCGTCTGGCCGAACGCAATGCCGCGATGACCAACGACACCATCGCCAGCCAGTGGGCCCCGTTCTTTCCTTCGCCAACCAGAAATGGAGCACCTGCACCTGAGCGCCTGGAAATGAACAACCAGAGCCTGCAGATCAGCCCTGATCTGTTTGTCCGTGAAACCATGAACGGCAATGTCCACCGTGTGGGTTTCTTCGTCGGTCACAGCAACCTGCAAAGTGGCTTCGATGGCATGCGTAAACCTCAGGTCGGCGATAAAAAGTCCAACGTCAGCCTCGAAGGTGAAAGCCTGGGTATGTACTGGAGCATGACCCATGACCAGGGCTGGCATATTGACGCAGTGGCCATGGGTACCCGTTTCGACGTCAATGGCCGTAGCGAGAACGGCCAGCGCCTGGATGGCGACGGCCATGCGCTGACCCTGTCGGTTGAAGGCGGTTACCCCATTGCCCTGGGCAACAACTGGACCTTCGAGCCACAGGCGCAGTTGATCAACCAACAGTTCTTCCCCGGCAGCCAGACCCAGACCGACACTCAACAAGCCTTTGACCAGCAACCGAACTGGACTGGTCGGGTCGGTGCCAAGTTGTCTGCGCGTTATACCGTGCGCGGTATGCCCGTCGAGCCCTTTGTGCGCACCAACGTCTGGCACGACTTTTCCAATGCCGACACCGTCAGCCTGGACAGAGTCGACAAGATCAGCAGCGGACGCAACTCGACCACAGTGGAACTGGGCCTGGGCCTGGTGGCACGGGTTAGCCCCAAAGTGGCGTTGTTCGTCAGTGCCGACTACAGCAGTGATGTCGATGACAATGATCTGAACGGGGTAATTGGCAACCTCGGGGTCAGGGTCAGGTGGTAAGGAGGCGACAACCCTCCCGATGACTGGAGTCGTTCAAGGCGGCGACGATGCGCACAATCATTGCCATTACGCCGCCGGACCCGACAGACGGGGCCGTATGACGCGCGCCATATGTACAACAGGTGTACAACAGCGCAGTGCTGTATCGATTACCCGCTAAGCTGTTCACCCATGGGCATGTACGCTCACAGCGAACACCAACTTTTCCTACAGGGAAGTAACATGAAAAATTGGACTGCAGTGCAACACCAGCACTTGTTGGAGCTGCCCGCCCTACTGGAGCACTTGCCGTTGCTCATTAAAGATTTGGGGTTTTGCTTCTACGCCTATACCTTCATTTGCCCCACTCAACGAGACAACAAGACCAACTACCCTGCCGGCTGGCTCAACCATTGTGAAAAGCACGGCCATACCCCTCATGAGCCAATCGACGCCCATT
This sequence comes from Pseudomonas sp. H9, assembly GCF_004353925.1. Taxonomy (GTDB): domain Bacteria; phylum Pseudomonadota; class Gammaproteobacteria; order Pseudomonadales; family Pseudomonadaceae; genus Aquipseudomonas. The sequence goes on along the minus strand of NZ_SMOK01000022.1, from coordinate 84,129 downwards.
GCCGTAGCTCCAGTTTGCCGCTGCTGTGGACCGCTCAAACCTTTCGCTCGGCCCCCGAGCACTGGGAAATTGCTCAAGCATGCGGGCTGCGTCATGGCTGGACCCAGCCGTTGCATGACAGATCTTCGCGCAGCAGCTTGAGCATCGTGCGCCCGCACGTCAGCGTCTCAATCCAGGAACTTTACGAGAAGGCGGCACTGGTGATGTGGCTTGGCGAGTTGCTGCACCGCGCGTCGATTCACTTTTTCAGCCAACCAAGTAACCATCAGGCGCCCGACTCACCGGTTTGTATTGCCTGAGGGTTAAGGGGGGCACCCATAGGTATCAAATAGAGCCAGGGCAACGCTTAAGCCAAGATCAGGCTGTCGCACCTCAATCATGGCGGCTGGAGGGAATGGCAGAAACGAAAAAAGACGCCGAAGCGTCTTTTTTTGACTTACAGAACTCAATGGAATTCTGCAAATCTCTATCTGGAGCGGGAAACGAGACTCGAACTCGCGACCCCGACCTTGGCAAGGTCGTGCTCTACCAACTGAGCTATTCCCGCATTTGGTGACGGCCATTCTATAGATTCATAAAACGCCGTCAAGCCTTTGATTCAAAAAAGTTTTATTTTTGTTCCGAGCCTTCGCGAAGGTGCGGCCAGGCGGCGCGCAGGTAGTGCACCATCGACCACAAGGTCAAGCCGGCGGAGACCATCAACAAGGCGTAACCGAGGATGACCCAGAAGGTCAGCACCGGCGGGTTGGCCAGCAAGATCACCAGGGCAAGCATCTGTGCCGCAGTTTTCCATTTGCCCAGGTTCGATACCGCTACATGCGCACGCGCGCCCAGTTCGGCCATCCATTCGCGCAAGGCCGACACCACGATCTCACGGCCGATGATCACTGCCGCTGGCAAGGTCAGCCAGAAATTCGCATGCACCTGCACCAGCAGCACCAGCGCTACGGCCACCATCAGCTTGTCGGCCACCGGGTCGAGGAAAGCACCAAACGGCGTGCTTTGCTGCAGGCGACGGGCCAGATAGCCGTCGAGCCAGTCGGTGGCTGCGGCGATGGCAAAGACGCTGCTCGCTGCAAAATAGCTCCAGTGATACGGAACATAAAACAGCACAATGAAGATGGGGATGAGCAGGACGCGAAGAACTGTAAGTAGATTTGGGATATTCATCGGCACAACTGGCTGCAAAGTGAGCGTGCATTCTACTCGCTATGCAGGTTGGCATAAATCGACTCGGCAAGCTTTTTACTGATTCCCGGTGCTTTGGCGATTTCTTCGATGCTTGCACGCGTCAGCTCTTGCAGGCCGCCGAAGTGTTTGAGCAGGTCACGGCGGCGTTTCGGCCCCACCCCTGCAACATCTTCCAGGCTGGAGGTGCGCCGCGCCTTGCCACGCCGTGCACGGTGGCCGGTGATTGCAAAGCGGTGCGCCTCATCGCGGATCTGCTGGATCAGGTGCAGTGCCGGCGAGTCACCCTTGAGGGTGAACTCATGGGCTACATCGTTGAGGTACAAGGTTTCAAAACCAGCCTTGCGCGTCACGCCCTTGGCCACACCCAGCAGGATCAGGTCGGGAACAGCCAGCTCCTGGAGGACGTCGCGTGCCATGTTCAACTGCCCCTTGCCGCCGTCTACCAGCAGCACATCCGGCAATTTGCCCTCGCCATCCTTGATTCGTCCGAAACGCCGCGTCAGCGCCTGGTGCATGGCGGCATAGTCGTCGCCCGGCGTTACGCCTTCGATATTGAAGCGTCGGTAGTCGGACTTCAGCGGCCCTTCCGGGCCAAACACCACGCAAGAGGCGACGGTCGCTTCACCACTGGAGTGGCTGATGTCGTAGCACTCAAGGCGTTGCGGTGTTTCATCAAGGTTCAGCACCTGGGCCAACGCCTCGAAACGCGCCGCCATGTGCTGACGGTTAGCCAGGCGCGCACTCAGCGCCTGCTCGGCATTGGTGACCGCCAATTGCTGCCAGCGCGCACGTGTACCGCGCACACGGTGGCTGATGGTCAGTTCACGGCCACGCAAGGATTCGATGGCCGCACTGATTGCCTCGAAGTCGTCGTGCACCACGTTGACGATCAACTCGCCCGGCAGATCGCGTTCGGCGTTGCCAATGTAGTACTGCGAGAGGAACGCGGCCATGACGTCAGCCACCTCTTCCTCGATGCCGACCTGCGGAAAGAAGTTCTTGCTGCCCAGCACCCGCCCGCCACGCACGCTGATCAGGTGCACACAGGCGCCTCCCGGGTTGGTGAAGGCGGCAACCACATCGACGTCACCACTGCCACCTTCCATGCTTTGCTGGTCTTGCACCCGACGCAACAAGGCGATCTGGTCGCGCAGTTCGGCGGCCTTCTCGAACGCCAGACTCATGGCGGCCTGTTCCATCTCGGCATTCAGCTCGTTGGTCAGTTGATGGCTACGACCTTCAAGGAACATCACCGAGTGACGCACATCAACGGCATATTCCTCGGGCTCGACCAGGCCAACACATGGCGCCTTGCAGCGTTTGATCTGGTACTGCAGGCACGGCCGGGTGCGGTTGCTGTAGTAGCTGTCTTCGCACTGGCGCACGAAAAAGGTTTTTTGCAGCAGGCTCAGGCTTTCACGAATCGCGCCTGCGCTGGGATAGGGGCCGAAGTATTTGCCCTTCTGCTTCTTGGCCCCGCGATGAATCCCCAGGCGCGGAAACGGGCCGTCGGAGAGAAACACATAGGGGTAAGACTTGTCGTCACGCAACAGGATGTTATAGGGCGGCCGCCACTCCTTGATCAGCGTCTGCTCAAGCAACAGCGCTTCGGTTTCGTTGGCGGTGATGGTGGTCTCGACCTGGACGATGCGTGCCACCAGGGCAGCCGTCTTCGGCGCCAGGCCAGTTTTGCGAAAGTAACTGGCCAGGCGCTTCTTGAGGTTCTTGGCCTTGCCGACATACAGCAGCCTGGCCTCACCGTCGAACATCCGGTAGACGCCCGGGCGACCGCTACAGGTCGCGAGGAACGCACTTGAATCGAACACAGGGGTCATGAGCTTAGAGGTTGGCGTCGACCATGCCATGGCGGACCGCCAGCAGCGTCAGTTCGACGTCACTGGTGACCGAGAGTTTTTCAAAGATCCGGTAACGGTAAGTATTGACCGTTTTCGGCGACAGGCACAGCTTGTCGGAAATGATCTGCACCTTCTGGCAACCGACAATCATCAGGGCGATCTGAATTTCCCGCTCCGACAGTGCATCGAACGGCGAGCCCTGCGGCTGGAACGATTTCAGCGCCAATTGCTGGGCGATCTGCGGACTGATATAGCGCTGCCCGGCGAACACCAGGCGAATCGCCTGGACCATTTCATCGAGGCCTGCACCTTTGGTCAGGTAGCCGGCGGCGCCCGCCTGCAACAGGCGCGTGGGAAAAGGGTCTTCTTCACACACCGTCACTGCGACCACTTTTACATCAGGATGGCTGCGCAGCAATTTTCGCGTTGCCTCAAGGCCACCGATCCCGGGCATTTTCACATCCATCAGGACCACATCAGGCTTGAGCTCGCGCGCCACTTTCAACGATGCCTCGCCAGAGTCAGCCTCGCCCACCACCTGCAAGCCATCGATATCGGCCAGCATACGGGTAATGCCCGTACGTACCAGATCGTGGTCATCGACCACCAAGACCCTAATCAAGCAGACACCTCACACTGCGGCGGCAATTGGATCCCGCCACCTTAGCAAAAAACCTAGCGCCAGAGCTAACGGAACACGTCATCGCAGCGACGTCATTTTACCTTTGGGCGTCATCCGCACAATGGCACCGGGATCGCGACCCGAGGCTGTCATGCGCCCTCTTGGCAGAGACTCGGCAAGACGGCCGAGCAATTGCTGTATGACCGCCTGATCCATGGCGGGCAAATCGCGGAAAACCCCCAGCAAGCGGTCTTCCTCCGGACTCAGACTTCCTTGTGGTACGGGGGTACGCGAACCACTCAAGACATACAAAGCATCGACCCCGCGCGCCGCCAACGCCGCCAGGTAGTCTGCCTTGGGCGTACGCTCGCCGCTTTCGTACTTGCCTTGAGCATTGGGTTCGACCCCACCGATGTCACCGAACACGCGCTGAGTCAGGCCCAAACGCTCCCTTTCTTCTCGTAGACGAGATCCGATTCCGTTCATTGCCATTCAATTTCCTTGTACATCATCCATGCTGGCCACCCGCGCAAACCTGCGGGCCAGGCCGCTCAGGCAGCACTATGCACAGGAACGCCAGCACTGCACAAGTCAACAGATGCACTTCCTGTCTGTGCTTGTCTGTACAGGGCCATCATCGCACATTGACATCGCTACTAGCCAAATGCCACGCAGGCAACTTTCCGCTCCAAATTCCCGAAACTTTAATCTCAGAAAACAGCATTTAACTGCCACCTGCGCCGACAACTTTACCCCGTCAATTAAAGTTTTAAACCGGGAAAAAACCGGCGGAAAAACAGCCAAAAGATCGTCAAAAACAACGGGAATACGTTTTTTTGACGCCTTTACTTTGACATGAAGAGTCAGACTATTTTTTGACACACAACTTATTGACAACTTTAACTTATTGATTTTTAAGTGTTTTTTAAACTTAACGATAAAATACTGAATAAATTCAAATTACATAGAACAGATTGCTTGCATAACTAAAAAACCACCCCTTAGGATAGAAATAAGACAACGAACAACACGGCCATCGCCTGTTCTAAGCGCGATGTGTTAATGCGTGCTTGCCAAGTCGACTTCACCGATTAACTGAGTAACCGAATCAGTACTGCAACAACACTGATCTCGGCAGAGGGAACTATGAATATCAGTATTTTTGGACTGGGTTATGTGGGTGCTGTGTGTGCGGGCTGTTTGTCCGCCCGCGGCCATCAGGTACTGGGGGTCGACATCTCGCAGGACAAGGTCGACATGATCAACCAGGGTAAGTCGCCGATTGTCGAGCCAGGGCTTGAGCAACTGCTGCTCAACGGCGTGAACCACGGCCGCCTGCGCGGCACCACCGATGTTCAGGCCGCCGTGCTGGCAACTGAACTGTCACTACTGTGCGTCGGCACGCCCAGCAAGAAAAACGGCGACCTGGACCTGGTTTACATGGAAGCGGTATGCCGCGAGATCGGTATGGCCCTGCGCGACAAAGCCAGCCGCCACACCATCGTAGTACGCAGCACTGTGCTGCCGGGCACGGCCAAGAATGTGGTTATCCCGCTGCTGGAGAAGGCCTCGGGCAAACGTGCCGGGATCGACTTCGGGGTTGCTGTAAACCCAGAGTTCCTGCGTGAAAGCACGGCGATCCAGGATTACGACTTCCCCGCCATGACCGTGATCGGTGAACTGGATCAACATTCCGGTGACCTGCTCGAATCGCTGTACAAGGGCCTGGATGCCCCGGTGATCCGCAAGTCGGTCGAAGTCGCCGAAATGATCAAGTACACCTGCAACGTCTGGCACGCCACCAAGGTCAGCTTTGCCAATGAGATCGGCAACATTGCCAAGGCTTCAGGCGTCGATGGCCGCGAAGTGATGGACGTGGTCTGCCAGGACTACAAGCTCAACCTGTCGCGTTACTACCTGCGCCCGGGCTTCGCCTTCGGCGGCTCCTGCCTGCCCAAGGACGTCCGTGCCCTCACCTACCGCGCCGGTCAACTGGACGTCGAGCACCCGCTGCTGGCGTCGATCATGGACAGCAACCGCAATCAGGTGCGCAATGCCTTCGACCTCATCGCCCGCCAGGACAAGCGCCGTATCGGCCTGCTCGGCCTGAGCTTCAAGTCCGGCACCGATGACCTACGTGAAAGCCCGCTGGTGGAGCTGGCAGAAATGCTCATCGGCAAGGGCTACGAGTTGAGCATCTACGACGCCAACGTTGAGTACGCCCGGGTGTTTGGCGCCAACCGTGACTACATCGAATCGAAGATTCCGCACGTGTCGTCGCTGCTGTGCAACGACCTCAGCCAAGTGATCAATGGCGCCGATGTGATCGTGCTGGGCAACAACGACGAACGCTTTGCCCAGGCGCTGGATGTTACCGAGGGTAAACAGGTGATCGACCTGGTTGGCTTCATGCCCCACGGCAGCAACCGCAACCAACAGGGTATCTGCTGGTAACACCCACGCTCCGTCGCGAGCACCCGGTCAGCAGCATCCACGCCTGCGCCTGAGTGAACTGAACACCTGCCTTTGCCTGCCGCCCCGCGGCCGGGCCCGGTAAGTGCGCGTTTCGCTCAGGCTGCAGCGCCTGTACAACGGAGCAACGGTTAGATGGAACGACAGCAACAACCGCCTTCCGGCGCACGCCGGGCAGCCGCGAGCTTCTGCGCCTGGGCCTGCCTGTTCGGCCTGATCGCCCTGGCCTCGGAGATGATCGCCCCGGCGTATCTGGACCCCAGCCACCACAGCTTCATCTTCATCATCGGTACCCTGGGGATGTGGCGCTATGGCAATGCCATCGTTCACTTTGTGCGCGGCATGTACTTTTTGCACTGGAAGTTCCCGCGCATGCGCAAGGCGGTTGAACGCATGGGCGACGCGGCGCTGCCCGCGCACATGTTCATGGTGGTCACCAGCTTTCGTATTCCCACCCATACCACCTTCAAGGTCTACCAATCGGTATTCCAGGAAGTGCAACGGCTGAACGTGCCGTGCACGGTGATTGCCTCGATCGTTGAAAAGGGCGACGAGCAGTTCATCAAGCAGATCATGCGCAACGAAGTCAGAGACCGCGACGACATCAAGCTGGTTATCGTCCGTGCCCGCGGCACTGGTAAGCGTGATGGCCTGGCCCATGCCTTCCGCGCCCTGTCACGGCAGATGCCGCTGGAAAACTCGGTGGTCGGCGTGGTCGATGGCGACACCATGATGCTGCCCGGCTGCGTCGAGCGCGCGGTCAAGTTGTTTGCCTACCTGCCCAAGGTCGGTGGCCTGACCACCAACGAGTTCTGCGAGGTCGAAGGCAGCAACCTGATGCGCCAATGGCACTCGATGCGTTTCGTGCAGCGGCACATCAACATGTGCTCGATGGCCCTGTCGCATCGTGTATTGACCCTGACCGGGCGTCTGTCGTTCTTCCGTGCCAGCGTCATGACCGATCCGGATTTCATCCGTGATGTGGAAGCCGACTTTCTTGAGCACTGGCGCCTGGGTCGTTTCCAGTTTCTCACCGGTGACGACAAGTCGTCGTGGCTGAGCCTGATGCGCGCCGGCTGGGACACTTTCTATGTACCCGACAGCAATACCCTGACCGTCGAGCATCCACCAGATAACAGCTTCTGGCGCGCCACCCGACAACTGATGTTCCGCTGGTACGGCAACTCGCTGCGCCAGAACTTTCGCGCCACGGCCCTGCTCGGCCGCGCTCGCCTGGGCCTGTTCACCCTGTATGTGCTGCTCGATCAGCGGGTGTCGATGTGGACCTGCCTGATGGGCCTGACCGCCTCGGTGGTCGCAGGCCTGGTGTTCGGCATTCAGTACCTGCTGGTGTACCTGTTCTGGGTGCTGCTGTCGCGCAGCATCGTCACCGTGCTGTTCCTGTTCGCAGGCCACCCGGTGAGCCCGGTGTACCCCTTCGTTCTTTATTACAACCAGATTGTTGGCTCGGTGATGAAAATCTATGCGCTGTTCCACATGGACCAACAGCGCTGGACCCGACAGAAAACCACGTTAAGCAACGGTAGCGTCGACTTCGATGCCGCCCTGAACCGCTGGTCCTCGAAGGCGATGCTGTTTTCATCGATAGCCATCTTCTTCGGGGTCATCTCGGTTCTTCTCGAACTCACGCAACGTTAAGGAAAGGCGCCTGCCATGAGTAGCTCAAGTACACCTACCGTTTCTGCAAAAACTGCCGCCAATGTGGTACATGAAGCGATCGACGAACGCCAGTACGTGCGCACCCGCATCAATGCCCGCGTCACCCTGAGCGCCGCCGGCCAGCCAAACATCGAAACCAGCTTGCAGGACATTTCCCTGGGCGGTATCGGCTTGCGTCACGACAAACCACTGACCACCGGCAGCCTGTACAACGCTTCGATCCGCCTGCGCCTGAATCAGGTTGACCTGAGCCTGGACAGCAAGGTGCGTATCGTCTCTCAACGGGGTGAGGAAGTCGGCGCCCAGTTCGTTGACCTCGACGCACAGAAGCGCGACATCCTGCGCTACATCATCAGTGCCTATCTGTCGGGTGAGATAGCCGACATCAATGGCCTGTTCAATGTGATGCAGCGGGAAAACTACATCAAGGAACGCAAGCAACAGCACGCCAGTGCGCGCAGCAGCGCAGACCGCCTCAAAGCAGTGACCGGCACCTTGCTGTATACCGCTGCCGGCCTCGCCGCCCTGGGCTTCGTTGCCTACAAGAGCTACCAGTTGTTCTTCCGCATTCCGGCGGTACAGGCTCAGGTCTCGGCCAACGCCCAGGTGATCAGCATGCCGGACAACGGCTACGTGAAATTTCTGCTGCAGCCTGGGCAGACTGAGGTGAAAGCCGGCCAGCCTCTGGCCAATATCTCCACGCAACTGGCCACCAGCTTCACCAGCCCTGCCGACATGAAGGCTTTGGCCGACCTGGCGCCGGGTGACCTGCAGACCTTGCTCGGACGCGCCACCATTGAAACGGTGATCAACAGCCCATGCGACTGCGAGGTGTATTTCCCTGGCAAACCGCTGGACGGCTACGGCTACAAACAAGCACCGCTGATGCACCTGCTGCCTCGCGACGAAGGCCTGTTCGTCACCGCTAACGTGCCCTTCGACAAGTTGGCCGATATCTCCCGCGTGACCTCGGTGGACTTGAAAGTCTTCGGCTTCGATGAGCACTTCAGCGGCAAGGTGGTGGACTCGCGTGTCGATGAAGCCAACAAGAACCTAGCCCTGACCATCGCCCCGGATACCCCGCTGCCGCGCCAGGCCTACCAGAAGCCCGTGGCAGTTGACCTGTTCCTCGGCTTGCCGTTCATGGCCTCACGCTGAGCGCAAAGGAAGGATTGGCGATGAACGCGAAGATGCCCTCCCGCCTGCTGCTGGCAGGCCTGAGCCTGGCCTGCGCCAGCGCAGTCTCGGCCGGGCAAAGCCTGGAGCAGATCCGCTATGCGCTGTACAAAGACCCCAGTGCCAATGTCAGTGGTGACTTGCGCCTGTTGTCCGAACGTGGCGACCTGGCCTCCAAGCTGTTGCTTGGTGATGTGCTGGCCAACACTGACGGTGCCAGCCGCCAAGAAGTGATTGCCTTATATAAAGAGGCGTTCGCCGATGGCCGCGGGCAGGTTCCGGCACTGGCGTCGTTGGCGCGCCTGCTCGACCGTACCCCAAGCCTGCAACCTGGTCAGCGCGACTGGGTCGCCCAGGCCCTGACGCGCTACCCGGCCACCCTCGACCCGCGGAACGCCAGCACCACGCTTGAAGTGTTTCTGGTCTACCCGCAGTTGGTGCCCAACGATCAGGCCGCGCAGTTGCTGGCGCTGTACCAGCAGTCGTGTTTGCTCAATTGCCGCCCCGAGTTGTACCGCGCAGTGCTGGCCGAACGTCAGGGCGACCGGCAGACGGCAGCGCACTGGTACCAGCAGGCGGCGCGCGTGGATGTGCGCGCCATCGATCGCTACTACCGCTTCCTCGGCGACGACCAAGACCGCGCCTTCCCAGCCTTTGCCCGCACGCTGGAGGCCGAGCGCCCGGCGTTGGCCGTCGACATCGTGCACCGTATCGGCGCGATGCTCGACAGCATCAACAGCGTACAGCGCGCCGAACTTGAAGCCGACCGTTACCAGCGTCAGAGCAGTGCCATGGGCATCGCCCAGGTGCCGCCCGACGCCGCGCAACTGGCAGCTGAAAAAGCCCGGACCGAGGCCCTCGACGCTGCCCGCGCCGAGGCCCAGCGCTGGCGTGAAAGTGCGGTAGAGCGTGGATTTGTACCGGCCATGGTGTCCAAGGCCAACTTCATGATTTCCAACCCCACCGAGCATAACGCCGAAGAAACCCAGGCCCTGATCGATCAGGTCCGCGCCCGCGAAGCGACCCGTGCCAAGGCGCTGCAGGCCTCGTTCTACATGGTCAACAACTGGCTGACCCTGGACCCGCAGAAAGCCCGCACGCTGATCGATGAGTTGATTGCCAGTCACTACCCCGACGCCGAGTTGCTGCTGGCCGAGTACTACAGCAAAGGGGTTGAGGACGAGCCGGACCAGGACAAAGCCCTGGAAATCTTCCAGGCCCAGGCCCGCGCTGGATCCACCACCGCCTGGTACCGCATGGCCACCCTGCACGCCTACGGTCGGGCCATCTGTAACGACCCGGTCAAAGCCTACACCTATGCCCAGGTGGCCCTGGCACTCGGCGAGAACGGTGCACGCAACTTGATCAAGCGCCTGGAAAGGACGCTTAAAAAGGATGACATCGAGCGCGCCCTGGCAGCCCGCGCCGATCTGTTGAAGGAGGCAACCCTGTGAAAGTGCATCCCCCCCTGTTCGGCGCCCTGCTGGCCCTGACACCGCTGTATTCGGCCATAGCCGCAGAAGAAATCACCGGCCCCGAAGCCGACAGCAACGAACCGGTACGGGTGGCGCCCAGTGATGGCAGTGCACCCGTAATCACCTCGGAGTTTTTCAACAAGCTCACCGTGCAGACCGGCTATGGCCCGGAAAACTCCGAAGTCGGCCGCAGCCGCGAGATGTTCTACAGCCTGCGGTACGAACCCTCGTTTGCCTGGTACTCGCCGGAAAAACGCTGGGCCAAATGGATGGTCTATGGCCGCCTGTGGCTGAACTACGACTCCAGCGAGTCGATCAGCGCCCAGAACGAAAACAGCAACAGCTTCGACCGCGAACAGCCCGAAGGCTGGTATGCCGAACTGCGTGAGTTGTATGTGAAACGCAACCTGCTCGGCGATGACCCGCGTTTCTCGCTGTCGGCGGGCCGCCAACGTTACTTTGATGACTACGGCATCTGGTGGGACGACAGCCTGGAGTCGCTGCGTTTCAACTACAACGACACTTTTTCTCGTGGCTTTTTTGCCGTGGGGCAGAAGTTCTACAACTACAACAGCGACGTCAACAGCCTGGCCGACAGCGAAGAGCGCACTACCTACCTGATGGGTGAATATGCCTACCGCTGGAGTGAGCGCAACTGGGCCGGCGTGCGCCTGATGCACGAGAACGATCACAGCGGCCACGACCCGCAAGACCGCTACGACTTCAAAGGCATGCGCTACGGTTTGTTCTTCAAGGCCGACGACCTGCAAGTGAGCCCGCTGTTCAGCGACTACCACCTGGAGCTGGCCGGCCTCGACGGCAAGGTCGACAACACCGACGGCAATGGCGTGACCAGCACCGGCAACCATGCCAGCGGCTGGGCGGCCCTGGGCGAGATCGGCAAGCGCTTTCACGACCTGCCCTGGACCCCACGCCTTGCCCTACGCGGCGGCCTGACCGACAAGCCGAGCAACGACAACGATGGTTTTCGTCTGAACGCCATCCAGTCCGACCGCATTACCCGTCAGGGTAGTTACAGCACGCGTCTGACCAGCAACTTCGTCAGCCTTGACCTGCGCAACCTCAGCTATTACGGCATCAGCCTGGAAACCAACCCGACCCCGCGCAGCGCCTTGGATTTGCGTGTGACCGACCTGAAGCTGCGCGACGCCGACGGCACCTTGCCGGTGCGTATCGACGGTGACCAGCGCAGCGAACGCAACCGCGCCATCGCCCAAGGTAACGGCAGCGGCAGCAAGCAGGTCGGGCAAATGTACGACCTCAATTACTACTGGAAGATGTTTCCGGTGGCCATCGACGGCAAGCACCTGGACGTCAACGCCCTGGTCAGCGCCAGCTACCTCAATGCTGGCAACGCCCTGGACAGTGGCGATGACTACCAGCTGAGTGTCGGCGTCGTGATCAGCTACTAAGGACGGACCCTTCGATGATCTTCGCCTCCAACGTCTTTTTATTCCTCTATCTGCCGCTGTTCTTCGCCGTGTACTTTCTCGCCCGGCCACAGTGGCGCTCGACCGTGATCGTAGCCGCCAGCTACATCTTCTATGCCTGGTGGCGCCCCGACTTTTTGCTGCTGTTCGTGGCGATCACCTACTGGAACTACTGGTTCGGCCTGCGCATCAAGGCGCGCCTGGACGCTGGTGACAAACGCTGGGCGCTGCGCCTGCTGTGGATCGGTATCGCCGGCAACCTGTCGACCCTGGGCTACTTCAAATACGCCAACTTCGGCGCCGAAGTACTCGCCGCCCTGCTCGCCCCGCTGGGCATCAATACCTGGACCCTGGAGACCATCTTCCTGCCGCTGGGCATCTCCTTCTATGTATTCCATGCCCTGAGCTACATCGTCGACATCTACCGCAAAGATGCTACGCCGACCAACAACTTCATCGACTTTGCTGCATTCGTCGCACTGTTCCCGCACCTGGTGGCCGGGCCGATCCTGCGCTACAGCCAACTGGCGCCACAACTGCGCCAGCGCACCCACTCCCTGGAGCTGTTTTCCCTGGGGGTCTGCCGTTTCATGCTCGGCTTCATCATGAAGGTGCTGATCGCCGACCAACTGGCGCCGATCAACGTGTTGTTCATCAGCGAAGGCACCCTGCAGCTCAGTGATGCCTGGTTCGGCCTGGTGGTTTCCACCCTGCAGCTGTACTTCGACTTTGCCGGCTACAGCCATATGGCCCTGGGCCTGGCACTGATGATGGGCTTCCGCTTTCCGGAGAACTTCAACCAGCCTTACGTCTCGCAGAGCATCACCGAATTCTGGGCGCGCTGGCACATGACCCTGGCGCATTTTCTGCGTGACTACGTGTACATGCCGCTGGTGCGCAAACGGGTGGCCGGGGCACTGCCGGCGCTGGTCTACACCATGTTGCTGTCAGGGCTGTGGCACGGCGCAAGCTTTGCGTTCATCTGCTGGGGCCTGTTCTTTGGTTTAGGGATGGTTATCGAGCGCAAGTACAACCTGGCGACCAAGATCACCACGCCATACCACCTGGGGCGCAACCTGCGCACCTTCGTGCTGATCATTCTGAGCATGCCGCTGTTCTTCACCAACGACCTGCGCCACAGCCTGGACATCTACCAGGCACTGTTCGGCCTCAACGGCTTCGGCTCGCTGGACCTATATGTGCTCGGCGCCTCGAAGATGGCCATGTCGTTTGCCGTCGTGGCCCTGTGCTGGTTGATCCTGGCCGGCAGCAACAACGTGCGCTACTACGCCGGCAACAAAGAGCACTACTTCATGCGCCACGTCGGCGGCCTCAAGGCTGTGCTGCTGTGGGCCGGTTTCGCCCTGGCGCTGAGCAGCCTGGCGGCGAACTCCTTCTCACCCTTTCTGTACTTCCAGTTCTAGGAGACGGCCATGTACCCGGTCATGAATTCGGCGAGCAAGGTCAATGGCATTCTTTTCGGCGTGGTGCTGGCAGGGATGTTCGTGTACTCCCTACCCCCGGTGTTCAGTTTCGCGAAAAGCCAGAACGACGCCTGGAACCTGTTCGTCGATGGCAAGTTGCTGCGCAAGTTCGAGCAGGTCTATGACAAGCGCTTTTTCCTGCGTGAGCCAGCGGTAGAAGGCTGGGCCAACGTCCAGTACCGCCTGTTCCATGAGGGCACCAAAGGTGTCGTATTGGGCAAGGACGGCTGGCTGTACACCAATCAGGAATACCGCGTACCGAACAACCTGCAAGCCAACCTCGACAGCCAGCTGGCACAGATTGCCAAGGTCGAACAACAGCTCAAGGCCCAGAACAAACGCCTGATCGTATTGCCGCTGCCGATGAAAGTGGATGTCTATAGCGCCCACACACAACGGTCGGTCGACCCACGGGCGATCAGCTTGTACGACCGTTTCGTCACCGCCCTGCAAGCACAAAACACCGAGGTAACGCCCGTGCGTTCGGCGTTTCTCGGCAACCTCAGTGGCCCTGAGCTGTTCCTTAAGTCCGACACCCATTGGAGCCCGCAAGGTGCGCGCCTGACCGCCTATGAACTGGCCCGCCAGCGCCCCGACTTGTTGGGGGATGAGCGCTATGTATCGCACAAAGTGGCGGAGAAAACCGTCAAAGGCGACCTGATGAACTACATCCAGTTCAACCACGCGCAACTGGCGCCGCAGTTCGGCCCCAGCCAGATCGCCCTGTACGAAACCCTCAAGGCTGACCAGAGCAGCGATGCGCTGTTTGCCGATGAGCAACAGAGCTTGCTGTTGGTGGGCACCAGTTACAGCAAACTCGACGACTGGAACTTCACCGGCTTTCTCAAAGAAGCACTGAACCGCGACCTGATCAGTGTGGCGGTTGAAGCCCGCGGCCCGTTCGAGGCGATGAATCAGTTCCTGGCCAGCGACGACCTGAACAACCCGCAGATCGACACGGTGATCTGGGAGTTCCCGCTGCGCACCCTGCTCGCCCACCGCATGGGCTCGTTGAGCCGCCCCGGCCAGACCCAACATTTCTGACCTTTCAAGGAGATCCTCATGAACCGTTCGCTCACCTCCCTCGCCGCCGCTACCCTGTTACTGGTCAGCGTCCACGGCAATGCTGCCGAAGGCAATGCCGACCTGTACGATGCCGTGGCCCCGGCGGACTCGGCTTTCGTACGCGTACTCAACCTGTCCGACAGCAACATTGACGTGACCCTGAGTGGCAAGGTCAACCCGCAGCGAGTCGCCGCCGGGCAACTCAGCGGCTACCGTTTTACCCCGGCCGGCAGCCACAAGATTGCCGTGGGCGCCAACGCCATCGAGCCACAGCTCAAGGCCAACGCTGCCAGCACCGTGGTGTACGACGGCAAAACCTTGACCCTGATCGCCGACAAGTACGTCAACGAGCCGAAAAAGGCCCAAATCGCCTTCTACAACCTGACCCCAGCCAACGTGGCCCTGAAAACCGTCGATGGCAAAAGCGTGGTAGTCGATACCCTGAGCAACGGTCAGACCGGCAGCCGCATGGTCAACGAGATCAAGATCGGCTTTGCCGCTTACGACGCACAACAGAAAGTCGCCCAGTTCGATGAACTGTTCCTCAAGAAAGGCCGTTCCTACAGCTACGTGCTGCTGCCGCAAGGCGCCGGCTATCGCAGCATGAGCCTGGCCAACAGCATCGACCCGAGCGAGTGAGTCGCACCATGAAAAGCCTGATCGCCCTGGGCCTGGCCGCCTGCGCGCTGTTCAGCGTGCAAGGCGCGGCCGCCGACAATAACCCTGGCACCTGCAAAGGCCTCGAATGCCTGATGTGCACCGGCTTGAGTGACCCCAGCCACTACACCGAAGGGCGCATGAAGCTGATGCGCGAAATCGTACCGGGCAAGGACCGCTGGCTGTTTCGCTCAGCCGTCGACCTGACCAACGACTTCGGCATTCCGGCCCCCATGCGCCCGGAGTTCGCCCGCCTGATGGACACCTTCCATCGTCAGGGCATCCAGGTGGCCATGGCCATCCAGCCGACCCGTGGCCTGATGCACCGTGACAAGCTGTACGCCGACAAACTGCATGGCTTCGACTACAACCGCGCGAGCAACAACCTGAGCAACTACCTGCAACAGCTGCGCAACGGTGGCGCCATCGTCGCGCCGATGATGCAACTGGTGCAGACGCCGCCCACCGGCGAGTTTTTCTTCCGCCGTGATCACCACTGGACGCCGAGCGGCGCTGAAGCCACGGCCCGCCTGATGGCCGAGGAAATTCGCCGCCAGCCGTTCTACGCCGAGCTGGACAAAAAACAGTACCGCACCGAGCCCGGAGTAATGGTGCCCAAGGATGGCACCCTGAACCTGGCGCTGAGCTATATCTGTGGCAACAACTACGGGTTCCAGTACGTGCGCGGCTACCAGACCATCCCCACGGATCAAGGGGCCGACGCCCTGTTCGACGACGCCCCGGACCCGCAAGTGATCCTGGTCGGCGACAGTAACGCCGCAGCGCGGGAGGACGAGAGCAAGCAGTTCAACTTTGACGGTTACCTCAAGCAGTACCTGGACGTCGACATCCTCAACTACGCCCTGCCCGGTGTAGGCCAGGATGGCTCGCTGCTCGAGTACCTACTGTCGGAGAACTACAAGCCCAAAGCGCCACCCAAGTTGATCATCTGGGAACTGCCGGCCAACTACCAATTGGAGTCTGAGCTGATGTATCGCCAGTTGATTCCGGCAATCAAAGGCGGCTGTCCGGTATCCACCGAGGTCATGGCCAACCGCTTGCAGCGGCCTGCGCTGAAGGTCAACGAGCGCATTGAGCTACTCAGCAACGCGGGCGAGGCGCGTAAAACGGTGAACGGTGGTTTTCTCGACATTCGCATCAGCGACAAGAACGTCAAGGACTTCTACGTAATCGTGTACTACGACAACGGTGCCCGCGACAAAGTCTGGTTCCGCCGCGAGGCGGTCGTCACCGGCGGCCAGTACTACCTGGAACTGAGCCGCGCCAAGGAATTTGCCGGCGCTAACCTGCTCTCGGTGTTCATGGAACCGACCAAGCCCGGTAGCGCTGCCACCCAGGTGGAAACCCGACTATGCCTGTGAAAACCTGGAGTGCAATGGCCCTGTGCCTTTACGCCAGCCTGCACATGAGCCAAAGCCTGGCGGCCAGTTCGATCTGGCCGCCACGGGCTACTGCGCAGTCAGCGATGATTGCCGACTACCGTACCCTGGACTGCAGCAAAGAGCCGCCTGCGCCTTACACCGGCAGCTTGCAGATGCAGAGCAAATACGATCAGCGCGACGCCAGCAAATCGACCCTGCGCAGCAGCCCCGATGCCAACAGCGAAGCGATCGGCAAGCAGGTCAAGCAGTTCATCGGCGGGCTGATCTATGCCAGCAAGCGATTCCAGCGAGCGAAAACCCCGCAGGAAGCAAACATGGCCCTGGCCTGTCAGGACCAGTGGCTTGAACACTGGGCGCAAGCCGGGGCCTTGCTCAACCCGGACGCCAGCAGCACCGGCATGGCGGCACGTAAATGGGCGGTGGCGGCGATGGCCTCGACCTTGCTGATGACCCAGGCCGCCAGCGACGGCAAGCTGCAACTGTCAGCGCTGCAACGCGACTGGTTCGCCCAACTGGGCGAACGCATCATCGCCGAGTATCAGCCGCGTCGGGCGCAAGGCTTTGCCTGGTTCAACAACCATGACTACTGGGCAGCCTGGGCGGTGGCGGCCACCGGCATGCTGATCCAGCGCGACGATTTCATCCAATGGGCCGATGGCAATCTGCGCCTTGGCCTGCAACAAGCCGTCAGGGCGAAAGATGGCAGTTACGCCTATCTGCCACTGGAAGTCGCCCGCGGCAAGCTGGCGGCAACCTATAGCCAGTACGCGTTGGTACCGCTGGTGTTGCTGGCCGAATCGGCACGCGCCAATGGCCTGCCCTGGAGCGCCGACGATCAGCACACACTGGAGCTGCTCGGCGCTTTCGCTGCGCGCAGCATTCTCGACCCCGACCAGTTGCCCGAACTCAAAGGGCAATCGCAGATCAGCGTGGCGCCGTACAAGCTGGCCTGGCTGATCCCTTTTCTGCAACGCGCACCGCAGCACCATCTGGCCCGTGAGCTGTATGACAGCGAAGACGGCGACGTCGACAACTACAGCCAGATCGGCGGCCCGCTCAAGCCGTTGTACCCCAAACTGCCGTAACCCAAGGACGAATCGCTATGGCCAAGCGCCCTCTTTCCCTTTGCAGCCTCGCTCTGCTGCTGTGTGTTGGCACCACCCAGGCCGCCAGCCAAAGCCTGCCCATACAGCAATCGCTCAGCGTTATCAGCCAACCCGAGCATCAGGCGCAGCTCCACCAGTTGCAACAGAGCGCTCAAGCGCTGCAATTACACGTCAAGGAACGTCCACGCCCCGCTGGCCGTGCCAGCGTCAGCCTGCAACCGATGTTCTCCTCGCAGAGCGGCAGCTGGCCGTTTGAGCCTTTCGTCAACAATGGCTTGTTCCGTGCCATCGCAGGGTACCAGGCGCACCACCCGCAAGCGGTGATCCTTCGGGGTGGCAGCATCACCCTGGCGCAACTGCAGCAGAGCCTGAATGACCCGCGCATCCTCAAGCCCTACAAGGATGGCTACTTGCTCAGCTACCCGCTGATGATCGGCAGCGACGCGGGGCTGATTGTCGAAGGCACCAGCCTGTATCTGTATAGCTATTCCGGCACGGCACTGATCAACCAGGGCTGGCTGGGCCTGAACCAGTCACGTCTTGAAAGCGTTGCCGGCGACAAACCCGGCAATACTGAGCGTGCCTGGCGGCCCTTCGTGGTGGCCTGGGCCGGTAGCCATACTCAGGTGATCGGCTCGACCCTCGAGCGGCTGGGTTACAACGCCAACCTGTCGCGAGGCCTGAGCACCGCGTTGAGCAGCCAGCAAGCCGCAGGTACAGCCCAAGCCACGCTGATTGTGCGCAACAGCCACTTCAATAACCTGTCCAGCGCGGTGGAACTGCAGCACACCTTGGCGCAGATCAATGACAGTCGCTTCGAGCAGTCGCAGCAGTACGCTGTTGATGTGCGTGACAGTCAGGTCAACCTGCTCGACAACCAAGTGCGGGGCATCGACAACAACAGCGGCATCCGCTTGCGCGGGCACACTGAAGCACGGGTCGAACGCAACCTGATCCTCGGTGCACACAAAGCCGCCATCGAAGTCAGCGATCAGCGCGGCACCCTGTTGCTACGCGCCAACCTGATCGGCGACAGCCGTGGCAACGGTGTACAACTGCGCAACCTGGCACCTTCTGCCCAGGCTCCCCTGCTGATTGAAGACAACCTGATTGGCAACAGCCAGGGCAGTGCCGTGGATGGCAGTGAGGTAAGCGGCGTGGCGCTGATCAACAACCGCATCGGCAATACCCCGGAATATGCCATCAGCCTGCGCAACGCCGCGCCACTGGCGGGCCCGATGATCCTCAGTGGCAACACCCTGGGCAAAGCTGGCAAGGCAGTGGTGCGCGTTGAAGGCATGCAACAGGTGGTGCTGGGCGGCAACCGTTTTGAAGGCAAACCCTTGCTGCAGAACCTGATGATCGGTGACCTGCTGAGCGTTCAAGGCCAGTTACTGGAGGCGACCCAGCGCCAGGGCACGGTGGTGCGTATCAACACGGTGGGAGCGGGCTTGCCCCGCGATGCAATTTGACAGATAAACCGCAATCGCGGGGCAAGCCCGCTCCTACAGCTGTCCCGGGCGCATAACCCGTGGTACGTACCAGCACGGTGGGAGCGGGCTTGCCCCGCGATGCAATTTGACAGATAAACCGTAATCGCGGGGCAAGCCCGCTCCTACAGGTGTCCCGGGCGTATAACCCGTTGCATACGCACAAAACACTCGTCCTCACCGACAGCGGCGAAACCCCGGCGCCGGTACAAGCCCTGCGCCGGGTTGCTTTTGAACACCGTCAAACGCAACAACGGCAAACGCCGCTCGGCGGCCCAGACGGCCATTTGTTCGAGCACCTGAGTGCCGATCCCCCGCCCCCGTGCCGCCTCGATCAAGTGCAACTCACGGATGTACAAAGCCTGGCGGTCTTGGCTGAGGCTACAAAAGCCCAGCGGCGTATCCCCCTCGACGATCAACCACTGCTCGCGCCAGCCCCAAGCCTGGTCGAAGGCCTCTTCGATCCACAGCAGGTCGAACTCATGGTAATAACGGAGCATGGCCCGACGGGTCAGGTTGCGGGCGAAAGTGCAGTGCTGGTCGGTGGCGGGGATCAGTTGCAAGGTGACGGGTTCCATTCAGGTGGGAACGACCTCGTTGGCATAACACACTGGTGAGCTCGGCGGGCCTTGCCTGTCCAGTTCGTCTTCCAGCCACTGGGCCAGTACCACGGCATTATTGTGCAGCCTGTCCTTGCCTGCATACAGCAGGGTCAAGTCGCCCTTCCCGGCCATACCCAACAGCGGCCACCAATGCTCAGGGTGCGCCGCCAATTGTTCACGGTAGCGCTGGGTAAAGCCGGCGAAACCCACTTCACCCTTATGAAACGCCTGACGCAATGCCGTAGTGGGCGCGGCTTCTTGCATCCAAAGTGCCTGTAACTGCGCTTTGCGCAGGTTACGCGGCCACAGGCGATCAACCAACACACGCTGGCCATCTGCCGCCTCGGGAGGATCGTAAACGCGTTTGCAGCCGATCATCGGCACCTCTGCATTTTTTGTTTCAGCCTAGTCCTTTCATTGATCGGGATCAGCTTCAGGGCAGGAGATTTTTCTATGCTTGCCGCCAGGTAACCAACCCGGAGCCATCATGCGTACCCCGACGTTAGCCAGCGGCTCGTCGCTGGCCTCTTCCGACCCAAGGCCGCAGCTGCATCACAAGCCCGCTCGCAGCACGTTGATCCTGTTCTTCGGTCTGTTACTGGCAGGCCTGCTCTTCACCGCCTGGAGCCTGGCGCACGACATCGATGCCAGCGGCACGGTCGTCACCACCTGGACTCCCTTCCTGTTACTCGGCGTCGCACTGGTCATCGCGCTGGGCTTTGAGTTCGTCAACGGTTTCCACGACACCGCCAACGCCGTGGCGACGGTGATCTACACTCACTCCCTGCCCGCCTCGGTGGCGGTGGTGTGGTCAGGCTTTTTCAATTTTCTCGGCGTGTTGCTGTCCAGCGGCGCCGTGGCCTTTGGCATTATCGCGCTATTACCGGTTGAACTGATTCTCAAGGTCGGCTCTTCGGCCGGCTTTGCCATGGTCTTCGCCCTGCTGTTGTCGGCGATCATCTGGAACCTGGGCACCTGGTGGCTTGGCCTGCCCGCCTCGTCTTCACACACCCTGATTGGTTCGATCATCGGCGTCGGCGTGGCCAACGCCCTGATGCACGGCCGCGATGGCACCAGCGGTGTGGACTGGGCACAAGCCAGCAAGGTGGGCTATTCGCTGCTGTTGTCACCGCTGGTCGGCTTTGCCTGTGCGGCCCTGCTGCTGATTGCCCTGCGCCATCTGGTCAAGCGCCGCGACCTGTATCAGGCGCCGGTCGGTAACACCCCGCCACCTTGGTGGATTCGCGGTGTACTGATTCTGACCTGCACTGGGGTGTCGTTTGCCCACGGTTCCAACGATGGCCAGAAAGGCATGGGCCTGATCATGCTGATTCTGGTTGGCACTCTGCCAATGGCTTACGCCTTGAACCGCACCATGCCTGCGGAACAGACCCTGCAGTTCGCAGCCGTGGCAGAGGTTACCCAACACGCCTTGCAGCGCGGTGAACTGCCGACCCTGCAGGCCGACCCGCGCAAGACGTTGACGGAATTCATTCGCCAACCGGCCGCCAGCCCTGAGCTGGTTCCCGCCCTCGCCGCTCTGACCGGCTCGATTGGTAGCGAAGTCAAAGCCTATGGTTCACTGAACCGAGTGCCCGCCGAAGCCATGGCCAACGTGCGCAATGACATGTACCTGACCAGCGAAACCATTCGCCTGATCGACAAGCACAAACTGGTCACCTTCGATGTCGATACCGAGGCCAACCTCAAGCTGTTCAAGCACCAACTCGATGATGCCACCCGCTACATACCGCTGTGGGTGAAGATCTCCGTGGCCATCGCCTTGGGCCTGGGCACCATGGTGGGTTGGCGGCGTATTGTAGTGACGGTTGGTGAAAAGATTGGCAAAACCCATTTGACCTACGCTCAGGGCGCCTCGGCAGAACTGGTGGCCATGTGCACCATCGGTGCTGCGGACATGTATGGCTTGCCGGTGTCGACCACCCATGTGCTGTCGTCAGGGGTGGCCGGGACCATGGTGGCCAACGGGTCAGGCTTGCAGATGCGTACCATCTTCAACCTGCTGATGGCCTGGGTGCTGACCTTGCCTGCGGCGATTGTGCTGGCCGGCAGCTTGTACTGGGTGTTAAGCCACGTCTTCTGAAGGCTGACGTTAAAAGGCCCAGCGCAAGGCTGGGCCCGCTCTGCCTTCAGCGACGATCGCTGACTGCATCACTACCGTGAGAAATGATTACTTCCACACGACGATTGAGCTGCCGCGACTGAGCATCGGCGTTGGAAGCCACCGGGTACTCTTTGCCATAGCCCGCTACCTTGACCCGCTCAGGCGCAATGCCATTACGGCGCAAAGCGTTAGCGACAGACGCCGCACGGCGTTCTGACAACTGCTGATTGAACAGCTCGCCGCCCGTTGAGTCAGTGAAGCCTTCGACACGCACCTTACGTTCAGGATGGGCGAGCAAGTATTCCGTCAACTGGTCCAGATTGCGCAGGCTGCTGGCCTTGAGCTCGGCGCGGCCGGTATCGAACAGCACATCACCGAAAGTCACCACCGCTCCGCGTTCTGTCTGGGTGGCCTTGAGCTGCTGCAGTGCCTTGAGTTGCGCGGTACGCACATCCAGGCGCGCCTGAGTGCGCTGTGCCTCAATGCCTTGCAGACCCGCTTCGGCCACACGCAGGTCGATGGTTTGTTCGGCAAGGGCGATCTTCTGTTTGGCCAGATAGGCCAATTGCTCGACCTGAGGGGCCTTGCGGTCCTTGAGCGAAGCCTGGTCGGCCTGGCTCAGGGCGGCGAAGGCAGCTTTGGTTTCCAGGCTTGCCAGGCGGCTGGATTCAGGCTTGCTTTGCAGTGCGCTGAATTGCTCGCGGGCTTCGAGCAAACCGGCATGTTCAGGGGTGGTGCCACAGCCGCTGAGCAGCAGGCCGGACATGGAAGTGGCAACGAGAAGTTTTTTGATGGGCATGCGGGCAATCCTTAGTGGCTGAGCGGAGCAATGGCGTCGGGGGCTTGCAGCATTTCCTGCCGGAGCACCTCGATGCCCTGGCGGGCTTCATTGAGCTGTTGCTGAGCCCTCAGCGCCCGCGCCTTGCGCTCAGCCAGGTTGGCGTCGGATTCAGCCTGTTCGGCCAGCAGCCGGGCCTGGGCAAAGTCTTGCTCGCCCAAGGCTCGCTCTACCGCGTAGAGCTTGTCTTGAGCGTCTTTCATTTCCACCGGGGCAAATTGCGTGGCGTCGGCAGTGACCGCGCGACTGACCGCATTGCGGGTCAGCTCCACCTGTTCGGTGGGCGCGGCGACGCTGGCGCAACCGCCGAGTGACGCAAGCAGCGCCACCATCAGAGCGCCGGCGGCCAGGTGTTTTGAAGTGCGTTTTACAGCCATAGAAAGACTCCATCTGCGTTTAAGCAGTCTTCCCACCATTCAGGCGCGCAGACGCCAGCATTGCCCTGCAGTGCAGGGCAATGGAGGTGTCAGAAAGTCTGCGAACCGGGGATGATGATCGGCGCTGTCAGCGCACGATACGCAACGAAGGGTGGGATGTACTGAACATCGGCGACAGCCGTTTGGTTAAGACGGCGCAAGAGTATTCCCACAACCTGGGCTTACCAATCGGAAGCGTTCGCTCTGCTCGGTAGGATTTTTCAACGAAGTGGGAGCGGGCTTGCCCCGCGATTGCGGTGTGTCAGCCTGATCGCAATCGCGGGGCAAGCCCGCTCCTACCTGAGGACGCCGGCACTCCTTGTCAACGGCGACGGAACAACGGCCGTGGCTCGATCACCGAGCGCCCGTACAACACGCTCATCCCGGCCAGGCCTTTGAGCGCATCCTCGGCGCTCTTGTCTTCGCGGATGGCAAAGCTGTCGAAACCGCACTGGCGCATATGGCTCAATTGATCACGCAATACATCACCAATGGCACGCAACTCGCCGCTCCAGCCCAGGCGCGTGCGCAGCAGATAGGCCTGGCTGTAACCGCGACCGTCACGGAAGCTGGGAAAGTCCACGGCAATCAGCGACAACTGCGCCAACCAAGGCCGCAGCGGTTCGACTTCATCATCCGGCCCCAGCCACAATGCGTCACGACGCTCGGGGTACAACGCCTGGCGCGCCAGCCAGGCCTGGAGTGGCAATATCAATGCGCCCTCAGGGATCTGCGAAGCGCTGTCGCGGACCAGTTGCCAGTCGTCGTCGGCCAGCAGCTGCGGCTCACCGTTGCGCAAGGCAATCACATTACGCATATCAACTCCTCGGAACGCTTGGCGTACACCCGCTCTTTGAACGGATCAAGCCCGACCCGGCGGACCGTATCGATAAACGGCTCGTCCAGCTCACGGTAAGCGCAATAAGTGGCAATGATCTGCTCGATGACCCGCGGAATCTCCTCGGCGCTGAACGAAGGGCCGATCACCTTGCCCAGGGCGCTGTCCTTGCCTTGAGCGCCACCCAACGTGATCTGGTACCACTCGCTGCCGTTCTTATCGACGCCGAGGATGCCGATGTTGCCGATGTGGTGATGACCGCAAGCATTGATACAACCGGAAATGTTCAGGCTCAGCTCACCCAGATCGTGCAGGTAATCCAGGTCTTCGAAGCAGCGCTGAATCGACTGCGCAATGGGGATCGACTTGGCATTGGCCAAGGCGCAGAAATCGCCGCCGGGGCAAGCAATGATGTCGGTCAGCATGCCGATGTTGGCGGTACCCAGGTCGCGTTCGCAGGCTAGCCGCCACAGGGCGTGCAGGTCTTGCTTGCGCACGTCAGGGAGTATCAGGTTCTGCTCGTGAGCGATACGGATCTCACCGAAACCGAACTGTTCCGACCAGTCGGCGACCGCCTCCATCTGCGCCGCCGTCAGGTCGCCAGGCGGCGAGGTCACACCGGGTTTGGTCGACAGCACCACGCTGGCATAGCCAGGGACTTTATGGGCTTTGACACAGCACGACACCCAGCGGGCGAACCCATGGTCCTGGGCCAGGTGGGTTTCGAACTCCAGATCGCTATTGTCCACACTGGCGTAGGCCGGCGGTTCGAAGGCGGCAGCCACACGCTGAAACTCCTCTTCGGTGAGCTGCGCCGGGCCGTCTTTGATGTGTTGCCACTCCTGCTCCACTTCCTGGGAGAAGGCCTCGATGCCCAGTGCTTTAACCAGGATCTTGATCCGTGCCTTGTACTTGTTGTCGCGTCGGCCATGGCGGTTGTACACCCGCAAGATCGCTTCGACGTAAGACAACAGGTGCTGCCAGGGCAGGCCCTCGCGAATCTGTTGGCTGAGAATCGGCGTGCGCCCCAGGCCGCCACCCACCATGACCCGCAGGCACATCCGACCCTGCCCGTCGCGGTACAGGTACAGGCCGATGTCATGCATCATGATCGCCGCCCGGTCTTCCTGAGCCGAGCAGATAGCGATCTTGAACTTGCGTGGCAAGAACAGGAATTCCGGGTTGATGGTCGACCACTGACGGAGAATTTCGGCGAGCGGACGAGGGTCGAGCAGTTCATCGGCGGCGACGCCGGCAAAGGCTTCAGTGGTGATGTTGCGTACGCAGTTGCCGGACGTCTGGATGGCATGCATTTCGACTTCAGCGAGGCGCTGGAGGATGTCCGGCACCTGGGCCAACTCTATCCAGTTGAACTGGATGTTCTGACGGGTGGTGAAATGGCCGTAGCCGCGGTCATAGTCGCGGGCAATGTGCGCCAGGGTGCGCATCTGGCGGGCACCCAAGGTGCCATAAGGAATCGCCACGCGCAGCATGTAGGCGTGCTTTTGCATGTACAGGCCGTTTTGCAGACGCAGTGGCAGGAACTCTTCTTCACTCAGTTCGCCAGCCATGAAACGCTGCACTTGGTCGCGGAACTGCGCCACGCGCTCAAACACCAGCGCACGGTCATACTCGTCATATTGATACATGGTTCAGACCTCATCACGGAGGCCGTTATATTGGCGTTTGGGTGTACTGCGTTACAGATTCAGGTCAGGGGGATTTGTACGGATCAGTGTGAGAACGGGCTTGCCCCGCGATTGCTATATAGCTCACATACCGCAATCGCGGGGCAAGCCCGCTCCCACCCCGCAAGCCCGCCTCCACTGTTCAGAATTGAACGTCGAGGATGACGTTGTCCAGGTAAGTACCAGCAGGCGGTGTGCTCTGGTCGGTGTAGATTCTGGCGTTGTAGTTGAACACCTGGCTGCCGGTCCCGGAGCCCTCCCCCGGGTTGATGTCGGCGTCGCTGCTTGCCCGGCGTGCACTGGTGAGTGAACCCCAGCGCTGGGTACCGGCACTTTTGAAAATATCGTAAGCAAGAAAATTAGCGCTGCCAGACTTCATCCGCCGCCGCCCCGCCGCAGCGTTCTGGCCATCATCCAGGCCCACGGTATAGTTGCTGCCTTTGGTGCATGACAGGCTGATGCTCTGGTTGACCGGGGCAAAGCCACTGATCACCGGCGCACTGCCAAAACTGATGGCCGGCGTGGTGATCTGACAGTCGTTGGTCACCGTCAAGCTGACGGTCAGATTGGTGGTTTGCTTGAACACCTGTCGGCCCAGGCACACACTGCCCACGCCGATGCCGTAGCAGTAGTTGATGTCCCATTCCACCACGAAGGACTCCTGATAGAGCCCCGCCGCCACGTTGCTGCCGATCAGGGTTTTCAGGTAAATCGGCACGCTCTTGGGGGTGGTGCCGTTGAGCAGACCCAACGCATCGATGATGCCATTACGCGCGAAGTCATAGCGTTGGCTGCGGGTGATGGGAAAGCTGATGCTGTTGTTGGCATACAGGGTGTAATTGATGATATCGCCCTTCGGCCCAACCAGCCCGGTGGTGCCGCCAACAGGCGTGAAGGTGGCATAAAAATGATCGTCACTGGCCAGCACGCTGAGCAACGAACCGGTGCAACTCAAGCCGGCATTGTTGGTTGAGGCGGATTGAATCGCCGTGCGCACCAGGGTCGAATTCAACGAGCTAAAACTCGCCGGGTTGGTTGCCACCACTGAACACAACGCCTGTGCCTGGGCACTGACCAGCAGTGCCAGACACCCCATCAGATACTTCATTGACACACCAGCGGCCCGATCAGTGGCACCTGTGGCTGTTCGCCCGGCACCGTGAATTGCACCCGACAGCGGCTGCCATCGCTGCGTTGCACCGTCAAACTGTTGTGTTCCGAAAGCCCCTCCAGATACACCAGACCATCCCACCCCACCACCGTGCGCGCACCACTCTGATCGTGCTGCACCTGACTGCCCAGTGGTAAGTCATGCTGCGCGGCATCGACCAGATGAAGGCTCGCGGCGACCACCTGCTGCATCGGGAACTCAAGCAAATAGCCCGTGCCGCGACGTACCGCTACGCGCTGTTCCACCTGCGACACCTGCACGGTGCTGGGTAGCTCCATCGGGTCGATTTCATATTTACCCCGGTAGTAACCACTGCTCCACGGCACCAGCAAATGGCCGTTGCGGTCGGTACGGCCTACCAGCTGGTTCTCGTAGCGTACAGGCACATCGGCAAAGCCATCGGTGCTGACCACCACAAAGGCATCATCGATGCGGTTGGCGGCAAACACCCCGGCGTCCATCCACACCAGCGAACCGCTGGCATCGGCCCAACGCGTGGTGTCGTCTTCGCTGCCATACGCGCCGACCTGCAACTGTACGGCCTGCAAGCGCCAGGTCAGGTCGGCCTGACGATAAGCCTCACGGTCACCGTGGGCATACCCGAGGTTATAGCCCACCCCGCTGTCGACCGGCACCGCCCGGCTGTAGTTGACTCGCTGCATCTGCTCGTCGCTGTCACTGCGCTCAAGGCTCAAGCTCAAGGTGCCGTTGAGGTCGAACGGGATCACCCATTGCGCTTGCACGGCCCATTGGCGGTCGCCGATCTCACGGTTGGCCGACAGGTACAGGCTGCTGTTGCCCCACAAGGGTTTGCTCCAACTCAGGTTCAGCAACCGGGTACGGCTGTTGTCACCGGCGCGCACGTCGAAGTAGCCCGCGCCCAGGCTGCCGTAGCGCTCCAGATTCAGGCTCAGGCTGACCTGCTCACTGCGCTGGCTTAGGCGTGTGTAAGGGCTGTCGACCACCGACAGGTCGGCGTAATCGCCGCGCCGCTGCAAGCGTTGGTAATTGAAGCCGACCCGCGGGCTGTTGTACTGATAGCCCAGGCTCCATTGCTGACCGCTGCGGCTATCGAATCGGCTCTGACTCAGCGCCGCATTGACCACACCCCAGTTGCCCGCCTGCCAGTTGCCGCCCAGGCCACCCAACGCCAGAGACTCGGCGGCTTCAGCGTGGCTTTCCAGGGTGAAACGGTCGTTTACGCCATAACGCAGGCTGGCAGCGGTCACCCCCGGTCCATAGGCAAAATCACGCAAGGCGTAGTCGCGACGCAGGCTGCCGACCGCCACCGAGAAGTCGCTCAGGCCCTTTTGCAGCAAGCTGCTGGTGACATAGAACGGTAAGGTAGTGGATACCTGTCGCCCCAAGGCATCGGTGGTCACCACCACCGCTTCGCCCGCGCCGTTGATAAAAGGAATGTTGGTCAGGGTGTAAGGCCCCGGCTGCAACTGGGCACTGGAGCTCTTGTAGCCATTGATGAACAGGTCCAGCGATGAAGGCACTGCCGCTTCGCCAGCAAACGCGGGTAACGGATAGGTGACCAGGTCTGGGCGTACGGCAAAGTCGCGTGACACCTGCACGCCGCCCATGCGCACCGAGCTGGTCCAGGGCAAGGCGCCGCTGAGCACGTCACCTGCTTCCAGGGTCAGTAGCCGCGTTTCATCGGTGTACCGCCAGGTGGTGTCGTAGCGACGAAAGCCTTTCTGGCTGTCGTCGGCGTCATTGCCGCCCAAGGCTTGCCGCCACTGGCCGGTGCTCGACAAGGTGCCCCAGCGGTCGAACAGACGCACTTCGTTCCACGCCGCCAGGTACGTACCACCGTCGTCGGTGTCGTTCAGGTACAGGTCATAGTTCAGCAACGCACCCAGGCTGCTGTGTGCTTCAGAGGCCGGGTACAGCTGACGATTACCGATGGCCTGGGTCGGCAACCAGGCGGCAGGTACCTGCAGCAGCAAGCGTTGGCCCTGGCTATCGTAGTCGCTGTGCAAACCGCTGATGCTGTCCAGGGCCACTTCTCCGTCGGCCAGCCCCGGCACCTTTACGCCTGCTGCCTGCAGGTCGGCTGTGGCCATGTACAGGCGGCCGGCACGTTGCTGCACCGCGACCAGTTCAGGGCTGCTCATCTGATTGACCACCAACTCCAGGTACAACTGCGCCTCGCCCACCGCTTCCAGGCTCGGCGGTGGCGGTGGTAACTCGCCGGCGAACAACGGGCCACCGCCGAGCAGCAGCGCAGAGGCCATCAACGCCCGCGGGCCAAGCGCGCCCGAACAAATACTCACGCACCGTATCCAACCATTACCGGGTCCTCCCTGGCCCCTGATCCTGCCGTTTCAACGGCTGCTTATTGCCCTTGGCTGAGGGTCTGTGCCGTCTCCTGTCCATTGATTCGGCCCTTGATCACCGTGGCCGCGCCCATTGCCTGCGGCACTGGCCAACGCATGCTGGCGCCGGGCAGTACATAGCCGAGCAGGCCTTCAACCAGTGGCCGCTGGCTAGCGCCCTGTTGCAACACGACATCGGTCAAGCGTGCATGCACCGGGCCGGTATTACGGATTTCCACGTACGAGCGACCTTGTACCGACACCGGGCGCCAGCTCAGCGCGGGTTTGCCGACACTGCCCTGATCGCGCTGGCCGCTGGGGTCTGGCTTACCCCACAGACCCTGGCCATAAACAAACAACGGCACCGAGTAGCGCATCTGAAAGCGGATCGCGGCCTGGGGGGAGCCACTGCTGGGGGTGTCGGGCAGCGCTGGCGGGATCTCGTCGATGATGATCCGGTAGGCCTGTTCCTGGCCCACTGGCGAGGCCGCAGTGCGGGTCAGGCGGATCAACTGTTTCTGCCCCGGCGCGATCATCGCGACTGGAGGGCTACCAATGATCTCGCGCTGGGCCTGGTACTGGTCGTCATAGTCGCCCTGGCGCCAGGCGAAAACCCGCACCTGCAAGTTGGCGGTGGACGTGCCACGGTTTTCCAACCACAACGCCCCGGCTTTCTGATCGGCCTCAAGCACCGGATCAATCGGCCAGATCAACACCGAAGTGGCCGCCTGCAGCGGTGTTACGCAGAGCGCGGCCAATGCAAAGCCGAGCCACGTGATGATCCGGGGTGAATTGCCCGCACCTGACTTCATCGGAACCTCTCCTTGACGGTCGAATACACCCGGCGAGTCCTTCTCACCAGGTCAACTGCACTTGCACCACATCGGTGTAACTGCCGGCCGGTAACGTGCCGGTCAACTGTGCGCGGGCGTACACCGGTAACTTGATGGTATTGGCGTCGCTGTAGCTCAGCGCCACTGACTGGTCGATACCCAGGTTCTGACTGAACCCGGCATCGCTGAACAATTGATACGCCACCAACTGTGAGCTGCTACTGCGTTTGAGATTGCGGCTGCCGCTGCTGCTGTTCTGCCCGGCATTGATACTCATGCTCAGATTCACCCCCGGCGTGCATTGCAAGGTCACCGTCGTGCCGCTCAAGGCGGTGGTCACCGGGCCGCTGATCAATGCCGAATAATTGCCAAAATCAAGGTTGCCGTAGGTGCTCACACCGCCAACCACCAGGCACCCCGCCACCACTTGGGCGCTGACTTGAAACGTGCTGGTAAGCGCCGCCGGCAAGGGCGCCGGTGCCAGGCACAGCAGCCCCGCCAGCAGCACAGACAGAGGGCGGCGCACGCCTCAGAAACTCAACTCGACGTTCACCGTGTCGGTGTAGACCCCCGCCGGCAAGCCGGCTTTGCCTTTGGCCAGGCCATAGAGGTTGACCGTTTGTGCCACGCCGGTACTGGTTGGCAGGGTAATCGTGCCGTTAATCGCGAGCAGTTGCGTATGCCCTGAATCGGTATAGAAGTCGTAGGGCACAAAGTTGCCCGCCCCGTCGGCCAAGGCCCGCGTGCCACCCACCGACTGGGCGTCATGGGCGCCGGCGCCGACTTTGATCACCGGCACTACGCCGTTGGAGCACAGAATGCTCATGGCACCGCCTCCGCCGCCCAGCACCTGACCGGCCGCCTGGGTAAACAGCGCCTCCGTGGTGCCAAAATTCAACGCACCAAAGTTCAGGCCGCTGCTGCCGCTGGAACCATTGACCTGGCAACTGGCGGTCAGGGTCAGGGAGGCGTTGATCTGCCCGGTGACACTCACCGCCTGAGCCTGCGTGCATAAGGCCAGGCCCAGGCCTGCAAAGATGAAGCGAGTAAGATAAGGCTGCATAAGTCACTCCTTGCGTGTTACCAGTCCAGGGTCACCATCAGGGTGTCGCGATAAATACCGGCGGGCAGCGCCTGGGGATGAGCCACCACCGCGCCGTAAATCGGAATGGGGATCTGTGCCGCGCTGTTGATCGAAAAATTGCGTTGCTGGCCGATGCCATAGCGAGCGTTGCCTGAAGGATCAGCCGACAATTGATAGGGAATCAGCTCACGACCATTGCTCAAACGGCGATTGGCGCCATCACCATTGGCACCGCCGTTGATACTCACGGTGAACGCCCGCACCGAGGGGTTACAGCGCACCTGCAGGCTGCCGGCTTCGCCTTCTTCATCCAGGTGCGAGCGCAATGGGCGGCTCCAGCTCGGGCCCTGGCTGCCGAAATCCAGCACTCCGCTTCCGGCATGATCGAGGGCGTTGCCGGGGTCGCCACTGATCTGGCAGGCGGCGCTGATCACCAGCCGCGCCTGGATATGCCCGCTCACACCCGCCAAGGCATCCGGGCTCACTAGCAACAGCGGTCCAATACTCAACAACAGGACTTTTTTCATACTGCCAGTTCCTTTAGCAGGCACCCCTTCACAGGCGATGCAGTGACCTTCACCAGGTAACGGTCACCTTGAGTAAATCCGAATAGCGCCCCACTGCGGGGATCTGCGCCAAACTGTCGATACGGGCATACAACGGCAGCTCAACCGAGCCACTGCTGGGTACCCGCGCATGCTGGACGTCGTTGACCGGCAACGGCACGCGCCAGGCTGGGTCCTGATACAAGCGATAGGGAATCGGTTGCGCCAATGACTGGGTGTTGGCCAGGTAGCGCACCTCGCCTACACCGCCGTGCTGACCGCCATCGACTTGAATCTGATAACTGGTGTCCGGGTTACATTCCAGGCGCGGCGGGCGCTGGCTGAACAACTGCCCGGTTTTGGGCCCGGACGGATCGTCCAGGCGTGCGGTGCTGCCAAAATCGATCACGCCCAATGCCTGGGCGCCGGCCTCACGGGGCTGCTGGATGAGCACGCAACCGCGCTGAACCTCCACTTTGACTTCGACCATGAATTGGGCGGCCGTCGGACTGTCAGCAATAATCAGCCCGAGCAGCGCGGCCAGAGAGCGTCCTTTCACTATCCCGTCCTTCACAGCAGGATTGACCTGCCCTAGAGGGTAGCAGTGAAGAAAAAACCTGCCAGACCGTAGGGAAATGTACAGGCTTGGCAAAAGATTTTGACCGGCCGTCTCGGCTACCAACGGCTGGCAGCCCTGCACCATTTTGGTTAAATTAGCCGCGCTTGCTCAGGCCCAGCCTTGAGCCCTGAACGCCTCAAGGAGCCCAGTTTGCCTGCCCGCCCGTCCTGGTTACGTTCGCCACTGCGCGCGTTGCGTCAACGCTTCAAGCCGGTGCATGCCAACGCCGGCAACCTGGCGGGTACCGTTCGTCAGCATTTTCACCACAAGGCAGCTGCTCAGGGGTTTACCTTGAGCGCGGGCCAATTACAGGTCATTGAACACCTGGTGGCCCAGGCGGCACGCCTCGACAGTGGCAAAGCCCAAAGCCTGTATCTGTATGGTGCAGTCGGGCGTGGAAAAAGCTGGCTGCTGGACGGCTTCTTCCAAGCCCTGCCCCAAGCGCACAAGCGCCGCATGCACTTTCATGATTTCTTTGCCCGCCTGCACCAGGGCATGTTCGAGCACCGTCAGCAGGAAGACGCCCTGGCCTGTACCCTCGATCAATTGCTACAGGACTGCCGGGTGCTGTGCTTCGACGAGTTCCATGTCCACGACATCGGCGATGCGATGCTGATCACCCGCCTGTTCCAGGCGTTGTTTGCCCGACGTATTTTCGTCTTGGTGACGTCGAACTACGCCCCTGAAGGCCTGCTGCCCAATCCGCTCTACCATCAACGATTCGAGCCGGTTATCCGCCTGATCAACACGCAGATGCAGGTGCTGGAAGTGGGCGGCGATCAGGACTACCGCAGCCTGCCGGGCAACACCTGCCACCAGCGTTTTACCCAGGGTCATTACCTTTGGCCGGGCACGGCTGAACAACGCCAGGCGTTGCAGTTGCCTTCGCTAGACGGCGCTCCACAGTCGTTGACGGTCGGCCAGCGCCAGTTACAGGCACGCTTGATCGATGGCGATACGGTGGGCTTCACCTTCGCCCAGCTGTGCGAACAGCCCACTGCTGTCATCGACTACCTGGAACTGGCGCAGCGCTTCGATCACTGGATTGTCGACGGCTTGCCGTGTCTGGAGGAGTGCTCGATTGCCGAGCAACAGCGTTTTATCAATCTGGTGGATGTGCTGTACGACCAGGACAAGCACCTGGTACTGATCGGCAGCCAGCCACTGGCCGACAGCCTGGTCGGCAGCGCCAGCGACCTGGCACGGACCCGTAGCCGCCTGGGGCAGCTACAGTAGGAACGGGCTTGCCCCGCGATTACGGTGTATCTGTCACACCGTAATCGCGGGGCAAGCCCGTTCCTACCTACAGCGTTCAGCCAACGCGGGCGAAGCTGGCCAGCACCGCTTCGATTTCCCCCAGCACCGCCGGATCATCCAGCGTCGACGGTGGCGTGTAGGCCTGTTGGTCGGCAATCTTGCGCAGCACAGCGCGCAGGATCTTGCCCGAGCGGGTCTTGGGCAGGCGTTTGACCACCCGCACTTGGTTGAAACAGGCCAAGGCGCCGATCTGCTCGCGGACACTGGCCATCAGCTCGCTCTGCAACGCCGCTTCACTGATAGCCTGGCCATCCTTGAGCACCACCAGCGCCAAGGGCACCTGCCCTTTGATGTCGTCGTGCACACCAATCACCGCACACTCGGCCACCGCCGGATGACGAGCAACCAGGTCCTCCATTTCACCGGTGGACAGGCGATGGCCGGACACGTTAATCACATCATCGGTACGCCCCATGATGTAGACGAAGCCGTCATCATCCAGGTAGCCGCCGTCCCCCGTGTGGTAGTAGCCCGGGTAGGTGGTGAGGTAGGCATCCAGATAACGCTGATGATCGCCCCACAAGGTCTGGCTGCAACCCGGTGGCAACGGCAAGGCAATGACAATTGCGCCTTGCTGGTTGGCCGCGAGCAACTGCCCGTCGTCATCCAGCACGCGCACATGGTAGCCCGGCACCGCGCGGTTACTCGACCCGGGCCGGGCCGCGCTGCCTTCCAGGCCGACGCAAGGTGCGGTGACCGGCCAACCGGTTTCGGTTTGCCACCAGTGGTCGTGAACGGCCTTGCCACTGGTCGACTCCAGCCACTGGTGGGTACTGGAGTCCAGCTTCTCGCCGGCCAGGAACAACTGACGCAACGAGCTCAGGTCGTAACGACGCAGCAGTGCACCCTCGGGGTCTTCCTTGCGGATCGCCCGCATGGCAGTCGGGGCACAGAACAAGCCGTTGACACGGTACTGTTCAACCACCCGCCAGTAAGCACCGGCGTCCGGTGTACGGATTGGCTTGCCCTCGTAGAACACTGTGGTGCAGCCGTTCATCAACGGGCCGTAGACGATCAGCGAATGACCGACCACCCAGCCAACGTCAGAGATCCCCCACCACACATCGCCCGCTTGCATGCCATAGATATGGCGCATGGCGAAGCGTAGAGCAACAGCGTTGCCGCCGTTCTCGCGCACAATGCCCTTGGGTTTGCCGGTGGTGCCGGAGGTGTACATGATGTACAGCGGATCGGCGGCTGCCAGCTCCACTGGCGCGACGGCGCTGGCGTTGGCCACGGCGTCTTGCCAATCCAGGTCACGCCCCTCGACCAGGCTGGCCCGGGCCTGTGGCCGCTGCAACACCAACACTTGGCGCGGTTGATGGCGGGCCAGTTGCAGTGCTTTATCAACCAGCGGTTTGTACTCGATGACCCGGTCGAACTCCAGCCCGCACGACGCGGTGAGCAGCAAGGTCGGGCGTGCGTCGTCGATGCGCAGCGCCAGCTCGTTGGCAGCAAAACCACCAAACACCACCGAATGTACCGCCCCGATGCGGGCGCAGGCGAGCATGGCCATCGCCGCCTGCGGCACCATCGGCATATAGATGATGACCCCATCACCCTTCTGC
The DNA here is from genome assembly GCF_004353925.1 of Pseudomonas sp. H9. Taxonomy (GTDB): domain Bacteria; phylum Pseudomonadota; class Gammaproteobacteria; order Pseudomonadales; family Pseudomonadaceae; genus Aquipseudomonas. Next base: position 49,033 of record NZ_SMOK01000022.1, on the reverse strand, counting down.
ACCCCGAGCGAACGCAACAGCCCGGCCAGGCGCGCCACTTCGTCGCGCAACTGGTTATAGGTGAAGGACTGCTGAGTGCTGGTGACCGGCGAATCGTAGATCAGCGCGGTTTGTTCGCCTCGCCCTTGTTCGATCTGGTGATCCAGGGCCAGGTAGCAACTGTTCAGGCGGCCGTCGGCAAACCACTGGTGGGTGCCATCGGCATTTTCGCTGAGGGTGTTGAGGGGTTTGCGGTACCAGGCCAGATCATCGGCCTGATCGGCCCAGAAAGCGGCAGGATCGGCGATGGAGCGGGCATAGCTGTGCTGATAAGTCATCGATACTGAACCCTGAGTTTGTTGTTATTTAAAAGGGCGAATATCGAGTATGGCTGGCTATTTACTGAGCGCCATCGGACTTAAGTCTCATCAGACATGCACAAATGCAGGGTGCATCTGTTGTGGGAGCGGGCTTGCCCCGCGATTGCGGTGTATCAGTGGAATTGAATCGCGGGGCAAGCCCGCTCCCACAGCGAGCCTGCTCCCACGGGTGTTTAGCCGGCCAGGCCTACGTAGACGTTTTGCACGTCGTCGTTTTCGTCGATGGCGCTGAGGAAGTCTTCAACTTCTGCCAGCTGCTCGTCGCTCAGGGTGCCGACTGGGTTTTTCGGGGTGTAACCGATTTTCGCCGAGATAACGGTGAAACCCTGGTCAGGCAGGGCTTTCTGAACAGCATCCAGGTCAGTGGTGTCGGTGATGAACAGGGTCGAGCCCTCTTCTTCGCCTTCGGCAAAATCCTGGGCGCCGGCTTCGATGGCCGCCATTTCCGGGTCAGCATCAGGGGTCTTCGGTGTGGCTTCAATCAGGCCGACATGGTTGAAGTCCCAGGCCACCGAACCGGAGGCGCCGAGCTGCCCCTTGCGGAACAGGACGCGGATCTGCGCCACGGTACGGTTGACGTTGTCGGTCAGGCACTCGACGATCAGCGGTACCTGGTGCGGGGCAAAGCCCTCGTAAGTAACCAAGGTGTACTGCACCGCATCACCATCAAGCCCGGCGCCTTTGCGAATCGCCCGCTCCAGGGTTTCACGGGTCATCGAAGCTTTTTTGGCTTGTTCGATGGCCAGGCGCAGGCGTGGGTTCATGTCCGGATCAGCGCCGGATTTAGCGGCGATCTGAATCTCTTTGGACAGCTTGCCCATGATCTTGCCTTTGGCGTTGGCTGCTGCTTCTCTATGCTTGGCTTTCCACTGTGCGCCCATCTCGACTCTCTTTGTTTCAACTGCCGGGTCAGGTAGCGACCAGCAAAGTGGGTGCAGTTTATACATCCTCGTTCAGGCAATCGACAAAAAAACTGCTCAGGCTTTGTCGGTTTTGCCTGCGGCGGCAGCAAAGCGGGCCAGGCGTACGTCCATCCGGCGCGGGCGGTGGCCGTGATCTTCGGCCTGCTCCTTGCGCCGAATGGCATTGCGCACCATCAGCGAGCCCAGGTAGCGGATCGGTTCGGGCGGGAAATAACCCAACGGGCCGTTGACCAGCGGTGAGCGGGTCCATTCGTTGTCCACGCCCATGGCCAGCGACGAGAGGATCTGCCCGCCCATGTGGCACGGGCCAACACCGCTGCCTGAATATCCGAAGCCATAGAACACGTTGCCCTGGGCCCCCAGACGACCGAAGAACGGCAAGCCGGTGACCGAACGATCCGAAGGGCCGTTCCAGGTCGCGGCCACCGGCACCTGCGCCAGGCTCGGGAAAAACTCGCCCAGGCTGCGCCGCAACAGCGCCTCGTAAGGCGAAGGCTGGTCGAACACCGGCAGCATCCGCCCGCCATAGGCGAAGGTATTGCCACCCTTGCCGAGCATCAGCCGGCCATCGCTGGTGTTGTGGTAGTAATGTACGAAGATGCGCGAATCCAGGACGCTGACGCCACTGGTCAAACCGATCTGGCGCAGCAGCTCAGGGCGCGGTTCGGTGATGATCATGTCACTGGAGACAATCGCCACACTGCGTTCGAACTGTGGGAATGCCCGCGCCATCCAGGCATTCAGGGCCAACACCACGCGTGAAGCGCGCACCGTGCCGTTGCGGGTTTCGACACCGGCCCGTGGGCCTTCCTGCAGGCCGGTCATGGCCGTGCCTTCATAAATACGCACGCCTTTTTGCAACGCCACCCGGCGCAGACCACGCACCAACTTGCCCGGTTGCACCGTGGCTGCGGCTGGCGAAAACCAGCCTTCCAGGTGTTTGGCGGAACCTGCCATACGCTGCACCTGCTCCACTGGCAGGCGTTGGAACGAATTGATGCCCTGGCGTTCCAGGGCGGCGATGACGCCATCGGTCGCGCCCATCTGGGCGCGGTTGGTGGCGGTATACAGGGTACCGTCGAGGCGGTAGTCGGCGTCGATGCCATGCGCTCGGCAAAAATCACCAATTGCATAAATGCTCTGCTCCGACGCTTTGACCAACCGCACCGCCTCTTGCATCCCGAACAAACGTTCAAGGGTGAAGTACTTGGCCGACCACGACAAGGCGCAACCGCCATTGCGCCCACTGGCTCCGGCACCACAGACATCGGCTTCGATCAGCACGACGTCCAGCGCCGGGTTCTGTTCCTTGAGCATCAGTGCGGTCCACAGCCCGGTGTAACCACCGCCGACAATGCACACATCACATTGCGTGTCGGAGGCCAGCGCTGGGCATGCAGATTGATCTTCCTGATCCAGCGCCTGTTGCAGCCAGAAGGGTCTCATGGTCGGTGTCCTCGTCGAAATCAGGTACGCAGCGGTTTGATTGCCATGGCGGTGTTCGGTGCAACCGCCGGGGTATGTTCAGCCGTGGCTGGCCGGCTGTTCCAGTGCGGTATCAGGACCAGCGCCGAGAACAGCGCGCAACCGGCAAACACGATGAACACCGTGACGCCGTCGAAATAGCCCGGCAGCAGGCCACCAAGGATCGCGCCCACCGAACCACAACCGTTGACGAAACCGGCTGCTGTTGCGCCCGCTTTGGCGGTACCGAAGTCGATGGCCGCTGCACCGCTGATCATCGAATCAGGCCCGTACAGGGTCAGGCCCATGACGAACAGCAAGGCCACTACCAGCACCACGCTGCCGCTTTGCATTGCGCCCATAAACAGCGCCAGTACCACCGTCAGTACCAGCAAGCTGATGACACAGGCCGGCATACGGCGGGCGCCAAAGAGCTTGTCGGAGGCCAGGCCGATCATAATCGGCCCGAGCAGGCCGGCCAGTTCGAAGGCGGTGGGAATGATCGCCGCCCCGACTTTGCCTACCGAGGGCATTTGTTCAAAGACGATCACTGGCCCCCACAACAGAATCGCGTAACGAGCCGGCTTGAGCATGAAATACGCCAGGCCCAGAGTCAGCACCGTACGGTTACGCAGAATCTCGCGCAGCGGTGCCCAGACACTGCAGATCGTGGTGCCGGGCACCATGCTCTCAGGCTCCGGCTCCACGGCTGGCAAGCCAACGTCTTCAGGCTTGTTGCGCTGTAAAAAGAAGAACAGCACGGCCACCAGCGCCACCACTGCGGCACTGGAGAAGAATGCTGCATGCCAGGTGCCGATCAGGGTATAGGCCCACCAGCCGGCAAACGGCGAGGCGACCAGGCCACCGAAGGCGTAGCACGAACTCCACAACCCCAGCACCCGACCGCGTTGTGATGACGGGAAGAAGCTACCGATGTTTTTGCACAAGCCCGCCCAACCGGTAGATTGCGCCAGGCCCTGTACCAGCATGCAGGTGGCGAAAATCGGGAAGGTGGCGTAACTGCCCATGACCAGAGCGGCTGCTGCAGAGATGATCAGACCGCCCAGTACTACCACCCGTGGGCCGAAACGGTCGGCCAGCATTCCCCAAGTGAACTGCCCTACTGCGTAAGCCGCCAGGTAGATGGCGTCGAGGTTGGCCATGGCCATTTTATCGAGGGTGAAGCTTGGGTCTTCGCCGATGCCCAACTTGGCCACGGAGAAGGCTTTGCGGGTGAAGTAGAACGCAGCGTAGGCAATCCAGGTAACGGCAAAGATTTGCACGCGCCAACGCTTTATATCTGCAATGTGTTTATTCATGGTGACCCTGACCTCGGAGCTTGAGTGTGCCGGCAGAATTTAAAAAAACGCCTGTTTTGTTCTTGTGTTGCGCACTGCGTGGCGGCCGGTCGGGGCCGTCACCTGGTCAGATGGAACTGGAGCATGCGGGTATTGTTATGCCTTGTCAGCCAGGTCCATGACCCGCCAGTCACAACACGTGACAGGGCGGGCTGGATGAGATAGAAACAATTACTGACTGATAAATAAAATCGATTTATCGTATTTCACAAATAAGCTCAGCTTTTAACAGGTACTGCGATGTCAGTTTCCCATGCTCAGTTGAAAGCCTTTCATGCCGTTGCCCTGCACGGCAGCTTCACCCGTGCCGCCGAACGCCTGTTTCTGACTCAGCCGGCGATTTCCGATCAAGTACGCAAACTGGAAGAACGCTTCGGCGTGCTGCTGTTCCACCGCAACAAACGCTCGGTGCAACTGACCGATCTGGGCGAACGCTTGCTGGGCATTACCCAGCGCCTGTTCGCCTGCGAGGTCGAAGCCCACGAACTGCTACAAGACTCACGGGCATTACAGACCGGCACCCTGGTGCTGGCGGTCGATGCCCCGGTGCACGTCTTGCCGCAAATCGCCCAGTTCTGTCAGCAGTACCCCGGCATCAGCGTCAAGGTGGAAACCGGTAACACCGATGAGTCACTGCTGCGGCTATTCAATTATCAGGCCGACTTGGCCCTGCTCGGCCGTGACGTGGATGACGAACGCCTGCTGTGCGTGCCGATGCGCAGCGACCCGATGGTGGCTTTCGTGTCGCGCCACCACCCTTGGGCCAACCGCGAGTCGATCAGCCTGGCCGACCTCGATGACACCCCCATCGTGTTACGGGAACCGGGCTCGGTAACGCGACAGACGCTGGAAGAAGAAATGCAGCGGGCGGGCTTGCGCATTCGCCCGGCGATCCAGGTCGAAGGCCGGGAAGCCGCGCGTGAAGCGGTGGTGGTGGGGATTGGTGTGGGCGTGGTGTCGGCGGCTGAGTTCGGCGCCGATGCGCGGGTGTGTGCGCTGCCGATTGTCGATTGCCAGCGGCGGCTGACCGAGACCTTGGTGTGTTTGCGTGAGCAGAGTTCGCGGCGTTTGGTGGCGACGTTTTTGCAGATGGTGCGGGACAGTCTTTGACAAAGCCATCGCGGGGCAAGCCCGCTCCCACCGGCCTGTAGGAGCGGGCTTGCCCCGCGATCAAACGCTGCTACGCCGCTTCCCTCCCCCGCGCCACCGCCTGCGCCGCCGCCAGCATGGCGCGCAACAACACGGCGCAACCATCGGCCAAGTCTTGCGGCGCGGCGTTCTCGATTTCGTTATGGCTGATCCCGCCTTCACAGGGCACGAAAATCATCCCCGCCGGCCCTAGTTCTGCGAGGAAAATCGCGTCATGCCCGGCGCCGCTGACGATATCCATGTGCGACAACCCCAAGCCCTGCGCCGCGCTGCGCACGGCCTCGACGCAGCCCTGATCGAAATACAGCGGCGGAAAGTCAGCGGTCGGTGTCAGGGTATGGCTGAGCCCATGCTGCTGACAGGTGCTGCTGATCACATCACGCACCTGGGCAATCATCGAATCCAGCCGTGCCGGTTCCAAGTGGCGGAAATCCAGGGTCATGCGCACTTCGCCGGGAATCACGTTGCGCGACCCCGGATACGCCTGCAGGCAGCCCACGGTGCCACAGGCATGCGGTTGATGTTCCAGGGCCACGCGGTTGACCGCTGCGACCACCGCACTGGCACCGACCAGCGCGTCTTTGCGCAGGTGCATCGGCGTTGGGCCAGCGTGGGCCTCGACGCCACGCAAGGTCAGGTCGAACCATTTCTGGCCTAGGGCGCCCAGCACCACACCAATGGTTTTGTGCTGGTCTTCAAGGATCGGACCCTGTTCGATGTGCGCTTCAAAATAAGCCCCCACCGCGTGCCCGCTGACGGCCCTTGGCCCGGCATAGCCGATGGCATTGAGCGCATCCCCCACACTGATACCTTCGGCATCGGTCTTGGCCAGGGTCTGCTCCAGGGTGAACTTCTCGGCGAACACCCCCGAGCCCATCATGCACGGGGCGAAGCGCGAACCTTCTTCGTTGGTCCACACCACGACTTCCAGTGGCGCTTCAGTCTCGATCTTCAGGTCATTGAGGGTGCGCATCACTTCCAGCCCGGCCAGCACACCGAAGCAGCCGTCGAACTTGCCACCAGTGGGCTGGGTGTCGATGTGGCTACCGGTCATCACCGGTGGCAACTGCGGGTTGCGCCCAGGACGCCGGGCAAAAATATTGCCGACCCCGTCGATGCTCACGGTACAACCCGCCGCTTCGGTCCATTTGACGAACAGATCGCGGGCCTGACGATCAAGGTCGGTCAGCGCCAGCCGGCACACCCCGCCCTTGGCGGTCGCCCCCAGGCGAGCCAGCTCCATCAACGACTGCCAGAGGCGCTCACCGTTGATGTGCTGTTGGGTCGATTGCAGAACGTCCTGTGCTGTTTGCATGCTCATCTCCCGGCCTCTACGGGCCATAGGCGCTACACGGTGGGTTTGAGGTTGGCCGTACGGGCCAGCTTGAGTTGGCCAAGGCCGTAGTAGATCAGCCCGCCCAAGGCGGAGCCGGTGAACCAACCGAAATCGTAAAACCAGCTGAACGCCTGGCTTTGCAGCGACAGCAGGGTCAGTGCGACCGGTACGCCAAAGGCAATGAAACCGGCGGCATTCCAGGCCGGGTAAACGTCATCGCGGTACAGGCCGGCCAGGTCGAGGGTCTGTTTGCGGATCAGGAAATAGTCCACCACCATGATCCCGGCAATCGGCCCCAACAAGCTGGAGTAGCCCAGCAGCCAGTTGGAATAGACACTCTCCAAGCTGACGTCGCTGACAATCAGCCCGAGCTTTTTCAGCAGTTCATGGGCCATCAACAACAGCCCCACCAGCCCGGTCAGCAGCACGGCTTTGGTGCGGCCGATCCACTTGGGTGCCAGGTTCTGGAAGTCGTTGGTGGGCGAGACAATGTTGGCCGCGGTGTTGGTCGACAAGGTCGCGATGATGATCAGGGCCATGGCCAGGGCGACCCACACCGGGCTCTGGATATGCCCGATAAGGCTTACTGGATCAGACACCGTCTCACCCACCAGCGATGCCGAAGCGGCGGTCAGGACCACGCCCAGTGCCGCGAACAGAAACATTGTCAGTGGCAGGCCGAAGATTTGCCCGAGGATTTGCGCTTTCTGGCTTTGCGCATAGCGGCTGAAGTCCGGAATGTTCAGCGATAACGTGGCCCAGAACCCCACCATCGCCGTCAGCCCGGCAAAGAAGTAACCGTAGACGCTGGCACCTTCCGGGCGCTTGGGCGGCTGGGCCATCAGTTCGCTGATCGAGACGTTGGGCAAGGCCCACACCAGCAGCCCGGCACCAACCAGCACCAGCAACGGTGCCGACAAGGTTTCCAGCCATTTGATCGACTCGGCACCACGCAGCACCACCCACAGGTTCAGGCACCAGAACAGCATGAAGCCGATCACCTCACCGGTTCCGCCCAAGGCTTTCCAGTCTGCCGACAGTGAGCCCAGAAACAGGTGGATGGCCAGGCCACCGAACATCGTCTGGATACCAAACCAACCACAGGCCACCAGCGCGCGAATCAGGCACGGCACGTTGGAGCCGATGATGCCGAACGAGGAACGCAGCAACACCGGAAACGGAATGCCGTATTTGGTGCCGGGAAAGGCATTGAGGGTCAACGGAATCAGCACCACGGTATTGGCCAGCAGGATGGCCAACAAGGCTTCGCCCACGGTCAGGCCGAAATACGCGGTCAGCACGCCGCCCAGGGTATAAGTCGGCACACAGATCGACATGCCGACCCACAGCGCGGTGATGTGCCATTTGTTCCAGGTGCGCTCCTGCACTTTGGTCGGAGCGATATCGTGGTTGTACCGGGGGCTGTCGAGGACGTCGCTTCCGGCGTCGAGTTCATACAAGCCATCGCGTTCACGCACTTGCGATCTGGTCTGCTGCATGGCCACTCCACTGTTGTTGTGTTTTCTGGAGGTACTTGCACTGGCATTCAGGCAATCACGGGTGCCCATGAGAAATCTTGACCATTTCCACAACCTGTCAAGAACGACAGGACCACTGGTCGTTTTCTCAAACCACCAAAAAACAGTTGAAACCCTTTAATTTCAATTACTTAATCAAGCTATAAGCTTATAAATTAATTATTTGCCCTATTCCTGAACCCCTACTAGATTCAATTCCTGACAGCGATGACAGGTTTTGTCCTACGCTGCAATGAGTACAAAACCTAGAACCGGTACCAACCGGTCAAGCCTGCGAGGAGCATCTGATGACGCTTATGATTCGTGGCGCCACCCTGATTACCCATGAGGAAAGTTATCGCGCCGACGTGCTGTGTGCCGACGGTGTGATCAAGGCCATCGGCACCGACCTCGACCTACCCAACGGCTGCGAAGTACTCGATGGCAGCGGCCAGTACCTGATGCCCGGCGGCATCGACCCGCACACCCATATGCAGTTGCCGTTCATGGGCACCGTGGCCAGCGAGGACTTCTACAGCGGTACCGCTGCAGGCCTGGCCGGTGGCACCACCTCGATCATCGACTTCGTCATTCCCAACCCGCAGCAATCCTTGCTCGAAGCCTTTCACCAATGGCGCGGCTGGGCGGAAAAGTCGGCGGCCGATTACGGTTTTCACGTGGCTATCACCTGGTGGAGCGAGCAGGTACGCCAGGAGATGGGCGAGCTGGTGAGCCAACACGGCATCAACAGCTTCAAGCATTTCATGGCCTATAAGAATGCAATCATGGCGGCCGATGACACCCTGGTCGCCAGCTTCGAACGCTGTCTGGAGTTGGGTGCCGTGCCCACCGTGCATGCGGAAAACGGCGAGCTGGTCTATCACCTGCAGCGCAAGCTGCTGGCTCAGGGCATTACCGGCCCGGAAGCACATCCGTTGTCGCGCCCGTCCCAGGTTGAAGGAGAAGCAGCCAGCCGCGCCATCCGCATTGCCGAGACGCTGGGTTCACCGGTGTACCTGGTGCATGTATCGACCCGTGAAGCGCTGGATGAAATCACCTATGCCCGCGCCAATGGCCAACCAGTGTACGGCGAAGTGCTGGCCGGGCACCTGTTGCTGGACGACAGCGTCTACCGTCATCCTGACTGGCAAACCGCTGCTGGCTACGTTATGAGCCCGCCCTTTCGGCCACGCGATGAAGGCCATCAGGCCGCACTGTGGCACGGCCTGCAATCGGGCAACCTGCACACCACCGCCACCGACCACTGCTGCTTCTGCGCCGAGCAGAAAGCCGCAGGCCGCGATGACTTCAGCCGTATTCCCAACGGCACCGCCGGCATCGAAGACCGCATGGCAGTGCTGTGGGACGAAGGAGTCAACACCGGTAAGTTGTCGATGCAGGACTTCGTCGCCCTGACCTCCACCAACACGGCGAAAATCTTCAACCTGTTCCCACGCAAAGGTGCTTTACGTGTCGGGGCCGATGCCGACCTGGTGCTGTGGGACCCGCAAGGCACCCGCACCATTTCTGCAGCGACACACCATCAGCAGGTGGACTTCAACATCTTCGAAGGCAAGACCGTGCGTGGCATCCCCAGCCACACCATCAGCCAGGGCAAGCTGGTCTGGGCCAATGGTGACCTGCGTGCCGAGCGCGGGGCCGGGCGCTATATCGAGCGCCCGGCCTATCCAGCGGTGTTCGATTTGTTGAGTAAGCGTGCTGAGCATTCGCGTCCGACTGCGGTCAAGCGCTGAACAGCTTCGCGGGGCAAGCCCGCTCCCACAACGGGTGGGAGCGGGCTTGCCCCGCGACAACAATAAGAAGAACCATGAGGAAACCACCGTGATCGAGTCCCTCAAGCACCTCCCCCGACCGTCCACCGACAATGCCTCCCTGGCCGAGCACTTCAGCGACCTCGCACCACCGCTCAACGCCCGCCAGGCTGCCGTCGAGGCCTCCCGCTGCCTGTATTGCTATGACGCCCCGTGCGTCAACGCCTGCCCCAGCGACATCGATATTCCTTCGTTCATCCGTAACATCCACCAGGAAAACGTTCAGGGCGCGGCGGAAAAAATCCTCTCGGCCAATATCCTCGGAGGCAGTTGCGCGCGGGTCTGCCCGACAGAAATCCTCTGCCAGCAGGCCTGTGTACGCAACCACCACCAGGAATGCGCCCCGGTACTGATCGGTCTGTTGCAACGTTACGCCCTGGACCACGCCGAGTTCAGCGAGCACCCCTTCCAGCGCGCCACCAGTACCGGCAAGCGCATCGCTGTGGTCGGTGCTGGCCCTGCCGGGTTGTCGTGCGCCCACCGTCTGGCCTGGCACGGTCATGAGGTGGTGATCTTCGAAGCCCGGCCCAAAGCCGGCGGCCTCAACGAATACGGCATTGCCAAATACAAGGTGGTCGATGACTTCGCCCAGCGCGAAGTGGACTTCGTGCTGCAGATCGGCGGTATTGAAATTCGCCACGGGCAGGTGCTGGGCGACAACCTCAGCCTGGCCGAGCTACAACAGCAGTTCGATGCGGTGTTCCTCGGCCTCGGCCTGAACGCCAGCCGCCAATTGGGCCTGGCCAACGAGAGCGCACCGGGGATGCTGGCCGCCACCGACTACATCCGCGAACTGCGTCAGGCCGAAGACCTCACCAGCCTGCCGGTGGCCGACCACTGCATCGTGCTCGGGGCAGGCAACACCGCCATCGACATGGCCGTGCAAATGGCCCGCCTTGGCGCCCGCGATGTCAATCTGGTGTACCGCCGCGGCTTTGAAGACATGGGTGCGACCGAACATGAGCAGCACATTGCCAAAGAAAACCAGGTGCGCCTGCTGACCTGGGCACAACCCGAACAGGTGCTGCTCGATGATCAAGGCCAGGTGCGCGGCATGCGCTTTGCCCGCACGCAGATGATCGATGGCCGTCTACAGACCACCGGCGAAACCTTCGAACTGGCTGCCGATGCCATCTTCAAGGCCATCGGTCAGGCTTTCGACGATCAGGCCCTGAGTGACCACAGTGCACAGACACTGGCTCGCGATGGTGAGCGCATTCGCGTCGATGAAAACATGCGCACCAGCCTGCCTGGTGTGTATGCCGGTGGCGACTGTACTCACTTGGGCCAGGACCTCACGGTCCAGGCGGTGCAACACGGCAAGCTGGCCGCTGAGGCCATTCATGCGCAACTGATGCTCAACGTGGAGGCTGCATAATGGCTGACCTGTCGATCGAATTCGCTGGCATCAAGGCGCCCAACCCGTTCTGGCTGGCGTCTGCGCCACCCACCGACAAGGCCTACAATGTGGTCCGTGCCTATCAGGCCGGCTGGGGCGGCGTGGTATGGAAAACCCTGGGTGAAGACCCGGCCGCCGTCAACGTGTCATCGCGCTACTCGGCCCACTACGGGGTCAACCGCGAGGTCATGGGCATCAACAACATTGAACTGATTACCGACCGCTCGCTGGAGATCAACCTGCGGGAAATCACCCAGGTGAAAAAAGACTGGCCCGACCGCGCACTGGTCGTATCGTTGATGGTGCCGTGCAACGAGCAAGCGTGGAAAACCATCCTGCCGCTGGTAGAGGCCACCGGCGCCGACGGCATCGAGCTGAACTTCGGTTGCCCCCACGGCATGCCCGAGCGCGGCATGGGTGCTGCGGTGGGTCAGGTGCCAGAGTATGTCGAACAGGTCACGCGCTGGTGCAAGACTCACTGTTCGCTGCCGGTGATCGTCAAGCTAACCCCCAACATCACTGACATCCGCCAGTCGGCCCGCGCCGCCCATCGTGGCGGTGCCGATGCGGTCTCACTGATCAACACCATCAACTCCATCACCAGTGTCGACCTTGAGCGCATGGTCGCCCTGCCGATAGTCGGCGACATGAGCACCCACGGCGGCTACTGCGGTTCGGCAGTCAAACCCATAGCCCTGAACATGGTCGCCGAGATCGCCCGTGACCCGGCTACCCGTGGCCTGCCCATCAGCGGTATCGGCGGCATCGGTAGCTGGCGTGACGCTGCTGAGTTCATTGCCTTGGGTTGCGGTGCTGTGCAGGTATGTACAGCAGCCATGCTGCATGGTTTCCGCATCGTCGAAGACATGAAGGACGGCCTCTCACGCTGGATGGACAGCCAAGGCTATCGCAGCCTGCAAGATTTCAGCGGCCGCGCGGTGAGCCACACCACCGACTGGAAGTACCTGGACATCAACTACCAGGTCATCGCCAAGATCGATCAGGATGCCTGCATTGGCTGTGGGCGCTGCCACATCGCCTGCGAAGACACCTCGCACCAGGCCATCGCCAGCCTCAAACAGGCCGATGGCAGCCATCGTTACGAAGTGATCGATGCCGAATGCGTGGGCTGCAACCTGTGCCAGATCACCTGCCCGGTACAAGACTGTATCGAGATGGTGCCGCAGGACACAGGCAAACCGTTCCTCGACTGGCAGCATGACCCGCGTAACCCCTACCGCGAAGCCTCCTGAGCTTTTCGCGGGGCAAGCCCGCTCCCACAGGGTGACCTCGGTGGGAGCGGGCTTGCCCCGCGACTGACCTTGGCCAAGGCATAATAGTGCGTACCGCGTTCGCTAACTTGGAAGGCATCGCCATGCTGTACCGTTTAGGCGCCGAAGGACTGGTGCTATTTCACCTACTGTTCATTCTGTTCGTACTGTTCGGCGGCCTGTTGGTGCTCAAATGGCGCGGCGTGCTGTGGTGGCACTTGCCGGCGCTGTGTTGGGGCATTGCCGTAGAGTTCCTGCACCTGTACTGCCCGCTCACCGACTGGGAGAACTATTTGCGCCAGGCAGCAGGCCAGTCGGGTTACGAGGGTGATTTCATTGCCCACTACCTGTTGCCGATCATCTACCCGGCGGGGCTGACGCCGGGCATTCAGGTGCTGTTGGGTTCGGTGGTGGTGGTGGTCAATGCCGTGGTGTACCTGCTGGTCATCCGCCAGTGGCCGCGTCGGCACACCAGCGGCTAACACCCGGCGTCAGCGCGTTGCGACAATGAACAAACGCGGGAACGGCAACAGCACCTTGCCGTCAGCAGCGGCGGGATAGCTCTGCTCCATTGCTTGCAGGTAATACTGGAGAAAATCCGCTTGCTCGCTGACGTTCAATGCCGCCAGGTACGGGCGCAAGGCTGAGCCTTTAAACCACTCCACCACGGCTTGTGCATCCGCTAACGGATGGTGATAGGTGGTGCGCCACACTTGCACCTCGCGGCAATGCGGACTGAGCACGTCGTAGTAATAGGCTGCGGTGTGCCGAGGCGGATGCTTGACCGCTGCAATTTTGTCAGCCCAAGGGCCCCGGCTGGCAATCTCGCGGGCCTGAGCATGGGCGGGCTCATCGAGGTTGTCCGGTGTCTGGATCGCCAAGTGGCCACCCTCAGTCAATTGCCGGGCCAGGTGCGGGTACAGCAACGCGTGATCGGGCAGCCATTGCAGCGACGCATTGGCGAGGATCACATCGACGCCTTGGGGAGCGGTCCAGGTGCCGATATCGCCCAGCGTGAATTCGATGTTTGCCAGGCGCTGGCGAGCGGCCCGGAGCATGTCTTCGGAGCTGTCGATAGCGCTGACCTGCGCTCCCGGAAAACGCTCGGCCAGTACCTGAGTCGAATTGCCCGGGCCGCAGCCGAGGTCGACAGCGTTGTAGATCTGCCGCTGTGGCAAGGCCGCCAGCAGATCACGCACCGGGCGGGTTCGTTCGTTTTCGAAAGTGCTGTATTGCGTTGCTGACCAAGTCATTGTGGCTTCCTTGTGGGAGCGGGCTTGCCCCGCGATGCGATGTCACTGATAAAACACAATCGCGGGGCAAGCCCGCTCCTAGCCGGTAGGGTTAAGGTTCCAGGCCGATGCCACGCAGGATCACACTGGTAACCGTTTGCACAGCCCGCTCGAACTGCAGGTCGGTCAGCGGTTGGTGGTCGTTGAGCACGCCCACCTGATGGCTGAAATCGGCATAGTGCTGGGTCGATGCCCAGATCATGTATAGCAGCCCCGATGGCTCTACTGCCAGGATGCGGCCATCATCGATCCACTGGCGGATCTTGGCCTCTTTCATCTTGGCCCAGCCATACAGCGGGTCGTCCAACGAGGCACCGAGGTTGGGCGCGCCATGGATGATTTCATTGGCCCAGACCTTGGAGCCAAAGGGCCGCGTGCGTGAATGGTTCATCTTGGCGCGAATGTAGCTGCTGAGCACAATGCGCGGGTCGTCGTAGAGCTCAAAGCACAGGGCATCCTGCTTCCACACATCGAGCAAGCCGAATAGCACCGCCTGGTACAACTCCGCCTTGGTGCTGAAGTAATAGTGCACATTGCTGCGCGGCAACTGCGCGGCTTCGGCGATGTCGGCCATGGCAGTCCCGGCGTAGCCTTTTTCAGCAAAGACCTGCTCGGCCGCCAGAAGGATGTTATCGACATTGCGTTGGCGGATGCTGAGCTTGTGCTGGGGCATGATCAAATCCATTGCGACTGACACTGCAAGGCTACCACCGGATTCTGTCGATTCGGGTGGTGCCGGCAAAAATCTTCGCAAGGCGTTGTCCGCCCTTGTCGCCGAGCACGATCAAGCCACCCCGGCGCGGTGTTCCCGGCCAGGGTGTTTACGCCCTACCGCACGCGGTTAGCCTTGATCGCTGCACGCCTGCGCCAGCTTCAGGTACTGCAAGGTGTGTTGCTGACCGGCAGAGTCGAGATAGACCATACTGGCCTGCACCACATCACAGAGGCGGGTATCAGGCTCGCTCATCTGCACCACCTTGGCGATGTCCAGCGGCATGCCGTAGTGATACACAGCGGTTGACTCGGCAGCCTGTGCGCTAGCGGTCACTAACAGCCCCAGGCCTAACAGGGTTCGCAGGTACATGGCGACGCTCCTATCTGCGCAAGAGGTTCGCCGACACGCCGGAGAACCCCGACGATTAAAGTGTGGCGCGCATGGGGCCGAACGTCGCTCGAGGGGATCAACGGCAGTGACGAGGCAGATCGGTTAATCTTTTCGTCTATCAACTGCGCGTGAAGCTGCCCCGGCATGGAACTTCATATCAACCTGCAAGGCCGCAAAGGCCTGGCCGACCAGCTCTACCAACAACTGCGCGACGGCATCGACAGCGGGCGCCTGGCAGCAGGCACACAACTGCCGCCCACACGGCTGCTGGCCGAACAATTGGGGGTATCGCGCAAGACCGTGGCCGACGCTTACTCGCGCCTGACCTACGACAATTTACTCAGCGGCAAGGTGGGCAAAGGTACCTTCATCACCCCGACTTCGACTCGCCAGACAGCCAGCACCGCTCCCCTGCCCCTGGCCAGCGCCTCGACCCTGGAAAAGTGGCGCTCACGCAGTAACCTGCTGGCCGACCTGGCACCCAGTACCTTGCGCTACGACTTCATTGGCGGGGCTTCGAGTAAGGTTCAGTTTCCCTTCGATGACTGGCGACGCTGCAATCAGTATGCGTTGCGCCAGATCCGTCGTGGCAGCGCCCGTTATGCGGCCCATCAGGGCTTGCCGGAACTGCGCGAAGCCATCGCCCGGCATATCGCCTTTGCCCGCGGTGTACATTGCACCGGCGCCGATGTGTTGGTGTGCAACGGTGCCCAGCAAGCGCTGGACCTGATCGCCCGGGTGCTGATCGAGCCCGGCAGTCAGGTGGCCATGGAAGACCCTGGCTACACCCCGGCGCGCCAGTTATTCCTGGCTCAAGGCGCACAGGTGCAATACGTACCGGTCGACGATCAGGGGATGTGTGTGGAGCAGGTTGCCGATGGCACCCAGCTGATTTACGTCACGCCCTCACATCAGTTTCCGTTGGGCATGCCCATGAGCCAGGCGCGGCGCCAGGCCTTGCTGGCGCGCGCGGCGGCGTTGGGGGCGATCATCATCGAAGATGACTATGACAGCGAGTTCCGCTACCAGGGGCTACCCAGCGACTCACTGCAGAGCCTGGATTCCCACGGTTTGGTCGCCTACGTCGGGACCTTCTCGAAAACCTTGTTGCCGGAGCTGCGCCTGGGCTACACCATCATGCCGCCAGCGCTGCGCGAGGCTTTGTGTATCGCCAAGCAGTTGACCGACTGGCACACGCCGACGCTGAGTCAATGGGCACTGGCACGCTTTATCAGCGAAGGCGCATTGCTTAAACACATTCGCCGCGTGCATGAGGTGTACAGCGCACGCCGGCAACGCCTGCTGCAAGGTTTGCAGAGCGACCTGGCACCCTGGTTCGAGGTGGTGCCGGCCACGGCAGGCTATCACCTGAGCGCCCTGGCCAAGGGGGATCTGGACGTGGAGTTCTTGATCAGCATGGCGCGCAAGGTCGAGGTCGGGCTGTATTCGCTGGCACCCTTCCATGCTCAGGTGCCGCTGCGTTCAGGGCTGTTGCTGGGCTTTGGCGCCATCGAACTGCTGGACATCGACCCAGCGCTGGACCGCGTACGTGACACCCTGCAGCGCCTTGACGGATTGGCCTCCTGAGAATGGCTGTAATTGGCTATTCGGGCCCGAACACCGCAGCGCTAAGGTAGTGCCACCACTGCTTGATGCAGAACTGACCGGAGAACACAGATGAGCAATCGTATCGAATGGGCCAAGCATTCACCTGAAGCCTACAAAGCCATGGTTGGCCTGGAAATGGCCCTGAGCAAGTCCGGCCTGGAATCGTCGCTGTTGGAGCTGATTCGCCTGCGCGCCTCGCAGATCAATGGCTGTGCCTATTGCGTCAACATGCACGCCAATGACGCACGCAAAGCCGGCGAAACCGAGGCGCGCCTGCAAACGCTGAGCGTGTGGGAAGACACCGCGTTCTTCACCCCCCGTGAGCGCGCAGCGCTGGCCTGGACCGAAAGCCTGACCTGCCTGCCTGATCGGCATGCGCCGGAGCATCAGTACCGCGCGTTGCTGGAGCACTTCAGCGAAGCCGAAGTGGCCAATTTGACGCTGGCCATCGCCACCATCAACGCCTGGAACCGTTTTGGTGTCGGCTTCGCCATGATCCCAAGCTGATCGCCGTAGGAGCGGGCTTGCCCTGCGATAGCGATCCGTCAGACCCATCGCTATCGCGGGGCAAGCCCGCTCCCACAGCGTGTCAGCCTGGCATCACTGGCGGGGTGTATTGCAAGGTGGTGCCCAGCAGCCACAGCAGAACCAGCACCAGTGGCGCATGCACCAACAACTGCACGAAGGAGAAGCCGATCAGGTCGCGCGCTTTCAGGCCGAGTACACCGAGCAACGGCAGCATGTAGAACGGGTTGATCAGGTTCGGCAGCGCTTCGGCGGCGTTGTAAATCTGTACCGCCCAGCCGAGGTGGTATTGCAGGTCATTGGCGACCAGCATCACGTAAGGCGCTTCGATGATCCACTTGCCACCGCCCGAGGGGATGAAGAAGCCCAGCACCGCCGAGTACACGCCCATCAGCAGCGCGTAAGTGTCGTGGGTGGCGATCTGTACGAAGAAGGTCGAGATGTGGTGAGCCAACGTTTGCGCATCAACACCTTGAACCTGGGTAAGAATGGCCGCAATCGAGCCATACAGCGGGAACTGGATCAGCACGCCAGTGGTGGTCGGTACCGCACGGGTCACTGCGTCGAGGAAGCTGCGCGGACGCCAGTGCAGCAAGGCGCCAAGCATGATGAACAACAGGTTGTAAGTGTTCAGCCCGGAAATCGCGGTAATCGCAGGTTTGGTGGTGAACTCGTTGTACAGCCAGCCTGCGGCCAGGGCGACCAGCAGCAGGATCAGGATCGGGCTGTATTCCAGCCACTCACCTGGGCGTGTGCGCTGCGGCGGTGGCGGTGCCGAGAAGCTGGGGTCAATGCCACAGTCGGCGGCGCTGCGGGCGCTGCCAGGCCCGGGGGCGGTGGCATAGGCTACGATCAACGACACCACCAGAAGCGCCAGCAACAATACCCCTGACTGCCAGAGGAAAATGGTTTCGGTAAACGGAATCACCCCGGTGATCGCCAGAATCGACGGCGGCAGGCTGGCCGGGTTGGCCTGCAGTTGCGCAGCCGACGACGATAGACCCAGCGCCCACACCGCCCCCAGCCCGAGGTAAACTGCCGCACCGGCCGCGCGATAGTCCATGTGCAAGTCGGTGCGCCGCGCCAATGCGCGTACCAGCAAGCCGCCAAACACCAGCGACAGCCCCCAGTTGAGCAATGAGGCCAGCATCGAGATCAACGCGACCCAGCAGACGGCCGTGCGGCCGTTTTTCGGAAGGCGCGCCAGGCGATCAATCAGCTTGACTGCCGGTGGCGAGCTGGCCACCACATAGCCGCCGATGACCACAAAGGCCATTTGCATCGTGAATGGAATCAGGCTCCAGAAGCCGTCACCAAAGGCCTTGGCGGTATCAGTAGGCTTGGCGCCCATGGCCAGGGCGGCGACGGATACCAGAATCACCGCCAGGGCGGCGAATACCCAGGAATCGGGGAACCAGCGTTCGGCCCAGTTTGAGCAACGCAGGGCAAAGCGAGCGGAGCGGCTGTCTTGGATATCAGCGGCCACGGGGATTTCCTTTTATTGATTTTGTATGAACGGCAAAAGGCCCCATCGCGGGGCAAGCCCGCTCCTACAAGGAGTGCGTGGTTCCCTGTAGGAGCGGGCTTGCCCCGCGATGAGGCCCGAAAAGCGGAATCAGAACGTCATTTCTTTCACATCGTCTGGCACGATCAGCTTGCCAGCGGTTTTTTCAATGATCTCTTCGACCGACACGCCTGGCGCAGTTTCACGCAGGATGAACGCGCCGTTCTCAATCTCCAGGTAGGCCAGGTCAGTCAGCACCTTGCGGATGCAACCCGCACCGGTCAGCGGCAGGCTGCAACGCGACAGCAACTTAGATTCGCCGTCTTTGGAGGCATGGGTCATGGTGACGATGATGTTGTCGGCACCGGCCACCAGGTCCATCGCCCCGCCCATGCCCTTGACCAGTTTGCCAGGGATCATCCAGGAAGCGATGTTGCCTTCCACGTCCACTTCAAAAGCACCCAGTACGGTCAGGTCGACATGACCGCCCCGGATCATCGCAAAGGATTCGGCCGAGCTGAAAATCGACGCGCCACGGCGGGCGGTCACGGTTTGTTTGCCGGCGTTGATCATGTCGGCGTCCAGCTGCGCTTCGGTCGGGAATTCACCCATGCCCAGCAGGCCGTTTTCCGATTGCAGCATGACGTCCATATCGGCTGGGACATAGTTGGCCACCAGCGTAGGAATGCCGATGCCGAGGTTGACGTAGTAGCCGTCCTTGAGTTCGCGGGCGACGCGCTGGGCCATTTGTTCGCGGGTAAGTGCCATGGTCAGGATCTCTTTGTTGTTCTGTTCGGGGACGGTTCAGGCTTTGAGGGTGCGTTTTTCGATACGCTTCTCGAAGGTGCCGACAATCACCCGGTCGACGTAGATACCCGGGGTATGGATCTCGGTAGGCAGCAGCACGCCCGGCTCGACGATTTCCTCGACTTCAACCACGGTGATCTTGCCGGCCGTGGCCGCCAGCGGGTTGAAGTTCTGCGCGGTGTTGCGGTACACCACGTTGCCGTAGTGGTCGGCCTTCCAGCCTTTGACGATGGCGAAGTCGCCGGTGATAGCTTCTTCCAGGATGTACTTGCGACCGTTGAACTCACGCACTTCCTTGCCTTCGGCCACCGGAGTACCGTAGCCGGTTGCGGTGAAGAACGCGGGGATGCCAGCACCGCCAGCGCGCATTTTTTCCGCCAGGGTGCCCTGTGGAGTCAGTTCCACTTCCAGTTCACCGCTGAGCAACTGGCGCTCGAACTCAGCGTTCTCGCCCACGTAGGAAGCGACCATTTTGCGAATCTGGTGATCTTCAAGCAGCACACCGAGGCCAAAGCCATCGACGCCGCAGTTGTTGGAAACCACAGTCAGGCCCTTGACGCCACGACGCTTGATTTCGTTAATGAGGTTTTCCGGAATACCGCACAGACCGAAACCACCGGCCAGTACTGTCATATTGTCGGTCAGGCCTTCAAGGGCCTGTTCATAGGTTGCTACGCGCTTGTCCAGTCCGGCCATGCTGATCCGCCTTTTGTAGTTGTTGAACCGACAGGGGTGTCGGCGAGCGTTTGAGCCATCTTCACCCCAACAGACTTATTTGTTAATTTTGTTTTTGTGATCATTTGATTTGTTTTTCAAAAGAATAGCCCATACCGATGAACGTCAAGCAGCTGCGCGCCTTTGTCACTGTCGCCAAATACCGAAGCTTTGCTCAGGCCGGTGAACGCTTGCACCTGTCGCAGCCGGCACTGAGCCTGACCATCAAGGCCCTCGAAGACAACCTCGGCGGCGCCCTGCTCAGCCGCACCACGCGCAGCGTCAACCTGACCCCCGAGGGTGAGGTACTGCTGCCACTGGCCCGGCAACTGCTGGCCGACTGGGACAACACCGAAGAACTGCTGCGCCAACGCTTTACCCTGCAGTTGGGGCGGGTGTCGATTGCCGCCATGCCGGCTTACGCCGGTAACCTGCTGCCGGCGGTGCTGAAGGTGTTTCGCCAGCGCTATCCACGGGTCAACGTCACCGTGCATGACGTTATCAACGAACAAGTGCTGGAGCTGGTACGCCACCGCCGTGTCGAACTGGGCATCGGCATTGAGCCGGAGGTCAGTGCGCCGCTGCTGTTCACACCGTTGTACCTGGACCGTTTTGTCGCGGTGGTACCTGCCGATTCACCCTTGGCTCACCAGGCCCAGGTCAGTTGGCATGAATTGCTGGCCGAAGACTTCATTGCCTTGCAGCGCCCTTCGGCCGTTCGCCTGCTGATGGAGCAACACCTGGCGGCTGAGCATGGCAAGCTGGCCGTGGCGTTTGAGAGCCACCAGTTATCGACCATCGGCCGTATGGTTGCCAATGGCTTGGGTGTCAGTGCCGTGCCATCTTTGTGTATCGGCCAGATGGAGGAACTCGGCGCCCGGTGCGTGGCGCTGGCTGAGCCGGTCATCGAACGGCGCATTGGTGTGTCAATGCTGGCTGACCATAAACTTTCGGCAGCGGCCCAGGCGCTGCTCGACCTATTACAAGAACAAACTCGCCCACAGGAGGTGACATGCGCACGGTCAAACTCGCCGACATAACGGTTCCGGTCATTGGTCAAGGCACGTGGTACATGGGTGAAGATCCCGGCCAGCGCGCACGTGAAGTGGCTGCGTTGCAACAAGGGATCGAGCTGGGCCTGAACCTGATCGACACCGCCGAAATGTACGCTGAAGGCGGTGCTGAAGAAGTGGTCGGCCAGGCCATCGCCGGGCGTCGTGACCAGGTGTTCGTGGTCAGCAAGGTGTACCCGCACAACGCCAGCCGCAAGGGTGTCCCGGCGGCCTGCGAGCGTAGCCTCAAGCGCCTGGGGACCGACTGCATCGACCTGTACCTGCTGCACTGGCGCGGCCAGTATCCGCTGGAAGAAACCGTCGAAGCCTTCGAGCGCCTGCGTGAAGCGGGCAAGATCCGGCGCTGGGGCGTGTCGAACTTCGACACCGACGACCTGCGCGAGCTGCACAATCCGGATTGCGCGACCAATCAGGTGCTGTACAACCCTGCCCAGCGCGGTATCGAGTTCGACCTGTTGCCGTGGAGCCAAAAGCGCCAACTGCCGACCATGGCCTACTGCCCATTGGCCCAGGCCGGGCGTTTACTCAAACACCAGACCCTGATCGAAATTGCTGAACGCCATGGCGCCACCCCGGCGCAAGTCAGCCTGGCCTGGGTGACGCGCCAAGAGGGCGTGATTGCGATTCCCAAGGCGGTAGACCCTGAGCATGTGGCGGCAGCAGCCAGCCTGACCTTGACCAGCGAAGATTTGCGCGCCATCGACCGTGCCTTTCCGCCACCGACGCGTAAACAACACCTGGCGATGGTGTAGGAGCGGGCTTGCCCCGCGATTGCGGTGTATCAGCCTGATCGCAATCGCGGGGCAAGCCCGCTCCTACACCAAGAGGCAAGGTTAGTGGAAGTCGCGGCTGCGCACGTCCAGCCCTTGCAGCAACGGGCTGAGGTCTTCCAGGCGCTGGGCGATCAGGTGACGCACGCCACTTTCACATTCAAGCCGCCCACTCACCCGCAACAAGCGTGAGCCGATCAGGGCCCGGCGCTGACGCTCGGCCAACTCGCGCCAGACCACCACGTTGACATTGCCAAACTCGTCTTCAAGGGTGACAAACGTCACCCCGCTGGCGGTCTGCGGACGCTGGCGTCCCGTCACCAGGCCCGCCACGCTGACTTTATCGCCATGTTCGGCGCCCTCCAGCGCCTGCGAACTGCGACACCCCAGCGCATTGAGACGGCGGCGCAACAAGGTCAACGGATGGGGCCCCAACGTAGTGCCGACGCTGGCATAGTCGGCAAACAGGTCTTCGCCGACCGAGGGCTGTGGCAGGTCCACCGGGGCTTCCGGCGGGGCGTCGATGCCAGCGAACAAGGGCAGTTGCGCCTGCACTGCCGCCACACTCCAACGCGCCCGGTAGCGGTCACTGGCCAGCCCGCGCAAGGCCCCGGCATCGGCCAGCAGTTCACGTGCCCGGGCATCGAGCTGCGCGCGCAGGCAGAGGTCGCTGACATCTCGCCAGGGCGCTTCGCTGCGAGCCTGTTCGATACGCCGGGCGTCGTCCTGGCGAAAGCCGCGGATCTGCCGGAGCCCCAAACGAATGGCCAACGCCTGCCCTGCCCCCGGCTCCAGGCTGCAGTCCCAGTCGCTATGGCAGGCATCTACCGGGCGGATCTCGATTTGGTGGCGGCGGGCGTCCTGAAGGATCTGGTCGGGGCTGTAGAAGCCCATCGGCCAACTGTTGATCAGGGCGCAGGCGTAGATCGCCGGCTCGTGACACTTGAGCCAGCAGCTGGCGTAGGTCAGCAAGGCGAAACTGGCGGCATGGGACTCAGGAAAGCCATAACTGCCAAAGCCTTTGATCTGCTCGAAGATGCGCTCGGCGAATTCACGGCTGTAGCCATTGCCGAGCATGCCGTTGATCAAGCGTTCGCGGTGCGGCTCCAGGCCGCCATGGCGCTTCCAGGCCGCCATGGCCCGCCGTAATTGATCAGCTTCACCGGCTGAGTAGCCACCGGCGACCATGGCCAGCTCCATCACCTGCTCCTGGAACAGCGGCACGCCCAGGGTGCGCTCGAACACCTGCTTCAACGCTGGCGACGGGTACGTCACCTTCTCCAGGCCCTGGCGCCGCCGCAAGTACGGGTGAACCATGTCGCCCTGAATCGGCCCGGGGCGCACGATCGCCACCTCGATCACCAGGTCGTAGAACTTCTTGGGTTTGAGCCGCGGCAGCATGGCCATCTGCGCCCGCGACTCGATCTGGAACACGCCGATGGTGTCGGCGCGACCGATCATCTCGTAGGTGGCGGCGCAATCGGCAGGAATCTGCGCCAGGCTCAGTTGGCGGCCACGATAGCGGTACAGCAGGTCGAAGCAGCGCCGCAATGCACTGAGCATACCCAGGGCGAGGATATCGACCTTGAGCAGGCCGACCAGGTCGAGGTCGTCCTTGTCCCACTGGATGACCGTGCGCCCCTCCATCGCCGCATTCTCCACCGGCACCAGGCTGGCCAGTGGCTGTTCGGAAATCACGAAACCGCCTGGGTGCTGCGACAGGTGGCGGGGAAAACCGATCAACTCACCGGTCAACACCAGCACCCGTCGCAGCAACGGGCTGTCGGGGTCGAAACCGGCTTCACGGAGCTGTTCGGGCGTTGGCAGGCGATCACTCCAGCGCCCACAACAATCGGCCAGGGCGTTGATCTGCGCCACCGGCAAGCCCAGTACCCGGGCGATATCCCGCACCGCACCGGCGGCATGGTAGGTGCTGGCCACGGCGGTCAAGGCGGCACGGTGGCGGCCGTAGCGGTTGAACACGTATTGCAGGACTTCTTCACGGCGGTCGTGTTCAAAATCGACGTCGATGTCCGGAGGCTCGTCGCGCTCGCGCGACAGAAACCGTTCGAACAACAGGTGACTGTGCATCGGGTCCAGCTCGGTGATACCCAGCACGAAACACACCACCGAGTTGGCCGCCGAACCGCGCCCCTGGCAGAGAATGCCCTGGCCACGAGCAAAGTTGACGATGTCGTAAACGGTGAGGAAATAGTGCTCGTAGCTCAGCTCAGCAATCAGCTCAAGCTCGTGTTCCAGGGCCTGGCGGGCCTTTTCTTCAATACCTCCCGGCCAGCGCCAGCGATGCCCCTGCTCGCACAAATGCCGCAACCAACCGCTGGCAGTCTGGCCAACGGGGACCAGTTCACTGGGGTACTGATAGCGCAACTGGCTCAAGTCGAAGTGACAACGCGCGGCGATACGCAGGGTTTCATCGAGCAACGCCTGCGGATACAGCTCGGCCAGTTGCGGCAACGGCCGCAGGTGGCGTTCGCCGTTGGCGAACAGACGCTGCCCGGCCTCAGCCACGCTACAGTGATGACGGATCGCCGTCATGCTGTCTTGCAAGGCGCGTCGGCCACGGGCATGCATGTGCACATCGCCCGCGGCCACGGCAGGCAGTTGCAGTGCGGCCGCCAAAGCCAATAGCTGCTGTAGGCGCTGCCCGTCGTCGGCGCCACGGTGCAACTCCACCGCCAGCCACAAACGCTCGGCGAAGCGCTCCTGCAGCCAGTGGCCTGACGCCGGGTCATGTTCGTTTTCATCAGGCACCCACAGTGCCAGCAAACCCTCCAGAGGGGTGTCGAAGTCTTCACGCAGCACCTGATAGGCACCTTTCTGCGCCCGCCGTCGCCCCTCAGTGATAAGCCGACACAGGTGCTGGTAGCCGACCAGGTTTTCGGCCAGCAGCACCAGCTTGGGGCCCTCGTGCACGCGTATTTCACTGCCGACGATCAACGGCAAGGCGACCGCCTTGGCCGCCTGCCAGGCCCGGACGATACCGGCCAGGGTGCACTCGTCGGTGATCGCCAGGGCCTGATAACCCTGTTGGTGAGCGCGGCTGAACAACTCCTGAGCGCTGGAGGCACCGCGCTGGAAGCTGAAATTCGACAGGCAATGCAGTTCGGCGTAGCTCATGCAAACCAGCCCTGCAGCCACAACGGCCCGTCTTCGCCCAGGTTGCGGTAGGCCCAGGCATACTGCCCGGTGGGGGTTTGCACCCGGTAATAATCGCGGCGTACATCACCACCGTCCCACCAGCCGGATTCGATTCGCTCGGCGTCTGTCAGCAATTGCACCCCTGTACCCGGCAAAGCCTGGGGCTCGGCCAGCAACCAGCCCGGGCGTAACGCTGAGGGGGTGGCAGCCGCGAGCATGGCGGTATCATCCAGGCGCCAGGCGCACTCGGGGCGATGGTCGGCCCGGGCCGACAGGCTATGCACCGCCGTGTCGCCCAAACGCGCGCGCAGGCGTTCGCGCAATTGCTCCCAGGGCTGGTTCTGCTGCGGGCGCGGGTCGAACAACTCGCGGTGCTGCGGGACAAAGGCCGGCAAGTCTTCGGCCTGCAAGCGCAGGTTGCGCACCGGGGCCTGCAGTTGCAGCTGCTCAAGGCGCCCACGGGCCAGCTCAAACAGCATCAGCGGGTCACGCTCGGCAGCCAGCAGGCCAACCGGCACGCAGGTGTCTGTGCCTTCGGCATGCTCCAGGTGCAAGGTAAAACGCTGCACGCCACTGTCGCGGCCGGCGAGGAAGGCTGCCAGGTCGTTGATCAAGCGGCGCAGCGGAAAGAGCAAGGCTTGGTGCGATTCAACATCGAAATTCAGTTCCAGGCGCGCATCGAAGTGATCGGGCGGCAGGTAGAACGTCAGGGCCATGGGCCGTAGCCCCAGCAAGCGGTCCAGGTGCAGCTGCACCGCCGCAGCAAAACGCCGGGCCAGGGCCTCGCGGGGCAGCGCCATGACCTGGGCGAGCCTGCGCAGCCCCATGCGGGCGAAGGCGCTGGCGGCCTCTGCGGGCAAGCCGACCCGTTCAATGGGCAGTTGCGCCAGAGCCGCGTGCGTTTGCTCGGGGCCATCGAGCGCCAGACCATCATGACAGTTGGCAAGCATGCGCGCGGCCACCGGGTTACTGGCCAAAACAATGCGGTGGCGGAAACCCAGGGCAGTCAACTCGGCGCGCAAGCGCGCTTCGAACGCCGGCCACGGGCCGAACAGGCCGAGGCTGGATTCGACTTCCAACAACAGTACCCGTGGGTAATGCAGGCTGACCTGAGAGCTGTACTGGTAAGCCCAGGCAGCGAGCAACTGCTGCAGGGCGTCGATGGCGGCAGGGTCATGATCGACGCAGGTAAAATGCCCCGCCAGCGCCTGAGCAGTGGTCAGTGACTGCCCTGCACGCAGGCCAAGTGCCGCCGCAGCCGGATTGACCGCCTGCAGCAGCCGTCGCTGGGGCGGACCGCTGAGCAGCACCAAGGGTGCCTCGGGATCAGCGCGCCCACGCAGCACCGCGTCGAGTGCCAGTTGTGGCAGCACAATACAGGCCCAACGCATGATCCATCAGCCTCGCCCTGGACAGGCAATCGGCATGGCCGGGACCAGGCCGCCCCGACACTTGAGCACGCGCCATTGCGCCGGGTGGCTGTCGACGGCAATGCGCAAGGCCGCCGGTGAAGGGTTCAATGCGACCTGCAGTGGGCGCAAGGCAAAGGCCAGGGTCTGGCCGCTTTCAGCAGCCACCTGCAAGCGGCGCAAGGCGCGGTCGTCGGCCTTGTGCGGCCAGCACAGCACCGCCCCGCAACTGCCCGAGCGCAGGCATTGCTCGGCAGCCCAGAGCACCTCGTCGGCGGCCGTCTCGACCACGGTCAGCCACTGCAAGTCGACGCCGGCCGCCTGCCAGGCCGGTGCATAGGGAATGAAAGGCGGGGCAATCAGCACCACCCGTTCACCGCTGGCCGTCAGGCGCGCCAGGCTGGGCCAGAGCAACTGCAACTCGCTGCTGCCCCAGGCCGCCAACAACACCTCAGTCAGTGCGCCGGGCGGCCAGCCGCCGCCCGGTAGTCGCGTATCGAGCTGCGCATGGCCGGTGGGCTGCTCACCCTGAGGCTGAGCCTGAGGGCGGCCCTTCCAGACCCGTCGCTGGTCGAGCAGCCCATCGAGGCTGACTACGGCGCCCATCAGCCGCGCCTCACCAAACCGCAGAACACCCCCTCGATGACGAAGTCCTGGCCCGGGCCGACCTCGATCGGGGCGTAGGCAGGGTTACGCGGCAGCAGGCGGTACTGCTGGGCACTGACCCGCTCGAAACGCTTGATGGTCACCTCACCGTCCAGGCGGGCGACGATGATCTGCCCGTCACGGGCTTCAGCCTGTTGCTTGATACCGACCAGGTCGCCGTCGAGGATGCCGTCATCGAGCATCGAGTCACCCCGCACCTTGAGCAGGTAGTCGGGCGAGCGGCTAAAGAGATGGGCATCGAGCATCAGTTGCTCGTGGATATCGACGTCCGGGCCGATGGGCCGCCCTGCTGCCACCTGCCCCAGCACCGGAATCTCCAACACCTCGGGGCGGCGTAACGCACCGGCCAGGCGAATGCCGCGGGCCTGGTTGCGGGTGACCTCGATGAAACCGGCTTCAGTCAACGCCAGGATATGTTTGCGGGCCACACTGCGCGAGGCAAAACCGAAGGCTGTAGCAATGTCGGCCAGGCTCGGTGGCTGACCATGTTCGGCGATGCGCTCGCGAATGAACTCGAGGATGGCGCGGCGTTTGGGCGATAATGTATTCATAGAGTACATTTGTACTCTTTTCCGTGCGCACTGACCAGCCCCTTGATCGGATTATGATCAGTAACCGGCATTAGGCATTAACTGTCTTGTGGAGGCTTTAACTGGCCATAAGGCCATCACCCGGTAGGAGCGGGACTTGCCCCGCGATCTGGCACGAAGCGGCAGCTAATCCTGTCGCCCCAGTGTGTTAGTTGCTCTGTGAATGGTGGTTTTTACGGTGTCTGCGCAGCCGATCGCGGGGCAAGTCCCGCTCCCACCGAGGTCAACCGGAGATGCAGTGCGTCGCTGCAGTCTTCACGTCGCCCAGACGCAGAGGGAAGTTGTTCAGGCGTTCGTACAACTTGATGCTGCTGCCACTCCCGCGCTCGTTGATATCGACCACCGCCGCAGGCCCGGCACCGACCTTTTGCGGCACGACCAGGCGCACGCCGTCGTGGTGCGCTTCTACTTCCAGCGGACCACGGGATTCAGACAACTGCTGCTGTACGCAGGTGGCGTACTCCTGGGGCTTCTTGCCAGAAATCACGTTCAAGGTTTCCGGCGAGTTTTCAAGCTCCGATACGCTGGCACAACCGCCCAACGTAACTGCCAACGCTGCTACAACCCACTTCATCAAGCTACACCTCCACCACGGAAAAATACTCTGACCGCGCCAGGACCATTTTGCTCCCTTGATTGGCAGATTTATCTTGGCCCAGGCACGAAGGGCGACAGTGTAACCGTTGATCATGGTATCGTTTTGATCTGCCCAAAGATCCATTGCGGAGAGCAACATGAAATTCGTACACCAGCGCGAGCACCTCAACGAAGACGACATCGTCGTCATCGAGTGCTCCCAGCGCTGCAATATCCGTCTGATGAACGACGCCAACTTCCGCAGCTTCAAGAACGGCGGGCGCCATACCTACCATGGCGGTGCATTCGTCGACTTCCCGGCAAAAATCACCGTGCCCAGCACCGGTTTCTGGAACATCACCATCGACACCGTTGGCCCGCGTGCCTTGTCGGCGGTGAGCAAGCCGACCTTCACCCACAAGATCAAGTTCATCCGCCGTTCGTCGTCGAAACTGAGATAAGCCATGAGCCAGACCACCAAGTACGTCATCAAATACAAACTTGACGGCGAGCGACGCTTCGACTTCGCCCAGATGAGCAGCGATACCCCGGAAGAAGTGCAGGCAGCACTGGAAAAGCTCCACGGCGAAGACGCGAAAAAGATCACTGACATCAAGGTCAGCAAAGCCCTGTAACGGTCGCCACACACAAGGAAAACCAGGCATGAGCCAATGGCCGGACACCCGTCTTCTCGATCTGCTAGGCATTGAACTACCGATCATTCAGGCGCCCATGGCCGGCGCCACGGGCTCGGCCATGGCCATTGCCGTAGGTAACGCCGGCGGCCTGGGCTCGCTGCCTTGCGCCACCCTCAGCCTGGAGCAGATCCGCGCCGAACTGGTGGCCTTTGCCCAGGCCTGCCCAGGGCCGCTCAACGTCAATTTCTTCTGCCACCAGCCACCGCAGCCCGACCCGGCGCGCGATGCCGCCTGGAAGCAGGCGCTCAAACCCTACTATGACGAGCTGGGTGCCGATTATGACGCGCCGACGCCGGTGTCCAACCGCGCACCGTTCGACGACGCCGCCTGTCAGTTGGTGGAGGAGTTCACCCCTGCCGTGGTGAGCTTCCACTTCGGTTTACCAGAGGCTGGATTACTGGCACGGGTCAAGGCCACAGGTGCGAAGGTGCTGTCCAGCGCCACCACCGTAGAGGAAGCGCTCTGGCTGGAACAGCATGGCTGCGATGCCATCATCGCCATGGGCTACGAAGCCGGTGGACACCGCGGGATGTTCCTCAGCACTGACCTCAACAGCCAGGTGGGCACGATGGCGCTGGTGCCACAAATCGTCGATGCGGTGAACGTACCAGTGATCGCCGCTGGCGGCATCGGCGACCATCGCGGCATGGTTGCCGCCCTGGCGCTGGGCGCTTCGGCGGTGCAACTGGGCACCGCTTACCTGTTCTGCCCAGAAGCCAAAATCTCGGCAGCCCACCGCCAGGCCCTGCACAGCGCCAAAGAAAGCGACACCGCCCTGACCAACCTGTTTACCGGGCGCCCGGCACGCGGCATCAACACCCGGATCATGCGCGAGCTGGGGCCGATCAGCGAGCTGGCACCGCACTTCCCCCTCGCGGGTGGGGCACTGATGCCACTGCGGGCGATCAGCGAACCCAAAGGCAGCAGTGATTTCAGCAACCTCTGGTCGGGCCAGGCGCTGCGTCTGGGTCAAGCGCTTGCGGCCGGTGAGCTGACGCGCACACTGGCTGGAAACGCCCTCGCGCAACTCAATCGCTGAAGCAGAGCTTCCCGTTTGTCGGGTAATCGCTATATATTCGCCTACATAACGATTACCCCTCAGCCTATGGAGCTGTGTTTCATGAGTAAGTGCGCACCTCGTTTTGCCTTGGCCGCCCTGGCCGCGTTCATGACCTTCAACAGTGCCTGGGCCGAAGAGGTTCAGGTCGCTGTCGCGGCCAACTTCACCGCGCCCATCCAGGCCATCGCCAAAGACTTCGAGAAAGACACCGGCCACAAGCTGGTCGCCGCCTATGGCGCTACCGGGCAGTTCTATGCGCAGATCAAGAACGGTGCGCCTTTCGAAGTGTTCCTCGCGGCTGACGACAGCACCCCGGCAAAACTGGAAAGCGAAGGTGACGGTGTCAAAGGCTCACGCTTCACCTATGCCATTGGCACCCTGGCGCTGTGGTCTGCCAAGCCTGGCTACGTCGACGCCGAAGGCGAAGTGCTGAAAAAGAACGAATACAAGCACCTGTCCATCGCCAACCCGAAAGCGGCCCCCTACGGCTTGGCCGCCACTCAGGTACTGGACAAGCTCAAGCTCACCGAGGCCACCAAGGCGAAAATCGTCGAGGGCCAGAACATTACCCAGGCCTTCCAGTTCGTCTCCACCGGCAATGCCGAGCTGGGCTTCGTCGCCCTGTCGCAAATCTACAAAGACGGCAAAGTCACCGAAGGTTCGGCCTGGATCGTCCCGGCCAGCCTGCATGAGCCAATCAAACAAGATGCGCTGATCCTCAACAAAGGCAAGGACAACCCGGCCGCCAAAGCGCTGGTTGAGTACCTCAAAGGCCCGAAAGCGGCGGCGCTGATCAAGTCTTACGGTTACGAAATCTGATGCCACTGGATGCCAGCGACCTGGGTGCCATCTGGCTGACCTTCAAACTGGCCAGCCTGACCACATTGATTTTGTTGTTGGTCGGCACCCCCATCGCCTGGTGGCTGGCGCGTACGCGTTCCTGGCTGCGCGGGCCAGTGGGCGCGGTGGTTGCCCTGCCCCTGGTACTGCCACCGACGGTCATCGGCTTCTACCTGTTGCTGGCCCTGGGCCCCAACGGCTGGATCGGGCAAACCACCGAGGCGTTGGGGCTGGGCACCGTAGTGTTCAGCTTCAGCGGCCTGGTGATCGGCTCGGTGATCTATTCGATGCCCTTTGTTGTGCAACCCTTGCAGAACGCCTTCAGCGCCATCGGCGAACGCCCGTTGGAAGTGGCCGCCACCCTGCGCGCCAGCCCGTGGGACAGTTTTGTCCATGTGGTGTTGCCGCTGGCTCGCCCCGGTTTTATCACCGCGAGCATTCTTGGCTTTGCCCACACCGTCGGTGAGTTCGGCGTGGTGCTGATGATCGGTGGCAACATTCCTGACAAGACCCGGGTGGTGTCGGTGCAGATCTTCGACCATGTCGAAGCCATGGAGTACCTGCAAGCTCACTGGCTGGCCGGTGCCATGCTGGTGTTCTCCTTCCTTGTGCTGCTGGCGTTGTACTCCAGCCGCCAAGGCAAATCGACCTGGAGCTGACCGTGCAGAACATGATTCACGCCCGGCTCAAGGTAGCGCGGGACAGCTTCGAACTGGATGTCGACTTACAGTTGCCCGGTCGCGGTATCAGTGCGCTATTTGGCCATTCTGGCTCAGGCAAGACCACCTGCCTGCGCTGCCTGGCCGGCCTGGAGCGGGCAGCAGATGCCTACATCGAAGTGAATGGGCAGATCTGGCAGGACTCGCGACGCAACCACTTCATTGCCCCGCACCTGCGCCCGATTGGCTATGTGTTCCAAGAGCCCAGCTTGTTCCCGCACCTGACCGTAAAGGGCAACCTGGAATTCGGCTGGCGGCGTATCCCGGTCGATGCGCGCAAGGTCAGCCTTGAACAGGCCTGTGCCTTGCTGGGGATCGAGCACTTGCTCGAACGCAAACCCGCCACACTGTCGGGTGGTGAAGCCCAACGGGTAGGCATTGCCCGCGCCTTGCTCAGCAGCCCACAACTGCTGTTGATGGACGAACCCCTGGCAGCGCTCGACGGCCCCCGCAAACGCGAGATCCTGCCGTACCTGGAACGATTACACGCAGAACTGGACATCCCGCTGGTCTACGTCAGCCACGCCCAGGACGAAGTCGCCCGCCTGGCCGATCACCTGGTACTGCTGGAACAGGGCAAAGTCCAGGCCTGCGGCCCGATTGCCGCAACCCTCGCGCGCCTCGACCTGCCCCTGGCTCAGGGCGATGAGGCCGGCGTGATCATCGAGGGCCGGGTGAGCCACTACGATTCGGCCTACCAACTGTTGAGCCTGCAGTTACCGGACAGTACGCTGCAGCTACGTCTGGCACACGAACCGCTGGCTCTGGGCACATCACTTCGCCTCAAAGTGCAGGCCCGGGATGTCAGCCTGAGCCTGGTCGAAGACAGCCACTCAAGCATCCTCAATCGCCTACCGGTGCACGTGCGCAGCCATCAGGCGGCCGACAACAGCGCCCACGTCCTGGTCAGCCTCGATGCCGACGGCAGCGTACTGTTGGCACGGATCACCCGCTATTCAGCCGATCAGTTGGGCTTGCATAGCGGCCAGCAGCTCATGGCGCAAATCAAATCCGTAGCATTATTGGGGTAATTACCCTCTCTTCCCCCCTTGAAAAACGATTCAGCAGGCCTCAGCTCTACTATCATGCAGAGAAATTTCCCATATTCGCTCAAGACCCCTATGC
Source organism: Pseudomonas sp. H9 (assembly GCF_004353925.1). Classification (GTDB taxonomy): domain Bacteria; phylum Pseudomonadota; class Gammaproteobacteria; order Pseudomonadales; family Pseudomonadaceae; genus Aquipseudomonas. The sequence continues at coordinate 16,185 of NZ_SMOK01000022.1, read as the reverse complement.
TTGCGGGCGTGAGCAGCACTGGCTGCTGCGAAGTGCTCAATAGCCTCTAAAGGCACCTGCGACTAAAGACTCTCTACAGATTCTGTGTTCGGGGGAATTAATATTCCCCGAAAGCGTCTTTAATGAAGGAAAAGAGGAACGCGCTGCACGTGTTCCGGGCTTGTGCGGGCACGTCCTGCCAAGCTACTTACGTTAACAAGGAGATATACATGCTGATACTCACCCGCAAGGTTGGCGAAACCATCATCATTAACAATGACATCAAAGTCACCATTCTGGGTGTCAAGGGCATGCAAGTAAGGATTGGCATCGATGCACCTAAGGATGTACAGGTGCACCGTGAAGAGATCTACAAGCGCATTCAGGCCGGCAGCCCGCCACCAGAGAAAGGAGACACTCATCACGAGTAATGCCCGCTGATTCAAGCCGCACGGATGCGCTTGAGCCCAAGCCACCCGCAACAGTGTGGCCGCAAGCCCTCATGACGACGTGGACGGTCGGAGCAGCTCATTAACTTTGGCAACCAACGTGGGGATGTCGAAGGGTTTATCAAAGACAGCCACGAACAACTCGGGACTATCCCATCCCTCATGCGCCTGGGCACCGCTGATCAAGATCACCGGCAGCGCCTGTAATTTCGGGTCTTCACGCATTTTCAGTGCCAGGTCTTTTCCGTTGAGCCTGGGCATCATGTAATCGGTGATCACCAGTTCCACCTGGGTGCGAGCCAGCGTTTCCAGGGCCTGCTCGCCATTGCCGACCTTCAGGACTTCAAAACCTTCGTCTTCCAGCAGGAAGCCGAGGATATCGGCAATCAGGTACTCGTCGTCGACGACCAGGATCGTGCTCATGATCACCCCACCCGAACGCTCACGCGCCCGCCGCTGGCGTCGGCGTGCCTGACAGCACTGCCGTGGCCTGGGTGAAAGCTTTGTGCAATTCGATACCGTGGGCGCTAATGATCAACTCCAGCAGCGCCGGATCGTAGTTGCTATCACGCACCTTGAGGATCGACAGCAAACGTTTGAGCGTGGACTCCAGCTCAACAAAACGCAGCAACAGCAGGTTATCGACAATGCTCGACAGGTCTGGCGCAGGCGCATTGATTTCCGAGCCGAAAATATCCCGCATTTCCCAGGTTGCCATGACACTCACGTCACGGGCGCGCAATTCTCCGATCAAGGCCCTGAAGAATTCATTGAGCCGTGCCGGATGAGTCGCCAGGCGTGTGAAAGCGCCCAGGCTGTCAATCAAGACACGGCGGATGCCGTGGGCCTGAACCAGGTGCAGCAAACGTGCGCCTACCTCATCGAGCACGCCCTCAGTGGTCGGCTGCCAGGCAATATGCAGCGCGCCACTGCGCTCCATGGCCGCGAAGTCATGCCCCAGAGCACTGGCCTTCAGGCGCAGGCGCTGCGGAGTTTCATAAAAGCCAAAGTGCAGCCCTGGCGCTTTAACCGTGGCGGCAGCCAGAAAGCTGACCCCCAGCGATGTCTTGCCGATCCCTGACGGCCCCATGGCCAGGGTCATTGAACCTGAGGGCAATCCTCCGCCCAGCAGCTGATCAAGGCACTTGACCCCGCTCGCAACCCGGCTCAATTCGCTGCTGCCCATGCCGCTGGGATGGCTGTACAGCGATTCCAGTCGCGGGTAGACCTGCAGGCCATCTGCAGTGATTTCACACTCATGCAACCCCGACAAGGCACCGCTGCCTCGCGTCTTGCGCAACTGGATACTGCGCACAGAGCGGCTTCCGATCAACGTCTCAGTCAGCTCGACAACACCATCGACCATGGTGTGCTCAGGGCTGCCGTCATCCAATTGTGAACTGGTAAGCAGCAACACCGTACAGCCGGCAAAGGCGGCATGGCCTTGCAACTCGGCAATGAATTTTTTGGTATCCAGTGTGGTTTCGGCACGCGACCTGGCCGTCAGCAAGCCATCGACGATCAGTAACGTCGCTTGATGATGACTGATTTCGCCACGCAATAATTTGACCACCGATTCCAGCCCCTCACGCTCCAGGGTATCGAAGGCGCTGACAAACTGGATCTGATTACCCAACACACTTGAATCGAAGAAGCTCAGCGTTGAAAGGTACTGGAACAAACGCTCATGAGACTCGCTCAACAGGGTAGCGACCAGAACCCGCCCGCCCTGGCCGGCATGATTGAAGGCCAACTGATTGGCCAGAATGGTCTTGCCCGACCCTGGTCGGCCCTGAACGATATAAGAGGCGCCAACAATCAGCCCCCCTTTGAGCAATGCATCCAGACCGTCAATACCACTGGCGAGGCGTTTGAGTGGCTCCACAATAGGTGCACCTGTTCAGTTTGCCGTCGTTATGTCCTCTCGGAACGCGGGCAGATACAAGCTCACGCACGTGCCTTCGCCGGGTACGCTGGCGACGCTCACGGCACCATTGCTCTGCTTGGTAAAACCATAGACCTGACTCAACCCCAGTCCAGTTCCCTTGCCAAACGCCTTGGTGGTGAAAAAAGGTTCGAAGATCCGCGGTAACACATGCGGCGCAATGCCTCGGCCATCATCACTGACGTCCAGTCGCACATAGGCGCCGTGCAGGTCGTCGACCTCACCCGCAAGCTGACAATTGCAGCCCAGCAAACGGATGACCCCCTCGCTCTCCATGGCATCGCGGGCATTGAGGATCAGATTGAGCAAAACCATTTGCAACTGGCCGCCGTCGACCGCGACGTCTTGCAACCCTTCCTCCAGTTGTACCTGCAGCTCGACGTCCTTGGGTAGCGCATGAGCCAGCAGCAAGTGAATCGACTCAATCAACTGCAGAACCTGCACCCGCCCCTGCTTCAGCGCCCTGTGCCGGGCAAAGCTGAGGAGTTGCTGGGTCATTTGGGTGCCCCGCTCGCCCGCATCGAGGATGTGCTCAAGCAAACGCTGGTTGCGCTGCTGATCGTTACTTTTGAGGGCCAGCTTCGCCGAGGCAATGATGATGGTCAGGAGGTTGTTGAAGTCATGGGCCATTCCCCCGGTCAACTGGCCCAATGCTTCAAGCTTCTGCGACTGGAACAACTGCGCACGCATGGCATCCAGCTGCAGTGCAGCCTCACGGCGATCGGTAATGTCCCGGGTAATTTTTGCCAGCCCGAGGATCTCACCTTCTGGAGAGCGGATCACATCCAGCGCCGCCAATGCCCAGAATCGTGTACCGTCTTTACGCACACGCCAGCCTTCGTCCTGGGCGACCCCTGTGCTTAACGCACGCTCAAGCAACGTGGCGGGCCTACCGTCAATGCGATCCTGCTCGGTGAAAAACAAGGAAAAGTGCTTGCCAATGACCTCTTCGGCACGCCATCCCTTGATGCGCTGGGCACCGGCATTCCAGGACACCACATGCCCCTGGGGATCAAGCATGTAAATGGCGTAATCCACCACCGCCTGCACCAGTTGCTCGTAACGGCTGGCCTGCATGCTTGGCACATCCGAGCGATCAGAAGAACCCATGGTAGCTCCACGTAAATCGCACACTTGATCAAGCATAGACAGCCAACATCGCGCGCAATTCCAGCGACCAGGCGATGATTGCCAGAAGCAACCCATTCACACCGTACCTTGCGGTTGACTCAAATATAGCCATGAGTTATAAAGCTCGCTTGATTGCGGAGGAAATGCATATTCTCCAGGGCTGTATTCCATAGCACGCCCGGTCGCCAGACCCTTTCAACACTGTGCGAGTGTGGTGGAATTGGTATACACAGCAGACTTAAAATCTGCCGGCGTGAGCCTTGCGGGTTCGAGTCCCGCCACTCGCACCATCTTCTGAAGAAGGCGCCCTTGAGGCGCCTTTTTTGTTACACGTGATTCCCCCTTACATGGCGCAAAGGCAACAACCAGCTGCTAAGGTGAAATGGCCCCACAACAAAGGAAGGCGGCCATGCGTTATACCCTGTTCGATAATCAGCGTGATGTGATCATTCTGCTGGCGCGAATCATGCTCATGATTCTGTTCATCATGTCTGGCTGGAGCAAGCTGACCGGCTTCGACGGCACCGTCGGCTACATGACCTCACTGGGTGCCCCGATGCCCATGGTTGCAGCCGCAGTTGCGGTGGTGATGGAGTTCTTCGTGGCCATCTTGCTGATCATCGGCTTCTACACACGCCCATTGGCGTTCCTGTTTGCCCTGTTCGTGATCGGCACCGCCGTCATCGGCCATCCGTTCTGGACGATGGTCGACCCAGAGCGCGCCGCTAACAGCGTACAGTTCTTCAAAAACCTGAGCATTTGTGGAGGCTTGCTACTATTGTCGGTAACAGGTGCTGGCAAATTCTCGGCAGATGGCCGTTAGCTCAGCCCCTGTACTTACAGGTCATCGAGCGGATCGACGCCCTCATCCCAGTCGACTTCATCCAGGGCGTCGATGTGCTCGTCGTCCTGGGGATCGAACAACGGGTCGACTTCTTCTTGCAGGGCAGCGTCGACCTCGTAGAACTCATGATCAAGTAAGTGATCATGCTCGGGCTCATGAATGTCCAGGTCGTCGTTCATTATCAGTTCCTGCAGCAGCGCTTTTTGGCAAAAGGGACGCTTGTATAAGCCAGAGACTTCCAATCGTCAACGCCAGGGAACGCTCATGAAATACCTGTTGATCTTCATCGCCAGCTACGCCGTCACCTTCTTTGCCCTTGGCGCCATCATCGACTCGCGCCTGCAGGTGCTGGCAGAGGATCTGCGCCATCACCCTCATGCACCGACCCAGGCCCAATACTTTGAGGACGTGCGCGTGCACGCCCAGCATTCCAAGATCGAGTACAGCGCCGTGTTGGGTACGCTACTGGCATCGGTACTGTCCTTGTTGGCCTGGGGGTTGAGCTGAGTCAGCGCATCACCCAGCGCAATCAACCTATCCTTGATGCCGTAACAAGGCAGCGTTGGCTTGGCGCACCATATCGATCCACTCACTCGCACTGACCGCCCCAGCCCGCTCCAGGCGCTCTGCGGCAATCAATGCCTGATCATAGGCCGCCTCGTGCAGCACGCCATTTACCAGGAAGCTGCTACGCCATTGCAAAATAGCAACAGCCCCTTTTTTGTCATCCATTTCCATCCCCGACAAACACTGTTTTCAGGCAGCACACCGGCTTGCTGCCTAGGCGGCGGCGAGATTACACGACCACATAATCTTTGAGAATCGTTTGCATTAGCACTTCGTCTGAATTAGCGCGAGCGCGTTCGCTCCCCACGTTGACCTCTGGTCGCCTGCTTTGAAGCTTTGTTGCAGCCCTTCAAATGGATAGCTAATAGTTAAATGTCTGCCTGGGGAGGCACAAAAAATGCAAACAAGATTCGTTATCGTCCCGGCGGTGCCTATCGAGCAGGAATCTTTCCGTGCCGGCACCCGCTTTTACGCGACAACTGTTTCCGGTGGCTTCGACATCTACGACAACCAGGAAAAAATGCGGCTCAAGCCAAGCTATGCCAGCAAGGAAGAAGCATTGATGCACTGCGCGCGAATGAACGCCGAACACAGCATAAGCCTGGCAATCGGTAACGCGTGTGTAATGCAACCATAGCCCCATAGCACCCAACGCCCTCGAATCAGCAGTCGGGGCGTTGGGCGCCAATTCCGACAAACAGTCAGAAAAAGTTACTTTGCAGCGGCGAATATCGCGCATTGATCTGTAAGCGGCATGTATAATGCCGACCAATTCTATGCTACTGACACTCAATCGTATTAGCACGTTGCGATGAGTGTCGTGCGCCTCCACTGACCACGCCCGGCCCCGGGCGACCCTCTTGCATCGGGCTTGGCCCTATCAAGGAAGATTTGCATGACCCTACTGAAGCTCGTGATGACTGGCCTTCTGATCCCCTCCAGCGCGCTGGCTGCCGGCACACAGCAGCCCTCCACTACCTGGGCGCAGGAACCAACGTCGTTCATGGGTGTTGACCTGCAGGGCGACTTTCTCAACGAAGTAGCAGAATGCCCAGCCAATGCGACAACATCGACAACACTCTGCCGCGCGGCCACTGAAACGCCAGGTCGATTTGTCATTCTGGGCACCGACTCCCGCCGCGTGCTGCTGGGCTACAAACTGGTTGCCCAGGTGGTCAATGGCAAGATCGAAACACTGGTGTTCACCGGCCCGTCAAACAGTAGCGGCCTGGTGGCAGAAATGCTGCGCGCCGACTACGGCCCGCCTTCTCAAAGCAAAAGCAACTTGATCAAGACCAAATCAGGCGCCAGCTTTGATAACGAAGTGCTGCACTGGACAGGCAAAAGCCTGTCCATCAAATCGCAGCGTAACGATGCCGACCTGGGCACCTATAACGTGATGCTCACAACTACGCCGATGTCGGTCAGTAATGCCCAGGGTGCAGATCAGCCTGATGAGTCAGGTGTTTCGCAGCTGTAGTAGCGCAAAGCACTAGTTGGAGTTCGGCGGCAACTTGCCAAGCATTTCCTTTGCCGGCCCGTTGCCTTGATCGGCGGCCTTACGCAACCAGTACCGCCCCAGCTTCACACTTTTCTTGACGCCCCGCCCCGTCAGGTAGTGCTGCCCCAGAAACACCTGCCCCCATTGATCACCGCTGGTGGCAGCGAGCTGGTACAGGATCACCGCTTGCTCATGGTTTTGGGGCACGCCTTCACCTTTGTCGTAAAGTGTGCCGAGCACAACTTGCGCATCAAGGTCTCCTTGATCGGCGGCCTTTTTAAACCAATAAGCGGCACGCTCTGGATCAGCCTTATCCAGGTAATCGCCATTGCGGTAGGAGTGGCCAAGCGTCATCTGCGCCTTGATATCTCCTTTCTCGGCACTCTCTTGCAAATACTCAATGAAGCCTGGATTGGGCGACATTCTTTCTCGGCAGGCCGACTGTTCAGTACGGGAGAACCGTTTCGCAGGCTTGATCGGAAGTCGGGTCTCTCCCGCTTCAAACATTGAAGATGGCGTTGCCCAGCTGGCAAACAGGCTTGATGGCTGCCCGGCTTCAACCCACCATGGGCTCAGCAGCATTGTGCAGACAACTGCGGAGAGAAACTGCTTGCTCAAAACAGCGACTCCTCAGGCAAAAAGTACATCGACCGTCAGGCCTGCGTCGTACACAGCTTAAGAATAGTCGCAGCGATTAAACCTGCGCTGGCGCCCTTATTGATCAGCGCAGGTCCGGTGCCCAACAGGTTAATCAGAAGAATGCAGCCAACGCACTGCCCCGGCAGCGTGTGTCATTTTTACTGCAAGAGCACCCGCAGCGGCAGAGGAACCGCTACCACTTCCCGCGTTTGCGGGCAAACACAAACCTGCGTCAGGCTTGCAACAAACGCCAGTACATCTGACGGAAGACGCCCTTCAACAGAAAACGAGAAAGAATGTTCCCCCACATTCGACACACTCACTTTGATCGTCAGCTCATCGTCCCATGTGACCGGGTGTAGAAACTCCAGAGAGAATGCCCTTGCCGGCGGCAATATATTGAAGCCTAAAAGCGCCCTGAGCCCCGGGCCGTTCAGCCAGACACCCAGCGCCTCGTGAACGGCCTCCAGCACGAAATATGAAAACCTTGGCGTATAGACAATGCCTTCAGGATCGCAGTCCCCAAACAATACCTTCCGTTGAATAAACACCGGGCTCGGCATCACACCATTCCTTAGTAATGAGAAGAAGACTGGGCGCAGTGCTCCACGCCCCCTGATAGCAGAATCTGCACATACTACTTCAGCAAACTGTCGGCCTGCTGCGTAAGATTTAGCAACAATCTCAAGGCACCCTGCCTATGAAACTGATCGACACAGATGCTGTCCGATTGCCATCGGTCACTGAAGTCGAGCAGCTTGGCCTGCAGTCTGGGCAAGGCCCACACCACGGGACAAACCTGAAACGACCTCAGTACCTGGTTTACTGGCGCAAGCTTCCTCTGCGCAAAGGATACCGCCCCTCATTTTCAAGGCTGAAAGAGCGAACCATGAAACAGAACATTCTCCTCGTTGCCGTCTGTGCTGCCCTGCTCCAGGCGTGCACCCCGGCTTCCACCTCCCATGAAGGGTCGCCTTCCATGCCTGCCACTCCCGCGTCGGTCGCAGCCCAGCCTGAGCTTTCGGCCTACTACTGGAACCTGGTTTCGGCCACAGATGCTTCGGGCAACCCCATCGCCGCCCTGAGCAAAGGCACTGAGCGCAAACTGCGCCTGAGTTTTGCCGGGCACAACCTGAAAGTCAGCGGTGGTTGCAACGGCCAGTTTGGTCAATACAGCTACCAGGACGGTGTACTGAAGGTGCCGTCGCTGGCCTCAACCTTGATGGCCTGCGACAAGAGCCTCATGGCGCTCGATTCCGAAGTCGGGCGCCTGCTCAAAGGGGACCTGCGCACCGTCATCACCCATGACAGCCCGGAGCCGGTGCTCCAGCTGACCACCCAAGACGGCTCGGTGTTGAAGTTCCAGGGCGAAGCCACCCCCGAGACCCGCTACGGCAGCAAAGGCGAGATCAAATTCCTGGAAGTCGCCGCCAAGACCGTCACGTGCAGCCATCCGCTGATCCCCAACTACCAATGCCTGCAAGTGCGCGAGCGCCGTTATGATGACGCCGGCTTGCAACTGCCGACCCAGGACACCTGGCACCCGCTGTACCAGACCATTGAAGGCTACGAGCACCACGACGGTGTGCGTACGGTGGTGAGAGTGAAGCAATACGAATGGAAGAACCCGCCAGCCGACGCCCCATCGCACGTCTATGTACTGGACCTGGTAGTTGAACAGGATGCATCGGGCAAAAGCTGATTAAACGTTAGCGACCGGCTCGGTAGGAACAACTGCCTTGCAGGACTTTACCCGAAGCCTTCACTAACCAAGAGGCCAGCCCCGGTAGGAGCTGGCTTGCCCTGCGATCTGGTGCGAAACGCCAGCAAATCGAACCGCTTCGGTGGGTCAGCTGCTATGCAAACAGCCGATCGCGGGGAAGGCTGTACTTTAAATTCTGAGAAACTTATACCTAGCGCCTCCCCTGCGGCGGTCAGCAAGCTGCCTCCGATGCCAGCCGCGCGACCGGCCAGCAAGGCTACGCCGAACCCGCAGGTGAACGTGGCAATGGCCACTGTAGCCACCAGCGCGTTACCCAGGGCGGCTCCGATCAGGAAGCCGCCCAGCGCGCTGGTGTGCGATATGTCGTCGCCGAACCTGGTTCTTCGAACATGAAGAATGATCAAGTAAAAGCGAAAATTTTAATCTCATCAAGCAAGCTATCTATCGGGAGCGCCTGTTCGTCCCTTCTGTTTCTTATCAGTATATATTCACCATCATTAGGAGAAACTACTTCAATGACCTTACCGGACCAATTGGCAACCTCAATAAATCCGCTCGCTACGCCATTGAGATTACTGATTTCTTTCAACAGAGCCGACCACTTAAAGAAAGCGCCTAATTCGTCAGTACCTCCTCCCGTCGTGGGATTATCGAAATATACGCGAAGTTTAGGGCTCGCCTTTCTCTCCCAATCTAATGTCGGCACATAATGCAGGCGTAGCTCTTTAAACTCTTCGACAGACTCGTCACCTGAAAACTCACAACGGTATATGGGAATACAAAGATATAAATTTTCTCTTCTGCCTTCCAATCGTCCTTTCAAGCTGCCGTGATAAGTGTTGGGCACAACCAGCGCATGAGTAAAACCATATTTATTAGCAAAAATTTCGAATACTACAGCCTTATCTTGACTCAAGGAGTCAGGAACCTGCCCAACAACTTCTGCAGAAAACCTCTTATCACTCACACCCTCAGATATAATCAGCAGATCTTGCTTATCTGCGCTCTTCAAACAATACTCATAGATCACTTTTGGAAGCTTGTGCTGAAAAAAATAGCAACCTGCATATTCATCTACGCTTGCAAAAGACTGCAACAAGTCATCTTTAGAGAACATACCAACCTCATTCATAATTTGACCCCTACGTCCTGCCTGTATCATCTGGGGGAGCGGGCGAAATACAGAAAGTGCTTAAGGGTGTTTTCGACGCGCTGCAGCGGGACGCTGCTATCGTCGTCAGGCACTTCACCGAAGTAGAAGAACAGGTTATCGAGAGCTTTCAGCAGGTGGTGACCGCCGCCACACTTTCAATGAAAGCATTGGGGAAGCAGTTGTAATCGCCCTTGACGGGAGGATGAGAACATACTGTCTACAGAAGCTATTGGCGCAACCGGTATTGCAAACTTCGAAGAGTATCTGAGGGAAAGCTGCCTCCCGGACCGTACTGCGCCATATTTCTTAAAGAGCGTTACCTAACCTTTAATGAAACTTAGCAATTAGCTCATCACGGGTTTTGGTATCTTCTAAAAAAATCGCCATCCATGCGTTCATAACTTCGAAAATATCCACACCAAACTCTGGAGCCTTGGGTTCTTCGTGCCACCATATCAACCCACCCGATTCTTCTACCTTCGCATCTACCGCGACATAATCTCCTGCGCCATTTGAAAAAACAGCAATCCAGTTTTCTGCAAAAGACACATCTTCTTCGTCGATTAGATCAGACACACGAAAAAGATCACGCAAACGCTGAGGCCCCATAGAGCGCGCAGAGAAGAATGTATAGCCATCATGTACTTCACGATAAAACTCCTGAAGCCGTGCAGGAATATTATCAAAATCTGCTATATCTACCGCCTATCCCCCAATAGGCAGCCCACCCAAGTAGTAGTAGAAACCATTCGCATCATGGAATATATAGAGCATTTCCACTTTTTCGCTGGCCAGCAACGCAGTACCTAGCAGGCTATCGTTCAAGAGCGCAATGACTGATGGAAATTCAGTGATGTAAGAATGCCATTCCACGGGATATGTTGGTGCCTCATCAAGACTCAGCCCAAAACTCTTCCATGACTCAGGCAAAATAATGCTTTCAGGGACTTCCGACAAACCAAAATAAATTTTTCGATCTGCAAACTCATTATTCACATTACTAATTATGTCATTCAGCGAAATCACATCTCTCTCCCTACAAGAAACTAGGTAACACTCGATCTGTGCCAAGGGGTTCCATCACAGATATTTGGGCTTGAAGGTCGCGTCGATGCTGGTGTGCGACAGGACGTCGTCGCCGATGAGGTATTCGGTCAGGTCCTCAGCGCATCGGTTTCAGCCAGCAGGTTGCCCTTGTCGTCATAGCGCGCTTGTCAGGTGCAGTCGCCCAAGTAGGTGACTTATACCTCCACAACTCATGCAACAATACACAATATAAAATCCAAACTCAGAAACTCAATCCCAATCCCTCCTAACTGCTCACCTCAAAACTAATACAAAAGGTACAAGCAGAATATTTAAAACCCCAACTCAGGCTCCACAGACTCTATATCCACCCTCAAAAGTGGATCAATTACCATTTCGCTTTCTTGCCTGCTCGCGGTGATCACGGCCAGTCTCGGACCAACACCAATCCCTGGAATATAGAAACCCATGACGCTCACTTCAACGCTCACTGTTTCTCCACTCCCCCCTAATGATATCTTTGGAAAATCCACAAGCATGCATTCTGGCCAGTTTAATAGAAACTCCCCAGGAACAACGCTTGGCTCTGTGATATCAGAACGAAGCCTGTATTTCCCCTCAAACTGAGGTCGAATTAAACCAGGCACATACTTAGCATCAGCCACCTCATCCAGCCCATATATGTAGTATTGCCACGGAGTCATCCCCCAAACCAAAATCAACAAACCCTCTTCAAATAGCTCATTGGCGATTTCCGTTTCACAAAAAGCATTTTTTAAATTTATTTTTCCAGGCCCAAGCCTAGACACCACATAATCATTCATCTTCTGTAAGTCAGCGATAAAAAAACCCAGCTGACCGTACCCATCATACACCGGTCTTTTTCTGGAGACTTCATTCAGTAGCGGACTAGCGCAGAAATCCAGGCTAAACACAACATTTAACACCTCTGAATACTGCACCAACGGTTTGACATGCTCCGGGACCTCCCCAATAGTTTTAAGAGGAACATCCAGATTAACCTCGATGCAAAGCCTATATTTCCCCACCGAGACCGGCGAAGAGTCTAATATTAACTTTTCAACCCCTATATCAAGTGAAACCCCTCCACCACCAACAACATCAACCACCACCTCCCTCCTAGAAATAAAACTACTACTTACTGCCGAACCATAATTAACCTTCGCCCCCCCACACCAGCTAACCAAAACCTTTCTTTGCACATCTCCATATATACCAAAATCAAAATTCGAGAGCGGAACCAACTCCCCTCCTACATTTAGCGAACCGTTAGCAATAAGCCTCGAGTCGTTAACCGTTACATACTGAGCTTTCTTCAAATTCATTAGCTACACCCTGGCAACGCGGCCCCTTTAGATCGTGCCCATTTCTTTGTTGCTTCCCATCCCTCTGCAGGCGATACATTCGCCGCAATTATTCTGCCTGGATTACCATTTTCAATGATACGCAGATCACCTCTAAAATGAGCGATATCGGGGTTGTTGTAATGCGCCTCAAGAGACTGCAACCACTTTTCATTCGTAAGCCCTTCAGATTTAAATGCATCCATCGTGACAACTGGCTTAGTACCCGATGCAATTCCGTTATAACCATGCATACCGCTATGCTCCACATCATTCCACTGCCCTTGCTCTAACCAGAACATAGATGGAACATCATTGAATGAGTTGAATGGCGTTATACCTAGCGACGTTGCCAGTGTATGCGGAACCATATGATGACCTACGTTAACTGGGTTGGCCAAAGGCATCAGGCCCAGTGGATCAGCCCATCTTATCGGGTTTGAGTTATAACGATAGAAATTGTCACCTCCACTCAATCCTAAAGGATCCTGCGAGCAATATCTGCCGACTTCAGGATCATAGTATCTGAACGTGTTGTAGTGCAGCCCCGTCTCACCATCAAAGTACTGCCCCTGAAACCGCAGGTTCTGCTCAACCGTATTGACAGCCAGCTGCTCGATCTCACCCCACGACCGATACGTCGCCTGCCAGACAATCTCGCCCTCGCTGTCCGTCAGCTCCAGCGGCGTACCAATCTGATCGGTATGGAAGTAATAAACCTGCTGCTCTTGCCCTTCCACCTGATCAACCCGCGACAATGGCGCATAGCTACCTGGCTCATACAGGTACAAAATGCTCTGCCCAGGCGTTTCCTCCCGCAGCATCCGCAGCCCTTGCCAGAGGAAGCGCTTCTGTTCGACCTCGCCGTTGATTTCCGCCTGCTTGGCCACCCGGCGCCCGAGGCTGTCGTAGCGATACTCGCCCGTGCTCTCCAGCTTGCCGTTGACCAGCGTCTCAGCACGGACCAACCGGTTCTCACAGTCGTAGGCAAAATGCTGCAGCTTGCTGTGCCCCGAGCGCTTCTCGATCAGGTTGCCCCACGCATCGTAGCGGTACTCCTGATCCCGCCAGTGTTTGATGCGGTTGTCCTTGACCTTGGCGAGCTGCCGGGCATTGAAGTCCAGGCGGTTGGCGGCAGGGTCGTAGCGGAATTCTTCACTGCCAATCAACGAGCCGGTGTCACGGCTACGCAACTGGCCGTTGGCTTCGTATTCGTACTTGATCTCGCCGCGCAGTTTGTCCAGCGTGCGCACCAATTCCCCCGCAGGATCGTACTGGTAGCGCCGATGAATCGGGTTGTAGGCGTGCTCCACCAGCAGTTCTGGGTGGATGCCAGGGTTCTGCACCTGTGAAAGCTTTTCTGCCGGCAAGGTCGAGGCGAACTGCCACGCCTTGCGCCCCATGGCGTCATAGCCAAAACAACTGGTCAGCTTGCCTTGGGTGCGGTACACCTCGCGGTGCAGGTCGTCGCGCTCCATGTCGCTGATCACCTGGCCGTCCAGGTTCAGTTGGTGCAAGTGGCCGCTGCCGTAGTACAGGTGGTTGACCTTGCGGCCATCCGGCAAGGTCAGTGTGGTCAGGTTGCTGAGGGGGTCGTATTCATAGGTGAGTGCGCCGTCCGGGGTAATCTCTTGTGTCAGACGGCCCAGCCGGTCGTAGGCGTACTCCAGCGTTTCTTCGCTAATGCCCAGCCGTTTGCCAAGCGCGGTCGGGTGCCGTTCGATGCTCAGCAAGCGGTCACCATCGTCGTATTTGAAGGCTTGCTGCGCATCGCTGTTGGTCTTGGTGAGCAAACGGCCAATGGCGTCGCGCTCGAACTCGGTGTGGCGCTGCGGGCGTTCGGCGTTTTCGCCGTAGCCGATTTCGTCGAGCCGGGTCAGGTGGCCGCCATCGTTGTAGCTGAAGCGTCGGGTCAGGTTGTCGACCCGCACTTCTTCACTGAGCCGATCCGACAGGTCATAGGCAAAGCGGTAGGTGGCGTTGTTCTCGTTGACCAGCGCGGTCAGGCGCTGGGCTTTGTCGTACTCGTAGCGCACCCGCTGGCCTTTGGCATCCTGACGGCTGCTCGGCAGGCCGCGGGCGGTGCGCAGCAGCCGCGTGCTCTGGCCCTTGCCGTCGGTGTGGCTGAGCACCTGGCCGTAGACGTTGTAGGTGAAGTGCTCGGCCGTGCCGTCTGGGTAGTCGATGCGCAGCACTTCGCCGTCGGGTTTGCGCTCCAGTGTGGTGGTCTGCTTCAGCGCATCGGTGACGGCAATGAGGTGCTGGCGTTCGTCGTAGCGGTAGTAGGTGCTCTTGCCTGAGCAGTCCTGATAACGCTCAACCTGCGCCAGGGTGTTCCACCACAGGTATTTGGACGTGTAGGTCGCGTCGATGATGGTGTGCGGCAGGCCGTCGTCGCCGTTGAGGTATTCGGTCAAATTCCCCAAGGCATCGGTTTCAGCCAGCAGGTTGCCCTTGTCGTCGTAGCGCGCCCGCCAGGTGCTGCCGTCCGGGTAGGTGACGTGGGTCACCAGTCGGGTCAGGTGGTGGTACTCGTAGGTGGTCTTGCGCCCGAGCGGGTCGCACTCTTCAAGCAGACGGGAAAATTCGTCGTACGTGAAGCTGAGCTGGTTGCCGTCCGGCAAGCCCAGGCCGACCATGTTGCCGTGGTCATCGAGGTCGATGGCGTAACGTTCGCCACCATAGTCACGGCTGGCAATTACGCGGTGGTCGGCGTTGTACTGCACCTGCAGCTCGCGCCCGAGCACATCGGTGGCCCAGCTGCTGCGGGCGTCGAGGTCGTAACGGAAGTGAAAGTGTTCGCCATCGCTGGTCCAGTGCTCGACCACGCGCGGTGTGCCGCCGAGGGTTTCCCAGCGGTAGTGGCAGCCCAGGCCCAGGGCGTTGCTGTGGGTCACCATCAGGCCGTCGGCGTAGCTGAAGCGCCGCACCGAATCGCCGTTGCGGTTGATCACTTCGCTGAGTTGGCCGTGTTCGTCGTAACGGTATTGGGTCAGGGTTTCGACCGCCTGGTTGTTCACCACGCGCTTGATGTCGGTCAGGCGCCCCAGCGGGTGGTCGTAGTGCAGGTGCACGCGGGTGCCGCCAGTGGCGCTGATGTCAGTCAAGGTGCCGGCGGGCGTGCGGGTGAAGTGCAGGAAATGGCCAAGGGCGTTTTCGATGCGCTGCAACGGGACGTTGCGGTCGTCGTCCGGTACTTCGCCAAAGTAGAAGAACAGGTTGTCGAGGGTTTGCAGCAGGTAGTGGCCACCTTCGGTGCACACCAGGTACACCTGCTCGTGCGGGTTGTAGATGCGCTCGCCCGCTTGCAAGGTCACGAAGGGGACTTCGCGGCCCTGGTTGTCGGTGAGGTAGATGAAGCTGCCGCTGCGGCGCAGGCTCTGTTCCCAGGGCAGCACCCAGCCGCGGCCAAGCACGCTGTCGACGGTGAGGTCGCTGGCATAGAAGCGCGACCACTCAATCGGCATCAGGCCCGGCAGGCTGAAGTCGATTTCATCGGGGATCAGTTTGCGCCCGGTGGTGAGGTCGACCGGGTTGCCGACCAGCCCGCCAATCGCCTTGCGCGCCACCGGTTCCACCACGTAGCGGCTGGCCACTTCACCGGCAACGAAGCCTGCGGTGAACTTCATCGCACAGGGCATCACGGCCTTCATGCCGGCCTGGGTGCCGGCCTTGATCAACTGGGCGATACCGCCCGCAGCACCGGCGATGGCCATCAGCACATCCACGGTGGTGCGCAGCCATTGCGGGATCTCGTCGTCCACCGGCAGGTAGCGGTAGGTGCCGCCGCCGATGATGACGTTGCCCGAGCCACTGGAAATGGTCGCGCCGCAGGTCAGCTTGTCGCCCTTGCGTGCAGCGGCG